>NZ_LGEA01000114.1 GCF_001280065.1 Streptomyces sp. NRRL B-1140
GGCTGGGACTGGGGTGGGGGAAGAGGTGGGGGCCACCGGAGCCACCAGTCCGGCGGCGGCGAGGCGGCGGAGTTCGACGAGCGTGTGGAAGGTGCGGCAGGCCAGGGCCGTGGCGATCTGGGCGGCGGTGCGGACTCCGTCGACCTGGGCGAGGGTCCGGCCGCGGCGGGCCGGCAGGTCGGCGGCGTCCGGGCCGGGCAGGCGGGCGAGCGGCGAGCGGTCGACGGCGGGTTCGGGCCATATGCGGTGCAGCAGTTCGCGGCGGCGTCTGGATTCGCGCAGGACGGTCTCCACCGGTACGGACCGGACCGCGCCGAGCCAGTGCGCGGCTCCGGGGCGGAAGCGGAGAGCCGGTCCGTCGTGGGCGAGGACGAAGTACGCCGCGTCGAAAAGGGCGCCCAGATGGCACAGCTCCAGCGCGCCGGCGGCGAGCTGACCGCTGTCCACCAGCTGTCGTCCGACGCGGCAGCGGCGCCCGGCCCGGTCGATCGCCTCCCACCAGCCGTCCGGGGCGAGCGCACCGCTGTGGGTGAGCAGGTCGCCGAGGTCGGGTGTGACGGCGGATTCGACGTGGACGACGTGTCCGGTCGCGAGGTAGACGATCCCCGACTCGGTGGACAGGGCACCGGTCGCCCCTTGTGCGGCGAGGGTGCGCAGCAGGGCCGAGGCGGGCTCGGCCGTGGGCGGGACCCGGGTCGGAGTGGTCATCCGAGCACCAGCCGGTCCGTCAGCTCGGCCAGCCGGATGCGGGCCAGGGCCAGGTTCCCCTCACCGCGGTCGAGCCATAAGTGCACGAACACGGTGCTGTCGAAGGTCGTCGTGACGAACCTGAGCAGGTGGTACGAGTCGGCGTTCGTGATGATCAGATCCTGTACGGGAGGTTCCTTGCCGGAGGGCCCGCCGGCGCCGCCGGGCGATGCGCCTGTGCTGTCGCCCGACGGTCGGCCGGTGCGGGCGAGAACGCCGCTCTCGGTCGCGAGGCGGGCGAGTTCGGCGGTTTCCGCAGCCGTCTCCTCCGCGTCGCCACCGGGTGCGTCACCCACCGCGCCCAGGGCGAGACCGCTGATCCAGTCGACCACCGACGCCCCTCGCGCACCTGGCAAGCGCATGGCTTCCAGCAGACTCTCGTCGATTCCGGGCACGCCGAATCCCCTCCCCCTGCACGGCCGTTCCCGCGAACGTGAGCACGACACTACGGAAAGTGGTGGGCGCAGGTGAACGCTTTGGCATTTTCCAAAGGAATGTGCAGTCGAGCGGGCAGGAGCACGAAGTGATCGATCCGAAGCGAGCAGGACCTGCGCCCATAGATGGGGAACTCGATCGCCAACGAAGCGCGGCCTTCCCCCACCCTGCCGTCAGCGCACGGAGCCGGACCCGCATTGACGCTCGTAGGCCAGGGTGCCAGCCTCGGCACTCGCGAGTCGTCCTCCGACTGAACCGATAGGGAGACCGCATGCCTTCCGACACCGCACGCCGCCGCTGCGCCGTCGTGGGACTGGGCGCCCGCGCCCGGATGTTCACCACCGCACTCGCCGGTCCCTACGCGGACCGGATCGACCTGGTGGGATTCTGCGATGTCAATCCCCACCGCATGGCCGTGCACAACGAGTGGATCGGCGCCTCGGTACCCGCCTACGGCGCTGAGGACTTCACCGAGATGCTGCGCCGCGAACGCGTCGATCTCGTCGTCGTCTGCACGGTGGACCGGACCCACGACCACTACATCGTCGAGGCCCTGGAGGCCGGCTGCGACGTGGTCACCGAGAAGCCGATGACGACGGACGCCGACCGCGCCATGCGCATCCTCGACGCACAGCGCCGCACCGGCCGTCAGGTGCGGGTCGCCTTCAACTACCGCTACAACCCGGTGCACGCCGCCGTCCGGGAGACCCTCGCGGCCGGGGAGATCGGCGAGATCGGCTCCGTGCACTTCGAATGGCTGCTCGACCTGCGGCACGGTGCCGACTACTTCCGGCGCTGGCACCGTGAGAAGGCCAACTCCGGTGGCCTGATGGTGCACAAGGCCACCCATCACTTCGACCTGGTCAACTGGTGGCTGGGCACCGAGCCCGAGACGGTGTACGCGCACGGCGGTCTGTTCTTCTACGGCGACGAGGCGGGCACGCGGCGCGGCCTGGCCCGTGACTACGCGAGGGCGCACGGCTCACCGGCGGCGGCGGACGATCCGTTCGCGGTACGGATGGCCGACTCCCCGCTGCTCTCCGCGCTGTATCTGGACGCGGAGGCCGCAGACGGCTACCACCGGGATCAGAACGTCTTCGGGCCCGGTGTGACGATCGAGGACGACATGGCGGTGCTGGTCCGCTACGCGACCGGCTCCACCCTGACCTACCACCTCACCGCCTATGCCCCGTGGGAGGGGTACCGGATCGCCTTCAACGGCAGCGAAGGCCGCCTCGAGCTGCTGGTGGAGGAGTCCACGTGGACCCGGCCGCGGGTACGGGTCCCGGGCGGGAGCGCCGTGCTGCACGGGGAGTCGGCCGGCGACACGGCGGGACGCACGGAGCTGATGCTGCGCCGGTTCTGGGAGCCGCCGCGTGAACTGAAGGTCCGGACCGAGGACGGCGGCCACGGCGGCGGGGACGTACGCATGCTCGAGGATCTCTTCGGCGTATCCGTGGCCGACCCGCTGGGCCGGGCGGCGGACGCGGTCGACGGGGCGCGCTCACTGGTGACGGGCCTCGCCGCGAACCGGTCCTTCGAGTCGGGGGGCCCGGTGCGCACCCGGGACCTGCTCGACGTGTGAGGGCTCCGGAGAGTACGACGAACCTGGCGACGCGTCAGGGAAGCGCCTGCTCCGCCCAGATGACCTTGCCTTCGGTCGTGTGCCGCGCGCCCCAGCCCTGGCACGTCTGGGCCACGAGGAGCAGGCCCCGGCCGCCCTCGTCGTAGGTGCGGGCCCGCCGCATGTGCGGGGCGGTGGTGCTACCGTCCGACACCTCACAGATGAGGGAGCGGTCGTGGATCAGCCTCAGCTCGATGGGGGGTTCGGCGTGCCGGATGGCGTTGGTGACGAGCTCGCTGACCACCAGCTCCGTGACGAACGCGCAGTCGTCGAGGCCCCATGCGGTCAGCTGCCGGCACGCGTTCTTGCGTGCCACGGCGACCGCGGAGGTGTCGGGTGGTACGTCCCAGGCGGCCACGTGGAAGGTGTCCAGGGCGCGGGTGCGGGCCACGAGCAGGGCCACGTCGTCGGCCGGCCGTTCCGGAAGCAGGGCCCGCAGCACCGCGTCGCAGGTGCCCTCGAGTGAGGCGTCGGAGGTCCGCAGTGTGCTCAGCAAGGTGTCCAAGCCGACGTCGATGTCACGGGATCCCGCCTCGACGAGTCCGTCGGTGTACAGCGCGAGCATGCTGCCTTCGGGCAGTTCTCGTTCGACTGCCTCGAAGGGCAGACCGCCCAGTCCCAAGGGGGGTCCGGCGGGTATGTCGAGGAACTCCGCCCTGCCGTCCGGTGTCAGCAGCGCCGGGACGGGATGTCCCGCGCGTGCCAGCGAGCAGCGGCGGGAGACCGGGTCGTACACGGCGTACAGGCAGGTGGCCCCGATGTCTCCCGTACCGTCGGCGTCCGCGGCCAGATGACTGACCAGGTCGTCCAGGTGGGTGAGGAGCTCGTCGGGAGGGAGGTCGACGTCGGCGAGGGTTCTGACCGCGGTCCGCAGCCGCCCCATGGTGGCCGAGGCCTGGATGCCGTGGCCGACGACGTCACCGACGACCAGGGCGACGCGGGCGCCGGACAGCGGGATGACGTCGAACCAGTCCCCGCCCACGCCGGCCTGGGCGCTTGCGGGCAGGTAGCGTGAGGCGACGTCGAGGGCGGACTGCTCGGGCAGCCGTTGCGGCAGGAGGCTGCTCTGCAGCGTCAGGGAGGTGGCGCGCTCCCGGGTGAACCGGCGGGCGTTGTCGATGCAGAGGCCGGCTCTGTCGGTGATCTCCTGGCCCAGCAGCAGGTCGTCCTGTTCGAAGGGTTCCGGATTGCGGTGGCGGGAGAAGGTGGCCACCCCCAGGGTGAGGCCGCGTGCCCGCATGGGTACGGCCAGCACGGAGTGGAAGCCGAACCGGCGCATCCGTTCCCCGCGCTCGGGGGTCTGGCGCAGCACGTGCTCCATGGCTTCGGGGGTGACCTGCTGGATCAGGGGCCGCCCGGCAGCCAGGCACTCGGCCGCCGTCGACCTGTCGGGGTAGACGGCCACGGTCCCGTTGGGGACCACGGCCTCGGGACAACCGTCGAGCACCGACTGATGGGCGACGCGGCGCAGCCGGACGGAGCCCTTGGGGGAACCGGTGGGCGGGTCGTCGCCGTCGTCGATGGACGGAAGCAGGTCGACCGTGACGAAGTCGGCGAGCCGCGGTACGGCGACGTCGGCGAGCTCCTGCGCGGTGCGGACGAGGTCGAGCGTGCTGCCGATGCGCAGGCTCGCCTCGTTCACCAGGGCCAGCCGCTGCCGGGCCTGGTGCTGTTCGGTCATGTCGTGCGCCGAGAGCAGCACCCCCTGTGCCCGGCCGTCGCCCGTGCGGACCGGGGCGAGGGAGACGGTCCACACGCTCGGGCGTTCATGGCCGGCGAGCTGGAGGGAGACTTGGAGGTCCTGCCGCTCACCGGTGTCCAGCGCTCGCCGCATGGCCTGCTCGGTGAGGTCGGCCTGCGGGTGGTGCACGATCTCCGAGACACGCAGCCCGCGCATCGCCTCCTCGGGCAGGCCGATCACCCGTTCCATGTCGGCGTTGGCCCTGACCAGCCGCAGGCCGGTGTCGTACAGCGCCGTCGTGCAGGTGGACTGGGTGAAGCTCCTCCTGAGGAAGGCGTCGTCGTCCGGGCTCACCTCCCGGCGGCTGACCGCCGTGAGCAGCAGCCATTCGCTGTGACCGTTGTCGTCGCGCCGGAGGTGGGCCAGGAGGTTCACGGTCAGGGGGTGTCCCTGGCGGTGCAGGAGCGTCGCGGCGCCGTTCCATCGGGGGAGGGTGAGCAGGGAGCTCAGGAGACCGGGCGGGGGCTCGTCCGCGAGCAGCGCGGACCCGGGCCGGCCGATCACTTCCGAGGCCTGATAGCCGAGCAGCCTGCGTGCTCCTTCGTTCCATCCCGTGACGACGCCGCGCTCGTCCACGACGGCCTTGGCGGTGAGGGTCTCGTCGTCGAGGCCCTCGGGCGGTGCCCCGCTGCCCTCGCCCGGGACGGACGCAGATCTCGCCATGGAGCCTCAACCCGCCTCACCCTCTAGGCACCCTTACTACGTGAATCCGATATGCCCCAAGAATGACAGATATCTCCTCAGCCAGGTTGAATGGCCTGTGAGCTGGTGAGCAGCGCGTGCATCACCACCGACCGGGCGCGGAGGTCGTGACCATGTCTGTCGACGGCGAGCTGATCTGGCCCGACGCGGCCGAGTGGACCGGGAAGATTCACAGCGAGGGCTGGCGCACCGCCGAGGGCGGCACCCTCCGGGTCTTCGAGCCGGCCGGCGGGGAACAACTGGCGGAGGTGGGTCTGGCCGGCGCGGCGGACGTCGAACGGGCGGGTGCCCGGGCCGCCCGGGCCGCGCCGGGGTGGGCGGCGACCACCGTGTCCGACCGGGTCGATGTACTGATGAGGGCGGATCGTGCCCTGCGTGAGCGCAGCGGAGCGGTCCGTGAGTGGATCGTCCGGGAGACCGGGGGCGTCCCGGCCAAGGGCGACTACGAGATCACGGCCGGCCTCGCTCAGCTGCGGAACGCGGTCGGGCTCGCGTCCCAGCCCCCGGGCGAGGTCCTCGTACCGCAGGTCCCCGGCGGGACGAGTCTGGCGTGGCGGGTGCCGCTGGGGGTCGTGGGGGTCATCACCCCGTGGAACGCGCCGCTGCTGTTCGCGATGCGGGCACTGGCGCCGGCGCTGGTCCTGGGCAACACCGCGCTGCTCAAGCCCGACCCTCTCACCCCGGTCTCGGGCGGTGTCCTGGTCGCGCGGCTGTTCGCCGAGGCCGGGCTGCCCGAGGGTGTGCTGCACGTCCTGCCGGGCGATGCCGCGACCGGGCGTGCGGTCGCCGCCGATCCCCATGTCGCGATGATCTCCTTCACCGGCTCGACCGAGGCGGGGCGGGAGGTGGCCCGGATCGCGGGCGAGGGGCTGAAACGCGTGTCCCTGGAGCTGGGCGGCAAGAACTCGATCGTCGTCCTGGAGGACGCGGACGTGGAGGCGGCCGCGGTGGCCGGGGCCATGAGTTCGTTCGGCTACCAGGGCCAGGCCTGTGTCGCGGCGGGACGTCATGTCGTCCACGCGGATGTCGTCGACGCGTACACCGAGGCGCTGGTCCGGCATGCGAAGGCGATGCCGGTGGGTGATCCGCGCGACGAGGGCGTGGCGCTCGGCCCGGTCATCAGCGAACGGCAGGCGGCCCGGATCGCACGGATCGTGGACCTGAGCGTGGACGCCGGAGCACGCGTGCTGACCGGAGGGATCCGTAAGGGGCTTTTCTACCCGCCCACCGTGCTGGACCGCGTCGAGCGGTCCATGCCGGCCTTCCGGGAGGAGATCTTCGGGCCGGTCGCGCCCGTCATCCCGTTCCGCCACGAGAACGAGGCCGTGGAGATCGCCAACGACACGGCGTACGGCCTGGCCGCCGCCGTTCACTCCCGGTCCGTACCGCGGGCGACCGCCCTGGCCCAGCGGTTGCGCACGGGCATGATCCACATCAACGACGTGTCGGCCAAGAACGCCGCGAACGCGCCTTTCGGCGGCATGGGGATCTCGGGCAACACCTCCCGCATCGGCGGCACCGCCAGCCTGGAGGCGTTCACACAGTGGCGCTGGATGACGGCACCCGGCCCGTCCTGACCCCACCCGGGCCAGAGCGAAACATTTCGCCATGACAATCGAATGCTGCGAGATGTATTGACGACCCGTCAGGTGCTGCTCATATCATCCAGAGCGTTCGACAGGACAGCCGTTGTTCGGCATACAGAACAGACAGTCCACCCGCCCTTTCATGGCAGCCCCCACTCCCGAGGCGGTTTCGAATGACATGGACCGGTCATCCCTTGAGTCGCCGTGCGGCCCTCGCCACGACCGGCGGCCTGGCCGCCGGCGCCCTGCTGCCTCCCGGCAGGGCGGGAGCAGCCGCGGCCGGACCGGCCGCGACCTACTCGAACCCCGTGATCTGGCAGGACTTCGCGGACATCGACATCATCCGCGTCGACAACACCTACTACTGCTCCGCCTCGACGATGCACTATTCGCCGGGCGCCCCCGTGCTGCGCTCGTACGACCTGGTGAACTGGGAGATCGCCGGCCACGCGGTGCCCGTCCTCGACTTCGGCGCCAAGTACGACCTGAACGGCGGACGTGGCTACGTCAGGGGGATCTGGGCCTCGTCCCTGGCGTACCGCCCCGCCGACCGGACGTTCTACTGGCTCGGCCAGATCGATTTCGCCCGGACCCACGTGTACACGGCCCGCTCCGCCGAGGGACCCTGGAGCAGGCACGCGACGCTCCCTCAGGTGTACTACGACGCGGGTCTGCTGGTGGACGACGACAACACCCTGTACGTGGCGTACGGCAACGGCACGATCAGCGTGGCCCAGTTGTCCGCGGACGGCCGCAGCCAGGTGCGGGCCCAGCAGGTGTTCAGCACCCCGTCGAGCATCGGCACCCTGGAGGGATCCCGCTTCTACAAGATCAACGGGAGCTACTACATCTTCCTGACCCGCCCGGCCAACGGCCAGTACATCCTGCGGTCCACCAGTGGCCCCTTCGGCCCCTACACCCTGCGGCAGGTCCTGCTCGACCTGCCCGGGCCGATCTCCGGCGGCGGCGTGCCGCACCAGGGCGGGCTGGTGCGGACCCAGAACGGTGCCTGGTACTACATGGCGTTCGTCGACGCCTACCCCGGCGGCCGCATGCCCGCCCTGGCACCCGTCACCTGGACCCCGGACGGCTGGCCGGTCGTCCAGCTCGTGAACGGCGCGTGGGGCAGGTCGTATCCCACTCCGGTCATGCCGCCACCGCCCCGGCAGGTCACTCCCCTGACCGGTGCCGACACCTTCGACGGCACGGTCCTCAAGCCCAGGTGGGAGTGGAACCACAACCCGGACAACGGCAGGTGGTCGGTGAACAACGGCCTGACCCTGCGCACCGCCACGGTCACCAACGACCTCTACTGGGCGCGCAACACCCTCACCCACCGCATCCAGGGACCCACCTCCACGGCGACGGTCCAGCTCGACCACTCCGCGATGCGGGACGGCGACCGGGCCGGGCTCGCGCTGCTGCGCGACTCCTCCGCCTGGATCGGCCTGAAACGGGACGGGGGTACGACGCGGGTGGTCATGGTCGACGGCCTGACGATGGACGGCAGCTGGAACACCACGGGCACCGGGATCGAGCGGGCGAGTGCGAACGTGCCGGGCGGTCGCCTCTGGCTGCGGGCGAACGCCGACATCCGCCCCGGAGCGTCCCGGCCCGGCACCTTCTCCTACAGCACCGACGGCGTCACCTTCACCCGGCTGGGCCCCGCCTTCGCCATGGGCAACGACTGGCGGTTCTTCATGGGCTACCGGTTCGCGCTCTTCAACCACGCCACGCAGGCGCTGGGCGGGTCGGTCCGAGTGACGCGGTTCGAACTGTCCACCCCCTGAACGGCCTGACCCGCCCTTGCCCTTCCATCGTTCGGCCTCACTGGCAGGCCTCACCAGGAGGCAGGGACGCGGCGTCTTCTGCGGACGGCAGGAGGCGCCGCGTCCGAGCGGTTCAGCGACCGGCGGGAGCAGGCATCACGAGCCGCCGCGCCGGGTGTCCCGGACCAGCCGCCAGTCCTGCGAACCGTCCGAGGCCGCGCTCTGGAGGGTCAGCGGCCCTCCCGCGGTCGCGCCGGTGAGGTACAGACCGGTGGCCTTGACCGACTGGAGCTTGTAGGAACCGTCGGCGTTCTTGACGAGGTTCCAGCTGCCCGTGGGGCTGTCGTCGACCCATTGGCCGATCCGCTGGCCGGCCGTGGCGCTGCCCGTCCAGATCGCCGCCGCGCGCCCGCCCGACTTGTTGAGCAGCGTCGTGCCGCCCTTGGGCTCGGCCACCACGTGCCAGTACTGGGTGTCCGGGTTCGCCGCGGCGCCGGCGTCCTCCAGGACCACGTCGGGAACGTTCCCGTTGCCGAGGTTCGCGTCGTTGGTCCTGTTGCCGGTGCCGATCACCTGGCCGGTCCTGCGGTTCACCAGCCGGTAGTAGGCGCCGTCCGAGTCGCCGAGGTCGACCTCGGCATAGGCGATCTGGGACGTGCCCTGGTTGTTGAGGATCGCGACGCGACCGGTGCCCTCGACGTACTGGAGATTGCGGCTGTAGCCGGGCTGCGAGGTCGTCTGGTACTCGGTCCACACGCCGTCGCTGCGTCCGCTGTCGTTGACCCAGACGTTGCCGCTGTTCGCCGCGTTGTAGACCAGGCGCCCGTCGGGCAGCCGGATGAGGACCGGGCTGCCGCCGCCGGAGAGCGGACGGGAACCGGCGGTGACGGGCAGCGAGCCGACGGACATGCCGGTCTGGGTACCGCGGAAGAAGCTCAGCGGGTCGTCGGCGATCACGTACCTGGTGTTGGCCCCGCCGCCCCAGTACTCGAAGGTCAGCATCCACTTGCCGTCGGTCGTGCGGACGACGTTGGTCATGCCCGGCCGGCCGCCGCCGATCTCCGTCTTGCCGCCTCCCATGTCCTGGACGGAACCGGCGAGGTCGACGACGGCGTCGCTCCACTTCGTGGCGCTGCCGTCCCACGTGCGGTGCGCGAGGATCTGGCCGTGCGAGTCGGTGGCGGTGCCGTTCTCGGGGTCGGGCTTCGGAGCGCCGGTCCTGGCGTCGAAGCCGAGGTAGTCGTTCTCGTCGGAGTAGTAGCAGACCAGCTTGCCCTTGTAGACCATCAGGTACGGCTCCCAGAGGGGATCGACCTGCCTGGTCTTGTTCGCGTCGGCGACGTTCCGTCCGACGGCACCCGCGCTGCCGCCCTGCCAGCCGCCCGTCGCGACGATGTTGAGGACCTTCCAGGTCCTGCCCTCGTCGGTGCTGGAGTACAGGGCGATCGCCAGGTCGCTGCGGTCGCCGTCGTTGCTCGGCGTCCAGCCGGGGTCGGCCGCCTTGTGCTCCTTGTAGTAGGCGTCGTCGCCGGACACGACGCTCGCCAGGAGCAGGGTGCCCGCCTTGAGCTTGCCGACGTTCTGCGGCAGCACGTAGAGATACGGGTTCGTCCAGTTGCTCGTGTACTTGGCGTACTTGGGGTCCTTCGAGAGGTACGCGGGTGCCTTGACCTCGGACAGGGGCTGCCAGCTCGTACCGTGGTCGTCGCTCTTGTAGACGGGCAGGGTCTGGCCGTCGGCGCTTGACGACGTGGGCACGACGGTGGACTTCTCGAACGAGGCGACCAGGCGCCCGCCGGGCAGCTGTGCCGTCTTCGGGTAGACCGCGCAGTTGCCCCGGCCCTTCAGGCACGGCTCGCTGCCGAGCTGGTAGAGGATCCCGCCCGTCGGGTTGTACGCCTGCGCGCTCGCGGCGGGTATCGCCAGCAGCGCGGAGGCCGCGGCGAACGTCCCGAGGGCTCGGACCGTTCTGCCTGTTCTGGTGGCCCCTTTCGGGGACGACCACGGTGCGGCTCGGTTCATCGGTGGTGTGCCTCCTCTATTCGGTTGCTGCGACGAAGACGCGCACGTCCCACGCGCCGAGTGAGACGGACGTGCCGGCCCGGAGCGCCCCGCCGTCCAGGACGTCGGTCAGCTCCATTGGTGCTTCGACCCGGGCGGGCTCGAAGCTCCAGTTGTGGACGACGTGGACGCGGCGGCCGTCGGCGGCCGTGCCGGTGGTGGCGGTGACGGATGCGGGGAGGTCGCGCCAGCCGCTGCGGGGCTCCGGCGCGAGCCAGCCGGCCAGCGCCCGGGCGAGGGCGCGGCCGGGCACGGTGCCGACGTGGGTGACGCGGCCGGCTCCGTGGCGGCGGGTGGTGAGCGCGGGCCAGCGTCCGAAGTGCGGGTGGTCGTACTCGGCGAGGACGTCGGCGTCGGTGACGGTCAGGCCGTCCGCCCAGTGGGTCGCCGTCGCCTCCTCCGGCACCTCCAGGGGGCTGCCGGCCGCCGCTCGCACCCGGAGGGCGCCGGTGAGGTTGCTGAACTCGTCGTACGACACCCCCGCGGCTTCGGTGAGACGTCCGGGGGCCGCCTCGTGCCGGGCCCGGGCCTCGTGGTCGGCGTAGCCGGTGCGGGGGCCGAGGACCAGGTGGCCGCCCGCGTGGGCATAGGCGGCGAGCCAGTCGAGCAGCTCGTCGTGGGCGATGTAGAGCGCCGGGACGACCAGGACCGGGTGGCGGACTACGGCCTCGTCGGGGGTCAGGCCCGCGTTCTCGCCGAGGGGGTCGTGCAGGTGGCGTGCGTGGACGATGCGCACCTGGCGGTCGGCGTCGAAGGCGCCGCGGTAGAAGGGGTCGAGGATGCGATGGTAGGCGGCCGGGTCCGGCTCGCCGGCGGCGTTCGCCAGTGGCGGGTACTTCTGCATCAGCCACTTGCTGGGCGTGGAGTAGACGACCGTGATGTCGGCGTCCGGTTCGAGGTCCGCGACGAGCGCGCCCGCCCGGTCGAACTCGGCGCCCAGCCGGGCGATCTCGGCGTACGTCCGGCCGGGCCGCCCGGTGTGCGGCAGGACTCCGCCCCAGTACGTCTCGGCGCCGAAGCGCAGGGTCTGCCACTGCCAGTACTCGATCATCCGGGCGCCGCGCGCCACGTGCGCCCAGGCCGCCTGGCGCCATTGCCCGTCGTAGCCGGGCCGGTTGTCCCAGCAGAAGCCGATGGAGTTGGCATTGGTCTCGGTGACCAGGAAGGGCTCCTGGCGGGAGGAGAACATCCAGTCCGCCGTCTGGTACATCGACCAGACGCCGGTGGTCTTCCAGACCTGCTCGTGCTCGTCGGGCGTGGGGTCGGGCAGCAGCAGGCCGTCCTGCATGTCGTAGTACGGGTTGCCGGAGGCGATGTCGAGCCGGGCGGACAGCTCGTCGTCCGCGACGCCCTGTCGGGTGTAGGAGATGCAGGTGGTGACGAACTGGCCGGGACGGGCGTACTCCCGCACGATGTCCGCCTGCCAGCCGATGAACTCGGTGACCTGGCGGGCCTGGAACTCCCGCCAGGCGACGTCGTACTGGGGCTGTTCGTTGCCGTCCGGGGTCCACAGGTCGGCCCAGGTGGACAGGCGGTGGGACCAGTAGACCAGGCCCCACTCGCGGTTGAGGGTCTCGACGTCCCCGTACTTCTCCCGCAGATGGTCCGTGAAGCGCTGGAAGACGCCGTGGTTGTGGAAGAGGTGCAGGCCCGGCTCGTTGTCCACCTGCCAGCCGATGACCGCCGGATGGTCCGCGTACCGGGCGACGATCCTGCGGATGACCCGCTCGGCGAAGAACCGGAAGGCCGGGTGGGTGAAGTCGACCTCCTGGCGGGCTCCCCAGCCGATGCGCTCGCCGGTGCGCCGCTCCCCCGTGATCTCGGGGTACTGGCGGGCCAGCCACGGCGGCACCGCGTAGGTCGGTGTGCCGAGGATGACGGAGATGCCGCGTTCGTGGGCACCGTCGAGAACCGGCTGCAGCCAGTCGAGGTCGAAGCGGCCGTTGTCGGGCTCCCACGTCGACCAGACCGACTCCCCCACCCGGATCACGGTGAAGTGCGCCTCGGCCATGAGGTCGAGGTCGGTCTTCAGCCGTTCGTCGGGCCGCAGGCCGGCGTCGTACGTGGGGGTGTACTCGTGGTAGTACGCGGCACCGAACAGAACGCGGTCTGGCAGATCCGCCATGGGAGGAACCTCCGTGAACAAGAAGGGGAGTGTGGGGGGCTGCGCGCGACCTACTGCTTGACGCTGCCCGCGGCCAGGCCGCTCTGCCAGTAGCGCTGCAGCAGCAGGAAGGCCGCGACGAGCGGCACGATCGAGATCAGGGAACCGGTGACGACGAGGGGGAGCATGTCGCTGCTGGCGCCCGCGCCGCCGTTCTGTGCCTGCTCCGCCCAGGACGACAGCCCGACCGTGATGGGGTACAGGTCCGGGTCGTTGAGCATGATCAGCGGCAGGAAGTAGTTGTTCCAGGTCGCCACGAGCGTGAAGAGCAGGACGGTCACCAGGCCGGGGGCCAGCAGGCGCAGCGCGATCCCGAAGAAGATCCGCGCCTCGCCGGCCCCGTCGATGCGGGCCGCTTCCAGGAGGCTGTCCGGGACGGCGTCGGCGGCGTAGACGCGCATCAGGTACAGGCCGAAGGGGTTGACGAGGGAAGGGAGGATGACCGCCCAGGGGGTGTTGACCAGGCCGACGCCCGCGAACAGCAGATAGGTCGGGATCGCCAGGGCGGTGGCCGGGACCATGATGGCGCCGAGGACCACGTTGAAGGCCAGACGGTCCCCGCGGAAGCGGAACTTGGCGAACCCGTACCCGGCGGCGGCCGCCAGCAACGCCGCGCCGGCCGCGCTGACTCCCGCGTACACGGCGGTGTTGAGCAGCCAGTGCGCGAAGACGCCCCCGTCCTGGGCGAAGGTGGCCCGGATGTTGGTCAGCAGCTGCGGGGCGTGCGAGAACCACAGGCCGAAGCTGTCGAACAGGTCCTGGGTGTTCTTGGTGGAGGCGACGAGCAGCCAGAGCAGCGGCAGCAGGAAGTAGGCGAGCGCCGCCAGCATGGCGATGGTCAGCGGGGTGCTGCGGCGGGGCCGGGACCGGCGACGCGCCGGTGGCGGCGGCGTGTGCTTCCGCTCGGTTCGGCGAGCGGCGGTGGTGCCCGCGGGAGTGGTCATGGTCACGGGGTCCTCCTGCGGTTCGCCGTGAGCAGGACGCCGTAGGAGGCGATGACGATGACCAGGCCGAGGAGGAAGGAGACCGTGGCCGCGTAGTTGACCTGCTGGCCGGTGAAGGCGAGGGAGTAGGCGTAGAGGTTGGCGGTGTAGGAGCTGCTGATGACGTCGGGCGCGATCTTCATCAGCAGGTTCGGTTCGTTGAAGAGCTGGAAGCTGCCGATCACGGAGAACAGCAGGGTCAGCAGGAGGGCGGGTTTCAGTGCGGGGAGTTTGATCGACCTCGCGACGCGCCAGGGGCCGGCCCCGTCCATCGCGGCGGCCTCGTACAGCTCGTGCGGGATGGTGCGCAGAGCCGCGTACAGGATGATCATGTTGTAGCCGACGAACTCCCAGGTGACGACGTTGGCGAGGCTGCCGAGCATCCACCCGTCGCTGAGGAAGTCCGGCGCCGGGACGCCGAGTTCGCGGCTCAGCTGGGCGAACGGCCCGAAGTCCGGCCCGTACAGATAGCCCCACATGAGGGCCGCGACGACGCTCGGGACGGCGTACGGCACGAAGATGCCCAGCCGGATCAGGCGCGCGAGCCGCAGCAGTCCGCTGTCCAGGGCGAGGGCGAACACCAGCGCGAGGGCCAGCATCAGCGGGACCTGGATGAGGAAGAACAGCGCCACCCGGCCGACACCGCTCAGGAGCTGGGGGTCGGTCAGGGCGGTGACGTAGTTGTCCAGGCCGACGAACACCGTTCCGCCGACGAGGCGTTCCTGGAAGAGGCTCAGGTAGGCGGCGTAGCCGAGCGGGGTGAGGAAGAGCAGCAGGAAGAGGATGAGGAACGGGGCGACGAACAGGGGGCCGGCGACGCGGCGGTGACGCGGGCCGGCTCCCTTCGGCCTGGAAACGGGGGGTGCGGTGGCGGCGGTCATGTCACGTTCCCTTGACGGTGAAGCCCTGCTTCTTGGCGTACGTGGTCAGGCGCGTCTGCCAGGCGCCGAGCGCGGCGCCCGCGTCGGACTTGTCGGCGAGGGACTTGCCGACGGTTTCGATCCAGTCGGTCGCCGCCTGGTCGTAGAAGGGCGGCCACTGGAAGGCGGGGTCGACCGTGTCGCCGATGGACGCGAAGAGCTCGTTGACCTTCTGACCGCCGTAGAAGGGGGCGGCGCCACCGGTGAAGGAGGGGTCGGTGAGCAGGGCCTTGGTGGCCGGGAAGAAGGACTGCTCGGTGGCGAAGAGCTTCGCGCTGGCCGGGTCGCTGTTGAGGAACTGGGCGAACTGCGCGGCGGCGATGGCGTTCTTGCTCGATCGCAGGACGGCCGTGGTCGAGCCGCCCCAGTTGCCGGAGGCCGGCTTGGCCGCGTCCCACTGGGGCAGCGGGGCCGCACGCCACTTGCCGGCCGTGGACTTGGCCGAGCCGGACAGGAACGCCGGTCCCCAGGCCGCGGTGAGCCAGGTGGCGTACTTGCCCTTGTTGAAGCCCGCGTACCAGCCGTCGGTGAAGTCGGGGTCGGTGCTGATGACGCCTTCCTCGGCGAGCCCGCCCCAGTACGTGCCGAGCTTCTTGGAGACCGTGTCGTCGACGCTGATGGACAGGTCGCTCTTGCCGGAGACGCCGTAGGGGTTCGCGCCCGCCTGCCACAACAGGCCGTGCCAGGCGGCGGGTTCGTTGGCCGAGAGGTTGGTCAGGTAGACGTCCGGGTCGGCCTTGTGCAGCTTGCGGGCCGCGGCGGCGAAGTCGTCCCAGGTCTCGGGGACCCGGATGCCGTGCCGGTCGAAGACGTCCTTGCGGTAGAGCATCCCCATCGGGCCGGTGTCCTGGGGTATCGCCCAGACCTCCCCCTTGGGCCCGCTGACCTGCCCCCAGGTCCAGTCGACGAACTCCCCCTTGAGGGCCGAGGCGCCGTGCGGGCCCAGGTCCAGCAGGCTGTCCGTGATCGTGAAGGTCGGGATCGCCTGGTACTCGATCTGTGCCAGGTCGGGGGCCCCGCTGCCGGCCTTGAGCGCGGTGCGCAGCTTGGTGTAGTGCTTGATCCCCTGGCCGGCGTTGACCACGTTGACCTTGATCGCGGGGTACTTCTTCTCGAAGAGGGCGACCTCGCGCTGGATGTTCGGGACCCAGGTCCAGAACGTCAGCTGCGTCGGCTTGCGCATCGCCTTGTCGATGTCGGCCCGGCTGACCGGCTTGGCCGCGGCGGACGAGCCGCCCGAGTCGCCACCGCCGCAGGCGGACAGGGCCGCGCCGAGCGTCACCGCGCCGGTGGCGGTGAGGAAGAACCGGCGGCTCGGTGCGGACGAGGGGATAGGGGTTCTGGACATGCTGGGCTCCCGCCGAGAAGGAAGAGGGAAGGCAGAGGCCGGCAGCGGCATGCCCGGGGAAGACGAGATCAGGAAAGGTGTGCACCGGTGACCGCGGGCGTCGGGGTGGCCGATCCGGTGAACGGGGCCTGCGAGGTGCGCGGCCGCTGGTGGGCCGGACGGGCGACCGCCCGTGGCGAGGCTTGTACGGGTGGTGCTTGTACGGGTGGTGGGTGCGGGACGAGGACGGTGCCGTCGGATGTCCGGTTACGTCCGGCGCCCTCACACCCCCGGGTAACGGAAACGGGACGTGGCCTCCCGGTCAGGCGGCCGGAGGGGCGTGCGCCTCGCCGGCCGGGGGCGGCACGGTATGTCGTACCGGAGCCGTGCCCGTCCTGGCCGGTGGCGGCGCGGTGGAGGAGCGGACGACGAGCTCGACGGGCTGCCCCTGTGCCGTCGGCAGCTCCGCCTCCGGGTTCTCGATGGCGTGGACGAGCAGCCGCAGGCCCTCGTCGGCCACCGCGTCGAACGGCTGGCGCACGGTCGTCAGCGGCGGACGGACGTAGGCGGCCAGCGGGATGTCGTCGAAGCCGACCACGCTGACGTCCTGGGGCACCCGCAACCCGGCCTCGGTGAGGGCGCTGATCAGGCCGACGGCCATGTCGTCATTGGCGGCGAACACGGCCGTGAGGTCCTTCCCGGCGGCCAGTTCACGCCCCGCCGCGTACCCGGAGGCGGCCGACCAGTCGCCCTCGGCGACCGGGGGCTGCGCACGGCCACGGGCCGCGAGCGCCTGCCGCCAGCCGGCCAGCCGGTCCCGGGCCGCGAACCACCGTTCGGGACCCGCGAGGTGATGGACCGTCGGGTGTCCCAGGTCCAGCAGGTGTTCGGTGGCGGCCCGGGCCAGCGCCTCGGAGTCGACCCCCGCGGCGATGGTCCGCTCCCCCGTGCGGGTGCCGGCCGGCGCCCCGAGGACGAGCACCGGAACCTCCGAGGCGAGCGGATCGGTGTCCTCGTCGATGGGCTCCGACACGACGATGCCGTCCACTCCCCGCTCCAGGAGTGACTGCACGGCGCCGCCGACGCCCCCCTGGTCGCCTTCGAGGGTGTTGACCACGCTCAACGCGTACCCGGCGTCCCGCGCCGCCCGCTCCACACCGAGGAGCAGCGAGGCGGGACCGTACAGGGCGGTACCCAGCGCCACCACGCCGATGGTCCGGGACCGCCCCGAGGCGAGGGCCCGTGCCGCGGTGTTCAGCCGGTAGCCGAGACGGTCGGCCGCCTCCAGGACGCGGCGGCGCACCTCCACCGAGACGTACCGCTCGCCGTTGAGGACCCGGGAAACCGTCTTCTGGGAGACACCCGCGGCCCTGGCCACGTCGACGCCTCGCGGCGCGGCGGGAGCACCGTCCCACCCCCTTGCTCGCGTCATGGCGTCTCCCGGTGTGCGGTGGATCGGATCGTGTGGACGGCCTCGGTCGCCCCGCCGCGTCGCCGGGTGACTGCGCTGTCATGACTGCGCAGACATATCTACGCAGTCGAGCGCGTCGCGTCAAGACTTCGTGCGAGGTCGGCTTCCTCCGCGGCCCGGGCCCTCGGGGGATTCGCCTGCTGGCGCGGACCGGGGCGGGCGGAGGCGGATGGGGCTGCGCCGGGCGTCCCGGCAGGTCGGTGGGGCTCAGGTGACCGTACTGGAGCTCAAGGGCGGGGCCCGTGAGCTCAGCGGCGTGATCGAGCGCTCGACAACGATCGGGGCCGAACCTTCACCACGCCGCCACCGGGCGTCCGGCGACCGGCTGCCGACGTCTCAGCTCAGGTCCGGCGTCACCGATGTCCCGCCCTCGTGGATCCGGCCGCCCCGCCGCCAGGGGCGTAGCTTCTCCGGGTTGCGAACGGCCCAGATCCCCCTCACGCGCCCCGCGCGGACATCGAAGGAGGCCACGGTCATGACGACGCCGCCCCGCTGGGCTACGAGGCCCGGGCTGCCGTTGACCGACCGCTCCAGGAGTTCGAGTCCGGGCGCCTTGTCCGCGATGGCCACCATGTACTGGGCGATGCGTGTGCCGCCCTCGACCGGGCGCCGCGCGGCCCCGGCCATGCCGCCGCCGTCGGCGGTCATCACGGCGGCCGGGTCCAGGAGACGGACCAGGGCGGCGATGTCCTTGCTCTCCCAGGCTTCCTTGACGTGCCGCACCACCTCGGCCTGGTCGGCCGCCCTCTCCCGGAAGCGCGCCGCGCTCACCCGCCGCCGGGCGGAGGCGGCAAGTTGTTTGCAGGCCGCGGGAGTCCGGCCGAGAACCTCGGCGATCTCGGCGAACGGGTACCGGAAGACGTCGTGCAGGACGAACGCCACCCGCTCGGCGGGCGTCATCGACTCCAGGACGACGAGGAAGGCCACGGTCACCGATTCGTCCAGGACGATCTGGTCGGCGGGATCCGCGGGACCGGTACGGCCGGAGCCGCCCACGGGGCCCCACTCGGCGCGGTCGGGCAGCGGCTCGGGCAGCCACGCGCCGACATAGCGTTCACGGCGGGCCCGGGCCGAGCCGAGCAGATCCAGGCAGATGCGGCTGGTCACCGTCGTCAGCCAGGCGCCGGGAGAGAGGATCTCCTCCCGTCGGCTGCGCGGCAGCGCGTACCAGCGTGCGTAGGCGTCCTGCACGGCGTCCTCGGCCTCGGTGACCGAGCCGAGCAACCGGTAGGCGACATTGATCAATTGGCGTTGCTCGCCGGCCATCTCATCCGTGCCGGTCCCGGCCGTCCCCATATGTCGGCGTCCCCCCGCCTTACCTTTCGCGCCCCCGCGTCGTCGGTCTTTCGAGACCTTATCGATCTCCCGCCCGACGGCGGAAGAGAGGACTGCGACATGGCCACTCAGGTGACGGCGGCGACGCGGCGTGGTGCGGCGTTCCTGCAGATCGCGATCACCCTGCAGACACTGACGATCTTCCTCCAGGCGGTGTCCGCCGGACTGCTGCTGACCTCGTCCTACGGAGAGATGCTGCACGGCGTCGGGGCGCGCGTGATGTACGGGGCGTCCATGCTGTACGTGCTCGCGGCGGTGCTGGCGTGGAAGCCGGGCGGGGGCTCGCCCCGGCCGATCTGGTACGCCTCGGGTTTCCTGGCGCTCGCCTCGCTGCAGGTCGTGCTCGGCATCGCGCACGTCCCCTCACTCCATCTCCCCCTGGGCGTGCTGATGTTCGGCCTGAGCGTGTTGGTGCTGGCCCCGGCGGTGAGAGCCGGCAGGGGGGCCGCCGGAGCGAGGTAGACCCGGGCCGTTCCAGCGCCGCCGTGCGTTGAGTGATCGTCAGCGGACTACCCGCAC
This sequence comes from Streptomyces sp. NRRL B-1140, assembly GCF_001280065.1. Taxonomy (GTDB): domain Bacteria; phylum Actinomycetota; class Actinomycetes; order Streptomycetales; family Streptomycetaceae; genus Streptomyces. The sequence goes on from NZ_LGEA01000114.1 coordinate 19,385, forward strand.
GCGGCTCGTCTGCCACTGCATAACCGTGACCTCGTCAAGCCTGTTGACCGGTGGGCGTGGCGCCGTTCTCTGTCAGCGTGAGGAGAAAGTCCACGAAGTGGTCTGCCATGGGCTCTCGTAGAAGTGGTTCCAGGAAGAGGAACTGGCCCTGGGGGTTTACTTCGAGCCACACCGGTTCCCCATCCGGAGTGAGCTTGAGATCTATGATGCCCATGCGGAGACCCAGTTGACGCAACACCGCCGTCACCCGCTGCGCCACATCCTGCGGCACACGCCACTTGGAGATGGTGGAAGCACCGAGGTTCGGACGCCAGTCGAGAGCGTCCGTCTCAATGAGTGCGGCGACCATTCGCTTGCCGAAGCAATTCAGCCTTATGTGGCGACGGCCTTCAATGTACTCCTGATAAGCGGCGGGGCACGCGTCGAACGACTCTGCCGGGATGGTTTCCGGGTCGTTGATGAACTGCGTGAACATCATCGGCCCCCGGGCTCCCACGACCGGTTTGACAATGGTCCGACCGACTTTCCGGGTGAACGCCACGACGTCGGTACGCGATTGCGAGACGAGTGTCTGTGGAACTCGGAAGCCCATCCGTTTCGCTACTGCCAGTTGGTAGAGTTTGTCCGCAGCGCGATCGGTCGCGTCGGGAGGTGAAACCCATTGCCCCCGGAACTCTGCGGCGAGGACCCCGGCGAGCGCTCCACGGCAGTCGTTGTTCACGAGGCTGCGTTCGTGCTCGCCTGATGCGTGGTCTACGGCCTCTTGATCGGCTCGTACCCGCCGCCACCAGAGCAGTGACGCCTCGTTGACGGGGAGCGCGATACCTTCTGACGTCCGCACGGTGGCGGGAGCGTCTCCATGCGAGCGCCAAGTGATGCCGCGTCGACCGCTTATCCTGTCGCACTCCACGATGTGGAAGTCCTGATATCCACGGCGGCGTGCCGCATGCTGGATGGCGAGGGCGTGGAATTCGTTGTGTATTGAAATGGTGAGGATCACGTCACTGCATAGCACAGTCGTCGCTGATGCATTTCTGGTGTCCCTCCGACCCGGACTCGCTTGCGATGCCCGCGAGATTGTCTGCGACGATCTCAACCCCCGTGGTCATACGGACCGCTGCTTCCCAGGCGCGCAACTCTTCAGGAGTATTCATCGGCACGAACGAGGTGGGTTGAACCATCAGCACCACAGGGGGCGGCATCTTGACAAATCCGTCCGCGCTCTCGTCCAGGGGCTTGCCGAGCAGGAATTCATCCATCGCTCTCACCTCGGAAAAGTGAGCCAACTTGCACTTCTGGCTCTTCCATGATGCTACGGCAGGGCTGCCGACGCACGCCGGAAAAGCCTCGCCAAGACGGTGTCCCATGTGGTGAGGCAGACGAGGCGCTTGTAGCAACTCACCCACCTCACCGACCGCCGCCCCACCCCGGTCAATCAGACCCTGCACCATTGCGAGAGTTGTTCGACCTCTCAACTCGTCAGCAGCAGCCTCGTTGGTTCCCCATCCTTGCCTCACTCGACCTGCCTCACGCCCATCCCTGATGTGGTGGGCGATTCTCGCTTGCGGCCGGTGCTCAGCGTGCGCCTCCGATGGACGATCTGCAGCGCTCGGCCGACGTGTTGGCACGGCAGCCGCTCGCGCAGCCCACGCACAGTCCATGATCCTGGCGTGGAAGACGACTCGTCGCACCCTACGACCAGACACATCCGCCACGTCGGGTGGAACAATCGGCCCTACGAGTCCGAACCGAGGAAGTCGGTCATCACGCCGTGGAACGACCAGCCGTCCCTTTTCCTCCTTCGCCGTGGCACCTCACCGGTGACATGATCGTCTCGCTGTGGCGCGTCCCCGTCGACGAGCTGCCGCCCTGGCCACTGCCGTCGGGGGTTCGGCCGTTGACCGTGCGGCGGCGCGCCACCCTGGTCGGCTTCTGGGTCGACTACCGGCCCGGCGGCGTCCTCACCTACCGCGAGTTCCTCATCGCCCTGGTGGCGCGCCACGGGCACGGCCTCACCGCCACGACCGTGGCCGCCTGGGTCGACGACGAACAGTCCCTCGCCGGGGGACGGGCCCTGTGGGGCATCCCGAAAGAGCGCGCCGCGATCACGCTCCGCCTGAACGGCCGGAGCGCCCGGGGCGAGCTGACCGCCCCGGGGTCTCCGGCTCTCCGCCTCACGTACCGCGACATGCTGCGGCTGCCCTGCAGGCTGCCCGGCCGCGCCCACTTGGTGCAGCAGCTGTCCGACGGTACGCGGTGCCGCGTCCCCCTGCGCATCAGTGGGCGGCCGGCCCTCGGCCGCGGCCGGGTCACGACCGGGCCCGGCGGGGCCCTGCCCGACGATGTCCTGTCCGCCCTCGGCCGGCATCGGCCGCCCCTCTCCCTCGCGCTCCGCGACTTCCGCAGCGTCGTGGGCAGCTGAGCCGCGCGGGTCCTCGCCCGGTCCCCCGCTGCGGCTCCAGCCGTTCAGCAGCAGCGGCTGTGGCTGCGGGCCTCTTGGTGCCGGAGGCGCAGCACCTGGTACTCGCGACGGGTCGGGACCGGGGCCGACGGGTGGTGGCGCCGGTGCCGCTCGCAGTGACGGTCGTACTCGGCCTCGCCGGTCAGCTCGCGCAGATACCAGCGCACGGCCCGCGCCCAGTTCGGGATCCTCACGAGCGGGCTCCGACTCCGGATTCGGCTCCGGCTCCTGCTCCGGCTGCCGATCCCGCTCCCGCTCCGGCCCGGGGCTCGGCCAAGCTGCCCGCTGCGTCGATGCGGGACTCGACGTACGGCGCCTCGGTGGTCGGCAGCGGCGACGCGGACCGCATCGCGCGGACGCAGACCACCGCCGCGTTGCCGATCACCACGGCGACCAGGAGCAGGAAGAGGGCGATGAGGACGCCGTCGACGGTGGAGTTCGTGATCACGGTGTGCATGTCGGCCGTCGACTTGGCGGGGGCGAGGATTTGCCCGGCGTCCAGTGCGTCGGCGTAGTGCGCCCGTTGGGCGAAGAAGCCGATCTTCGGGTCGGCGGAGAAGAGCTTCTGCCAGCCGGCGGTGAAGGTGATCGCGGTGACCCAGGCCAGGGGGACGCCGGTGACCCAGGCCCAGCGAAGACGCCCGGACTTGATCAGGACCGTGGTGCAGACGGCGAGGGCGATGGCCGCGAGCAGTTGGTTGGCGATCCCGAAGAGGGGGAACAGCTGGTTGATTCCGCCGAGCGGGTCGGTCGCGCCGGTGTGGAGGAAGTAGCCCCAGGCTGCGACGACCAGGGCGCTGCACAGCCAGATGCCGGGCTTCCAGTTGACCCGGCCGAGCGGCTTGAAGACATTGCCGAGCATGTCCTGGAGCATGAAGCGGCCGACCCGGGTCCCGGCGTCCACGGTGGTCAGGATGAACAGTGCCTCGAACATGATCGCGAAGTGGTACCAGAAGGCCTTCATGGCGGACCCGCCGAAGACTCCGGAGAAGATCTCCGACATGCCGACCGCGAGGGTCGGTGCCCCGCCGGAGCGGGCGATCAGGGTCTGTTCCTCGACGGCCTTCGCCGCCTGGGTGAGCTGGTCGGGGGTGATGGTGAAGCCGAGGCCCGCCACCGCGTGGGAAGCGGACTCGGCCGTCGCGCCGAGCAGGCCCGCCGGTGCGTTCATCGCGTAGTAGAGACCCGGCTCCAGGGTCGCCGCGGCGATCAGCGCCATGATCGCCACGAACGACTCCATCAGCATCGCGCCGTAGCCGATGAGCCGGACCTGCGACTCCTTCTGGATCAGCTTCGGGGTCGTTCCGGAGGAGACCAGGGCGTGAAAGCCGGACAGCGCGCCACAGGCGATCGTGATGAAGAGAAAGGGGAAGAGCGATCCGGCGAAGACCGGCCCGGCGCCCGAGGCAGCGAAGTCGCTCACCGCGTCCGCCCTGAGCACCGGCGCGGCCACGACCACACCGACCGCGAGCAGCGCGATCGTGCCGATCTTCATGAAGGTGGAGAGGTAGTCGCGCGGAGCCAGCAGCATCCACACCGGCAGCACGGAGGCGACGAAGCCGTAGCCGATCAGGCAGAGGACGAGGGTGGTGGGGCCGAGGGTGAAGGTGCCGGCCAGGGAGGAGTTCTGCACCCAGCTGCCGCCGACGATGGCGAGGAGGAGCAGGGCGACGCCGATGAGGCTGGTCTCGACGACCCTGCCGGGGCGGACGCGGTGCATCCAGAAGCCCATGAAGAGAGCGATGGGGATGGTCATCGCGACGGAGAAGGTGCCCCACGGCGAGTGGGCCAGCGCGTTCACGACCACCAGGGCGAGCACACCCAGCAAAATGATCATGATGGCGAACACCGCGACCAGAGCGGCGGCTCCGCCCACCCGGCCGATCTCCTCGCGGGCCATCTGCCCGAGCGACTTGCCGTCCCGGCGCATCGACAGGAACAGCACCACCATGTCCTGCACCGCCCCGGCGAAGATCACCCCGGCGACGATCCACAGGGTGCCCGGCAGGTAGCCCATCTGCGCCGCGAGGACCGGCCCCACCAGCGGTCCGGCGCCGGCGATGGCGGCGAAGTGGTGGCCGAGCAGCACCCGGCGGTCGGTCGGCTGGAAGTCGACGCCGTCCTCCAGGCGTTCGGCGGGCGTGGCCCGGCGGTCGTCCGGCCGGAGCACCCGGCGTGCGACGAACCGCGCGTAGAAGCGGTAGGCGATGGCGTAGGAGCCGAGCGCGGCGACCACCAGCCAGACCGCGGAGATCCTCTCGCCCCGGGCCAGCGCGAGCACACCCCAGGCGACGGCGCCGAGCAGGCCCACGACGGTCCACAACAGGACGGATCGGGGTGACATACGCGACTTTCCGGGCCTCGGCAGATCGGTTTCGGGCAGGGTGGACGCAGGCATGGCGGCTCCTCACCAGGGCGGTGCGAGGCACCTCGTGACACGAGGTGCCGGGGGATCGGCGAAGCGGCGGCTCTCCCGCTCGCTGTCGGTCTGTGCAAGAGTTGCCCACCCCCCGGAACCGGTTGACAGCGAATTTCCAGAGGATTTCCCGCCGGTTCCGTGTCCTCCGATCGGGGCCGTCGCGCAACTCCCCCGTGAGGATCAGGCACACCAAGGACGGTGACCCATGGCCGACGGCACCATGACCGCGACGTTCCTCGCCGTGATCGGCGGAGCGTCGCTGCTCGCCGTCACCGCGCGGCGCCTGCGTCCCAGCGACCGGCTGCCGTCCCTGGAGGGCTGGGCGCTGGCCGACCGCAGCCTGGGCCCGGTGTGGACCTGGTTCCTGCTGGGCGGCACGATCTTCACCGCGTACACCTTCACCGCCGTACCGGGGCTGGCGTACGGCAACGGCGCGGCGGCCTTCTTCGCCGTGCCGTACACGGTGATCGTCTGTCCCCTCGCCTTCGTGCTGCTCAGCCGGCTGTGGACCGTGGCACGCGCCCACGGCTACATCACCGTCGCCGACTTCGTGCGCGGGCGGTACGGGTCACCGCCCCTCGCGCTGGTCGTCGCGCTGACCGGGATCCTCGCGACCATGCCCTACCTCGCCCTCCAGCTGCTCGGGATACGAGCCGTGCTGACGGCCGGCGGGGTGTATCCGCGCGGCGCGGCCGGGGACCTGGTGATGGTGGCGCTGTTCGCCGGTCTCGCCGTGGCCACCTACCGGCACGGGCTGCGCGCACCCACGGTCATCTCGGCACTCAAGGCGGTGGCCGTCTTCGTGTCACTGACCGCGGTCACCTGGCTGGTCCTGGAGCGGCTCGGCGGGCCGGGCGCCGTCTTCGACGGAGCGGCCCGGCGGCTCGGCGGCCGGGCGCTGGCCCTGACCCCGGCCCAGCAGCCCGCCTACGCCACCCTCGCGCTCGGCTCCGCGCTCGCCCTGATGATGTACCCGCACGTGCTGACGGCGGGCTTCGCCGCCGACGGGCCGCGCACCCTGCGCAAGGTCTCCGTGGCGCTGCCCGCCTGGACGGGCCTGCTCGCGCTCTTCGGCGTGCTGGGTTTCGCGGCGCTGGCGGCCGGGGTGCGGGCACCGGAGGGCGGCGCCGAGGCGGCCGTGCCGATGCTCGTCGACCGGCTGATGCCGGGACCACTGGCCGGGCTGGTCTTCGGCGCGATCACCGTCGGGGCGCTCGTCCCGGCGGCGGTGATGTCGATCGCGGCGGCCACCGGTTTCGTACGCAATGTGTACGTCGAGTACGTGCACCCCACGGCCACACCCAAACGGCAGGTGCGCATCGCCAAGGCCGTGTCGCTCATCGCGAAGGCGGGGGCGGTCGCGTTCGTCATCGGACTGCGCGACCAGGACGCGATCAATCTCCAGCTGCTCGGCGGGGTCTGGATCCTGCAGATCTTCCCCGCCGTCGCCGTCGGCCTGTACACCGCGCGACTGCATCCGCGGGCGCTGCTCGCCGGGTGGGGCGTGGGCATGGCGAGCGGGACCTTCCTCGTCGTGCGCGAGGGGTTCTCCTCCATCGTGGGCCTCGGTTCCGGGCCGCTGCAGATCTACGCCGGCCTCGCCGCGCTCGTGCTCAACCTGATCGTCGCGGTGACCGGCACCGCCGTACTCGAACGTCTCGGCGTCCCGCGGGGCGCCGATCTGACCGACCTGCCGTCCCGCCTGAGCACCGGGCGGCGTCCGGAGACGGGAGCCCACCAGCAGTGAGACACAGACATCCGATACCGGTGCCGGAACCCGGCGTCGAGACGCTGGCGCCCGCGCCCGCCGACCCCGCGGAACTGGAACGCGAGGCCGGACTGGCCGGGCTCTTCGAGCTGCACTACGCCTCGATGCTGCGCCTGGCCGTGCTGCTGGGCGCGGACGACCCGGAGAACGTGGTGGCCGAGGCGTACTACCAGATCTACCGGAAGTGGCGGCGTCTGAGGGACACCGAGGCGGCGGAGGCGTACCTGCGCTCCACGGTGTGCAATCTGACCCGGATGCGCATCCGGCACCTCCAGGTCGCCCGCAAGCACGTGGAGAGCCCGCCCGAGGAGACCGTCGTCTCCGCCGAGAGCGCGGCGCTGCTCCGCGACGACCAGCGCGTGCTGATCGACGCGCTGCAGCAGCTGCCGGCCCGGCAGCGCGAGGCGCTCGTGCTGCGGCACTGGCTCGGGCTGAAGGAGGGCGAGATCGCGGCCGCGATGGGCATCTCCCCGGGTTCGGTCAAGACGCACACCGCACGCGGCCTCGCCGCGCTGACCCAGGCGATGGAGGCCCGGCGATGAACCACACCGAACCGGACCGCACGGAGCAGGAGCTCGCCGAGGCCCTGGCCGCCCTGGCCGGCGGGGTGCGGGCCGCTCCCGACGCCTATCGCACGGCACGCGGCGCATGGCTGCGTCGCGAACGCCGCCGCCGGCTCGTTCTCGCCGTGCTCATCACCGTCGTGTTCGCGCTGGCCACATTGATCGGTCTGTGGGTGCTGAACGCGGCGCCGTCCTCCGCGGGGGTGATCTTCTCGGGCCTTGGGGGCACGCAGAGCGGCGCACCGTAGACGGCTGGTCGGCCACAGCCCCGCCGCGGCCGGGCGGTGCGACAGTGTGATCACCCGTGTGACTCGTCGGAAGGGAATTTCGGCATGGCCGTCATCCATCACACCACCCTCAAGCCCACCAAGCTGGAACTGCTGGCCTCGTGGCTGCCGTCCCGTCCGTGGTACCGCGGCGGCCCGGCAGGACCGCGGCTGGCGAAGGCGGGCGGCTTCCGGCTCGACGATCCGCGCGGGGCGGTGGGGATCGAGTTCATGGTGGTCACGGACGTCTCGGGTTCCCGGCCGGTCGCGTACCTGGTGCCCCTCACCTATCGCGGTGCCCCGCTCGAAGGGGCGGAGCACGCGCTGGTCGGCACGATGGAGCACGGCGTGCTGGGGCGGCGCTGGGCCTACGACGGCTGCCACGACGCCGTGGCGGTCGCCCAGTTGGCTGCCCTGATCGAGGGGCGCGTGCGGGCCCAGGACCAGAACATCAGCGACGCTCCCGCGCGGGAGGTCGTCGTCTCGTGCGCCGGTGAAGGCTCGCTCCCGCCGGACCTCACGGTCGCCGACGACCAGGACGGCACCGCACTGACCGCGCCGCTGGGTGCGACCCTCCGTTTGCATCGGGTTCTGCGGCCTTCCCCGGACGGCCCGTCGGCGTCTCCCGGAGAAGCGATCGGCCACGTCACCGGTTCCTGGCAGTTGCCGGACGGCACTCGCGTCCGGGGTGCGTTCGCGGTTCTGCACAGGTCCGGTCGGGCGTAGCTTCCTCCGGGATCAGCGGGCTCCCGAGCGGAATGTCCTGCGGTACGCGTCCGGGGGCACGCCGACCGTGCGGTTGAAGTGGCGGCGCAGCGTCGTTGCGGTCCCCATGCCGGCGGCCGCCGCGATGGTGTCGACGCCGTCGTCGGTCTGCTCCAGCAGCTCCTGGGCGTAGCGGATCCGCTGGGTCAGCAGCCACTGCAGTGGAGTCGTGCCGGTCACGGCCTTGAAGTGGCGGCCCAGGTGGCGGGAGCTCATCCCCGCCCGGCGGGCCAGGTCTTGAACGGTCAGCGGCTGGTCGAGCCGTTCGATGGCCCAGGGGAACAGGGCGGCCAGCGGGTGGTCGTCCCGGTCGGGCACCGGGGCGGTGACGAACTGGGCCTGGCCCCCCGCCCGGTGGGGTGGTACGACCAGGCGACGCGCGACGGCGTTGGCGACGGACGAACCCAGGTCGAGACGGACGAGGTGCAGGCACAGATCCAGCGCGGCGGCCTTGCCTGCCGAGGTGAGCACAGTGCCGTTGTCCACGTAGAGCACGTCCGGGTCGACCTCCACTCGCGGGTGACGGTGGGCCAGTGCCTCGGTGTGCGCCCAGTGCGTGGTGGCGCGCCGCCCGTCGAGAAGCCCCGCCGCCGCCAGCACGAACGCGCCCGTGCACAGGGAGACCACGCGCGCTCCCGCCTCGTGGGCCTCGCGCACCGCGTCGACGAGTTGAGCGGGCGGCTCCTCGTCGATGTCCGCCCAGCCGGGGACGATCACGGTGTCGGCCTGCCGCAGCCGGTCCAGCCCGGCGTCGGGCTCCAGCCGGAACCGGCCGACGTGCGCGGCGGCCGGACCGCAGACGGTGAGGTCGTACCAGGGGGCCGTCACGCCGTCCGGGGCGGAGGCGAACACCTCGTGTGCCAGGGACAGTTCGAAGTGCAGCATTCCGTCGGTGGCGGCGAGCGCGACAGTGACCATGTCCGTAATTGTATGGGGCAGGTCGTTCCGGACACTCACGATCGAGTGCTCATCGCGGTCAGGATGGCCGCAGTTGATCGTTCGAGCGCAGGGGAGAGAGCTCATGGGACCGGGTCAGACGGTGACGGTGCTGGGCGCCTACGGGCACACCGGACGGTTCGTGGTGGCGGAGCTGCGGCGGCGCGGGTTCGTGCCGATCGCCTCCGGTCGCGACGAGGCCAGGCTGAAGACACTGGCGGCGTCGCACCCCGGGCTGGAGGTGCGGCCGGCGTCGGCCGACGATCCGGACTCGCTCGACCGCGCGCTGGCCGGGGCGGCGGCGGTGGTCAACTGCGCGGGGCCGTTCGCCACGACGGCCGCACCCGTGATCGAGGCGGCCCTGCGCGCCGGCATCCCGTACGTCGATGTGGCGGCCGAGATCGAGGCGAACGCGGACACGTTCGCGCACTTCGCGGACCGCGCCCTCGCCGCGGGAGCGGTGATCGTCCCGGCGATGGCCTTCTTCGGCGGCCTCGGTGACCTGCTGGCCACCGCGGCGATGGGCGACTGGACCGCGGCCGACGAGGCGCACGTCGCCTATGCGCTGAGTGGTTGGCAGCCCACGAACGGGACGCGGACCGCGGGTGCGGTCTCCCGGCAGCGCCGGGGCGGTGCGCGGGTGGTGTACCGGAACGGGCGGCTGGACTACCGTCACGACGCGGCCACGACCTTCCAGTGGTCCTTCCCCGAGCCGCTGGGACCGCGGACGGTCGTCGGGGAGTTCACGATGGCCGACGTCGTCACCATCCCCAGCCACCTGCGCATCCCCGAGGTGCGGACCCATATGTCGGCCGAGGCCGCCCAGGACGTGGTGGCCCCGGACACGCCGACGCCGGCCGCGGTCGACGAGCGCGGACGGTCCGCCCAGACCTTCCTCGTCGACGTGGTCGTACGTTCCGGCGGGACCGAGCGGCGCGCGGTGGCGCGAGGGCAGGACATCTACGCCGTCACGGCGCCGCTCGCGGTGGAGGCGGTGCACAGGATCCTCACCGGCCGGACCAGGACGGTCGGCGTCGCCTCCGCGGGCGAGATCTTCGACGCCGCCGATTTCCTGCACGCGCTGTCCTCGCACCTCTCCGTGGAGCTGCCCGCCCCGTCTCCTACCGCCGCGGCAACGCCCACGACCTCACTCAAGACGCCGTCGATCGCGGAGCCGGCGTCCTGACCGGTGGCGAAGCACCCGGCCATGACGCCGACCCTCCGCATCTGTGAAAGCGGCACTTTTCCTGGTAAAAACTCATCAAAGCCGCACGAGGACGTTGTGGAGGCAGCCGGTGGAAGACGTCGGAGCCGGCCGCAGAGCCTTCCTGGCCAGGGTCGCGGGGATCGCCGTCGGCGCGGCCACCGCACCGCTCACCGCGTGCGAGACCCGCACCGGGGGGCGCGCCGCCAAGGGCGGCGGACTGCTCGTCGTCCGGAATTTCGGCGGTTCCTACGGCGAGGCGAACCGTGAGGCCGTGTACGAGCCGTTCACCAGGGAGACCGGCATCCGGGTCCGGGCGGTGAACTTCGGTCACGACGAGATGCTCGCCCAGATCAAGGAAGGCCGTCCGCAGTTCGACGTCATGGACATCGACATGTCCAACCTGGTGCGGTTCGAGCACGAGGGCGCCTCGGAGCCACTCGACTACGGCCGGCTGAAGAACGCCCGGAACGCGGGCATCGCCCAGTCCCTGCTCACCCCCAACGGCGTCGGAAAGAGCTACTGGGCCAGCGTCCTGGCCTACCGCACCGACGCCTTCGGCGGGAGAAGGCCCGAGTCATGGGCCGACTTCTGGAATCTCGGAGCCTTCCCGGGCCGCCGCGCACTGCAGGGCGAGGTCGACTGGCCCGAGCTCGAGTTCGCCCTGCTCGCCGACGGTGTTCCGCTCGACGGGCTGTACCCCCTCGACGTGGACCGCGCCTTCAGGGTCCTCGATGAGGTCAGGGGCTCGGTGCGGACGTTCTGGGAGTACGGCGCGGAGCCCGGCGAGCTGCTCTCCCGTGGCAGCGTCATGGCTTCCAGCACGTGGGCCGGCAGGGTTCAGCATCTGATCGACGGCGGGGTTCCGCTCGCGTGTGAGTGGAACGGTGCCCGCCGGCAGAGCAACGGCTACGGAATCCCCAAGGGCGCCGCGAACCAGGACGCCGCCTACCGGCTCATCGACTTCGCGCTGCGGCCCGAGGTCCAGGCCCATATGGCCCGGCTCTACCCCGACGGCCCGGTGGTGCCCGCCGCCTACGGCCATCTCACCGAGTCCACCGCCGTCCGTCTGGCGAGCACTCCCGGGCACCTGCTGTCGGGCTTCGACCTGGACATCGAGTGGTGGCTCGAGAACGGGGACGCCGTGACCGGGCGCTGGCGGCGGTGGGCTCGCGGTTGACCGAGCGAATGCAGCCATATGGCTGAATATCAATGCGCATGGTAAAGAGTCGGTATGCTCCGGCACCCTGGCCGTTGTCCGGCCCATCGCTCCCCCGGGCGCAGAGGCGGCCGACTTCGGCGGGCTCTGCGTCATGCCGGGGAGCCCGGTGCGCGGCAGCGGCCGGGCGCCGGGCCCCCGGGAGTCCGCTGGAAGACACTGCCGAGAGTGCGCAGCGTCGCCGGCCAGGTGTTTCTGCTGCAGTTGGCGATCATGGTGCTGTTCGCCGCCGCCGCGGGGGGAGCGCTCGTGGTGCAGGCCCGGGACTCCAGCACGCAGGAGGCCCGGCAGCTGTCGAAGGGGGTCGCCCAGGCGTTCGCCCGGGCCCCGGGAACGCTGGCCGCCATGAAGTCCGGCGAACCCACCGAGCTGCTGCAACCGCGCGCGGAGGACACCCGGAGGAACAGCGGGGTCGACTACGTGGTGACCTTCGATCCCCAGGGCTTCCGCTGGACCCACCCCGACCCGAAACTGATCGGCAAGCACATCTACGCCCGGCGCGAGGGCGCCGCCGCCGACCGGCCGTTCACCAAGACGTTCGAGGGCAGTCTCGGTCTTGCCGTGGACACGACGGTTCCGGTCTACGACAGCAACGGGCTCACCATCGCCGGCTTCGTGTCGGTCGGGGTCACCGTGGCCAGCGTGGACGACGTCGTACAGGACCAGCTGCCGCAGTTGCTGGGGTTCGCCGGCGGCGCGCTCGCCGTCGCCGCGGGCGGCACGGCACTGGTGTCGTGGCGACTGCGACGGCAGACCCGCGGACTGGATCCGTCGGAGATGACCCGGATGTACGAGCATCACGACGCGGTGCTGCACGCGGTGCGGGAGGGCGTACTGATCACCGGGGGCGACGGGAGGCTGCTGCTCGCGAACGACGAGGCGCGCCGGCTGCTGGACCTGCCCGCGGACGCCGAGACGCGCCGGGTCGCGGAGCTCGGCCTGGAGGCGGGGACCGCGGCGCTGCTGGGCACGGGCCGGCAGGTCACGGACGTCGTGCACCGGGCCGGCGACCGGTTGCTGGCGGTCAACGTACGGCCGGTCGACCCCGACGACCCTCCTGCGGGAAGCGTGGCCACCTTGCGTGACACGACGGAGCTGCGCGCACTGGCGGGCCGGGCGGAGGTGGCGCGGGAGCGGCTGGGGCTGCTGTACGAGGCGGGTGTACGCATCGGGACCACGCTGGATGTGGTGCGCACCGCGGAGGAGCTGGCCGAGGTGGCGGTCCCCCGGTTCGCCGACGCCGCGACGGTCGATCTGCTGGATCCGCTCCTGCGGGGTGCGGTGTCGGCGGGCCCCGGTCCGGAGATGCGCCGGGTGGCGGTGCACGGCGTCGACGGGGCCCGGACTCTCTATCCGGTGGGTGAGCTGATCCGTTTTGTACCCACGTCGCCCGTGGCCGTCGGCGCCGAGCGCGGCCGTGCGGTGCTGGACGCCGACCTGACCGGCTCCGGCGGCTGGATGAGCGCCCAGGATCCCGAGCGGGCCCGGCGGCTGCTGGCCCTCGGATTCCACTCCCTGATCACGGTGCCGCTGCAGGCCCGCGGTGTGGTGCTGGGCATGGCGAGCTTCTGGCGCTCCGACGGTGCTCCCTTCGACGGGGAGGATCTGGCCACCGCCGAGGAACTGGCCGCCCGGGCCGCGGTCGCCGTCGACAACGCCCGCCGCTACACCCGCGAGCACACCATGGCCGAGACGCTGCAACGCAGACTGCTGCCGAGCTCCCTGCCCGAGCATTCGGCCGTGGAGGTCGCCCACCGCTATCTGCCCGCCCTGGAGGGCGTGGGCGGCGACTGGTTCGACGTGATTCCCCTGCCCGGTGCGCGGGTCGCCCTGGTGGTCGGCGACGTCGTGGGGCACGGCCTGCACGCCGCGGCCACGATGGGCCGGCTGCGCACGGCGGTGCACAACTTCTCCGCCCTGGACCTGCCTCCGGACGAGCTGCTCGGGCACCTGGACGAGCTGGTCGCGCAAATCGACGGCGACGAGAACGTGGAGCGGGACAGTGAGAGCGTCTCGGGCGCGACGTGTCTCTACGCCATCTACGACCCCGCCTCCGGGATGTGCTCCCTGTCCCGGTCCGGGCATGTGGAGCCCGCCCTGGTGCGCCCCGACGGCACCGTGGAGTTCCTGCGGGTGTCCGGTTCGCCCCCGCTCGGTCTGGGCGGCGGTGAACCGTTCGAGACCACGGACGTCACCCTCCCCGAGGGTTCCCGGCTGGTCCTCTTCACGGACGGCCTGGTCGAGGACAGGGAGCAGGGCATCGACACCGGCCTACAGGCCCTCGGCCACGCTCTGGCCCGCCCGGGCCGCACCTCGGAGGAGACCTGCCGGGACGTGCTCGACGCGCTGCTTCCGGCCCGCTCGAGCGACGACATCGCCCTGCTCGTCGCCCGCACCCGGCTGCTGGACCGTTCCCAGGTGGCCGAGTGGGACGTGCCGGGCGATCCCTCGGCCGTCGCGCCCCTCCGGGCGGAGGTCACCGGGCGGCTGCGGGCCTGGGGGCTCGAGGAGATGGCCTTCACGACCGAGCTGATCGTCAGCGAACTGGTCACCAACGCCATCCGTTACGGCATCGAACCGATCAGGCTCCGGGTGCTGCACGACCGCGACAGCCTGATCTGCGAGGTCGCCGACGGCAGCAGCACCTCGCCCCACCTGCGCCGGGCCGCGACCACCGACGAGGGCGGGCGGGGCCTGTTCCTCGTCGCCCGGTTCGCCCGGCGGTGGGGCACCCGCTACCTCGCCCGCGGCAAGGTGATCTGGACCGAGCAGTCCACCCGTGACCCGGCGGGCGAGCCCGAGGAGATGCCGGCCGAGGCACTGCTGGACCAGTGGGAGGACGCGGCCTGGTGAGTCACCCCGTCACGGGGTGGTGAACCCGCGGAACGTCACGTGCTTACGGGTCTCGAAGCCCAGTCGTTCGTAGAGCGCGAGGGCACCGCTGTTCGCTTCGGCCACGTGCAGGAAGGGACGGTCCCCGCGAGCCGTGATCCGTGCGATGTGTGTGCGCAGCAGGCGGACCGCGTGGCCCCGCCCGCGGGCCTCGGGGGCGGTGCAGACGGCGCTGATCTCGGTCCATCCGGGAGGCCTCAGCCGCTCCCCCACCATGGCCACCAGTGTGCCTCCGTCGCGGACGCCGAAATAGGTGCCGAGCTCGTGTGTGCGGGGCCGGAACGGGCCCGGCCGGGTCCGCTCGACGAGGTCGAGCATCTCGGGCACGTCCCGCGCGCCGAGTTCGACCACGTCGGAGCCGAACTCGGCAGCGGAGGGGGCCGGCCCGCCGTGGCCGGTCCAGATCATCTGGCGGCCCTCCAGGACGAAGACCGGTTCCCAGTCCGGTGGCGGCATCGCCGGGCAGCTGAACATGTCGGCGAAGGCGCCCGGACCCAGCAGCTTGGCCAGGTCGGCCCAGGCCGCCGCGTCCGGTTCGGCCGGCACCGCGGAGAAGGTCGCGACCTCGGGTACGTAGGTGACGGCACCGCCGAGCCGGCGGGCGAGATGTGCGTGGTGCCCGCGGAGCGACTCACCCACCGGGTCGTCGAGTGCGGCGGCGTCGCTGAACCCCGTCATCGTGCTGCGCCTTCCTGTCCCCTGCCGGGGCCGGTTCGGCCGGCAGGCCGACACGGCGTCACCGGATGTCGCCGGCCATGCTAGTGCCGCCGCAGGCAGCGTTCGCCCGGGCGTCACGACGAGGCGAACGCTGCCTGCCACGGCACTGGTCAGCGACGTGCGACCGCATCACGGCGCTACGTCAGATACGCGGCCAGCGGCAGGTTCTGCCTGCGCACGTCACCGGCGACGAGTCCGGCGATCCGCTGCGCGCCGTACGTCTCGAAGTGGGTGCGGTCCTCGCAGAAGAAGGCGCCCACGGGGCCCGACCCGAAGTCGCCGTTGTGCGGGCAGAACCGCAGACCGTTGTAGAGCGAGACGCTGAGGGAGTGCAGGTCGACCACCGGCGTCCCGGTGGTGGACCCGACGGCGAAGGTCTCGTTCACGAAACCGCGGTTCCTCGTCGCCGTGCTTCCGGAACAGGTGAGGGCGGCCACCGGGGTGAGCAGCACAGGGTGCGCTCCCCGGGCCAGGGCGGCCTGCACCATGGTGGTCATCAACTGCCGGTAGCGGGCGGGACCGACGTGCCGGGGGCAGGTCGAGGAGGAGTCGTTGATGCCGAACTGGATGAAAAGGTAGTCACCCGCCTTCATCCCGGTGCTCGCGTTCAGCATCGACTGCCAGCGCGCCGAGTACGCGCCGGAGGTGAGCCGGCACTCGCCGTCCGCGCCCGTGGTGCCGCTGACGTTGCCCTCGTACATCCAGGTCTGGATGCTGCGGCCTCCCACCGCCTGGTTCCTGACGGTCACGTCGGCGTTGAACAGGGCGTCGAACCGGCTGCCCCAGCCCACAGGGCAGCGGGCGGCGCCCGGGTTGGCCATGGTGGAGTCCCCGGCCAGCCACACCGTGACCGGTGCGGCCGCCGCCCGTGCGGCCGGGGCCTCGGCGCCGGTTCCGCCGGAGCATCTCGCCCCGGCGCCGCCGGCCCCTGAGGCGGTGCTGACGCCGAGGCTCGACAAGGCGATCACCAGCGCCGTCGTGACGAGCGTACGGAGCTTCTTCATCGTGTGTCCCCCTCGGGCCGGTCAGCGCAGGTACGAGGCCAGGGGCAGGTTCTGCTCCCGGATGCTCTGGAGCACCAGCCCGGCCATCCGGGTGGCGCCGTACTGCGAGAAGTGGGTGTTGTCCGTGACGCCGTCGGCGGAGGAGCGGAGGAAGAGCTGCGCGGAAGCAGAGGGTCCGAGGGACTCGACCAGCGCCTTGCTCCGGGCGGTCAGGTCGATCACCGGGACCCGCTGCGCCGCACCGACCGCGCGCATCTCGGCGGGCAGGTCGGCGCCCACGCCGTTGACGTGCAGTGCCGTGGGGGTGAGCCGGTCACCGTCGAAGAGCCGGCGGACCGGCGGCGTCACCAGCACCGGGACGCCGCCCTCGGCTCGGACTCGCGCGATCATGGTGGTGAGGTTGTTCCGGTAGGAGGACGCGCTGGTCTGCTTGTCGTTGTGGCCGAACTGGATGAAGACCGGGTCGTTCGCCCCGACCTTCGACAGCAATGCGGGCAAAAGCGCCGAGTTGCTCAGGAAGCTTCCCGAACTCTCGCCGGAGTCACCATAGTTGGCGATGGCCGCACCGGGACGCACCGCCGTGGTGATCATCTGGCCCCAGCCGGTGTACGGAGCGGCCGGCTGGTCGCACACCGTCGAGTCACCCGCCAGGTAGGCGACCAGTGGCTGCGCCGCCGGTTTCACCGACACGGCCGAGACCTGGGGGGCGGCACCCGTGAAGCGAAGATCCAGTCCAGGACTGCCCGTACCGCCCTGGCCGGTCGGCTGCCCCTCCGGCCGGCGCACGTCGACGGTGAAGGCGTACGTGGCGACGGCTCCGGCCGCGGTGCTCGTCACCGGGAGCATCAGACGCCGGGCCTCCGCCCACACCTCGGTCCGCCCGGCGACGGCGCCACCGACGGAGACCGTCACGTCGTAGGTGCCCGGTGCGACACCGTAATGACAGGCGATGGTCGAGGTCCCGGAGCAGCCGGCCGGCAGGGCCCGCGGCGCGGCTGCCGCGGTCTGTGTCACCGCACCGGTACCGGCCAGTGAGGCAAAGGCCGGCAGGCTCGCCGTTCTTACCAGCCCCGCCCTCCTGGGGGCGGCCTGGAGCGGTGTCCGGCGGGTGATCCGAGAGGAAACGGGAGCAGGGACGGGGGACATGGTCGCTCCTCCCTGCCCACCGACCGCGCGTGAGGTGCCGCGGCCGGCGGGCAGCGGGTGGTGGGGGTGGAGTTTCCGGGACCGCGTGATCCGTGCACTGGGAGCGTTCACAACATGTGCGGGTACGAGGAGACGTGAACGGCTGTTGCGCCGCGCCCGATCACTGGACTGAGCGGACCGATCCGGCCGCCTTCGGCCGCGGTTGCCCGCAGGGCGCATCACGCAGTGTTCAAGGCCCGTCGCCCGGCTGTCAATGCGCAGGCGCGGACAACTCACTCATCCCAACAGGGCCGCACAGCGGACCGGACAGAATCCTTGACGAGCCATCAGCCCGTTCTTACTCTCCCTCGACATGGGAGCGTTCCCATATCCCCCCACACCCCGGAGGCAACCGTGACCGACCCGCACCGGCGCCCCCTCACCGTGTTACGACCCCGGCGCTCGCCCCGCCGGACACGCAGCCGGATCGTCGGCTGCGTGTCCGCTGCGGCACTGGCCGTGTCCGCACTCGTCGCCCTGCCGCCGTCCGCGCACGCGGCGACAGCCCGCCAGGTCGAAAGGCTCGACCGGGGTCTGACCAGCGTGCACACCGGCAGCGGAAACCTGGTGTCCTGGCGGTGGCTGGCGACCGACCCGAACGACGTGTCGTTCAACGTCTACCGCGGCACCACGAGACTCAACTCCTCGCCCGTCACCGCCTCGACGAACTACTTCGACGCGGGCGGCGCGGACTCGGCCGACTACACCGTGCGCGCGGTGGTCAACGGCACCGAGCAGGCCGCGTCGGCGTCCGCGGTCCAGTTCCGCGCGGGCTACAAGGACGTGCCGATCTCCCCGCCGGCGGGCGGCACCGCCCCGGGCAACTCCGCCTACACCTACGACGCCAACGACGCCTCGGTCGGCGACCTCGACGGCGACGGCGTCCTGGACCTCGTCCTGAAGTGGCAGCCCACCAACGCCAAGGACAACTCCCAGTCCGGCTACACCGGCAACACCGTCGTCGACGGCATCAAGCTCGACGGCACCCGGCTGTGGCGCGTCGACCTGGGCCGGAACATCCGCTCCGGCGCCCACTACACACAGTTCCAGGTCTACGACTACGACGGCGACGGCAGGGCGGAGGTCGCCATGAAGACCGCCGACGGCACCCGGGACGGCACGGGCGCGGTCATCGGCAACTCCTCCGCTGACCACCGCAATTCCAGCGGCTACGTCCTGTCCGGGCCGGAGTACCTGACGATGTTCGACGGCCGGACGGGCAAGGCGATGCAGAGCGTCGACTACGTCCCGGGCCGCGGCACCGTCTCCTCCTGGGGCGACACCTACGGCAACCGCGTGGACCGCTTCCTCGCCGGCACCGCCTACCTCGACGGCGCCCGCCCCTCCCTGATCATGGCGCGCGGCTACTACACCCGCACGGTGATAGCCGCCTGGGACTGGCGGGGGGGGCGGGTCTGTGGCGTTGGCCTGGGGGGTGTGGGGGGAGATGGGAGCGCACCCATGTGGAGGGAGGGTAAGATCGGGCTGATTGCTCGTGAAGGATTTTGTCCGGTCCGCTGTGCGGCCCTGTTGGGATGAGTGAGTACGACAACGGCAGCGGCCTGTGGACCACGAAGCTGGGTCACGGCGACGCAGGCCACGTCGGCGACCTCGATCCCTCCCGGGCGGGCCTGGAGTACTTCAAGGTCTCGGAGGACTCGAGCAAGCCGGGCTCCTGGATGGCCGACGCCCGCACGGGGGCCAGGCTGTGGCAGACGGCCTCGGGCTCCGACAACGGCCGCGGGGTCGCCGCCGACATCTGGGCCGGCAGCCCGGGCGCCGAGGCCTGGTCCGCCTCCGACACCACCCTGCGCTCGGCCGCAGGCGCCTCCCTGGGCCGGGAGCCGTCCAGCATCAACTTCCTGTCCTGGTGGGACGGGGACCCCGTGCGCGAACTCCTGGACGGCACCCGCATCGACAAGTACGGCGCCTCGGGCGACACCCGGCTGCTCACCGGCTCCGGCGTCGCCTCCAACAACGGCACCAAGTCCACTCCCGTCCTGTCCGGTGATCTGCTCGGCGACTGGCGCGAGGAGGTCGTCTGGCGTACCGGCGACAACAGGGCGCTGCGGATCTACTCGACGCCGCACCAGACCACCACCAAGATCACCACCCTGCTCCACGACTCCCAGTACCGCACGGCCCTGGCCTGGCAGAACACCGCCTACAACCAGCCTCCGCACCCGAGCTTCCTCATCGGAAACGGCATGGCGGCAGCGCCGCGGCCGACGGTCTACACGCCCTGACCGGCGCGGTCCCGCCGGAACGCCCACTCCAGCCGGGGCTCCAGGGCGAAGCGGAACACCCGCCGCACGGGCGGTGTGCACAGGGCGGTCATGACGGCCGCGGCCACGAGGGTGACCGTGATCTCGCCCACGGGATCGTGGACCCAGCCGGGGCCGAACCAGCCGAAGTGCTTGGCCCCCTGGACGGCGAAGCCGTGCAGCAGGTAGCCGTACAGGGTGCCGACGCCGAGGGCGGTGAACCACGTGCGCCGTCCCGGGACCCAGGCGAGGAAGCAGGCGACGAGGAGCAGCGAGCAGCCGAACAGGGCCAGGGTCATCACGGGCCCGTACCAGCCGGGTACGCCCAGTTCCTCGGCGCTGGAGCGGTGGAAGAGCCAGGCGTAGTCCCACCGGGGCGTGATCCGGTACGCCCCGGCGAGGGCCACGGCGAAGACGGGCAGGGACAGCAGGCGCACCTCCCGTCGGCGCACGAGCCGGAAGTGTTCCGGCTTCAGCAGCAGCCCGAGCACGAAGTAGGGCAGGAACTGCAGGACGCGCTGGAGGTCGAGGTCGTCGCCGATGGACGGCGAGAGGGTCGCCAGAGCCGCGATGACGAGGGCGACCGGCAGCGGCCACCGCAGGAGTGCCCAGACCGGGGTGGTCAGCCGCCAGATGAACAGGGCCGCCAGGAACCACGTCAGGTACAGGGGACTCAGCAGGCTGATGGCGCGGTCGGGGTCGCCGCTCGTCCAGCGGGTGTAGCAGGTGTACGCCACCTCGAAGACGACGTACGGCACGACCACGGTGGTGACCAGGCGTTTGATCCGCTCCGGCCCGGCGTCGAAACCGCGGGAGAAATAGCCGGAGATGACGATGAAGGCCGGCATGTGAAAGGCGTAGACGACGGTGTAGAGCGCGGTGACGGCCCGGCTGCCGTCGCGCAGCGGCTCCCAGGCGTGTCCGATGGCCACCAGAACGATGGCCAGGTACTTGGCGTTGTCGAAGAACGCGTCTCTGGGTTTTGCCGTGGGGGCCGTCGGCCTGTCTCCGGTCGCCCTGCCGCTCGTTCCACGCGGGACTTCGGCTGGGGAGCGCCGTGTCTCCCGGTCGCCGCGCGGGGGCAGCGTGGGTGGGCCGGCGTTTCCTTGCGGTGAAAGCCCGGACAGACCAGAACACCTCTTTCGTCGCGTGCCGGTGGACCTGCCCCGATCACATCACGAAAGTTCATCGGTTGCGTAATCGTGCAACCATGAGCGCCCCGAGCGGTCAGGTGTCGCCAAGCGCCTTCTCGATCTCGCCGAGCGAGCGGGTCAGCCGCCCGTAGTCGGCGGGGGTCACCGGCGCCACGAAGTACTGTTCGACGACCTGCGCGTGGACGGCGGCCGCCCGCAGGAACACCGTACGACCTGGCCCGGTCGGCTCGACCAGGACGCTCCTGCGGTCCCCGGGAGCCGGTACGCGGCGCACCAGGCCGGTCGCCTCCATGCGGTCGATCAGGCGGGTGATACCGCTGCTGGTGAGCGTGAGGTCGTCGGCGAGCCGGCGCTGCGAGATCTCCTCGTCGGGCTGCCGGCAGAGCCGGATGAGGACCTCGAACATCGTGTGGCTGATCTCGCACTCCTTGCGCAGAGCGGCGTCGATCCGCCGCTCCAGGCGCGTGGCCGTCTTGATCAGCAGGCCGAAGTCGTGCACCAGCCGGCTGCCGGCGGCCCGGGCGGCCTCGTCGTCGTCTCGTTTCGCGGGATTCACCCGGCCGACTTTACTGCCTCTTCACCTACTGCCGTCTCAATTACTGAGCAATCAATTGCTGATCAGTCAACAAAGTTCTACCGTGTGGGCCACCCGGACGTCGGCGGAGAGAGGGAGAGCAGTGGACCTGCAGCACTGGCTCGGCCGGGCCAACGACGCGATACAGCGGTGGGCCGACACCTTCGGCCCCTATGAGCAGCACCCGTCCCTCCTCGTCGACGACGACCGTTTCGCCGCCGCCTTCGAGGAGCTGACCGGGAGGCTGAAGGAGAACTATCCCTTCTTCCACCCGCGCTACGCCGGGCAGATGATCAAGCCCCCGCACCCGGCCGCGATCGTCGGCCACCTCACCACGATGCTGATCAACCCCAACAACCACGCCCTGGACGGTGGTCCCGCCACCGCCCGCATGGAACGCGAGGCCGTCGCGCAACTGGCCTCGATGTTCGGCTACGACACCCACCTGGGTCACCTCACCACCAGCGGCACGATCGCCAACCTCGAGGCCCTCTTCGTCGCCCGCGAGCTCCACCCCGGCCGCGGCATCGCCTACAGCGCCGACGCCCACTACACCCACGGCCGCATGTGCCACGTCCTGGGCATGAAGGGGTATCCGGTCCCGGCCGACGACCGCGGCCGCATCCGCCTCGACGCGCTCGAGGACATCCTGGGGACGGGAGAGGTCGGCACGGTCGTGCTCACCGCCGGCACCACCGGCCTCGGAGCGGTCGACCCGGTCCACGACGCCCTCGCCCTCAAGGAGCGCTACGGCGTCCGGCTCCATGTCGACGCCGCGTACGGCGGCTTCTTCACGCTGCTCGCCGGTGCCGAAGGGCCGGAGGGACTGCCCCCGCAGCCCTGGCGGGCGATCGCCGGGTGTGACTCGGTCGTCGTCGATCCGCACAAGCACGGACTCCAGCCCTACGGCTGCGGCGCCGTCCTCTTCCGCGATCCGGAGGTGGGCCGCTTCTACCTGCACGACTCGCCCTACACCTACTTCACCTCCAGCGAGCTGCACCTGGGCGAGATCAGCCTGGAGTGCTCCCGGGCCGGTGCCTCGGCCGCGGCCCTGTGGCTCACCTTCCAGGTGCTTCCGCCCACGCCCGCGGGACTGGGCCGTGTCCTCGGGGCCGGCCGACGGGCCGCGCTGCGCTGGGCCGACCTGATCACCTCCTCGGACGAGCTGGAGCTGTACCAGCGGCCCGAGCTGGACATCGTCGCCTACTTCCCCGCGGTGGAGCCCGCCACCCTCGGTGCTGTCGACGCGGCATCGGCACGCGTCCTGGCCGGGGGCATGACGGGCCCCGACCCCGTCTTCCTGAGCACCCTCAAGGCCGACCGGGACGCCTTCACCGCACGCCACCCGCAGGTCACCGCCGACGCCGACGGGGCCCGCATCCTGCGCAGCGTCCTGATGAAGCCGGAGTCCGAGGACCACGTGCGGCGCCTTCATGACCGGGTCGCGCGTCTCGCCCGGTCATGAGCGCCGCCCACGGGGTTCACGTCAGGTCACGGTCGCCTCGCAGTGCGTACGCCTCGGCGAGGAGGAGGTAGCTGCTGGCGGTCCAGGTGTAGGCGCGGTCGCGCAGGCCCGTTCCGGCGAGGGCGTCGAAGTTCTCGGCGAAGCCGTGGGTCTCGCACAGGGCGCGGAAGCGGCCGCTGATGTCGTCCGCCAGCCGGTGATGGCCTGCGCGGCGCAGGCCGTCCTCGACGAGGACGGTGGCGGGGGCCCAGATGGGGCCGCGCCAGTAGCCGTCGTCGAGGTAGTGGGGGGAGGTGGGCAGTTCGGTGGCGAGACCGTACGGGGTCAGGTGGGCCTTGATGTGGTCGGCCAGGGCACCGCTGACGTGGCCGGGCAGATGCTCGCCGAGCACGATGGGCATGAGGTCCAGGAGACTGGCGCTGCTCCAGGTCTCCCCCGTACCGACTCCCCGGGCGACGAACCGGTCGTCCCTCCAGAGCCGGTCCAGCAGTGCCGCCTGGGTCTCCTCGGCGGCTCGCGCCCAGCGGCGCGCCTCGTCGGCTCGGTTCAACTCATCAGCCAGACGCGAGAGTTCGTGGAGCTGGAGGATGAGGAAGGCGGACAGGTCGGCGGTCTCGACCACCCGTTCGGGGTCGAAGGTGGTGGCGTTGTCCCAGCCGCTGTCGTTGCCGTGCTGGTAGTGGGGGAAGGGGGCGCCGGGGGCGCGCCGGGCGGTGAGCCAGAAGTTCGTCCAGCGTTCCAGCCGCCGGTAGGTCTCGTCCAGTTCGGCCGGGCCGGGAGGCGTCGGCAGGCGGCGGCGCAGATGGCCGAAGGCCCAGCCGTGGATGGGGGGTTTGACGAAGTTGTAGAGGACCTCGGAATGGGTCACCGAGTCGGGCAGGGCGCCGCTGCCGTCCTGGTGGTCGAAGGGCAGGGCGAACTGGTCGCGCGCCAGTTCCGGGCAACCGGGCGCCAGGGCGAGGGCGTTGAAGCAGTGGTCCCAGCTCCACACCTTGTCCATCCAGTGCTTGGACATCAGCACCGCGGGCCGGGTGACCAGACCGGTCGGGTTCACGGTGGCCGACCAGACGACGTAGGCGGCCAGTTCGGCGGCCGGGGTGGCGGAGGAGCGCCAGGGAGCCACGGCGTCCACGAACCGGGTGAACGAGGCCCGCGCGGACGCCGCGATGTCGTCGAAGGCCGCGGCGGACGCGTACGGCGGGCGGGCGGCGTCGATTTCCTCGATGGCGATCTCCCACGTCTCGTCGTCCGCCGCGGCCGTGGCCAGACCGCGCTCGGCGCTGCCCAGCGTCTGGGCACCGGTAGCGTCGAGGGTGCCGGACAGCACGGTGACGCGGTACCGGCGTCCCGTCTCGTAGGACGTGAACACGTGGGCGCGGGCGGCGGCGTCGTGGAAGAACCAGGTTCCGCTGAACGGCGTCAGGGTCCGCGCGGCCGCCCGTACGGCCATGCCCAGGCCGCTCCCCCGCAGTCGCACGGTGTCCGGCGACTCGTAGGCGAGGTCAGCGCGCCCCCGCGCGCCGATCCAGCTGAGCAGGCCCGGGCCGGCCTCCACGCGGGTCGCCGCGCGATCCCCGGTGACCGGGTCGAGGGGTGTCAGGCTCAGGACGGCGTGCATGCCGTTCTGGTGGGAGACCAGGTGAAGATCCTCGGCGTACGTCTTCTCGGCCACCACGGGCGAGATGCCGAACCAGGATCCGTACGTGCTGAACGGGATGTCCTGGACGGAGAAGGCCGGGCCGGAGCGGTCGGCGGTCATGAGGTGTCACTCGTTTCTCGAGCAGGGGGAAGGTCAGTCCTTGACCGCGCCGGCCGTCACGCCGGCGGCCACGTAGCGCTGGGCCAGGACGAGGATGACCGCGGCGGGCAGCGAGGCCACGACGGCGGTGGCCATGATGGCGTTCCACTCCTGGTTGTTGTTGCCGATGTAGTGGTAGATGCCGAGGGTGATCGGCTCGTGCGCCCCTCCGTTGACGAGGGTGCCGGCGAAGACGAAGTCGGACCAGGACCACAGGAACGCGAAGAGCGAGACCGTGACCACTGCGTTGCGGCTCATCGGCAGCACGATCGACCAGAAGGTGCGCACGGGCCCGGCGCCGTCCGTGCGGGCCGCCTGGAGCATCTCGCCGGGGATGCCGGACATGAACGCGGTGAAGATGAGCACCGCGAACGGGACGGCCAGGGTGGAGTCGGCGACGATCAGCCCGGGGACGGACTGGAGCAGGCCCAGTTGCAGGTAGATGGCGTAGAAGCCCATCGCCATGATGATGCCGGGGATCATCTGCGCGGCGAGGAGGAGGAAGCTCAGCGCGCCTCCGCCGCGCGGGCGCAGTTTGGCCAGGGCGTAGCCGGCGGGAGCGGACAGGGCCACGGTCAGGGCGACGGTGCCCAGGCCGATGACCAGGCTGGTGCCGAGGTAGGGCAACTGCTCGTCGAGGACGGTGCGGTAGCCGGCCAGGGTGCCGTGGACGGGGAACAGGTCGGGCGGGGACTTGCGCATGTCCTGGTCGCGGGTGAGGGAGACGGTCAGCATC
Organism: Streptomyces sp. NRRL B-1140; assembly: GCF_001280065.1. GTDB lineage: Bacteria > Actinomycetota > Actinomycetes > Streptomycetales > Streptomycetaceae > Streptomyces. The sequence goes on from NZ_LGEA01000114.1 coordinate 44,775, forward strand.
CAGTAGACCGGGAAGAGCATGATCGCGGTCAGCAGGACGCCGAAGGCGGTCTTTCCCCAGGTGCGTCGGCTTGTCATGAGTACGCCTGCTTTCGCTGGACCCTCATGTAGAGGAGGCCGAACGCGAGGGCGGCCACCACCAGCAGGTTGCCTACGGCGGCGCCCGGCCCGAAGGCGGGCAGCAGGTTGCCGAAGCCCAGCCGGTAGGACCAGGTGGCGAAGGTCGTGGAGGCGTCGGCCGGGCCTCCCTTGGTCATGATCCAGATGATGTCGAAGACCTTGAGTGTGTAGACGAGCCCGAGGAGCAGCGTGATCGCGGACACGGGGCGCAGCAGCGGGAAGGTGATGCTCCAGAAGCGGCGCCAGGGTCCCGCCCCGTCGAGGGCGGCCGCCTCGTACAGGCCGGAGGGGATGGACTGCAGGCCGCTGTACAGCACGACCAGGTTGAAGGGAACGCCGATCCAGATGTTCGCGATGATCACCGAGGTGAGCGACCAGGACGGTGACGTCAGCCAGTTGACGGGGTCGAGGCCGAGGACGTGCAGGGCCGCGTTGACGATGCCGGAGTCACTGTTGAGCATCCACGACCAGGTCGAGGCCGACACGATCAGCGGCAGCAGCCAGGGGACGAGGAACAGGGCTCGCAGGGTCGCCGAGAGCCGGAAGTGCTGGTTGAAGAAGACCGCGAGGGCCAGACCGATGGCGTACTGGAAGGCCAGGCACACGCCGGTGAAGACGACGGTGTGGAGCAGTGCCGGGGCGAAGGTCGGGTCGTCGAAGACCTTCCGGTAGTTCTCCAGGCCGGTGAACGGCGCGTCTCCCTGGACGAAGGAGCGGACGGTGTAGTTGCGCAGGCTCAGGTCGAGGTTGCGGTAGAGCGGATAGGCGTAGAAGAGGGCGAGATAGACGGTCACCGGGGTGAGGAAGGCCCAGGCGGCCCATTGCGGGGAGGTGGGCCGGCGGCGTCGCGCGGTGCGGGCCGGGGGCGGGGCGGCGTGGGCCGCCCCGTTCCGCGGCCGCACGGACCGGTGGTCCGGCGGACGGGCGGTCTGCTTCATCGGTCCCACGTCACTTGACCGCGGCCTGCGCGGACGTGAGAGCGTCCTTGGGCGACTTGGACCCGCTCAGCGCGGACTGCACGGCCTTCCACATCTGTTCCGAGATCCTGGGGTACTTCGTGCCCAGGTCGTCGCTGGTGCGGCCCTTGGCCGCCTTGACCGCGTCGACCCACGGCTTCAGTGCGGGGTCGGCCGCCAGTTGCTTCTCGCGGACCACCTCGGTGGGCGCCACGTAGGAGAGGGTGGTGTCGGTGTCGTACAGGTTCGTCGAGCTGGTGAGGCACGCCGTGAGCTTGCCCGTGGTGGTGTAGCGGGCGGTGTCGCTCTGGACGGGGACGGTGACGAACTCGCCGCCCGTCGGGGCCGCGGCGCTGCCTCCGCCGGTGGCCGGGATGGGCAGGACGCCGTAGTCGAAGCCGGCCTTCTTGGCGGCCGCGAGCTGCCAGGTGCCGTTCTCGGCGAAGGCGTAGTCGCCGCTCGCGAACTCCTGCCAGCTGGTGGTCTGGGTGTTGTTGAGCACGGAGTTGGGGGCGTAGCCCTTGTCCAGCCAGGTCTTCCACAGAGACAGCGCGGAGACGGCCGCGGGCGAGTCGAGGTCGGTCAGGGCGGCGCCGGAGCCCCAGAACCAGGGCAGGAACTGGAAGCTGCCCTCCTCGGTGCCGATCGCGGAGAAGGTGATGCCCTTCTTGCCCGCCTTCTTGGTCTTCTCCAGGGCCGCCGTCAGCGACTTCCAGTCCTTGACGGAGGCGATGTCGACACCGGCCTCCTTCAGGACCTTCTTGTTGTAGTAGAGCGCGAGGGTGTTGGCACCGATCGGGGTGCCGTAGGTCTTGCCGTCCGACTGGCCGGCCGCGAGGAGGTTGGGGTCCACGGCGGAGGTGTCGAGCTTGTTCTCGTCGGTCGTGGTGAGCACGCCCGCCTCGGCGAGGGTGGACACCACCGGGTTGTCGACGATGAGGACGTCCGGGGAGTTGCCCTGCTGGGCCGCGAGCAGCGTCTTGTTGGCCAGGTCGCTGGTGTCGAAACCGGTCCGCTTGACCTTCACGCCCGCTCTGCTGCCGCAGGCGTCCAGCAGTTTCACCCACGCCGAGCCCTTGGCGAACTGCGGGTAGGGGTCCCAGATGGTGTAGGTGCCGCTGTCCGCGCCCTTGGTGCCGGTGCTTCCCGAGCCGGAGGAGCAGGCGGTGCCGGCCGCGGCGAGGACGGTCGACAGGGCCACTGCGGCGAGACGCCGTCTGGAGGAGCTGTGCATCGCGGGTTCCTTCGTTCTGGGCACAGGGGTGCCGTGGCGGGGGCGATGTGGGGGAAGCGGGCACACCGCGGGGAGGCGTCGCGGGGGTGTGCTCGAAGAAGGGGCGGGAGAGGGGGCGGGGGTCAGGGCTGTGGGGAGCCGGTGGCGGGTCCGGTACTGGCCCGCAGCGAGATGGGGGGTGTCAGCAGATGGTGCCGTGCGGGGGCGCCGGGCCGGCCGAGCCGCTCCACGAGCAGTTCCACGGCGCGCCGGCCCAGTTCCTCCGCCGGTACGTCCGCGGCGGTGAGCTGGGGGGTCACCGTCTCCGCCCACCGGCTCGCGACCACCCCGGTGACGGAGAAGTCGCGCGGCACATGGCGGCCGGCCCCGGCCAGTCCTCGGTACAGACCGCCCAGCGCGGCCTCGTTCAGGGTGACCAGGGCGGTGGTGTCCGGGTCGTCGCGCAGAATTTGTTCCAGGCAGGCCTGGCCGGAGGCGGCGTCGTCCCCGCAGCAGTAGGTCCGCACGGTCAGTCCGCGTTCGGCCGCGGCCTTGGTGAAGCCGTCGAGGCCGCGGTGCGCCGACTCGTATCCCGCGCGCAGGAGTTGCTCGGGGCGGTTGACGAAGGCGACCCGGCGGTGGCCCAGGTCCGCGAGGTGGTGGACGCACGCCGCCGCCAGCGCGGTGTGGTCCAGGCCCACCCACCAGCCGCTCTCCGGACGGGCGGTGCGGCCGATGGCGACGGCGGGGAAGTCGAGGGCGGCGAGGTGATCGGCCCGGTCGTCCTCCAGCCGGATCTCCATCAGGATGGCGCCGTCGACCCGCCGCTCCCCCAGCAGCCGCTGGAAGGACCGGTCGCTGTCCACGCCGCTGGGCGACAGCAGCACGTCGTAGTCGTAGGCCGCGGCGGCCTCCACCACACTGCCGATGAAGTCCAGCTGCATACCGGTGTAGTGGTTGCCGGCCGGCGGGAAGACGAGGCCGATGGTGCTGGTCCGCCCGTTGGCCAGGGCGCGGGCGCTGGCGCTGGGCCGGTAGCCCAGTTCGTCGACGACCTGCTGGATCTTCCGGCGGGTGTCCTCCGAGACCGGGCGCTTGCCGCTGAGTGCGTAGGACACGGTGCTCCGCGAGACACCGGCACGCTTGGCGATCTCCCCGATGTTCACGGCATCTCCTGGCTCGTCGAACCGGTTCGCATGGCAGGAAGGTAGGAAGCGCCCCGACTCCTGTCAACACCCGGGACATACTTCGCCGGCCGGTCGATCGCCCGCCCGGAATCCTTGTGCCACAGGCATTGCTGACCCGGGGTGCCGGTGCTAGCTTCGCGAACCGGTTCGACGCATCGGCCCGTTCGGTTGCGGCGGGGCAGCCCTCACGCCCCCATCCGTACACCGGCGCACCCGCCACCCGACGCAGCCCCCTCCGCTCGCCCGAGGCCCGGATCGAACCGGTTCGACGAACGTGCGGGCCGAACCGCTGCTCGACCAAGCGACGACACGACGGACTACACGACGACTGAGGACGCCATCCATGCCATCCGCTGACAGATTCACGCGGCGCCGGGCCCCGGCCACCGTGGCGCTGACCCTCGGGGCGGGCCTGCTGGCCGCACCGGCGGCCCCCGCACAGGCCGCCGAGGCACCGCAGCCCGCCGCGCACTACTCCTTCGACCAGGACGACCTCGCCTCCGGGAAGATCACCGACAGCTCGGGCAACGGCCTGACGGCGACCCTGGTGAACGCCTCCACCGCCCGCTCGGTCGACGGCCCGGCCGGCGGGAAGGCGCTGTCCCTGCCCGGCGGCTCCGCGACGTCCGACGGCGCGTACGTCCGCCTTCCGCGCCAGGTGCTCGCCGGCACGACCGACCTGACCGTCTCCGCCCGCGTGAAGTGGAACGGCGGCACCTCACCCTGGCAGCGGATCTTCGACCTGGGCACGGACACCAGCAAGTACCTCTTCAGCACGCCCTACAACGGCAGCGGGCTGTTGCAGACCTCGGTGACCACCGGGGGCGGGGGCGCGGAGGACCAGGTGCGCGGCTACGCGAGCCTGCCCGCGGACGAGTGGCGCACGGTCACGGTCACCCTCGACACCGCCGCCGGCCGGCTCACCACCTACCTCGACGGCGTGGCGGTCTCTTCCGCCGCGACCGCCATCAGGGCCGGAGACCTTCTGGACGGTTCTGCCACCACCGCCGGGTACATAGGCAAGTCCCTCTACCCGGACCCGCTGCTCCGGGGCGCGATCGACGACTTCACGGTGTGGCACGCGGCACTGAGCCCCGAGCAGGTGGCCGGTACGGTCGGTGCCGTGCCGACCCTCCAGGAACTCTCACGGACGTCCTTCGAGGTCCGTACCACCACCGGGACCGCCCCGTCCCTGCCCGCCGCCGTCCGCGCCTCCTTCTCCGACGGATACGACCGCGACACCCCCGTCACCTGGGACGCCGTGCCCTCCGACGAGTACGCCGCGCCGGGCACCTTCACGGTCTCCGGAACCGCGGCCGGACGCGCCGTGAAGGCCACCGTCACCGTGGTCCGCGAGGGGGAGCTCACCGTCGACCTCGGCTCTGACACCGGCGCGTTCCACGGCGGCGCGTCCGGCACCCTCTACGGCGTGTACGGGCCCGACGTCCCGACCAACAACCTCATGGAGGGCATGGGTCTGCGCACGGTCTCCACCAAGGCGCAGGACGGCCCCCAGCATCCCGGCGCCGACGCCCTGGAGGTGGTGAAGCCACTGGCCGACTCCACCGACGGGGACGTGTACATCTACATGACCGACATCCACCGGGGCTTTCCGTACCAGTGGCCGGGCGACACCCCCGCCGAGAAGCTGAAGCTCTACAAGGAGAAGATCGCCCAGCAGGTCGACCAGGTCCTGAAGCTGCCGGAGCAGTACCAGGACAACATCGTCTTCGTGCCGTTCAACGAGCCCGAGGGCAACATGTTCGGCACCGGCGAGTGGAGCTACGACAAGGTCAGCTGGCTGAGCGACCCCGACGCCTACTTCGCCGCCTGGGACGACGCGTACAAGCTGATCAAGAGCAGGATGCCCCGCGCCCGCATCGCCGGGCCCAACACCAGCGTCCTGTACGACCAGGTGAAGGGATTCCTCACCCACACCCTGGCCGCCGGCACCCTCCCGGACGTCATCACCTGGCACGAGCTCAGCCATCCGGAGGCGGTGCGCCGGAGCGTCGCCACGTACCGGGCCTGGGAGAAGGACCTGTTCAAGGGCACCGACCGCGAGGGCACCCGACTCCCCATCAACATCAACGAGTACGCGTTCAACTACCACACCTCGGTGCCGGGCCAGATGATCCAGTGGGTGTCCGCGATCGAGGAGTCCAAGGTCGACGCCGACATCGCGTACTGGAACATCGACGGCAACCTGTCCGACTCCGCGGTGCAGTCGAACCGGGGCAACGGGCAGTGGTGGCTGCTGAACTCGTACGCCTCCATGAGCGGTCACACCGTGACGGTGACCCCGCCGTTCCCAGGCGAGAACTACACCATGCAGGGTGTCGCCACCCTCGACGAGAACAGGAAGCAGGCGCGGCTGCTCTTCGGCGGGTCGACCGGCAAGGGCCACATCACCTTCGCGGGGGTCCCGGAGAAGGTCTTCGGCAGGCGGGTGCACGCCTGGGTGCGGGAGATCGAGTGGAGCGGGCAGGTCGGTGACTCCTCGGGTCCGAAGCTGCTCGCCGAGACGAACCTGACGGTCGCGCACGACGGCACGGTGACGCTCGGCTTCGGCGACGGCGTCCTGCCGAAGCTGAAGGAGTCCTCGGCCTACGAGGTCGTCCTCAGCCCTGCCGGGAATGCGAAGGGCACGCAGGCGCCGCCCGTGCGCTGGCAGTCCTCGTACGAGGCCGAGGACGCCGCGCACACCGGCTCCGGCTGGTCGAAGAACGGTCCGGAGGGCTCACCGCGTGACGTGTCGAAGTTCTACACCTCCGGCGGCTACGACGTCGGCGGTCTGCGCACCGGCTCGGACGTCGCACTCGACTTCACCGTGGACGTGCCCGAGGACGGCACCTACGACCTGAGCGTCTTCGCCAACTCCCTCAACACCTACGACAAGGTGAAGGAGCAGGGCCCCACCAACGTCTTCCTGCGCGTGGACGGCAAGGCGGCCGGTGAGCAGGAACTGCACCTGCCGCTCGGCTACAAGTGGGTCGTGTGGGACCACGCCGACACCAAGGTCGAGCTCACCAAGGGCAAGCACACCCTGACGCTCGCCGCGAGGAGCGCCGACGGCAAGCGTGCGACGAAGGGCGACGCCATCGTCGACCGCCTGACCCTCTCCCTCCCCCGCGCCTCGGCGGACACGCGGGTGTACGAAGGCGAACTGGCGTGGCCGGCCGGTGGGGCACGCCCGGTGTACGACCTCCCGAAGCGGGCGGCTTCCGGTTCGGGTGCGATCCGGCTCGCGAAGGGCCAGAGCGCGACGTTCTGGGTCTACTCCCCGGCCGACCGGGAGGCGACCCTGGTGGTCGACACCCTCGGCGGCACGGGCGCCCGGCTCTCCGTCAACGGCCACGACGTCCTGCGCCTGGCCAGGGACCGGAGCAGCGCGGCGGTCTCCCTCTCCGGCGGCGTCAACAAGGTGACGGTGACCGGTGGACCGGCCACGACCCTCGTCGACCGCATCACGGTCACTCCCACCGAAGGCAGGCTGCCGGCGCGCACCTACGAAGCCGGGGACGCCGCTCTCGCCGGAGACGCCACGCTGGCCCCGCTCTCCCTCGCCACCGGCGGCACGGCGATCACGGGCATCGGCGGGGCCCCCGGCAACGGCAACACCGCGACCTTCACCGTCACGGCCGACCGGACCGGCCTGTACGCGCTGCGCATCCGCTACTCCAACCCCGAACAGTCCGAGGCCACCCATTACAACCCCGACCCGCTCGCCCGCCACGCCGACATCAGCGTCAACGGCGGCCCGGCCGATCGCGTCGGCTTCCCGCACAGCTTCCACCAGAACAACTTCTGGGAGCTGACCGTCCCGGTGCAGCTGAAGAAGGGCGAGAACACGATCGGCTTCCGCTCCGAGGAACCGCCGAACTTCGACGGCACCACCTACGCCTCGGACACCTTCCCCGGCGTACTGCTCCGCTCCCGCTACGCGCCGCTGATCGACCGGATCACCGTCGCGCCCTATGCGCGAGAGGTGCGATGACCCGCTGACGCGCGGCGCCCGGGACCGTCGGGGACGGTCCCGGGCGCCGCGCCGTGCTCACTTGGCCACACCCGTCAGGGCGAGGAATTCGCCGCGGGAGCGGGCGTCGGAGCGCAGGAGACCGAGCAGGGTCGAGGTCAGGGTGTCGGAGCCGGTGGCCTGGACCCCGCGCAGCGTCATGCACGAGTGCTCGGCCTCGATCACCACGCCGACGCCCTTGGGCTCGAGATGCTCCTGCAGCCAGTCGGCGACCTGCTTGGTCAGGCGCTCCTGGACCTGGGGGCGGCAGGCGAAGTGCTCGACGACGCGCGCCAGCTTGGACAGGCCCAGGATGCGGGCCCCGGGCAGATAACCGACGTGCGCGGTACCGACCACCGGCAGCAGATGATGCTCGCAGACGGTGCGGACCGGGATGCGCCGGGCGAGGACGAGTTCGTCGTAGCCCTCGTCGTTGGGGAACGTCGTCAGGTCGAAGGGGCGCGGGCTGAAGAGTTCGGCGTAGGCGCGGGCCATCCGGCCGGGGGTGCCGCGCAGGCTCTCCGAGGCCGTGGAGATGCCGAGGGCCTCCAGGAACCGGCCTGCCGCCACCTCGGCGGCGGCCAGGTCGATCCCGTCGGTTTCGTGGACCACCCGTAGGGCGGGCCGCACGGGTGCCGTCATGCCGGCTGCCTCCGATGCCGAGTGCGGTGAGAGCGGGACCATGCTGACCTCCAAGAGTTTCACCAACAAGTGTTTCCTTTATTGCGCGTCACCGTCAAGGCCCGCAGACCAGGGAGCCCGAACAGCTCTCGCTCCCACCGGTGTGGGAGTTACCGTGGTCGTGTGGCTTCCGACCCGCCCGCGCCGGCCGATCCGGCCGCCGGCGCCATCGATTCCGTCAGCGTCCTGAACGAGGACTCGCGCCGGCGCATGTTCGCCTTCATCCGGCGGGCCCGGCACCCCGTCACCCGCGACGAGGCCGCCGCCAGCGTCGGCATCTCCCGCAAACTCGCCGCCTTCCACCTCGACAAGCTGGTCGACGCCGGCCTGCTGCGCGCCCGCTACGAAGCGCCGGGCGGGGCCCGCAAGGTCGGCAGGCAGCCGAAGGTGTACGAGCCCACCGGCGCCCAGATCACCGTGAACATCCCCGACCGTCGGCACGAGTTGCTGGCCGACCTGCTGCTCGACGCCGTTCTGACCGCGCAGGCCGGCGAAGACGCCGCACAGGCCGCGATAAGCGTCGCGCGGCAGCGCGGCCGGCAGGTGGGCGAGGCCGCACGGCACGAGACCCGCCCGGGCCGGCTCGGCCCCGAGCGCGGGCTGACCACCTGCGAGCGACTGCTGGACCAGTACGGCTACGAGCCGGTGCGGGAAACCCCGACCCGGATCCGGCTGCGCAACTGCCCCTTCCACCCGCTGGCCGCCAGGGCGCCGGATCTGGTGTGCGGCATGAACCAGGCGTTCCTCAGCGGCTACCTCGAGGGTCTGGAGGTCAGCGGGGTCGGCGCGGTACTGGCGCCGGAAGCCGGGGAGTGCTGCGTCCGGCTCGGTTCCGGGAGCGGCGAGTCCACCGAGGAGACGCCCCCGGGCCCCTGAGGGGCGTCAGAGCCGCACGCCACCGCGTCCCGGGCGTATCGGTGAGCGAGCTGCCGTCGGTCGTTCGGTGAGCGAGCTGCCGACGGGTCTCCTGCGGTTGCCGCGGGTCACGCTCCGGGTTACCACGTGACTACGACGCGTTACGTGCGACCGCAGCGAACCCAGGGAGAAATCACATGGCAGTGGAGATCAAGCCTCTGGTGAAACCCTCCAGGCTCAGACGTCGCGCAGGCCTGGCGGGCGAGTGCCTGGCGGAGTTCCTCGGGACGTTCGTCCTCATCTCCTTCGGGTGCGGCGTGGTGGCGATGACGGTGGCGGCGCTGCCCGGCTCGGGACGTACCGAGGGGCCCACCATCTTCTTCCTGGGCGCCGGGGACTGGCTCCTGATCACCTGGGGCTGGTGCATGGCCGTGATCCTCGGCATCTATGTGGCCGGCGGCGTCAGTGGAGCGCACATCAACCCGGCGGTCACCCTGGCCTTCGCCGTCCGCCGCAGGTTCCCCTGGGTCAAGGTCCTGCCCTACTGGGTGTCCCAGGTGGCCGGCGCCCTGGCGGGGGCGGCCCTGGTCTACGCCGTGTACCACGACGCCATCAACGCCTTCGACGCCGCCTTCAAGGGCCCGAAGACCGACGGGAAGACCCTCGCCTCGTTCTCCATCTTCGCGACCTTCCCGGCGCCGTACTTCCACGGCGGCATCTGGGGCCCGCTGATCGACCAGATCGTGGGCACCGCCTTCCTCGTCATGCTGGTCGTGGCGATCATCGACCTGCGCAACACGGCCGTGAAGGCGAATCTGGGCCCGGTGGTGATCGGCTTCGTCGTGGCGGCCATCGGCATGTCCTACGGGGCGAACGCGGGGTACGCCATCAATCCGGCCCGCGACTTCGGCCCGCGCCTGTTCACCTGGATGGCGGGATGGGACGGGCTGGCTTTTCCCGGCAGTCTGGCCGGGGCGTTCAGCGGCTACTGGTGGATCCCGATCGTCGGTCCGCTCATCGGCGGTGTGATCGGCGTACTGGTGTACGACCTCTTCATCGGCGACGTCCTGCACGCCCGCGCGCAACAGGGCGAGGCACCGGAGCCCGGGCGGACGCGCCCCACCACCTCCGACGAAGAGTGAGCGGTATCGGCCGCGGCCAGGACCGCGGCCGATGCTAAATTCCTCCGGGCGTCCGGCCATGAGAGGCGCGGATCGCCTGCTGTACAGGTGAACCGGCCCAAGGCAGGCCCGTATCGGATGGTGGCACGATCCATGACTGACCCGGAGGAGCTCCCCGCGGCCGGACCTCCTCTCCCCCGGATCCTCGGCAACACCGGGGCGCTCGTCGCAGCCGCCCCGGAGGCGACCGGCGCCCTGTGGCGGCTGGCCGAACCCGGCCGGCAGCTGGACGCCAACCTCGTGCGCGTCCCGCCCCGGGGGACCATCGACGCCCACGCCGAACCCGATCTCGACGTCCTGCTCCTCGTCGTGTCGGGTGACGGCACGCTCGGCTCCGCGGCCGGACCGCACCCGGTGGAGCCCGGGACCCTCGTCTGGCTGCCGCACGGCAGCGTCCGCGGCGTGACCGCGGGCGCGGGCGGCCTGTCGTACGTGACGGTGCACCGCCGCCGGCCGGGCATGCAGATCCAGGACCGGCCGCCGACCTGACCGCGGCATCGGGCAGGGGATCGTGCGCTCTCCACGACGACCGGCCCTCAGGACACGGCCCTGCGTGTGGGCCACTGAGCCCGGGTCCGGCCGTGCCCCGACGCCGTGCGACTGCGACCCCGAGCGAGGGGCACACGGGGTGCCCGGGATCAACCCGGACGCGAATCCCGCGGAAGGAGGCAGTCGCATGCGAGGAACGGTGCGCCGGATCCTGGTGACCGGCTCCGCGGAGGGGCTGGGGCGGGCCACGGCGGAGGCGTTGCTGGCCGCCGGGCACGACGTGGTGGTGCACGCCCGCAGCCCGGAGCGGGCGAAGGTACTGGAGGAGCCGGCCGCCCGTGGGGCACATGTCGTGGTGGGGGACTTCGCCGAGCGTGACGCCGTGCGCCGGGTCGCCGACGAGCTGAACGACCTGCCACCGCTCGACGCCGTCGTCCACAACGCCGGGGTGTGGAGCGGACCCGCCGTCATGCCGGTCAACATCGTCGCGCCCTATCTGCTGACCGCCCTGCTGCGCGGGCCGCGCCGGCTGGTGTACCTGAGCAGCGGCTCGCATCTCGGCGGGCGCCCGTGGGCGCTGGAGGAGGCCGACTGGCGCGGCGAGAGCGCGGGATCGTACGCCGACAGCAAGCTGTTCGTGACGGCGCTGGCGGCCGCGGTGGCCCGGCTGCGCCCCGGAGCGCCGAGCAACGCCGTGGATCCCGGCTGGGTGCCGACCAGGATGGGCGGGCCGAGTGCGCCGGACGACCTCGAGCTCGGCCACCGGACACAGGAGTGGCTGGCGTCGAGCGACGACCCGGAGGCCCTGACCACCGGCGGGTACTGGTACCACGGCCGGCGGTCGCGGCCGCACGAGGCCGTCCGCGACGAGGCGTTCCAGGACCGACTCGTGCAGGCCCTCGCCGAGGAGACGGGCACCGCGCTCTGAGCGCGGTCCCGCCCTCGGCCGCGGCCTGCCGGGGGCGTCAGTGGAGCCCGGCCGTCAGGCGGCACCTGCCGGACGGCACCTCCAGGAGGCGCCGCCGTCCTGGCGCACCTCACATGGGCGGGGCCGGGCGGGGCACCCGTGTGGGCGTTCACCAGCGACGGGAGCCGTGTCCGCACGGCGTGCGCCGTACGCTCGGTGCCGACCGTGCGAGCCGAACGGGGAGTCGAGTGATGAGCGCCGAAGACGCGGACAAGCTGCTGGACGGGCTGACCGTGGACACCAGCCGGCGGGAGCAGCCGATCGTGCTGGACGGTGACGGGCGCCCCATCCGCACCTGGCGGGAGAACTACCCCTACGACCGGAAAGTGGGCCGCAAGGAGTACGAGCGGACCAAGCGCATCCTGCAGATAGAGCTGCTCAAGCTCCAGCGCTGGGTCAAGGACACCGGCGCACGTCTGGTCGTCGTGTGCGAGGGGCGGGACGCGGCGGGCAAGGGCGGCACGATCCAGCGGCTCACCGAGCGGCTCAACCCGCGCGGCGCACGCGTCGTCGCCCTGGACAAGCCCACCGAACGCGAGTCCGGCCAGTGGTACTTCCAGCGGTACATCGCGCATCTGCCGACGGCCGGGGAGATCGTCTTCCTCGACCGCTCCTGGTACAACCGGGCCGGCGTCGAGCGCGTGATGGGCTACTGCTCCAAGGACGAGTACGAGTTGTTCCTCGGCCAGTGCCCGGCCTTCGAGCGGATGCTGGTGGACGACGGCATCCTGCTCGTGAAGTTCTGGTTCTCGGTGTCGCGTTCCGAGCAGCGCACGCGCTTCGCGATCCGGCAGGTGGATCCGGTGCGCCAGTGGAAGCTCTCCCCCACCGACCTGGCCTCGCTGGACCTCTGGGACGACTACACCGAGGCGAAGGTGGACATGTTCCGCGCCACGGACACCGCGCACGCGCCCTGGACCGTCGTCAAGAGCAACGACAAACGGCGCGCCCGGCTGGAGACCATGCGCAGTCTGCTGTCACGCATCGACTACGCGAGCAAGGACAACGAGGCGGTGGGCACACCCGACCCTCTCATCGTGGGCGCCGCCGACACCCTGCTCGAGCCGGGTGAGGAGGACACCACGCTGTCGCCGACTCCGCTGTTCCCGGGCGCCGAGGGGCCCGGGAAGCACCCGGGGGCCGACTGACGCATCAGGGCCCCTCCCCTCTCGTTTGCGGAGGTGAGGGGCCGGTGTCCGCCTCAGGACCGGGCGGAAGCGCGCGTCTCCGTGCGGTGGTCGTAGTACGCCCAGACGGTCACGGCCACCACGGCGGTGAGGCCGGCAGCGAGGATCCGCGCGGCGCCGCTCGTGAGGTAGGCGACCAGTCCCGTGAGCCCCGCTCCGCACAGCATGATCACGCGGCTGACGAAGCGGTTCCCGGACGGCTGGGGGTCCTCGCGGTCCTTGAGGTCGTGCAGGGCGTCGTGCGCCGGATGGGCGGAACCGCGCCGGGCGCGGGCGCGGTACTGCAGCCCGTAGCTGATCAGTGCGTACAGCGCGAGGGCGCCCAGGACCCAGAGCCAGACGTAGGGGTCCTCGTCACTCGACCCTCGTGCCAGATACACAACACCTCTCCTTGGGAAGGGGGCCTCGTCGGTGAGCGGCACTCAGCATGCGCCGGCGCCCTCGGGGTCGGCGGGACGGAAGCACGCGGTCACCGTCTTGCCGTGCCGCTGGCACCTCATCGCCCACTCGTCGGCGAGCGTGCGTACGATCGCCACACCGCGGCCGGAGACCTCGCCCGGCTCCGGTTCGCGCTGGCGCGGCAGCGTCGGGTCCTCGTCGTGGACGCTCACATGAAGGCAGTCGCCGTCCCACGTCAGGACCAGGTGCGCGTCACTGTGCGCGTGGATGTGCGCGTTGGTGATCAGCTCGGACACCGCCAGGACCACCGCGTCCACCGTGTCCGGCTCGGCAGCGGCCCACGGCAGGGTTTCGAGGCGCTCGCGCGTCCACTCCCTGCCCGCACGCACTCCTTGGGACATCCGGAACGAATGCGCCCACCCCATCGCTTTTACCGCCACTGCCCCCGGTCCCCTCTCCTGCGTCCCAGCACCGGCTCGTGCGGGAACCTAGTACCCGCTCCCCGCTGTGCCAGGCATGCGAGATCGTCATTCGGGCATCGAGGCCCCCCGCGCGACGCGTCCCGTCGACGGGGTGGAGCGGTGAGCGGCTCCCCGTGCCGCGAGGCGGGCAGGACCCGCCCCGATGCGGATGGTGGGCGGGTCCTGCTCGTGCGCACCATTGTCGGGACCGTGTGACGGACGGGCCACGGGTGAGATCACTCGATGTGCGCGCGGCGCGCACACCCCGCGCGCACGGCGCACATCCCGTGCACCTCGCCCCACCGGGCGCGCGTCACATGGCACGGCCCCGCGCGGGTAGGCGGTGCACATGACCCACGGTGAGACGGACGAGGAAACAGGCGTGCGCGCGAGAGGGGGCGTCAGCCGCGGGCGGGCCGGAGCGGACCGTCGGCCCCGGCCCGGCGAGCGGCGCACCCCTGCTCCACCGGGGAGGTGAAGGGGCGTAGACACGTACGTCACCGGCGTCCGGAGCCCCGTGCGACCCCGGGTAGCACCCGTCGGCCTGCGCCGACGATACTGGCAGGCGCCCCCACCCCCGTTCACAGATGGATTCATGCAGACCTCCCTCACCGTCCGCGCCATCACTCCCGACACGGTGTGGCTCGCACGCGGCCGCCACGCCGCGGGCTCCGCGGAAGACGTTCTCCGGCGCTCGCTGCAGCAGCGCAAGAACAGCCAGGCCATCGACGACTTCCTCGAATTGCCCGAGGACGAAACCGCTTCGGCGGAGCGGGTCTTCGAGGCCCGCTGGCGGGTCGGCGACGACGTGACCGTACGGGCCCGGCTGTGCGTGCGTCCCGGAGGGGACGCCGGGCCCGGGCAGGAGTGGATCCTGGTCGCCGAGGCCGAGCAGCCATGGGACGACGCATGGCCCTCTCCCGCCGCCCTGTTCTGGCCCGAGGAGCCGGACACCGCCTGGAACCAGGACTCCGCCACGCGTCTGGCCCTCGGCGAGATCAACGTCCTCCCCCAGGACGACAAGGAGATGCGTCGCCTGCTGCGGAACGCCGTGCGCGGCGGGTGGCACATCCACGTGGTCGTCCACGAGGCGATGACCACCGACGACCGGGGGCGTGCGCCGGTGGCGCGATGGCTGCCGCCGGGTCTGCGGCACCGGGTGGTGGAACATCACGCTGCCCCGCAGCAGCTGCGCGGACTGAACTGGGCCCTGCGGGACACCGGCGTGGAGGTGCCACGCGGTGGAGCGGTGGTCCTGCCCGGCGTCCCGGCGCCGGAGCGCTACCAGGCCCGGGACTTCTCGGTCCGCGCGGTCTTCCTCGACGGCTCCGAGCCGGTGGACCTCGTCGAAGCGGTGACGCGGTTCGCCGCACTGCCCAGACCGCTGCCCGACGGCGCCGAGGACGCCCTGACCGCGCTGCGGGAGAACTGGCACCTGCTGAACCTCCAAGAGGAGCTGGAGCGCCAGCGTGGCCTGGTGGCCATGTACGCCGAGGCGCTGGAAGCCATGACGAAGTCCCGTGACCTGTACCGGGAGGCTGCCGAGAGCGCCCACGAGGCCCTGGCCGCCTACCAGGAGTCCGCCGCGAGTGCTCCCGCCGGACCCCGCCCGTCCGGTCCGCCCGCCGCGTCCCCGCTCCAACAGCTCACACGGACGTTCGAACGCTTCAAGGTCAAGCGCCCGGCACCGCCGGCCGGCGACGAGAAGAACCACGACACGGGCGGCGAGGAGAACGGCGAGACGAGCACCCCGGCTCAGCGCGTGGCGTCGGAGCGGTAACACCCCGCAGGGCGCACGTGTCGGTCGCTCCCTCCTGGATACGCGGTCCCTACGGCAACACGGCCCGCCCGGGAAGGTCCTCCACGACATGGGCAACCACCAGCACCACACGCGGACCGCGCTCCGCGTCAACGGCAAACCCCACACGCTCACGGTCGATCACCGGCGGGTCCTGCTGGACCTGCTGCGCGAGGATCTCGGGCTCACGGGCGCGAAGAAGGGCTGCGACCACGGCCAGTGCGGCGCCTGCACGGTCCTGGTGGACGGGCGGCGTGTCAACAGCTGTCTGCTGTTCGCGGTGGCCCTGGACGGCTGCGAGGTCACCACCGTCGAGGGTCTGTCCGGCGACGGTGAGGAAGCGCATCCGCTCCAGCGGGCTTTCCTGGAGCGCGACGCCTTCCAGTGCGGCTACTGCACCCCGGGGCAGATCTGCTCCGCGGCCGGTGCCATCGCCGAGGCGGCGGCCGGTCACCCCTCGCACGTCACCGATCCGGCGGCACCGTCGGGCGAGCCGGTGCCGCTGGACCGGGAGGAGATCCGGGAGCGGCTGAGCGGCAACCTGTGCCGGTGCGGCGCGTATCCGCGGATCGCCGAGGCCGTCGAGGACGTGATCCCGTGAAGGAGTTCGCCTACGTCCGTGCCGGCAGCGTCGAGGAGGCGACCTCCGCGTACGCCGCGCACGCAGGCGCCCGCTACCTCGCCGGCGGCACCAACCTGGTCGACCTGATGAAGCTCGGCGTCGAGGCGCCCGCCGCACTCGTCGACGTCACCCGGCTGCCCCTGGACACCGTCGAGGAACTGCCCGACGGATCCCTGCGCGTCGGTGCGACGGTCCGCAACAGCGACCTCGCCGCCCATCCCCTCGTCCGCGACCGGTACCCGGCGTTGTCCCAGGCGGTGCTCGCGGGTGCCTCAGGGCAGTTGCGCAACGCGGCGACCACCGGCGGGAACCTGCTCCAGCGCACCCGGTGCCCGTACTTCCAGGACCTGTCGAAGCCGTGCAACAAGCGCGATCCGGGCAGCGGCTGCGGCGCGCGGGATGGTGTCCACCGTGATCACGCGGTGCTCGGCCACTCCGCGCACTGCATCGCCACCCATCCCTCGGACATGGCGGTGGCGCTCGCCGCACTCGACGGGCGCATCGAGCTGGAGGGGCCCGAAGGCATCCGGAGTGTTCCGGCGACAGGCTTCCACCGGCTGCCCGGGGACCGGCCCGAGCAGGACACCGAGATCCGCCCCGGCGAGCTGATCACCGGCGTGGTGCTGCCGGCCGCCACGGCCGGGTTGCCGTCGGCGTACCGCAAGGCCCGCGACCGGGCCTCCTACGCCTTCGCGCTCGCCTCCGTGGCGGTCGTGCTGCGTCTCGACGACGGGGTCATCGGCCATGCAGGGCTCGCCTTCGGGGCGCTGGCACACCGGCCCTGGCGGGCCCGGCGGGCGGAGGAGGCACTGCTGGGTGCGGCCCCGACCCGCGCGGCGTTCGAGCACGCCGCCGAGGAGGAGCTGTCCGCCGCGCAGCCACTGCGGGACAACGTCTACAAGGTGCCGCTCGCCCGCAATCTCGCCGTGGACGTGCTGACGCGGCTCACGGAGACCGCGCTCACCGGGAGGGCCTCATGACCGGCAGTGTGGGCGCTCCCGCGGAGCGCCGGGAGGGACGCGAGAAGGTCGGGGGCACCGCCCGGTACGCCGCCGAGTTCCACTTCCCCGGCACGGTCCAGGCCTGGCCCGTACCGGCTGTGGTGGCCCGGGGCCGGGTGACCGGCGTCGACCCGGCGGCGGCGCTGGCCGTGCCCGGTGTCCTCGCCGTCCTCAGCCACGAGAACGCGCCGCGCCTCGCGGAGCCGGACGATCCCACGCTCGCCGTGCTGCAGAACGCCCGGGTCCCGCACCGCGGTTGGTTCGTGGCGCTGGTGGTGGCCGAGACCCTGGAGGCGGCCCGGGCCGGTGCCGCCGCCGTCCGTGTCACCTACGACGTCGAAGAGCACGACGTGGCCCTCAGCGTCTCGCACCCGGGTGTGTACGTGCCCGAGGAGGCCAACGGCGGTCATCCGGCGGTGCGTGAACAGGGCGACCCCGACGGGGCGTTCGGTTCCGCGGCCGCGCGGGTGGACGTCGCCTACCGGGTACCGCCGCTGCACAACCACCCGATGGAGCCGCACGCCAGCACCGCCCGGTGGGTGGACGGCCGGCTCACCGTGCACACCTCGAGCCAGGGAACCGGTGTCGTACGGGCGACGCTCGCCGCGCTGTTCGGCCTTCCGCAAGAGCGGATCGTCGTCACCGCCGAGCACGTCGGCGGCGGCTTCGGCTCCAAGGGGACGCCCCGGCCCGACGTGGTGCTCGCCGCCATGGCGGCCCGCCACACCGGGCGTCCGGTGACGGTGTCGCTGCCGCGCCGCCACCTGCCCGCCGTCGTCGGGCACCGCGCCCCGACCCTGCACCGGCTGCGGCTCGGGGCCGACGCGGACGGCCGTCTCGGCTCCGTCGTGCACGAGGTCACCACGCACACCTCCCGCATCAAGGAGTTCGTGGAGCAGGCGGCGGTGCCGGCGCGGGTGATGTACGCCGCGCCGCACACTCGCACGGTGCACCGGGTCGCGGCGCTGGACGTGCCGTCGCCGTCCTGGATGCGGGCTCCGGGCGAGGCTCCCGGCATGTACGCGCTGGAGTCCGCCATGGACGAGCTCGCCGCCGAACTCGGCATGGATCCGATCGAGCTGCGCGTGCGCAACGAGCCGGACGTCGAGCCCGACAGCGGCAAGCCCTTCAGCAGCAGGAACCTGGTCGCGTGTCTGCGCGAGGGCGCCCGTCGCTTCGGCTGGGCCGGTCGCGACCCCCGCCCTGGAACCCGCCGGGAAGGGCCCCTGCTGCTGGGGACGGGCGTGGCGGCGGCGACCTATCCCGTCCTGGTGGCCCCGTCCGCGGCGACGGCTCACGCGCGGCCCGACGGGACGTTCCTGGTGCGCATCAACGCCACCGACATAGGGACGGGCGCGCGGACCGTGCTCGCGCAGGTCGGCGCCGACGCGCTCGGGGTGCCGCTGGAGCGGGTCCGGATCGAGGTCGGCAGCACCGAACTCCCCCCGGCGTCGCTGGCCGGCGGCTCGTCCGGCACCGCCTCCTGGGGCTGGGCGGTGCACGAGGCGTGCGCCAGGCTGGCCCGGCGGCTCGCCGAGCACCCGGGGCCCCTGCCCGCACAGGGCCTCGACGTCCGTGCCGACACCAGGGGCGCGGCGGACGCCGAGAGCGACTTCGCCCGGCATGCCTTCGGGGCGCACTTCGCCGAGGTCGCCGTGGACACGGTCACCGGCGAGGTGCGGGTCGGCCGGCTGCTCGGGGTGTACGCGGCGGGCCGCATCCTCAACGCCCGCACGGCACGCTCCCAGTTCGTCGGCGGCATGACGATGGGCCTCGGCATGGCGCTGACCGAGGGCAGCACCATGGACGCCGCGTTCGGTGACTTCACCGAGTCGGACCTGGCGTCGTATCACGTGCCGGTGCACGCGGATGTCGCCGAGATCGAGGCGCACTGGCTCGACGAGGAGGACGCCCGGCTCAACCCCATGGGCAGCAAGGGGATCGGAGAAATCGGCATCGTCGGAACGGCCGCGGCGATCGGCAACGCGGTGCACCACGCCACGGGCGTGCGCCTGCGTGAACTGCCGCTGACGCCGGACCGGGTGCTGACCGGGCTGCTCGATCGCCGGGTGCGCGGGACGGTGTGACACAGCACCGCACAGACGGCTGACCGGGTCGAGCGGCTGGTATCGGCCGTTCGACCCGGTCACGGATCCGTCTCAGTCGGCCGACTGGGCTCCTGCGGGGGCGGCGGTCCACTGCCGGGCGGCGATGGGCGCCAGGACCCCTAGCACCAACGCGACCAGGGCCAGCAGGGCCGCGCAGACGGCGACCGCGGCGGCCAGCCACGGCGGGGCGAGCGCGAGGTCGACGGCACGGGGCAGGGACGCCGAGGGGAAGGAGTTTCCGTACGCCTGGGCCCCGGCCAGCACGGTGGGCACCAGCACCGCCCCGGCCAGGACCAGCGCCACGGGGCGCAGGACCAGCAGCAGCGCCAGCACCGTGCACAGCACCGACAGGCCGAGGGCGAACGCGTGGAGCTGCAGAGACGTGTCGCCCCGCTGCAGTGGGAAGTGGACCACCGCGCACGCGACGAGGGCCAGGGCGGCGAGCCAGCCCGACCAGGACACGGCCCGGTCCAGCCGGTCCGTCGCGGACACGCCGTCCGGCGGTGCCTCGTCGAGGGTGCGGTGGTTCTCACGGCCCGTTCCCCGGTCTGCCGCACGGCGCCGGCCCGGCCGGCCGGGCGTTGCGGGCCCGCCCCTCTCCGCCACGGGGGCAGAAGTCTCCTCGGGGCGTGGGCCTTCGCGGTCCAGTCGTTCCAGGCCGAGGCGGTCGATGAGCTCGACCAGCTCACCGACGGACCGGCCGGTGGCGGCCGCGCGCAGGGCCTCCTCGCGGACGTGGGGCGCCTGCGGCTCCTTGTGCAGCAGGGTCACGAGCCGGGTCACCTCCTCCACCGGACGGTGGGCGGCAGCGGCGCGGATCGCCTCGTCCGCGCATTCGGCGTCGCGCGGAGGCTTCGTCAGCAGGGCGATCATCCGGGAGACGTCCTCGACGGACCGGCGCACCCCGGCGGTGCGCAGCGCGTCCACCCTCGCCCGGGTGTGGTCGGGCGACTCCTCCAGCGAGACGATGAGGTCGACGACCTCCTCCAGCGGCCGGTCGGCCACGGCGGCGTGCACCAGGTCGCTGACGGCGTCGCCGTAGGGTGCGCCGGAGGCCGGACCGGTGCCGGGCCGGAGCTCCACCGGATTGTCGTCGAGCGACCGGATGACGAGCGGCCGCGCACCCGCCCGGTCGGCGACGTCCGGACCGGGCCCGGCCGGCGGTGCGGTCTCGTCCCCGCCGTGCGCGGCGGGGACGAGAATCCCGCCCGGGTCCGCGGCAGCGGACGGGGCGGGCCCGTGAGCGGCTTCCGTCCCGTCCGGCGCGGGAGTCGAAGGCATCGCTTCGGCGGGATCCAGCCAGTCCTCGACCGGAGGAGGCGGCTGCGCCTCGGCCCGGTCCGGGGCATGGGCGGCGGACGTGTCCGTCTCGTCCGGGTCGTACGCGACTGGCCGGGCAGGGGTCCGGTCCGTCCGCTCCGGTTCGAAGACGGGCGGCTGCGTCGGTGTGTCCGCCGCGGGAGGGGGGCCGGGGGCGGCGGGCTCGGCGGCCACCGGGTCGGCCGGGTGGGAGCCGGCCACGGGCTGCGCGCTCGTCTGCGCCACCTGGTGCGTGCCGGTGACGGTGGTCGTCTCGGCGGACGGCTGGGTGGACGCGTTCGGCTCGTGGAGTATGGCAGGTTCGTTCGAGCGGGGGGATGAAGAGCAGGTGGTCATACTCACCTCCGTGGGAAGAGTGCGGCCGCTCCTGCGCCCCCCGTCGTGTGACGAGCGACGTTACGGTGACCATTACTAGGCGTCCCCGTCACCCCGTGCCACTCGGATGAGCCACCGGGATGACCATGCGCACGGGAAAATCCGCCGACGCGCCGACATGTCGGGCCCCGGCCGCAATACGACCGCCGGAAAAGGGAATCCAGCTAAGGACACCTCGTGTCGTGGCATGCCAGGAGGAGGGCGCCCCGTGGACACGACCACACAAGTGATCATTCTGGCCGCGGTCCTCGCGGCCGTCGTCCTCGTTCTCGCCGTCGCCGTCCTCGTACGGCTGGTCCGCACACGGCGCGATCTGCGGCGGGCGGGACTGCCCACGGGCCCGCGCTGGGTCTTCTGGGGCGCGGTGCTGTATCTCGTGCTGCCCACCGATCTGGTGCCCGACCCGGTGTACCTGGACGACATCGGGGTCCTGCTGCTCGCTCTGCGCACTGTCCGCGGCTCCCTCGGCGGACGGGAGCGCAGTTCGGCACACCGGCCGGACCGGCAACTGGCCGATGACTACGGAAAGTAAGGAAACCAACCACCCGTTCGATTCGTATAAGTCTCTGGAAGCCGCATCAGGCCGGTGGACGGGGCGGACTCGCCCCTGTGTCACCGCCTGCCCGGCGCAGTACCGACGAGGGAGAGACGATGCAACCGTTCGCGCTCAACTACGCGCGCCCGGCAGTGGAGTTGGAAGCTGCCATTCCGTACGTGTACGACGCCGGACTGCAGTTGAACGTGCTCCGCGACGGCCGGGTCGCGGCCTGTGACTTCGCCCTGTTGAGAGAGTTCGGCACCACGACGTCCACCGCCGGCTCCAAGACGCACTTCGACGACTGACCACGGGCCGCCGACGATGACCGTACTGATCCTCACCTGTGAGGAGGACGTCACCGCGGACATGGTGGTCGTGCACCTGAACGCGACGGGGGTGCCGGTGGTCCGGGTCGATCCCGCGGACCTGACCGGTGGTGTCTCGCTCTCGGGGGAGTACGTGCACGGCCGGTTCCGCGGCCATCTGTCCGCCGGGGGGCGGCTGGTGAGCATCGGGGGGCTCCGGTCCGTATGGGTGCGCCGGCCCGGCGTCCCGGCCGCGCGGGCGGCCCAGCCGTCCGCCTGGCTGACCGAGGAGGCCACCCAGGCGCTCTACGGCATGCTGCGGGGCTCGGACGCGCGCTGGATGAACCATCCGGACGCGGCCCGCCGGGCCCGCCACAAGCCGTGGCAGCTGCGGCTCGCCCAGAGATGCGGCCTGCCCGTGCCCGCGACACTGATCACCACGTTCCCGCGTGCCGCCCGCGAGTTCGCCGAGCGCTACCCGGAACTGGTGGTCAAGCCGGTGTCGGGCGCGCATCCACAGGACCCGCCACGGGCGGTGCCGACCAGCCGGGTCGCACCGGACACGGACTTCTCCGCCGTGGCGTTCGGGCCGACGCTGCTGCAGCGGCGGATCACCAAGCGGGCCGATATCCGGCTCACCGTCGTGGGCGAGCGGATGCTGGCCGCGCGCAAGGCGACCGCCGAGGACGCGGACCCGGACGACGTCGACGTACGGTTCGCGGCTCCGGGCTCGCCGTGGCTGCCCGCCGAGGTGCCGCCCCGCATCGCGCCGGGCGTCCTCGCGTATCTGAGCGAGGCCGAACTGGCTTACGGCGCCTTCGACTTCGCGGAGGACGCCGACGGGACCTGGTGGTTCCTGGAGTGCAACCAGTCCGGGCAGTTCGGGTTCGTCGAGGTGGAGACGGGTCAGCCGATCGCCCGCACCATCGCCGAGTGGCTGGCCCGGCCCGTCCCGGTCCAGCCGTCCCACGTCAACGGCCGGCACACGAAGGTCCGTTGAGTGCCGGGCCCGGCAGCGGAATGGGACCGGGCAGCCGTTCGGTTCACTGAGGGCGCGGGCCGGGAAGCATGCCCGCGCGCTGCCAGCCCGCGCCCGGGGAGTGCGGGCGGTCGTAGCCGAGGGACTGTGAGGGCCGCATGACCAGCTCCAGTTCCCTGCTCACACGTTCGGCCTCGCGGCGCACCTGTGCGGGTACGTCACCGCGCTCCGCGATGAGTCGGTCGTAGATGGGGGAATCCTGGAACACCCGTCAACGCGCCTTTCTGCTCGTCGGCCCCGTGCGGGGGCGAGACTGCGAGTGTAGGCGGCACGGTGTCCCGGAGTGTGAATTCCTTGGGATGACTTGACGCAGACCGGACATCCGTGACAGGCGAAGTCGGGTTGTTCACGCTCCCGTCGTGGAACCCGGGCGGACGAACGCCTCGGCGGCCCCTTCCCAGGCCGCCGAGGCGTGTACCCGGTCCGTGCCGGGTCTTTCGTCGAACGTCAGCCGACCAGCGTCAGGCCGTTCTCCCCGTCCGCGTCCGCGGCGTCCGGCCGCCGCTCGGTGAGCAGCAGCACATCCGCCTTGGCAATGGCGTCACTGATGTCGGACGTCCCCATCATCACGCACAGCGTGTAGCTGACGTCCTCCAGTTCGCGTGCCGCCGTCGGCACGTGCCTCTCCGACTGAGCGATCCTCAGCGACGCGTACCGCGTCAGCAACTCCCTGACGATCTTCCGGTCCGGTACAAGCACGTAGCGCCCCTCTCTGTGTTTTCGCTGCGTATGCCCGAACCACGCGTAAACATTCACACGATTTTCTCACCTGAGGTGGATTTGACGAGAACTGATCGGTTGCGACCGGTCTTGGACGACTCGGCCGTCGAGCAGAGCCGCGACGCCCGCCTGCCCGCACCGACGACCGGATTTCGTCACTGCGGCGGCATTCGGCCAACACTCCACCGCCTTGCGCCTTTCGGACAACCAAGCAACCGGCCTGTTCCTCTCACAGCGCGGGCGAAGCGAACGCCTCCCATGAGGCGGCACCGGCCCGGACCTCGCGGACGCGCCATGCCGCCTGCTTCCTTCTCACACCACCCGAGGACGAGGGAACCATGACCACAAGACGCACCGCTCGGCTGCGGCGCACGCTGCTCGCGGGCACCACGGCCGTTGCCGTGACAGCCGTCACGGCCGGCATCGTGGCCGCGGCGCAGGAGCCCGCGAAGGCCGCGAAGGGCCCCGAGCTGAGCCTCGTCGCGGCGACCACTTCGGTGACGCTCACCTCCTGGAAGGAGGAGCCGGGCGTGTACTTGGACCTCGGCACCTACCTCATCGCCGAGGGGACGCCGCTGGAGCTCAAGGTGACCCGGAAGTCCTACAAGGACCCGGTGGCGGTCACCCAGACCGTGTACGAGGGCGGCAAGGCCAAGGCCAAGAAGCTCCCCAAGGGCACGGTGAAGGACTTCTCCGGGCTGCCCGGCTTCACGGAGATCACCCTCACCGACAAGGCCGGCAAGCAGGTCCTCTCGCGCAGCGAGAGCTTCTGCCCGAACAACGCCAGCGGCCGGGTGCGGCCCGACGCCCCCTCCACCTCGAAGTATCCGGAGAGCTGCCCCACCAACCCCTTCACCCTCGGGTCCGTGTGGGGCGTCGAGAAGGGCTGGGCGGCCAACACCTACGCGGGCTCCTACGGCGAGCCGGCTCAGCTGCCGGCCGGTGCCTACACGGCCAGGATCGGTGTCGCCAAGAAGTATCGCGACCTGTTCGGCATCGCCGACAAGCCGGCCACGGTCAAGGTGACCGTGGAGGAGCGAAGCGAAGAGGACGGAGAGGGCTCCACCGGAGTGACGCCCCGCTCCGCGAAGGCCGGCCGGCACGCCGGGCACGGTGCCGGTCACCAGGCGCCGTCCGCGCACACCGGTCACGGGCCGGGGCATGCCCCGAGCCGTGCCGAGGCCGCCGCGCCGGTGACGAGCGGTGCGGGGCCCTCGTACAACGTGGGCCACGGCCCGCTGAAGGCCGCACCGCCGGCTCTGCCGTGGGCGCTGAAGAAGAAGCAGTCCGCACTGTCTCAGCAGGCCAGGGACGTCAGCGGCCAGACCGACGGCTCGCGTCAGGCGCCCGCTCTCAAGCCGCAGTCGAAGCGGCCCGCCGGCAAGCCCTCCGTCCCGGACGTCCCCAAGCCGGACCTGCGCTCGCTGCCGGCCTACGGCATCACCATCAGCGACGGCGAAAGGGACGTCCCGGGCAAGGACTACCTGGCGTTCAGCGCCAACGTCTGGAACGCCGGCCCGGCGCAGCTCGTGGTGGACGGGTTCCGCTCGCCCGGCAAGGCCAAGATGGACGCCTTCCAGTACTTCTACGACGCGAAGGGCAAGCAGGTCGGCTACACCCCGACCGGCACCATGGAGTGGGACCCGCGTCCGGGACACGTGCACTGGCACTTCACCGACTTCGCCAGCTACCGGCTGCTGAAGGCCGACAAGAAGGAGGCCGTGCGCAGCGGCAAGGAGGCGTTCTGCCTGGCCAACACCGACGCGATCGACTACACGGTGAAGAACGCCAACTGGCACCCGTACAACACCGACCTGGCCACCGCCTGCGGTGAGGAGAACTCGATCTCCGTCCGCGAGGTGCTGGACGTCGGCTCCGGTGACACGTACACCCAGGACCTGCCGGGCCAGTCGTTCGACATCACCGACGTGCCCAACGGCACCTACTACATCCAGGTGCTGGCCAACCCCGAGAAGCGGCTGAAGGAAACCGACCTCGGCAACAACAGCGCCCTGCGGAAGGTCGTGCTCGGCGGCAAGCCGGGCAACCGGACGGTCACCGTACCGGCGCACGACCTGGTGAACGCCAACTGAACCCGCCTCCCGACCGGAAGGCTGAGCCCCCGCCCTTGTCCCGGGCGGGGGCTCGGCCTTCCGGCTCCAAGCGGACGCAGCAGTGACCGGGACCGGGCGCAAGGCGTGCCTGGAGGCCGCTTTCGGCCAGCCCGTCCAGCAGGCCCCGGAGCAGGTGGGGGTTCATGCCGCACACCGTCCGGGTGTGCTCGCGGGCGAGGGCGTGGAAGGGGCAGTTGCCCAGGACGACGGCATCACCGTCGGAGCGGGGCTCGAAGCCGTTGTCCTCCAGTACGGCGATCACATCTGAGCGGCCCGGCCCGGCGAGTCGCGCGCCCAGCGCGTGGGCCTTCCGGTGCAGAACCGGACGGACCGGTTCACCTGTGGATTCGGACTCCTCCAGCGCCTGGGCCAGGAGCCGTCCGGTTCGGGCTGGACAAGTTCGCCAACCTGCTCGTGGACTGGCCCGCCTACCTTGCCCCGTGGATCGACGACATCGTTCCCGGGAGCGCCCAGGCGGCCATGTACACGGTCGGAGTGATCGAGATCGTCGCGGGCCTGGCCGTCGCCCTCGCACCGCGCTTCGGCGGCTGGCTCGTGGCCGGCCGGCTCGCCGGGATCATCGTCAATCTGCTGACCATCCCCGGTTACTACGACATCGCGCTGCGCGACTTCGGCCTGTTGCTCGGTGCGGTGGCCCTCGCCCGGCTCGCCCAGCGCTACAGCGGCAAGCGGCAGTCCCCGTGACGGCCGGCACCGGCCACGGAAGGTGACGAGCGCGTGTGGCCACTCCATCGGCTCACCCGCCGGGTCTGATCAGGGCCGAGTGCATCGCTGGAACATCCGGCCGCGCAGCCGGCACCAGCTTCCCCCGGCGGCGCGCGGCCTTCGTCCATCTGGTGGTCCGTCCGCTCAGGCGGCGTCCAGCTCCGCCAGTTCCCCGGCCGTCAGGGTGAGCTCGGTGGCGGCGAGCGAGTCGCGGATGGTCCGGGGCCGGCTCGCGCCCGGGATCGGCACGACCACCGGCGACTTGGCGAGCATCCAGGCCAGGCACACGCGCTGCGGACTCACGCCGTGCGCTTCGGCGATGCGGGCGAAGGCGGCGTGGCCCGAACCGAGTGAACCGGCTTTCGAGATCCCGCCGAGGGGGCTCCAGGGCAGGAAAGCGATCCCGAGCTCGTCGCACAGGCGCAGTTCCGGCTCGCTGGAGCGGAAGGCCGGGGAGAACTGGTTCTGCACGGAGACCAGACGCCCGCCGAGGATCTCGTTCGCCTGCCTGATCTGCTCGGGGCCGGCATTGGAGATGCCGGCCATGCGGATCTTGCCCTCGTCCAGCAGGTCCCGGATCGCGCCGACGGACTCGGCGTAGGGGACACGCGGGTCGGGGCGGTGGAACTGGTAGAGGCCGATGGCGTCGACGCCGAGCCGGCGCAGCGACTCCTCGCAGGCCGCCTTGAGGTGGCGGGGGCTGCCGTCGAGCGTCCAGCTGCCGTCGCCCGGGCGCAGGTGGCCCCCCTTGGTGGCGACCAGGACGTCGCCGCCGCGGTCGTGGGAGGCGAGGGCCTTGGCGATCAGGGTTTCGTTGTGACCGACCTCGTCGGCGTCGCGGTGGTAGGCGTCCGCGGTGTCGACCAGGGTCACACCGGCGTCGAGGGCGGCGTGCAGGGTGGCGAGAGAGCGTTCCTCGTCCGGTCGCCCCTCGATGGACATGGGCATCGCGCCCAGCCCGATCGCGCTGACCTCGACGTCACCGATGCGGCGGGTGTGCATGGGCCATGACCTTCTTCCGGCTGTCGGCGATGGTGCGCTCCAGCCTGGACGCCGTACGGCCGGGGGTCCAATAGAAGAAGGAGAACACATTCAGCACCCCGGCCGCTGAATCACCCCCGGCCCCCGCCGGCCCTCTTGTCACACCCGGATGAAACCCCGCGCCCGAGCACTCACCTCCCCCACACAGAACCGCGATCCCTTCGGCCCTCCCCCGCCTCGCTGCCATATTCGAGAGCCACTTCGGAGGTGGTTGTGAGCACAGAGGTGACACCATCCGGTCCGGGGGATACGGCGACGCGCACACCCGGCGGCACCGCGGAGCGCGTCGCCGGCCTGGAGCACCGCCGGGAGCGGGCGGTCGCCCCCGGCGGGCCACGCAGACGCGGGGAGTTCTCCGCCCGGGAGCGGATCGAACGGCTCGTGGACAAGGACTCCTTCACCGAGACCGGCCTGTTCGTCCGGGCCCGGCCCTCCGGTCCCGACTCCCGCCGCCCCTGCGGCGACGGGGTGATCACCGGGTACGGCACGGTCGACGGCCGCCGGGTGTGCGTCTTCGCCCAGGACTCCACCGTGTTCGGCGGCAGCATGGGCGAGGCCTTCGGTGAGAAGACCGTCGCCCTGATGGAGCTGGCCCTGAAGACCGGCTGCCCGGTGATCGGCCTGAACGACTCGGGCGGGGCCCGGATCCAGGAGGGGGTCGCCGCTCTCGCCCTCTACGCCGAACTGGTGCGGCGCAACGTCAAGGCGTCCGGGGTGATCCCGCAGATCTCGGTCGTCCTGGGCCCCTGCGCCGGCGGCGCCGCCTACTCCCCGGCGATCACCGACTTCACGGTCATGGTGGACGGCGCCTCGCACATGTTCGTCACCGGCCCCGACGTCATCGAGACGGTCACGGGCGAGCGCACCACCGCCGAGGAACTGGGCGGCGCCCGCACCAGCAACACCGTCAACGGCAACGCCCACTTCCTGGCCGCCGACGAGGAGGACGCCCTCGACACCGTGCGCGACCTGCTGTCGTACCTGCCGGCCAACAACCTGGAACCGCCCCCGGAGTACGCGCCCGGACACGCCCCGGCCGGTGCCGGGCTGGACGAGGTCGTCCCGGACCGGCTCGGCGAGGCCTACGACATGCGCGACATCCTGCACGCGGTCGTCGACGACGGTGAACTGCTGCCGGTGCAGGAGCTGTTCGCGCCGAACATCATCTGCGCCCTGGCCCGCGTCGAGGGCCGCTCGGTCGGCGTCGTCGCCAACCAGCCGCTGCACACCGCCGGGGTCCTCGACATCGACGCGTCCGAGAAGGCGGCGCGGTTCGTGCGGTTCTGCGACGCCTTCGGCATCCCGCTGCTGACCTTCGCCGACGTGCCCGGATACCTCTCCGGGGTACGGCAGGAACAGGCCGGTATCATCCGGCGCGGCGCGAAGCTGCTGTACGCCTACGCCGAGGCCACCGTCCCCAAGGTCACGGTCGTCGTACGCAAGGCGTACGGCGGCGGGTACGCCGTGATGGGCTCCAAGCACCTGGGCGCCGACGTCAACCTCGCCTGGCCCACCGCCCGGATCGCCGTCATGGGCGCCGAGGGGGCCGTGGGTGTCCTGCACCGGCGTGAACTCGCCGCGTCCGACGACCCCGAGGCACTGCGGGCACGCCTGCTCGACGCGTACGAACGCACTCACGGCACCCCGTACCCCGCCGCCGAACGCGGCTATGTCGACGCCGTCATCGCTCCGCGCGAGACCCGGGAGCAGGTCTGCCGCGCCCTGCGCGCGCTGCGCGGCAAACGCGCCCCGATGCCGGAACGCCGGCACGGCAACATCCCCCTCTAACCCCCCTTCCCGCTGAGCGCCGCCCCCTCGGCGACTCGCCCCCTTTGCGACCCGTAGGCCGATCCGCGCCGTGAGGAGCCCGCCCGATGGACAGCCGCCGCCCCCCGCTCGTTCCCGCGTGTCCCACACTGCCGGAGTACGTACGGCACTGGGCCGGGACCACCCCCGACCGCCGGGCCTTCACCTTCGTCGAACATCCGGCACCGCACTCGCGCGGCGTCCACCGCACCCTGACCTGGCGCCGCCTGGACGTGCGGGTGCGGGCGATCGCCGCACGTCTCACGGGCGCGACGGACCCCGGGGACCGGGTCGCACTGCTGTGTCCGCAGGGCACGGAGTACGTGACCGCCTTCCTCGCGACCCTGGCCGCCGGGCTGGTGGCCGTACCGCTGTACACGCCGGGCCTGCCCGGGCACGCGGACCGGCTCGCGGGCGTCCTGGACGACGCGCGTCCCTCGGTGGTGGTGACCACCAGCAGGGTCGTGGACGAGGTGCGGGAGTTCCTCGGCGCCGACGGGCCGCGGATCGTCGTCGCGGACGAGGTGCCCGACGGCGAGGGGCGGGAGCGGCGACCGGTCGCCCCGGATCCCGGGGCGACCGCCTACCTGCAGTACACGTCCGGGTCGACCCGCGCCCCGGCCGGCGTGGAGATCACCCACGGCAACGTCGTAGCCAACGCCCGGCAGGCGCTGACCGCCTATGGCCTCGACACCCGTCTGCCGACCTGTGTGGGCTGGCTGCCGCTCTACCACGACATGGGGCTCGTGCTCAGCGTGGCGGCTCCCGTCGCGCGCGGGGCGCTGTCGGTACTGATGGACCCGGCGGCGTTCCTGCACGAGCCGGTGCGCTGGCTGCGGCTGCTCGCCGCGCACCCGAACGCCGTCAGCGCCGCCCCCAACTTCGCCTACGACTACTGCGTCGCGACCGTCACCGCAGAGCAGAAGGAGCACCTGCGGCTGGACGGGGTGACGGCGCTGATCAACGGCAGCGAGCCGGTCCGCCCGGGCACGGCCGACCGGTTCCACGCGGCGTTCGCCGACCAGGGCCTGGCGCCGGGGACGCACTGCCCGTCGTACGGGCTGGCCGAGGCCACGGTGTTCGTGTGCGCGGCCCGGCCGGGTGAGCCGCTGAGCCGGTTCGCGC
Source organism: Streptomyces sp. NRRL B-1140 (assembly GCF_001280065.1). Classification (GTDB taxonomy): domain Bacteria; phylum Actinomycetota; class Actinomycetes; order Streptomycetales; family Streptomycetaceae; genus Streptomyces. Next base: position 75,123 of record NZ_LGEA01000114.1, read on the forward strand.
TCGACCGCGACGCCCTGGCGGCCGGAAAGGCCCTGCCGGCCCGGCCCGACGATCCCCGGGCGGTGCTGCTGGCGGGCTGTGGCACTCCGGCGGGGCAGCGGGTCCGGGTGGCCGACCCGGTGTCACGGGCCCTGCTGGCGGAGGGCGAGGTCGGGGAGATCTGGGTGCAGGGGCCGAACGTGGGCCGCGGCTACTGGAGCCGGGACCCGCGGGAGGTCTTCGCCGCGCAGTTCGCGGACGCCGCTGCCGATCCGGGGCCCTGGCTGCGCACGGGTGACCTGGGGACGGTGCTGGAGGGGCGGCTGGTCGTCACGGGACGGCTGAAGGACCTGATCATCGTCGACGGGCGCAACCACTATCCCCAGGACGTCGAGGCGACGGTGCAGGAGGCGCACGACGCGGTGCGCCGGGACCGGCTCGCCGCCTTCGCCGTGCCGGGGGGTGCCGGCGGCGAGTGTGCGGTCGTCGTGGCGGAGCACACGCGGACCACGCACTCCGCCGAGCTGGACGTGGCCGCCCTGACGCGTGCCGTGCGCGGCGCCGTGTCCGCCCGGCACGGGCTGCGGCTGGCCGACGTCGTGGTGGTGGCGCCGGGGACCGTGCCACGCACCTCCAGCGGCAAGGTGTCACGGGCACTGACCCGCACCCGGTACCTGGAGGGTGCCTACGGCGGGCGGGCCCGGGCCGCGGGTGCCGCGGTATGAGGCGCATCGACGAGGCCGCGCTGCGCCGGATGATCGCCGATCGGGTGGCCGCCTGGAGCGGCGCATCCCCGGACGACGTTGCGATGGACCGGCCGCTCGCCGACCTGGGCATGGCCTCGCGCGACGCCGTCGCCCTGGCCGGTGAGCTGTCCCGCGCCACCGGCCGGGAGCTGCCGACGACGCTGCTGTGGGAAGCGCCCACCGGGGAGGCCCTGCTGGCGCGGCTGTGCGAGACACCCGCCCCGGGAGACGGCGTGGCGCCGGCGTCGCGCACCGCCGTGCCGGCCGGGACGGCCGAGCCGGTCGCGGTCGTCGGGGCCGGCTGCCGCCTGCCCGGCGGCGTGCACGGCCCGGACGACTACTGGCGGCTGCTCGGCGACGGCGTCGACGCGATCCGGCGCGTCCCGGAGGACCGCTGGCGCGACTTCACCGCGTTCCCGCCCGCCGAGGCCACTCCGTACGGCGGCTATCTGGACGACATCGCCGGGTTCGACGCGGAGTTCTTCCGCATCACGCCGCGCGAGGCCGCCGTGATGGACCCCCAGCAGCGTCTCCTGCTGGAGGTCGTCCACGAGGCGCTCGACCATGCCGCCCTGCCGGCCGGGTCCCTGGCGGGCACGGCCACCGGCGTGTTCGTCGGCATCTCCGCACCGGAGTACGGGCAGGTGACGGGAGCCGACCCGGCGGCCGTCGACCCCTGGGCCCCGGCCGGGGGCGCGCTCGGTGTCGCCGCCGGACGGCTCGCCTACGTCCTGGACACCCGGGGGCCGAGCCTTGCCGTCGACACGGCCTGCTCCTCCTCGCTGGTCGCCGTGCACCACGCCTGCGTCAGTCTGCGCACCGGCGAGAGCGACACGGCGATCGCGGCCGGGGTCAACCTGCTGCTGTCGCCGGCCGTCACGGTCGCCTTCCACCGGGCGGGCGCCCTGGCACCGGACGGGCGCTGCAAGCCGTTCTCCGCGGCGGCCGACGGCATCGGGCGCGGCGAGGGCTGCGCGGCGGTGATCCTGAAGCGGCTGTCGGACGCCGAGCGGGACGGCGACCGGGTCCTGGCCGTCATCCGGGCCAGCGTCGTCAACTCCGACGGCCGCTCGAACGGCCTGATGGCGCCCAGCCCGGCCGCCCAGCAGGCGTTGCTGGAACGGGCGTACGCGCAGGCCGGGCTCGCCGCGGAGCACGTCGACTATGTGGAGGCGCACGGCACGGGTACCCCGCTGGGCGACCCGATCGAGGCGGGTGCGCTCGGCGCGGTGCTCGGCGTGGGCCGGGACCCCGACCAGCCGCTGCTGCTGGGGTCCGCCAAGGGCAACCTCGGCCATCTGGAGTCGGCGGCGGGCATCGCGGGCCTGGTGAAGACCGTGCTGGCCCTGCACCACGACACCATCCCGCCGTCCCTGCACTGCGAGCGGGGGACCTCCCTCACCGATGCCCGGCTGCGGGTGGTGACCGAGCCCGAGCCCTGGCCCCGCTACGGCGGCACGGCCGTCGCGGGAGTCTCGGGGTTCGGCTTCGGCGGCACCAACGCCCATGTGGTGCTCGAGGAGGGACCGCCCGGCCTGGTCCCGGTGCGACCGGCCGAGGAACCGGCCGCCCGCCTGCACCTGCTCTCCGACCTGGACACCGAGCGCCTCGGCGACACGGCGGGCAGGCTCGCCCGCCGGCTGCGGGAGCACCCGGCGCACCCCGCCGACGTGGCCCGGACCCTGGCGGGGCGCACGGGCCGGGGTCCCGTGCGCGCCGCCGTGGCCGCCCGCGACCGGATCGAACTGGCCGACGCCCTGGATGCGTTGGCGTCCGGGAGGCCGGACAGCCGGGTCACGACCGGGGACCGCGACCGCGTGGGGCGCGGCCCCGTGTGGGTCTTCTCCGGGTACGGCAGCCAGTGGCCCGGCATGGGGCGCCGACTGCTGGCGGAGGAACCCGCGTTCGCCGCCGCCGTCGAGAAACTCGACCCGCAGCTCGCCCCCGAGTGCGGCCTGTCCCTGTACGACCACCTGTCCTCGGGTGACGGGCTCGACCGTCTGGAGGTCGCCCAACCGGTGCTGTTCGGCCTTCAGCTGGCACTCGCCGAGCTGTGGCGTTCCCACGGTGTCGAGCCCGCCGGTGTCATCGGCCACTCCATGGGCGAGGTGGCGGCGGCCGTGTGCGCGGGCGCGCTGGACGTGCCGGACGGGGCGCGTGTCATCGCCGTGCGGGCCCGGCTGCTGAGCCGTCTGCAGGGCGGCGCGATGGCCGTGGTGGACCTGGACGACTCCGAACTGGACGTGCTGGCGACGGACTTCCCGGACGTGCACGTCGCCGTGCACTCCTCCCCGCGGCAGAAGGTCGTCACGGGTGCGGAGGCCGCGGTGGCCGGGCTCGTGCGCCGACTGGAGGGGCAGGGCCGGGCGGCGAGGGCCATGCGGGTCGTCGGCGCCGGGCACTCGCCCCAGGTGGACGGGCTGCTGCCGGAGCTGCTGGAGGCGCTGTCCGGCATCCGGGGGCGGCGGCCGCGCGTCCCGGTCCACTCCACGGTCCTCGACGACCCGCGCGGGGACTGCCTGTTCGACGCCGCGCACTGGGCGGCCAACCTGCGCAGGCCCGTGCGGCTGGACCGGGCACTCGCTTCGGCCGCAGCCGACGGCCACACGGCCTTCGTCGAGATCTCCCCTCACCCCGTGCTGACGGGACCCGTCGCGGACACCGTGCCCGGCGCCCTCACCCTGGCCACGCTGCGCCGGGACGCCGACGGGTCGGAGGCGTTCGCCGGGCAACTGGGCGCCCTGTACGCGGCGGGACAACGACTGCCCGTGCCGCCCGGGCGGGTCGTCGACCTGCCGCTGCCCCGGTGGCGGCACGTACGGCACTGGTGGACGGACCGCAGGGCCGCTCGCACCGACCCGGCGCCGCAGGAACCTCCTGCCGCTGTGCACGAGCCCCCCTCGTCGGTCCTGACCCGTGTGACCCGCCACATCGCCGCCGTCACCGGCCACTCCCCCGCCCGTATCACCCCGGGCACCGCGTGGGCCGACCTCGGCCTGGACTCGCTGATGGCGGTCCGGGTGCGTACGGCGGTGGAGCGCGAGTTCGGCATCGAGCTGCCCCTGCGCGAGCTGTTCGCCGCCGTCACCGTGGAGGACGCCGTCATGCGTGTCGAGCACGCCCTGGCCCGCGGCGACACCCCGGTGCGGCCGCTGCGTGCCACCGGCTCACGGCCCCCGCTGTTCCTCGTCCACGCCGCCGGCGGCCCGGTCGGCGTCTACCGGACGCTCACCGAACTCCTCGGCGACGACCAGCCGGTGTACGGGCTGGAGCGGATCGAGGACGCCGGGAGCGTGTCCGAGAAGGCACGGCGCTACGCCGAGGCGATCGACGCCGTCCACCCCGACGGCCCGTCGGTGTTGGGCGGTTGGTCCTTCGGCGGCTTCGTCGCCCAGGAGACGGCACGTCAACTGATCGCCGCAGGGCGGGAGGTGCGGCTGGTCGTGCTCATCGACTCGGTACGGCCCCTCCTCCGCCCGGGATCGACGCGGTCCGACCGGATCCGGGCGCACTTCGAGGGCTTCGCCCGCCACGTCGCCGACGCCTACGGCGTGCGGCTGGAGTTGCCGTACGACGAGCTCGTGGCGATGGACGACGACGCGGCCCGGATCGACGCCGTGCTGCGGGCCCTGCGGGCCGCCGCCGACGTGCCGCCCGCGGCACTGGAGCACCAGCGGGCCTCCTATCTGGACATGGGCATCGGCGAGTCGCACACCCCCGCCGCCCATGACGGGCCGGTGATCCTCTACCGGGCCACCGAACCCGCGCCGCACACCGTGCGCGACCCCGCGTACGAGCGGGACGACCCTGCGCTGGGCTGGGACGAGGTGTGCCCGCGTCTGCAGGTGGTGCCGGTGGCCGGTCACCATCTGTCGCTGCTCGATCCGCCGCACGTCGGCGAGATCGCCGCCCATCTGAGCCGGACACTCGCCGAGCCGGCCCCCTGACATGGAACCCGAGGAGCCGTCATGCCCCACCTGCCGCAGCAGCCCGCCGCCGCGATGTCCCGGCGCACCGTAGCGAGAGCGACCGCCGCCGCCGGTCTCGCCGCCCTGTTCGGGGCCGCGACCGGCACGGCCCGGGCGGCCGCCCGGCTCGGGCCGCGCACGCTGGACGTGTCCGTGCCCTCCGCGGCGCTCGGCCGCAGCGCGCCGGTCCGGCTGATCCTGCCGTCGGACTTCGGTACGCGCCCGGAGAAGAAGTACCCGGTGCTGTACCTGCTGCACGGCGCCCACGACGACTACACCTCGTGGACCCGTGAGACGGACATCGAGGCGTTCACCGCCGGCCGCGACCTGATCGTGGCGATGCCGGACGCGGGCCCCACCGGCATCCCGAGCGCCTGGCGGGGCGGCCCCGACTACGAGACGTTCCAGGTGAAGGAGGTGCCGGCGCTGCTCGCCCGGAACTACCGGGCCTCCGGCACCCGGGCGGTCGCCGGGGTGTCCACCGGTGGCTACGGTGCCCTGGCCCACGCTGCCCGCCACCCCGGGGCGTTCGCCGCGGCGGCCTCCTACAGCGGCATCCTCGACACCATGGCTCCCGGTGTTCCCGCCATCGTGGACGCGATCGTGGCGCGCGAGAACCTCCCGGCCGGGTCCCTCTGGGGCAATCCGGTGTTCAACGCCCTGACGTGGCGGGACTTCAATCCGCGCGCCCGTGCCACCGGGCTGCGCGGCACGGCCCTGTTCCTGTCGCAGGGCAGCGGAGTCGGCAACGGCGGCGATCCGCTGCCCGGGATCCTGGAGAGCGCCCTGTGGCCCTCGGCCCAGGGCTTCGCCCGCGCCTTGGCCCTCATGGGAGTCCCCGCCACCACGCACTTCTACGGGGGCGGCGGGCACGACTGGGCGCACTGGAAGCCGGAGTTCACCGCCTCGTGGCCGGTCCTCGCCCGTGCGCTGGGGGTGCCGGAGTGACGGGGGTGCCGTCGGGGCACGGAACGGAGCGGAGGGGTCGTCCGTCCCGCACGGGACTCCCCACTCGTCCCACGGGCGACGGCCCGCGGGTGAGCCGCTTCCGGTCGAAAGGAGTGTCCGTGATGGCTGTGCCCACCCCGCACGGCGTGCCGGACCACCCCACCACGCCGCAGTTCCCCCCTGAGCTCGCGCAGGTGCTGCGGGCCGATCTGGCGGCCGTCGCCGACGAGGTGGAGGAGGAGGTCCGCCGTCAGGTGCCCGAGTACGCCCGGCCCGCCGACGGAGCGTACCGCCAGGCCCTGCGGTCCGGGGTGGTGCAGGCGCTGACCCTGTTCGTCGACCACATCGCCGACCCGCGCGACGACGGGGACGCGATCGCGGCGACGTACTACGAACTCGGGCGGGGTGAGGCCCTGGAGGGCCGCAGCCTGGACGCGTTGCAGTCCGCGCTGCGGGTGGGCGGTATGTGCGCCTGGCGGCGGATGGGCCGGACGGCGGAGGAACTCGGGCTGGACTCCACGGTGGTGGCCGTGCTCGGGGAGCTGGCCTTCCGGACCGTGCACGAGGTCGCCCAAGCGGCCGCGTCCGGGTACGCCGAGGCCCGGCTGCGCAGCTCCGACGAGCTGGAGCGACGCCGGGGGCGCCTGCTGGGCCTGCTCCTGGAGGACGGGCCGGTGGCGCCGGAGGCCGTGCAGGACCTGGCGCACGGCGCGCGCTGGCCCGTGCCCCGGACGGTCGCCGTCGTGGCGCTCGCGGCGGCGCCGGACCGGCGGGAGGAGGACCGGCCGCTGGCGGCGGCGGGTGCGCTGGTGGACATGGGGTCCCGCCCGCCGCGCATGCTGGTGCCCGACCCGGACGGCTCCGGCGGCATCGGTGGCCGGGCGTTCACGCTCGCGCTGCGCGGGCGGCCCGCCGCGATCGGCCCGACGGTCGCGGTCACCGAGGCCGCGCAGTCGCTGCGCCTGGCCACCCGGGCGCTCGGGCTGATGGGTCGTGGGGTGCTGCCCCGTCAGGGCGTGGTGCGCTGTGACGAGCATCTGTCGACGCTGCTGTTGCACGGCGACGAGCCGCTGCTGGGGCGGCTGCGGAGCCGGGCCCTGGCGCCCCTCGGCACGGTGTCGGCGGGGCAGCGCGACCGGCTCGCCGAGACACTGCTGGCCTGGCTGCTCAGCGGCAGCAACGTGCCGGACGTCGCCGTGCGGCTGCACATCCACCCCCAGACGGTCCGCTACCGCCTGCGTCAGTTGGAGAAGCTCTTCGGCGACGCCCTGCACGACCCGGCGACGCGCCTCGATCTCATTCTCGCGTTGCGCGCGGAATCACTACACGCGCGGGAGAACTGACTTTCCCTGTTCGAGCGGCGTACTCAATCGGCGACAAAAACCGGCGGGGTTTCCATAATCCTGTCCATAACAGCAGGCGGGAGACAGCCCATACGTTCGGGGCGTCCTTTTTCGCAGGCGCTTCCCGCGCCTTTCCCCACGCGGAGGATCCCCCATGCGTATCCGTCTGTGTCTCGCGGCGCTCTCACTGGCCGGCGGGGCGGGACTCGCCACCATCTCGGCTCCCCAGGCCATGGCCGCGGCCTGCTCGGACGTCGAGGTCGTCGCGGCCCGCGGCACCTTCGAGCCGGGCACGCTCGGCTTCATCGTCGGCGACCCGGTGTATTCCGCCCTGCAGAAGAAGGCGGCGGGCAGGAACGTTTCCAGCTACAAGGTGAACTACCCCGCCGATCTCTCCCCCACGTCCGCGGCCCAGGGCAATCTGGATCTGGTGAATCATGTGAAGAGCCAGGCCGCCGCCTGCCCGAATCAGAAGTTCGTTCTCGTCGGCTATTCGCAGGGTGCGAACGTCGTGGACAACTCGATCGGCATCAGCAGTGCCGGTGCGGTGGTCGGCAGCCCCATCGTGGCCACGCTGCCCGCCGCGGTCGAGCCCAAGGTCGCCGCGGTGCTGCTGTTCGGCAACCCGATCCGGGCGCTCGGCAAGAGCGTCACCGGCACCTACCAGGGCCGCACGCTCGACCTCTGTGCCAAGGGTGACCCCGTCTGCGAGAACGGCGGCGGCGACGTCGGGGCGCACCTGGGCTACCGGGACGACGCCGAGGAGGCGGCCACGTTCGCCGCGGGCAGGCTCTGAGCCCGCCTGACAGGGCGCGGGGCCCGGGAGGATGTCCTCCCGGGCCCCGCGTGTGTGCGGACGACGGCTAGCGCGGTGTCCGTGCGAAGTCGGCGAGGCTGGTGGAGACGGGCTCGGGCCGTCCGTCGTTCTGCACGGGCGCGGCCGTCAGGACGTCGAGGTGCTGGTAGCCGTCCGCGACCACCGGGTGCAGGTCGGCCGGGACCCGTCCGGCCAGCAGACCCTCACCGGCGAGCACGGTGAGCACCGGGTTGGCCTTGAGCCCCTCGGGGTGGACGACGAGTTTCTTCACCTGCGGTGAGGTGGCCAGTTCGATGTCCGTGACCAGCTTGGTCGGGAAGTACTGCTCGGTGAAGTCCAGCGGCTGCTCGGCGAGGCTGCGGGCCAGTTGGCGTATGTCGGTGACCTCCTCGCCGGGGCCGGTGAACGGGGTGCCGTCGGCCGACCGGTGGCCGGGGTCGTCCGGGTCGCCCACGCGGTCGTAGTTGCGCCAGGTGTAGAGGGGACCCCGCGGCCGGTCGGGGGTGGCCTTGTACGCGGTGCCGTACAGCCCCGGTCGAGCGTCACCCCCGTTGGCGGCCGGGAAGCTCTTGTCGGCGATCGGTCCGCCGTCGAAGAAGCCGACACTGGTCTGCAGGAACGCCAGGGGGACGGAGTTGTCGTCCAGCAGTGCCCCGAGGACGGCCCCGTTGGTGAGCCGGAAGTCCTTCACCGCCGGGGAGCCGCTGAGGAAGGCGGCGGTGTCCTTGGCGAACAGGAAACGGTGAGTGGCCTCGATGTTGAGGTTGCGGGGCAGGTAGCCGGGCAGGTCCGCCTCACCGTCCAGGTCCTTCAGGGCTCCCAGTCCCGCGATGCCGAGGAGGGTCATGGTCTCGGGGTTGAGCAGCACCGGCGCCGACAGGGTGCGCGGCAGTACCCCGCTGTCCAGTCCGGCCTGCACGACACCGTGACCGAGGCCGGTGTCGGGCAGGTTGGTGTCCTCGGGGATGCTGCCGCTGAGGTCGCCCAGCGTGGTCGAGACGGTCGTGTCGAGGGCGAAGTAGCCGGCGCACTGGTTGTACCCGGCGTCCGCCGTGGTGGCGCGGTCGCCGTCGAAGTCGGCCGCGGCGAAGTAGCCGGTGATGACACCGCCCAGCGAGTGCCCGCCGCACAGCACTTTCCGCTTGCGCTGTGCCGGGGAGGGCAACTCGGCGGTGAGGAGGTCGTACTGGTCGCGTACGGTCTGCTCGATCCCGAGCTTCGCCATCCACCCCAGCTGCGCGTTGCCGGCGTAGCCGCCGAAGGTCCGGCCGCCGACCTGCTTGCCGCGGTAGTAGTAGTCGACGGCGGTGTGCTGGTCGCCGGTGGCGATGCCGGTGCGGTCCTCCAGGCAGTTGGAGCGCCGGTCCAGCGCCCAGAACTCGATGTGCAGCCCCTGCTCGGCGGCCCGTGTGACCGTGTTGCGGGCGACACCGTCGAAGGCCCCCGCTCCTTCCAGGATGCCGGGCTGGGCGATGAGGATCCGGTCGGCGTCGGCGGACGCGGCCGGGCCGTCGGCGGAGCGGTAGCGCAGGTACGACAGCCAGTCGCACGCCGCCGGACGGGGCCCGGCCGATTCCGGCAGCGGCACCTGCACGAGCACCACCGACTCCGTCACCCCGGTCACCGGCGAGGTCGACGTGACCGGCAGCTCGGTGCGCGTTCCCTCGGCGCGTGCCCCCGGGGTGGCGGCCGTGAGTGTCCCGGCGGTCAGCAGTGCCGCGAGCGCGGCACCACGCCACTTCCTTCTGCAGATACGGTCCATGTCCATGCCATGGACGCTAGGGCGGTGGGACGCCCGCTCTCAGTCAGTGCTGATGAGAACTCAGCTTCCGGACGACGGCTTGTCACCGCCGCACAGCGCGCACGGCCCCGGCGGGAGAGGGGGTTCGTACCGCTTCTGGACGCCACCGAGCTGCGGACCGGCCGTTTCGGGAGCATGGTGGGGCTATGGACGGTCAACCCCCTGTGGTCGTGCAGCCGCCCGCGACGGACGGCGGACGGCTGGTGACCATCCACGGCGAGCGCATGGGCGTCGCCTACAGCCTCTTCGACGTGCTGGACCTGCTGCACCGCGAGGGCCTGCCCACCACGGACACGGCCGTCGACGACACCGAGCTGATCGAGTGGCAGGGCGGCGGCCCGTACGACTGGAACAACGGGGCGTCCGACGAGGCGTGAGGCTGCTCACACCTCGTCGGACGCCCCGTCGAGACGGTCGTGAGGGGCGGGTGTCAGTTCCGGGATCGGCGGGGATCCGAAGGTACGCCGGCTCGGCTTCGGGCCGTGGAGCCGGGCGTCACGCTGACCGACTTGCCGGCGTGGCCTCTTGACCGGAAGGCGAGGCGGGGCAGCCCTCCCGGCCCGAGGCGCGGCGCACTCGACGAGCCGTTCGCTGCGCCCGGCGATACGCTGCGCGAAAACGGCTTTTTGCCCTCTTCTGGGAGGTTCCTATGGCCTCGCGTCTCAACCCGTATCTCACCTTCAACGGCGACGCCCGGCAGGCGATGGAGTTCTACAAGGAGGTCTTCGGCGGCACCCTCGACCTGAACAGCTACGGCGAGTTCGGGCAGGCGGACGCCCCGAACGCCGACAAGATCATGCACGGCATGCTGGAGACCACCAGCGGCTTCACCCTGATGGGCGCCGACGACCCGCCGGGCATGGAGTCCGAGCAGGGCAGCCGCTTCTCCGTGAGCCTGAGCGGCGACGACGAAGCCGAGTTGCGCGGCTACTGGCAGAAGCTGTCCGAGGGCGGTGCGGTGTCGGTGCCGCTGGAGAAGCAGATGTGGGGTGACGTGTTCGGCATGTGCACGGACCGCTTCGGCGTCCCGTGGATGGTCAACATCAGCACGGAGGGCTGAGCGGCCCGCTGGAGCCCGGTCCGAGTCCGGTGAGACCGCGCTGCACGGGGTAGGCGAGTCGCACCCGCCGGGGTGCCGCTGCCCAGCGCGGCCGGCACCGTGCGCACCCGGCCGGCCGCGGTCGGCCGGGGCCCGGCGGCCGGACTTCGACAGGCAAGGAGCGGCCATGGACGTCAGGGTCGAGACGACACCGACCCCCACCCCCGCCGGCGGCGTCGCGGACCCGACGCCGCCGGCGGTCTCGCGGCGGCTGCGGGTCATCACGACCATCGCCACGTTCGGCGGTCTGCTCTTCGGCTACGACACGGGCGTCGTCAACGGCGCCCTGCCCTACATGACCACGGACCTCGGCCTGACCCCCGTCACCGAGGGCATGGTCACCAGCTCGCTGCTGCTGGGTGCCGCGCTGGGCGCGGTGGCCGGCGGCCGGATGTCGGACGCACGCGGCAGGCGGCGCACCATCCTGCTGCTGGCCGCGCTGTTCTTCCTCGGCGCCCTGGGCTGCACGCTCGCCCCGACGACCGCCGTGATGGTCGGGGCCCGGTTCGTGCTGGGCCTCGCGGTCGGCGGTACCTCGGTGACCGTGCCGGTGTATCTCGCCGAGGTGTCGCCCGCCGAGCGACGCGGCCCCCTCGTCACCCGCAACGAGCTGATGATCGTCACCGGTCAGCTGCTGGCGTTCACGGTCAACGCGATCATCGCCCGCATCGGCGGCGAGTCCGGCGGCGTGTGGCGCTGGATGCTGGTCGTCGCCACACTGCCGGCCGTGGTGCTGTGGTTCGGCATGCTGGTGTTGCCGGAGAGCCCGCGCTGGCTGGCCTCCGAGAGCCGCTTCGGCGAGGCCCTCGGCGTTCTGAAGCAGGTGCGGTCGCGGGCCCGGGCCGAGGCCGAGCTGAAGGAGGTCTCCGCGCTCGCCGTGCAGGATGCGCGGACGAAGCTCGCAGACCGGCAGGACATCAGGAGCACACCGTGGATGCGCAAGCTGCTGCTCGTCGGCTTCGGCATCGCCGTCGTGCAGCAGATCACCGGCGTGAACACGATCATGTACTACGGCACGCAGATCCTCACCGACGCCGGTTTCGCCGCCGACAGCGCACTGACGGCGAACATCGCCAACGGTGTGATCTCGGTTCTGGCCACCTTCGTCGGCATCCGGCTGCTGGGCCGGGTGCCGCGCCGCCCCATGCTGATGACCGGTCAGGTGGGGACGACCACCGCGCTCTTGCTGATCGGCGTCTTCTCGCTGGTGCTGCCCCCGGGTGATCCGCGGGCGTTCGCGGTGCTCGCGATGACAGTGACGTTCCTCGCCTTCCAGCAGGGCGCCATCTCGCCGGTGACCTGGCTGATGCTGTCGGAGATGTTCCCGATGCGGATGCGCGGCTTCGGGATGGGGGCGGCGGCCGTGGTGCTCTGGCTGACCAATTTCGTGATCGGGCTGGTCTTCCCGTCCCTGGTCTCCGGGATCGGGATCTCCCCCACCTTCTTCCTGTTCGTGGCCGCGGGCGTGGTGTCCCTCCTCTTCGTGAAGCGGTACGTCCCCGAGACCGGTGGCCGCACACTGGAAGCCCTCGAGGCCGAGCTCCGGGCGCGCTTTTCCCGACCACCCTTCGAGGAGGGACGCCCGGCAGAGCGGGGAATCAGGGGCTCGTGAGGATCACGAGCTCCCGCGTCGCCCTCGTCATCGCCACATAGCGGTCGACGGCACCCTCGACACCGTCGCCGAAGTCCTCCGGGTCGACCAGGACCACCAGGTCGAACTCCAGCCCCTTCGACAGCTCCGGGGTCAGCGACCGGACGCGGGCCGAGGCCGGCCGGAACGCCGGGTCTCCGATCACACAGGCGATCCCGTCGGCGTGCCCGGCCAGCCATGTGTCGAGGATCGACGTCAGCTCGGCGGCCGGCCCGTGGCGGACGGGGACGCCCCCGCTGCGGATCGACACCGGCACGTTGGCGTCCGGCAGCACGGCCCGGATGACCGGCTCGGCCTCCGCCATGATCTCCTGCGGAGTCCGGTAGTTGACGCTCAGTGAGGCCATCTCGACCCGGTCCAGCCCGACCCGCTCCAGGCGTTCCCGCCACGACTCCGTGAACCCGTGCCGGGCCTGCGCGCGGTCACCGACGATGGTGAAGCTCCTGGACGGGCAGCGCCGCAGCAGCATCTGCCACTGCGCGTCGGTGAGTTCCTGCGCCTCGTCCACGACGATGTGTGCGAACGGTCCGGCGAGCCGGTCCGGTTCGGCGGTGGGCAGCGCGCTGTGGTCGACCAGGGAGTTGCGCATGTCCTGGCCGTGCAGCATGACCAGTACGCCTTCGCCGTCGTCGTGGCTGTGGGCCTCCAGCAGGTTGCCGATGACGTCGGCCATGCCCTGCTGCTGTGCGGCGAGGGCGGCCTCCTGCCGGCGCCTGCGCCGTGCGGCGTCCGGGTCGCCGAGCCGATGGCGTGCCGCGTCCAGCAGCGGCAGGTCGGACACGGTCCAGGCGTGCGGCTGCGCGCGTTGCAGGGTGCGCACCTGGTCGCGGTCGAGCCAGGGCGCGCACATGCGCAAGTAGGCGGGCACGGACCAGAGGTCCCCGACGAGGTCGGTCGCCTCGAGCAGCGGCCAGGCACGGTTGAAGACCGTGAGCAGGTCCCGGTCCCGCGACAGCGCCTTGCGGAGCGGCTCCTCGGGGACGTCGCCCTCGTGCTTGTCCACGAGGATCGTGAGCAGTTCCTCCCAGACCTGCTCGCGCGCCTCGTTGTGCGGCGTGCCGGGTTCGGCCGCGTCGAAGGCCGCCGCCCAGTCGTGGTCGCCCAGGCGGACGTCGGACCAGTGGGTCGTGACCGTCATCGCCTCGGTGGGCGGCTCCTCGTAGAACCGGACGGCCTTCTCGATCGCCCGCACCATGTCCGCGGACGACTTCAGACGGGCCACCTCCGGGTCGGTCTCGGCCGCCGCGGTGGCGCCCTCGTCGACGAGGTCCGCCAGCAGGCAGGTCTGCACACCCTCTTCGCCGAGGCTGGGCAGAACGTCGGACACGTAGGACAGGTAGGGCCGGTGCGGACCGACGAACAGCACCCCGCCCCGGCGGTGCTGCCCGAGGCGCGGGTCGCAGTGGAGGAGGTAGGCGGAGCGGTGCAGGGCGACGACGGTCTTGCCGGTGCCCGGGCCGCCGTCGACGACCAGAGCGCCGCGGGAACCGGCGCGGATGACGGCGTCCTGGTCGGCCTGGATGGTGCCCAGCACGTCCCGCATGCGGGGCGAGCGGTTGGTGCCGAGGCTCGCGATGAAGGCGGACTGGTCGTCGAGGGCGGCGTGCCCGGCGAACGCGTCGGCGGCGAACACCTCGTCCCAGTAGTCGCTGATCCTGCCGTCGGTCCAGCGGTAGCGGCGGCGGCTGGTCAGACCCATCGGGTTGCCGTGAGTCGCCCCGAAGAACGGCTCGGCTGCCGGGGAACGCCAGTCGACCAGCAGCCGGCGTCCCTCGCTGTCCGTGAGGCCGAGCCGTCCCACGTACACGGGCCCGGAGCCGTCCGCGCCGACCATGCGCCCGAGACACAGGTCCAGTCCGAAGCGGCGCAGGGCGCGCAGGCGCGTGGTCAGCCGGTGGATCTCGGCGTCGCGGTCCATGGCCTGCCTGCCCTTGCCGCCGGGCGCCCTGCGCTCGGCCTCCAGACGGTCGGACAGTTCCGCGACGGACTGCTCCAGGCAGTCGGCGACGGCGGCGAAGTGCCGCTCGTCCCCGGCGATCGACGCCGGGGTGGCCTTGTGCGCGAGGCGGCCGGGAAGATCGAACGCGCTCGTTGTCGCAGGGGTCACGTCATGCTCCCGTTTCCGCAGGTCCTGGGCTTAGGCCGGATATCTTGCGGCAGACGGGGGGCCTTGCCGCAAGGCCCCCCGTGGGCTATAACTTGAGACAGGCAAGGAGAGCACTCCTCGCCTTTTTTGTTGCCCGCCCCTGGTGCCCACCGGCCGTTTTCCTGTGGCACGCTCGTCGTTCTGGCAGCGTGGAGAGGCGGCGGCATGCGCATAGGACTGCTCGGCACCGGACCTTGGGCACGGATGGCCCACGCCCCCGCACTGAGCGGGCACGGGCAGCTGGACTTCACGGGCGTGTGGGGCCGTCGCCCCGAGGCCGCGAAGGAACTGGCCGAGCGGCACGGTGTCCGTGCCTACGACGCTGCCGACGAGCTGTTCGCCGACGTGGACGCGGTGGCCGTCGCGCTGCCGCCGCAGGTGCAGGCCGAACTCGCCGCGCGGGCGGCGCGGGCCGGGTGCCATCTGCTGCTCGACAAGCCGCTCGCGCCGACGGTGGAGCAGGGACGCGCCGTGGTCGAGGCGGCCCGGGAGGCCGGTGTCGCCTCGGTCGTGTTCTTCACGACCCGCTTCCAGCCCGAGCCGGCGGCGTGGATCGCCGAACAGGCGGCTGTGCCGGGCTGGTTCACCGCCCGGGCCGAGTGGCTCGGGGCGGTGTTCACCAGCGAGAGCCCCTTCGCGACGCCGTGGCGGCGGGAGAAGGGCGCCCTGTGGGACGTCGGCCCGCACGCCCTGTCCGTCCTGCTGCCGGTCCTCGGTGACGTGCGGCGCGTGACCGCGGCGGCGTACGGCCCCGGCGACACGGCGCACGTCGTCCTCGACCACGCCGGTGGCGCGTCGAGCACCCTCACCTTGAGCCTGACGGCGCCGCCCGCCGCGGCCGGTGCCGCCCTGGAGTTGCGCGGAGAGGCCGGGGTCACGGCGCTTCCGGACGGCTCCGACGGCGCGGTGCCCGCGCTGATGCGTGCCGCGGACGCGCTGCTCGACGCCGCCCGGACCGGTCGCCCGCACGCCTGCGACGCGGCGTTCGGCCTGCGGGTCACGGAGATCCTCACGGCGGCCCAGGAGTTGCTGAACCCCTGAGCACGCGGACGGTCCCGGAGCTGCTGGTCCCCGAGCGTGCGGGCGGCCCTGGCGCTAGGCCGGTTCGAAGTTGAGCCGCTCCTTCACCACCGGGTAGCCGGCCTTGGCGAAGTTCGCCGCCATGGGGAAGTTGCCCTGGTCCGTGGCGGCGGCGACGAACTCCGCCCCCTGCTCGGCCAGGAAGTGCGTGCACTCGGCCAGCAGGTCGTAGGCGTAGCCGTGGCCGCGGTGCTCCGGAAGGACGCCGATGAATCCGACGCAGGGACCCGTCGGGTTGTGGGCCGGGACGTGGATGCCGACCGGGTCGCCCTGCGCCGTGTACGCCACCTGCCACCACTCGCGCGGTGACGGGCACCAGTGGAAGAAGTCGAGTTCCTCCTGGGCCGCCCGGTCCGGCCCGCCCTGCTCGATGGCCTTGAGCGCGTGCGCGTCCAGGGTGACGGAGTGGATGCGGCGCAGGGCGTCGAAGAACACGGCGTCGTCGGGCTCGGCGCGGAACTCCAGGCGGCGTGGCCGCTCGGGCAGGCCGCGGTCGGGGGTCCAGCGGTACAGGAGGCGTTCGACCAGGAGGTCGTAGCCGGCGGTCCGGGCGGCGGTGAAGCGGGTCTCGGCGGCAGCGCGCAGGGCGGGGTCGTCACGCCAGCCGGCGGGCAGGTTCAGCTCCAGTTCGACCTGCCAGGGGGCGGAACGCAGGAGTGCGGCGCCCGCCTCCTCCTCGCCCTCGGCCACGTCGAACCAGTTGAGGTTGACGGGCTCGCTGTCGTCGGGGCCGCCCCACCAGGCGCCGCGGGCGACGACACGGCCGTCGCGCAGGGCCACACGCTTCCAGTCGGGGCGGTGCCGGGTCAGCCGGTGGCCCTCACGGGCGCCCAGCGGGTCGGGCAGGGTGTCGAAGAGTTCGGCGTCGCTCGTGTCGAGCGCGCGGATGACCACGTCGGTCATGGGGGTGTCCTCCGGGACGCATACGGCTCGGAGCGCTCCCGGTCGGTCAGTCGCAGCACGCCGGGACAACGGGGAGGGAGCGCGGGATCGGTGTGAACTGCACGGCTCTGCCCTCCTTCCACAGGTCTCGGGGCGTGGCGCGGCACACGCTACGGGGTCTTCGGGCGGGAGGTCCACCGATTTCAGGCACGTCTCGACGACCGCTCGAGAGGGCGGCCGGGCGGCGGCCGTCACCCCCGAGAGGTGGCCACCCGGCGGCCCGCGGCGGTGCGGTCCCGGGTGCGGCGGCCGGTCGGCCGTAGCAGCGTGGTGGTGTGAGCAGTGTGCGCGGCCGGCCAGCGCGCCGGGACTCGGACCGGCGTGGCTGGCTGCGCGGCGCACCCCCGCCCCTGTGGGCCCGGGTGCTGCCGTCGGCGCTGCTGGCGGGCGTCTGCCTGGCGGAGCTGATCGCCCCGGAGCCGCTCGACATCGGCTTCCTGCTGGGGGCCATCCCGCCGCTGGCCGTGCTGGCGCACGGTCCGGTGGCGACGGCGGTGCTCGGCGCGCTGGTGGTGGTCGTGCTGACCGTGCCCGTCTTCAACCTCGACGATCCCGGCAGCACCGACCTGCTGACCGTGTGCTTCGTCTCGGTGCTGAGTGTGCTGCTGTCGTACGTCCGATCCCGGCGGGATGCCCAGCTGGTCACCGAGCGGGCCGTCGCCGAGGTCGCGCAGCGGGCCGTGGTGCCGCCGCTGCCGGACCGGGTCGGGCCGGTGCGGTGCGCGGGGCTGTACCGGGCCGCGCAGCGCGGGACGCTGGTCGGCGGTGACTTCTTCGACGTACGGGCGGGCCCCTACGGCGTACGGGCGGTCATGGGTGATGTGCAGGGGCACGGGCTGTCGGCCGTGGCCACGGTCGCCTCGCTGCTGGGCGCCTTCCGGGAGGCGGTGCTGGACCAGCCGGACCCGGAGGCGGTGGCGGCCCGGCTCGACCGGAGGCTGGCGGTGGACTCCGCGGGCGATCCGCACGCCGAGCTGTTCGCCACGGCGGTGCTGCTCGATTTCTCCGCCGACGCCGGGTTGGTGCGGATCGTGGCGTGCGGGCAGGCCGGGCCGCTGCTGCTGCGGGACGGCAGGGCCGTGGAGCTGGACGTCGAGCCGTGCACACCGCTGGGTCTCGGTCTCGCCGAGGCGGCTCCGCCCCGGGTCGTCTCGGTTCCGCTGAGGGCCGGTGACCGGCTCTTCCTCGCCTCCGACGGGGTGACCGAGGCCAGGGACACGCACGGGGTCTTCTATCCCCTGGCCGAACGGCTGCCGGGCCTCGCCGCCGAGGATCCGGTCGCGCTGGCGGAGCGGGTGTGGACCGACCTCGTGCGGCACTGCCCGGACGTGCAGGACGACGTCACGATGCTGGTGCTCGCGCCGCGTACGCGCGGCGGCGCGGGCGGGTCCTCCTGACATCGGCGGCCGGCGGCGGGGCCGCGCTCTCCGGATGCACGCCGCGCTCGGGCGGGGAATGGTGATATCGGACCGGTTTTTCAGCACCGGGGCCGCCCCAGCGATCCGGACCCTAGGAGCAGAGAACATGTCGACGTCAGAGCCTGCCGCTTCCCGGCCGTCCGAGGACCGCGCCACCCCGGACCGCCTGCTCCACGCCCGCACCGGCACCGACGTGTCGCCGGAGGACCTCGTCCTCGCCTCGGGCAAGGACCTCAACCCGCACACCCTCGAGTGGGCCAAGCGCAAGCTGGCGGCGGAGGGACCTGCCGCCCTGGAGAAGCTGCTGCCCTAGCCATCCTCCTGTCGGCGCCCTCGGCACGCGGAGAGCCACCGGGCCCGTGACGCTCGGCGTCACGGGCCCGGTGGCCCCATGTGTGCCGGCGACCGCACGCCGGAGGGCGGGTCACACGCCGCCGTCGTCCTCGGGCAGTGCGCTGTCGTCCTCCACCACGTGCACGGCGGCCTCCTCCGCGCCGGCCGCCCCGCCGTCGATGCCGACGTCGGAGGCGACGGTCTCCTTGGTGGTGTCGGGGTGGGCGCCCTCGTCGGGGGCGACCAGGCGGCCCGCGCGGGCGGTGCCCGCCTCGGGGTCCACCGGTTCGCCGTCGCCGTCGGGGGTGTCCCCCACACCGTCCCCGGCGGGCTCGGCGGACACGTCGGGGACCTCCTGGGCCAGCCGTTCGTCGAGGCTCTCGCCCTCGTGCTGCTCGGCCGCGGTGGTGCCGCGCTTGGTGACGCCCAAGGGCTTCTCCGGCGGGGAGTAGCCCTCGTCGAGCGTGTCGTCGTACGTCCGTTCGTCGACGGCGTCCTGCAGGTCCAGCGGCGCGGCGTCCTCCTGCTCCTCGTTGGTACCGGTGGGCTGGTACGCGTCGTCCGCCATCGGTTCGGGGCGCATCGGTTCCGTGCCCATCACTCCTGCCTTCCTGTCCACTTCTCGGCTCGTTCGTCTCGCCTGTCCGTTCCGCGTTTCCCGTTACGCGGGCTCTAACCTCGGCGGACGCCGGCCGGCGCCGGCAGTGCCCGAACCTCGCGGGGACCAACAGGAAGTTAAATCCGCGTGAGGCACCGGACATTACCCACCAGTCAATCTTGAAAGCTCAATCAGTAGGACTATCATCACTCGCACACACGGTGTGACCGGCTGTCGACGCGGCGGCAGCACGGGTATCCGCCACCCCTTCTCACGCCACCGGGACCGAGGCCACCCCTTTCCTCCATCCGGCGGCGAGCTTCACCCCCACCCCCCAACGCCTCCGGAACGGCCTGCCCGCCTCCGGTCGCGCACAAGCGAAAGCAGCGCATCCATGAGCTACAGCAGGGGCAGAGGACTGCAGGCCAATGTCCTCAGCACGTTCGACACCGTGGTGATGGCGGTCGCGGGCAGCGCCCCGGCGTATTCACTGGCGGCGACCACGGCCGTGCTGGTCGCCGCGGTGGGGCTGGCGAGTCCGGCCGCCCTGCTGTACTGCGCGATACCCATGCTGGGCATCGCGCTGGCGTTCAGCTACCTCGGCCGGATCGACGTCAACGCGGGCGCCAGCTACTCGTGGGTGGGACGCACGCTCCACCCCTTCCTCGGCTTCATCAGCGGCTGGGCGCTGGTGATCTCGGCGACGATCTTCATGGTGGCCGGTTCGCTGCCCGCGGGTTCGATGACGCTGGCGCTCTTCGACGAAGGTCTCGCCGACAACACCGCGCTGTCCACGGTGGTCGGCGCGGGCTGGTTCCTCATCATGCTGGGCGTGGTGCTCGGCGGCGCCCGGCTCACGGTCCGCGCCCAGCTGGTCATGTCCGGTGTCGAGCTGGCCGTCCTGGCACTGTTCGCGGTGCTCGCCTTCTTCCACACCGGCCATGCCCGCGCCTTCGACTGGTCCTGGCTCGGCTTCTCGCATTTCGACGGCATGGCGGGCTTCGCCTCGGGCGCGCTCATCGCGGCGTTCTACTACTGGGGCTGGGACGTCACCAGCAACCTCAGCGAGGAGACCCGCAACAGCCGCCGTACGACGGGCCTGGCGGGCCTGATCGGGGTGGGCATCGTGTTCCTGCTGTTCGAGGTGTTCACCATCGCGGTCAACGTCATCCTCACCTCGAAGCAGATCGAGGAGAACGACGCGAACGTGCTGGCGGTGCTCGGCGAGGAGATCTGGCCGGGCTGGGGCGGCAAGCTGCTCATCGTGGCCGTGATGCTGTCCACCATCGCCACCCTGGAGACGACGCTGATCCAGGTGACGCGCTCGCTGTTCGCGATGGGCCGCGACGGTACGATGCCGTCGGCGCTGGGCCGGGTGCACCGCCGCTGGAACACGCCGTGGGTGGCCATCGTGGTGGTCGGGTCCGTGGCGCTGGCGATGTTCATCGCCTCCAACGCCCTGGGCTCGGTGGGCGACATCCTCTCCGACGCCATCTCGGCGATCGGCCTGCAGATCGCCGTCTACTACGGTCTCGCGGGGCTCGCGGTGGTCGTCGCCTACCGGAAGATGCTGCTGAAGTCCCCGGCCAACTTCCTCTTCGGCGGCCTGTGGCCGCTGTGCGGTGCCCTGTTCATGTTCTGGGTGTTCGTGGAGTCGCTGGGAGAACTGAGCCGCGCCGCGATCTCGATCGGCATCGGCGGGCTCGCGGTCGGGCTCGTCCCGATGCTCTGGTACTGGAGGCAGGGCAGCGACTACTACCGGCCCGCGAAGCTGGACGCCTCGCGGGCGGTCGAGACGGATTACGTCCCCGACGAACTGGACGCCCACGCGCGGGTCCACGAGGGTCTGTCCACCGACTTCTGAGGGGGCAGGCCATGGCACTCGGGTTCAGACGCGGCTTCACTCCCGACTTCGACCCCGACTGCGGGGACACCGACCTCACCTCCGCCCGCCAGGACGTCGTGATCGGCCGCTGGCAGGGGCCGCGGGACCTGCTGGCCGCCACCGGCCGCGACTGGACGGCCAGGGGGCACCGGATCCGGCAGCTCGCACAGGTGTGCGCGGGCAGTTCGACGGTGGAGTCCTGGCTCTCGGCCGACCCGCACAGCGCCGACGCGCTGGTGCTGCGGGCGGCCACGGAGACCGCCCGCACCTTCAACGTCGCCATCGCCGCGGGGCGGGGCGTGCCGATCGACCAGCACCGCGTGGACGCCGCGGTGCTGGCCTGCCTGACGGCGGCGGAGGCACACCCGGAGGACCCGACGCCGTGGGTGTCGCTGATCTCGGTGGCGCGCCTGTACCCGCAGGGCGTGCGCCGGCAGGAACTGGGGCGCTGGTGGGACGAGTTGCACGGCCGGGACCCCCACAGCGTCGAGGGGCACCTGCAGGTGCTGCACTACTACTCGGCGCGCTGGCACGGCACGCACGGCCTGATGTACGACTTCGCCCGGGACGCGGCCGGAGTGGCGCCGCCCGGCTGTCCGCTGCCGGTGCTGGTGCAGTACGCCCGGGTCGAGGAGTACCGCTTCGCCCTGGACGCGGCGCAGGGCAGGCACTCCGCCGTGGGCCTGTCCCAGCACTGGAGCCACGACGGCGCGGCGAGCGACCTGCGGCGGACCTGGCAGCGCTGGGTCATGGGCCGGAGGGAGACCGGGATCGCTCCCGGTGAGCTCCGCGACTTCAACTACCTTGCCCACGCGGCCTGCTCCGCCGGCGCCACGGACATCGCGGGTGTCCTGCTGGGCATGCTGGGACCCCGCGCGACGCGCACGCCCTGGTCGTACACGGGTGACGCCGAGAAACAGATCACCAAGTGGCGCAAGGAGCTGCGGCTGGGGGCGTGAGCGGCCGACTGTATGCTCCCGGCCGGGAGGGGCGTGATGGCTGAGAACGGCTGGTACGAGGACGGCGACGTGGCCAGGGAGGCCGCACGCGCCCGCCGGGTCGCCTGGACAGGGATGTCAGTGGTGACGTGTCTGTTCGGCGCGGTCGTGCTCGCCGTGGCCGCCGCCGGCCTTGCGGTGATCCTCGCGCTCGCCTATGCCATGGCCGTCATGGACTGACGCCGCCCTCCGGCCCCGCCAGGTCCCCCGACCATTTCTCCTCGATGCGTCCGGCCCTCCACACCACGAGCGCCACCACCCAGGTGGCGAAGAACAGGGCGACGACGACGTAGCCGAGGACGTTGAGGTCGAGGCCGGAGACCCGGTCCCAGAAGGGGCCGTGCAGGCCGAGCCGTCCGGCGAGGAGGCCGAGGAGTTCGACGGTGCCGATGAGCAGGGCCACGGCGACGGACAGGCCGGTGATGGTGAGGTTGTAGTAGACCTTGCGGACGGGCTTGGAGAAGGCCCAGCCGTAGGCGAAGTTCATGAACGAGCCGTCGACGGTGTCGAGCAGGCACATGCCCGCCGCGAACAGGACGGGCAGACAAAGGATCGCGTACCAGGGCAGTCCGGAGGCGGCGCCGGAGCCGGCCAGGACGAGCAGGGCGATCTCGGTGGCGGTGTCGAAGCCGAGGCCGAACAGCAGGCCCAGCGGATACATGTGCCAGGGCCTGGAAACCGACTTCATGACGCGGCCCAGCAGGCGGTTCATGAACCCGCGGTTGTTCAGCTGCTCCTCCAGGGCGGCCTCGTCGTAGCGGCCCGAGCGCATGGCGCGGAACACCTTCCAGATGCCGGCCAGGACGACGAGGTTGACGGCCGCGATGAGGTACAGGAACGTGCCGGAGACGGCCGTGCCGATCAGGCCGGTGACGTCGTGCAGGGCGGAGCCGTCGTCACGGACCGGCCCGGCCAGGGTCTTCACGCCGAGGGTGAGCAGGAAGGCCAGGGCGAAGACGACGCTGGAGTGGCCGAGGGAGAACCAGAAGCCCACGGACAGGGGCCGCTGCCCCTCTCCCATCAGCTTGCGGGTGGTGTTGTCGATGGCGGCGATGTGGTCGGCGTCGAAGGCGTGCCGCATGCCGAGCGTGTACGCGGTGACGCCGATGCCGATGCCGAAGCTCTGCGATCCGATGGCGTGGTGCTCCGGGGCGACGATCGCGACGAGGGTGAACCAGCCGATCACGTGCAGGGCCAGGATGAAGGCCGCCATCCCCCCGGCCCTGGTCCACTCCCGCCGCGTCATGGAGATGCGGACGCGGCGCCGGGCCGTGCGTCGGGCGGGGGCCGGGGCGGGGAGGCGCGGAGTGGACCCAGGGGCGGCCGTCATCGGGGGGAGGTCTTTCTGTCGGACGGACGGCTGCGGTGAACAGCCTCGTGCCATCCTTCTGTACCTGCAAGTGATGTGCAGTAAAGCCCGTGACAGGTCTTGTCCATGGAACCGAAAATTCCGCCGGACCGGCGCCGGGCAGCCGGGCCGGCCGGGTGTCAGATCTCGGCGTTCGGTCCGTCCGGGCGGCTGTGCCGTTGCTCGACCATCTCTCTGCTGAGCTGCTCCGTCTCCGCCTCGGCCAGCCGCTCGAAGCCGTCCTCGGTGATGACCGAGACGATCGGGTAGATGCGGCGGGTGAGGTCGGGGCCGCCGGTCGCCGAGTCGTCGTCCGCCGCGTCGTACAGCGCCTGCAGGGCCGCCAGAGCCGCCTCGCGGCGGGACATGCCCGGGCGGTACAGCTTCTTCAGCGCGCCCCGCGCATAGGGCGATCCGGAGCCCTCGGCGTGGAAGCCGGACTTCTCGTAGCGGCCGCCGGCGACGTCGAAGGAGAAGATGCGGCCCTGCCGCCCCTCGGGGGCCGTGGGGTCGTAGCCGGCGAGCAGCGGGACGACCGCGAGGCCCTGCATGGCCTGGCCCAGGTTGTTGCGGATCATGGCGGCCAGCCGGGTCGCCTTCGCGGCGAGGGTCATGGGGATGCCCTCGATCTTCTCGAAGTGCGCCAGTTCGACCTGGTACAGCCTCACCAGGTCCACCGCGAGCCCGACCGTGCCCGCGAAGGCGACCGCGCAGTGGTCGTCCGCGGGGTGCACCTTCTCCAGGTCGCGCTGGGCGATCAGGTTGCCCATCGTCGCCCGCCGGTCGCCCGCGATCAGTACGCCGTCCCGGTAGGTGAGGGCCAGCACGGTCGTGCCGTGCGGGGCGCCCTCGGCGCGGACGCCGTGCGGCAGGACACGGCGGGTGCTCAGCAACTCGGGGCGGTGCGCCGCCAGGAAGTCGGTGAAGGACGAACAGCCCGGGGTGAAGAACTCTTCGCCCAGTCTGCCCTCGTGGTCGCCCGCCGCCATGCCGTTCCCCCTCGATCGTGACCGTCAACACGACTCCTACCTGAGTCGGGCGGACGGGAAACGCGGTCAGGGAATCAACGGCGCGGTGCCACGCGGACGTCGAGGTCCGAGATCCGGTGGACGGGCCAGGACCGCGCGTAGCGGGGTGGCCTGCCGCCGGCCCGTGCCAGGTGGGCGACCGGGCGACGCTCGGCGGTGTGCAGGATCTCCGCCGCGGTGGTGTTCTCGTTGTTCCCGGACGTCGCACCCGAGGAGCAGCCGGTGTAGTAGCCGATCGGGATGGCCTCGTGGCCGGTGAGCAGACAGGGGGTGCGGACACCGAGCCGGTGCAGGGCGTCGGCGGTGCGGCCCCAGTCACGGCGGCTCTCGGCGTTGCGGGAGACGGCGCCGTCCAGCACGGCGAGCTGCGCCGCGAGATGCCCGGCCAGGGCGAGCGCGACGAGCGGGGCGGTCACCGGGCGCCATGCTCCGCCCGGCGTTCCGACCAGGTGCCACAGGGCGTCGGCGACCGGGATCGCGAGCAGCGCGTAGGCGGGCTGGAGGAAGCGGGGCGCCGCGTAGCCGATCATGAAGAGGTACGGCAGCGCCGCCATGGCCGCACAGGCCAGCGGGACGAGGGACCGCTCCAGGCGCCGGGCCCGGGCCGCGACGGTCAGTCCGAGACCGGCCAGGACGGGCAGGGCGAACCACCAGGCGATGACCAAGGGGCTGGGCATCGACCCGGTGCACGGCCGGCACAGGGCCCGTCCGCCCAGGCTGCGCAGCTGGTCGTCGACGGCGATCTGCCAGCCCATTCCGCCCTGGATCCGGGAGGCCTCCGCCAGCCGCTCGCCCAGCCCGCCGTAGCTCGCGTACGCCTCGATCACCCAGGGCACGGCGCCCGCCGCGAGGCCTGCCAAAAGGACGAGGAGCATGCGCCGGTGCCGGCGCACCAGGGCGAGGACGAGCAGCGGCACGGCCACGTAGGCCGCGTCGGTGGGACGCATCCACGCCATGAGGGCGGCGCCGGCCCCGAGGCCCCACAGGACCGCCGGAGAGGAACGCCCGGCCCGCGCGCGGAGGAAGCAGCCGACGCTGATCAGGGCGCCGATCGCGACCCAGTAGTTGGGCATGGCCTGCGGGCCGTAGAAGAGGGTCATCCACAGCGAGGCGAAGAGGGCACCGCCGACGACCAGGACGCGGGCCGGGAACAGGCCCCGCCAGGAACGCAGAGCCACGTACAGGGCGAGGCCGGACAGCAGGGCGAGGTAGACGCGCAGCAGCGGGACGGACGAGGACCAGGACGCGACGGGCGCGACCAGCAGCGAGACGCCGCGGGAGCGGGGGGCGCTGAAGAAGGCCGCGGGGTGGTGGGAGGTGACCTGGCTGACGTAGACGATCTCGTCCCAGCCGAGGCCCAGGACGGGCCGGACGAGGACGAGCTGCGCGAGGACGAAGACCGCGGCCAGGACGGCGAGCGGCCGGTTGCCGCTCGCTTCAAAGGCGGCGCGCGGCCCGGCCGCCTGTGCGCGTCTTCGCCTGCGGACGAGGATGGCGTTCGCGCCATCAGGCATGTTCCGCCCCTTACCCCGATGATCGGAAAACACGATCAAGCTAACCCGCGGGGCGGGCAGGTGCAGGGCGGAACTCGGCCAAGTGCCTGACCCGGGGCGCGGGTCAGCGGGTGTGCGGGGCCCGGTGCGGGGGTTGGCTCGGGGCCGGGCGGTGGGTCAGCTCGGGGATCGGCCGGGAAACGGGGGCGTCCTCACTCACCGTGAGCTCGGTGCCGTGGTGCCGGATGGTCAGGGGCATGCCGGAGTTCAGGGTGTAGGTGGCCTGGTCGGCGGTCAGTTCCACGCGCAGGCACCGGTCGAGGAAGCCCACCGTGAAGGCGAGCCGGCTGTACCGCTCGGGCAGGCGGGGCGCGAACCGCAGGGCGCCGTCGCTGCACCGCATGCCGCCGAACCCGGCGACCAGCGCCATCCAGGTGCCGGCCAGCGAGGCGATGTGCAGTCCGTCGCGGGTGTTGTGCTCCAGGTCGCCGAGATCCATCAGCGCCGCTTCGGCCGTGTAGTCGGCGGCCAGGTCGAGGTGCCCGGAGCGGGCTGCCATGACGGCCTGGACGCAGGCGGACAGGGAGGAGTCGCGGACGGTCAGCGGCTCGTAGTAGGCGAAGTTGCGGGCGATCTGCTCCTCGTCGAAGTACTCCTCGAAGAAGGCACCGCAGGTGTACATCGCCAGTACCAGGTCCGCCTGCTTGATGACCTGCTTGCGGTACAGGTCGAAGTAGGGGAAGTGCAGCATCAGGGGGTACTGGTCGGGGCCGGTGCGGTCGAAGCCCCAGCGCTGGTAGCGGGTGAAGCCGGAGTGCTGCTCGTGCACGCCGAGTTCGTCGTTGTAGGGGACGTTCATGGCCTCGGCGGCGTCCCGCCAGGCGGCCATCTCCTCCTCGTCGGCGCCGAGCCGCGCGGCCTCGTCGGGATGACGCTTGCACGCGTCGGCGGCGGCCAGCAGGTTCGCCCGGGCCATGAGGTTGGTGTACGTGTTGTCGTCGGCGATGGCGCTGTACTCGTCCGGTCCGGTGACGCCGTCGATGTGGAAGACGCCCCGGTCGTCGTGGTGGCCGAGGGAGCGCCACAGGCGGGCCGTCTCCACCAGCAGCTCCACGCCGACCTCGCGTTCGAAGGTCTCGTCGCCGGTGACGGCCACGTACCGCACGACGGCGTCGGCGATGTCGGCGCCCACGTGGAAGGCGGCCGTGCCGGCCGGCCAGTACGCGGAGCCCTCCGAGCCCTCGATGGTGCGCCAGGGGAACGCGGCGCCGTCGAGGCCGAGCTGGGCGGCGCGTTCCCGGGCGGCGGGCAGCGTGTCCAGGCGCCAGCGCAGGGCCTCGGCGGCGGACTTCGGCGCGGTGTAGGTCAGCAGCGGCAGCACGAACGCCTCGGTGTCCCAGAAGGCGTGGCCGTCGTAGCCGGAGCCGGTGAGTCCCTTGGCGGGGATGGCGCGCTGCTCGGCACGGGCACCCGCCTGGAGAACGTGGAAGAGGGCGAAGCGGACGGCCTGCTGGATCTCCTCGTCGCCGTCGATCTCGACGTCGGCGCGCGCCCAGAAGCCGTCGAGGTAGGCCCGCTGGTCCTCCAGGAGTCCCTGCCAGCCGCTGTGCCCGGCCGCGGCGAGGGCCGCCTCGACCTGGTCGCTCATCGCGGGCCGGGAGCGCACACCGGACCAGCCGTGCGCGACCAGCTTCTCCACGCGCAGCCGCTCCCCCGGCTCCAGGACGGAGGTGATGGTCAGCCGGGCCACGTCCACGTTGGACTCGCTGCTCGTGGTGGTCCGTTCGGGCCCGTCGACGGTGTGGTCGGCGGCCACGGCGACCCTCAGGCCACTGCGGCGGGTGCGGTGGACCAGGCGCAGCCTGCTGCCCTCGGCCAGGTCCTCCTCCGGCTCCAGCGGCGACTTCAGTGCCTTGGCGGCCCGCGGGTCGCCGTCCGGCTCGGGCAGGCTCTCGTTGGCGACGAGTTCCGACTGGACGACCACGCGGGTCCGGCTGTCGACGGGCTCCACCTCGTACGCCACGGCGGCTATCGCGCGCTGGGTGAGGGACACCAGGCGGGTGGAGCGCACCCGGACGGTCGAGCCGGCCGGTGAGGTCCATTCGCAGACCCGCTCCAGGACGCCCCGCCGCAGGTCGAGGGTCCGCTCGTGGGTGACGAGCCGCCCGTAGCGCAGGTCGAACGGCTCGTCGTCGACGAGCAGGCGCAGCACCTTGCCGTTGGTGACGTTGATGGAGGTCTGACCGGACTCGGGATAGCCGTAGCCGGCCTCGGCGTACGGCAGCGGGTGCAGTTCGTGGACGCCGTTGAGGTAGGAGCCGGGCAGGCCGTGGGGTTCGCCCTCGTCGAGGTTGCCGCGCCAGCCGACGTGGCCGTTGGACAGGGCGAACACGGACTCGCTCTGCGCCAGGACGTCGAGGTTGAGTTCCGTCTCGCGCACGGTCCAGGGCTCGACGTTGTACGCCCGCTGTGCGATCACTTCGTCTCCCCCAGTTCGGCGAGGTCCCGCACCACGATGTCGGCGCCGTGCCGGTACAGGGCGTCGGTCTGCCCGACCCGGTCGACTCCGACGACGTAGCCGAAGCGCCCCGCGCGGCCCGCGTCCATGCCGGCCAGGGCGTCCTCGAAGACGGCCGCTTCGGAGGGCTGGACGCCGAGGTCCTCGGCGGCGGCCAGGAACGTGTCGGGCTGCGGCTTGCCGGGCAGCTTGCGCTCGGCGGCGACGACGCCGTCGATGCGGACGTCGAAGAAGTGCTCGGCGCCGATCGAGCGGAGCACGTCACGGCAGTTGGCGCTGGAGGAGACGATCGCGGTGCTGAGCCCGTGCGCGCGGACGGCCTCCAGATAGCGCAGGGTGCCGTCGTAGGCCTCGACGCCCTCGGTGCGGATCTTCTCGAGGACGAGCTCGTTCTTGCGGTTGCCGAGGCCGTGCACGGTTTCGGCGCCGGGTGGGTCGTCGGGGTCGCCGTCGGGCAGGTCGATGCCGCGGGAGGCGAGGAAGGTGCGCACCCCGTCGGCGCGTGGCCGCCCGTCGACGTACTCGTCGTAGTCCGCCGCCTCGAACGGCCGGAAATCCGCGCCGTCACGCTCGCGCAGGAAGGCGTCGAACATCTCCTTCCAGGCGGCCGCGTGCACGACGGCCGTCTTGGTGACGACACCGTCGAGGTCGAACAGACAGGCATGGATGCTTTCGGGAAGACCGAGCTGCGTCATACAGGACCGGTTCCCCTCGCGGAGATGTTCCAGTGAGTGGCGCACGCCACACGCCGTGGGCGCGAGGGGGGCGCCCGGCGCCGGAACCCGGCACCGGGTGACAGACTCTCCCTGTGCCGCTCACCTTCGACGACCTCCTCCAGCGCGCCCGGGCCCTCCCCCGGGGCGGCCGGCGCGCGATCCTCGGGATCGCGGGCAGTCCCGGGGCGGGCAAGTCGACGCTCGCCGAGCATCTGGTGCGGGAGCTGAACGGCAACGGTGAGCCCTGGGTCGCGCATGTCCCCATGGACGGCTTCCACCTCGCCGACGCCGAACTGGAGCGCCTCGGCCGCCGGGACCGCAAGGGAGCGCCCGACACGTTCGACGCGGCCGGGTACGCGGACCTGCTGCGGCGGCTGCGCGAAGAGACGGACGACGACACCGTGTACGCACCCGGCTTTGAACGGGTCCTGGAGCAGCCCATCGCGGGCATGATCCCCATCCCGCCCACGGCCCGGCTCATCGTGACGGAGGGCAATTACCTGCTCCTGGACACCGGTGCCTGGGCCAGGGTCCTGCCGCGGCTCGACGAGGTGTGGTTCTGTGAGTTGCCGGAGCCGGAGCGGATCCAGCGACTGGTCGCCCGGCACGAACAGTTCGGCAAGAGCCACGAGGAGGCGGTGGCGTGGGTGCGCCGCTCGGACGAGCGCAACGCCGAGCTGGTCGCGACGACCCGGGCGCGGGCTGACCTGGTGGTGCCGCAGTCCGCGCTCCCCCGCGTGGAGGCGTGAACGCATCGCCCGCCCCGGTATGAGCGGCCGCCCTGACGAGACGGCGAACAAGCCCGCCTTTCGGGTTGGCGGCGTCGGTGACCAGGCCCTGTCGGAGCGCACGCCGCAGGGACACCGAAGTAGCGGCCGCGGGCGCCACCGCCGGCCGGCGCAGGATCACTACCGTGCTCGGGCCGGAGCCATGGCGATCAGGAACGCTGCGCCGACGAACGCGGCGACGGATGTCAGCAACATCGACAGAATCACCGGGCCCGCCTGATCGGACAACCCGTTTCCCGGACTGCCGTGATGAGGCATGATCGACGGCATGATCAGGGACGCCACCGTGAACGACATCCCCGAGATCCGCGCGATGATCCGCGAACTCGCCGCGTACGAACGGGCCGCGGAACAGGCCGTGGCCACCGAGGAGCAGCTGCGTGCGGCACTGTTCGGCGAGCACCCGGCCGCCTTCGCGTCGATCGCCGAGGACGACGACACGGGCGAGGCCATGGGCTACGCCTTGTGGTTCCCGCGCTTCTCCACCTGGACGGGCACGCGCGGCATGCATCTGGAGGACCTGTACATCCGCCCGCAGGCCCGCGGCGCAGGGCACGGCAAGGCCCTCCTCGCGGCTCTGGCCGCGACCTGCCGGCGCAACGGGTACGACCGCTTCGAGTGGTGGGTCCTGGACTGGAACACGCCGGCCGTCGAGTTCTACACGTCGCTCGGGGCGGAGCTGCTGGACGAGTGGAAGGTGTGCCGGCTCAGTGGCGCCCCGCTCGCCGAACTCGCCGCCCGGGCCCCGGCCGTCGGCGTCGCGTCCGCCGGCGCGTAGGGGAGATGCGCGTGCATCCCCTGTGACCGAGGTGATCGAGACCCACGGCGTGCCGGCGCGCCTCGCGCCGCCCTGGACGACGAGGACTTGGGTGTCGGCGCCCCGTCCGGCCCGGGGTGGTCGCCGGGCGGGTGCGCGACCTCGCGGCCCGGATGGCCGGGCGCCCGCCCGTGGTGTGGACCTTCGGGGTCACATGACCGGTACGGTCCGACGGGCGCGCAGGGCGAGGGTCAGTGTGTGCGGGCCGAGTCCGCCGAGGTAGAGACGGTTCCCGGTCGTCGCGTCGGTGCCGCCCACCACGGTGTAGTCCTGCCCCGGGTCGTACCGCAGTACCTCGCTCCGCTCGGGCCCGGCCAGCGGTTCACCTGCCTGGACGTCCGCCTCGATCCGGATCTCGTCGGCACCGGCCCGGTAGGTCACCGGCCCGCCCGCCAGGCACCAGCGCCCGTCCCCGAGCGGTGCGGCGCCCTCGGGCACGCCGCCCGGCCGGAAGGTCAGTTCCAGGGCCCAGGGCACCCGTGGCCCGCTGATGTCGATGCGCAGGTCGGCACCGTCCTCCCGCAGGTCGACCTCGACGCTGGTCGTGTGGGAGACCTCGTCGCGGGGCCGGTCCGCGAAGGCCATCGCGGCCGAGAAGCGTCCCTCGTCCGCCATCCGGTAGGCGGCGTCGTCCCGGCGTTCGCCCGGCGGGAGCGGCTGGTAGTAGGCGGCCGTGAGGGTTTCGGTCAGCAGGTACCGGTGGTCGGCGGGCCGTTGCATGTCGGCGGCGCGGAACGGGCCCAGGTCGAAGAAGCCCCGCGAGAGGCGGACCGCGTCCAGGACCGCGTCGCCCGCGAACAGGCGCAGGAAGGTGGGGTTGCAGGCGAGGCCCGAGCGGATGCGCCGGTGCCCGGGCACGTCGGAGCCGCCGTACACCACCGTGTGCGCGGTGGCCGAGGCGTGTGCGGCGAGGCGCGCGGTGGTGAGGTACCGGTGACGCGGAAGGGCCTGTGCGGCCGGTGCCGGCAGGACGCGGCACAGGTCCGGAGTGAGGAGGGTCTCGGCGAGGAGGTCGGGGTCGTCGATGCCGCCGGCGGCTGCCAGCGTCGCGGCGTGGCTGAAGTCCCCCCGGCCGGTGCGGATCGCGAGCAGCCGGTAGTGCGGCAGGTAGGGCGCCAGCGGGAACGGTTCGTTCTGGTCCTGCCGGCGCGAGTGGACGGTCTCCACCGTGCCGTCCGGCCTGAGGAGGTCCAGGGTGGTGGTGAGGTTGCGTTCGACGGCGTCCAGCAGGTCGGTACGGCCGAGGACACCGGCCAGCAGCAGCAGCGACGGGTTGGACACATGGGCCGCGTAGTTGGCGCTGCGTTCCGAGTACAGGCCCTCGGCGTCGATGTCGACGCCCTCGGAGAGCCACTCCCCGATGCGGTCGAGGAGCCGCTGGTCGGGGAACGACCGGTGCAGCCGGGCCAGCGCCGCGCACAGCTCCCAGCGGTGGTTGGGGGTGTGCACCCCACCGGTCAGGAGGCTGCTGGAGGCGGCGCCGGCGATCTCGGCGAGCGCGGCCGTGACCTCGCGCAGTTCCGGCCCGCCTCCGGCGGCGAGGACGTGGGCGTCGCACACGTCGTTGACGGTGAACGCGGAGTCCGGCGGGGACTGCACGTTGTCGCCGCCTGCGAAGAGGCCGGTGACCGTCTGCGCGGCCTGCAGGGCGCGCAGGTGGGTGGTCGCGGCGGCGACGGCCTGCCCGCTGCCGTGCAGGGCCGAGTCCGGAGACCGGTAGGCCGCGACCAGGGTCTTCACCCGGCGGGCCAGGGCGCGGTGGGGCAAGCCGGCCGGTTCGTCGTCGGGGCGGTCCGCCAGCGGGGCGGCCGATCGGTCGGCGGCGCGGGCGACCGCGCGGACGAACTCGTGGTCGAGCGGGGTGGGCAAGGTCAGTCCTTCAGTCCGGCGTTGATGTCGGCGCCCATGACGTAGCGCTGGAAGACCAGGAAGACGGCGATCAGCGGGATCATCGAGATGACCGATGCGCCGAGCAGGACCGACCAGTTGATGTTCTGGGCGCCGACGATGCTCTGGATGCCGATCTGCACGGTGAACTTGTTGGGGTCGTTGAGCATCAGCAGCGGCCAGATGTAGTCGTTCCACCGCCACTGGAACGACAGGATGGCGAGGGTCAGCATGATGGGCCGGGAGAGCGGCACCATGATCCGCGCGAAGATCGCCAGTTCGCGGGCGCCGTCGATGCGCGCGGCTTCGACGAGTTCGTCGGGCACCGTAAGGAAGAACTGGCGGAACATGAAGCATCCGGTCGCGGTGAGCACGGCCGGGAGGATGATGCCGGCGAACGAGTTGTAGAGACCGAGATTGCGGACCACGAGGAACTCCGGGGCGAGCATGACCTCGCCCGGCAGCATCGTGGTGGCCAGGATGCAGAGGAAGAAGGCCTTGAGCCACTTGTTGTCGTACTTGGCCAGCGCGTAGCCGGTGCAGCAGCTGACTCCCACCGTGAGGATCGTCGTGATCACACACACGATGGCCGTGTTGATGAAGTACTGGGAGAAGTTGGCGCTGTCCCACGCCGCCTCGAAGCCCGACAGGGTGGGGTTGTGCGGGATGAGTGTCAGCGGATAGGAGAACAGGTCGCTGGCCGGCTTGAAGGCACTGAGGATGAACCACAGCACCGGGAACCCGTAGAGGAAGGCCAGGATCCACAGCAGTGTCGTCGCGGGCACCGCCCGCCGGATCCCACCGCGGCCCGCACTGCGGGGGCTCTGCCGGGGAGCGGGCTGTTTGGCGTCGGCGTCGAGCGGGCGTGGCATGTCTGTGGTAGTCATCGGTTCTCCACCCGCCGGTTGACGATCAGCTGGATGATCGCGACGGCCATCAGGATGAGCATGAGCACGAAGGACGCGGCGCTCGCGTAGCCGATCTGGCCCCGCTTGAAGCCGGTCTCGTAGATGTACTGGACGAGCAGGTTGTTCGACGATCCGGGTCCGCCGTTGTTGAGGGCGACGAACACCGGGTATTCCTTCATCGCGTTGATCGTGTTGAGCAGAATGACGATGAACGAGGTGGGCGCGATGCTCGGCAGGGTGATGCTGATGAACTGGCGCCACGGACCGGCGCCATCGAGCGAGGCCGCCTCGTAGTACGACACCGGTACGTTCTTGATCGCCGCGATGAACAGCAGCATCGTGAAGCCGGTCCACATCCAGGACGCCGCCATGACCACGACGAGCAGTGACAGGTCCGCGTTCGACTGCCACGGAACGGCGCCGCCGCCGAGCTTCTCGATGACGTAGTTGACCAGTCCGAAGTTCTCTCCGAACATCCACCGCCACAGGACGCCCACGACGATGGGCGACAGCAGCCACGGGATGAAGAAGATGACGCGGGCGAGCGACGAGCCCTTGGCGTGCTTGCTCACCACCAGATTTGCGGCGAGCAGTGACAGCGCGAAGTTCAGCGGGACGAACAGGACGGTGTAGAGGAGGGTCCTTGTCAGCGCGTCGTAGAACGTGGAGTCCCCGAACAGGTTGTGGTAGTTGTCCAGTCCGACCCACTGGAACACCCCCACGCCCGTGTAGTTCGTGAAGGAGTAGACAAGCCCGATCACCGCAGGCCAGACGAAGAACAGCGCGAAGAGCACGACGTTGGCCGCGATGAGGACGAGCGGCGCAAGGGTGTACTTACTGCGTTTCCTGGGCGGGCTCGCGGACACGGCCGAGGCGTGTGTGGTCATCTTCCTGACTCCGTGCTGGTGGAAGGGATTGCAGGTGGGCTCACGCCATGAGCCCGGGATCGGGGAGCGTGTCCAGGGCCGGGCGGCGGTGTCTCACCCCCGCCGCCCGGCCCCGCGGCCTACGATCCGCCGCCGACCTGCTGGTTGTAGCCGGCCACGATGTTCTCCAGGGCCTTGTCGGGCGACTGCTGGCCGTTGATCGCCTTGCCGAGCTCCGTCTTGGTCGGGTCCTCGGTGAGGCTCTTGCCCTTCAGCACCCACTGCGTCTGCGCGCCGTTGAAGTAGCCGGAGATCGGGGCGTAGAGCGGAATCGACTCGTTGTACAGCTTGAACGCCGCCTGGGCCGCCTCGGACTTGAAGGGGTACTTCGGGTTCAGGCCGTTCTCGACCGGCAGGAAGCCGGAGGCCTCGCACAGCACGCGGTAGTTGTCCGGCTCGTAGACCCACGACAGGAACTTCTTCGTGGCGGTGGCCGCGTCACCGTTGTTGTTGAAGCCGACCATCAGGCCGCCGCTGTTGACGTCGCTGGCCTGCACCGGCTGGGCGGGGGTGGGGACGCTGGCCCAGTCGAACTTCTTGATGCTCTCGGAGAAGGCGGCGACCTGCCACACACCGGACCAGTAGGCGACCACGTCACCGCTCTGGAACATGGCGGACGGGTCGGCGCCGCTGGTCCACACCGACTTCGGCATGGTCTTGTTGTCGTTCCACCCGACGAAGGTGTTCACGGCCTCCTTGGTGGCCGCGTCCACCGAGAACTTGCCGGAGGAGTCCGCGTGGACGTACTTCCCGCCCATCTCGTAGACCATGGCGCGCAGCCGGGACGGCGACTGGTCGAAGGTCAGGGAGTACTTGGCGCCGGTCTTCTCGCGGACCTTGTTCGCCGCCTTGATGAACTCGGTCCAGGTCCAGGTCTTCTGGGGCGAGGTCGGGAAGGAGACGCCGGCCTTCTTGAACAGCGACTTGTTGATGAACATGCCGGACGCGGTGACGTCCGAGGGGATGGCCAGCACCTTCCCGGACGAGTCCTTCGCGAGGAAGTTGGCGTTGATGTTGTTGCTCTTCTTGCCTGCGATGGACTTGAGGTCGATCAGCTTGCTCGACCAGATCGGGTCCAGCGCCGGCACGGCCGCCACGTCGGGCAAGGAGTTCGCCTGGGCGGCGTTGTGCAGCTTCGTCGTGTAGCCGTCGTAGGGGATGTTGACGAGCTTGACGGTGACGCCGGTGTCCTTCTTGTACTGCGACACCATCTTCTTCCAGCCCGCGTCCTGGCCCGGAACCGTGGAGATCCAGAACGTCAGCGACTTGGACGTGCCGCCCGAGTCGGATCCCGACCCGCAGGCGGTGAGCAGAAGGGCACCTGCCGTGGCCACGGCAGCGAGGGGAACCACGCGGCGTATGCCGCCACCGAGTCGGCGGGAGCGCCGCACACCCACACTGATCATGTTCGATCCCTTTTCTTCGTAGCGGAAGAAGCACGGCGCCAGCCGAGGCGGCACGGGTGCATTTTGCAGGAAATTTCGCTTTCTAGGGGCGCGGCCTCGCCCGGCCGCGTCGCCTTGACGGGTGGGGTCCCCGGCCATGACGGCCGGCGTCGCACAAGCACGCCCTCGTGCGGCTGCCGTACTTCGCGTACGGGCGGGAGGCTCACCCGGAGTCGGCGTCCCGGCCGACTCAGAAAGCGCTTGTCCGGACATTGGCACGACGAGTCGGAGGCCGTCAATCCTTCGCCCCGGCGACCTCGGTCACGGTTTGGACTCCTCGGGAAACCGCGAGCCTGGCGGCACCCACGACGGTACCGAGATCACCGACCGTGCTGCTGACGACTTCGGTGGGCCAGCTCAGCCGGGCGAGCTCGGCCCGCACCCCGTGCAGGAGCTGCGGGTACGCGCCGGTGCTGCCCCCCAGCACGACCAGCCCCGGATCCAGTACCGCGGTCACGGCGGCGGCGAGCCGGCCCACGTCCACGGCATGGCGGTCGACCACGGCGCGGGCGGCGGCACGACCCTGTCCGGCGAGGGTGAAGAGCTCCTCGACGGTGCCGGGACACGGCCCGTCGGCGGCCGGCCAGGCCTCGGCGGCGCGCCGCAGCAGGGACCGCGAGCCGATGTACTCCTCCAGGGCCTCGTGACGGGGCTCGCGCCCGTCGTCCCACGGGTAGGGAATCCGGGCCAGCTCACCTGCGGCGCCGTTCGCTCCCCGCAGCACCTGGCCGCCGACGACGATGCCGAGGCCGATGCCGACGCCGATCCGCAGGTAGCCGAAGATGTTCCGGCCACGGGCGGCACCTTCGTGCAGCTCGGCGAGGGCGGCGCAGTTGACGTTGTTCTCCAGGTGGACGGGGACGCCCGGCGGCAGCGCGACGGTCACGGCGTCGAAGACCGGACCGGCCTTGGCGGTCGCCGGACGCATGCCGGCACCCTCCTCGCGCGGGGAGGTGACATCACCGACGGCGACGACGATGGTCCGCAGCGGGGCGCCGGCGGGCAGCGCGTCGAGCGCCTCGCGCACGACGTCGGCGGCGCCCTCCCGGGGCCCGGTGGCCTCGGCGAGCAGCGTGCCGTCCAGGGCGCAGCCGCGGACCCGGGTGAGGGCGGGGCCGAGGTCGACGGCGAGCACGGCCCCCGCGGCCGGCCCGAGACGGTAGACGGCGGCATTGCGTCCCGTGCCGCTGGAGGCGGTTCCGGAGTGGGCGGCGAGCCGGACGCTCTCCAGTTCCGCGACGGCGGAGGAGACCGTGGGCTTGGACAGGCGCGCGAGGCTCGCGAGCTGGGGCCGGGTCGCATGGCCGGCCGCGGCCAGCACGGCGAACACCGCGGCCGCGCTCTCCGTCAGTCGGGGGGCTCTTGCCAGGTCTTGTTCCAACAGTTACCCCACACAGGTCACGGGCCGCTCTCCCCGGGGCGGTCGGCTTGGCGAACGGCTCCGTGGATGCGGCGATGGGATTCCTCTTGACGCACTGTACTTCGTTAGTTAACTTCCTAACGAACGTCACGGTACTCGCCTGCCGTGACTCCGCCAGAGGCCCGTCCCGGGGCTTCCAGAGTTGTCAACTGCCCTTCTCTCAGGCACGGTTCGCCCGCCGTCGCAGCACTGCGCACCGACGAAAGAGGATCCGTGCAGGACTCCACCTCCGCCGGCACTCTCGTGCTCGGCATCGACGTGGGCGGCACCAAGACGCACCTCCGCGCCTTCGCGGGGGACCACCGCGTCGTCGATCACGTCCGTTCGAGCGCCGGCTGGCGGCCGCACGACACCGCGGCCGCGGTCGCCCGGCTGACCGGCCTGGTCCGCGAGACCTTGCCGTCCGGCGCCCGGCCCTCGGCTCTGGCCGTGGGCGCGCACGCCTGTGAGACGCCCCGCCAGTGCGCGCGGATCCGCGACGGTCTGGAGAGTGCCTTCGGCGTGCCCGTGCTCGTCGTGGGCGACGCGGAGCTCCTCGTTCCCGCCGCCGGTCTGGACAAGGGCGTCGGCCTGGTCGCCGGTACCGGATCCGTCGCCGTGGGGCGGCTGCCCGACGGCACCGCTGTCCAGGTGGGCGGCTGGGGGGCCGTGCTGGGCGACGAGGGCGGCGCCGCCGGTCTCGTCCGGGAGGCGGCCCGTGCCGTCTGGGCGGCGCACGACCGGGGCGAGGAACCCGACGAGCTGGCTCTCGGCCTCGTGGCGTCGCTGGGCGTGCCGGAGGTACCGGCGCTGGGCGCTGCCCTGGAGAGTGCCACCGACGTCTCCGCCGAGTGGGGCCGGCACGCTCCCGTCGTCTTCGCGGCCGCCGAGGCGGGCTCGACGCTCGCCCGAGCCGTGATCGCCGACGCGGGCCGTTCCCTCGCCGCACTCGTCGCCCGTCTCGCCGCGCGCGGGGCCGTCGTCGACGACGTGGTGGTCGCGGGCGGCACCGTCCTGTCCCAGCCCGCGCTCTACGACGCCCTCACCGCGGGCCTCGCCGCCACCGTGCCCGCGGCCCGCACCAGGCCGCTGCGGGAGCCGCCGGTCGAGGGCGCGGTGGCACTGGCACGATCGCTGCTCTGACGCGCCGGATCGCGGGTGCCCCTCGTTCACCCGCGGGACATGTCCCGGCCGCGGCACCCTCGCCGACGGGACACGACCCGGCCGTAGTTCTTCGCTCGTAGCACCACCTGACGCATGGGGCACTCAACTCCCCGTCGCATCAGGCAAGATCGCACGACCGCACCCGGCCGCAGGGCCGCAGAACTGAAGAGAGGCACACCCATGCCGTCATCCGCCGGGCACCACTCCCCCACCCTGAACCGGAGGGGCTTCCTCAGAACCTCCCTGGGCGGCTCGGCCGCGCTGGTCGCCGCGCCGGCCTTCGTGGGGTGGCTGAGCGCCGCGGACGCCAAGGCAGCCACCGCTCCCGCCGCGTTCGTCGACGACTACAAGACCAACGTCCTGGCGAACCAGACTCCCGAGACCAACGCGGTCGTCCGGGCGCTGGGAGGCTTCGCCCGGATATGGAAGACCGGCGGCGCCTGGAACACCGGCACCCCGCTCATGCCGGAGATACTGCGCGCCAACGTGCGCTACTGCGAGCGGATCACCGCCGAGCGCACCGACGCCGAGGCGAAGAAGGCCTTCGTCGTCGACCGCCAGCACCAGAGCTACGCGATGATCGACGGACTCGGCCCGCTCGCCGCCCTCTACAAGACCGGGGCCAAGGCGGTCACGTCGATCACCGGCGCCCCGGACGGCACACCGCCGGCCAAGATCGACGACGCCGTGCCGGCCGGCGCCCCGGCGGGCTCCGCGCTGGGCGCCGGCTCGTACGACTCCGAACTCGGCCAGGTGGCCCGGCTGGTGGACACGTTGCGCGGCAACTGGGCTTCCGGCAACCCGTCGAAGTTCGCCTATCAGTACCCGCGGCCCTGGCGGATGAACGAGGACAGCGAGGTCGTCGACACCGGCAGGAAGGACGAGTTCGGCTTCCCGGTGTACGAGTCGAAGGTCGTCGTCGCCCCGCAGCTGCTGCGCCAGCGCAGCGACAAGCCGGCCGAGGACGGCGGTTTCCCCAGCGGCCACACCAACGCCCTGCACCTGGCCTCGCTGGCCTACGCGTACGCGGTGCCCGAGCGTTTCCAGGAGCTGGTGACGCACGCCCTGGACCTCGCACACACCCGGATCGTCGCCGGCATGCACTCCCCCGTCGACGTGCTCGGCGGCCGGATCATGGCCACCGCGCTGGCCGCCGCCACCCTGGCGGACCCGGCCAACTCCGGGCTGAAGGCGGCGGCCCGGGCCCAGGCCCTGGCCTACTTCACGGAGAAGACCGGCACGACGGCCGACACCCTGTACGCGTACGCGCACTCCGCGGACACCGGCACCGACCCCTACGCCGACCGGGACGCCAACGCCCGCGCGGCCCGGCCCCGGCTGACGTACATCCTGCCCCGCCGCGGCCGCGAGGACCCGCTCACGGTCCCGAAGGGCGCGGAGGTGCTGCTGGAGACGCGGCTGCCGTACCTGACCGCGGCCCAGCGGCGTGAGGTGCTGCGGACGACCGCGCTGCCGTCGGGATACGTCCTGCTGGACGGCTTCGAGCAGTGGGGCCGGCTGAACCTGTTCGCCGCGGCGGACGGGTACGGCGCCTTCGAGCGGGACGTCACCGTGACGCTCGACGCGGCGGCCGGGGGCTTCCACGCGGCCGACAGCTGGCGCAACGACATCGAGGGCGAGGGCGGTCTGACCAAGCGCGGTTCGGGCACGCTCACCCTGACGGGCCACAACTGCCACCGCGGCGGAACCGCCGTCGAGGCCGGCACCCTGGTCGCCGCCTCAGCGGGCGCCCTGGGCGCGGGCGACGTACGGGTCACGGGCGGCACGCTCCGCGCGGACGAGGTCGCGCGGGTGCGCGGCTCGTACGTCCAGGAGGGCGAGTCGACGCTGGAGCTGCGGCTGCGCCGGAACCAGGGCCCGGCCCTCACGGTGAACCGGCGGGTTCTGCTGGGCCGGGGCAGCGTGCTGTCCCTGCGGCTGGACGCGGAGCGGCCGCCGGCCGCGGGCACGACCGTAGCCGTGCTGTCGGCTTCACAGCTGCGCGGCCGGTTCGACCGCGTCGAGCTGGACTCGGCGTCGCTGCGGGCCGTGCCGTTGTACACGGCTGACGGTCTGTCGGTGCGACTCGTGAGGCGGTAACGCTTTCTACGGCGGGGGCTGATGCAGAGTGGGCCCATGAGGGACCTCTGGATCGCTCCCGCCGTACCGCGGCCCGTGTCGCTGTCGCCCCCGGCAGCGGCCGGCAGCGCCCGCAGGCCGGGCCGACGGTGGCCGCCGGCCCTCCTCGTGGCCCTGCTGCTCGCGCAGATGGCCTTCGCGATGGGCACGACCGCCGTGCGGCAGACCCCGACCATCGACGAACCGGTGTACGCGGGCGCGGCCGCGGAGTACGTGCACGAGCACCGGCTGCGGCACAACCCCGAGCATCCGCCGCTCGGCAAGCTGGTCATCGGTGCGGGGGTCGCCCTCACGGATCCGCACGTCGACCCCGGCTTCGCGGGTGACCAGGGGCAGTTGGGCCGGCACCTGCTGTACGGGTCGGGCAACGACCCCTGGCGGCTGATGCTGTGGGCCCGCCTCCCGATGATCGCGCTGACCCTGTCGTTCGGGTGGGTGGTGTTCGCCTTCGCCCGGGAACTGGCCGGGCTCGCCGCGGGGTCGGCCGCGCTCGCGCTGTACTGCTTCTCCCCCGACGTCATCGCCCACGGCTCGCTCGCCACCCTCGACGTACCGGCCGCCGGGTTCACGCTGACCTCGGCATGGCTGGTGTGGCGGGCGCGTCGCAGACCGCGACTGTACGTGCCGCTCGCAGGAGTCGCGCTCGGTGCGGCGCTGGCCACGAAGATGAGCACGCTGCCCGCCGTGCCGGTGATGGCGGTGCTGGCCGTGGTGTCCGTGCGGCGGGCTTGCGGGGCCGGCCGGCGCCGGGCCGTGGTCGCGGCATCGGGTGTGGTCCTGGCCGCGGTCGCCGTCGTCTGGGTCACGTATCTGATGGTGGATCCGCGGCTGCGCTGGGCTCCGGAGCAGCATGTGCCGGTCGTGCACGGGCTGCGCGGGCTGCTGGTGGAGGTGATGCCGTTCCCGGAGGCCTACCGGGACGGGATGCGCGTGCAGTTCGGGCTGGAGAACCGTCCCTGGCAGGGGTTTCTGTTCGGGCGGCTGTACGACGGCTCGCTCTGGTACTACCTGCCGGCCGCGCTGCTGGTGAAGACGCCGCTGGGCATGCTCGTGCTGTGGGCCGGGGGTGCGGCGGCCGTCGCCGGGTTCCGGCGGCTGCGGCCTGCCGCCCCTTATGTACTGGCCGTTCCCCTGGTGCTGCTGGCGGCCGCCATGCAGGGAGCCCGGGACTTCGGGACCCGGTACGCCGTGTTCCTGCCACTGTTCCTCGCGGTGGCGGCGGGGTGCGTGCTGGTGGCGCGGCGGCGGTGGGTGTCCGTGGGGGTCGTGGTGCTGATCGCGTTCACCGCGGTGAGTTCGGTACGGACGTATCCCTTCTATCTGCCCTACTCCAACGAGGCGTTCGGCGGGCCGGACCGGACCCGGGAGTACTTGCACGATTCGAACGTGGACTGGGGGCAGGACCTCGGGCGGCTCGCGGACCGGTTGCGGGAGCGGTATCCGGGTGAGCGGGTGTGGCTCGTGTACAAGGGCGGTGGGGTGCCGTCCGCGTACGGCGTCGAGGCGTCGGATCCCCGGCGGGTGCCACTGCGTGAGGTGCGGGGGCTGCTGGCCGTGTCGGACTCGGCGGCCGCGAAGGCCACGGGGCGGCTGGCCGAGTTGATCGGCGGCAGCCGCCCCGTCGACGATGTCGGGCACTCGATCACGCTGTACCGCCGGTGAGTGCCGTGGCCCGCACGGGTCAGTGGGTCGCGTAGAAGAACCCGTCCGCGCTCACGTGCTGCATGACCCTGCTCGCCACCCGGTAGCGGCCGTTGGGCACGTCGGGGCACTTCGCCACATGGACCGCCAGCGGGCCGGCGAACTCGTAGCCGCGGCGTTCGGCGTGGCGGGACAGGCTGTCGGTGAGCGCCTGGCCCACGTCGGTGCCGGTACGGGTCAGATGGTCGTGCACGTCGTCGGGAAGTTCGACGTCGTAGGCGTTGGGGACCATGACGCGGCCCTCACGGCACACGACGGCGTTGTCGTCGCACTCGCGCCGCAGGGCGTCGACGACCTCCACCGGTTCCTTGTCGAGGAGCCGCGCCCACAGCGCGTCCCAGCGGTTCTCCAGGGTCTGTTCCAGCGCACTCAGCGCGCCCATGCCGTCTCTCCTGCCGGATGCGTCGTCGGTTGGCCGGGGTGTCGGACAGGCCCTAGCGGTCGTCGAAGTCGTCGGGGCGCACCTCGGCCTCCTCCAGGGCCTCGCGCATCGTGCGACCGGTGGCGCCCGGCGGGCGCGTGCGGTTCTCGTCGTGCTGTTCCAGCAGTTCGCCGGTGGTCTCCGTCTTGGGCCGGTTCTCCTCGGGGACGGTCATGACGGGGGCTCCTCTCTTCGGGTCTGTGCGGCGGCGGGTTCCCGCCCGGCGTACGGGTAACCCCCTGCCGGGCAGCTCATGCTGTCCGGAGAAGCCCTGGTCACCCTGTGCGTGAGCTATGTTGAACGTCCGTGGGAGACGAAGGAGGCGCACCGGTGCCATCGCCGCAGCAGGCACGCGCACAGGCATCCGCGATCACTTCGGGGAAAGCCGCCCCCGAAGCGGAGGTCTCCCCGTCCGCCCAGCTCAGGGCGCTCTTCGACCGTCCCCGGCTGTCCCCGGGACAGCGGCGCATCGCGCAGTACCTGATCGAGCACATCACCGAGGCGGCGTTCCTGTCGATCACCGATCTCGCGGACCGGGTCGGCGTCAGCCAGCCCTCCGTGACGCGGTTCGCCTCGGCGGTCGGCTTCAGCGGTTACCCGGCCCTGCGGGAGAAACTGCAGTCGATCGCGCTGGGCACCCTCGCGGGCGGCCCGGCCGAGGAGATGCGGGGCAACGAGCTGCAGGCGGCGGTCGACGCGGAGATCGAGAACCTGGAGAACCTGCGGCGGGACCTGGCCGACCCGAACATGGTCATCGACGTCGGCCGCAAGCTCTCGTCGTCGGCGCCCCTGACGGTCCTCGGGCTGCGCATCTCCGTCTCGCTCGCGGAGTACTTCGCCTACGCCGCCCGCCGGATCCATCCGGACGTACGCCTCGTCACGCGGGGCGGCAGCGTCGCCTACGACGCGCTGCTGCAGTCGCGTGAGGCGGGCGGGACCTGGGTGCTGGCGTTCTCCATGCCCCGGCACGCCCAGGAGACCCTGACGGCCGTGCGGGTCGCGCGGGGCGCCGGGCTCAAGGTCGCGCTGATCACCGATCTGGCACTGGGGCCGCTCGCGGACGAGGCCGACGTCGTCTTCGCCATCGGGACGGGGTCGCGGCTGGTGTTCGACTCCTATGCGGCCCCGGGCGTGATGTGCTCGGCGCTGCTGCAGGCCATGACCGACGCGGATCCGGAGCGGACGCAGGCGCGTCTCGAGGAGTACGAGCAGGTGGCCGACCAGCACCAGTTCTTCCTCAGGGACTGAGCTGCGCCCGGGGTCTCCCACAACGGGACCATCCACAACAAAGCACGCATGAATGTTTTCATGCTCCTTGCAAACCGGATGGCATATATAAATACTGCTCACGGATCGCGACCCGGCCGGTTCCGGATCCGTTCCGCACCCGTGGAGCCGGGTCCTACCCACTCCGGGTCCCGGGTGTTCGTGGCGGCCCCGGTCATCCCCTAGGCCGGGGCCGCCCCGACCCGTCGTCCACCCTTACGACGCCGCACACCCGGAAGCGATGATCATGCAACTGACGACCACGCGCATCAGCCCCGACTGGCCCTGCCAGGTCAAGACGCCCGGGAGCTACGACTGGGAGCGCTCGGCGGCCAGATGGCTGCGCGAACTGGTGCCCACGCGCTACGCCGGCTACCCCGTGTTCGTCCGCCACCCCGTCCTCCTCGCCCGGCACGCCCACATCCAGGTCCAGAACGAGATCCGGATCGCCCGCACCGCCCTGCAGACCGCCCGCGCGGACCTGCCCGGGCTGGGCCTGCACGAGGGGGTCATCGAGCACACGATCAAGCTGTACGCGGCCGAGGTCATGCAGCTCCAGCACATCGCGCGCAGCGTCCGTGCGGTCACCCAGGCCCTGGTCGAGGCGAACCGCCAGCCCTGAGCCACCGGGCATGACGGCCGCCGCGCGTGGCACACGTGGAGGAATGAGCACCACGAAACCCCGGCGCGGTGAGCCGGTGACCACGGTCCTGACCTGGCAGGTGCGCCCCGGCCGGGAGCAGCGGTTCGAGGAGTGGACGCACGGCATCACCCGCTGCGCGAGGAAGTTCCCCGGCAACGAGGGCGTCTCGTGGCTGACCCCCGAGGACGGCCACCGCTACCACGCGGTGCTGCGCTGGTCCGATCAGCACCGGCTCGCCGCCTGG
Organism: Streptomyces sp. NRRL B-1140; assembly: GCF_001280065.1. Taxonomy (GTDB): domain Bacteria; phylum Actinomycetota; class Actinomycetes; order Streptomycetales; family Streptomycetaceae; genus Streptomyces. The sequence goes on from NZ_LGEA01000114.1 coordinate 119,726, forward strand.
CTGGAGTCCGAGGAGCGTGCGCGCTGGCACCGGCGGATCGAGGACGTCGCCACCGAGGTCAGCAGCGAACGCCAGTCGACGAGCGGGATGGAGACATGGTTCAGCCTGCCCGGCACCACGGTGCAGGCCCCGCCCCGCTGGAAGATGGTCCTCACCACCTTCCTCGGCGCCTACCCCTTCACCCTGCTCATCCAGTGGCTGGTGACACCTCACACGACCACCTGGCCGCTGCCCCTGCGGGCCGCCGTCTTCCCGCTGGTGCTGCTGCCCCTTCTGACGTACCTCGTGATGCCGCGCCTCAGCCGGCTGCTGCGGCTGTGGCTGTACCCGCGCGACGGCCACTGACCGGTTTCCCCTGAGGCACATGTGACAGAAGGGACCACGGAGGCGGACGAGCTGTCCGTGCGCGCAAGGCGGTCTGCGAATCGGGCCAGGTGTGCAATGCTCAACGCGTGACGAGCGAGCCCGTGACGCCGGCGCAGTCCGGTGCCGCACCGGACCTGGTCGAACTGGCCAAGATCGTCGCCCGGCAGCGCGCCGAGATGGACCGGCTGCGCGACCAGGCGGCCGTCTCCGCTGTCGTGGAACGGGCCAAGGGCGCGGTGATGGCGCTGACCGGCTGTTCCGCGGACGCGGCGGGTGAGCAGCTGCTCCAGCGGGCCAAGTCCGCCCGCCACACCCTGCTGGAGGAGTGCTGGATCACCCTCGGCACACTCGCGCCGATGCCGTCCGGCCCGGGCAGGGCGAGCGAGTCCTACGGCATCGAGGCGCCCGGCCGGGCCGGTGCCCTGCAGGAGCCGGGGGTACCGGACGACGTCGCCGCCGCCCTGGCCCGTCTCGGCCAGGCCCTCGTTCGGGTGATGACACCGCACGACCTCGCCCGGTGCCTGCTAGAACATCTCGGCCCCGACATGTCGGCGGACGCGGTCCTGATCTACACCCGCAGGCCCGACGGCGGCCTGGGACTGATCGGGCACGCGGGGATCGACGACAAACTGGCGGCCCAGTGGTGCCAGGTGCCGCCGCTGAGCGGCATGGCGGCGCTGGACGCGCTGCAGGCGGGCGAGCCGCGCTGGCTGGAGGACTTCGCCGCTGACGAGCGGCGGTACCTGCTCATCGGGGACCCTCCCGACCGGTGGCGCTCGCGGGCCTGGCTGCCCGTGCTCGCCGCAGGCTCCGCCGAGGTCTGCATCGGTGTGCTGCGCGGCCGTGCCGGGGCCTTCACCCCACGCGACCGCGCCCACCTGCGGGGCGTCACCGCTCTGTGCGCCGGCCGGCTGCGCGCCTTCGAGATCCCGCCCGAGCGCGACGCCGACGCCGCCACGGACGCGGTGCAGGCGCTGTTCGAGGCGCTGCCGGTGGCGGCGATGCTGCTCACACCGCTGCGGTCCGCGACGGGCGAGATCGAGGACTTCCGGGTGGAGGCCGCGACGACCCAGGTGGGCGATCTGCTGGGCCGGACCGGTGAGGAACCGGCCGGGCGGCGCCTGCTGGAGCTGCGCCCGGCCCTGGCGGCCGAGCCGGTGTGGCAGGGCTGTCTGCACGTGCTGGCCACCGGGTCGGCGTACGAGGGCGAGCCGTTCGCGCACGAGGAGGTCGTGGCGGGCGTCGCCGAGCTGTCCGTCTACCGGGCACGGGTGGCGCCGCTGGGCGACGCCCTCGTCGTCTCATGGATCCGGCACGGCTCCTCCGACCGGCAGGAACAGCGCCTGGCGGACCTGCAACGGCTGGGCAATCTCGGCTGGGCGAACTGGAACCTGGCCACGCAGGAGGCGTCCTGGTCGACCCAGGTGTTCTCCCTCGTCGGCCGGGACCCCGCGCACGGACCGGTGCCCCTGCCCGAGGTGCCGAAGCTCGCCCTGCCGGAGGACACGCCGGCGCTGACGCGCGCGGTCGGGGAACTCGTCCACGACGGGCGGCCGTTCGACGTGCCGTTCCGGATCCGCACGAGCGGCGGCATCCGGCATCTGCGGCTGGTGGCGGAAGCGGTGCCCGACCGGTACGGCACACCCGTGGAGGTGCACGGCTTCGTACAGGACATGACCGCCCGGCGGCGTGCGGAGCTGGCACTGGTCGAGAGCGAGCGGGCGATCCTGACGCAGCACGACGTGCTCCAGGCCGAGCGGACCCTTGCCTCCCGCCTTCAGCACGCGCTGCTGCCGATGTCCAACCGGCCGGTGCACCTGGCCGGGTTGCGCGTCGAGGTCGCCTATCTGCCGGCCCAGTCGGGTGTGCACGTGGGCGGTGACTGGTTCAGTGCGATCGAACTGCCCGACGGGGACGCGCTGCTGGTGGTCGGCGACGTCGCCGGGCACGGGGTCGACGCCGTGGCCACGATGGCCCAGCTCCGGTTCACCGCGAAGGGCATGGTCATCACGGGCTCGTCCCTGACGGGGGCGCTCGCCCGGCTGAACACGCTGCTGCTGCACTCACGTGACTCCCACACCACCGCCACGATGGTGCTCGCCCGCTACGAGCCCCGCCGCCGGCGCCTGGTCTGGGCCCAGGCGGGACATCCCCCGCCGCTGCTGCTGCGAGACGGGCGGGCACGGTATCTGGCCCGCCCCGGCGGCATGCTGCTCGGGGCGGCCGCCAGGCCGGTCTACCAGGAGGCGGAGTGCCGTCTCGACCCGGGCGACCGGCTCATCCTGTACACCGACGGCCTGGTCGAGCACCCACCGGACAGCATCGACCGGGGGCTGGAGCAGCTCGCCGAGGCGGTGGCCGCCCCGCACGGCGACGGGCCCGGGTCGCTGGGGCCGTTGCTCGCGCGGATGCTGCCCGATGTGCGGCGGGACGACGTGTGCGTGGTGGACGTCCGGGTCCCCGGGCCTGAGGACCGGTAGGGCACGCCGCCTCACGAGTCCCCGCGGTGACGCCAGTACCACCACAGGCCCACGAGCAGGGCCAGCAGGAACAGGGTGGGCAGCACCAGGCCGGGGATGCGGGAGCCGTTCATGGGCATGGCCTTCGGTTCGCGGCGGTTCGGGCGCCTCGTGCGTCGCCCCGGACCAGGGTGCGGCCGCGTGGCGTCGCCGTCCGCTGCTTTTCCCAGCCGTTGCCCGGCGTTCGATCAGCGGGGAGCGTCGTCAGTCGACCGGGTGGCCCGGGTCGATGGTGACCGCGTCGGACAGGCGCAGCAGCGGCCCGTCGTCGTCCTGGTCGCCGCCCCACTCGACCGGGTCGAGGACGAAGCCGATGTGGTCGCCGCCGCCCGTGCGCGTCACGATCCGGCCGACGAACCAGGCCGGCGCGTCCGTGAGGACCAGGGCCCCGCCGTGCGCCTCCCGCAAAGGCACGTCCCTGAATTTGTCGGTCCGGTCGCCGGTGTGCCCGCCGAACAGCTCGGCGAGGGCGCGCTGTTCGCGGCCGACCAGGTGCACGGCGAGGACGTCCGCGTTCCGGGCCACCCGGAAGGTGTGGTTGAGCTCGGACAGCCACACGACGAACCGGACCGGCCGCAGCGAGCACTGCGAGGCGAAACCGACCAGGCAGCCCGCTCGTTCACCTCCCGCGGCGGCCGTGACCACGTACATCTCGGGGTTCAGCCGGTCGATGAACTCGTCCATGCCGGCCATGGTCACACATCAGCTCGTGTCCGCCGGGGTGCGGGACTCCAGGGCCGCCCGGGTGTCGTCGCCGTAGACGCCGGTCTCGTCGCCGCGGATGCCGTACCAGAGCTGGAAGCGGGCGACCGCCGCGGTGAGGGTGGGGTCGTAGCGTCCGCTGGTGGAGCCGTCCCGGTAGACGTCCGGGATGCGCAGGAGGCGTTGCTGGAGTTCGGTCACCTCGGGGCCGGACGCTCCCTCGCGCAGGGTGCCGGCGCCGTCCGGGTCCACGGGCGCGGCGGGCGGGGCGGGCGAGGTGGGGGCCGCTGTGGGCGTGGGGTCAGGAGTGGAGGGGGCGGACCGGGGCGGCGCGGGCGCGGCCTGGTCGTCGGTGTGCTCGCCGCGGAGCAGGAGCGCACCGCCGGCGCCGATCACCGCGGCCGCGAGGACGGCCACCGCGACGGCGGCACGGCGCAGCCCGGCCCCCGGGGGTGCGGCTTGCGCGGGCCGGCGCATCTCGCGGGCGACGGGCGGGAGTTCCTGGGTCAGGGCCTCGGAGCCGCCCGGCGGTCCGGGCAGGGCGACGGACTCGTGGTCACCGGGTTCCCGAGCGGTCTCCTGCCGGAACTCCCGCATCAGTTCGGCGAGCGCGTCGGTGCGGCGGGGCCGCAGGACGCGGATGGGTTCGAGGGCCGGGCCGTCCTGCGGCGGCCTGGGCTCGGACGGTGTCGACACGTTGTTCTCCTTCGTCCGGGCCCCGGGGCGCCCGTCTTCGAGGATCGTCCGACCTTGGATACGCGGCCATCGCACCCGGGGTTCAGAGGCCGGCCACGCCCGGCGGCCAGTGCACTGAGTACCTCCGTGCGAGTGCACCGAGTGCCATGTCCCTTCCGGGTGCTACGTTCGCGCTCATGAGCTTCGAGAAAGCCGAGGCGGGCACCGGGAAACCGCCCATGCGGGACGCCTTGGTGGCGGCGGCCTTCCAGCTGTTCCTGGAGCGGGGGTACGAGCAGACCACCGTCGACGACATCGTCGCCCTCGCCGGGGTCGGCCGGCGCTCGTTCTTCCGCTACTTCCCCTCCAAGGAGGACGTGGTCTTCCCGGACCACGAGCGCTGCCTGGCCGACATGACGGCCTTCCTGGCGGACGGCTCCGACGACGACGAACCCGTGCGACGGGTCTGCGACGCGGCCCGGCTCGTGCTGCGCATGTACGCCGAGAACCCGACCTTCTCCGTGCAGCGCTACCGCCTCACCAAGCAGGTCCCGGGGCTGCGCGCCTACGAACTGTCGGTGGTGTGGCGCTACGAGCGGGCCCTCGCCGCGTACCTGCGCCGGCGCTTCGCCGCCTGCCGGGAGGGCACCCTGCGGGCCGACGTGATCGCGGCCGCGGTGGTCGCGGCGCACAACAACGCGCTGCGCTCCTGGCTGCGTTCGGACGGTCAGGGCGAGGCGAGCGCGGCGGTCGACCGCGCGCTGGCCTATGTGCAGTCGGCGTTCGGCGGCGTACCGGTCCCGCCCGCCATGGAGCAGCCGGAGGACGTGGTGGTCGTCGTGTCGCGGCGCGGGGCACCGCTGTGGCGGGTCGTGCAGGAGATCGAGACGACGCTGGGGCGGGGCTGAGTCTCCCCACATTGAGGGTACGGAGTGCCTTTACGAGTGGCACTGAGTGCCATACCCTGTGCTGCGTGCACGGTGGCACGGCGAGCCGCGCACCCGTGTGCGCGAGTGATCGCGTACGCGGATTCCGGCCGAGTGCAGGGAGTTGACCAGCGTGTACCACTCAGGAAGCGTCGCTCAGCAGGCAGCCGGCTCCGCGACGGGTCTGCTCGACCCGAGGGGCCAGGACTCCGAGGCCATCCTCTACCAGCGCTGTACCTGGTGCGGCACCGCCATGTACCACCGGGTGCTCTGTCCGGTCTGCCGGGGCAGCGAGCTGCGCACGGAGCGGGCCGAGGGCACGGGCACGGTGCGCCACTCCACCGTGGTGCACCGCAACACCCCCGCGGCGCGCAACGTCTCGCTGATCGAGATGGCCGAGGGGTTCGTGGTGCGCGGCCGGGTGATGGGCCCGCCGATCGGCATCCACAGCGGCGACCGGGTACGCCTGTCCACGGCCAAGGACCCGGTTCGGGGCGAGCCGGTCTTCCAGCTCCTGGACGAGCCCTACCGGGCCTGGAGCTGACACCTCCTCATCACAGAGCGATGCGGATGCCCACCGTGCCGTCCACGCCCCGGCGCAACCGGCTGCCGAGGAGGGTGAGCCGGCCCGTCAGGCCGTACTTGCGGGCGATCAGCCGCCGGTAACGGGCGGTGGTCGCGGGGTCGCAGATCTCCGCCGTCGCGGGCACCTGGTCGCCGGTGGGGTTGCCCCGCAGGTCGCAGGGGCCGACGAGTACGTCGGCGCGCTTGCGGATCCGCTTCACCTTCCAGGAGCCGGCGGCCGTCCACACGCCGAGTGCCGCACCGTCGCGCACCACCCAGACCGGGGTGGCGACCGGCGTGCCGTTCTTGCGGTAGCTGGTGAGCAGCAGGTACTTTCCCGCCCCGAGCGCGTCCAGCGTCGTGTCGTCCATGGCGGGCAGTGTACGAGCGCGCCCCGGGGCTCAGTGGAGCGCCGCCGCCATGGCGCGCACCGCCTTCGTGAGCACCTCGTCCGGCGTCGCCAGGTTGAGCCGGGCATGGCCGGTGCCACCCGTGCCGAAGGGCAGGCCGGAGCTGAGGGCGACCCTGCCGCGGCGCAGGAAGACATCGGCCGGGTCGTCGCCGAGCCCGAGGGCACGGCAGTCGAGCCAGGCCAGGTAGGTGGCATCACCCGGCCGGTAACGGATCCCGGGCAGGTGCTCGGCCAGCAGGTCCGCGAGCAGCCGCCGTTTGGCGTCGAGCCCGGCCAGCAGGGCGTCCAGCCAGATCAGGCCGTCGCGCAGGGCGGCGGTGTGGGCGATGACGGCGACGTGGCCGGCACCGTGCCCCACCTCCTCGGGCATCCGCTCCAGGTCGGCGGCGGCCCCGGGCCCGGCGATCGCGAGGGCGGCCTTGAGCCCGGCCAGGTTCCAGCCCTTCGAGGCGGACATCAGTGACAGGCCGCGCTCGGCACCCGGCACGCTGAGATACGGCACGAACCCGGTGCCGCCGAGCACCAGCGGGGAGTGGATCTCGTCGGCGACGACGCGCACGCCGTACCGCTCGGCGAGGGCCGCGACGGCGGACAGCTCCGCGGCCGTGTGCACGGTGCCGGTCGGGTTGTGGGGGCTGCACAGCAGATGGGCGGCCCGTCGCCGGTCCGTCACGGCCCGCCGGAAGGCCTCCTCCAGGACGTCGAGGTCCAGCCGCCCGTCCGCCCCCAGCGGGGCCTCGGCCACCCGTCGGCCCATGTGCTCCACGAACTGGTAGAACGGCGGATACACCGGCGGGTTCACGATCACGGTGTCACCGGGTCCGGTGACCAGTCCGAGCATCTCGACGACACCCAGCATGACGTCCGGCACGAGCGCGGTGCGCTCCACGGCGAGCCCGTCCCAGCCCCACCGCTTCCCGGCGAAGGCGGCCAGGGCCTCCGCGTAGGCGGTGCCGGCCGGGTAGCCGGTGTCGCCGAGGTGGAGTGCGTCGGTCACGGCCCGCACGACCGGCTCGGCGAGCGGCACGTCCATCTCGGCCACCCACAGCGGCAGCACGTCCTCGGGGTAGGTGCGCCACTTCATGCTCGTGCGCTGCCGGAGGCGGTCGAGAGTGAGGGCCTGCAGGGGGTTAGGTTCACCGGACGACTCGTGCGGGATCCTGGTCATGGGCACACGATAGGGGGCGGTGCGGTGAGCGGGAATCGTGCGGAGAGCCATCGGGACGGGGCGGCGCACCCGCTGCTGGAGATCGCCTGCGACGAGTCGGGCTCGGACGGTGAGAACCTCACCGGCGGGAACACCGACGTGTTCGCGCACGCCGGCGTGTCGCTGTCCGAGGCGGCGGCCGCGGCGACGGTGCGGGAGATCCGGGACAGGATCAGGTCACCGGCCGAGGAGTACAAGGCGAACCACCTGCTGCGGGAGAAGCACCGCGCGGTGCTGGAGTGGCTGCTCGCGCCGCGGGGGCCGATCCACGGACGGGCGCGGGTGCACCTCATGGAGAAGACGTTCTTCGTGGTGGACCGGACTCTCGGCCTGCTGCTGGACGACACGGCCGAGGCGGCCGCTCTGTTCCGCGCGGGGCGCCCGGCCTTCGGGGAGGCCGGCTGGCGGGCGTTCCTCCTGGCGGCCAACCGGCTACTGCGGGTCCGTCAGGACGAGGACCCGGTGGACGCTTTCTACGGCACCGTCGACACCCTGCTCCGGGAGCGGCCCGGGACGGACGCGGCGAGCGTCCTGGGGCGGCTGGCCGCCACCCGGCACCGGGCGGTTGCCTACCGGGACGGGCTTCGGGCCGGGCCGCCGCTGATCCCGCTGCTCAACCCGCTCCTCCCGGCGATCGTGCGCACGGCCGCCCTCTGGAGCCGCGACGGCCTGCCCGTCCACCTCGTGCACGACCGGCAGAACATGCTGACGCCCGACCGCATCGCGTGGATCGAGGGGACCGCCCGGCGGGCCGGGACCGGCCTGGCCGGGCTGCGGCTCGTCGTGGCACGGGACGACGCACGGGTGCAGGTGGCGGACTTCCTCGCCGGGATCGCCCGCAAGATCGCCTCCGACGAGCTGAACGGCCGCGGGGATCCGGCGCTCACCGCCCTTCTGCGGCCCTACGTCGATCCCGGTTCGGTGTGGGGCGACGCCCGCAGCGGGGCGCTGCTCGCGGACCCGGTCGCCGGGTGACGCCCGAAGAGATCACCCGTGCGCTGAACGCGGCAGGGCTGCGCCCCGTATGGATGAGGGGCACTCAACTCAAGGAGGGCCCCGCGGTGTTCGCAGCGTGATGTTCGGGTTCGGGAGCCATGCATGAGGCACGCACGACGACGGGTCGTCCGGCGAGTGACACGGCTGGCGGCCGTCGGCGGACTCCTCCTCGGAGGAGCCATGGTCACCAACGCAGTGGCGAGCGAGCCATCGGCTCCGGTCATCGGCGTCCCCTTCACCGCACCACCCGCGACCGGTGAGGGCGCCGACCTCGTGTCGCGGCTCGGCGACGCGCGCACAGCGGGCAGCTGGATCGACTCGTCCGGGCGGCCGGTCGTCGCGGTGACCGACGAGAAGGCGGCCGCCGAGGTGAAACGCGCCGGGGCGCGGGCCAAGATGGTCGGTCACAGCATGAGCGACCTCAAGTCCGCAGCGGCGACGCTGCGTTCGGCCCCCCGGGTCTCCGGCACCTCGTGGGCCCTGGACTACAAGAACAACCAGGTGGTGGTGCGGGGCGACGGCACCGTCTCCGCCTCGGCCTGGTCCCGGATGACCGAGGTCGCCGAGGGCATCGGCTCCTTCGTCCGCATGGAGCGCACCGAGGGCACGTTCACGACACGACTGAACGGCGCGCAGCCCATCCTGTCGACGGCCGGGCGCTGTTCGGCGGGGTTCAACGTGACCGACGGGGAGAGCGACTTCATCCTCACGGCGGGGCACTGCGGTCCCGACGGCTCCGTCTGGTTCGCCGACGACCGGGGCCGGCAGCAGGTCGGCACCTCGCTCAAGGGGAGCTTTCCCGGCGACGACTACTCCCTGGTGAAGTACGACGCCGGCCGCGCGGGCAAGGGCGCGGACGTGGTGGCGGTCGGTGACGGCAAGGGTGTGCGGATCACGGGCGTCGCCGATGCGGACGTCGGGCAGAAGGTCTTCCGCAGCGGCAGCACCAGCGGACTGCGCGAGGGAGAGGTGACCGCGCTCGACGCCACGGTCAACTACCCCGAGGGCACGGTCAGCGGCCTCATCGAGACCAACGTGTGCGCCGAACCCGGTGACAGCGGAGGCCCGATGTTCGCCGACGGCATCGCGCTCGGGCTGACGTCGGGCGGCAGCGGGGACTGCAAGGCGGGCGGTACGACGTTCTTCCAGCCGGTGACCAAGGCGCTGACCGAGCTGGGCGTCAAGCTGATCGTGGCCAAGTCGGCCGGCGGCACGGGCGCCGCGCCCGCCCCGTCGGCGTCTCAGGGCGCGGCCTCGCCGGGTACGTCGGCGCCGGTCACGGGCACGGACGTGTCGACCCTGCTGAGCCGCCTCACCGACCCGCGCAACGTCGGCCCCGGCATGCTCGTCATCGCGGGCAGCCTCGTCGCCCTCGTGGCGACCCGCTGGATCCGCGCGGAACAGGACCGCAAGGCGTACCGGCAGTACTATTCGGCGACTTGGGGGTGAGACAGGCCGGGGGGGGCGTCCCCGTCAGCCCAGCGTGAGCGGCACGGTACCCGTCCGCCGTTCCCCTCCCCGCGCCGCCCCGGCCACCGGCCACGAACCACAGGGCGGGCACCGTGACGGCGATACCGAGCCCAGCGACGGCGCCCGGGCGGTCGCCGAGGACGAGCACCCCGCACAGCGCCGACAGCGCGACCCCGGTGACGGCGCTGACCGGCACCACGAGGCTCTCCCCCAAGCTCTCGGCTTCGCTCGAACAGGGAGGTGCCCCCATCCCCCCCTGCTCAGCCCACGGTTGAGGAACTACATGGCGGTGCCGCTGCCGACGCCGGACAGCGCGCCCCACGACAGGTCGGCACCCCGGACGGCGCCGACGGGCAGGAGGAGCGCGCCGGCGCAGGCGAGCAGCAACCCGCCCAGCCGGCCGAGGAAGGTGACGGCCGTGTGATGTGCGCGCCGGGACAGCAGACCGCCGACGGTGGGGGCACCACCCTGCTCAAGCAAGTCGAGAGCTTGGGGGACGACGATGCCGTAGACGACGGCCGAGGACAGTGCGAGAAGGGCACCCATGGGGATCAGGGGTGCCCTTGGACGAGGGCCCGATGCGCCGACGGGCCGGAACGAAGCGGGCCGCGGGCGCCTAGTTGGGGGCCGCGGCGGCCCACTCCAGGACGAGCCGCTGGTATTCCTCGCGCTGCTCGACGCTCAGTGTCCCGCCCGACCGGCGCCACAGCGCACGGATCTCCTCGTTGACCTCGTCAGCCGATCGCTCGGATGAGGTTTCAACAGTGGTGGACATGCTGTGAAGCATACGTCGCCGGACGTGAAGGCGATGTGAGTCATCACGAGCCAAACGGGCATTTCGGACAGTGTTACTGATCACGTCCATCTCCCGGTAAACGTGAGGCTGTTCACATCAACCGCCTGTGAGCACCTTTCGCCTGCGGCGAGTTCACCGTCGCTCACGCTTCGGCCGACCCCAGCACCAGCACCTTGATGGCCAGCACGGCCGCACCACGGGCCCAGTCGTGGAAGTCGGACACCTTCGTCTCCAGGCCGACCGGTGCGGCGAGCGGGTGCCTGAGCTCACGAACCGTCTCCTCGACGGTCTTGCCCGCCACGTCCATCAGCCCGACGCCCTCCCCCGCGAGCAGGATCTTCTGCGGCATCACGAAGTTGGAGATCTGCGCGACGAGCGTGCCCAGGGCTCGCGCCGCCTCGCCGACGACCCGGGCGGGCATCGGGTCCCCGGCGGCTGCGCGGGCGAGGATCTCCTCGTAGGTGCGGTCCTCACCGGTGGCGGCCCGGACCTGGTAGCGGATGCTGGGGATGGTCAGCAGCGAGACGGCACTGCCGCGTCTGCCGTCCGGGGTGAGCGGCCCGTGGGAGTCGACGATCCAGTGCCTCCCGAAGCCGCGGTCCTCCTCGGCGAAGGGCACCCGCTTGCCGCCCAGGACCAGCCCGTAGCCGAGGCCGGCGCCGATGGTCAGGACGACGAAGCGGTCCAGTCCGCGCCCGGCGCCGAACCAGGTCTCCGCCTCGACCAGGGCCGCGACGTCGTTCTCGACGACCACCGGCAGGCCGGTGCGCTCCTCGACCAGTTCGGCCAGGGGGACGTCCCGCCACAGCAGGAACGGGGATTCGCCGACCACCGCGCGGTCCTGGACGAAGCCGCCGACCCCGATGCCGATCCCTGCGAGGCGAGGGTGACCCATGGCCAGTTCGGCGGTCATCGCGGCCAGCAGATCGGCGACTTCGGCGGGGTCGTGGGTGGTGAGTGCGCGGTCGTGGCGGGCGACGATGTGGCTTCGAAGGGTGGTGACGACACCGTAGACCGCATCCTCCGTGATCTTGAAACCGAGGAAGAAGCCCGAGTCGGCGACGACGTCCAGCGGCTGCGAGGGGCGGCCCTGACGCGCCTCCGCGGGCGCCCCCGCCTCGGGCACCTCGACCAGCAGGCCCGACTCGATCAGCGGTTTGGTCAGGCGGGTGAGGCTGCCGGCCGACAGGCCCAGCCTGCGGGCGAGTTCCGTGCGAGACAGCGGACCGTGGACCAGTACCTCGATCGCCACGGAGCGCTCGCCCGGGCTCAACGGCAGCCAGCCGGAGGTTCCTTCGGTCATGAAAGGTCCGACTCCCCTCACTCCTTTTTTTCGCACTGAAACCAACATGACCACTCTAAGCAGATGTCGGCTCCTGGGAAAAGATGTTTGCAGGGCCCTTGACGCAGCAATTGTTTCGCACCAAAAGTAAGTCCCGCCAGAGGACGAGCCGCCGCAGCGAGGGAGTCTCCCGATGACCATCGCCTCCAGCAGTCCTCCGTCGCGTCTGCCCTCGGGCGGCGCGGCGGAGGCCCGCAGCAGGACCGGGCCGCGCCAGGGGGTGTCCGGCGAGGACCGGGGGGACGGGCGGCTGGCCGCGGTCTTCATCGCGCCGGCGCTGCTCGGTTTCCTGGTGTTCCTGCTCTGGCCGACGCTGCGGGGCGTCTATCTGAGCTTCACCCGCTTCAATCTGCTGACGCCCGCGGAGTGGGTGGGCCTGGACAACTACGTCCGCATGGTCCACGACCCCATCTTCTGGGACTCCCTGTGGGTCACCGTCGAGTACGTCGTCATCAACATCGGCGTCCAGACGGTCGCGGCGCTCGCCATCGCCGTCCTGCTCCAGCGGCTGACCCAGTCGGCGATGCTGCGCGGGATCGTGCTGACGCCGTATCTGATGTCGAACGTCGTGGCCGGTCTGGTCTGGCTGTGGATCCTCGACACCCAGCTCGGCATCGGCAACGAGATCATCAGCGGCCTCGGGGTGGACCGCATCCCCTTCCTCGCGGACGAGACCTGGGCCATCCCGACGATCGCGCTCATCAACGTGTGGCGGCACGTGGGGTACACCGCCCTGCTGCTCTTCGCGGGCCTCCAGGCGATCCCGAACGACATGTACGAGGCGGCCCGGGTGGACGGCGCGAGCGAGTGGCGGATGTTCTGGCGGATCACCATGCCGCTGCTGCGGCCGGTGCTCGCGGTCGTGCTGATCATGACGGTGATCGGGTCGTTCCAGGTGTTCGACACGGTCGCGGTGACCACCGCCGGCGGTCCGGCGAACGCGACCAACGTCCTGCAGTACTACATCTACGGCTCCGCATTCGGCCGCTTCCAGTTCGGCTACGCCTCGGCCATGTCCGTCGCCCTGCTCGTCGTGCTGAGCGCGATCACCGTCCTGCAGTACCGGCTCACCCGGGCCGGCCGGACCGACCTCGGCTGACGGAAGGGAGACACCTCATGGCTGCCGTGACGACCACGACGACCGTACGACCGGTGCGGCGCGGGTTCTCCTTCGGGCGGGCCGCCGCCTGGACCGTGATGGGACTGATCGTCCTCATCACCCTGCTGCCGTTCTACTGGATCCTGCGCACCGCGCTGTCCACCAACGCGGGCCTCGGCGCCGACCCCACCAACCCCCTGCCGGTGGACCTCACCACCAGCGGCTTCGAACGGGCGCTCGGCCTGCAGTCGGCCGAGGAGGCCGTCGCGCAGGGCGGCGCGGGCGGTGGGCTGGACTTCTGGCGCTACCTGCTCAACTCCGTGCTGGTGTCCACCCTGATCACCGGATGCCAGATCTTCTTCTCCGCGATGGCCGCCTACGCCTTCTCCCGGCTGCGCTGGCGGGGCAGGGACAAGGTCTTCGGGCTGTTCCTGGCCGGGATGATGGTGCCGGCCATCTTCACGCTGCTGCCGAACTTCGTGCTCATCAAGCAGCTGCACCTGATCGACACGCTCCTGGGCATCGCGCTGCCCACCATGTTCATGACGCCGTTCGCGGTGTTCTTCCTGCGCCAGTTCTTCATGAACATCCCGAAGGAGGTCGAGGAGGCAGCGCTGCTCGACGGCGCCGGGAAGATCAAGATCTTCTTCCGGGTGGTCCTGCCGATGGCGTCGACACCCATCATCACGCTGGCCGTGCTGACGTACATCACCTCCTGGAACGACTACTTCTGGCCGCTGATGGTCTCCTACAGCGACAGCTCGCGCGTGCTCACCGTGGCACTCGCGGTCTTCCGGGCGCAGACCCCGGCGACCGGCGTCGACTGGTCCGGGCTCATGGCGGCGACGCTGATCGCCGCGCTGCCGATGCTGGTGCTGTTCGCCTGCTTCGCCCGCCGCATCGTCAGCTCCATCGGCTTCACCGGGATCAAGTAAGGGGACTGTGATGCGAATTCGACTTCGTCCGCTCGCCGCGGCGACCGGAGCGCTGGCGCTGTCCCTGATCAGCGGATGCGCGCAGACAGGCGCCGCCGGATCCTCCGCGCACACCGTCACGTACTGGCTGTGGGACGCCAACCAGCTGCCCGCCTACCAGGCCTGCGCGAAGGGCTTCGAGAAGGAGAACCCCGGACTGAACGTGAAGATCACGCAGTTGGGCTGGAGCGACTACTGGACCAAGCTCACCGCCGGATTCATCGCGGGCACCCAGCCGGACGTGTTCACCGACCACATTCAGAACTTCGGCCAGTTCGCCGACCTCAAGGTCCTTGAACCACTCGACGACCTCGGCATCGACAACGCGGACTACCAGCCGGGACTCGCCGCCAACTGGATCGGCAAGGACGGTCACCGCTACGGCGCCCCGAAGGACTGGGACACCGTCTCGCTTTTCTACAACTCGAAGATGACCGAGCAGGCCGGTGTCACCGCCGAGCAGCTCAACGGCCTGTCCTGGAACCCGGAGGACGGTGGCAGCTTCGAGAAGGCCATCGCCCACCTCACGATCGACCGGAACGGCAAACGGGGTGACGAACCGGGCTTCGACAAGAACCGCGTCAAGGTGTACGGCCTGGCCAGCAACGGCGGCGGTTTCGGCGACGGCCAGACGCAGTGGAGCAACTTCGCCGCCTCCGCCGGGTGGAGTTACCTCGACAAGCCGCGCTGGGGCACGAAGTACCAGTACGACAGCAAGACCTTCCAGTCGGTCGTCAAGTGGTACTTCGGCCTGGCGAAGAAGGGCTACATGCCTCCACTGTCCGACTACAACGTCCAGTCCAACCAGGCGAACACCCAGGTGGCGGCGGGCAAGGCGGCCACCGCGTTCGACGGGGCCTGGATGATCAGTACGTACGCGGGGTTCAAGGGCAAGGCCATCAAGAGCGCCCTGACGCCGGTCGGCCCCACCGGCAAGCGCGCCACCATGATGAACGGCCTCGCCGACTCCGTCACCAAGGCATCCAAGAACAAGGAAGGCGCCAAGAAGTGGGTGGCCTATCTGGCCTCCGACCGGTGCCAGACCGTCGTCGGCAGGTACGGCGTCGTCTTCCCCGCGACGAAGGCCGGCACCGATGCCGCCGTCGCCGCCTACCGGAAGAAGGGCATCGACGTCTCGTCCTTCACCGAACCCGTGGCCGACAAGAAGGACTTCCGGACCTTCTCGTATCCGATCGCCAGCTACTCGGCGGACATGACAGCGCTGATGGCTCCCGCGATGGAGGACATCTACGGCAATGGAAAGCCCGTGAGCAGCCTCGATCAGACCAACGACCAGATCAACCTCATCCTCTCCCAGTGAAGGACGCGCGCTCCATGACCTTCTCCATCGGCATCGTCGGCGCCGGCCAGTTCTCCGGCCAGTTCGCCACGCTGTTCCAGGCACACCCCGGCGTCGGCGACGTCTACGTCACGGACCTGCTGCCGGAAAGGGCCGAGCAGCTCGCCGCCGCCCAGGGGCTCGCCGGCACCTTCCCCTCGTACCAGGCCATGCTGGAGTCGGAGGACGTCGACGCCGTCGCGATCTTCACCCAGCGCTGGACGCACGGGCCGCTGGTGCTCCAGGGCCTCAACGCCGGCAAGCACGTCTACTCCGCTGTCCCCATGGCGATCAGCACGGAGGAGATCGCGGCGATCATCGACGCGGTCAAGGCCACGGGGCTGACCTACATGATGGGCGAGACCAGCGAGTACAACCCGGCCACGGTCCACGCCCGCAACCAGATCGCCGAGGGCGCCTTCGGGCGGCTCTTCTACGCCGAGGGCGACTACGTCCACGACATGGACCTCGGGTTCTACGAGGCCTACCAGTACAGCGGCGGCGAGAACTGGAAGGCGACCGCCAGCTATCCCCCGCTGCTGTACCCGACGCACGCGGTCGGCGGGGTCCTGGGCGCCTGGAAGACGCACGCGGTGAGTGTGTCGGCGATCGGTGTCGTCGACGACCGGGGCGATGGCGTCTTCGACAAGGACGTCAGCCAGTTCGGCAACGACGTCTCCAACGCCACCGCGCTGTTCGAGGTGGCGGGCGGCGGATCGTTCCGCACGAACGAGTTCCGGCGGGTCGGCTACCCCTCGCACATACGGGAATCGCGCTTCCGGTTCTTCGGCACCGAGGCGAGCATGGAGCAGCTCGCCACGGTCGCCCTCTGGCAGGACAAGCAGGGGGTGAAGGACATCAGCGAACTGCTGGAGCCCAAGCCCACCATGGCGCCCGACGACCCCTCGCTGCGGCACATCGCGCCGGAGCTGCGGGCCGCCTTCACCTCCGGGTCGGCGCCCGTGCACGACCGGGCGCGGCTGCCGAGGGAGTTCGACCACCTCCACAACGGCCACGAGGGCAGCCACCACTTCCTGGTCGACGACTTCGTGACCGCGGTCAACGACCGCACGCTGCCGTCGGTGAACGCCTGGGTGGCGGCCCGCTACACCCTGCCGGGCATCATCGCGCACGAGTCGGCGCGGCAGGGCGGGGCGAGGCTGGAGATCCCGGACTTCGGCGACGCGCCGCAGTAGGGGGCGACGGCCGCGAGCCGGGGGACCTGCGATCAGGTGCCCGGCTTGCGGCCGTAGACGAAGACGTCGTCGCCGTTCTTCAGCAGCGACCAGTACTTCTTGGCGTCGGTCTTGGTCATGTTGGTGCAGCCGTGCGAGCCCGGCGGGTTCCACATGCTGACACCCACCGAGTGGAAGGCCTGGCCGCCGTCGAAGAACTGCGAGTAGGGCATCGGCACGTGGTAGATGGACGAGACGTGGTCGATGTCGCGCCAGTAGATCTTCTTCAGGCCGGTGCGGGTCTCGTACCCGTCGCGGCCGGTGCGGACCGGGACGGGGCCGTAGACGAGCTTCTCGCCGTCCTGGATCCAGCTGAGCTGGAGCGTGAGGTTCACACAGGCGATCCGGCCCTTGTTCACCGGGCACTTGCCGTCCTTGTTGGGGGTCTTGCCGACGGCCTTCTGCTTCTGCATCAGGTCCATCACGCCCCAGGTGACCGAGCCGGCGTAGCCGATGTTCGGGGTGATGCCGTGCTTGGTCTGGAAGGCCTTGATCGCCTTGCAGTCGGCGGCGGACTGCTTGCCGTCGACCGGGCGGCCGAGGAACTTCTCGACCTGCTTCTGGTACGGGCCGGCCTGTGTGGTGCAGCTCGCGGCCTGGGCCGGTGCGGCGCCGAGCGCGAGTGTGAGCGGTGCCACCAGACCGGTGATCCCCAGTGCGACGGCGCTCCGTCTGCGTACGTCCCCCATGGCTGGCCCTTTCGCGAAAACGGGTCTGTGATGTCTGCCAGCTAGACGGACGGAGAGCGGTTGTGGTTGTGCGGTCGGGTGTGCTGGGACCGAACAGTGACATACCCCACCGGCACGGAGGTGGACATAGATGCGCACGGTGGGGCATTACTGACAACTGGCTTTTCGGGACTTTTCGGGGGGCTCCGTCAGCGATAGCCGGTCGTGTCCGCCGGCTTCCCCGCGTCCTGGACCTCCACCAGGTAGCGCCAGGCGTCCGGACGGCTGCCGTCGAGGTCGGTGAAGCCGTAGGCCTGGGCGAGTCCGCCGCTGGAGAGGGACTGCCCGTTCCAGCGCGCGACGTCCGGGTCGGCGGCGAGTGCGGCCACGGCCCGGCCCACGTAGCGCGGGCTCTCGGAGATGGCGAAGTGCGGGACGCTCTTCAGGGCGTCGCGCCAGTTCTCCTCCCGCACTCCGAATCCGTCCAGCATCAGCTCCGAGCGCAGCCAGCCGGGTGTGAGGGCGACGGCAGTGGCACCGCGCGGGCCGAGTTCGTGACCGAGGGCGAAGGCCATGCGCAGCACGGAGGCCTTGGCGAGGTCGTAGAAGAAGTTCACCCGGTAGTTCTCGGCGTTGTAGTCGGCGGTGCCGTCGGTGACCTCGACGACCAGGCCGCCGGGGTTGCGCAGCAGCAGGGGCAGGGCGTGGTGGCTGGTGACGGCGTGTGTCTCCACGGCGAGCCTGAGCAGGCGCAGGCCGTTGTCGAGGTCGTGCTCCCAGAGGGGGGCGTCCCACTCGAAGAGCTTCTCGCCGCCCCAGATGTCGTTGACGAGGACGTCGAGGCGGCCCTGCTCGTCCGCGATCCGGTCCACCAGCGCCTTGACCTGCGCCCGGTCGAGGTGGTCGGCGGGGACGGCGATGCCGTTGCCGCCGGCTGCGGTGACCAGGTCGGCGGTGTCCTCGATGGTCTCCGGCCGGTCGTACTCCGAGCGGCGGGCGCGGGTGGTGCGGCCGGTGACGTAGACCGTGGCACCGGCCGCACCGAGTTCCACCGCGATCCCGCGCCCTGCGCCCCGGGTCGCACCCGCGACCAGTGCGACCTTGTCCTGCAACGGAGCTGACATGTCCGGCCTCCCGTGACGGTGACTGCTTGGCTGCCTTCAGCGTGACGGGTAAGCCGGACATCTTCTGTCGCCTTTTGACGGCGAGTCGCGGTCAGTGGCCCCGAGTGATCCATTCCTCCAGGTGCGGGGCCTCCGCGCCGATGGTCGTGGAGTCGCCGTGTCCGGTGCGGACCGTCGTCTCCGGCGGCAGGGTGAGCAGCCGGTCGCGGATCGAGTCGATGATCGTCGGGAAGTGCGAGAAGGAACGGCCGGTGGCGCCTGGGCCGCCCTGGAAGAGGGTGTCGCCGGTGAAGACGGTGCCCAGTCCCGGGTCGTAGAGGCAGACGGCGCCGGGCGCGTGCCCCGGAGTGTGCAGGACCCTGAGGTCGGCGCCGCCGGCCTCGATCGTCTGGCCGTCGACCAGCCAGGCGTCGGGCTCGCGGTCCGGGTGGGTCTGCTTCCACAGCGGCAGGTCGTCATGGTGCAGCCAGATGGTGGCGCCGGTGCGCTCGGCGAGGGCGGGGGCGGCGTCGATGTGGTCGTTGTGGGCGTGCGTGCACACGATGGCGGTGAGCCGCCGGTCTCCGACGGCCTCGGCGATGGCGTCGGCATCGTGGGCGGCGTCGATGACGATCGCCTCGTGGTCGTCGCCGACGATCCACACGTTGTTGTCGACGTCCCAGGTGCCGCCGTCGAGGCTGAACTGCCCGGAGGTGACGAGGTGTTCGATGCGCGTGGTCATCACAGCACCACCACCGAGCGCAGCACGTCGCCGTGGTGCATCCGCTCGAAGGCCTTCTCCACCTCGTCGAGCTGGATGGTCTCCGTGACGAACGCGCCGAGGTCCAGGCGCCCCTGCAGGTGCAGGTCGATCAGCATGGGGAAGTCCCGGGAGGGCAGGCAGTCGCCGTACCAGCTCGACTTCAGAGCTCCGCCGCGGCCGAAGACGTCGAGCAGGGGCAGTTCGAGCTTCATCTGGGGTGTGGGGACGCCGACCAGGACGACCGTGCCGGCGAGGTCACGGGCGTAGAAGGCCTGCTCGTACGTCTCCGGGCGGCCGACGGCCTCGATGACGACGTCGGCGCCGAAGCCGCCGGTGAGCTCGCGGATCGCCTCGACCGGGTCGTTCTCGCGCGAGTTGACGGTGTGCGTGGCGCCCATGGAACGGGCGGTCTCCAGCTTCCGGTCGTCGACGTCGACGGCGATGATCGTCGCCGCTCCGGCCAGCTGCGATCCGGCGATGGCCGCGTCGCCGACGCCGCCGCAGCCGATGACGGCGACCGAGTCGCCCCGGCCTACGTTCCCGGTGTTGATCGCGGCGCCGATCCCGGCCATCACACCGCAGCCCAGCAGCCCTGCCACCTGCGGGGCCACGCGCGGGTCGACCTTGGTGCACTGGCCGGCCGCGACCAGCGTCTTCTCGGCGAAGGCGCCGATGCCCAGGGCGGGGGACAGCTCCTGGCCGGTCGAGGCGAGGGTCATCTTCTGCCGCGCGTTGTGCGTGTCGAAGCAGTACCAGGGCCGCCCGCGCAGACAGGCCCGGCACTTCCCGCACACCGCACGCCAGTTGAGGATCACGAAGTCACCGGGCTCGACATCGGTGACACCGGCCCCGACCGCCTCGACCACGCCCGCGGCCTCGTGGCCCAGCAGGAACGGGAACTCGTCGTTGATGCCGCCCTGCTTGTAGTGCAGGTCGGTGTGGCACACCCCGCAGGCCTGCACCCGCACCACGGCCTCACCCGGTCCCGGGTCGGGCACCACGACCGTCTCGATCCGCACCGGCTCGTCCTTGCCGGGTGCGATCACGCCGCGTACTTCCTGGGCCATGGTGCTGACTCCTTCGTGGCCGGGGTCCGTTCCCCTCCGACCCTACGCGCGACTGATCGGTAAGGGGCGCGGATCGGCCGCCCGCTCCGCACGCGAAGACGCGAAAGGGGCAGGCCGCGGGGGCGCCTGCGACGTAGCCTGAACGCTCCGCCGAGGCCGAGGGAGCGCCGTGAGCATCGCAGAGACCGAGACGGCCGCCCCTGCCTGGCGGCAGCTCCTCGGGTACGTACGGCCGCATCGCCGGTCCCTGTTCGCCGGCGCGCTGCTGTCCCTGGTCACCGGGGCCACCGGGCTGCTGCTGCCGCTGGTGGCGCGGGACCTCGTCGACGACCTGTCGCACGACCGGGCCATCACCGGCGCCGTGCTGGCCATGTCGGCCCTGGTCGTGGCCAACGCGGCGCTGGGCGCACTGGGTTCGTACGTGCTGACCCGTACCGCCGAGTCGGTGGTGCTCGGCGCGCGGCGCGCCCTGTCGTCGTACCTGCTGCGGCTGCGGATCACGGCCGTGGACCGCAGCGAGCCCGGGGATCTGATGGCCCGCATCACCTCCGACACCACCCTGCTGCGCGCGGTCACCACCGACTCGCTGGTCGGCCTGGGCACGGGTGGGCTCACGCTCATGGCGACGATCGTGATGATGGGCCTGGTGGACGCGGTGCTGCTGGGCGTCACCCTGGCCGTGATCCTGGGCGCGGGGTTGGTGCTCGGGGTGATCGTGCCGCGCATCAACCGGGCGAGCCGGCAGGCGCAGGACGCGGTGGGGGTCATGGGGGCCTCGCTGGAGCGGATCCTCGGCGCCCTGCGCACCGTGAAGGCGTCCGGCGCGGAGCACCGGGAGGAGCGGACGCTGCACGAGGCGGCGCAGGAGTCGTGGCGGCAGAGCGTGCGGGCCGCCAAGTGGTCGGCCGCCGCCGGGAACACGGCGGGGCTGTCCCTGCAGATCGCCTTCATCACGGTGCTCGCGGTGGGCGGCGCACGGGTCGCGACCGGCGCGATCGACGTGGGCACCCTGGTGGCGTTCCTGCTGTTCGTCTTCTACCTGATGTCGCCGATCCAGCAGGTCGTCGGCGCGATCACCCAGTACCAGACGGGCGCCGCGGCCCTCACCCGCATCGAGGAGGCGCTGCGCCTGCCCGCCGAACCGGCCGCCGACGCAGCGCCGCTGCCCTCCCCCGGCGCGCGGCCCGCCGCCCTCGCCTTCGACGACGTCCGCTTCCGCTACGCCGACGACCTGCCCCACGTCCACCACGGGGTGACGTTCACGGTGCCCGCACAGGGCATGACGGCGTTCGTCGGCCCGTCCGGCGCCGGCAAGACCACCGTCTTCTCGCTGATCGAGCGGTTCTACGACCCGGAGTCCGGCGTGATCACCCTGGACGGGCGGGACCTGAACGACTGGGAGCTGCCCCACCTGCGGGCCGCGATCGGCTACGTGGAGCAGGACGCGCCGGTCCTGTCGGGCTCCCTGCGGGACAACCTCCTGCTGGGCAATCCGGAGGCGGACGAGGACGCCCTCGCGCGGGTCCTGAAGACGACCCGTCTCGACGGCCTGGTGGCCCGGCTGCCCGGCGGTCTCGACACGCTGGTCGGGCACCGCGGCACCAAACTGTCCGGCGGTGAGCGCCAGCGCGTCGCCATCGCCCGTGCGCTGCTGCGCCGCCCCCGGCTGCTGCTGCTCGACGAGGCGACCTCGCAGCTGGACGCGGTGAACGAGGCGGCGCTGCGCGACACCGTCGCGGACGTGGCGCGGACGACCACCGTCCTCGTCGTGGCGCACCGGCTGTCCACGGTGACGATGGCCGACCGGATCGTGGTGATGGACGCGGGCCGGGTCCGGGCCGTCGGTACCCATCGTGAGCTCGTGACGGCCGATCCGCTGTACGCCGAGCTGGCGGCGACGCAGTTCCTCGCCACGGCGGACTGAGGCCGGGCGTGAGGTCGGCGAGACCAACGGTGGTGACAGCACGTCGGGGCCGGCGGGCCCGGGCGGGCGGCTCCGCTCGGCCGTCAGGCCCCGTGTCCGCGCTGCGCTTGCCGAGCCCGCCGGGCGGGAGGACGCTCGACAGGAGAGGCCTTTCGCGGCCCGCTCCCGAAGGGCCGCGGCCCTTCGAAGGAGGTCATCATGGGAACCGCGGCAGACCCCGCCTTCGACCGGGACACCCTGCGCCAAGGCGTGGAAGGGGATCCGGACATCCTGCTCTCCCTCTACGCCGACGACGCCGAACTGCGCATCGTGGACCACACGACCCAGCCCAGCCACCCCAAGGTCCTGAACGGCCGGGAGGAAATCGGGCGGATGCTGGAGGACGTCTACAGCCGCGACATGTCGCACAAGCTGGAGCGGTGCGTCATCCAGGGCGACGAGGCCGCCTACAGCGAGAGCTGCCAGTACGCGGACGGGGTGCGCGTGCTGTCCGAGTCGATGATCGGGCTGCGCGACGGCAAAATCGCCGAGCAGACGCTGGTCCAGGCCTGGGACGAGTGACAGGCGCCTGACTGGGCGGGCACGGCGCCCGGCTGCTGTCCGGAGGCCGCCGCCCGGCAGCTCGGCGTCGCGCCGGTGTGATCAGCGCATCCAGGCGCTGTACGACATGACGTCGCCCCTTTTCACGCCGAACGCGGGCTCCGGGGCCGTGAGGGTGCTCTCCAGCCCGAGGACGGCACCGGTGGCCGGGTCCATGATCAGCATGCGGCGGATGCCGCGGGAGTCGCTGACATAGGCCTGGCCGCGGCGGCCCAGCCGGTCGGTCACCTGGCCGGCGGGGCGCAGCCCCTCTTCCGTGGCCAGGAGCCGGGCGAGCGCCGCGCTCTCGCGTGCGCCGAGGGTCCAGTGGTCCAGCAGCGTCGCGGTGGCGTCGAGCAGCTCGGGCGTGGTCAGCGGCGTGTCGGTGAACTGCGACTCCGTCAGGTAGGCGCGCAGCTTCGCGGGGTCGTGGGGCGGGGGCGACTGGGGCGGGGCGTCGCTCCAGCTCGGCGGGTACGTCCGGTCGAGCAGGACGTGGCGGTCGTCGACGAGCCGCGGTGTGCCGCCCTCGTCGGACAGGACCGGCCTGCCCGGGTGTCTCGGGTCGGTCGCGACGACGAGTTCGGTGTGGCTGCCGTCGGGCCGCCAGCGCACGATGCGCTCCTGCGGCAGGGTGATCGGGGGCTTGTCCTCCGACATCCCAAGGCTCCAGGACTGCACGTGCGTGCCCTTGCGCAGGCGGGGCGGGCCGCCGGCCGCCGCCTCGTCCGCCGCGCGCTCGGCCAGCCGGTCCAGGGGTACGGGTGGGGAGCCCGACTCGATCACCAGGGGTCGGGGCGCGGCGACCGCGGGTGCGGTGCTCGGGCCGCTCAGCACGAAGGTGAGGGTCAGGGCCGCGACGACGGCGCCGGCGACCAGCCCCCAGGCCAGGCGCGGCCCCCACGCCGCTCGGGACCGCGAGCGGGAGCGGCCGGGCATCGGCGGCAGCCGGTCCCGCAGCCGGCCGGGGACCCGATCCGGCCGGTCCCGCAGCAGTTGCCGCAGCCGGCGCTCGGCGTTGTGGTCCAGGGGGCCGTCGCCGTGCTGGCGTCGGTCCAGAGCAGCAGCCTCCGTCACCCTTCCGGTTCCCACCCCGGCGGCCACAGGATCCCCAGCAGCTGCCGGACCAGTTCGTCGACGACCTCCTCGAGCGTGGCGTCGACCCAGCCGGCGCTCCAGTCGTGCAGCAGGCCGTTGACGCTGCCGATGAAGGCCGTCGCCGGCAGGCGGTAGTCGCGGGGTGCGGCCTCGCCTCGCGCGGCGGCTGCCTCGGCCTCGGCGCAGATGAGGTCCACCCAGCCGGCCCGGCGCGCGAGCCGCTGCTCCTCCAGGCGCGGGCTGACGCCGATGATCTCGACGAAGGTGATGCGGATCCGGCGCGGATCGGCGGTGACGTTCCCGGCGTAGGCGCGGAAGATGGCTGTGGCGCGTTCCGCGAGGGGCAGGTCGGCCGCGCCCGCGGCCGCCTCCAGCACCGCGGCCTCGGCCCAGCCGTTGACCTGGAGGTGCAGTGCGGCGAGCACGTCCTCGAGGGTGCGGAACTCCTCGTAGAACTGCCGGGTGGACAGCCCCGCCGTCTCGCTGAGGGCCGCGACCGTGGTGGAGCGGAAGCCGGGGGTGTCGCCGAACAGCCGGAGCGCGGCGTCGAGGAACCGCCGGCGGCGCTCGGCCTGCCGCTCCTCGGCCGTCTTGCCGCCGTAGCGGCCGGTCGGCGCTCTGAGTCTGCCCGGCACCGGCTCTCCCTTCCTCGTTCGAACACCGATTTTGTCGTGCACGCGGTCTTGTGGAGAAGGGCACCCCTTCCTTACTTTGCAGTAAGTTGACTCTGAAAGCATGCGTGTTCAGTTTTCCCACGCGCCCCTGTTTGGCATGTCCCACTCACCTTGCTCGCCCCCAGCAGCGACCCCACAGCAGAGAGGGGAGCCGTCATGCCCGTCTTCCGACGCCGGCACCTGTGCTCCGTAGCCGCGGCCCTGGCCCTGACCGTCACCGCTCCAGCGACCGCCGCCACCGCGGCCGCTCCGGGCTCCTCCGCCGCGCTGCGCGAGGTGCTGTTCGTGGGCAACAACTGGGACGGCACCGCCGACGTCATCCGCTCCAGCGGTGACTTCGCGAAGATCGGCCGGATCAACGTCATCCCCGACAAGGACGAGCGGATGGCGGCGATCAACGCCGACCCCATCAAGTGGATCTACTTCATGGCGATCCGCAACAGCGTCGGCGAGGGTCACGACCAGTTCGTCGACGACATGTACTCCACGCCGGACGGGACGTCGGTGGTGGTCTCCCGGCCGAGCTTCGCCGACGTCGTCTCGATCGACCTCGCCTCCGGCAAGCTCAACTGGCGCTTCCCGGTCTCCGGTTACCGTTCCGACCACATGGCGGTCTCCCCCGACGGCAAGCGGGTGGCGGTGTCGGCGTCGACCTCCAACACCGTGCACGTGCTGGACATCGTCTCCGGAAAGGAGCTGGGCAGGTTCGGCACCGGCGACAAGCCGCACGAGAACATCTTCACCCAGGACGGCAAGTACATCTACAACATGGCGATCGGCGACGTGAACACGCAGACCGACGCTCCGTGGCTGGACTGGACCAAAGGCGACCGGCGCATCACCGTCGTCGACGCGAAGACGTTCGAGCAGGTCAAGGTCATCGACATGCGCCCGCAGCTGGACGCGCTCGGCCTCAAGGACTACTCCGACGCGGTCCGCCCGGCCGTCTTCTCGCCGGACGAGTCGAAGCTGTACTTCCAGGTCTCGTTCTTCAACGGCTTCTTCGAGTACGACGTCACCACCGAGAAGATCACCCGCACCAAGACCCTGCCGAAGAACCCGGCGACCAGCGACGACCGCACGACCTTCGTCAACGACTCGCGCCACCACGGCATCTCGATGAGCCCGGACGGGCGCAAGCTGTGCGTCGCGGGCACGATGGACGACTACGCCACCGTCGTCGACCGCGCCACCCTCCAGGAGGGCCCGCTCGTCACCGCCGCCAAGCCCTACTGGGCCACGGTCAGCGGTGACGGCAAGTCCTGCGTGGTCTCCGAGAGCGGCACCGACCAGGTCACCGCGATCGACTTCGCCTCCGGGAAGAAGGTCGTCTCGGTGCCGGTCGGTGACCACCCGCAGCGCGTCCGGCTCGGCCATGTCGCGGCCGACTGGACGAGCCCGTCCGCTAGTTGACCTCCTTCGCCGCCCAGGCCGTCAGTTCGGAGCGCGCCGCGGCGAGCAGGTCCGCCGAAGGAGCCGTCGCCCCGTTGGTCACCAGCGCGTAGTGCAGGACGCCCGGGTCCGGCGCGGTGAGCAGCAGGCGGCGGCTTCCGGTGCCGCCGGGCTCCTGTGCCACTGCGACCGGGGTCGTCGCGGTGTAGGCCGGTGGGCCGTGGACCGTGCCCAGGTCGGAGACGACCGTGGTGGACGCGGTCGGGAAGCTCGCCGGCAGGTGCATCTCGGTGGGCGCCGGGCCGCCGTTCGAGCGCCACAGCAGCAGCCCGTACTGACCGGACCCCACCAGCCGCTGCACGTTCGGCAGGGCGCCGGGCACCGGGTTCCAGGTCAGGGTCGCCGAGCCGTCCCGGGAGCGGTCCTCGTAGGTGAAGCCGACGGTCTCCCCCGCGGTGGCACTCGGATAGAGACGGTCCAGGAGCCGGGCGTCCTGGCGCAGCACGGGCTTGCCCGCGTCGTCGAGGCGCACGGCGGACAGGTCCTCGTCGTTCCAGGCGTCGCCGGCGGTGAGCACCTTGTCGGGGTTGCCGTTCATCAGCTCGCGGTGACGGCCGTTGTAGATGTCCCACTGCCACTGGGAGCCGGAGAGCACGGGGCCCGAGGCCGCCGGGTCGGACCACCAGTCGGCGCCTTTGAGGCGTGAGTCGAGTGCCTGGTACATCGCCTTGAGGACGGTCGGCGCCTTGTCTGAGACGTTGCCGGCGAGCGGGTGCCCGAACTCGCTGACCACGGCGGCCGTCCGGGCGGCGGCGGCCCGGTCGCGGACGGTGCGGAAGTCGCCCGCGTACTGGCCGTCGGCCGCCTTGCCCCACATGAAGACGCCGGAGATGGCCTTCTGATCGTAGAAGTGGGTGTTGAAGACGTAGCGCGGTCCCAGGGCTCCGGCGTCCAGCAGGCCGCCCTCCTGCTTCTGGAAGTCGATGTTGGCGTTCCAGAAGAGGTTCGGCTCGACGAACGCCGGCTTGTCACGCCACCCGGCCGTGTCCATGCGGGCCCGGAACTTCTCGTAGAACGGCCAGAGCACATCCCGCTCCCAGGCGCGGCTGGTCTGCCCGGAGTCGTAGACGCCCGCGTGCGGTTCGTTGTAGGGATCGAAGCCCGCGATGCCCTTGAACTGGTCCGCGCTCAGGTGCTGCTGCACGTACCGCATGGTCTCCTCGGCGGTGGCGAGGAAGGCGTCCTGCACGCCGTGCGCGTTGTGCCAGAAGTCGTACGAGGCACGCTTCACGGCTTCGTTCTGGGTGATGTTCTGTCCCCAGAAGAGGCAGATCCCGCAGGACTCGTCCGGGTAGTTCCCGGCGTCCACGGCCCACCGGGGGGCGCCGTCGCCGGTGTACCAGCTGTCGCTGTCGAAGAGGTGCCGGGAGTAGAGGTCCTGGTGGAAGTCGGGGTAGACGCGGATGCCGGCGTCGAGGAAGGCCTTCATCTGGTCGGTGGCGGCGGCCAGGTAGGCGGTGTCCACCTGGCCGCGCTCGGGCTCGGCGTAGGCCCAGGAAAGCAGGAAGCGGACGGTGTTGCCGCCGCCGAGGGCGCGCAGCGCGGTCGCCGACTTACGGGCGTCGGCGACCGAGGCGAAGGGCAGGCCCTTGTTCTCCGCGAGCTTGGTCTCGCCGGAGACGTTGTAGCCGCGCAGCACGATCTCGCGCCCGTGGGCGTCGGTGAAGCGGCCGTTCTTCACGGTGACGGCGGGATCGTCGAACCAGAGGGAGCCGGACGGGGGTACGGCGGTGGCCGGCGGGACACCCGCCACCGAGACGGAGCCGAAGAGGACAGCCAGGACAACCAGCAGACGTGCTCGGATAGTCGGCATGTCCACTACAGTCCGGCGATATCAGGACACCGTCAACACCTCTGACTCCGGAGTAAGTTCCCTTTCCGGCAACCCTCACATGTCAACCACCCACCCTCCGTGTCACGTTCAACAAGTACTCCTTCCTGTTCAGCGGGTTGTGGTCGGTGCGCGGGCGTTCGGGAATCGTGCCGTGCGTGACCGGCGCGTAGTGGGCGAAGGAGCTCTCCAGCTCGCCCTCGCCCCGGGTGAGTCCCGGCAGGGCCTGCTGGAGGGCGTGCACCCGGGCGGCCGGCACGGTGCCTTCGAGGACGCAGAGGTCGTCCCGGCTCCGCGTCGTCTCCGGTACGGCAGCGAGCTGGGCGAGCACCGGCAGCAGCGCGCCGAGGGTGTCGGCGGGCGCCTCGACGCGGAAGCGGTGCATCGGCTCGTGCACCCGCGTACCGGCCCGCCGCAGCGCCTCGAGGAGCACCAGCGGCGTCACCCCGCGAAAGTCGGCGCCCGTACTCGACATGCTCTTGTCGAAGCCCTGGTGGGCATGGCTCTGGCGGGGCGAGTAGCCGCTGTGGGTCATGGTGACCACGCAGTCGGTGACCTGCCAGCCGCGCAGGCCCTGGTCGAGGGTTTCGCGGACGGTGTCCTCGACGGCCCTGAAGAAGGCGTACGGCATCGAGCCGAGCTCCACCTCCAGCCGGAAGCAGACGCCCGAGCCGACCGGTGCCGGCTCGACGCGCAGGCCGACCGTCGCGAGGAACGGGTTGGGGTCCTTCTTGTTGAACTCCACGGCCTGCCCCGTGCCGACGAGCCGTTCGACACACAGGGGCGTGGTCTCGCGGAAGGCGACGTCGAGGCCGTAGTCCTCGGCGAGGGTCGCCTGGATGACCTCCTTCTGCACCTCGCCGTACAGGGACACGGAGGTCTCCTGACGGCGTTCGTCACGCCGCAGGCCGATGAGCGGGTCCTGCTCGGCCAGCTGGGTGAGCGCCAGGTGCAGCGCTCCCCTGTCGACGTCCGGGCCGGGGACGACGACCGTCTCCAGTGTCGGCGGGGCGAAGAAGTGCTCGTCAACCGAACGGGATTCGCCGATCGCGTCACCGATGCGGATGTCGCCGAGCCCGGTGAGGCGGGCGATCCGGCCGGCTGCCAGGGAGTCCTCGCGGACGTCCGTGCCGTCGCCGAAGACGCTGATGCCGGTGACCCGGCCCTCGGCACCGTCCGCCCCGAAGGGGACCCGGTCGCGGGTGCGCAGGGTCCCGGAGAACATGCGGGCGTAGGCGACCTTCTCCCCCGCCGGGCCCCGGTCCACCTTGAACACGGTGGCGGAGACCGGCCCGTCCGCGTCCCCGTCGGCCACCGGCAGCAGGGTCTCGATGCCGGACAGCAGCGCCTCCACTCCCGCGCCCGTGGCGGCGGAGCCGAAGTACACGGGGTGGACGAGTGCCTCCCTCGTCTGGGCGAGGAGGGAGCAGTGCAGCAGCTCGTCCGTGACGGTGTTCTCGACGTACGCGGACAGCAGGGCGTCGTCGCGCCCGGTCAGGACGTCGAGGGCACCGGCCGGTCCGGCGCCGGGGACGAAGCGGGCCGCGCGCGTGCCGAGGCCGGCGGCGGTCCCCATCGGCACGATCGCGGGAGTCAGACGCGCCGCGATCTCCCGCAGCACGGCCTCGTGGCGCGCCCCGCTCCGGTCGATCTTGTTGACGAAGAGCAGCGTCGGGATGCGCAGCCGCTGGAGCGTCCGCATCAACACCCGCGTCTGCGCCTGCACGCCCTCCACGGCGGAGATCACGAGGACGACGCCGTCCAGCACGCCGAGGACGCGCTCCACCTCGGCGATGAAGTCCGGGTGGCCGGGGGTGTCGATGAGGTTGACGGTCACACCGTCCAGCGGGAACGAGACGACGGCGGACTTGATGGTGATGCCGCGCCGGCGTTCCAGGGCGAGGGTGTCGGTGCGGGTGTTCCCGTCGTCGACGCGGCCGATCTCGTCGATCACCCCGGCCGAATGGAGCAGCCGCTCGGTCAGGCTGGTCTTACCGGCGTCGACATGGGCGAGAATTCCAAGGTTGAGCATGTGCACGAAGCGTCATGTCCTTCGGAGAGAGGTCCGTTCCTGGCTGGGGGGACATGCACGCAGTGCGCATTCGGAACTCCTCGGGGACTCGCTGGTCTCGCTGTCCAGTGCAGTGCAGCAGACCAGTGCCGGGGATCACAACGGAATTAACCGCCACGGGGGTACCCGGCGGGATGCCCGACGGAAGAGGAGTGGCTCGTGCGTGACGTTCTGCCGGCGCTCGGCCGCTGGTACGCGGCCGGGGTCCCGTTCGGCCTCGCCACGGTCGTCGAGGTCAGCCGCAGCGCGCCGCGCGGCCCGGGGGCGGCGATGGCGGTGGGCCCGGACGACGAGGTGGTCGGCAGCGTGTCCGGGGGCTGTGTCGAGAGCGCGGTGTTCGAGCTGGCGCAGGCCGTCGCCGCGGACGGCGAAGCGCGACTCGAGACCTTCGGCTACAACGACGACGACGCCTTCGCGGTCGGCCTGACCTGCGGCGGCGAGATCACACTGCTCGTGCGGGCCGTCACGCCCGAGCGGGATCCCGCCTTCGGCGCGGTCGCGGAATCGGTCGCGGCGGGCGAGCCGGTCACCGTGGCGACCGTGGCCGACGGACCGGCGCCGCACGGAGCCGCCCTCGCCGTGTGGCCGGACCGGACCCTCGGCACGCTCGGCACCCGCGGCCTGGACGCGGCCGTGACCGCCGACGCCCGCGGGGAACTCGCCCTCGGCGCCACCGGCATGCGGCACTACGGGCCCGAGGGACAGCGCCGCGAGGACGCCGTCAGCGTGTTCCTGCAGTCCTTCGCGCCACCGCCGAGGATGCTGGTGTTCGGCGCGATCGACTACGCCGCGGCCGTGGCCCGCATCGGCGGCTTCCTCGGCTACCGGGTCACCGTCTGCGACGCCCGCCCCGTCTTCGCCACGACCCGGCGCTTTCCCGAGGGCGTCGAGGTGGTCGCCCGGTGGCCGCACCGGTATCTGCGGGAGACCGACACCGACGAGCGCACCGTGATCTGCGTGCTCACGCACGACCCCAAGTTCGACGTGCCGTTGCTGACGGAGGCACTGCGCCGCCCGGCCGCCTACATCGGGGCGATGGGCAGCCGCCGCACCCACGCCGACCGGGCCGCACGACTGGCCGAGGCGGGGCTCACCGAGCGCGAACTGTCCCGGCTGCGCTCACCGGTGGGCCTGGACCTGGGGGCCCGGACCCCCGAGGAGGTGGCGGTGTCCGTGGCCGCCGAGATCGTGGCGCTGCGCTGGGGCGGCACCGGCGCGCCGCTCACCGCGACGGAGGGGGCGGTGCATCCGCGCCGGCCCTCCTGACACAGTGATCACACCAGCACACCAGCACACCAGCACACCAGCGAGAGGGAACCCATGATCTTCATCACCGCGAAGTTCCGCGTCCGTCCCGAGCACGCGGACCGCTGGCCCGAGATCGCCGCCGACTTCACCCGGGCGACGCGTGCCGAGCCCGGTTGCCTGTGGTTCGACTGGTCGCGCAGCGTGGACGAGCCGTCGGAGTACGTGCTCGTCGAGGCCTTCCGGGACGACGAGGCCGGTGCCGCCCACGTGCAGTCCGCCCACTTCAAGACCGCCCAGCAGACGCTGCCTCCCCATCTGGCCGAGACGCCGCGCATCGTGAACGCGAACGTCCCGCAGGACGACTGGTCGCTCCTCGGGGAGATGGCGGTGCCGGGACAGGACTGACCCGCTGCACTGGCCGGCGGCCGGCGGCATGAACGGCACAAAGCAGCGGACGGCGCTCTCTCCCCCCGGCTCTTGCCCCGGACGGCGGGCAGCCGTACGCTCACGGCCGTACCGACTGGACGGTACGTAGCCGAGGAGAGTCGCCGCAGATGAGCATGATCAACCGCCAGATACGCCTGGCCGCACGTCCCGTGGGAGAGCCGCGCCCCACCGACTGGGAGCACGCCGAGGAGCCGGCGGGGCAGCCGGACGACGGGGAGTTCCTGGTGCAGGTGCTCTGTCTGTCGATCGACCCGGCGATGCGCGGCTGGATGAACGCGGGCAGGTCCTACATCCGGCCGGTGGAGATCGGCGAGGTGATGCGCGCCGGCGCGGTGGGCAGGGTGGTCGCCTCCCGGCACTCCGGTTTCGCGGTCGGCGACCATGTGTCGGGCACCTTCGGCGTGCAGGAGTACTGCGTGTCGGACGGGCGCGGCGTGACCAGGGTCGACCCCGCGGCCGCTCCCCTGCCGACCTATCTCGGCACGCTCGGCATGTCGGGCCTGACGGCCTACTTCGGCCTGATCGAGGTCGGGCGTCCCGAGCCGGGGCAGACCGTCGTGGTCTCCGGAGCGGCCGGGGCCGTGGGCAGCGTCGTCGGGCAGATCGCCAAGATCCTCGGATGCCGGGTCGTCGGCATCGCGGGCGGCGAGGCCAAGTGCCGGATGGTGGTGGAGAAGTTCGGGTTCGACGCCGCGATCGACTACCAGAGCGAGGACGTCCGCAAGGCCCTGCGCGAGCACGCCCCCGACGGCGTCGACGTGTACTTCGACAACGTCGGCGGCGATGTTCTGGACGCCGTGCTGCTGCGGCTGGCGCGCGGCGCCCGCGTCGTGGTCTGCGGCGCGATCTCCCAGTACAACAGCACCGAGCCGCAGGGCCCCGCCAACTACCTGTCGCTGCTGGTGAACCGAGCCTCCATGACGGGCATCGTGGTGTTCGACTACGCCGACCGGTACGCGGAGGGCATCGCGCAGATGGCCGCGTGGCGGGCGGAGGGCCGGCTGAAGTCCCTGGAGGACGTGGTGTCCGGCTCGGTCGCGGACTTCCCCGAGACCCTGATGCGCCTGTTCCGCGGTGACAACCGCGGCAAGCTGGTGCTGAAGATCGCGGACTGACCGGGCCGAGGCACAGGGAGATCCGATGAAGGCACTGACCTACCACGGCCGTCACGACATCCGTTACGGAGACGTCCCCGACCCGGCCGTCACGGGCCCCGCCGACGCGGTGGTGCGGGTCACCGCGGCCGGTATCTGCGGCAGCGACCTGCATATCTACGGCGGCAACGGATTCAGCCCGGAACTGGGCTACACACCGGGACACGAGTGCGTCGGCGTGGTCGTCGACACCGGCGGCCAGGTCACTCGTTTCAAGCCCGGCGACCGGGTCCTGGTGCCCGCCTCGGTCGGCTGTGCTCGGTGCGGGCAGTGTGCGGCCGGGTTCACCGCCCGCTGCGAACGCGCCACGTCGAGCACGGAACTCTGCTACGGAGTCGGCGCGAAACTTCCGGGCAGTCAGGCCCAGGCCCTGGCCGTGCCCTGCGCCGACGTCAATCTGGTCCACCTGCCCGAGGACATCTCCGACGAGGCGGCCGTCGTCCTCACGGACAACGCCCCCACCGCCTGGTACGGCTGCCGCCGTGCCCGCATCCAGCCCGGTGAGACCGTTCTGGTCGTCGGCCTCGGACCGGTCGGCCTCATGGCCGCCCAGTCCGCCTTCGCCATGGGCGCGGCCCGGGTGCTGGGCGTGGATCTGGTCGCGGAGCGCCGCGCCTTCGCCGCCGGCCTGGGTGTCGAGCCGGTCGAGGGTGACGACGTGCGGTCGGCCATCCGGGACATGACCGCCGGCCGCGGACCGGACGCCGTGGTGGAGGCGGTGGGTTCCGACGCCACCATCCAGCTCGCCGTCAAGGCCGTACGGCAGGCAGGCCGGGTCAGTGTGATCGGGGTCAGCCAGAACAAGGCGTTCCCGTTCCACATGTACCTGGCGCAGGTCAAGGAACTGGAGTTCGCCATCGGGCTGTGCTCGGTGCACTACGAACTCCCTCCCCTGATCGCCCTCACCCGTGCCGGACGGATCAAGCCCGAGGTCGTGGTCTCGCACCGCTTCGCCCTCTCCGAAGGGCCGGCGGCGTACGCATTGTTCGCGGGTCGCTCCGACGGTGTCCGCAAGATAGTCCTCGATCCGGCGGGCTGACCGCTCGCGGCCTTTCACTGCGAGGCGTTCAGCCGGTTTCCTGGGTGGTCCATCGGAGACTGGAGGCCGCCATGTCACAGCGCGACGAAGCCGCCCGACCGAACCGTCCGCGGCTGCTGCCGCTCCCCGAAGAGCAGTGGGAGCCGCGGATCCGGGACCTGCTGGCGCTCGCTCCGCACGACCCCGGGGGCGGGATCCCGAACATCTTCACCACGCTCGTGCGCCACCCCGATCTGTACGAGCGGTTCCTGCCCTTCGGCGGCCAGTTGCTCGGCAGCGGCCGACTGCCGGGCGATGTGCGCGAGTTGCTGATCCTGCGCACGGCCTGCAACACCGGCGCACGCTACGAGTGGGGGCGCCACCTCCCCATGGCCAGGGCCGCAGGCGTCACGGACGCGGACATCGACCGCATCGGCGAAGGGCCCGAGGCACCCGGCTGGGCGGAACTCCAGCGGCACCTGCTCCGCGCGGCGGACGAGCTGCACCGCGATGCCACGATGTCCGACGCGACCTGGGAGGGCCTGGCCGAGCACTTCGGCGACGCCGAACTGATCGAGATCGTCATGCTGGTGGGCCAGTACCAGATGGTGGCCTTCTTCCTGAACGCCACCGGTGTGGAACTGGAACCCGGCTTCCCCTGCACCGGCTTCCCGGAGGGGGAAGGAGAGGACGGGTGAGGGGCGCTTCAAGCAAACGGTCCGTCATGTGACCGTGCGTGCACGGTAGGCCGTCGGCGCCGTCGGTGACGAGCACGGCGCGCACGCTGCGTTCGGAGCCGACCAGCCGTCGGCCGCGCAGCCGACGGCCCCGTGGCCCTCGAAGCCCTCGCCCCGGGCCGTGCGGGCGAATCGGCGGACGGACGGCTCGGCGTCCCCTTGCGCAATCACCGGCGGCGTGTGGTCAGGGCGACGGTCGCACCGAAGGCCGGTTCCCGCTTCCGGCCGGGCTGCGTGCGGTGAGCTGCCACTGCCCCGCTGAACTCCGGGGACCGCGGCCCTTCAGCGGTCCGCCGAAGGCATGCCAATCGCCGGTGCGCCTCCCCACCCCGTGACGGCGGCATCCCCATTCGGCCATTTCCGCATGCGCCGATGGACACGAAGCACTCTGAATGGAACGCTCCCTCCAGAGCGCGAGGCGACACCCGGAAGGCGCGCCTCCGGACGCCCCATGCCGTTTCCCCGACGCACCGCGCCTCGCTCACCACCACGGAGTGCTCCACCAAGTGCTCGACGAAGTGCTCCTCGAAGTCCTCGCGCAAGCAGAGTCCTGGCACGCCCGGATGCCTCGCCGAGAGGGGTTCCACATGAAACGCACAGCCGTCACGGCCGCCATCACCGCCGTCCTCCTCGCCACCGCCGCACCTGGCGCAATCGCCCACGCCTCCGCTCCCGTGGACTCCGGTCCCGCGGAGTACACCGTCGACACCACCTCCGACGCGGTCGACGCCGACGGTGCGGACGGCCGGTGTCTCACCGACTCGGGCCGGTGCAGCCTGCGTGCCGCGGTGATGGCCGCCAACGCCCGGCCGGGCAGCACGATCACGCTGCCTCCCGGCCACTACCGGCTGACGATCCCGCCCGACCCGCGGCTGATCATCGGCGACCACCCCGACCCCACCACGGGCGACCTGAACGTCGCCGCCCCCGTCACGATCAAGGGCAGCGGCGCACGGACCACCGTCATCGACGCCAACCGCCTGGACCGGGCCTTCCGCATGCAGGCGGACTCCCGGCTGTCCGATCTGACGATCACGGGAGGAGTGACCAGACAACGCGAACTCCCCATCACCGACACCGGTGGTGGCGCGATCGCCAACGGACATCACATGACACTGCGACGGGTCACCGTGACCGGGAACTCCGCCGGCTACGGCGGGGGCGTCTTCAACGTCCCCGACTCCCACCTCGATCTCATCGACAGCACCGTCAGCGGGAACACCGCGGGAGAGGCCGGGGGCATCAGATTCGACGACACCGGTACCGTGACCAACTCCACGATCGCGGACAACCGGGTGACGAACCCCGGCGACCGCCCGGGCAGCCTCGCCGGATACGGCGGAGGCATCGACATCCGGGGAACCGGAGCGGTGGAGATCCTCAACTCCACCATCACCGGCAACCGTTCGAGTGACGGCGGGGGCGGGATCAACATCGCCCCCGCCTACCTCGACAGCCTGCCCGCGCCGATCCCCGACATCGTCGACCTGCCCCTCGGGCGCCTGACGCTGCGCAACTCCGTCATCGCGAACAACACGGTCGACGGAGCGCCCGCCGACTGCAAGAAGGCGTTCGCGACCATCGCGTCGCAGGGCCACAACCTCGACGGCGACGGCAGCTGCCGACTGACCGCGGCGGGCGATCTGCCCAGCCGCTCGCCGCTGACCGGACCGCTGACGGACAACGGCGGCCCGACCGACACCGTCGCGCTGCTCCCCGGCAGTCCCGCTCTGGACACGGCCGACGGCTGCCCGGGCACCGATCAGCGCGGCGTCGCGCGCCCCCAGGGGGCGGCCTGTGACATGGGCGCCTACGAGGCCGAAACGCCGTGATGGGTGGCCAACGCCAGCAGCGCCACGCGCAGCGGTTCGGTCTCCAGGACCGCATCCGGCTCGAACCAGCGGGCCACCGCGGTGCCGGTCGTCATCCTCAGCACGAAGCGCGCCAGCTCGTCAGCCACCTGGGGGCGGTCGTCCAGGGCGAAGACGCAACTGACGGACTCCCGGGCCCAGGCCACCAGTGCGTCGCGGTAGTGACGCACCTCGGCCAGGGCGGCCGCGCTGGCGTCCTTCTGGACCGTACCCAAACCCAACAGGAGCTTCACACCCCGCGGGTGGTGCCGGAAGGCGCCTGCCAGGTTTGTGAGAAAGGTGTCCAGACGCTGGGCCGCGTCGGCGCCCGGCACCTCGGCCGGGGGCAGGGCGGCCAGCAGCGCGGTCCTCGCGCGCTCCAGCACCGCGACGTAGATCCCGTCCTTGCTCCCGAAGTGCCAGTAGATCGAACTCACCGGCAGACCGCACGCGGTGGAGATCATCGAGATGGACGTGGCGGCGTAGCCGTGGCGCGACATCAGCTCACCGGCGGTGTCCAGGATCGCGTCACGGGACCGCGCGCCGCGGTCCAGGGCCGGTGCCTCCGTCATAGGGGCGACTCTAGACGAGGGGATGCGAGCCGTCGCCCGCCGGTTTGCGGCCCCACGCCGAGATCATGGGCGAGGTCGCGAGGTCCAGGCGTCCCGCCTCCACGGCGGCGAGATGCGCGTCGATGTCCTCGTCCGTGGCGAGGCCCGCCGCGACGAGCCGGTCCCGCACCTGCCGGACGGTGGCCGCCTCCAAGAGGTCGCAGGCGGGCGAGGTAAACGGGAAGTAGGCGTCGGCCTCGACGTCCACCAGGCCCGCTTCGCGCAGCAGCCTCGGCAGTCGGCGCCCGTAGGAGAGGTCGGCACCGCGCTGCCGCAGCAGTTCCCGGAAGCCGGTGCGCAGCCGGTTGGCCCGCCGCTGCTCGGGACCGTGCTCGTCGGGGCAGATCAGCGGCTGCAGCGCGGGGTCGGCGTCCTCGA
This sequence comes from Streptomyces sp. NRRL B-1140, assembly GCF_001280065.1. Taxonomy (GTDB): domain Bacteria; phylum Actinomycetota; class Actinomycetes; order Streptomycetales; family Streptomycetaceae; genus Streptomyces. The sequence goes on from NZ_LGEA01000114.1 coordinate 157,021, forward strand.
CCAGCAGCACTCCACCGGGCCGCAGGGCCCGCACCATGGAGCGCAGCGCGGCCTCGCGCTCGGTGACGTGGACCAGGACGAGACGGGCGTGCACCAGGTCGAAGGGGCCTGCAGGCGGGGCGTCGCGCCCGACGTCGTGGCAGAGCACCTCGACCCCCTCGGTGGCCGCCGTACCGGTCCAGGACACGTCGATGTCGGTGGCGAGCACCCGCCCCGACGGCCCGACCCGCTCACGCAGCCACCGAGCGACACTCGGCCCGCCGGCCCCGACCTCCCAGCACCGCCAGCCCTCGGCGATCCCGGCCGTCTCGAAGTGCCGGAACGTCGAGGCGTCGAAGAGGGCCGCCAGCGCGTCGAAGCGCGTGCCGGCCTCGGTCCGGCGGTTGTCCAGGAGGTACCCCTCGTCCTGACCCATGCGGCGATCATGCCACGGGCCCGGCGCGGCGGTTCAGCTCGCTGTGCGGGGCGGCAGCCGGTGCAGTTCCACGTCCGTGAGCCGCCCGTCGGCGACCGTGGCGGTCATGTACGTGCAGTGAGGCTGACGACGCCGGTCCGTCGGGGACCCCGGGTTCAGCAGGCGCAGGCCGGAGGGGGTTGTGGTGTCCCAGGGGATGTGGCTGTGGCCGAAGACGAGGACGTCGAGGTCGGGGAACCGGGCGGCGCACCGCTGCTCCCGGCCGTCTCTGGCGCCCGTCTCGTGGATCACACCGAAGCGCATCCCGCCCAGCTCGGCGTAGGCCACCTCCGGCAGCCGGGCGCGCAGGTCCGGACCGTCGTTGTTGCCGTACACGGCGACGAGCCTGCGGCAGCGCGCCTCCAGCAGATCGAGCGTGCCGGTGTCGACCCAGTCCCCGGCGTGAAAGACGACGTCGGCCTGCGGGAGGGCGGCGAGCAGGGGGGCGGGCAGTTCCCTGGCACGCTTGGGCAGGTGGGTGTCCGACATGAGAAGCAGGCGCACGCCCTCAGCCTAGGCGCTGCGGGCCCCTCCCGCCCGCAACCGGCTTGACCGCGAACAGACAGACGCAGCAGCTCAGTTGCCCTGCCGGCGGAGATGATCACGGCGAGGTCTCGAAAGGTGAGGCGACCTCGCCGAGCGGGTTAGCATCGGGCAACACGCAGTACAACAGGACGTCTACGGCAAGCGACCCGAAGGGGCCCGGAAACCCGATGCCGGTCAAGGTCAGCGTCATCGTCCCCGTGTACAACCCGGGGATCTACATCGAGGACTGCATCTCCTCGCTGCAGCGGCAGTCGCTGCCTCCCGACGAGTTCGAGGTGATCTTCGTCGACGACGGCTCGACCGACGAGACCCCGGCCCGGCTCGACGCGCTCGCCGCCGGGGATCCCCGGATGAAGGTCATCCACCAGGAGAACTCCGGCTGGTCGGGCAAGCCCCGCAACGTCGGCATCGAGGCCTCCCGGGGCGAGTTCGTGATGTTCGTCGACAACGACGACTACCTCGGCGACGAGGCCCTGGAGCGGATGTACGACTACGGCGTGGCCCACGGCGCCGACGTCGTCGTGGGCAAGATGGCCGGCAAGAACCGCGGGGTGCCGGTGGAGCTGTTCCGGCGCAACCGCCCGCGCGCCACCGTCGAGAACGCCCCGCTCATCGACAGTCTCACCCCGCACAAGATGCTCCGCCGGGCCTTCCTGGACCGCATCGGCCTGCGCTTCCCCGAGGGCCGAAGGCGCCTGGAGGACCACGTCTTCATCACGGAGGCGTACCTGCGCGCGGAGAACGTCTCGGTGCTCAGCGACTACGTCTGCTACTACCACATCCGCCGGGACGACGGCTCCAACGCGGGCTTCGAACGCTTCGATCCCGTCGGCTACTTCGAGAACCTGCGCGAGGCCCTCGACGTCGTCGAGCGGTACACGGAACCCGGTCCGGTGCGCGACCGGCTGTTCCGGCGCTGGCTGCGCGTGGAGATGGTGGAGCGGCTGCGGGCGCGACGCCTGCTGAGCCTGCCGGACGACTACCGCAGGGAACTGTTCCGGGAGATCCACGAGGTCGTCGTCGAACGCTTCGGGCCCGGTGTCGCCGCCGGACTGCAGCCGACGCAGCAGGTCATCGCCGCGCTGACGGCCGCCGACCGCTACGACGACGTCGTGGCGTTCGCGGAGTGGGAGGCGGGCGTCGCCCCCGCGGCGGCCCCCGGGGACATCGAGTGGCGTGACGGCCGGCTCCGTATCGCCTTCACGGCCGAGTACCTGTCCGGCGACGAGCCGATGGCGTTCCCCGCAGGCGCCGAGGCCACGCCGCTCACCGACGTGCCCAAGGACGTGTCCGAGGCGGTGCGGTGGGTGGCCTCGGAGACCGCCGCCCGGTTCGGGCAGGCCACGGCCGACCTGCTGCTGCGGGAGCGCTCCAGCGCGGCGCAGTACTTCCAGCCGGTGGAGTGCACGGGCGAGACCGTGCCGGCCGGGGACGGCGAGGAGGTCCGGCTGGTGCTGCGGGCGACCGCCACCGTCGACCCGGCCGCCCTGCCCCGCGACGGCGTCTGGGACGCGCTCGTCCGGGTGAAGTCGGGCGGCTGGACCAAGGAGTGCCGACTGGGCCCGGTGCCGCGCGAGGACCGGCCCACGCCGGAAGTGGGCCTGGTCGGTGCCCGCCCGGTCCTGCCCTATTGGACCGAGCCGCACGGCAACCTCTCCCTGGAAATCCGCCCCCGCAGCAAGCGGCTCGGGCTGGGCCGGGTGCAACTGGGGGACGTCACCGTCTCCGACGGCCGGTTCCGTGTCGTGCTTCCGGTGTACGTCACGGGTGACAGGACGGTGCGGCTGAGGTTCGTCTCCTCCACTCGGATCCTGGAGACATCCGGCACCCTCTCCCCCCACGCGGACCTGCCGGGCTCGGTGCTGGCGGCCGACCTGCCCGCCGAGGACCTCTCGGATGACGTCTGGCGGGTGGCCGTGTGCCTGAACCCCGACGCCGAGGGGGCGCGCTTCGCCGGCCTGCCGTTCGCGCTGCGGGCCGGAGGCGGGAGCGTGCTGGTGACGCCGGCGCCGGGGCCCGGTGTCGCGCTGCGGCTGGCCCGGCGCGCGCGCCGGGTGCTCGGCGCCGCGCGCCGGAAGGTGAATTCCCGTATCAGGAACGGAGGGCGGTGACGGCATGCGACCCCTGGACATAGCGGGTGCCTGGGTCCTGGAACCCAAGATCTTCCCGGACGACCGGGGCAGCTTCCACGAGTGGTACCGCGGTGCGGAGTTCCGTGAGGCGACGGGGTACGACCTGTCCCTGGCCCAGGCGAACTGCTCGGTCTCGCGGCGGGGCGTGCTGCGGGGCGTGCACTTCGCCGACGTGCCGCCCGGCCAGGCCAAGTACGTCACCTGTGTACGCGGTGCCGTCCTGGACGTGGTGATCGACATCCGCGTGGGCTCCCCCACCTACGGGAAGTGGGAGGCCGTACGGCTCGACGACGACACGCGCCACGCGGTCTTTCTCGCGGAGGGCCTCGGGCACGCCTTCATGGCCCTCACGGACGACGCGACGGTGGTCTACCTGTGCTCGGAGGGCTACGCTCCGGGCCGCGAACACGGCATCCACCCGCTCGACCCGGCCCTGGGCATCGAGTGGCCCGAGGGCATCACGCCGCTCCTCTCCCCCAAGGACGAACAGGCCCCGACCCTGGCCGAGGCGGAGCGGCGGGGGCTGCTGCCGGCGTACGAGTCCTGCCGGGCGTACTACGCGCGACTGCGGGGCGGGCCGGATACACCGGCCGACGGCTGAGGCAGCCGGAGCACCGACACACCGCAGGCCCGGACGCGTGCAGCGTCCGGGCCTGTGTCCTGCCCGGCGGGGAACGCCGTCGTCTCAGCGGCTGACGCCGACCTGCTGCAGGGCCTTGCGCAGGGGCTCCCAGCCGACGGAGCGGGGCAGGCCGCGGTTGCGGGCCTGGGTGAGGGGCCGCCAGAAGCCCGCTTCCAGGAGGGTCTCGGGACTGACCGCTCCGGCTCGTTCCAGGATCGCCTCGGGAACCTTCTGCGGGTCGGGGATCTTGTACTCGGCCATGATCTCGTCGTACTTCTCGTGCAGGACCCGGTTGTTCGGGTCGGCGCCGAAGACGACCAGCTGGCCGGTGGGCGCGGTGTCCACCTGCACGGTGACCAGGTCGGGGCGGTAGCGCGCCAGCACCTCGGTGATCTTGAAGACGTCGCCGGTCCAGGCGTTGGTGTGCCGGTCCCGGGCCGCCTCGTCCACACTGCGCGGCAGCATGTCGTCCAGGACGATCACACTGCCCCAGTCCGAGTACTTCTCGACGTTCATGAAGTCGCGCAGCGCGAACTCGAACAGGTGCATGCCGTCGATGAACGACAGGTCCAGCGTCGTCTTGCGCCAGTAGCCGATCGGGCTGCGGCCGCGGCGCAGGTTGCGCAGCGGGTGACGGCCGCCCTTGAGGTGCTGGAGCGGATTCTCACGCGCGAAGAAGTCGTCGCTGGTGGCCTTCACCAGGTGGACGTCGCACCGCAGCTCCGAGACCACTTTGAAGGCGGGGTCGATCGCGATGCTGGGGACCCGGGACAGCGTCAGGCTGCGCCCGTCGTTGACGCCGATCTCCAGGTAGTTGCGATTGGCGCTGACCTTGTGCAGTTCCCGGAGGAACTCATGGCGTTTCACGAGGAAGACCTTCCTTGCGGATACGGGGCAGTGCTTCGTGCAGGGCGGAGCGCCAGTCGCGTGGGGGCGGCATGCCTATCGCCTGCCACCGTCCGTGGGCGAGTGCGCTGTACGCCGGGCGGGGCGCCGGCCGGGGGAAGGCCGTGCTGCTGGTGGGGCGCACCCGGTCCGGGTCGGCGCCGATGAGGGAGAACACCTCGCGGGCGAGGTCGTACCAGGTGGCCTCGCCGGAGCTGGTCGCGTGGAAGACACCGTGCGCCTCGGGGCCGAGCAGGGGGCCGAGGCCGGCGATCCGCTCGGCGACATCCGCGCTCCAGGTGGGCTGGCCGCGCTGGTCGTCGACGACGTCGAGGGTGTCCCGGCGGGCCTCCAGTCCGATCATGGTCCGGACGAAGTTGGCGCCGTGGACGCCGTACAGCCATGCCGTGCGCACGATCGCGCTCGCGCCGGGGAGTTCTTCCAGGACGGCCCGCTCCCCGGCCAGCTTGGTGCGGCCGTAGGCGGTGCGCGGGCCGGTCGGGTGGTCCTCCGGGTAGGGGGTGGTGCGGGCCTCGCCGGAGAAGACGTAGTCCGTGGAGACGTGGATCAGGCGGGCGGAGTGCGCGGCGCAGGAGCGGGCCAGCAGGCGCGGGCCGTCGCCGTTGATCGCAAGGGCGCGGGCCTCGTCGGTCTCGGCGTCGTCGACGGCCGTGTAGGCCGCGCAGTTCACGACGAGGTCGGGGCGGTGCTGCCGTACGGCCGCGTCGACGGCCGCGGGGTCCGTGATGTCCAGGGCGGTGCGGTCGAGGCCGACAACGCTCTCGCCGCGGCTCGTCAGTTCCCCGACGACGTCACGGCCGAGCATTCCGCCCGCGCCGGTGATCAGCCACCTCATGCCCGCTCCTGGGCCACGCGCCGCTTCAGGGGCTCCCACCAGGCGCGGTTGTCGCGGTACCAGGCGACGGTCTCGGCGAGGCCGGTGGTGAAGTCGTGGCGGGGGCGGTAGCCCAGTTCGTCGCGGGCCTTGCTGCAGTCGACGGAGTAGCGCAGGTCGTGGCCCTTGCGGTCCTCGACGTACTCCACCCGGTCCCAGTCGGCGCCGCAGGCTTCCAGGAGCAGGCCGGTGAGCTCCTTGTTGGTGAGTTCGGTGCCGCCGCCGATGTTGTAGACCTCGCCGGGCCTGCCCTTGGTGCGGGCGAGGTCGACGCCCTGGCAGTGGTCGTCCACGTGCAGCCAGTCGCGGACGTTGCGGCCCTCGCCGTACAGCGGCACCGTGTGGCCGTCGAGGAGGTTGGTGACGAACAGCGGGATGACCTTCTCGGGGAACTGGTGCGGGCCGTAGTTGTTGGAGCAGCGCGTGACACGCACGTCCAGGCCGTGGGTGCGATGGTAGGCCAGGGCGAGCAGGTCGGAGGAGGCCTTGGAGGCCGAGTACGGGGAGTTCGGCCGGAGCGGGTGGTCCTCGGGCCAGGAGCCGGAGTCGATGGAGCCGTAGACCTCGTCGGTGGAGACGTGCACGAAGGGGCCCACCCCGTGGCGCAGGGCGGCGTCCAGCAGGGTCTGGGTGCCGAGGACGTTGGTGCGGACGAAGTCGGCGGCGCCACTGATGGAGCGGTCCACATGGGACTCGGCGGCGAAGTGCACGACCTGGTCCGCGGCGGCCGTCAGCTTGTCGACCAGTTCGGCGTCGCAGATGTCGCCCTGCACGAACTCCAGTCGAGGGTGGGTCAGTTCGAGGTTGTCGAGCGTGCCGGCGTAGGTGAGCTTGTCCAGCACGGTGATGCGCGGCGCGTCGGGCGCGTCCGAGGCGAGCAGGGCGCGGACGTAGCGGGAGCCGATGAACCCGGCGGCGCCGGTGACGAGGAGGTTCATGAAGTGATCTGCACCTTGCTGTGGTCTCCGAGGACGAGGCGGTGGGCGCTGGGGACGCTGGGGGCGGGGGTCACCTCGACGTGCCGGCCGATCAGCGAGGACTCGATCCGGCCGACGCCCTGGATCGAGGAGTCCCGCAGGACGATCGAGAACTCCAGCTCGCTGTCGGTGATCCGGCAGTTCTCGGCGACGGAGGTGAAGGGACCGACGTAGGAGTTGCTGACGACGGTGCCCGAACCGATGACGACCGGCCCGACGATACGGGAGCCCACGATCCGCGCGCCCTCCTCGACGACCACGCGCCCGACGGTCTCCGAGTCGTCGTCCACGTCGCCGTCGATGCGGCGTTCCACGACCTCCAGGACCGTGCGGTTCACCTCGAGCATGTCGCCGACGTTGCCGGTGTCCTTCCAGTAGCCCTTGATGACCGTGGAGCGCACGTCGGCACGGGTGTCGATCAGGTGCTGGATGGCGTGGGTGATCTCCAGTTCGCCACGCCAGGACGGTTCGATGGCGCGCACCGCCTCGTGGATGAGGGGCGTGAACATGTAGACGCCGACCAGCGCAAGATCGCTCTTGGGCTGGTCGGGCTTCTCCTCGAGGCCGATGACCTGGCCGGACGGGTCGAGTTCGGCGACTCCGAAGGCGCGCGGGTCGGCAACGCGGGTGAGGAGGATCTGGGCGTCGGGCCGGTTCTCGCGGAACTCCTCGACGAGACCGGTGATACCGCCGACGATGAAGTTGTCACCGAGGTACATCACGAAGTCGTCGTCACCGAGGTAGTCCCGGGCGATCAGCACCGCGTGCGCCAGCCCGAGAGGGCGCTCCTGAGGGATGTAGGTGACGTCCAGACCGAACTTCGACCCGTCCCCGACCGCTTCCTCGATCTCCGCGGCCGTCTCCCCGACGATCATGCCCACTTCGGTGATGCCGGCGTCGGCGAGCGACTCCAACCCGTAGAACAGCACAGGCTTGTTGGCCACGGGGACGAGTTGTTTGGCCGACGTGTGCGTGATCGGCCTCAGTCGTGTTCCTGCGCCGCCGGACAGCACGAGAGCCTTCATTCGGTTCACCTTAGTCGTGAACCGGCGGTTGTGAACATCACTTCTTTTGGTTGCCGACGCGCGGAGTTGCTCGAATCGTCATGCTCGGAGTTGCTCGGATCGTCACCGCGCGGCCCCGTGGGACGGGTTCAGGGGGAGTCAGTCCTCACCGCGGACGATGTTCCACTCCGACCCGGAGCGCATCGTGCCGGGGGTTCCCCGGTCCCCCACGGCGGGGAGGCAGGTCCTCAGCGCGGCCTTTCCGCGCAGACGGCGTGCCTTCGACCAGCCGGTCTCGTATTGACGGACGACGGACTTCTCACTGGTGTCCATGGACTCCACGACTCATCATCTTCCTTCTGATTCCGCTCTTGTTCGAGTGCCCGGCAAAAAACCGAACAAACCCGGCGCGGAACACCTGTGCGGCGGCGTCGGAACTCCTCTCCCGTCCGGCGTTCAGGCAGACGCAACGGTCCCGCGTCCCCTCGGGGGCGCGGGACCGTGCGACGGGATGCCCTGTCAGGCGTTGGGGCGCGCGGCACTGATGTCGCCGAGCGCGGACTCGGGGTCGCGCTCCATGGCCATGTCTCCCAAGGAGACGATGCCCACGGGGTGCCCGTGGTCGACGACCGGGATGCGGCGCACGGAGTGCTCGCGCATCAGCTCCACCGCCTGGGTCAGGTCCTCGTCGGGACTGACGGTGACCAGCTCGTCGCTGCACGCGCCGGCCACGCTGATCCGCTCCGGGTCGCCGCCCTTGCTGACCGACCGCACCACGAGGTCGCGGTCGGTGACCAGGCCTCGGAGGTGATCGCCGTCCGTCACCAGGACGGCCCCGAGGTCCTCGTCGCGCATGATGCGCGCCACCTCGGCGACGGAGGTCTGTGGCTCGACGGTGACCGGATCGCCGGTCATGATGTCGCGGACATGCTGAGCCATGATGTGTCTCTTCCTTTTCCTTCGGCTCGTGGCGGTCTCTCCGTCCTGCGCCACGCCGGGTACCCGCTCGTCCCGCGGCATCACCAGGTGCGGCCGGCCTCCAGCAGCCGGTCGCGCACAAGGGTGACGTGCGGGTTGTCCGAGGTGCCCGGCCGCTGGACCAGGAAGCCGGTGTTGATCGGCGTGTCCTCGGGGGTGGCGAGGAGGACCAGGGCACCGGACGCCAGTTCCCCGGCGCACAGGTAGCGCGGCAGCACGCTGAAGCCGGCCCCGGCCGTGACCAGGGCCAGGACGGCCCTCAGATCCGGTACCGAGACGGCGGCGCGGCAGTTCAGGCGGCGGCCGAAGACGTGCCGCCAGTAACGGCGCACGATGGGCAGGTCCTCGGCGTACGCGATCAGCGGGATGTCGTGCAACGCGGCGGGTGTCTCGGCGGCCGGGCGCTCCGCCGCGCGGTCGGCCCAGACGGGCGCGGCGACCAGGACGAACTCCTCGTCCGTCAGCGGCACCGCGGACAGGGTGCGGCCGCGGGGCCGGGTGGTGGCGATCACCAGGTCGTGGCGGCCGGCGCGCAGCTCGTCGAGCAGCGGATCGGTCAGTCCCGTCGAGACGCGCAGCCGTACGCCTTCGGTGACCAGCGGGGCGAGGGCGGGCAGGGCCCGGGTGGAGAGCAGCTCGGCGGGTCCGGCCAGGTGGACCGGCTCGGCGTGCGCCTCCGCCCGGGGCCCGTGCCCGGTGACCGCCGCGAGGGCGTCGAGGGGGGCCGCCACGCGAGCGGCGAGTTCGTGGGCCACGGCGGTGGGGGCGACGCCGCGCGGCAGCCGCTCGAACAGCTCCCGTCGGGTCTGCCGCTCCAGCGAGCGGATCTGTGCGGTGACGGTCGGCTGGGACAGGCCGAGCAGCTGGGCGGCGGCCGTGAAGGAGCCGGACCGGTAGACGGCCAGGAAGGTGCGCAGCAGGTTGAGGTCCGGCTGCGCGGGGGTGCCGGTCGTGCCGAGGGGGTCGGTGGGCCTCACACGGTCCGACCCTAGCGCGCCCCGCCATCGGAGAACCTATGGCTGCCATCGGATCGTCCATTGGAAAACGTGGGGCCCGGGCGCCTACGGTCGTCAACGTCCGAGTCATCGCCGCACCGTGCGACCGCGGCCCGTCTCCTGGAGATGCATCACCATGTCGAAGATCCTCTTCGTCGTCACCGGCGCCGACACCTGGACCCTGACCGACGGCACCGGCCACCCCACCGGCTTCTGGGCCGAGGAGGCCGTCGCCCCCTACGAGGCGTTCCGGGCCGCCGGCCACGAGATCGTCGTGGCCACCCCCGGCGGTGTCGAGCCCACCGTCGACCGGGCGTCCCTGGCGCCCGAGGTGAACGGGGGCCAGGAGAACGCCGACCGGATCGCGAAGGCGCTGGAGTCCTTCACCGAGCTGCGGCGCCCCGTGCGGCTCGAGGACGTCCGGCTGGAGGACTACGCGGCCGTCTTCTACCCCGGTGGCCACGGCCCGATGGAGGACCTCGCCGTGAACGCCGACTCCGGCCGGCTGCTCGCCCGGGCCCTGGAGTCCGGCAGGCCGCTCGGTGTCGTCTGCCACGGCCCGGCCGCGCTGCTGGCCGCTGTCGGTGCCGACGGCCACAACATCTTCGCGGGCTACGAGGTCGCGGCGTTCACCAACGCCGAGGAGATCCAGGGCGGTCTCGCCGACCGGGCCGCCTGGCTGCTCCAGGACCGTCTCACCGAGGCCGGAGTGACGGTGCGGGCCGGTGAGCCGTGGGCCCCGCACGTGGTCACCGACCGCAATCTGGTCACGGGCCAGAACCCCGCGTCGTCGGCCCCGCTGGCTCAGGAGCTGCTGAAGCGGCTGGGCTGAGCCGGGCGCCCGCCCGCGCCGGACGGGTGCTCAGCGCCCCAGCAGCAGCTCAGCCCACACCTGCTTGCCGCCGCTGACCGGCAGGGTGCCCCAGGTCGCCGCCAGGGCCTCGACGAGGAGGATGCCGCGGCCGCCGGTGGCCTCCCAGCCGATGCTGGCCGGTCTGACCGGCGAGCGGGGGGAGGCGTCGGCCACGGCGACGCGCAGACGGTTGCCGATGAGGGTGAGGTCCATGCGGACCTTGCCGTCGGTGTGCACCAGGGCGTTGGTGACGAGTTCGGAGACGACGAGCAGGACGGCGTCGTACTCGGCGGTGACGCCCCAGGAGCGCAGGGTGCGCCGGGCGAAGCGGCGCGCGTGCCCGACGGCCTGCGGCACCCGCCAGACCGTCCAGCTCTCCCGCAGCGGGCGCAGGGCCATGCCGTCATAGCGCAACAGGAGCAGGGCGACGTCGTCGCTGCGCGGGGCGTCGCCCAGGAGGGCGTCGGCGACCAGCCCCAGGTCGGCGGGGTCGGCGTCCGCGAGTCGCCCGGCGAGGTGGTCCATGCCTTCGTCGATGTCGGAGTCGGGCGTCTCCACGAGCCCGTCCGTGGCCAGGGTGATCAGGGTGCCGGGCGGGAGCCGCAGCGGGCTCATGGGGAAGTCGGCCCGGGTGACCACGCCGAGGGGCGGACCGCCCTCGGCCTCCGCGATCTCGGTCCGGCCGTCCGGGTAGCGCAGCACCGGCGGCAGGTGCCCGGCCCGCACGCACCAGGCGGCGCCCTCCTCCAGGTCGACGTCGACGTAGCAGCAGGTGGCGAAGAGGTCGCTCTCCATGTCCGTCAGCAGCCGGTTGGCGTGCGCGACGACCACGTCCGGGGGGTGGCCCTCGACGGCGTAGGCGCGCAGTGCGGTGCGCATCTGGCCCATGAGGGTGGCGGCGCCGGCGCTGTGGCCCTGGACGTCGCCGATGACGAGGGCGACGTGGTGGTCGGGCAGCGGGATGACGTCGTACCAGTCGCCGCCCAGTTCGAGCCCGGCCGTGCTGGGCAGGTAGCGGGCGACGGCCACCGCGCCCGGCAGCGGGGGCAGGCTGCGCGGCAGCAGCTGGCGCTGGAGCATGCCGACGAGTTCGTGTTCGGCGTCGAAGGCCCGGGCCCGGACCAGGGCTTGTCCGGCGAGTCCGGCGCAGGCGGTGAGCAGGGCGCGTTCGTCGGTGCCGAAGTCGTGCGGGGTGTCCCAGCCGATCAGGCAGGCTCCGGCCATGCGGTTCCCGGCGGGCAGCGGCAGGACGGCGAGACCGCCGGGGCCCACTTCGGCCAGGGCGCGCTCCAGGGGGCTGCCGGCGGGCCAGATGCGGGCCCGGCCCTCGCGCAGTGCCGCGGCGAGGGTGGGCATCGCGCGTACCGGCGCGTCGGGCCATTCGGTGCGCCACTCCGACCGCCACAGCTCGGGCCAGGCCTCGGGTTCGGGCGGGTCGAGCACGGTGACGACGAGCCGATCGCTCTCCAGCTCGGCCAAGGCGATCCGGTCGGCGCGCAGGGGCCCGCGCAGCGCGGCGACCACGGCCTTGCCGACGTCGCGGACGGTGACGGCGGTGGCCAGCGCGGCGGCCAGACGCTGGACCCTGGCCACGTCGGTGACGTCGGAGCGCAGCGTGGAGACGTCGACGACCGTGCCGACGAGCCGTGCCGGGCGGCCCTCGCCGCCGGGCAGCAGCCGTCCGCGCAGCCGGAGCCACTTCGGGGGGCCGGCGGGCTGGAGCACCCGGAACTCCAGCTCGCGGTCGCCGATCGACATGTGGTCCGCCTCCACCACGGACATCAGCGACGGCAGGTCCTCGGGGACGGTCAGGCTGAGCAGTGTCTCGACCCGGCCGTCGAACTCCACCGGGTCCAGGCCGAACAGGTCCAGCAGGTCGTCGCCGACCCGGACGCGGCCGGTGTCCATGGCGAGGGTGAAGGCGCTCGGTGGCAGCTCGCCGGCCTCGGCGGGTGCGGCCGGGGCGGTGAAGGCGACCGCGTCGGAGACGAGCTCCAGGCACCTGAGGTCGTCGGCGGCGAACCCCCCGGGGCGCTCGCTGACGGCCAGCAGGCAGCCACCGTCCCCCTGGACGGGCAGGGCCGTCAGGAAGAAGTCCCGGGAGGGCACACGCCGGGCCTGGGCGTGCTCGGCGAGCTCCGCCGGGCCCAGCGACACCGGCCGTCCGCGGCGGTGCGCCTCGGCGACGGGGGACCGCCCGGCGCGCGGGTAGCTGTCGCGCAGCCCGTACAGGGTCCTCGGAACCCCGGCCGACTCCATCAGGCACAGCAGCTCGCCGTCCTCGCTGGGCGCGTAGACGGCGGCCAGCGCCGCGCCGGCGAAGACCAGTGCCTGTTCGAGGACGCGACGCAGCCGTTCGGGCGAGTCCTGATCGATCGCGATCGCCCTGAGGGCACCTTCGGCACGCAGCGTTCGCGTTCCGCGCTCCTGGGCGCCCTGACTGACCACGTTGGCCATTACAGCGCTTATGAGACACCTACGCAGCCCCTGTGGGCGTTCGGTGCCCCGCCTCCGCCGACGGCGCTCGAATGAAACCGAACATGTCTTAACGCATGCGTTCCGCACGGTGTTCTCGTGACAGGCGTGACTGTGCGTGCCCGTCGGGTGGCTGGAAAGCTCGGTGCTCGTCAGGAGGGGGACGCATGGACAAGCGGTACGAGGTGTACGCGCTGGCCGACCGGCACTTCTACGAGACGCCGGACCGGCTGGCGCGGGGCGCGCAAGGGACGGCCGCCCACCTCTACGAGACGGCCCGCCGGCCGCTGCCCGAGGGCTGGGAGTCGGCCCGGATCGGCGACTGGCAGACGATGACGCCGCTCGGCCCGGACGGCGAACCGCTGCAGGGCCCGGCCCAGGGGTGGAAGATCCACGCCTCGGCGACCCGGGCGAACGCGGAGGACGTCGCCCGGATCGTGTGGGACTACTGCGTCGAGCGGCGCGTCCCCTTCAAGTTCGTGCCGGGACCGCACCTGCTCCACCTGCGCAACACCAAGTACGCGCCGCGCGACGGCAGCGGCAAGTTCGTCACCGTCTACCCGGCCGACGAGGAGCAGCTGCACCAGGTGCTGCGCGAGCTGGGCGCCCTGCTGGAAGGGTTCGAGGGGCCGTACATCCTCACCGACCTGCGCTGGGGCGAAGGGCCCCTGTACGTCCGCTACGGCGCCTTCGCACGGGCGTTCGTCGTGGACCAGCGGGGCTCGCTGGTGCCGGCGGTGCGCGACGGTGAGGGGCGGCTGGTGCCGGACCGGCGGTCGCCGTCCTTCCAGGTGCCCGAGTGGGTAACGCTGCCGGCGTTCCTCAAGCCGCATCTCGACGCGCGGAACAACACGACGACGGGCGAACTTCCCTACCGCATCGAGAAGGCGCTGCACTTCTCCAACGGCGGCGGGGTGTACGCGGGCACCGACACCCGTGACGGACGCAAGGTCGTCCTCAAGGAGGGCCGGCCGCACGCGGGGCTCGCCTCGGACGGCGCCGACGCCATCGCCCGGCTGGAGCGGGAGAAGCGGGCTCTGGAGCAGGTCGCGGGCACCGGCGTGGTCCCGGAGGTGCGCGACTGGTTCGAACTCGGCGGGCACCGCTTCCTGGTGATGGACTTCCTGGAGGGCCGCCCGCTCAACTCCTTCTTCGCCGAGCGGCACCCGCTGCTCACCCAGGACCCGGACGCGGAGGCCGTCGCCTCCTACACGGCGTGGGCGCTGCGCATCCACCGCAGGGTGGAGGAGGCCGTGGCGGCGGTGCACGCCCGGGGCATCGTCTTCAACGACCTGCACGTCTTCAACATCATGGTCGCCCCGGACGAGGAGACGGTGTTCCTCCTCGACTTCGAGGCCGCGGCCCCGGCAGAGGAGAACGGCCGTCAGGTCGTCGCCCATCCCGGGTTCTTCGCGCCGCCGGACCGCCGGGGCGCCGACATCGACCGGTACGCGCTGGCCTGTCTGCGGCTAGCCCTGTTCCTGCCGGTGACCACGTTGTTCGTGGTCGACCGCGGCAAGGCGGCGCATCTGGCCGAGGTGATCTCGCAGCAGTTCCCGGACGTACCGCGGGAGTTCCTCGACCAGGCGGTCTCCGAGATCACCCGCGAGGTGTCCGGCCGGACGTCGGCCGCCCCCTCCGCGCCGGTGGATCCGGGCGACTGGCCCTACAGCCGCGACTCGATGGTCAAGGCCCTGCTCGCCTCGGCCACCCCGGAGCGCGACGACCGGCTCTTCCCCGGCGACGTCGCCCAGTTCTCCGACGGCGGCGGGCTCGGACTCGCGCACGGCGCCGCGGGGGTGCTGTTCGCGCTGGACGCGGCCGGCGCCGAGCGGTACGAGGAGGGCGAGCGCTGGCTGCTGGACCGCACGGCACCGGCCCCGGTCGGCACCCCGCTCGGCCTGTACGACGGGCTCGCGGGCGTCGCCCTGGTTCTCGACCGGCTGGGGCACCGGCAGCGGGCGCTGGACCTGGTCGAGGGCATCCTCGCCGAACGGTGGCAGAACCTCTCCTCCGACCTGCACGGCGGACTGGCCGGGCTGGGCCTGGTCCTCGGGCAGCTGGCCCGTACGACCGGTGAGGCCGAGCTGGGCGAGCGGGCGCACGAGGCCGCGCGGATCCTCGTCCAGCGCCTCACCGAGCCGGTCCCGGCGACGTCCCGGCCGCGCGCCGGACTGCTGCGCGGCGCGAGCGGTGCCGCCCTGCTCATGCTGCGGCAGTACGAGTGGACCGGTGAGCAGGCCTGGCTGGAGGCGGCGGCCGTGGCCCTGCGCCGGGACCTGGCGTCCTGCGTGACCCGCGAGAACGGGTCGCTGGAGGTCGACGAGGGCTGGCGGACCCTGCCCTACCTCGGCGACGGCAGCGCGGGCCTCGGCATGGTCCTCGACGACCTCGTGGCCCACTCCCCCGCTCTCGCCGGGGAGTTCGGAGCGGCCCGTTCCGGGGTGCTCACCGCGGCCACCTCCCGCTTCTACGCGCAGCCCGGACTCTTCCAGGGCCGCGCCGGAATGATCCTGCACCTCAGCCGCACGACCACACCGGGCGCGACCGAGGACCGGCTGGCCGCGCAGATCTCCGGGCTCGGCTGGTTCGCGATGGCCTACCAGGGTCAACTGGCCTTTCCCGGACACCAGATGATGCGGCTCTCCATGGACCTCGCCACCGGAACGGCAGGGTGCCTGCTGGCGCTCGGCGCGGCCCTCGACCCGGCGACCGGCGCCCACCTGCCGTTCCTCCCGCCGCCCGGCAGGCGGCCCCAATGACGCGGTTCCGCGATCCCGCGGAGTCGTGACACCACCCCGTCCCCACGGATGACCACGGACGGACACCCAATGGAAGGACACACCATGGCACTTCTCGACCTGCAGACCATCGAGTCCGACGAGCGCATGACCGGCGGCGGCAACAGCACGGTGAGCCTGCTCTCCTGCATCAGCGCCGCGAGCGTTCTGCTCTGTCTCTGATCCACGGTCTGCTGGCTCCGGGCGGCTCCCTCCCTTCGGGGAGGGGCCGCCCGGGGTCCTTCCCGTTCCAGGAAAGGCCTGTATGACCTCGCGCGGCGACGACGACCCGGCGACCGGACACGCGCGCACGCTGCTGCGCACGGCCACCGGGCACAGCGGGTCCCGCTGCGTGGCGCTGTGCCTGGTGAGCATCGCCGCGACGGGTGGCGAACTGCTGCTTCCGGCCGCACTCGGCCGGGCCCTCGATCTTGTGCTGGCGCAGGCCCCGGCGACCCGCTGGGTGCTGTGCTGTGCCGGCCTCGTCCTGCTGCTCGGGCTGCTCGACGCGGCCCAGACCGTCCTCACCGGCACCGTCGATGCCCGTACCACGGCATGGCTGCGCCGCCGGCTGACCGGGCACGTCCTCGGCGTCGGCCCGCGCGCCGCGGACCGCTTCGGCTCGGGTGACCTCGTCGCGCGCCTGGTGGGCAACGCCGCCGAGGCGGGCACCACTCCGGCGGCCCGCGCCGCGCTGCTGGCCGCGCTCGCCGGTCCCGTGGGCGGGGTCGTCGCGCTGGCGGTGATCGACTGGTGGCTCGCGGCGGTGTTCCTCGTCGGGGCCCCCGTGCTGGCCCTCCTCCTGCGTGCCGTCTCGCGGGACACCTCCGAGAGCGCGGCGCGCTATCAGCAGGCGCAGGGCCGGATCGCGGCCGCGCTGGCGGAGGCCGTCGAAGGGGTTCGCACCGTCCGGGCGGCCGGCACGGAGCGCCGGGAGACGGCCCGTGTGCTGCGGCCGCTGCCCGATCTGTCCCGGGCCGGGCACCGCATGTGGCGGGTGCAGGGGCGGGCCGCGGCCCGGGCGGTCGCCGTGGCGCCACTGCTGCAGCTCGCGGTCGTCGCCGTGGCCGGGGTTCTGGTCAGCCGGGACCGGCTGTCGGTGGGCGAGGTGCTCGCGGCCTCCCGGTACGCGGTGCTCGCGACGGGCGTCGGTGTGCTGGTCGGCCGGCTCGCGGGCCTGGCCCGGGCCCGGGCCGCGGCCCGGCGCCTGGGCGAGGTCGAGACCGAGCCGGCCACCACGTACGGCGCCCGCGGACTGCCCGAGGGGCCCGGGCGGCTGGAGCTGCGCGGGGTGACGGCCCGGCGCGGCGGACGCACCGTGCTCGACGGGGTGGACCTCGACGTGCCGGGCGGCACGACGCTGGCGGTGGTCGGCCGGTCCGGCTCCGGCAAGTCGCTGCTGGCCGCGCTCGCCGGACGGCTGGCCGACCCGGACGGCGGCGAGGTGCTCCTCGACGGTGTGCCGCTGCGCGAGCTGCCGCACGACGACCTGCGCGGCGCCGTCGGCTACGCCTTCGCCCGCCCCGTCCTGCTCGGCGGCACGGTGGAGCAGGCGATCGGCCTCGGCCTGCCGTCCCCCTCCCCCGGCCGGATCCGGGAGGCGGCCCGCCGGGCCCTCGCCGACGACTTCGTGCGCCGCCTCCCGGACGAATACGGCACGGCCGTCGCCGACGCCCCGCGCTCCGGCGGTGAGTCCCAACGGCTGGGACTCGCCCGGGCGTTCGCGCACGGTGGGCGCCTGCTGATCCTCGACGACGCCCTCTCCAGCCTCGACACGGTGACGGAACGCCATATCACCGACGCCCTCTTCGGCGACGGCCCGGGCGGCACCCGGCTCCTGGTCGCCCACCGCGGCGCGACGGCCGCGTGCGCCGACGCGGTGGCGTGGCTGGACGACGGGCGGGTGCGGGCGGTGGGGCGGCACGAGGAGCTGTGGCGGCTGGCGGAGTACCGGGCGGTGTTCGCGGAGGGGCCGGACGCGGTCGGCTCCCCCGCGGACGACGGCGGTTCACCGCCGGTTCCGGACACCCGTGACGGGATGGAGAAGGAAAGGGACGTGACGGCATGAGCGGCCGGGCATGCGCGGGTGCTGCTGCCGGGGACGGGGTGTGCTCGTGACGTCCGCCACCGGCCTTTCCGCCCGGGGCCTGCGTTTCCTGCTGGCCCGGCGGCGGGTACTGCTGCGACTCGCCGTCTGGTCCGTGCTGGAGACCGGGCAGACCTTCCTCATCGGGTACGGCACCGCCCGGGCCCTGGACGAGGGGTTCCTGCGCGGCCGCGCGGACGTGGGACTGGTCTGGCTGGCGGTGACCGGCCTGGGCGTCCTGCTCGGCGCGTTCGGGACCGCCCGGGTCTACGCCGCCGTGGCCGACCTGGTCGAACCCCTCCGGGACCGGCTCGTGGAACGGGTGGTCTCGCGCGGGGTGCGCAGCGGTGACACGGGTTCGCTGTCCGGGCTCACCCAGCAGGTGGAGATCGCCCGGGACACCTTCGCCGGACTGGTCATGGTCTCCCGCTCCTTCGTGTTCACCTCCGCCGGCGCCCTGGCGGGCCTGTTCGCGCTCGCCCCGCCGCTCCTGCTGGTCGTGGGACCGCCTTTGGCCCTCGGCATGGCGTTGTTCGCCGCGACGCTGCGGCCCCTCGCCCGGCGGCAGGAGGCGTTCCTGGTCGCAGACGAGGCCCTCGCCGGTGATCTCGGCACGGTCTGCCCGGGCCTGCGCGACATCACGGCGACCGGCGCCGAGGCGCAGATCGCCGCGGGCACCGGGGAGCGCGTCGAGGCGGAACTGCGGGCGGCGCGCGCGCTCGCCCACTGGGGCGTGCTGCGGGTGGCGTCCCTGACGATCGGCGGCCAGCTGCCGATCGTGCTGCTGCTCGCCGCCGCCCCCTGGCTCCTGGCCCAGGGTGTCAGCACGGGCGCCCTGGTCGGTGCCCTCGCCTACGTCACCCAGTCCCTGCTCCCTGCCCTGCGCAACCTGATCCACGGCCTGGGCACGAGCGGATCCCGCCTGACGGTGGTGCTGCGCAGACTGGCCGGCGGGGACACCGCCGACGACCACGCCGCGCCCCCTTCACCCGCCGGGCGGCGGCAGGAGGCGCCGGGTGGCGAGGCCGTCGCGGTCCGGACCGCGAGCCCCCGCCCCGCGCACGACGGCCGCGGCGTGCCGGTCCCCCGCCCTCCGCGGAACCAAGCCACCGCGGAGCCGCCCCCGGCCGTCTCCCTCGCCTCCGTCACCTTCGCCTACGGTCCCGCCAGTGCGCCTGTCGTCCACGACCTCGACCTCGTTCTCCCGCCCGGCGCGCACCTGGCCGTCGTGGGGCCCAGTGGCACCGGCAAGTCCACGCTCACCGCGCTCGTGGCAGGACTGCTCACGCCCTCGAACGGCACCGTCAGGGTCTGCGGACACCCCGTGCCCGGCCCCGAGGCGCAGGCCGCTCGCGTGCTCATCCCGCAGGAGGCGTACGTTTTCGGCGGCACGCTGGCCGAGAACCTCGCCTACCTGCGTGAGGACCCGGTGCCCGAGGAGGAGCTGCTGGCCGCGGCCGAGGCGGTCGGCCTCGCCCCCCTGGCGGACCGGCTCGGAGGGCTCGGCGCCCGGGTCGATCCCACGGCGCTGTCGGCCGGCGAACGGCAGCTGGTCGCACTGACCCGGGCCTATCTCTCGTACGCCCCGCTCGCCCTGCTGGACGAGGCGACCTGCCATCTGGACCCGGAGACGGAGGCGCGTGCGGAGCGGGCGTTCGCCGCGCGGCCCGGCGGGACCCTGGTGGTGGTGGCCCACCGCATCAGCTCGGCCCGCCGCGCCGGCCGGGTCCTGGTGATGGACGGCCGGAGCACGGCGTACGGCGGTCATGAGGAACTGCTGCGGTCCTCCGCGCCGTACCGGGACCTCGTCGGGAGCTGGACTCCCGCACTGGCCCGGTAGGAGCTGGACACCGGCACTGGCCGGGGGTCAGAGCCAGCCCTGGCCCTGCGATATGCGTATCGCGTCGATGCGGTTGCGGGCCCCGGTCTTGCGGGTGATGGCGGCCATGTAGTTGCGCACCGTCCCGTGGGACAGGTGCAGGCTCCCGGCGATCTCCGCGATGGAGGCGCCCTCGGCCGCGAGGGTCAGCACGCTCAGCTCTCTTCGGGTGAGCGGCATCTCGGCCGCCTTGAGGAACCCGAAGCCGAGCGAGTCGTTGACGAAACGTTCCCCCTCGGCGACACGACGGATCCCGCGCAGCAGATTTTGCGGGGACCCCTCCTTGTCGACGTACCCGAGCGCCCCCGCCTCGACGGCCCGTTTCAGCAGGCCCGGGCGGTTCGCGGTGGCGAGGACGAGTAATCGGGGGCGCACGCGGTCCGGCCCCGGCCGGCACAGCTCGCCGAGCGGGGGGATGCCGTAGGAGTCCGCGCACTCCAGGTCCGCCGCGCACACGTCCGGCCGAACCGACCGCACCATGCCCGGCGCGCCGCGCCACGACGTGTCGTGCACCGCCAGGTCGGACTCCTGCCGCAGCCACTCCGCCAGCACCGACCGCACCAGACACTCGTCGTGGACCAGAAGCACCCGGATCACTGCCACCCCCTCCGCTCGCCGTACGCCCCCTCGTCGTGTTGAGCGCGTGCCCCATTGTTCGCGACCGTGACCCTGCGTGTACACGAGAAACCGGCCATCAGGAGGCGCGGGGGCGCACGCCCAGCGCCCGTACGCCCGCCGACGCTTCGACTACGGGGGCATGGGGCGGGGCACTCGGGGTACGAGAGTCGCCCTTGTGGGGCCGACAGCCGTGTGACCGACGGTAACCGGCACCGTTGCCGAGCCGCTCGTCGTGCGGGACGGGCCGCCAGGGGGGAGATTTGTTCCTGGACCCGGTCGCGCGGCCGTGCGAGGAGGTGGTCGGCGTGTCCGACGGGCAGTCGTCCGCGCAGGCGCCGGCAGCCGCCAGGACGCCGGTCGGCCGTCCCCTGCTCTCGCTGGCGCTGGCCTCGATGATGGACGAGGTGCACGCCCACTCCGGGGCGGTGTACCTCATGGCACCGGACCAGCCCGTACTGGAGATGGCGGTGATGGCCGGTCTGCCGCGGGCGTTCGCCGCGCCCTGGGAGCGGGTGGGCCTGAGCGCGCCGATCCCGGTCGCCGACGCGGCGCGCGAGCGGCGGCTGGTGTGGGTCGGCGGCGAGGAGCAGATGGCCCGCCTGTATCCGCGGATCGCCGTGGTGCTGCCCTATCCCTTCGCCCTGGCCGCGGTGCCGGTCGCCACGGAGGCGACCGTCTACGGCGCGGTCTTCGTGACCTGGCCGGGCGCGCATCCGGCGGAGCTGTCCGACCACGAGCGCGAGCACCTGACCGCGGCCTGCGGCCGGCTGGCGGTCCGGCTGGAGCGGGCCGCGGAGCACAGCATCCCCCCGCACCCCGAGACCGACCTGCTCGCCTCGCCCCTGGTGGGCGGCATGGCCGGCACACTCGGCACGGTCGAGGCGGCCAGGATGGTGAGCCGGCTGCCCTACGGGCTGGTCTCGCTGGACCTGCACGGCCGGGTCGGCTTCGTGAACGCGGCGGCGGCCGAGCTGCTGAACGTCCCGGTCAGCCGACTGCTCGGCACCCAGCTGTGGGCGTCGGTGCCCTGGCTCAACGACCCGGTCTACGAGGACCGCTACCGGGCGGCGCTGCTGAGCCAGCACGTCACCTCGTTCGTGGCGCTGCGTCCGCCCGGTGAATGGCTGTCGTTCCGGCTGTACCCGAGCACGACGGGCCTGAGCGTCCGCATCACCAGGTCCAGGGCCGTGTCCCGGATGAACCGGACCGAACCGCCGCCCGACGGAGCACCGTCCCGGCTGGTCACCATCTCGCAGGTGCTGGACCTGGCCGGCGCGCTCACCGAGGCGGTGGGGGTGCAGGACGTGGTGCAGCTGGTCGCGGACGAGATCGCCCCGGCGGTGGGCAGCCAGGCCCTGGTGATGCTGGGCTCGCGGGCCAAGCGGCTGCGGGTGCTCGGGCACCGCGGCTACCGGGACCCGCACGTGGTGGAACGGTTCGACGGGATGCCCCTGACCGAGTCGACACCGGGCACCCAGGTGCTGCGGACGGGCGTGCCCGCGTTCTTCGAGTCGCAGGAAGAGCTGGAGCGCCTGTACCCGGCACGGCTCGCGACCCCGGACGGGTTCGCGGCCTGGGCCTTCCTGCCGCTGATCGCCCAGGGCCGCCCGGTGGGGACGTGCGTGCTCTCCTACGCCGAGCCGCACCCGTTCCCCACGGAGGAGCGGGCGGTGATGACGAGCATGGCCGGGCTGATCGCCCAGGCGCTGGAGCGTGCGCTGCTGTACGACGCCAAGCACCGGCTCGCTCATGGCCTGCAGGAGGCGCTGCTGCCGCACTCCCTGCCGTCGCTGCCCGGCATCGAGGCGGTCGGCCGCTATGTTCCGGCCACTCAGGGCATGGACATCGGCGGCGACTTCTACGACCTGGTGGGCACCCAGGGGCGTGCTGCCGCGGTGATCGGTGACGTGCAGGGCCACAACGTGACGGCGGCCGGGCTGATGGGGCAGGTCCGCACCGCGGTGCGGGCCTACACGACCGTGGGGCAGGCGCCCGAGGAGGTCATGCGCAGCACCAACCGGCTGCTGCTCGACCTCGGTTCCGACCTGTTCGCCAGCTGCCTGTACCTGCGGCTGGACCCGGAGCACGGGCGGGCCGTCATGTCCCGGGCCGGCCATCCCCCGCCGCTGCTGAGACGGCCGGACGGGCGGGTGCGGGTCCTCGATCTGGCGGGCGGTCCGCTGCTGGGCATCGACGCCTCGGCGGTGTACCCGACGACGGAGGTCGCCCTGCCCCCCGGTTCGCTGCTCGTCCTCTACACCGACGGGCTGGTGGAGTCCCCCGGTACCGACTTCGAGGAGGCTCTCGCGGATCTGGGCCGGCGGCTGGCGGACGCGGGGGACCAGCCGCTGGACGAACTGGCCGACAGCCTCGTCCATCAGGAGCGGCACCGCGCGGACGGGGAGGAACGGCTCGATGACATCGCCCTGTTGCTGATCAGGGCCCTCGGGTAGGGCCGGTGGGCGTCGGCAACCGGTCCACAGCGCAGGGGAGCCGGCCCGGTTCCGCCAGGAAGGGGGCGGACCCGGGCCGGCTGCGTCGGACCGGTTGCCGACGGCTCTTCGAGGGTCAGCGGGACTCGGTCAGACCGGAGTTGTCCTCGGCACCCTGACCCGCGCCCTGACCGGCACCCGCGTCCTGACCGGCTCCGGCACCCGCTTCGTCGCCACCGGCCTGCTCACCGGCACCCGCACCGGCCTCGTCACCGGCCTGCTCACCGGCACCCGCGCCCGCCTCGTCACCGGCACCGGCCTCGTCACCGGCGCCCGCACCGGCTTCCTGGCCCGCACCCGCACCGGCCTCGTCACCGGCACCGGCACCGGCACCGGCACCGCCGCCCGCGCCGAGGGTCGCGCCGACCGCCTCCAGGGCGGTGGTCACCGGCTGGAAGAACGTCTCGCCGCCGGCCGTGCAGTCACCGCTGCCGCCGGAGGTCAGGCCGATGGCGAGACCGTCCTGGGTGAACAGCGAGCCGCCGCTGTCGCCGGGCTCGGCGCAGACGTCGGTCTGGATCAGGCCGGTGACCGTGCCCTCCGGGTAGTTCACCGTGGCGTCGAGGCCGAGCACCTGGCCGTCGTTGAGCCCGGTGGTGCTGCCCATCCGGAAGACCTGCTGCCCGACGGTGGCCTCAGCGGCCTCCGTGATCGGCACGGTCTGGTTTCCGGTGTTGACCTCGCTGGGCGCCTGGGTCGCCGGGTCGTCGTACTTCACGAGTGCGAAGTCGCCGTCGCCGGGGAAGGTCGACTGGTCGACCGTGGCGATCGGCTGGCCGCCCTGGGTGTCGGACCACTCGTTGCCCCCGAGGGTGCAGTGACCGGCCGTCAGGAAGGCCGGGGACCCGTCGCCCGCGGTGACGTTGAAACCGAGGGAACAACGCGAGCCGCCCGCGAAGATGGCGTCGCCTCCGGAGACGAACGGCTTGAAGGTGCCGGAGGACTTCTTGAGCGTGGCCATGCCGGAGCCGAGCTCCTGCACGGTGCTCTGCAGTCTGTCCCACTTGGCACCGGTCACGGTGCTGTCGGCGGTCACCAGGAGCTTGTTGGTGCGCGGGTCGATCGACCACGAGGTGCCCGCGATGGTCGCCTCGGACTTCAGCGTCGACGCGCCGTCCTGGAGCTCCGACCAGCTGTTGTCGACCTCGCGGACCTTCGCGCCGGCCGCCTTCGCCTGCACGATCACGTTGTTGTCGTCGCCCGGCACGACGTTGACGACGAGCTGCTTGCTGTCGCTGTCGTAGTAGGAGCCGCCGAACGCCTCACCGAGGAGCCCGGAGAGCTGCGAGGCGAGATCCGAGGCGTCGCCCGCCTTCAGGGTCTTCGGCGCGGCAGCCGCGTCGCCGGACGAACCGTCCTGCGAGGCGTTGGCGTTGGGGAGCAGGATCGCGGCCGCGCCGAGCGCCACCACGCCGCCCGCCGCTATCGCGGCCTTGCGCTTCGGAATTCGCTTGTGACTCAAACTTCTCTCCTCCTGGGGAACGGAGTAGGTGCCGCCGTCCGGCAGCTTCTGGGGGGCGCCTGGATGGCTGTTGGTACGCACGTGCCGCACGGGGCGTTCAATTCCGATTGCAAGTGATCCCTTCGCATCGCGGAATCAGCCAACTCCCGCCCTGGGCAGGCCGACCGCTGATCCCGGGACCGCCCTGCTCATCTGCGCCTCTCCCACAGGGCGGGAGAGGCCGGGTCACGGGGAGCCATGGCCGGATGACGGCCTTTCAGCACCGGACGCCGCCCGGGCATGGCGGAACGGAACGCTCCGTATCCGGCCGGAAACGATCTGTCGCGATCACGGAGTCAAACCCCGGCTTCAGCGAATCTGCACATCGACTGCTCAACCCGGTCACCGAAAGGAGGGTTATCCACAGCCCGGCCGTGCCGGTCACGCCTTTGGGGCGGGAGTGCCGGATTCGCCGCCCGGCGATGCGGGGGCCGGAATGCGCCGATGCCGTGGCGCATGTGAAGAACTCGCCGCCAAGCGGTGCCCGGATCTCCACGGATCGGTGCCGTTGGGGTGCAAGTTGCCTGGTGAGAGGGGTGGTTGATTGGAAGCGCGGAGCAGCGGCGTGCTTTGATCCATCGCACCGCGGGGGCCGCTCAGGGCACTCGGAAACGGATGTCCGGCGCTCGCGGTCGCGGCCGTCATCTGTCCCCAGAGGGGGCCGCTCCCCCCTTGTGAGATATCCATATGAAGGGAAGTTCCACCATGAACTCCACCCCCCAGGTTGAGACCGTCGAGATCGCTGACGCCCAGCTCGACGCCATCTCCGGCGGCCTGTCCGTGAACGCCGTGAACACCGTCACCGACACCGTCGACGGCATTGCCCCGGTCTCCGGCCTGGTCGACACCGCCGTCGGCACCGTCGAGGGCGTCACCGGCCTGAACACGGCCCCGGTCACCGGCCTGGTCTCCGGCCTCTGATCGAGCCTTTGTGCCGTTGATTCCCGGAACCGCAGCCGGCGGTTCCGGGTTCTTCGGGTTCCGTAACCACCTCTTCCACGGGTGAGGGAAGTTCCTTGCAGTTCCGCCAACAGGCCCTCGCCAAACTCCAGTCACCGGAGGAACTCGACCTCCCGGTGCGTTTCGCCCGCCCGCAGGGCTGGCTCGTGCTCTCGGTGACGGTGGTCGCGATGGCGGCCGCCTCGGTGTGGGCGGTGACCGGCTCGGTGACCTCCACCGTCGGCGCGCCCGCCATCATCACGCACGGGCAGGGCAGTTACCTCCTGCAGAGCCCCGTCTCGGGCCAGGTCACCGCGGTGCTCGCGAAGCAGGGCCAGCAGGTGCCCGCGGACTCCCCCGTACTGAAGGTCCGTACCGCCAAGGGCGAGGCCGTCGTGCGCACGCTCGACGCGGGCCGGGTGTCCGCGCTCGCCGCGACCGTCGGGCAGATCATCCAGACCGGTGCGAACGTCGCCGCCGTGGAGAAGGTCGCCCACACCACGGACCCGCTCTACGCCACCGTGTACGTCCCCGCCGAGAACGCCGCCTCGATCCCCGACGACGCGGCCGTGGACCTGACCGTGCAGTCGGTGCCGACGCAGGAGTACGGCGTGCTGCGCGGCCATGTGAAGTCCGTGGACCGCTCGGCCCAGTCCCCGCAGACGATCGCGGCGTTCCTCGGGGACAGTCAGCTGGGCGAGCAGTTCACCAAGAAGGGCAGACCGGTGGCCGTGACGGTGCGGCTGGACAAGTCCTCCGCCACGAAGAGCGGTTACCGGTGGTCGTCGGCGGACGGGCCGCCCTACAAGCTGACCTCCATGACGCTGGCCTTCGGTTCGATCCGGCTGGCCGACCAGCGCCCCGTCGACTGGCTTCTGCCATGAGCGCGACCGCACAGGAGCCCAGGAGCAGACGCCGCGCCGCCCCGCCCAAGCGCAAGGTTCCCAAGGCCCGGGCGAAGAGCGTCCGTACCCCCACCGTGCTCCAGATGGAAGCCGTCGAGTGCGGCGCCGCCTCTCTGGCGATGGTGCTCGGCCACTACGGCAAGCACGTCCCGCTGGAGGAGCTGCGCATCGCCTGCGGCGTCTCCCGGGACGGCTCGCGTGCCAGCAACCTCCTCAAGGCGGCCCGCTCCTACGGCCTGACGGCCAAGGGCATGCAGATGGACCTGGCCGCCCTCGCCGAGGTGAAGTCACCGGCCATCCTGTTCTGGGAGTTCAACCACTACGTCGTCTACGACGGCATGGGCCGGCGCTTCGGACGCCGTGGTGTCTACATCAACGACCCGGGCAAGGGCCGCCGTTTCGTCCCCATGGAGGACTTCGACGGCAGCTTCACCGGTGTCGTGCTGGTGATGGAGCCCGGCGAGGACTTCACCCGGGGCGGCCGCAAGCCGGGCGTCCTGGGCGCCATGCCCGCACGGCTGCGCGGCACCGCGGGCACCATGCCCGCCGCGGTCCTGGCCAGTCTGCTGCTGGTGGCGGTCGGCGCGGCGGTGCCCGCGCTCAGCCGCACCTACATCGACGAGTTCCTGATCGGCAACCAGACCTCGCTGCTCGGCGTGCTGTTCACGTCGATGGCGGCCTGCGTGCTGCTCACGGTCGTACTGACCTGGCTTCAGCAGGCCAACCTGCTGCGCGGCCGCATCATCTCCTCCACTCTCTCCAGCGCCCGCTTCCTGCGGCATCTGCTGAGGCTGCCGGTGACGTTCTTCTCCCAGCGCAGCCCCGCCGACCTGGTGCAGCGCCTGCAGTCCAACGACGCGGTGTCCGAGACCCTGTCCCGCGACCTCGCGGCGGCGGGCGTGGACGCGATCGTGGTCGTCCTGTACGCGGTGCTGCTCTACACCTACGACCCGCAGCTGACCTTCGTCGGCATCGGCGTGGCCCTGCTGAACATCGTGGCGATGCGGGTCGTCATCCGGCTGCGCGCGACGCGTACGGCGAAGCTGCGCGCGGACACCGCACGTCTCACCAACACCGCGTACACGGGCCTGCAGCTCATCGAGACGATGAAGGCGACCGGCGGCGAGGACGGCTACTTCCGCAAATGGGCCGGGCAGCACGCCACCACCCTGGAGGAGCAGCAGCGGCTCGGCGTGCCGAGTGCCTGGCTGGGCGTGGTGGCGCCGACGCTGGCCACCCTCAACAGCGCGCTGATCCTGTGGATCGGCGGCATGCGGGCGGTCGAGGGGCACATCTCGGTCGGTCTGCTGGTCGCCTTCCAGGCCCTGGTCACCCGCTTCACGGCCCCGCTGACCCGGCTGAACGGTGTCGCGGGCCGCATCCAGGACTTCGCCGCGGACGTGGCCCGGCTGAAGGACGTGGAGAACTTCAAGGCCGACCCGCTCTACGGCCGCCCCGGCTCCGGGGAGTCCACGCGCCGCCTCCAGGGCCATGTCGAGCTGGAGAACATCACGTTCGGCTACAGCCCCCTCGACAAGCCCCTGCTGTCCGGCTTCGACCTGACCGTCGGCCCCGGTCAGCAGGTGGCGCTGGTGGGCGGCTCGGGCAGCGGCAAGTCCACGGTGTCCCGGATGATCTCCGGGCTGTACGCGCCCTGGGAGGGCGTGATCCGCATCGACGGGCAGCGCATCGAGGACATCCCGCGCGGTGCGCTGGCCGCCTCGGTCTCCTTCGTCGACCAGGACGTGTTCCTCTTCGAGGGCACCGTCCGCGACAACGTGGCGCTGTGGGACCCGTCGATCCCGGACGACGCGGTGGAGGACGCGCTGCGCGACGCCGCCCTGTACGACGTGATCACACGCCGCCCGGGCGGCATCCACAGCAAGGTGGAGCAGGACGGCCGCAACTTCTCCGGCGGGCAGCGCCAGCGCCTGGAGATCGCGCGGGCGCTGGTGCGCCGGCCGAGCATCCTGGTGCTCGACGAAGTGACGAGTGCGCTGGACGCGGAGACCGAGCAGGTCGTGATGGACAACCTGCGCCGGCGCGGCTGCGCCTGCGTGGTGATCGCGCACCGGCTCAGCACGGTCCGCGACAGCGACGAGATCGTCGTCCTGCAGCACGGCACGGTCGTGGAGCGGGGACGGCACGAGGACCTGGTGGCCCGCGGCGGAGCGTACGCGGCACTGGTCAGGGAGCGGTGAGATGACGGCCGTTCACGAAGGACACGACGGCGACCTGGTGCTGGGCGCCTTCGGGCAGATGGGCTCGCGCATCGACTGCGCCGGGTTCAACCGACTCGACCTCGAAGGCCCGCAGGTGCTGTGGCTGGTCGCGTCCGGTGCCGTGGACCTGTTCGCGGTGGACGCAGGGCAGCAGGGTCACTGGCACCACCTGGGCCGGCTGGAGGCGGGCTCGCTGGTGCTCGGCCCGGTGCCGGGCCCGCAGCACACCCTGGTGGCCCGGCCGCTGCGGGACTGCGTGGTGCACCGCATCGGCCTGCGCGAGCTGTACCAGCCCGCCAACACGGCGACCTGGTCGTACGACGAGTACGGCAATCCGCAGTACGTGCCGCCGACGACGAGCCCGCTGGAGTACGCGCTCGCCCTCGGGGTCGGGCGCAGCCTGTCGATCCTCTTCCAGGCGCCGATGGCCACCGAACGGGCCGCCGCGCCCACCGACGACGACGTGTTCTGGATGCAGGTGCCACCGGGCAGCGTGCAGTACGGCTCGCTGTACGGCGCGGAGGCCGCGGCCGACCTGCTGATGGACCCCGCGCTGTGGCAGTCCATGGTCGACCAGCAGTACCGGCTGCTGACCACGCTGGACCGCTGGATCGAGCAGCTGGAGCAGACCCACGAGACGCGTACGGCCGAGGGCATCAAGGCCGGCGAGGCGGTGCGCGCCCAGGCGGACCAGACGCTGCTGGCCTCCATCGGCAAGCGGTCGGGCAAGCGGACCACCTCGGCCGACGCCGACGCCACGTACGCGGCCTGCAAGCTGGTCGGGCAGGCGGCGGGGATCCGGATCACCGAGCCGACCCAGAAGGGCACCGGCGGCGACCGCCTCGATCCGGTGGAGCAGGTCGCCCTGGCCTCGCGGGTGCGCACCCGGGCGGTCCGGCTCGACGGCCACTGGTGGCGGGACAACGTGGGGCCGCTGGTCGGTCAGCGAGCCCTGTCGGGGGCACCGGTGGCGCTGCTGTGGCGGCGCGGCGGCTATGTCGCGGTGCATCCGTCCACCGGGCGCGAGACGCCGGTCGAGAAGGCCAACGCCGACGAGTTCGAGCCGCGCGCGGTGATGTTCTACCGTCCGCTGCCGGAGCGCGGGCTCAGCCCGCTGGGGCTGCTGCGGTTCTGCATGCAGGGCATGCGCGGCGATCTGACGGGGCTGTTGCTCAGCGGTCTGGTCACGGTGGCGATCGGCGCACTGGTGCCGGTCGCCACCGGCAAGGTGCTGGGCGAGTTCGTGCCGAAGGCGCAGACGGGTCTGATCGTGCAGGTGTGTCTCGCGGTGATGCTGAGCAGTGTGGTGGCCGCGGCCTTCATGCTGTTGCAGAACCTGACCATCCTGCGGATCGAGGGCCGGATCGAGGCCACGCTCCAGCCGGCGGTGTGGGACCGGCTGCTGAGACTGCCGACGAAGTTCTTCACCGAGCGCTCCACCGGCGAACTGGCCAGCGCGGCCATGGGCATCAGCTCGATCCGCAGGCTGCTGGCGGGGGTCGGGCCGACGGTCGCCCAGTCGGTGACGGTCGGCGTGATGAACCTGGCGCTCTTGTTCTGGTTCAGCGTGCCGATGGCGATGGCCGCGATCGGCATGCTGGTCGTCATCGCGTCGGTGTTCCTGGCGCTGGGGCTGTGGCAGGTGCGCTGGCAGCGGCGTCTTGTGGTGCTGGCCAACAAGCTGAACAACCAGGCGTTCCAGACGCTGCGCGGTCTGCCGAAGCTGCGAGTGGCCGCCGCCGAGAACTACGCGTACGCCGCGTGGGCGTCGGAGTTCGCGCGCAGCCGGGAACTCCAGCAGAAGGTCGGGCGTATCAAGAACCTCACGACGGTGCTGGGCGCGGTGTACCTGCCGCTGTGCACCCTGCTGATGTTCATGCTGCTGGCCGGTCCGGCCCGGGGCTCGATGTCGGCGGCGGCGTTCCTCACCTTCAACACCTCGGTGACGATGGTGCTGACCTCCGTCACCCAGCTGACGGGCTCGTTCGTCTCGGCGGTCGCCGCGCTGCCGCTGTTCGAGGAGATCAAGCCGGTGCTGGACGCGACGCCGGAGGTGCGTACGGCGAGCACCCGGCCGGGTCCGCTGACCGGGGCGATCGAGGCGCGGCGGGTGTCCTTCCGTTACGCGGACGACGGCCCCCTGGTCCTGGACGACGTGTCGTTCGAGGTGCGGCCGGGCGAGTTCGTCGCGGTCGTCGGCCCGAGCGGCTGCGGGAAGTCGACACTGCTGCGGCTGCTGATCGGCTTCGACCGGCCCGTGTCGGGCAGTGTGCTGTACGACGGGCAGGACCTGGCGGCCCTGGACCAGTCGGCGGTGCGCCGTCAGTGCGGTGTGGTGCTCCAGCACGCGCAGCCGTTCAACGGCTCCATCCTGGACGTCATCTGCGGCACCGAGCCGTACACGCCGGAGGAGGCGATGGCGGCGGCGGAGATGGCGGGTCTCGCCGAGGACATCAAGCGGATGCCGATGGGGCTGCACACCATCGTCGCGGGCAGCGGAGCCGTCTCCGGCGGCCAGCGCCAGCGGCTGATGATCGCCCAGGCGCTGATCCGCCGGCCGCGCATCCTCTTCTTCGACGAGGCGACCAGCGCGCTCGACAACGAGACGCAGCGCACGGTCATCGAGAGCACCAAGGCCCTCAACGCCACCCGGATCGTCATCGCGCACCGGCTGTCGACGGTGATGGACGCCGACCGGGTCGTGGTGATGGAGGACGGCAAGGTCATCCAGCAGGGCCCGCCCGCCCAGCTCCTCGCGGACACGAACGGGCGGCTGCACGAGCTGGTGCGGCGGCAGATGGCGTGAGGCGTCAGTCCTGTCCCGGCACGGGCGCGCCGGAGGGCACCCCGGCCGCGACATAGGCGGCGTAGAGGTCCTTCCAGGGTGCGTCGGGTCCGGCGTGCGGACCGGTGGCCTCCTCGCCTCTCGCCCTGGTGTCCAGGGCGGCCAGGCACAGCTCCCAGCCGGCGCCGTTGCGGGCGGCGGTGTCCTCGGCGGCGAGGACGTTGGTGAGGGTGAAGCGGGTGCGGTTGTCGTCGATCCCCTCCAGGTCGAAGTGGACCTCGTCGCCGCCCCAGTCGAACGACAGATGCCGGGGCGGGTCGACGGCGAGGACCCGGCCGGTGGAGTCCTCCATGTGCGGGTCTCCGCTGAACGAGACCGTGCCGCCGGGGCGCAGCTCGATCTCGGCGCGGGAGGGGAACCAGCGCTCCAGCTCGTCCGGGTCGGTCACGAACCGCCAGACCCGGTCGACGGGATGATCGTAGAGGCGGCTGAAACGGACGGCGGAGCGGCCGTCGTCCAGGGTCACGTAGGTGCCGGTGAGGTCCGTGGTCATGGTGATCAGTCCTTCCCTGCCGGCGGTTCAGAGGATTCCGGCGCCTCGTCGAGGCGGCGGCCCAGCGCGTCGAGGCTCTTGTTCCACAGCGCGCGGTACGGGGCGAGCCAGGCGTCGAGGTCGGCGATGGGGCCGGGGTCGAGGGCGTAGAAGCGGCGCTGGGCGTCCTGTCGCACCCGGACCAGACCGGCCTCGCGCAGCACCTTCAGGTGCTTGGAGGTGCTCGGCTGACTCAGTCCGCACGCCTCGACGATCTCACCGACGGATCGGGGCCGCTCCAGGAGCAGAGCGATCATGGCCCGCCGATGGGAGTCTGCGAGCGCGGTCCAGAGGGCGGCGTCGGGCATGGGGCCAATATGCCGCTTGCGTTATATGCATGTCAAGGAATACGAGCGGGCCGGAAGACGGAAGCGAGCGCGCGCTATCGAAACGTTGCCGTTTCGCTCGGGCTGCTCTAGTCTCGATGTGTACGAAACCGTTTCGTTTACCTGCTCATTGTCCTGCTCGTACGCCGTCCCTGGAAACGGGTGCTCCCATGCCACAGAAATCCCTCACCGACAGCGCGCCCGAGAGCGCCACCGCCCGGACGACGCCCCCCGCGGCCTCGCCGAAGCGGTGGTGGATCCTCGCGGTAGTGGCCCTCGCCCAGTTGATGGTGGTGCTGGACGCCACCATCGTGAACATCGCCCTGCCCTCGGCCCAGGCCGACCTGCACTTCTCCGACGGCGACCGGCAGTGGATCGTCACCGCGTACGCGCTGGCGTTCGCCTCCCTGCTCCTGCTCGGCGGCCGGATAGCGGACCTGTTCGGCCGTAAGCCGGCCTTCCTCGTCGGCGTCGTCGGCTTCGCCGCCGCCTCGGCACTCGGCGGCGCGGCGAACGGCTTCGGGATGCTGGTCGTCGCCCGTGCCCTCCAGGGCGTCTTCGGCGCCCTGCTCGCACCGGCCGCACTGTCGCTGCTGAACACCACGTTCACCGACGCGCGCGAGCGCGCCCGCGCGTTCAGCGTCTACGGCGCCATCGCCGGTGCGGGCGGTGCGGTGGGCCTGCTCCTCGGCGGCATCCTGACCGACGCCCTGGACTGGCGCTGGACGCTGTACGTCAACGTCGTCATCGCGGCGGCCGCCTTCGCGGGCGGCTGGCTCCTGCTGAGCAACCGCCGCGACGCCACGACCGCCAAACTGGACGTGCCGGGCACGATCCTGGTCGCCGGCGGCCTGTTCTCCGTCGTCTACGGCTTCTCCAACGCCGAGACGCACGACTGGGGTTCGCCGCTCACCTGGGGTTTCCTGATCGCCGGCGCCGTACTGCTGGCCGCCTTCACCTGGTGGCAGACCCGCGCCGCCCACCCGCTGCTGCCCCTGCGCATCCTGCTCGACCGCAACCGCGGGGCGTCCTTCCTGGCCGTGCTGATCAGCGGCGCGGGCATGTTCGGGGTGTTCCTGTTCCTCACCTACTACCTGCAGCTCCACCTGGGCTTCAGCCCCACGAAGACCGGTGTGGCGTTCCTGCCGATGGTCGGCGCCCTGATGGTGACGGCCCAGCTCGGCACCACCGTGCTGCTGCCGCGCCTCGGCCCGAAGACCGTCGTCCCGCTGGGCTTCGCCGTCGCCACCGCCGGCATGGCCTGGCTGACCGGTATCGGCATCGGCTCCTCCTACACGAGCGCGGTGCTGCCGCAGCTTGTCGTGATCGGCGTGGGCCTCGGCCTGGTGATGCCGTCATCCATGCAGCTGGCCACGGGCGGTGTCGCGGCCGAGGACGCCGGCGTGGCCTCCGCCACCGTCAACGCCATGCAGCAGGTGGGCGGTTCGGTCGGCACGGCGCTGCTGAACACCCTCGCCGCCAGCGCGGCGACCGACTACCTGGCCGGCAAGGACCCGAGCAGCGGGCTCGTGCGGGCCCAGGCCACGATCGAGAGTTACACCACCGCGTTCTGGTGGTCGGCCGGGTTCTTCGCCGCGGGCGCGCTGATCACCCTGCTCCTGCACCGGCGCGGGGTGCCGCGGCAGGACCCGGAGGCGGCGCCGGTCGTGCACATGTGACCGACGGGGATCGAGGGACCGCCGTGCGCAGGGCCACGGCCGTCCCCTCTTCCCTGTCCCTGCTCCGCCGCCCCTCCTCCCCTGCCGCCGGTGGCGCGTCCTCGCCGGTCCGCCGCCCGCGACCTGTTGGGCGGACCCGGAAGTGGGTACCCACCGGCCATGCGAATCAGCGTGGTGGACGTGGGATCGAACACGGTCAGACTTGTGGTCGCGGACGCGGCGGACGGGGTGCCGCTGCCCGTGCACACCGCCAAGTGGCGACTCAGGCTGTCCGAGCAGGTCACACCGGGGGGACCCATCCCGGAGCAGGCCGTGGCGCAACTCGTCGACGCCGTGGCCGAGGCCGACAGGACGGCCGCCCGGTGGGGCGCCGCCGGCCCGCCGGCCTTCGCGACCGCCGTGGTGCGCAACGCGCCGAACCGGCGCGAGGTGCTGCGCACCGTCCGCGCCCGGACCGGCGTCGACCTGTGCACTCTGCCGGGTGAGGTCGAGGCCGAACTGACGTTTCTCGGGGCCCGGCGCTGGATGGGCTGGCGGTCGGGGCCGCTCGCGCTGCTCGACATCGGCGGCGGCACGCTCGAAGTCGCCTTCGGCCGCGGCCGGTTGCCGGACTTCGTGGCGTCGTTGCCGCTGGGGGCGCGGCGGTTGACGCACGAGTTCTTCGCCGACGAGGACCCGCCGTCGCCGGAGCGGGTACGGGCGCTGCGCCGCAAGGTCCGCCACCAGTTGCGGGACGTCGCGGCGCGGATCCGCTGGGAGGGCCCGCGCACCGCGGTCGCCACCTCCCGCACCTTCCAGCAGCTGGGGCGGCTGTGCGGCGCGGCGCCCGGACGCCATGGCCCCTTCGTTGACCGGCAGCTGCACCGCTCCGACCTGCGCGCGGCGATCACGCGGCTGGCCACCCTGCCCGCCGCCGAACGGGCGCACCTGCCCGGCATCTCCGCACCCCGCGCCGCCCAGAGCCTGGCGGGAGCCGTGGTCGGGCACACCGCGCTGAAGCTCACCGGCATCAAGGCCGTCACGGTCTGCCCCTGGGCGATCCGCGAGGGCGTGCTGCTGCGCCACATCGAGGACGGCCCCTCCTGGTGGGCGGAGGTCGCCCTGCGCAGTGAGGAGGCCGCTCCCGCCGATCCGGTGCCGCTGCGCATAGCCCGCGCCGGTGGCTGAACACCCCCGCCGAGACAGGACGAACCGCACAAGGAAAGGAGACCCCGTGTCCCCGCACAAGGACCACGACCACTCCCAGGACCAGCACGGCAAGCCGGCCGAGACGGCACTCGAGGAGGTGCTGCGCGAGGTCGAGGACGCCGAGACCCGCACCGGGGACTCCGCCGAGGAGCGCCGCCACCGGGGCGAGGCCGGGGAGGCCGTCACCCCCAACACGCGTGCGCAGGAGGAGTCCGAGGGGGACTGACGGGATACGGGCGGGCCTCACTCCCGGGGCGCTGTCCAGGTCGACGGCCCACGACGTCGACCTGGGCGCCTTCCGACCGCCCCGGGCGGGCGCCACTTGCCGGGTGACCCCGGTCGCCGAGTGGGTACCCGGCGCGCATGGAGCACGACGGACCACCACTGCCCACCCCGCGCGGCCCTCTGAGCAGGGGCGTCGACGGGTATCTGCGAGGGGCGGGCCGGCTGCCCGGCCTCGAGGACGTCGCCCGCGCCGAGGTGTACGGCGACGACCTCCAGCTCGCCCTGTACCTGTGCTACGAGCTGCACTACCGCGGATTCGCGGAGGTTTCCCCGGAACGGGAGTGGGACCCGGACCTGCTGCGCGTCCGAGCGGCCATGGAACACCGCTTCCTTTCGGCGCTGCGGACCGACGCACACGTACACGACAGCGTGGACGAGGCACTGGCCGGGTTGCTGGTCGAGCCCGTGCAGGGCACCGGCGTCAGTCACTTCCTGCGTGACGAGGGCGAGCTGTGGCAGGTGCGCGAGTACGCGGCACAGCGCTCCCTGTACCACCTCAAGGAGGCAGACCCGCACGCCTGGGTCCTGCCGCGGCTGTCGGGCCGGGCGAAGGCGGCGATGGCGGCGGTGGAGTTCGACGAGTGGGGCGGCGGCCGCGCGGAGCGGGTCCACGCCCGCCTGTTCGCCGACCTGATGACGGACCTGGGCCTGGACACCGCGTACGGCCGTTATCTCGACGCGGCGTGCGCCGAGGCCCTGGTCACGGTGAACATGATGTCCCTGTTCGGGCTGCACCGCGCCCTCAGGGGCGCCCTGGTCGGCCATTTCGCGACGGTCGAGATCACCTCGTCACCGGGGTCGCGGCGGCTCGCCGAGGCGATGCGCCGCACCGGCGCCGGGCCCGCCGCCGAGCACTTCTACGACGAGCACGTGGAGGCCGACGCGGTCCACGAGCAGGTGGTGCGCCACGACGTCATCGGCGGACTGCTCGAGCGGGAGCCGTACCTCGCCCCGGACATCGCCTTCGGCGTCGATGCGACCGAGTTCGTCGAGGAACGCTTCGGCGCCCGGCTGCTCACCGACTGGCGTGCCTCCCGTTCGTCACTGCGTGCGCCGCTCGCCCGGGAAACAGCTCATATCTCCTGATGGCCGGGGTACTCGGCGTCCGTGACTGCACTGGTACCCCCGGGCGTGTACGCCCCGCAGGAGGACACCGAGCTGCTGGCCGGTGCCCTGTCCGACGAGCCGCTGCCCCCGGGCGCGGAAGTCCTCGACGTGGGCACCGGCAGCGGCGCCCTGGCCCTTCACGCCGCGCGCCGGGGCTACCGTGTGACCGCCGTGGACGTGTCCTGGAGCGCCGTATGGGCCGCGCGGCTGAACGCCCGGCTCGCGGGGCTCCCGGTCCGCATCCGGCACGGGAATCTCTTCGAACCCGTGCGCGGACAGACGTTCGACCTGATCCTCGCCAATCCGCCGTACGTGCCGGCGCCGGACGGTCATCGCAGACCGCCGCGAGGTGCGGCCCGGGCCTGGGACGCGGGCGCCGACGGACGTCTGGTCGTCGACCGTATCTGCCGGGAGGCGCCCGGACTGCTGCGGCCGGGCGGGGTGCTGCTGCTCGTGCAGTCGGCGCTCAGCGGCCCGGACGTGACCGTCGGGCAGCTGCGCACGGCCGGCCTGAAGGCCGCGGTGACCCGTCGGCACCGGATCGCGCTGGGGCCCGTGCTGCGCGGCCGGGAACGCTGGCTGCGGGAGCGGGGTCTGCTGCCCGCCACCGTCGACAAGGAAGAGCTGGTGGTCGTCCGTGCCGAACTCCCCGTCTGACCGGCCCATCGAGCCCCGCCGCGTCACCGTCCAGCGCAAGGGCCCTCTGTTGATGGAGGGACCGGTGGAGGTGGAGCTGGAGGACGGCTCCGTGGTCACCTCCGACCGCTTCCGCGTGGCCCTGTGCACGTGCCGCCGCAGCCGCCGCTACCCGTGGTGCGACACCAGCCACCGCGACCGGGCCTGAGAGCAAGGACCTCCAAGGCCGCGGGACAGCGAACGGCCGAGGGCCGGCGGGCAGCCCCACACTGCCCGCCGGCCCTCTTGTGCGAGATCGCGACTCCTCGTGACAACGGCCCGGCTCCCCAGCCACGGCCCGCTGTGCTTCACGGTTCCAGCGCGATCCCGGTCTGTGGGCTCAGCCCTCTCAGAAGGAGAAGACGCCCGTCCCGTAGGCGTTCTTCATGCAGTCGTTGGAGAAGGTGCGCTCGTAGGAGACGCGCTTGCCCTGCCACACGCCGTCGACGGTGACGACGACGGGGTCGTACTGCTTGGTGCACATCACGCCGTCCTTCGCGGTCAGGGCGTCGAAGTCGCCGCCCACACCGCGCAGTTCCGCGCAGGCCGCCCCGGCCGCCGGGTGCGTGCCGGCCGCCTTCGGGGCGCAGGTCAGGGTGACCGCGCGTTCCGGAGTCGCTGCGATCGCGCTCTCACCGTGGCCCACCGTGAGGACGAGGGCCGACGGGGCGTAGAGCGCGGTGGGGGCCTGACCCGGAGAGGCGAGCGCGGCCCCGGAGAGGGGTCCGCAGACGGCGGTGGCCGTCATGCCGATGGTCGTGGCCCAGCGCGCGGTGGTCCGCATTGTGTGCATCCTTCCGCATCGATTACAGGGGGTGCCGTCCCGTGCTCGGTCGGTGCCCGGAGCGGCGAGCGCGAGTCTGCCGAGTCCGCCGCGGAAACACACATCGACCCCACAGGTTTCAGTAACCTTGCGTATTGAATCAGTGGCTCGAAGTTACGGAGTTCATGCGGGTGGAGCCCGTAACCGCGCGGGTTCCCGGGGGTGCGAAGCGGCCAGATGGCCGATTTCCAGGTGTTCGTTAATAGGCCTGAAACATTCCGATTCTGCTCTGGGCCGACTCCTTCGTGACCCCTTGTGTTCATGGACCGGCCGAGTAATCGTCATTACATGATTACGAATGAGCAGCGAGAGAAGCTTCGCGGCTGGTTCGCCGGTCGCCTGCCCGATGACCTCTTCGAAGAACTGACCGAGATCACGGTCGACCGCGAGGAGATCACCGTCATCGGCCGCATCCCCGCACCGCGGCTGGCCGGGGACGCCCCGGCCGGCGAACGGGACGCGGCCCTGGAGAGCCGGACGCAGGAGTTCCGGGAGCGCACCCGCGAGGACCGGATGGCCGTGGCCCGGGAGGCCGAGCACCGGTTCGGCCGCAAAGTGTCCTGGGGCGTGGAGTGCGGCGGACGGCGCACGCTCTTCACGCACGTCGCCGCGCCGGTCATGACGCGGCTGCGGCAGCCGGAACGCCAGGTACTCGACACCCTGATCGCCGGCGGCGTCGCCCGCAGCCGCAGCGACGCGCTGGCCTGGTGCGTGCGCCTGGTGCAGCGGCACACGGACGACTGGCTCGCCGAGTTGCGCGACTCGCTCGAACACGTGCAGCGCGTCCGGGCTCAGGGCCCGGACGCCGAGCCGGCCCCCGCACCGCACGCGGACGAGGCGGAGTGAGCCGCTGTCAGCCCCCTCGGCTACGTTCCCTGCATGACCGACTTCGTACTGGTGGCAGGGGCATGGCTCGGGGCGTGGGCATGGGACGAGGTGGTCGCGGAGCTGCGCGGCGCCGGGCATGACGTCCACGCGCTGACGCTGTCGGGCCTCGCCGAGAGACGTGACACACGGCCGGCCGGGCAGCAGACGCACGTCCGGGACATCGTCGAGGAGGTGGAGCGGCTCGATCTGCGGGACGTCGTCCTGGTCGGGCACAGCTACGCGGGCGTCCCGGTCGGGCAGGCCGCCGAGCGGATCCGCGGCCGACTGCGGCGCGTGGTGTTCGTCGACGCGAACGTGCCGGTGGACGGGGAGTCGTTCCTGTCGGGCTGGCCCAGCGAGCACGTACGGCGGACGATCGACGCACAGGGCGGGTACTGGCCGCCGCTGGAGCCCGAGGAGTACGCGGGGCAGGGTCTGACGGACGAGCAGATCGCCCGGATCGTGGGAGCGACCCCGCACCCGGGCATCACCCTCACCGAACCGGCCGTCCTCGAACGCCCCTTGAACGAGCTGCCGGCGACGTACGTGAAGTGCCTCCTGGACGGCGACGAACCGATGCCGGCGGTGGCCACGCTGCTCGGGAGTGACAGCTGGGAGCTGGTGACGCTGGACACCGGCCACTGGCCGATGTTCTCGCAGCCGAGCGCCCTGGCCCGGGTGCTGCGCGAGGCGGCGGCCCGCCCCTGATCCGCCGGGCCGCGTACCGCTCGGTATCGTCGCCCGAACGGCGGTCTCGACGAGGAGACGAGAGGCGGGGCGTACGGTGGGCAAGCACTGGGCGGACTTCCAGTACGAGATCTATCTGAACGGGATGACGGGCGCCGTACCGCGGCTGCCCACCGATCTGACCCGGCTGGAGGAGCTCACCGAGCAGCGGCTCGGGCCCGGCCCCGTCGGCTATGTGGCGGGCAGCGCGGGCGACGGCAGTACGGCCCGCGCCAACCGGGCGGCCCTGGAGCGCCGCCGGATCGTGCCGCGCATGCTGCGGGACGTGCACGAGCGGGACCTGTCGGTCGAGGTACTGGGGCGCGCCCTCCCGGCTCCGCTCGCCCTGGCCCCGGTCGGCGTGCTGTCGATCATGCACCCGGACGCCGAGTCCGCCGCGGCCCGGGCCGCCGCCGCGCAGGGCGTGCCGTTCATACTGTCGTCGGCGTCCAGCACGCCCATGGAGCAGGTCGCCGAGGCGATGGGCGGCGCCGAGCGCTGGTTCCAGCTGTACTGGCCGAAGGACCCGGAGGTGGCCCGCAGCTTCCTGAACCGGGCCAAGGCGGCCGGGTTCACCGCCCTGGTCGTCACCCTGGACACGCCGCTGCTGTCATGGCGGCCGCGCGATCTCGACCAGGCCTATCTGCCGTTCCTGCACGGTGTGGGCACCGCCAACTACTTCTCGGACCCGGCGTTCCGGGCGGGCCTGGCCAAGCCGGTGCACGAGGATCCGAACGCGGCGGTGATGCACTTCGTCGGGATGTTCTCCGACCCGGCCAAGAGCTGGCCGGACCTGGCGTTCCTGCGGGAGCACTGGGACGGCCCGATCGTCCTCAAGGGCGTCCTGCACCCGGACGACGCGCGTCTGGCCGCCGACGCCGGCATGGACGGTGTGGTCGTCTCCAACCACGGCGGCCGTCAGGTGGCCGGGGCCGTCGCGGCGGCCGACGCGCTCCCCCGCGTGGCCGAGGCCGTGGGCGACCGGCTCACCGTCCTCTTCGACAGCGGCGTCCGCACCGGCGACGACATCTTCAAGGCCCTCGCCCTCGGCGCCCGCGCGGTCCTCGTCGGCCGCCCGTACGTCTACGGCCTCGGCCTCGACGGCCGGTCCGGTGTCGAGCACGTCGTACGCTGCCTGCTCGCCGAACTCGACCTGACGCTCGCCCTGTCGGGCCATGCGACGCCGGGCACGATCGGCCCGGCCGACCTCGTCGAGGATCCGGCGTGAGGGGCGGGCTGTGCGGCGCGTCCGCCGCACAGCCTTGCTTCGGGCACCGCGGCCTTGGTCACGCGGTCCGGCCGTCGGTCAGGGCCACCCGGCGGGCCGCCGGAGCGCCCTGTTCCTCGATCGACAGGGAACCGGACGTCGTCGGCAGGGGCTCGGCCTGCCACCGCTGGGCGTCGGAGGAGCGGTCGCGGACCTTGACGACGATGTCGGCGTCCGGGTCGTCGCCGGCCGGGGCGAGGGCCAGTCGCTCGTCCCAGCGGGGCAGCAACTCGCCCTGCACGGTGAGGTCGTAGCGCACGTCCTCGCCCCGCTCGGCATCCTCGTCGGCGCAGGTGCCGAGGACGACGACGCCGGCGTCCTTGTGGGAGTCCAGGCACAGCCCGGGGTCGGCGACGCTGCGCAGCAGCCCGTCGTCCTCGTAGGTCCACTGCTGGGTCCACACCGTGGAGCAGTCCGCCAGTTTCGTACCCGAACCCTCCTTCGGCAGGCCGCGGATGTCGAGGCACAGATTCGCACCGGCGTTGCGCAGGCGCGTCACCCCCTGGGCCGCGGGGAGCCCGGCCTTGCCGGGTGGCGTGACCGATGAGGGCACCTTGCCGCCTGCGGCACTGTCGGAGCCGGCCGGGTCGGCCTCCCCGCCGTCGTAGGACGACGCGCTGATGATGAGAACCGTCGCCAGCACCCCGGCCGATACGGCGCCGACACCCGAGAGCAGTGCCCGCGAGGAGCGCAGCGCCTCCGGAACCCCTCGGGCGGGCACCGGGAGCCGGGACAGCAGCCCGGGGCGCCCGCCGCCCCGCCGCCCGCCGCCGCGCCGGTTCGTACGAGCGCCCCGCGTGCCCTGCGAGGCACGTCCCGGGCGTGAGTCGAGGTAGCGGCGGGCACCCCAGCCGAGCACCGCCTCGGCGATCAAAGGCCCGAGCGGGCCCTCGAAATGGCTCAGTTGTTCCGCGGCGTTCCGGCAGTAGCGGCACTCGTCCAGGTGCTGCTGGACGTCCGGCAGCAGTGCGCCGCCCCGGCGGATCGGGACGTCGAGGAGGCGGTTGTAGAACCGGCAATCATGGGTCGGTGCGAGTTCGCGATGGGCTTGTACACAGCCTCGGCGGAATGTGTCCCGGGCCTGTTCGAGGGCCGCAGCCGCGATGTCGGTGTCCATGCCGAGCAGTCCGGCCGGGACGCTTAAAGGATCTGCCTCGACCTCGACGTGCCAGAGCAAACAGCGCGCGTCCGCGGGAAGTGCCTGGAATGCCCGCTCCGCCAGGGTGCGATTTTCGGGCGTCATGGACGTGGCCGCGCGCAGCCCGCGTCCTCCGGCCGGTTTCTGCAAGGCGGGCAGAACGGCTGTTATTCGATCGTCGGCGGACCACTCTCGGATCGTGTCGCGCACGGTCACCAGCAGGGCCGGGCGCAGCGCGACGGCGGACTCGCCGAATGCGAGGCGGTTGAGGGTCCGGTGGAAGGCGGTCCCGGTCACCATCGCGGCGACCTGCGCCGACGAGGCGAGACAGATGACCGCGTAGTCGTGCACCGGCTGGTGGTGCCGCGCCATCAGCAGCGCCACGGAGTGGGCGGCGACCTCGCCCTCCGGACTGCCTCTCAGCGGGGCGGCGAGTGATTCATCGGATTCCCCCGGATCCCCGCCGGGCGGGGGATAGGGAGGGCGAGGGGGGTGGGGGGTGGGCACTGAGATGGTTCCTTCCCACGCATGTGACACACAGAAGTTCTGTCGCCGAAAAAGGAGGCCCGGTTGGTGCGTTCCTCTTTTGACACTGCGCGGGAGGTGAGAATTAACCGACGGCGAATCGGACGTGGTCCACAAATCACGTGCGACACCCGGCCTTTCCCCCCGCACGCGCGTTTCACTCTTGCACAACCCCCACACGGCCAACAAGGCGCCCGGACAACATCCCCGCCATTGACAGAAAGTCAGAAACAGGGAACACATACGCGCGGATCGCACCCGTTTTCGACGTTTCCCTGCGGCCTGCGTGAATCGGGCACCCGGCCCGCTTCCTCATATCTGCCAGGAGCGCAGCCGGTCCGCCGCGCCGTAGACGTCGGTGGTGCCGGACAGCAGGTCGCGGGCGAGGTCGACCAGGGCGCCGTAGGGCGGGTCGATGCCGACGCCGCTGACGAACATGTACGCCACGGCGGTCGCGCAGGCGAAGCGGGCGTTGGCCGAGGGCAGCGGCCGGAGCAGGGTGATGGTGTGCAGCAGCGCGGCGGCCCGCCAGGCCGGGTCGGAGTTCACCCCGAGGCGCGGCGGGTCGACGCGATGGCGGGCGACGGCGGCGACCAGCGCGGAGAAGTCGTTGACGGTGGGCTGGTCGGGCAGCACCTCTTCGTGACGCTGAAGCAGCCAGGGCACGTCGATGTGGATCACAGGCGCCATGGGTCAGGCGGCCCGCCCTTCGCCCTTGGCGGGCGGTTCGTCGTCCGGGAACGCGGCGGCGAACTCGTCGGCGTGGGTGGCGAAGAACCGGCGGAAGGCCTCCGCGCCCTCCTGCAGGGCCCGGTGGCGGGCTATGTCGGCCGCGGCCGCCTCCCGCACGAGCGCCTTCATGGACGTACCGCGCTCCTTGGCGATCTGCCTGAGGTCCTCAAGTTCGCGGTCACTGAACTCCACGTTGAGAGCTGGCATGCCATCACGGTACCGCTCGGGTACTGACTCGTAAATACCCCCAGGTCAGGATGGCTTTCAGGTGGTACCACGGGGAGGGTCGTCCTGAGATGTGGGTCACAGGAGACCGTCCGATGTCACATTCCGGGGCCGCGCCCGGCTCTCAGGGGTGAGACGTCCACGGGAGGCCCACGCATGACCCAGTTCTCCGCACACCGCACCGGCTCGCCGCTCGACGCGGCGACCGGGATGTTCGTCGAGCATCGCGAGCTGCTGTTCGGCGTCGTCTACAACATCCTCGGCGGCGTCGCCGACACCGAGGACGTCCTGCAGGAGACCTGGCTGTCCTGGACGGCCCGCGGCGGGGGCGCCCCGCTGGCCGGCGTCGACAACCCGCGGGCCTATCTCGTCCGGGTGGCGGTCAACCACGCGCTGCGCCGCCGTGCCGTGATCAGCCGTCGGCAGGAAACGTACGTCGGACCGTGGCTGCCCGAGCCCCTGGTCGCCCCGGAGGAGAGCGAGACCGCCGAGACCCCCGCGCTGCGTTCGGAGTCGGTGTCACTGGCGATGCTGGTGGTCCTGGAGTCGCTGACACCGCTGGAGCGGGCCGTCTTCGTGCTGGGCGAGGTGTTCGGCTATCCGCACGCCGAGATCGCGGAGATCATCGACCGCTCCCCCGCCGCCGTACGCCAGTTGGCGCACCGGGCCCGGGAGCACGTGCACGCCCGGCGGCCCCGGTACGAGGCTCATCCGCGGGTGCGGCGGGAGGCGACCGAGCGGTTCGTGCGGGCGGCGCTCGGCGGGGACATCGCCGAGCTGATGGAGGTGCTCGCGCCGGATGTCACCGCGTGGACCGACGCGGGCGGCAAGCGCAGGCGGGCCGGCCTGCGCCCGGTGCACGGCCGGGAGAAGGTGGCCCGTCTGCTCACCGCCGGACGGGGCGGCCCGGACCGCCCGGTCTGGCACTACCGACGCGTCAACGGCGACGATGCGGCGGTGCTGTTCGACGGTGACGCGCCGTTCGCCGTCCTGGTCCTGGACCTCAC
This sequence comes from Streptomyces sp. NRRL B-1140, assembly GCF_001280065.1. Lineage (GTDB taxonomy): Bacteria > Actinomycetota > Actinomycetes > Streptomycetales > Streptomycetaceae > Streptomyces. The sequence goes on from NZ_LGEA01000114.1 coordinate 201,206, forward strand.
ACCGCAGGGCGACCGGGTGCGCGGGATCTACGTCGTGGCCAACCCCGACAAGCTCGCCCACCTGCCGAGGGCGGCCGAGTGACCCCCGGGCCCACGATCGGGCGGGGCGACGGGACCGCGCCGCGGGTCAGGAGTGGGCGCGGCAGAACTCCCGGACGGTCCGGTTGAACGGCTCAGGGGCCTCGATGTTGCTGAGGTGCCCGATGCCGGGGAGCACGACCAGCGTGGCCCGCGGGATCGCTTCCAGGAACTGGTGGGCCACGGACGCCACGGGTGAGCGGGTGTCGAGCTCGCCCCACAGCAGGAGCGTGGGTACCGCGATCCTCGGCAGCAGGTCCCGCTGATCGGCCTCGACCATGGCGGTGAGCTGGGTCCGCATGCTCTGGGGCCGGGTGCCGGCCGACATCACGGACAGCACGCGGACGGCTTCGGCGGGTGGCTTCCCGGCGAACAGACCCGGCATGGTCGGTGCGAACCCCTCGGCCGGGACGGCGAGCATCCGCTCCGCCCCTTCGACCCGGGACCGCACCTCCGCCGCCGGGAGCGAACCCTTCCAGCCCGCGTAGGTGTCGACGAGAAGCAGCGTCCGGACGACTTCGGCGTGGTGCCGGTAGAGCTCCAGCACGACGGTCCCGCCCCAGGAGGCGCCGAGGACGTGGGCGGGGCCGAGGTCCACGTCCTCGACGACGGCCGCGAGGCAGCGCGCGTAGTCCGCCAGCGTGAACGCGGGCGGGACGTCGGAGGAGCGCCCGGCGCCCGGCTCGTCCCAGGCGACGACGGTGAACTCGTCGGCCAGGTCCTCGGCCTGGGGGCGGAACTGCCGGGCGTCCGCGATGGCGCCGTGCGCGAGCACGAGGGGCGGGCCCTGACCCACCCGGTCGTACGCGACCTCGATGCCGTCGACCCGCACCGCTGGCATGACACCAGGTTACGCGCGCCTGCCGGGGGAGTCCTCCCGGCGGACTCCCCCGGCACGGCATCGCCGGCCGGTCCTACCCCTGGTCGGCCACGAAGGACGCCATGCGGGTCAGGGCGGCGTTCCAGTTGATCGTGTGCTCGTTGGTCGACCAGGACTGGATGTCGTCGATGTAGCAGAACTGGCCCACGCAGCCCTGGAGTTTGCTCTGCGCGTAGGGGTCCTGGATGCTCGAGTTCGGCCCGCCCGCGAGGGTGCCCTTCGGCGGGTTGGGCTGAGCGGGGTCGAGCTGGTGGGCGTACCAGCGGCTGTGCTGGTTCTGTGCGCTGACCTCGCCGTAGCCGGTGACGTAGGAGATGTTCAGCGCGTTGCGGCCCAGGATGTAGTCCATGCTCTGCAGAGCGCCGTCCCGGTACTTCGAGGCGCCGGTGATGTCGTACGCGGTGGCGAGGACGACGGCGTTGTTGAGGACCTGGTGGCTGGAGCCCCAGTCGTAGGTGTGGCCCTCGGGCGCGTACGGCATGCCGTAGGGGTGTGCCCTGAGGGTGGCCAGGTAGCGGTCGGCGCCCTCGACGACGGACCGGCGCACCGCGTCCCGGCCGGGCAGCCTGTTCGGCACGGTCGCCAGGTCGAGCCGCCCCGCCGGCCCGGTGCGGGCCCAGTCGAAGCCGATGGGCTTGAAGAGGTCGGCCGTGTGGACCGGCGACTTCAGGACGTACTCCTCGTAGCGCTTCTCCCCGGTCGACAGGTACAGCTCGGCCGCCGCCCAGTAGAAGTCGTCGCTGACGTCGCTGTCGGGGTAGGCGCCGCCGCCGATGCCGTCGCTCTCGGAGGCATAGCGGTCGGGGTGCGCGAGCGCGGCCGACCAGGCCTTGCGGGCGGCGGCCAGGGCCTTGCCGGCGAACGCCCTGTCGTAGGGCCGGTACAGGCGGGCGGCCTGCGCGGCCGTGGCGGCCAGATTCAGGGTGGCGGCCGTGGACGGCGGGTGCAGTTCGCGCTTCTGCGGGTCCTCGTGCGGCATGAGCGGCAGGCCGGTCCACTGCTCGTCGTGCATCTTGTGGTGGGCCATGCCGGCCAGTGGCTCCCCGTCGGGCACCTGCATCTTCAGCAGGAACTCCAGCTCCCAGCGTGCCTCGTCGAGGATGTCCGGGACCTTGTTGCCGCTCTCCGGGATGGCGAGCGTGCCGTCGCGCAGCCTGTCCGCCTGCCCGGTGCGCGCGTGCCGGGCGCGCTCGTAGGTGCTGAGCAGCTCCCAGGTGGAGATGCCGCCGTTGACGACGTACTTGCCGTGGTCGCCGGCGTCGTACCAGCCGCCGCCGACGTCGAGGGTGTAGTCGCAGACGCCCGGCTGGCAGGGCACGGCGGTGTCGCCCTTGTTGGGCGCCACTCCCACGTGCCCGGCCGGGCGGCCGTAACCGGGCCGCAGGTCGTCGCGTATCGCGATGCCGCTGCGCTGGGTGTAGTAGTACTTGGCCGAGTCGAGACGGAGCCGTTCGTAGGCGCTCGCGTCGATGTCGAAGGGTCGGCTGGTCTCGCCGTCGGCGACGAGCGTGAAGCCCGTGCCCCTGGTGCGGAAGGCGCCGAAGTCGATCGAGTGGACGTTCTGCCCGGACGAGGCGTCGACGCCGCGTGGCAGGGTCGTGCCCCTGGCGACGACCTTCCCGCCGGAGTTCTTCAGTTGCCAGGGCAGCTTCGCCGTGGCGTCGGTGACCAGCGTGGCGTTCTTGGGGCCGGCGGGCAGGTAGCCGACCTGGTTGACGCGGACCCGGGGCCCGGTGTCGGGCTCGTAGGGCTCCGGCGCCACCCCGCCGAGCAGCGAGACGTCGTCCATGCAGAAGCGCCAGGGATCCGCGCTGCCGCCGAGCTGGAAGCCGACCTGGCCCTGCGCGGTGTCGACGGGCGAGGTGAAGGTGTAGGAGTAGCGGTCGCCGGAGACGCTGAGCTGCGGTGTCACCTCGTGGTAGGTGTCGTAGGGCGACACCGACAGACCCACGATCGCCCGCACCACATGCCCGGCGGGTGTCCCGGTCGCGCTGAAGGAGAAGCGGTACGACTCCCCCTTCACGAGGGTGATGTCGTTCTGCCCGACGGCGGCGTCCCAGCGGTTGGTGGTGCCGCCGGGGACGTCGGCGCAGAGACGGCCGTCGGAGATGCCCGCGGTGACGTTGCTGGTGGTCCACCACGGTGCGGTGCCGGTGTCGAAGGTGCCGTTCTTGACCTGCTCGGCCTCGTCGGCCCCGGCCGGCGCCGACGGCAGCGCGGTGAGCGCGGTCGCCAGCAGGGCCGTCAGGGAGAGCAAGGCGGTTCTGCGTCGTTTCACGTCTGGGCTCCTCGTCGGAGGTGCGGGTGACGCTCAGCGTGGGAGCGCTCCCAGATGGGACGCAGGCCATGGTTGTGGCAGATGTGACGCCCCGTCAACGGTCCGGACAGGACTGGCTGTTCGCCGCCCGTCCGGACCGTGGCGTCCGGGCTCAGGCGGCCGGGCAGTCCAGCCGGCTGATACGGATCGCTCCCCGGGCCTCGCCGGGGTGGCGGCTGGTGAGCATGAGCCGGACACGGGAGCCGCGGAGGGCTTCGAACGTGATCACGGTGGGTGCGTCGGAGGCGGCCGCCCAGCCGATCCGGGTGTCCCGCGCGGTCTGCCACGCGCGGCCGTCCCACACCGCCACCTCTATCGCGGCGGGCAGGCTGTGGCCGGCGTCCACGGTGAAGGAGACGTCCACCCGGTCGAAACCGCGGGTGCGCCCGTGGTCGACCGAGACCCAGTCCTCGGTCCGCGCGCCGTCGAAGGCCGGCAGCAGGGCGGTGGCCTCTTTGAAGAAGCCGTTGGACCAGCCGGTGGCGGGGTCGCCGTCGAGCATGGCGGCGGGGAGGGTGTCCTGACGGCCGGAGTAGCTCGCGTCCGCGTGCGGGTGAGCGGGCGGGGCCGGATGCCCGGGCCGGAAAGCGGCCGGCGCGGTCTCGGCCCGGTCCGCGGCCCGGGTGGCCCGTACGGTCGCCGTGCCCGCCCGCAGCCCCTCGGCGCGGGCGGTCACCCTCACCGCACCGGCCTTGGTGCCGGACCGGACGATGGCGAGGGCCTTGCCGTGGAAGGCGGTGCGGGTGCTCGCCTGGTAGCGCTCGGCACTCTCCTGCCGGCCGTTGTCGAGTCCGGCGAGGGACCCTCCCGTCACGGTGAAGGAGAGCAGGTGCTCCGCGTCCGGCACCACGACACCGTGCCGGTCGACGACCTCGGCGGTCACGAAGACCAGGGAGCGGCCGTCCGCGGCGACGGACTCGCGGTCCGGGGTCAGGCGTATCGCGTGCGGAGCGCCCGCGGTGCGCAGCACGTCGGTGGCGACCACCTTGCCGTCCCGCCGTGCGACGGCCTTCAGCTCGCCCGGTTCGAAGGGAACCCGCCAGGCCAGGTGGAGCTTGCCTACGCTGCCGTTCGGGCTGGTGTAGCTGCCGGGGTGAGGGCCGTCGGTGAAGGTCTTGTCGTCACCGGTCGCCTCGGTGGTCTCCAGGTAGGTGCGGCCGTCGACGGTCTTCTTGGTGTCGAACCGCCGTACGCCGAGCGACTTCCCGTTGAGGTAGAGCTCGACCGTGGCGACGTTCGCGTACGCCCACACCTCGACCGTGTCGCCCTTGTCGTGGTTCCAGGTCGCCGGCAGCAGGTGAACCATCGGCTCGCTGGTCCACTGGCTGCGGAACAGGTGGTACATGTCCTTCGGGAAGCCCGCCGTGTCGACCGCCCCGAAGAAGGAGGCCTTGACCGGGAAGACGTCGTAGGGGGTGGGTTCGCCGATGTAGTCGATGCCCGACCAGAGGAACTGCCCGGCGAACCACTTGCGGTCCCGGTCCTTCTTGTGGCCGTACTCGCCGCTCATGGTCCAGGAAGCGAGGTTGTTGTCGTACGAGGAGGTCGCACGCCGGCCCGGGGTGTGGTTCTCGCCGGTGTTGAGGCGCTCGGGCTCCTGGTAGGCGCCGCGGGTGGAGGTCTCCGAGGAGGACTCGGACTCGAAGAGGAACAGGTGCGGGTAGGCCGCGTGCAGCTGGTCCACCGACTTGGCGGTGTTGTAGTTCAGACCGAGGCCGTCCAGCTTGGCCAGCATCAGATCGGCGGCGGAGCCCTTGGCGGGCAGGCGGCGGTACTTGTCGGAGCCGATGACCAGGGGGCGGGTGTCGTCGGCCGTCTTGATCGCCCCGATGATCCGGTCGGCCATGGCGAGGCCGGCGGTCGAGGTGGAGTCGGGGACCTCGTTGCCGATGGACCAGGCCAGCACGGCGGGTGAGTTGCGGGCCGCCAGCACCATCTCGGTCGCGTCCTTCTCGCACCACTCGTCGAAGAACCGGCCGTAGTCGTACCGGTTCTTTCCGGTCCGCCAGCAGTCGAACGCCTCCACCAGCAGGACGACGCCGAGCTCCTCGCAGACCTGGATCACCTCGGGCGCGGGCGGGTTGTGCGAGGTGCGCAGGGCGTTGACGCCCATGGAGCGCATGATCTCCAGCTGCCGCCGGACGGCGTCGATGCTGACGGCGGCGCCGAGCGCGCCCAGGTCGTGGTGGAGGTCGACCCCCTTGATCTTGTGGTGGGTGCCGTTGAGGAAGAAGCCCTCGTCCGGGTCGAAGCGGAAGGTGCGGAAGCCGAAGACCGTGCGGTAGGTGTCGGTGGTCCGGCCGCCGACGCGGAGTTCGGTGTGCAGGGTGTAGCGGTGCGGTGTCGTGAAGTCCCACAACTCCGGTTTCCTGACCCGCAGTTCGTGAGCGACGGTGCGCTCGCCGGTGACGGCCGCGGCGGTGGAGGACGTACGGGCGACCGTCCGGCCCCCGCGATCGGTGATCCGGGAGACGATCTCGACGTCGGTGCCCTTGCCGGAGGCGTCGACGACGGAGGTGGCCACCCGTACGACGGCACGCTCGGCGGAGATCTCGGGTGTGGTGACGCGGGTGCCCCAGCGGGCCACGTGCACCGGTTCGGTGATCACCAGGCGGGCCTCGCGGTAGATGCCGCTGCCCGAGTACCAGCGGCTGCTCGGCAACCGGTTGCGGACCTCGACGGCGATCACGTTCTCGGTCGTGCCGTCGGTGTGCACCAGGTCGGTGAGGTCGAGGGCGAAGCCGGTGTAGCCGTAGGGGTGACGGCCGGCCTCCGTGCCGTTGCAGTAGACGGTGCAGTCCATGTAGACGCCGTCGAACTCCACGCAGACGCGCTTGCCGGCGAGGGTGGGCGGCAGGGTGAAGGCCAGGCGGTACCATCCCAGGCCGCCGGGCAGGAAGCCGGTGCCGCTGGTGGTGCCGTGCTCGGTGGTGGGGGTCTGCTCGATGCTCCAGTCGTGCGGGACGGCCGTCTCGCGCCAGCCGGAGTCGTCGTAGCCGGGAAGGTGGGCATCCGCGTAGGCGCCGGTCGGGTCCGTGATACCACCCGGGTTCACCAGCGCGAAGCGCCAGCCGTCGCGCAGTGCGACGGTCCGGCGGCCGGGCGCGCCGCGGCTCTGCCCGGCGGCCCACGCCTCCGGGGCACCGGGCAGCGCTCCGGCCGCGGGCGCGGCCGCGGAGGCGAACAGGACCGATCTGCGCCTGACCGACATGGAATCTCCCTCACGAGGGCCCAGAAGTACTCACAACTGATCGCGAACAAACAGATTCTGTCGAGGCGTCACACCCGGACGTCAAGGGTGCGTCGGGGCCGTTCTGCCCCGGCGATCACTTCGGCCGGAAGTGCGCCCCGACCCCGGCCGGGGAGCGGCACAGGGGTTACCGGTCCACGCCGGGCGCCTACGGACTACGCTGGAACTCAACTGGCCTCCCTGTTCACTGTGAGTGTCCGTATGGAGTCGCGACGATGAGTCCGGACGAGCCGTTCGACGATGGCGTGGCAGCCCGCGCCGTCATCGCCGTCGACGGCACGCTCACCGAGTGGAGCGAGGGTGCGCGCCGTCTGCTGGGGCACACGGCCGACGAGGTCGTGGGCCGCCCGGCCGCCGCGCTGCTGGCCGACGGCGCCGACCCGCCGTCCGTGCGGGACGGCTCTCGCTGGAGCGGCACACTCACCCTGCGTCACCGCGACGGGCACCCGGTCTCCCTCTGGGTGCTCGCCCACCGCAGGCCTCCCGACGGAGCCGAGGCGACCGATTGGCTCGCGGTGTCCCCGCCGGAGGCCGCCGACCAGGGGCTTGGCGACGACCCGCTGGTGCGCCTGGCCCTGACGCAGTCGCCCTGCGCCACGATGATCTTCGACGAGCGGCTGCGGCTGCGCGGCCTCAACGACGCCATGGCGGACCTCCTGGGGCTGCCCGCCGCGCGGATGCTGGGGCTGAAGCCCACCGACATCGGCAGCCGACCGCAGAACGCCGAGCTCGAGGAGTATCTGCGCAGGGTGCTGAGCACCGGCCGGCGGCAGGAGATGCAGACGTACATGAAGGCGACCGGCGAGAGCCGGGGGGCCCACGCCTGGCTGGCCAGGATGGCCCCGCTCACCGACGGCACCGGCCGGGTGCGCGGCGTGTGCGTGACGGCCCACGACTTCTCCGACCAGTACCGGTCACGGGAGCGGCTGCTGCTGGTCAACGAGGCGAGCGTGCGCATCGGCACGACCCTCGACGTCACCCGTACGGCGCAGGAGCTGGCGGACGTGTGCGTGCCGGCGCTCGCCGACTTCGTCAGCGTGGACCTCCTCGACCCCCGGGACCACGGCGGCGAGTCCGCCGGGCCGCCGATTCCGCCACTGAGCCTGCGCCGGTCCGCCCACCAGTCCGTCAACAAGGGCAGCCCCGAGGCCGTCGCCAAACCCGGACAGGTGGACGTCTACCCGGAGAACTCCCCGCAGGCCGCCTCCCTGGTGGCCGGGCACACCGTCGTGGCCTCGGGCGCGTCGGGCGACCTCGAGCGCTGGCTCGCCTGGGACCCGGTGCGCTTCCAGCGGATACAGGAGTACGGCATCCACTCCACGATGTCCGTGCCCCTGCAGGCCCGGGGCACGACCCTGGGCGTGGCGGTCTTCACCCGCTTCCGCCGCCCCGAGCCGTTCACCCCCGACGACGTGCTGCTGGCCGAGGAGGTCACGGCCCGGGCCGCCGTCTGCATCGACAACGCGCGCCGCTACTCCCGCGAGCGCGAGACGACCCTCACCCTGCAGCGCAGCCTGCTGCCCCGCACCCTTCCGCACACGGCGGCGGTGGAGGCCGCGTCCCGCTACCTGCCGGCCACGCGCTCCGGCGTGGGCGGTGACTGGTTCGACGTGATCCCGCTGTCGGGGATGCGGGTCGCCATGATCGTCGGCGACGTCGTCGGTCACGGCATCCAGGCCTCGGCCACCATGGGCCGGCTGCGCACCGCCGTCCGTACGCTCGCCGACATCGACCTGGCGCCCGACGAACTGCTCACGCACCTCGACGACCTCGTCGTACGGCTGTCGGAGGAGTCCGGCGGGGACGACGGCACCGGGGAGGTGGGCGCGACCTGCCTGTACGCGGTGTACGACCCGGTCTCACGGCGCTGCACCCTGGCCCGGGCCGGGCATCCCCTGCCCCTGCTGGTGCCGCCGGGCGGCCCGGCGCGCCAGCTCGACCTGCCCTCGGGGCCCCCGCTGGGTGTCGGGGGGCTGCCGTTCGAGGCGGCCGAGGTGGAGCTGCGCGAGGGCAGCATCCTGGTCTTCCACACGGACGGACTGCTCGTGAGCCGTGAGCGGGACGTCGACACCAGCGGCCGGATGCTCCGCGAGGCGCTGTCGGCTTCCTCCGGCTCCCTGGACGAGACCTGCGACCGCGTGCTGAACACACTCCTCCCCCCGGGCGGCTCCAGCGACGACGTGGCCCTGCTGCTGGCCCGCACCCGCGGCCTGCCGTCCGCCCAGGTCGCCACCTGGGACATCCCGGCCGACCCGGCACTGGTGGCCCCCATCCGCAAGCAGGTCGTCGACCAGCTGGAACGCTGGGGGCTGCTCGAAGCCACGTTCACCGCCGAGCTGGTGGTGAGCGAGCTGGTCACCAACGCCATCCGCTACGGCGCCCCGCCCATCCGGCTCCGGCTGATCCATGACGCGGCCACGCTGATCTGCGAGGTGTCCGACACCAACCACACGGCACCGCACCTGCGCCGGGCGAAGACCTGGGACGAGGGCGGCCGCGGCCTGCTCCTCGTCGCCCAGCTCACCCAGCGGTGGGGCAGCAGGCACACCGGCGAGGGCAAGACGATCTGGGCGGAGCTGGCCCTGCTCGGCGACGAGCTCTGAGCACCCGCTCCGCACCGGCAGGCGGGCGGGGGCCGCCCCGGACAGGACGTGACAGGGCCCCTGAGGTTCTCTTACCAGCGCCTGGTTTCATGGGCGGGCACGACCAGACCACGCTCCGGAGGACACCGCCCTGAACGCCCCGCTCGCCGAAGTCCTGTCCGTGACGCTGCTGGCCACTGTGCTGATCTGGGCCGTCGCCCGCCCCAAGGGCCTGCCCGAGGCCGTGCTGGCCGTGCCCGCCGCCGGTCTCGCCATCGCCCTCGGAGTGATCTCGCCCGAGCACGCCGGGGAGGAGATCCAGCGGCTCGGGCCCGTGGTCGGCTTCCTCGCCGCCGTGCTGGTGCTCGCCCACTTCTGCGACGTGGAAGGGCTCTTCACCGCCTGCGGGGCGTGGATGGCCCGCTGGGCGGCGGGGCGCCCCACACGGCTGCTGACCGCGGTGTTCGCGCTGGCCTCCGTCATCACGGCCGTACTCAGTCTGGACGCCACGGTCGTCCTGCTGACCCCGGTGGTGCTCGCCACCGCCACCCGCATGGGCGTGCAGGCACGACCGCACCTGTACGCCTGCGCCCATCTGTCGAACACCGCCTCGCTGCTGCTGCCGGTCTCCAACCTGACCAATCTGCTGGCCTTCACCGCGAGCGGACTGAGCTTCACCCGCTTCGCGGCCTTGATGGCGCTGCCGTGGCTGGTCGCCATCGCCGCCGAGTACCTGGTGTTCCGCCGTTTCTTCGACGACGAGCTCGCGGCGCCCGTACCCTCCCCCGACTCCGACCCCCGTCCCGAACCTCTCCCGCTGTTCGCCCTTGTCACCGTCGGCTGCACACTCGCCGGGTTCGTCGTCGCCTCCGCCGTGGGGATCGCGCCGGCCTGGGCCGCGACGGCCGGTGCGCTGGTGCTGGCCGGGCGGGCGCTGGTGCGGCGCCGGGCCACGCCGCTCGCGGTGGTGCGCTCGGCGCAACCGGCGTTCCTGGCGTTCGTGCTCGCACTCGGCGTCGTCGTGCGCGCGGTCGTCGACCACGGGCTCGCCGACGCGCTGCGGCACGTCCTGCCCGACGGTTCGGGACTGGTCACCCTGCTGGGCGTGGCGGCGCTGGCCGCGGTCCTGGCGAACCTCATCAACAACCTGCCCGCGGTGCTGGTGCTGCTGCCCCTGACCGCCGGGTCCGGTCCCGGTGCCGTGCTGGCGGTGCTGCTCGGTGTCAACATCGGCCCCAACCTGACCTACGCCGGATCGCTGGCGACCCTGCTGTGGCGGCGGATCGTCCAGCAGGGCGGGCACCGGGTGGGTCTCGGCGAGTTCACACGGCTCGGGCTGCTCGCCGTACCGGCCGCGCTGGTGTCGGCCGTGGCCGCCCTGTGGCTGTCACTGGCCGTCGTCGGCGTCTGAGCCCGCCGCCCGGTCAGCGGCGGCCGTCTCCGCCGCGGCCGTAGCCGTGGCCGGGGTAACCCTGGTCAGGGTTGCCGTAGCGGCCGTCGGAGTCGCAGTGGTAGCGGTAGCAGGACGGGTCTGTGGCGGCCGGGCTGCTCGGCGTCTGCTCCGGCGCCGGGGAGGCCGGGGACGGAGTCGGTGTGGGCGCGGGTGTCCTCGACCGTGTGGGACCGGGGGACGGTGCGGGGGCGGTGCGGGTCGCCGGAACGTTGGCGTTCCAGTTGACGGCCTGCACCTGGAGATCGGCCCTGGAGGTGTCGATCACCCAGCGCTGGACCTCGTCGTCCGTCCGGGCCTTGAGGACCAGGGCGCCGGAGCCGTCGGTCGCGGCGGGGGCAAGGGCGAGGTCCTGGTCCCAGCGGGGCACCAGGGCGCCCTGCAGGGTGAAGTCGTAGCGGATGTTCTTCGGGTCCGGGCGGGAGGCGCCCGTGCAGGGAGCCAGCCGGACCGAGTAACCGAGCTGCGAGTCCAGGCACAGGTCCGGCGCGGCGCCGTTGCGCAGCAGTCCGTCGGTCTCGTACGTCCACTGCTGGGCGGCTTCCGCGGAGCAGGTCGTCAGCTCGGCCTCCGCGCCCTCGACGGCCTTGTCGCCGTCGACGCCGACGCACAGGTCCGAGGCGACGTTGTGCAGCCGGCCGTGGAGGGCGCCCTGGCGGGCGTCACCCGCGCCGGTCCGGGACGGGTCGGTGTTCCTCTCACCGGCGTCGGGGTCGGGTGCCTCCCCGGCTGCTCGATCGGCGCCGGCCGGGGCGCTGTCACCGGAGTCGCCGGTGGACCACAGGACCAGCGGCAGAACCACGAGGCCGCTGACGGTCAGGATGCCCACGGTGAGATTGCGCCGCCGTGCGACACGGCGGGCGGCCCTCCGGCCGGACCTGGCCGACCTTCGGGCGGCGCTTCGGGAGCCTTCGCTCCGGTGGGCCGGGGCCACGGTGGCGATCGGCAGGGAGCGGCCCACGCCGGCCGCAGCCTCGGCGGTGCCCCCGGCAGGGTCGCGGCTCTCGGCCCCGGCAGGGGGCGGCGGCGCGGTCGCCGGGCCGCCCGGCTCGGTGAACGACTCCCCCACCGCGCCGGCGAGGGCGACCGGATCGGGGAAGACCTCACGCCCGTCGCCGGGCTGTCCTCGGAAGGCCTCCCGTGCCGCACGCGGCGGCGCAGGGAACGACCGACCAGCCGGGCCGGCCAAGCCCTCGCGCGTCGCACCGGCCGGATCCGCAAGGCCCTCGCGCGCCGCGCGGGAACCCGACAAGCCCTCGCGCGCCGCACGGGCCAGATCCGTCAGGCTCCTGCGTGCCGCACCGGCCGTATTCGTCCCGCCCCTGCGTGCCGCACGGGCCGGACCTGTAGACGCCTTGCGCGCCGCACGCGGCGAGGCCGGGAAGCCTTCGCGCGCCTCACCGGCCGACTCCGCGAGCCCCTCGCCACCCGCCGGTCCCGCAAAGCCCTCGCGCGCCGCATCCGCAGGCCCCGGGGAAACCTCGCCTCCCGCACCCCTCGGTCCCGCAAAGCCCTCGCGTGCCGCACGGACCGGATTCGTCACACCCTTGCGTGCCGCACGGGCCGGCCCCGGAAAGGCCCTGCGTGCCGCACGCGGCGAGGCCGGGAAGCCATCGCGCACCTCACCGGCCGGCTCCGCGAGCCCCTCGCCACTCGCCGGTCCCGCAAAGCCCTCGCGCGCCGCACGGGCCGGGTCCGGCATGATCTCGTACGCCATGCCGGCGGGTTCCGGGAAGACCTCGCGGGCCAGGGCCACGGGGTCCGGGAACAGCTCGCGTGCCGCGCCGGCCAGGGCCCCGGCGGCCGCACCGGCCTCCGCCCCGGGCCGTCGGCGCTCCGCGGCCCGCCCACCCCCGGTGTGGTCTGCCGCCTCGCCGATCCGGCTCTCCGCGTAGCCCCGCCCGCCCCAGCCCAGCACCCCTTCCGACAGGGCGACGCCGAGGGCGTGGTTGAACTGGTCGAGCTGGTCCGCGGCAACGCTGCAGTGCCCGCAGCCCTCTATATGCGCGCGTAGATCGGGGTCGATGTCGAGCCCCCCTCGCCGGTACGTCACGTCGAGCAGCCGCAGATAGCGCCGGCACTCCTCGTCGGGGGCGAGTTCACGGTGGAGCTGCAGGCATTCCTCGCGCAGCCGGTCGCGGGCCCGGTCCAGTTCGACGCGCGCGCCCTCCTCGTCCAGGCCGAGCAGCGCGGCCGGAGACGACAGCGGTTCGGCCTCGACCTCGACGTGCCACAGCAGGCAGCGGGCGGACTGGGGCAGCCGCTGGAAGGCGCCGGACAGCAGGCGCCGGTGTCGCGACGGCAGCAGTCGGGAGGCCGGCCGCTCCCCGTCGCCGGTGTCGGCCAGCAGCGCCGGGTGGAGCATGTCGCTTCGGTGGTCGCCCGCCCACTCGGCCGCGATCCGCCGCACGGTGAGGAGCAGATGGGACCGCCACGCGGAGGTCGGTCCGTTCTGCCGGAGGGTCTCGCCGAAGAGCCGGGTGAACGCCGCGGTGGTGAGCATGCCCGCGGAGCGCGGACCGTCGGTGCACAGCCGGGCGTAGGCGAAGGCCGCCTCCCAGTGCCGGTCCAGCAGTTCGCCGACGGGGTGGAGTGCGGGCGTCGCCCCCGTCCACTTCCTGAGCTCCGCGCTCAGTTGCTCGTCCGTCGCACCGAACCCGCGGGCCGAGGCCGGGGAATTCGACGGGCCTGCGTCTTTCACGGCTGCATTCCTCTCAAGGACATGCGGAACAAAGTCCGTACCAAGGGGTATGCCGGCCGGCGGCCGCGCGCATACGAAAGAAAGGCGTGTGGGGGCACGCCGTCAGGGCACACCTTTACACAGGTCAGGGACGGGGAACAAGGGATCACGCGGTTTCGCGCATTGCGTGGACGCGCAGCGGCTTTTGACAAGAAGTCAGCCAGTGGCGCGAAAGGCATTTCCGTGCCGTCCGCCCCTTTCTATACGACTGACATTTTCCCGCCCCGCCGGTCGCCCGGAAACCATTGAGTCACCCCCCGAGCAGCAGCTCACGCGGTGGGCGGCGTTCCGCACCGGTCTTTCGATGTCTGCGGCGGAACCAATAGCGGTGCTCAGCCGGCCGCACCGCCGTGTGTCGCCCGGTACGCCCCGGGCGGTGCCCCGTAGCGCTCGCGAAAGGCGCGGTTGAAGTGGAACGGGCTGACGAAACCCGAGGCCGTCGCGACGCGTTCCACGGGCAGGTCGGTGCTCTCCAGCAGCCGGGCGGCATGGCGCAGCCGTGCCTCGCGCAGGGCCCGCATGGGCGAGCGGCCGAGCTGACTGCTGAACAGATGGGCGAAGCGGGACGGCGACAGCGCGACGCCCTCGGCGAGGGAGCGGACGGTGTGCGGGGCGCCCGGGTCGGCGTCGATCAGCTCCTGCGCGCGACGGACCCGTGCGTCGAGGCCGGGCCGGGGAGCCGGCGGCCGGGCGGTGGTGAGGAGGACGATCTCCTCCAGTGCGCACAGGGCCAGTTCGCGGGCGGCGCTGCCGTGGGCCACGGCGACCTGCCCGTCCGGGGGCGCCCCGTCGGGCAGGGCTTCGGTGCCGGTCCAGCGGGCGTCGGTGTGCATCCGCCGGAACGCCGCCCCGACGCGGCCGTGCACGCCGGCCGGGACGGAGGCGATCAGGTACATCCCGTGACCGGCGTCGTACGGCCGCAGCCACGCGGCCCAGGACGGGCGGGCCTGGCAGTGCGCCCACCAGAACCGCCAGTGCCCGGCGCCGGACTCGACTCCGTACCCGTGCGGGACGCCCGGGGCGAGTACGACCAGTGCGCCCGCCCCGGCCGAGGTGTTCGCACCGCCCTGCCACAGGCGTCCCCGGCCTGCGGTGGTCCAGGTGAAGAGCCAGCTCGCGGACCCGTGCGGCCGGTGGACGCCGTACCCGTGCGGCTGGTCGAAGTGGCCGACCACGACCAGTCCGGGCGGCGGGGCGGGATCTCCGGTGTTCCCCGTGCTCCCGGTCTTCCCTGTCTGCCCGGTGTGGCTCGCCTCGACAGTCTCGGGCAATCCGTCAGCACGCACGGGCATCCTCCTCGATGGCCCGGAGGCCTAGCGTCTTGCGCCGAGGACACCCGAGCGAGGAGTGCGTTCATGACAGTCACGGGCAACGGCGCCGTCGGCGCCTCCATCCTGGACCGCGAAGAGCTCCGGCGGTACCGGGAGGAGTTCGATGGGGTCGGTTTCACGGTGGTACGGGGGCTTTTCGCGGCCGGCGAGATCGACCGGCTGTGCGGGGAGTTCGCGGCACTGCGGGCGGCCGGTCCGGTGCCCGGGCATTTCGAGCCGCGTGCGGTGGACGGGCCGGGCGCGGACCCCCTGCACGTGTGGCCCCGGGTGATGCACCCGCACGAGATCAACGGCCTCGCGCGCGAGGTCCTGCTCGACGCCCGGCTGCGGACGGTTCTGGAGGCGCTGCTCGGGGAGGAGGTGCTGGCCGCGCAGAGCATGTTCTACTTCAAGCCGCCGGGCGCCCGGGGGCAGGCGCTGCACCAGGACAACTTCTACCTCAGGGTGGAGCCCGGCACGTGTGTGGCGGCCTGGACGGCCTGTGACGTGATCGACCGGGAGAACGGGGGGCTGGAGGTCGTGCCGGGCACGCACCTGATGGACCTGTTCTGCCCGGAGCAGGCCGACGCGGACGTGTCCTTCGCCCGGGAGTACGTTCCGCCGCCGGCCGGGCTGGCGCCGGTGCCGGTGGACATGGCGCCGGGCGACGTCCTGTTCTTCAACGGCAGCCTGGTGCACGGGTCGCAGCCGAACCGGACGGCGGACCGGTTCCGGCGGTCGTTCATCGGGCACTACGTGGGCCGGTCGACGGAGCGGATCGGGCGGTTCTACCGGACGCTGGCGATGAGCGGCGCGCGGGTGGAGCTCGCGGAGAGCGAGGGGGCGGGCCCCTGCGGAACGGAGTTCGCGCCGCAGGGGCCTCACTGACCTTCGAGGGGTGGGTTCAGTGGCCGGCGACCGGGTGGGGGCCGTAGGGGCGCTCGAGCTCCTCCAGTTCCCCGTCGGTCAGCCGGAGTTCCACGGCGGCCACCGCGTCCTGAAGGTGCCCGGGCTTGGAGGCGCCGACGATCGGTGCGGTCACCGTGGGCTGCTGGAGCAGCCAGGCGAGGGCGACCTGCGCGCGGGAGACGCCCCGTTCGCCGGCGATGCGGGTGACCGCCTCCACGATGGCGCGGTCGCCGTCGTGGTACAGGCTGCCGCTGAAGGCGTCCGTGGCTCCGCGCCGGGTCGTGGTGTCCCAGTCCCGGGTGAGACGGCCGCGGGCGAGCGGGCTCCAGGGCAGCACCCCCACACCCTGGTCCGCGCACAGGGGGAGCATCTCGCGCTCCTCCTCGCGGTAGATCAGGTTGTAGTGGTTCTGCATGGAGACGAAGCGTGTCCAGCCGTTCAGACGGGCGGTGTACTGGGCCTTGGAGAACTGCCAGGCGTACATCGAACTGGCTCCGATGTAGCGGACCTTGCCGGCCTTGACGACGTCGTGCAGGGCTTCCATCGTCTCCTCGACCGGGGTGTGCGGGTCGAAGCGGTGGATCTGATAGAGGTCGACGTAGTCGGTGCCGAGGCGGGTGAGGCTGTGGTCGAGCTCGGTCATGATGGCCTTGCGGGAGAGGCCGCCGCCGTTCGGTCCGGGGCGCATCCGGCCGTGCACCTTCGTCGCGAGGACGATCTCGTCACGGCGGGCGAAATCGCGCAGGGCCCGGCCGACGATCTCCTCGCTGGTGCCGTCGGAGTAGACGTTGGCCGTGTCGAAGAAGGTGATGCCCGCCTCGACGGCCTGCCGGATCAGCGGGCGCGAGGCCTCCTCGTCGAGGGTCCACTCGTGGGTGCCGCGGTCGGGCAGCCCGTAGGTCATGCACCCCAGGCTGATCCGCGAGACGTCCAGGCCCGTCGAACCGAGCTTCACGTACTGCATGGTTGGCTGCTCCTGCTTTCGGGGGGATTGCACGGGGAGCGTACGTGTTCGTGTGCGCTCGAAGGCAAGGCCGGGCGGGGCTCCTGACGGGCCGTCCGCGCGTGGCCCCGGGCCTGCCGGTCAGCGGCGTTCGACCAGCTCCAGGGCCCGCTCCCAGCCGAAGTCCGGCCGTCCACCGTCCTCCCCCGGCTCTCCCGCGTACGGCTCACCGAACCGCACGCCCATCCCTCGCAGCCGTTCGAGGCTGTCCCGGTAGGCGGGGTGGGCGGCCAGAGCGTCCGCCACGCACGGCAGGACGGCGATCGGCACCCCGAGCCCCGCGGCCTCGCACAGGGTGCCCAGAGCGAGGGTGTCGGCGATGCCGGCCGCCCACTTGTTGACGGTGTTGAAGGTGGCGGGGGCGACCACCACGGCATCGGGCGCCGGGAAGGGGCGCGGCTCGCCGGGCGTGCGCCAGGCGGAGCGTATGCGGCGACCCGTCCGGGCCTCGACGGCGGTGGTGTCGAAGAAGCCGTTCATGGCGACGGGCGTCGCGATGACTCCCACCTCCCACTGCCGTTCCTGCGCGGCGGTGATCAGCTTCCCGAGGTCCGCGGCGACGCCGGCGGCGCAGACGACGACGTAGAGGAAGGGCTTGCGGGCGGCCTGTTCGATCATCCCGGAACCCTAGCGACTGTCCCGGGCTCACCGGACCGGGAAGGTGCCGGCGCCTTCCGGCTCCGGCCGGACCGCGCTCGTCGAACTCCTCCTCCCTGTCTGCAGCTGACAACGATCGTTCCCCCCGAACGGCGCGACACCCGTCGGCGCGCGCCACCGACGGCGGGCCTTTCCAGGAGCCGCCGCGCCCGAGTCCGGGGCGCGCGAGGCGGCCCGGCGGCTCCTGAGTGCCGGGGTGGATCCGGGTGGTCAGCTCACCGTCTCGGACACGGTGATGGCGCCGACCGGGCAGGCGCGGGCCGCCTCCCGCAGCAGCGGACTGCCACTGTCCTCGCCGCCCGGCAGCAGCATGCTGTAGCCCTCGTCGTCCTGGGTGAACACGTCCGGGGCGGTCAGGGCGCACTGCCCCGCGCCGATGCAGAGGTCCTTGTCGATGTCGATGTGCATGGGTGCGCGGGCCCTCACCAGGTCACGGGGAGTTCCAGCATCCCCTGGACCGTGTCGCCCGGCTTGAACGGGATCTCATCGGCCGGGGCGGCCAGGCGCAGACCGGGCAGCCTAGCGAAGAGGCTGTGCAGGGCGATCTCCAGCTCGGCGCGGGCGAGGTTCTGGCCGAGGCACTGGTGGATGCCGAAGCCGAACGCGACGTGATGACGGGCCGGGCGGCTCCAGTCCAGCGTGTCCGGATCGGGGTAGACCGTCTCGTCGCGGTTGATGACGGAGGTCGCGAAGACCACGCCCTCACCCTTGCGAATGGTCGTCCCCGCCACCTCGATGTCCTCGACGGCCAGGCGCAGCATGCCGTCCGCGATCGACAGCAGCCTCATCAGCTCCTCGACCGCGGCAGGCAGCAGCCGCGGGTCCGCGCGCAGCTCGGCGAGCCGCTCGGGGTGCTGGAGCAGGGTGAACGTGCCGAGCGAGATCATGTTCGCGGTCGTCTCGTGGCCCGCGACCAGCAGGATGAGGGCCATGGCGATCAGACCCTCGCGGTCGAGGTCGCCCTCGCGCAGCTGCCGGTGGACCAGGTCGTCCAGCAGGCCGGTACCCGCATCCCGCTGCTTGCGGTCGATCAGTTCGCCGAAGTACGTCTCCAGCCGGTCACGGGCGTCGAGGACGTCGGCGGTCTCCGGGCCGCGCAGCAGCCGCCGGGACTGGGTCTCGAAGAAGTCGTGGTCGGTGTAGGGGACGCCGAGCAGGGCGCAGATCACCATGGACGGCAGGGGCAGCGCGAAAGCGCTCACCAGGTCCGCGGGCGGCCCCTGGGCGATCATCGCGTCGAGCCGTTCGTCCACGATCTGCTGGATGCGTGGCCGGAGTTCGACGGCCCGCTTGAGGGTGAAGTCCCCGACGACCATCCGCCGCTGGACGCGGTGCTCGGGGTCGTCGACGCCCAGCAGGGCCGTTCTGCGGTTGCGGATCCCGGCGAAGCGCTGGGTGGGGGCGGGGAAGCCGGGGCGGTCGCGGTTGGACGACAGGCGCGGGTCGGCCAGCAGGGCGCGGGCGGTGGCGTGCCCGCTCACGAGCCAGGCCTCGCGGCCGTCGAAGAGGGTGATCCGGGTCAGGGGCCGTTCGGTGCGCAGCGCGTCGTAGGCGGCGGGCGGGTGGTAGGGGCAGGTCCGGCTCTGGGGGAAGGCGACGGGTGCGGTCGTTTCCGTCATTTAGACCTCGCAGACGAGTAGTGCGTCGTGCCGCCCGCCATTAGATGCCCAAGGCATCTAATGGTGCGACGCGAAGTTCGGCCAGATCACCGGCGCCGGCAACTTGGCCGGGGAACGTCGTCCTCGCGTTCGAACGACGGCGGCGGGAGGCGTGCGGTGCCCGGGCCCGCGCCAGAGCCCGCGCGCGAGGGCCCGCGCGAAAACCGGTTGTCGGCACGGCCGGGCAGGCCGCAGGATCCGGCCATGCCTACGTTCACTGTTCTCCTGCCGCTGCCCGCCGCCTCTGCCGCGCGCCGACAGCAGCAGTCCGGCCGCCGCGGAGGACCGACACCGGCCCGGTCATGACGGCCGCGCTCGTCGCGGGGCTGCTCGCCGGGTACGGCATCGCCGTACCGGTGGGCGCCGTCGGGACCTACCTCGTCTCCCTCACCGCCCGGACCACCTTGCGTACCGGCGTCTGCGCCGCGCTGGGCGTCGCCACCGCCGACGGTCTCTACGCCCTCGCGGCCACCCTCGGAGGAACGGCCCTGGCCTCCGCGCTGCGTCCCGTGCTCGGGCCGCTGCGGTGGGTCTGTGTGCTGGTCCTGCTCGCGCTGGCGGCACGGGGCGCGGTCACCGCGGTGCGCGAGTACCGCGGCCACCGGCTCGCCACCCGGTCGGCCCCGGCTCCCCCGAGCCCGGTCCGGGCCTATCTGGGCCTGCTGGGCATCACGCTGCTGAACCCCACCACCGTCATCTACTTCGCCGCGCTCGTGCTCGGTTCCCGGGCCACGGGACCGGCCGGTCCCGTGGAACAGGGCGTGTTCGTCGCGGCCGCCCTCGCCGCCTCCGCGAGCTGGCAGGTGCTGCTCGCCGGGAGCGGGGCCCTGCTGGGCCGGGCGCTGACCGGCCGCCGGGGGCGGCTGGCGACGGCATGGGTGGCGAGCGGGGTGATGACGGCGCTGGCGGTGCGGATGGCGCTCGCGCCGGGATGAGATGCGCATCCGGGCGGATGTCCGCGGGTGCGGATGATTTCCCCGGGGCACGGTTGTTGACAGCAGACGGCGACAAGCCGCAAACGCGACGATGGGACGGATGTCATGCCGCTCGAAGGCGAATACGAACCCAGCCCGACGCAGTGGGTGCGCAAGCAGGTGGAGCTGTACGAGAGCTCCGGCGGTACGGAGGGGACGACCCTGCAGGGCTCGAAGATGCCGGTCGTCGTCCTGACCTCGCGGGGCGCCAGGAGCGGGAAACTGCGCAAGACACCGGTGATGCGGGTGGAACACGAGGGGCGCTACGCCGCGGTGGCCTCCCTCGGCGGGTCGCCCAAGCACCCCGTGTGGTACTTCAACCTGCGGGCCGACCCGCACGTGGAGCTCCAGGACGGTCCGGTGAAGCGGGACATGACCGCCCGTGAGGTCACGGGTGAGGAGAAGGCGGCCTGGTGGGAACGAGCCGTCGCGGCGTATCCGGCGTACGCCGACTACCAGAAGAAGACGGACCGGGACATTCCGGTCTTCGTCCTGGAGCCGGCCGAAGAGGGCTGACAGCGGGCCGGCTGCCCGGTGCGGGCAGCCGGCGGAAAAATCTTCCGCCCCGTGAGTGTGAACCCGCCGCGCCGGGGCACGCGAGGTTCAGGCCCCGCCGCGCTCCCCCGTCGCGGCGGGGCTTTCCGCTGCCTCGCGGGCGGGACGGTCGGTCACGTCGAGGAAGATCTGGTCGGCCTCGGGCACCGTCCGGGCGATGGACCGCTTGATGCGCACGGCGACCTCCTCGACACGCTCGCTGTCCAGGCCGGGCACCAGGTCGACCCGGGCGGCCACCAGGGCCGTGTCGAGTCCGGTCTTCATCGTGAACAGCGCTTCCACGCTGTCGATCTCGGGCTGTGCGCGCAGCAGCGCGCATATGCGCCCGCTGGACTCGGGATCGGCCGCCTCGCCGATCAGCTGGTCGCGGGCTTCGCGGCCCAGCCGGAAGGCCACGTAGACCAGCAGCGCCCCGATCGCGATCGAGGCGGACGCCTCCCACACCGCCTGACCGGTGACCATGTGCAGAGCCATGCCCACCATGGCCAGGGTGACGCCGAGCACGGCGGTGCCGTCCTCGGCGACGACCGTCCGCAGAGCCGGGTCGCGCAGCCCGGCGCTCGCGCCGCCCTGCCGTCGCACCTGGTAGAGCGCCCGTACCAGCGAAGCGCCTTCCGCCAGGAGGGCGACACCCAACACGATCAGGCCCGCCACATAACCGCTGAGCTCCTCCTCCGTCTCGCTCGTCAGAGCCTCGAAGCCCTGGAAGAACGAGAAGCAGCCGCCCATGACGAAGATCCCGACGGCCGCGAGGAGCGACCAGAAGAACCGCTCCTTGCCGTAGCCGAAGGGATGACGCCGGTCGGCGGGGCGTCGGCTGCGGCGCAGTGCCGCGAGCAGGAACACCTCGTTCAGGCTGTCGGCCACCGAGTGGGCCGCTTCGGACAGCAGGGCCGGTGACCCCGCAACCAGGCCGCCGATGGCCTTGGCCACCGCGATCACCAGATTGGCCGCGAGCGCCACCAGCACGGTGACGCGTGTCTTGTGATCACTTCCTTCATCAGTCACCTCCGCCGATTGCCCCGGTCGGGGGTACTCACACCGTGCCGTCCACGGAAAACGGGGAACGCGTTCACCAGGGCCCACGCAAGGCAGAGGAGGTCACCCCCATGAGCCGCGACGACGGCGACGACGGCAACACCGGCTACGGAAGGAGGGCGTTCAAACGGTCCAAGGCACACTTCGCGGACCGGATCACCGCGGACGGCCGGGACGGCTGGCCGGTGGAGGCCGGCCGCTACCGTCTGGTCGTCAGCCGTGCCTGCCCGTGGGCGAGCCGGTCCCTGGTCTCCCGGCGGCTGCTCGGCCTGGAGGACGCCCTGTCCCTGGCCGTCGCCGACCCGATCCAGGACGACCGCAGTTGGCGCTTCACGCTGGACGAGGACGGCCGCGACCCGGTTCTCGGCATCCGCTACCTCAGCGAGGCCTACGACCGCCGGGAGAGCGACTACCCGGGCGGTGTCAGCGTGCCGGCGATCGTGGAGGTGTCCAGCGGCCGGCTGGTGACCAACGACTACCAGCAGCTCACCCTCGACCTCGCGACCGAGTGGACGGCCCTGCACCGGGAGGGCGCGCCCGACCTGTACCCGGCCGCGCTGCGCGACGAGATCGACGAGGTCATGGCGGACGTCTACGAGGACGTCAACAACGGCGTCTACCGGGCGGGCTTCGCCACCGGGCAGGAGGAGTACGAGGCCGCCTGCGCCGGGGTCTTCCGGCGGCTGGAGCTGCTCGCGGGGCGGCTGGAGCGGCAGCGGTACCTCGTCGGCGACACGATCACCGAGGCGGACATCCGGTTGTTCACCACACTGGTCCGCTTCGACGCGGTCTACCACGGCCACTTCAAGTGCAACCGCTGGAAGCTGACGGAGAACCGGGTGCTGTGGGGTTACATCCGCGACCTGTACCAGACGCCGGGATTCGGCGACACCGTCGACTTCGACCACATCAAGCGTCACTACTACCAGGTGCACACGGGCATCAATCCGACCCGCATCGTGCCGCTGGGCCCTGACCTGGCCGGCTGGCTGACCCCGCATCACCGCGAGGAGCTGGGCGGCCGGCCGTTCGGTGACGGCACACCGCCCGGGCCCGTCCGCCCCGAGGAGCGGATCCCGGCGGCGCACACTCCCTGACCACCCTCACCCCCTCAGCTACCAAGGAGTTCCCGTGGCAAAGAAGAAGAAGATGTCCCTCGCGTACCAGCCGCTCGGATTCGTGCTCGGCTGGTCGGGCGGCTGGCTGGCAGGGCTCGCCTTCCGCAAGACGTGGATGGCGATCCGGCACGAGGAGGACGCGCCCGACGCGCTGGACAAGGACCGCGGCTGGGGCGAGGTCCTGCTGGCCGCCGCGATCCAGGGCGCCATCTTCGCGGTGGTGCGCAGCGCCGTGGACCGCGCGGGCGCCAAGGCCATCGAGCGTTCGACCGGCACGTGGCCGGTCGGCGAGAAGGGCGGCCGGGACTGACACAGCCACACGGCCCCGTCCGGCGGTTGCCGGGCGGGGCCGAGCGCGCCACCCGAGCAGGGCCGGCCGGTCGAGGGCCTCGGGCGGCTTCCGGACCGCGCCAGATCCCAGCCGACCGGCGGGGCCGGCCGGACGGGGCCCTTCAAGGCGTCGCGCGGCCTTCTGAGGGCCGGTCGAGGGCGTCCCACGGCTGCGGACAGCCGCCGGCCCTGCTTGGATGCCGTCGGCCGGTCAGCCCTGCTTGGGTGCCGTCGGTGCGGTGCGGCGCAGCGTGAAGGAGTGGCCGGCCGGATCGGCGTAGCCGCGTTCCTCAAGGGGGCCCGAGGGCTCCTTGGCCTCCAGGGGCCGGCCGCCGAGGCTGATGACGCGGCGTTCCACCGCGTCGAGATCGTCCACCACGAACTCCAGGTGGGCCTGGAGCGAGTTCTCGGGACGCGGCCAGCTGGGCGGGGTCGCGTTGACGTCCCGGCGCAGGGCGATACGGAAACCGTCGGCGCTCTTGATCTCCACCCGGTTGGCGGTGGCGTCCGACTCCTCCCCTTCCAGCAGTTCCTTGTAGAACACGGCGAGCTTCTCGGGCTCGGCACAGTCGAGCACGAGGACCCCCGCTTTCACCAGTGCCATGTCTCCTCCGCAGGATCGCGGCCGCGGGGCGGTCGTGCCCCACGGCCCTCTCCTGTGCGGATATCCCGGTCCGGCCGATTCAGTCGGTCTTCAACCACCGTCCGTCGCGCATGAGTTCGCGACCGTCGAGTTCGTCGGCCTCCCGCCAGGCCTGCACCCGCCGCGGCACGACACGGAAGTAGAGGTACGGCGTGGCGAGGGCGCGGGGGTCGAACCCGGTCTTGGCGGCGAAGAGCTCGGCGTCCTGCTCGGTCAGCTCGCCCGGCTGGACCGTCTCGACGGCACCCTCGACCATGACGACGTCGCGGGTCGGCCCGATGCCCACGCGGGCCCGGCCGGACGCGGCCAGGTTCCGACCGGTGGGGCTCGACGCGGGCGTGGCGAACAGCAGGTACGAGCCGTTCCAGAGGAAGGACAGCGGGACGAGGTACGGCGTCCCCGACGCGCCGTCGGCCGTGGCGACCCAGGCGTCCACGTCGTGGTCCAGCCGGTGCAGGGTGTCCTTCACGCGCTGCTCAGCGCTGCGTACGGGTGCGGACGTCGTCATCGGTGCGCTCCTGAGGAGTCGTCGGACAGAGCGAGTCCAGTGTGCCGCCGGTCGGCCGCGGAGGCCCGGCGGACGCGACACGCCGGATGAGGGACGAGGGAGTGTACGCAGCTCAAGAGGCTTGAGCAGTAACGGACGTCACGGTCCGGTCCCGCGTGGATCAATGACGCGATGGGCAGATTGGTTCCGCTTCAACTTTCGTGCCACGAACCCCGGTTCGAGCAGATGGGCGCTCACCCCGGCCGCCCACCCGCGGAGGCGGGGCGATTCGTGCTGCCGTGACCACAGCTCAAAGGGAGACCCGTGTGAAACCTCGAGTCGTAGGCGGTGGTCCGGAGACGTCCACCGACACCTTCCTCCCGGCCCGGCCGAGCGCCCGGCTCCAGTCCGCGGAGGCGGGAAACGCCCTGGCCCGTCTCTTCGCGGAACATGCACAACCGTGCACGGAGGAGCACCGAGCTTCCGAGAACGCCGCGCAGCAGCGGCTGGACACACTCGTATCCCCTCACTCCAGGACCACGTTGCGTGTCGAGGGAGCCCTCCGTCTGGCGCCGCGCGCGTTCCTCCCGCCCGACGAGGCGGGCTCTGCCAGACTGCAGCGGCTGGACGCCGGCCTGCGCGTGATCGGAGCGGCCTTCCCCCAGGTCAGCACCGATATCGAGCTCTGCCGACTGACCTGCGCGATGCTGGAAGGGGCCTGGCGGAGCCGAGCACTCGCCCCGCCGCGCGAGGAGGAGCGGGCCACCGGGTGCGACTGCGCGCTGTGCCGCCGGCTGCCCACGCCCCCCGACCGCACGACGGCTGACTACGGCTGGCGGCAGAGCGCCGGTCGTCCCCTCACCGTCAAGACCTGGCCTCACCGCAGGGAACTCGACAGCGTTCTGACCGGTGGATGGGTCCTGGCCCGGGTGTTGAACGACTTCGAACGGGACCTCGGCTACCGCCACCGCTTCGAGGACGACATCCTGCTCTTCCATGAGTACAAGCGCGTGATCGACACCATAGACACCGCGCACCTCACCCAGCTCATCGAAGGCCGCCTGGCCGAGGACTTCAGCACCAACACCGCGCGGGCCCTGGTCTGCGGCCTGTACGCGGCCCACAAACGATCCGTGGACGAGTACTGGCTCCAGCAGCACCACGCGGGCAGCGTCGAACTCCCCCAGACCAACCCGCTCGGTCAGAGCGCCTACTCCGTCCTGCAGATGATGGACTGCCTGTTCTGGCACGTCTCGCCCGACACAGAGCTCTGGCGGGAAGAGCACCTCGCCTCCCTGCTGCTGTGCCGCGTCGTCGACGACATGGTCGACGTACGGGCCGACGCCCTCACCGGCGAGATCAGCAACTTCTGGCTCGCGGACATGCCCTCCCACACCAAGGCCCTCTACGCTGCCGCCGCCATCGCCCTCATCAAGTACGGCTGCATGCCCGAGGCGCATTCCTCGATGTGGAACAGCTGGCTGATGCCCAGCACCATCGTCTGGCTGGGGCTCACGGGCCGCCACGCCCTGTGGTTCGACGGCATCCCCCAGGGCCTCCCCCCGGCCGAGGGGTGCACGCTGTGCGACCTTCAGCCCGACGCATGCACCGGCGTCCTCACCCACGGCACCACCCTCACCATCGCCCCGCGGGCCACCGCACCGGCTCTGGGCACCCACGCCGCCGAACTGTCCGCCCGCTGCCGGACCCAGTACCCCGGGACATGGCCTCTCTTCGACGCCGAGCTGCATGCCTTCGAAGCACTGCACGGCCCCTGGCACGGCAGCGTCGACAGCACCTGGGAGATCCTGCGCCGCACCTACATCGCCGCCGTGGAGGCGGCCGGCGCCGCACCGTCCACGGCCCGCGCTCGGGAGATCCAGCAGGACTCCGGCGCAGCCGGAGCCGAGTTCTTCCACACCCTGCAAGACCCCCGGACCGGGAGGGAGGACATCGCGCTGCTCGCCTACATGTTCGGCTGCGCCCACCCGCATTTCCTCTGGAGCGCCACCGGATACCGGCCCTCGGACCTCGCGGGCGACTGGCTCGACGGCTGACGCCGCTGCCCGGCCGGCGGGGCCGGCCGGGCAGCGGCGTTCCGGGCCTATACGTCGAACTCGACCGGCAGGCTGTCCAGCAGGGACATCCATGTGGACGCGGTCGAGGTGAGCTCCTCGGGCGGCACGGCCAGGCGCAGGCCCGGCAGACGGTGCAGCAGGACGTCCACCGCGATCTCGATGACGGCCATGCCGATGTTCTGCCCCGGGCACTCGTGCGGGCCGGCGCCGAACGCCAGGTGCGCCTGGTTGCCGTGCACCGAGACACCCGATTCCGGCCGGACCTCGGGGTCGAGGTTGCCCGGGGCGAGACCGAGAACGAGCAGGTCGCCCTCCTCGATGCGGTGCCCGCCCAGTTCCACGTCGCCGACGGCGAAGCGCCCCGGCAGGACGGCCAGCGGCGGCGAGTTCCACATGGCCTCCTCCACCACCGCCGAGATGTTCAGCTGACCGCTGATCAGCCCGGAGAGCCGGGAGGCGTCGGTCAGGACAAGTTCCAGCACCCGGGCCAGCAGATTGGTCGTCACATGCGCGGCGATCAGCACCGCGCGCAGGTGGGAGACGACCTCGTCGTGGTCGAGGCCCGCGTGATGCTCCAGCAGGCCGGTGGCGAGGTCGGAGCCGGGTTCGGACCGCCTGCGCTCGGCGAGTTCACCGAGGATCTCTTTGATCACGCCGTCGTGCAGGACAGCGTCCTCGCCGCCTTTCATCACCTGGGCGCAGGACTCGACCAGGCGGCGCCCCTCCGCCTCGGCGAGCCCCAGAACGCGCGCGACCACGATCATCGGCATGATGTCGGCGTAGTCCGCCACCAGATCGGCGCGGCCGGAGTCCGCGAACGTGTCGATCTGCTTGTTGGCGAAGCGCATGGCGTGGCGGCGGACACCGCGGCCGGCGGCGGACTGCAGCGCGTCGTTGACGGCACGGCGCAGTCGGCGGTGTGCCTCGCCGTCCTGGGACACGCAGTCGGGGCGCCAGGCCAGCATCGGAACGAGCGGAGAGTCGTCCGCGACCCGGCCCTCCCGCAGGTCACGCCAGGTCCGCGCGTCCCGGGGGAACTGGAGGGGGTTCTCGAGCACGCGCCGGCTGTCCCGGTAGCCCAGAACCAGCCAGGCGGGGATGTCGCCCTCCAGCAGCACCGGTGCGACCGAGCCGTGTTCCTTGCGCAGCCGTTCGTAGATGCCCCCGGGGTCGGTCGCGGCCTCGGGCCCGTACAGCCGGGTGAGGTCGCTTCCGTGGTGGGCCACGGGGCAGCCGCGGACCTGGGAGGAGTGTTCGGTCTGATCGTTCATCGGGGCTCCATGGCCACGGCGGAGCGTTCTTTCAGATGGTGGATCAGGGCGACGAGGACGTCCCGGCTGGAGGCGCGGTCGCGGGCGTCGAAGGCCACGACCGGGGTGTGCTCGGGGATGTCCAGGGCGTCGCGGATCTCCTCGACCGGGTAGTTCCGGGAGTCGGGGAACACGTTGAGCGCGACGACGAAGGGGACTTCCTGCCGCTCCATCTCCTCGATCGCACGGAAACTGGACTCCAGCCGGCGCGTGTCCACCAGGACGATCGCGCCGAGCGCGCCCTTGAACAGGCCGTTCCACAGGAACCAGAACCGCTCCTGCCCGGGTGTGCCGAACAGGTACAGCACCAGGCTCTCGTTGATGCCGATCTTGCCGAAGTCCAGGCTGACGGTGGTCTGCGTCTTGTCGGCGACACCGATGAGGTGGTCGACGTCGACGCTGGCCTGGGTGAGGGTCTCCTCGGTGGTGAGCGGCTTGATGTCGCTGACCGACCGGACCATGGTGGTCTTCCCGGTGCCGAACCCGCCGGCGATCATCACCTTCACCGAGCGGGTGTCCCCGGCCGAGCCACCGGGTTGGTCAAAGCCTTTCAAGTCCACTGAGTACCTCCTCAAGGAGCGCGAGGTCGGGCCCGCGGCCGGCTTCGTGGGCCGGGATGGGGTCACGGGCTTCGACGCGACCTGCGTCCAGCAGGTCCGACAGCAGCACCGCGAGAATGTTGAAGGGGAGCCCGAGGTGAGCGCCGAGTTCGGCGACCGACAGCGGGTCGCGGCAGCGGCGGAGGATCTCCTCGTGCTCGTGCTGCATGCCCGGTAACGGGGCGGCGCGGGCGACGACCAGGGTCGCCACGTCGAGGCTCGACGCCGAACCGCCCGGTCCGCTGCGTCCTCCGGTGAGGACGTAGTAGCGCTCGAGACCGGACGGGTCCGACGGTCTGCGGGGAGCACTCATCCAGAGTGCTCCTCCAGGCGCGGAGTGGTGCCGAGGAGCTCACCCATCCTGCGGGCCAGGTCCCTCATCTGATGTCCCAGCAGCCCCTGGTCGAGGCCTTCCCGGGCGAGGACACCGAGGTACGTCTCCACACCGGCGCGCACGACGAACAGGTGCCCCCCGTCCACCTCGATCATCGCCAGGCGCAACTGCCCGGCGTACTTGGGGAACTGCTCGGCGACCGGCTGGGCCAGCGCCTGCAGACCGGCCACCACGGCCGCGAAGCGGTCGACGTCGTCGGGGTCTTCGGCGCCGTAGGAGGTGATGGCCTTGCCGTCGCTGGAGGCCACGAGGGCGAAACGGATCTCCTGGATGCTCTCGACGAGATCGCGGAGCGCCCAGCTCACGTCGGTTCCTTGTTGCGTCATGAGGACTAGTCGCTCTCTTCGGTGCGGTGCTCGGTGGGCTCGCCGCCGGCGAGGGTGTCGCGGTCGTCGGCCGGCTCGGAGGCCTTTGCCGCGTCGCGTCCGGCGGTGGCGAAGGCGGCGAGTCCCGAGAAGGACGCGTCCGGCGGGACGGCGGCGACGGTCGCCCGGTCGCTTCGCTCGGCCGGTCTGGGCGCCTCCGTCTCGTTCCGCTTGCTGCGGCGCCGGGGAAGTCCGCCGGGTGTGGTCTCCCCGGTCTCGGCCCGGGCGGCCCGTTGCTCGGGCACGGTGGCGCTCTCGCGGACCGGGGCGGCGGTGGCGCGGGCCTGCGGGGCGGGCGCGGCCGCGGTGGGCGTGGCCGTGGGCAGCGGACTGAAGTACTTGTGCGGGACCACGACCACCACCGAGGTGCCGAGCCACGGGGAGTCCGCGAAGGTGACCCGGATGCCGTAGCGGCGGGCGAGGGCGCCGACGACGCGCAGGCCGATGTTGGCGTCCTCGGTGATGCCGCCGAGGCCCGCGCCGGGCGCGGTGCCCGCGAGGGCGTGCTCGGCTTCGCGCTTCTTCTCCTCGCTCAGGCCCTTGCCGGAGTCCTGGATCTCGATGCCGACGCCGTTGGGCACCTCCTTGCCGGAGATGAGCACCGGCTCGGTGGGCGGCGAGTAGCGGGCCGCGTTGTCGAGGAGGTGGGCCAGGATCAGCGTCAGGTGGTCGACGAGGCCACCGTCGACGCCCAGTTCGGGCAGGTGGCGCACCTGGATCCGGTGGAAGTCCTTGATGCGGCCGATGCCGCCGCGCACCACGCTCAGCAGCCGCTGCGGTTCCTGCCACTGCCGGCCGGGCCGGTCGGAGCCGCCGAGCACACCGATGCTCGCGGCGAGCGAGTCGGCGGGGCCGAGTTCCTGGTCGAGCTCCATCAGGCCCCGGGCGACGGCGGGCAGCCGGCCGTGCTCGCCCTGCATCTCGTGCAGCCGGCCGCGGAGCTTGCTGGTCAGGACGTGGATACGGTTGCCGATGCTGATCACGGCCTGCTCTGCGGAGGTGGAGCGGTCGAATTCCGCCTCCAGGCCGATCAGGGAGGTGCGGAGCAGCTTGCGCAGTTCGGCCTGGAGTTCCGAACTGACCTTGGCGCACTGGTTGACGGTGGGCAGCAGGTCATCGATGGCGTCGCCGGCGCGCAGTTTCGCCATCGCGTCGGGCAGCTGTTCGTCGGCGAGCCGGGCGACCGCGGCGAGCTGGTGGGAGAGCTGCTCCTGCCAGACCTCGGCCTGCTCAGCCAGCCGTTCCTCGTAGGCCCTGGACCGGTCGGCGAGCTGCGCTTCGAACGTGGCGCTCTGGTCGGCGAGCTGCGACTCGTAGCCGGCGCTCTGGTCGGCCAGGCGCCGCTCGTAGGCCGCGTTCTGCTCGTTGAGCTGGGATTCCAGGCCGGCGCGATCGGCGGAGAACTTGCGTTCCAGGCCCGCCACGTGCTGCTGCCACTGCATGGTGTGCTCGGCCTGCGTGGCGCGGAAGGAGCCCTCCGCCCGGTGCAGTTGGGCCCGGGTGCGCAGCAGCAGCCGTACGCACACGGCGCCGGCCGCCGTCGCTGCGATGCCGGCGACGGCCGTGGTTATTCGCTCCGAGCTCATGAACGTGGCGGCGACGGTCCCGCCTCCCAGGCCCAGCGGCATCAACCACCAGCTGTACCAGGCGACAGGGGCCCGCGCCGCCGGTGGCGGAGTGGCGAGTTCCATCTGCATCCTTCGAAGCAACACGAACGAACAGGGGGGGTGTGGACCGCACTCATGAGTACGCACCGCGGGTCGACCGGACGCGATCGCGTCAACTCGCAGCGCCGATCGGAACCTTATCGGGTTTGGACCCGAAAGGATCAATCTCGTCCCCCGGCCGGACGTGAGGGTTCCGTCACGCTCCGGCAGAGGGAAACAGATCGACAAATGGCTTTGCGGTCACCGGACTTGGGTGTATATCACGACCCTGTGCCGTTCGTGGAGCGTCACCTCGAGCCGACGCCGTGGAAGTCAGCGTGCGGTCTGGAAGGTGCGACGGTAGGCCTGCGGGGAGACGCCGATCGCCGCGTGCAGGTGCTGACGCAGGGAGGCGCCGGTCGCGAAGCCGACCCGGCCAGCGATCTGATCAACCGTCAGATCACTGGATTCCAGCAGGTGCCGGGCCCGGACCACGCGTTGCTGGATCAGCCAGCGGCCCGGGCTGAGACCCACCTCGCCCTGGAAGCGGCGGGCGAAGGTACGCCGGCTCATCCGCGCGTGGCCGGAGAGGTCGGCCAGGGTGAGCGGCTCGTCGAGGCGCTCCAGTGCCCAGGCCCGGGTGGCCGCGGTGCTCGCGGCGCCCTGCTCGGGGACGGGCTGCTCGATGTACTGGGCCTGGCCGCCGTCCCTGAAGGGCGGGACGACGCAGCGGCGGGCGACGCTGTTGGCCAGCCGGCTGCCGTGGTCCTTGCGGACGAGGTGCAGGCACACGTCCACGCCGGAGGCGGCCCCGGCGGAGGTCAGGAACGGGTGGTCGTCGACGAACAGGACGTCCGGATCGAGGTCGACGCGCGGGAACATCCGCCGGAAGTGGTCGGCGACCTGCCAGTGGGTGGTCGCCCGGCGACCGTCGAGGAGACCCGCGGCCGCGAGGACGAAGGCGCCGGTGCAGATGGAGACGACGCGGGTGCCGGGCCGGATGAGCGCGAGCGCGGCCAGGACGTCCCCGGACACCTCGTCGGCCAGACGGTCGGGGGCCACGGGCGCGATCACGACCGTGCCCGCCGTGGCCAGGACCTCGGGGCCGTGCTCGACGGTGACACCGAAGTCCGCGTTGGTGCGCACCGGGCGGCCGTCGACCGAGCAGGTGAGGACCTCGTACCGGCCGTCGGCCGCACCGAGGATCCGGCTCGGGATGCCCAGCTCGAAGGGGTACACCCCGTCCAGGGCCAGGACCACCACTCGTTCACGTCGCATGGCACGATCGTATCGAATGTTGGCAATCTTGCCATTGGCGCGGGGGCTGCGGACGGGCACGCTGGTTGACCATGAGCACACAGAACACGATGCGAGCCATCAGCCAGGACGTCCTCGGCGGCCCCGAGGTCCTGAAGGAAGTGGAGATCGAGCGCCCGGTACCCAAGCCCAACGAGGTACTGGTCCGGGTGCGGGCCGCCGGGGTCAACCCGACCGACTGGAAGCACCGCGCCAACGGCGGGTTCCTGGGCGAACCGCCCTTCGTGCTCGGCTGGGACGTCTCCGGGGTGGTGGAGGCGGTCGGTATCGGCGTCGTGGCCTTCGCACCCGGTGACGAGGTCTTCGGCATGCTGCCCTACCCCTACGGGCACGGCTCGCACGCCGAATTCGTCATCGCCCCGGTCCGCGCCCTGGCCCGCAAGCCGGCCGGCGTCGACCACACCCAGGCGGGCGCGCTGCCGCTGGTCTCGCTCACCGCCTGGCAGGCACTGACCGAACACGCGGGCCTCCGGCCCGGGCAGCGGGTGCTGGTCCACGCAGCGGCCGGCGGGGTCGGACACGTGGCGGTGCAGATCGCCAAGGCGCGCGGCGCCTACGTGATCGGCACGGCGAGTGCGGGCAAGCACGCGTTCCTGCGCGACATCGGCGTCGACGAGACGATCGACTACCGCGAGACGGACTTCACCGAGGCCGTGAAGGACGCCGATGTCGTCCTCGACACGATCGGCGGCGACAACGCCCTGCGTTCGCTGCGCGTGCTGCGCCCCGGCGGTGTCCTGGTCTCGATCCTCCCGGGCGGCTCGGACGAGCTCTACGAGGAGGCCGAGCGGCTCGGTGTGCGGGCGCTGCGGATGCTGGTGGACGCCGACCGCAGTGGCATGGAGGCGGTCGCGGAGCTGGTGGAGACGGGGAAGCTGCGTGCCACGATCGCCGGGACCTTCCCGCTGGCCGAGGCCGCCGCGGCACACGCCCTCGGCGACACCGGCCGTACGACGGGGAAGCTGGTGCTGCTGAACGACTGAGCCGGCGTCGCGGGCGGTCTCAGAACGTCAGGACCGGCTTGATCGTCTTGCCGGACCTCATGTCCTGGACCGCCCGGCCGATGTCCGCGAAGGGGTAGGTGGCGATCAGGCGGTGCAGCGGGAGCCGTCCGTCCTTCACCAGGGCGACCAGCGCCGGGATCATGGTCTGCGTCTCGCTGTCGCCGAGGGTGAGGCCTACGACGCGCTTACCGCCGAGGAGGCCGTTGACGTCGAGGGAGACCTCGGTACCGAAGGGCGGGGCGCCCACCACGACCAGGGTGCCGCGGGCGGCGAGCGCGTCGACGCCCTGGCGCAGGACGCCGACGTTGCCGGTGGTCTCCACGACCCCGTCGGCGCCCTGTCCCCCGGTGATCCCGTCGAGGGCCGCGGCGAGGTCGGTGCCGCTCGTGTCGACGGTGTGGGTGGCGCCCAGCTCCTTCGCCATGGCGAGGCGTTCGGCGACCCGGTCGACGGCGACGATCCTGGTGGCCGGGGTGAGCGCCGCCGCCATCACCGCCGACAGACCGACCGCTCCGGCGCCCAGCACGACGACCGTGCCGCCGGTCTCCGGCCGCAGGACGTTCCACACGGCCCCGACGCCGGTCTGGACGCCGCAGCCCAGCGGGGCGATCGACTCCAGCGGCACCTCCGGGTCGACCTTGACGAGGCTGCGCTCGTCCGCGAGCGCCCTCTCGGCGAAGGAGGACTGGCCGAAGAAGTGGCCGCCCAGGGACTCGCCGTCCCGGCTGATGGTGCTGGTGCCGTCGGCCCGGCTGCCGCCGAGGAGGTTCAGCGGCAACCAGGTCGCGCAGTACGCGGGGTGTCCGCCGCGGCAGTTGCGGCAGTCGCCGCAGGAGGTGAAGGAGAGCAGGACGTGGTCGCCCGGCGTGATGCCGGTGACGGCGGGGCCGACGGCCTCGACGACGCCCGCCCCCTCGTGGCCCAGCACACCGGGCAGCGGGAACGGCAGCCCGCCGCTCGCCACCCCCAGGTCGGTGTGGCACAGGCCGGTGGCGGCCATGCGGACCAGCGCCTCGTGCGGTCCGGGCTCATCGAGGACGACCTCGGAGAGGGTGAAGGGCGCGCCGCCGGACTCGACGACCGCGGCACGGGTGGTGAGGGGCATCGCGATGACTCCTTGACGGTCTCAGTCGAGCGAGACGACGACGGACTTGACCTTGGTGTAACCGGCGAGGGCCTCGGGCCCGTACTCGCGGCCGTGGCCGGAGTCCTTCACCCCGCCGAAGGGCACCGCCGGGTCGAGCATCGCCCAGTCGTTGACCCAGACGATGCCCGCCTGGAGCCGGCCGGCCACCCGGTGGGCGCGGGCGAGGTTGCCGGTCTGGACACCCGAGGCCAGGCCGTAGGGGGTGGAGTTGGCCAGGGCGACGGCCTCGTCCTCGTCGTCGAAGGGCTGCACGGTGAGGACCGGGCCGAAGATCTCCTCCTGGATCACGCGGGAGTCGTTCGCCAGGCCGGCGAGGACGGTGGGCCGGTAGTAGTAGCCGCCGTCCAGGTCGAGCCGCTCGCCGCCGCAGACGACGCGGGCGCCCTCCTTGCGGGCCAGGGCGACGTACTCCTCGACCTTCCTCAGGTGCTTCTCGGCCGCCATCGGGCCGACGACCGTGGCCGGGTCGCGCGGATCGCCGACCGGCACACCGGGCACGGCCTCGGCGAGGATGCCGAGCAGGGCCGGATACACGGAGCGGGCCACCAGCAGACGCGGGCCGCCCATGCAGAACTGGCCGGTGTTGAAGACGAAGCCCTTGATGACCGCGCCGACCGCCTTCTCCAGGTCGGCGTCCTCGAAGACGATGTGGGCGGCGTTCCCGCCGAGTTCCATGGTGACGGGCTTGAGCGCCTCACCGGCGACACTCGCCACGTGCCGGCCGATCGCGGTGGAGCCGGTGAAGGCGACCTTGTCGACGCCTCGGTGCCGCAGCAGTGCCTCGCCCGCCACCGGGCCACTGCCGGTGACGACGTTGACCACGCCGTCGGGGACTCCCGCCTCCTGGAGGAGCCGGGCCATGTACAGGGCGCTGAGCGGGGTCTCGTCGGCGGGCTTGTGGACGACGGTGTTGCCGGCGGCCAGCGCCGGGGCGATCTTCGAACCGGCCAGGATCAGGGGGAAGTTGAACGGGGTGATCGCGGCCACCACGCCGAGGGGTTCGCGCTTGGTGTAGGCCAGTGCGTTCATGGGGAGGTCGCGCAGGGCGCCGTCCTGGCTCTGGGCGAGATGGGCGTAGTACTCGTAGTCGTTGGCCGCGTTGGTGACGTCGACCGCGCCGCACAGCGTGATCGGCTTGCCGACGTCCAGGCTCTCCAGCGCGGCGAGTTCGACGGCGTTGTCCCGGATCAGCTGGGCGACGCGCTGCAGGACCCGGCCCCGCTCGCGGCCGCTCAGACCGGACCAGGCGCCGTCGTCGAAGGCCTCCCGGGCGGCGCGTACGGCCGCGTCGACGTCGGCGGCACCGGCCTCGGCGACGGTGGTGACGACCGTCCCCCGGGACGGATCGATCACCTCGGTGCGTGCCCCGTCGGCGGCCTCGCGCCATCGTCCCCCGATGAACAGCTTCCCGGGTGTGCTCTCGAAGGCGGTCATCGCCACTCCTCAGCGCCGTCGCCGTGTTCTGACAAGTTCAACAAACAGGATTCCTGTCTGTCCGCAGTCTCATGAGAGACAGGAATCCTGTCAATGCTCTAACCTGCCTCCATGCTGGACGCACAGGTGACCAAGGCACCCCCTTCCCTGCTCTACATGGTCAAGCAGGTGGAGCTCGTCGTCCGCTCCCACCTGGACGAGCTGGTCAGACCCTCCGGCATCACCGCTCTTCAGTACACGGCCCTGACCGTGCTGGAACGGCACGACGGACTGTCCGCGGCCCAGCTGGCGCGCGACTCCTTCGTCACCGCCCAGTCCATCGCGGACCTGGTCCGCTCCCTGGAAGGCCGCGGACTGGTGCGCCGGGAGCGCAATCCCCGCAACCGCCGGGAGCTGCTGATCCTGCTCACCGACTCCGGCCGCGAGGTGCTCGCCCGGCACTCCGGGCCGGTCCGGGAGCTGGAGGAGCGGATGGTGCGCGACCTCACCGCACGCCAGGCCGAGCAGTTCCGCCGGGCGCTCACCCAGGCCTGGCACGCCCTGTCGTAGCCCCGCCGGGCCGTCTCGGCGCGCCCTCTGAACCACACCCGCGCACGCCCCGGCGCGAACCTCGGCCAACTCGGCGGGAATTCAAAGACATATGTCAATCGAACATGCTCAAATTCACTCGTTGGAGGGTAACTTGCAGGGCGGGGAACGGTGTTGAGGCCGTAGCCCCTTCCCACGCACGGAGCAGGCTGGAGGCGATCTCGTCGTGCGGCAGGAACCTGCACCGCTCACCCGGCATCTGCGCGTGCGCCGGGAACGGGGACACACGGTGCTGGAGTTCCGCGGCGAGATCGATCTCGCCGCGGCCGCGGAGATCGCACCGCACCTGGACCGGGAGACAGGCCGCCCGGCCGCCCGGGTCGTCATCGACCTCGGCCGGATCGACTTCTTCGACTGCTCCGGGCTGCGGCTGCTGTACCGCGCCCGCAGCCGGGTGCTCGAACGGCGAGGCCAGGTGGTCCTGGTCTGCGCGCACCCGCTGACGCTGCGCGTCCTGCGGATCACCGGCCTGTCCCGGCTGCTGCCTCCGCAGCCCACGCTGGAGGCGGCGCTGGAGCGGCCTGAGCCGACGCCCCGTCCCTGACGGTTCTGCGCCCCGCGCACCTCGGCCGGGGTCTCGCCCACTCGAACTCGGCGGTCTGGCCGGGGGGTGGGGCGGGCATCCGGTCAGTAGGAAGGAGGGCCGTCGCATGACGACTCCCGTCAAGCGCCACCCCGCGCGCATGCCCGGCTGGGCGAAAGTGGTGACCGCGCTCGTGCTGCTGCTCGTCGTGTTCTTCGCCGGGCTCCGGCTGAGCGTGATCCCGGGCCTGAAGGACCTGTTCGGCACCGAGACCCAGGACCGGTCCGGCCCCGCGCTGCTGAAGTCCATCCAGGACATCAGCCGCTACGACGCCGCCTCCGGCAACTTCCAGGTCGTCGTGGACCTGGAGAAGGACGCCAAGCTTCTGCCCGACGCGATCCGCGGCACCCGCACCCTGTACGTCGGCGCGGGCACCGTCGACGCCTACGTCGACCTGGGCAAGGTCGGCGAGAACGACGTGCGGGTCAACGACGACCGCACGTCCGCCACGCTGCGGCTGCCCCACGCGCAACTGGGCAAGCCCGCCCTCGACCCGGACCGCTCCTACGCGGTCTCCAAGCAACGCGGTCTCTTCGACCGTCTCGGCGACCTCTTCTCGGACAACCCCAACGGAGAGCAGGCCGTGCAGAAGCTCGCGGTGCGGCACATCGGCGACGCGGCGAAGGAGAGCGAGCTGACCGCACGCGCCGAGGCGAACACCACCGGCATGCTCGAAGGCCTGCTGCGCTCCCTGGGCTTCAAGGAGGTGCGCGTGTCGTACGGGCGCTGACCGGTTTCCGGGCGCGTGCCATGGGGGGCGTGCCCGGGCCGAAGGCGGGGCAACCGAGGGTGGGAGCGGTCCCGGGCGACACCGTCCGGGACCGAGTCCTGGAACGCCCCCCCCACGGCATCCTCGGCGCGCCCGGGGGTAACCGCCCTGTCACGCAGGGAAATTGAAGAGTGGAGGACCCCCATGGCCAGTACTGCCTCACGTCCCCGGACCGCCGGGTCCGGGAGCGAGCGACGCCCGCTCCCGTGGCCCGTCCGGTTGCTGGCGATGCTGTGCGCGTTCGCGTTCATGGTCGCCTTCGCCGTGGTGCTGGCCCGGCTGACCCTGCAGCCCTCGCCCGCCTCGGAGGCGCTGACCCACACCAATCTGCAACCGGGCGACTCCCTGAAGGCCTATCTCGACCAGCCCGAACTGCGGGACGCGTTCAAGCAGATCGGCGGCAACATCCTGCTCGGCATTCCCTTCGGCGTCCTGGTGCCCGTCGTCGCCCCCCGCACCCGTGGCATCCTGCGCGTCCTGCTCCTGACCGCGATCGTGATGCTCCTGGTGGAGTTCGCCCAGGGGGCCCTGGTCACCGGCCGCGCCTTCGACATCGACGACGTCATCCTCAACACGACGGGCGCGCTCATCGGCTACCTGCTCCTGGGGCGCCGCCTCAGCCGGGCCGTCCACGCACGCAAGCCCCGCCCGGGCCGGGCGGAGCGGAAGCCGTCCGGCGAGGTCTAGGGCCTGTCGTTCGGATCATGCCGGCGTCGCGGGGCGCTCGGGTCGGCCGAGAGGCGCAGTCACTCTCAGCCGACCTGATCCAAACGACAGGCCCTGGCGGCACACGCCGCGTGCGGCACTAGTGCACGGACCAGGTGAACTTGTCTCCGCCCACCCACCGGACCACGTCCGGATCGTCCATGTCGTGCACGGGGATGCCGTACGCGGCCGCGGCCGCCAGCACGTCGGTGACGGCCCGGGCCTCCCCGACCACCTGGCCGTCGATCTGCACGATCCGGAACGGCGGTGTGCCCGGCTGCACGCCGAGCACGAGGATCCGCGGGTGCGAAATGTACGGGCTCGCGCTTTCGGTCATGCATCGAGCCTAGAACGCGACCGGCGCCGGCGCGGTTCCAGGACGCGCGCCGGACGGTCCGGCCGCTCAGGGGCGGCGCCAGTCGTCGCCGGGCAGGTGGGAACCGGCCTGCGGACCCATCCGCAGCATGCCGCCGTCGACACTCCAGGACGCGCCGGTGACGTACGAGGCGTCCGGGCCGGCGAGGAAGGCGATGACCGCCGCGACCTCGCGGGCGTCACCGGGCCGGCCGAGCGGGATGCCCGGGCGGCTCTCGGTGTGCGGGTCGGTGTCCTCCTGCCCGGTCATGGGTGTGGAGATCTCGCCCGGGGCGACGGCGTTGACGGTGATGCGGTGCTCGGCCAGTTCGAGTGCCATCACCTGGGTGAGCAGCCCGAGCCCGCCCTTGGCCGCGCAGTAGGGCGCCGCGCCCACCCGGGGCTGGTGCTCGTGGACGGACGTGACGTTGATGATCCGGCCGCCCTCTCCGTGCCCGATCATGTGCCGGGCCGCCTTCTGCCCGCACAGGAAGGGCCCCACGAGATCTACGTCGAGGACCTCGCGCACGTCGGACAGCTCCAGGTCGAGGAAGGGTGTCATGGTGCCGGTGCCGGCGTTGTTGACCAGCACGTCGATACGCCCGAGCCGCTCGCACAGGTCGTCGACGGTGTCGGCGGCGTCGGGCAGCCGGGTGAGGTCCATCCGGGCGACCTCGGCCCGCTGCCCGTGCGCACGCACCTCGTCGGCCGTCTCCTGCGCCCCCTTGCGGTCGGAGTGATACGTGATGCCGACGTCCATGCCCGCCCGCGCCAGGTGGACCGCGGTGGCGCGGCCGATGCCGGAGTCGGCGCCGGTGATCACGGCGACTTTGCTGGTGGGCGCGGTGGTGTCGGGCATGGCAGGTCTCCTCGTCGAGGGGTGGGGGCGAGGCATCGCAGTACCCGGGGGCACACCGGGCAAACCGGCCGCCCGTCGTGCGGCCCGCCGGGCGCTGGGCAACCCTTGAGGTGGAGGTGGCGATGGATCCCGTCGAGGCACTGGACCGGATCGCCTTTCTGCTGGAGCGGTCCCTGGCACCGACCTACCGCGTGCGCGCCTTCCGTACGGCGGCCCGCGTACTGAAGGACCTGGGCGGGGACGAGATGCGCCGGCGGGCGGCGGACGGCTCGCTGGAGAAGCTCAAGGGCGTCGGCCCGAAGACCGCCCAGGTGGTGCGGGAGGCGCTGGCCGGCGAGGTCCCCGGCTATCTGGACACGCTGGAGCGCGAGGCGGAGGAACAGCCCGCCTTGCGGGGCGGGGAGCAGTTGCGGGCGCTGCTGCGCGGGGACTGCCATCTGCACTCCGACTGGTCGGACGGCGGCAGTCCGATCGAGGAGATGGGGCGGGCCGCCGCCGAGCTGGGCCACGACTGGGCGGCGCTGACCGACCACTCCCCGCGGCTGACGGTGGCACGCGGGCTGTCGCCCGAGCGGCTGCGGGAGCAACTGGACGTGGTGGCGGAGCTGAACGAGACCTGGGCGCCGTTCCGGCTGCTGACCGGCATCGAGTGCGACATCCTCGAGGACGGCACGCTCGACCAGGAGCCGGAGCTGCTGGACCGGCTCGACGTGGTGGTGGTGTCGGTGCACTCCAAGCTGCGCATGGACGCGAGGTCGATGACCCGGCGGATGGTGGCCGCCGTACGCGATCCGCACTCGGACGTGCTCGGGCACTGCACGGGGCGGCTGGTGACCGGGCGGGGGCGGCCCGAGTCGGAGTTCGACGCCGACGAGGTGTTCGCCGCGCTCGCGGAGACGGGCACGGCCCTGGAGATCAACAGCAGGCCGGAGCGGCTGGACCCGCCGCGGCGGCTGCTGCGCCGGGCCGTGGAGGCGGGGGTGCTGTTCTCCGTCGACACCGACGCGCACGCGCCGGGGCAGCTGGACTGGCAGATCAACGGGTGCGCGCGGGCGGAGGAGTGCGGGGTGCCGCCCGAGCGGGTGGTGACCACGTGGTCCCTCGACGAACTGCTGGCCTGGACCGGTGACCGGCGGCTGCCGTCCGGCGTGGCCGGCGGCTGACGTGGTACCCGCGCGGCCGGAGAGAAAGGGACTGCACCTATGGAACGCGCGGAACGGGCGGCTGTGTTCGATGTCGACGGCACGCTGGTCGACACCAATCATCTGCATGTCGTGACCTGGTGGGAGGCGTTCCGCCAGGCGGGCCACCAGGTGCCGATGCACGCCATCCACCGGGCCGTGGGCCTGCCGTCGACGGACCTGGTCGCCCATCTGCTGGGCGATGACCGGGACACCGACCAGGACGCCGACATCAGCGCCGGGCACAAGGCGCTGTACGGGCAGTACTTCGACCGGCTGCCCGCGCTGCCGGAGGCCGGGGCGCTGCTGCGGCGGCTGCATGCTGAGGGCTGGAGGGTGGTGCTGGCCACCTCGGCGGGCGGCGCGGAGCTGAGCGCGCTGCGCCGGGCGATCGACGCGGACGAGGCCATCGCCGCCACGGCGAGCGCCGACGACGTCGACGAGGGCAAGCCCTCCCCCGAGCCGGTCGAGCACGCCCTGGAACTGGCCGGGGTGCCGACGGAGCGGGCGGTGTTCGTCGGCGACACCGTGTGGGACATGCGGGCGGGCAGCAGGGCCGGGGTGCGCTGTGTGGGCGTACTGTGCGGCGGCATCCCGCGCGCCGACCTAGCGGAGTCCGGCGCGGAGGCGGTCTACGCCGACCCCGCTCACCTGCTGTCGGCCCTCGGCGACAGCCCGCTGGCATGAAGGAACGTGAAAGCGCCGGTCAGGCGGATACCCACAGGGCATGACGCGTGTGACCGGTGCGGGACGGCGGGGGGCGGGAGCCTTCCGCGGGCGGAGGGACATGAACGAAGACATGGGGGCGGCCTCGAACGCGCGGTCCCAGGGAGCACCCACGGCTCAGGGGCGGTTCGCGGATCTGCAGCAGAGAACGCGGAGCGTGCGTCCGGTGGATGCCGTGCGGCGGGATTCGCGGTCGGCCTGGGAGGCCGTGCGGGCGGCCTGGCGCGGGCCCGGACGGGAGCGGGATCTGGTCGTCCAGTCGCTGAAGGCGGCCGGGGCGGCCGTGCTCGCCTGGCTGGTGGGCGGCGTCTGGATGGGCGACCCGCTGGCGCTGATGGCGCCTTGGGTGGCGCTGGTGCTGGTGCAGGCCACCGTCTTCAGCTCCCTGGTGCAGGGGGCGCGGCAGTTCGGGGCCATCTGCGTCGGGACGCTGGTGGCCTCGGCGGCGCAGGCGATCACCGACGACACGCTCGGCGCGATCGCCCTGTCCGTACCGGTGCTGATGCTGCTCGCGAACTGGCCCCGCTTCGGCGACCAGGGCATCTACGCGGCGACCACGGCCCTGTTCACCATCTCCTCGGGCATGGTGAGTCTGTCCGCGGTCGGGCACCGGGTGGAGCAGGCGGCGATCGGCGCCGTCATCGGCGTCGCCGTCAACGCGTTCGTGTTCCCGCCGATCCACCTGCGGGACGTGCGGACGAACCTGGCGGGGCTCGCCCGCGAGACGGGGGACGTGCTGCACCTCATCGCCGGGGATCTGCGCGAGGGCGAGTGGGACGCGCAGACCGCCGCCGGCTGGGTCACCGCCTCCAACCGCCTGGACCACCGTCTGAAGGCGCTTCGCTCGGCCCGCCGGTGGAGCCAGGAGAGCCTGCGCCTGACCTATGCCCCGCTGCGCGCCCTGCACCGGGTGCCGCACGAGGGTGTCCTGCCGGCGGTGGACGAGGACGAGCGGCTCAGCAGGGTCACCGGGCACGTCGCCACGCTGACCCGGGCGCTCGCGGTGTCCGTGGACGACAAGCGCACTCCCGCCCCGCCCGAGGGTCCGGCCCTGCGCTCGTACGCCCGGCTGCTGGAGCTGATCGGGGACGCGCTGTGCGCGGAGGCCGACAGTCTGTGCGGCGGCAGTGTGACGGCCCGGCCGGGCGAGGAGACCGAGAAGGCCATGCGGGAGCTGCACGAGGAGTTGCAGGAGGGACTGCGGCGGCATGCCGGTGAGGGTGCCGCCCACACGGCGGTCCTGGGCACGCTGCTGCTCCAGGCGGAGAACCTCTGGGCGGAGACCGTCCCGGGCGACCCGGAGCAGTGACACACGTCAGTCCTGACGGGATCCGCTCCTGAGCCGCCCCGGCCGCGATTACCCCGTCCGGCCGGGGCTTTCCTCTGCATACGTGCATTCCGTGCGACCCGGGTACTCGGTCACCTCTGGTGGAACCAGGCGGCCGGGAGGAGCACGAAGTGAGCAGCGGAACGGGCATGAGGGTCGTCGTCACGGGCGCCACCGGCAACGTCGGCACGAGCGTGGTGCGCTTGCTGTCGGAAGACCCGCAGGTCGCCTCGGTGCTGGGTCTGGCCCGGCGGATCCCCGACTGGTCACCGCCGAAGACGGACTGGGCCGCCGTCGATCTGGCCTCCGAGGGGTCCGGCCTGGTGGAGCGGTTCACGGACGCCGACGCCGTGATTCACCTGGCCTGGGCGTTCCAGCCCACGCACGACCCGGCGGCGACCTGGCGCACGAACGTGCT
The DNA here is from genome assembly GCF_001280065.1 of Streptomyces sp. NRRL B-1140. GTDB lineage: Bacteria > Actinomycetota > Actinomycetes > Streptomycetales > Streptomycetaceae > Streptomyces. The sequence goes on from NZ_LGEA01000114.1 coordinate 243,989, forward strand.
CGGCAGCATGCGGGTCTTCGAGGCGGTGGCCGAGGCGGGCGTCCCGGTTCTGGTGCACGCCTCGTCGGTCGGCGCGTACTCGCCCGGCCCCAAGGACGAGATGGTGGACGAGTCCTGGCCGACGCACGGCTGGCCGGACGCCGCCTACTGCCGGGAGAAGGCATATCTGGAGCGGGCGCTGGACACGTTCGAGCGGGACCGTCCGCAAACGCGGGTGGTGCGGATGCGGCCCGCCTTCCTCTTCCAGCGGGAGTCCGCGAGCGAGCAGCGCCGCATCTTCGGCGGCCGGTTCCTGCCCGGTCCGCTGGCCCGCCCGGAGCTGCTGCCGTTCCTGCCGGACATCCCGGGGCTGCGGGTGCAGGCGCTGCACACGGACGACGCGGCGAGCGCGTACCGGCTGGCGCTGCGCTCCGACGTCCGGGGCGCCTTCAATCTCGCGGCCGGCCCGCCCCTCGACGCGCGGTTGCTGGGCGAGATGTTCGACGCACGGACCGTGCGGCTGCCGCGCGGCGCGGCCCGCTCTGCGATCGCCGCCGCCTGGGGCCTGCATCTGCTGCCCGCCTCCCCGCACCTGTTCGACGCGGTGCTGCGACTGCCGCTCATGGACTGCACGCGGGCGCGTACGGAACTCGGCTGGCGCCCTGAGCACACGGCTCCCGAGGTGCTGGAGAAGTTCCTGCTGGGCCTGAAGCAGGGGGCCGGGGCGCCGACGGAGCCGCTGCGGGGGCGCAAGGTCGGCTGATCCGGTCGGGCTGGGCCCGGCCCTGACGGGCGGGCCCAGCCCGGTGAACGGTGATGACGACGCGCGCACGGGTGGGCGAGCCCCGGGACATGCGCGAGGGCCGCAGCCGACCCCCACAGTCGGCTGCGGCCCTCGCCGGTATGCCCTCCTCAGGCGGAGGGCTCGTCCGGCACCGGGTGCTCGGGGTGAACCGTTCCCGAGTGCGGTGCTCCCTGCCGGCCCGTCCCCGCTTCGTCCGTGTCGGGGACGTCACCGGTGGGCTCGTCGGTCTCCTCGTCGTTCCGGCGCTCGGCTTTCCCGCCCTTGCCGGTGCCCGTGAAGCGCGGGGCGACCTCCCACGGGTCCTCGCCGTCGTCGGCCTGCTGGTCCGGCATGTCCCGCGGGATGGGCTCACCGTTCTCGCCGGGTCCCTCGAGGCGGTGGTCGGTCACGGCACACTCCTTTCGGCTCGTCCGTGCGCCGCGCGAGTACCTCGGCCGTGACCTGCGAAACCTCGGGCGTGCACTAAGAGGCGGCTGCTTCGTCGATCTCGTCCAGAGCCGCGACCAGCTCCGGGGCGACCCTCTCCTGCACCCACCGCCGGTGCTCCTCGCCGGCCTCGCGCGGGACCGTCTCGGTGAGCATGATCAGGTACAGGTAGGCCCGGTACAGGGCCAGCCGCAGACGGGCCGGGGCGTCGAAGCGGGCCCGGCCACCGGCCTCCCGGTAGCCGGCGAGGAAGTCCTCGTCCTTCCTGATGTCCCCGAGCAGCGCCAGGGAGACGAAGTCGGCCAGGGGGTCGCCCCAGAACATGCGCTCCCCGTCGATGAGGCCGCCGATCCGGGCCCGGCCACCCGCGCGGTCGACGAGGATGTTGCCCCGCCACAAGTCGAAGTGGACCAGACACGGGTCGGTGACCTCGTCGAGGGCTCCGTACGCGGACGCGGCGGTACGGGCCACGGCGTCGGCCGGGCGGGGCAGCGGAGCCCCGTAGCGCCGGGCGTCGTCGAGGACGGCGTCGAACATCGCCGTGAACGCGGTCCGCCAGTCGGGGGCGAGCGGACCGAGGGCGCCGGAGGGGTAGCCGTGACCGGGGCCGGTCACCCCGTGCAGGCGGGCGACCTGGCGTCCCAGTTCCGTGCGCAGCGCGCTCTGTTCGGGGTCGGTGAGCGTGCCGTCCCACGGGTCGCCCGGCAGGGCCGTCATGAGCAGGAAGTCGTCCCCCGCCGACACCGTCCGCGGCGCGGGCACCCCGACGCGGGCGGCCGAGCGGTAGAACGCGGCCTCCGAGACGAGCAGCCGCTTCTCGTGCCGCAGTCCGGGGACGGCGGCGGCCGGCGGGATCTTCAGCACGTAGCGGCTGCCGTCGGTGAGGCGGAGTTCCTCGACGGTGTTGTAGGTGCCGCCGGTCAGCGGGGTCAGGCGGGCGAGGCGGCCGGGGTCCAGGCCCGCCTCCTGAAGGACGTGCCGGGCCCGTTCCCAGGAGTCCACCACCGTGTGCCCACCCCTCCCCTGCCGCATCGGTCAGCCGGCCGCGTACACGTCCTCGACGTAACGCCCGTCCGCGACCAGTCCGTCGAGCCACTGCCCGGCGGCCGTCTCGTCGGCGCCCGGCGTGTGCTTGCGGAACAGGGTACGGAACGCCTCCCGCACTCCGGGCGCCATCCGGGAACCGTCGCCGCAGACGTACACCCGCGCTCCGGAGGCCAGCAGGCCCCAGACCTCCTCGGCCTCGGCGGCGATCCGGTGCTGGACGAACCGCACCTCGCCCTCGGGCGTCTCGCTGAAGGCGGGGCGCAGCGAGACGGCGCCGGCAGTCTCGGCGGCGCGCAGTTCCTCGGCGTGCAGGAAGTCCGCGTCGGGGGCGTCGCAGCCGAAGTAGCAGAGGGCCGGGGCGAGTTCACTGGTGGCTAGGGCGGCCGTACGGTCGGCGATGGTGCCGCGGAACGGGGCGAGGCCGGTGCCCGCCGCGACCATGACGACCGGTGACGGGTCGCCGGTGACATCGATCCGGAAGGCCTCCCGGCAGGGCTGCACGCGCGCGTAGACCGTGTCGCCGGGCTCGACGGCGGCGAGGTGGCCGGAGCCGGTGCCCCGGTAGACGCCCTTGCCGGAGCGGGCCGGCGCCTCCAGCAGCGACACCATCAGGTCCACGTGACCGGGGTCGACGGCGGGCGAGGAGGAGATCGAGTAGTGGCGCGGGCGCAGCGGGGTGAGGAGGTCGAGGAGCTGCGGCCAGTCCAGGGCGCCGCGCAGGGCCGGGTGGTCCTCCAGGATCTCCACGAGGGTGCGCGGGTCGCCGGTGAGGGCGGCCAGGGCCATGCGCTCCGGCGGGCACGGGTTGGCGGCGGCGAGCGCGGCCAGCTGCCCGGCGCTCGGGCGCTCCTGCAGCTCCACGTGGTGGGTGAGGAGCTGCCGTACCGTCAGGGGCCGGTCCACGGCGATGCCGTCGCGGCGCGGGCGGGTGGCGCGGATGTCCAGGACGGTGTCGAGGTCGGCGCCTAGCGCGGCGGCCGCGCGGGTGACGAGGCCGGGGGCGTTGGCGGGCAGCACGGTGAGGTGGTCGGCCGTGCGGTAGGTGACGCCGTCCGGCAGGGCGACGCGCAGGAACCGCTTGCGCCGGGCGTAGCCGGGGGCGGTGAGGTCGCGGGCCTCGGTGACGCGCATGGGGACGAGGCCGTGCCGTTCGGCGAGGGCGTCCAGCGGTCCGCCGGTCAGGGTGCGGACCTCGTAGGCGGTCGCGGGCTCGGGGTCCGGGGTGGTGGCGTCGGGGTCGCCGTAGCGCTCCAGGAGGGCGGTGCGCAGGGAGGCGGTGAAGGTGCGGACGGTGCCGGTGAGGTCTCCGGAGGCGTCTGCGGCGGCGCGCTCCACCAGCCGTTCGGCGCCGGACTCGGCGAGCCGCTCGTCGATGCGGGTGGGGACGTGCTGGTAGGTGGCGGCCCAATTGCGGTCGCCGACGCCGAGGACGGCGTACGTCACGCCCGACAGGTCGTGGGTCTCCTCCAGCCGGGCGGCGAAGGCGGTGGCGTCGTCGGTGGGGCGGCCGTTGTAGGAGGCGGCGGTGATGACGACGGGCCGGTCGGCGGGCAGGACGCCCGCGTAGGCGTCGAGGGGTGCCACCTCGGTCGCGCAGCCGAGGGCGGCGGCCTCGTCGGCGAGTTGGACGGCGAAGTCACGGCAGGTGCCGTAGTTGCTGCCGTGCAGGAAGAGGGCGGCGGTGCCGGGGCGGACGCGGGCGGGGAGGTTCCGCGGCTCGGCCGCGGCGGTCTCCCGGGCCGGTGTGGCCCCGGGCAGCGGGCTGTGGACGCGGTCGGCGCAGGTGCGCGGCGTCAGCGCGAGGGTGAAGCCCTCGGGCTTGAGGGTGAGGGTCTCCTTGACGTCGAGCCGGTAGTCGGCGTGGTCGCCCATCCGGTAGCGGTGGACGAGCATGGCCAGCAGCATGGTCGCCTCGTGCAGCGCGAACTGCCGTCCGATGCAGGCGCGCTCGCCCGTGCCGAACGGCTTGAAGGCGTGCACGGGCCGCTCCGCCTCTGCTTCGGCCGTGAAGCGGGAGGGGTCGAACAGCTCGGGGTTGTCGCCCCAGACGGCCTGCCGGTGCAGCATCGGCGTGAGGACCAGGACGCCCTGCCCGGCGCGCAGCGGGATGCGGCCGCCGAGCAGGGTGTCCTCGCGGGCCTCCCGGGAGAAGACGGCGGCGGTGGGCCACAGCCGGAGCGCCTCGTTGAGGACCTGGCGGGTGTAGGTCAGCCGGCCGACCTCGTCGAAGGTCGGCTCGACGTCGGCCCGGTCGCCCCACAGCGCGTCGACCTCGCGCTGCACCAGCTGAAGCACGGCGGGGTGCTTGGCGAGGTAGTACAGCGCGAAGGACATGGCGCCGGAGGTGGTCTCGTGGCCGGCGATCAGGAACGTGATGACCTGGTTGCGGATGTTGGCGGCGTCGAGCGTGGTGCCGTCGGCCGGGTGCTCGGCGGTGAGCATCAGGCCGAGGAGGTCGTCGGAGCCGCTCTGGTCGGTGCCGGTGCGTGCGGCGATGACCTCGTCGACGACCCGGGCGAGGTAGGCGGAGTCCTCGCGGAAGGCCGCGTCCTGCTCCGCGTAGTCCCGGCCGGGGACGCGTGCCAGGCGGGTCATGCTCCATTCCAGGCAGCGGACCATCGACTGGACGAAGGGGTGCGGCTCGGCCCGTTCGAAGGAACCGAAGTCGTAACCGAAGCCGGCGAGGCCGATGGTGTCGAGCGTCATGCGGGTCATGTCGTCGGGCACGTTCACCGGCTGCCCGGCGCGGGCGTGGCGGTCCCAGGACGCGATGAGCCGGCGGGCCACCTCCAGCATCACGGGGTGGTAGGTGCGCATGGAGCCGAGCGCGAAGGCGGGCATGAGGATGTCGTGCGCCTTGGCCCAATTGGGCTCGTCGTTGTACGCGGTGAACAGGCCGTCGGCGGCGAACTCGCGGACATTGCCCAGGCTGGGGCCGATGTGCTTGGCGAACCGCTGCTCGTCGGCGAGTTCGGTCACGAGGTCCAGGTCGCCCACGAACAGGGTGTCCCGCCCGTACAGCCGCCGCGCGAGCACGGGCCCGTGCTCGCGCATCAGGTCCATGACCTGCTGGATGGGCGCGCCGCCGGGTCCGGTGGCGGAGATGTCGGCGACGGGGACGCCGGGGAGGGTGCCGGCGGTCGGAGGGGTCTGTCCGGTGGGGGGCATGACGCGGCAACTGCCTTTCGCGGTACGGAAGTACTGCGCTCCAGCGTGATCCACCGGGCCCGGGAGACGACACCTTCGCCCTACATGATTGTGTAGTGCAAGCAGATCTGCCGCTCTTGCGCGGGAGCGGCCCGGCGTGGCAGGAGAGGCTCGTGGACCTGGCCCGGGAGGCCGTGACGTGGCGCAACCGCGCCCTGCTCCTGTTCGACCGGGTCGCGATGCCGGTCGCGGTGTGCGATGTGTACGGGGCGGTCCTGCTGGCCAATCCGGCGATGGCGGCGGAGTGCGGCAGGACGCCGGGACGGTTGCGCGGTCGCGACGTGCTGGAGCTGTTCAGCCCGCGGGAGGCGACGCAGGTGGAGCGCATCGCCGAGGCCCTGCGCCTGCGGCACCGCTCGCGCTACCAGGTGTCGGTGCGCTGGCGGGCCCCGTGCGGCACGGAGCGCACCGGCGAACTGACGGCGGATCCGGTCAGCGACACGGCGGAGGACACCCCTGCCCTGCTGGTGATGCTCCGGGTCGACCCCGAACGCGCCCCCTCCCCCGCCGCACCCGCGGAACACGCCCGGGTCACCCCGACGGAGGCCCGCATCCTGAGCCTCCTGGCCGCCGGCGCCACCACGACCCGAGCCTCCCGGGAGACGGGCCTCACCACCGACGGCGTGACCTACCACCTGCGCCGCCTGTCGTCCCGCTGGGGCGCGTCCAACCGCACGGAGCTGGTGGCCAGGGCCTACGCGCTGGGGGTGCTCAGGCCGGGCGTGTGGCCGCCGGAGGTCTTCGGTGGCCAGGCGTGAGAGAAATCCGGTCGCCCCTGGGCGTCGCGGCTGTCTAATCTGGCCTCAGCCCGAAACCTAGGGGCCCTAGGTTTGCGAAACCAGCGTTCAGGAGCTCCCATGCAGCCGCTCACCGAGCAGGACATCCGCGCCTCCTTCGTCAACTGCTCCAAGGGCGAGGCCAAGCGGCTCGCCCTGCCCCGGGATCTCGACGGGCGGCCCTGGGGTGATCTCGACTTTCTCGGGTGGCGGGATCCGGGGGCGCCGGACCGGAGCTATCTGGTGGCCGAGCGGGGCGGGCGGCTCGTCGGGCTGTCGATGCGCTTCCAGGCCGCGCAGCGCGGGTTCCTGCACCGCAGCATGTGTTCGCTGTGCCTGACCACGCACCCGCGGGGCGGGGTCTCGCTGATGACCGCGCGCAAGGCCGGGCCGGCCGGGCGCGAGGGCAATTCCGTCGGCGCGTACATGTGCACCGACCTCGCCTGCTCCCTGTACGTACGCGGGAAGAAGGCGCCGGAGGCGGGGTCCCGGTTCGAGGAGAGCCTCACCATGGAGGAGCAGATCGCCCGGACCAGGAGCCACCTGGACGCCTTCCTCGACAAGGTGCACGCCTGAGCCCCTCGGTCGCCCCCGGTTTGCCCCGGCACTAACGTCCTTCATGAACGTCTTTGACGGACGTGTTCGACGGACGTGTTCGACGGACGTGTTCGATGCGCCGGGGAAGGGGAACAGCCCGAGGATGCGAGAGGTACGTGAGTGGACGGCGCGCGCCGAGCGGATCGTGAGGAAGCGCCGTGATCCGGTGGTGGTCCAGACCCTGCGGTCCGCGACGGCGGCGACGATCGCCTACGTCATCGCGCTGCGGCTGAGCCCGGAGCCGGCCCCTCTCACCGCTCCCCTGACGGCCCTGCTGGTCGTCCAGGTGACGCTGTACGCCACGATCACCAACGGCTTCAGGCGGGTGAACGCCGTGGTGACGGGCGTGCTCGTCGCCATCGCGTTCAGCCTGCTGGTGGGCCTGACCTGGTGGAGCCTCGCGCTGCTCCTGCTGGCCTCGCTGGTCGTGGGGCGGCTGGTCCGGGTGGAGGAGTACGTACCCGAGGTCGCGATCAGCGCGATGCTCGTCCTCGGCGTCACCAGCGTCGGGGACTACGCCTGGGCCCGGGTGGTGGAGACCCTGATCGGCGCGTCCGTCGGGCTCGCCTGCAACCTGCTGCTGGCTCCACCGGTGTGGGTGGAGGAGGCGGGCGAGTCGATCGAGGGTCTGGCGCGCCGCCTGCGGCAGCTGATGCTACGCATGGGCGAGGAGGCGGCCGGCGGCACACCCGTGGACCGCGCGGAGAGTCAGTTGCACGAGGCGCGCCGCCTGGACCACGACATCGTCGAGGTGGACGCGGCGCTGCGGCAGGCCGAGGACAGCCTGCGGCTCAACCCGCGCGTGCAGGACAGCGTGCTGCACCGGGTCGTGATGCGCACCGGCCTGGACACGCTGGAGATCTGCACGGTCGTGCTGCGCGTGCTGGCCCGCTCCCTCACCGACCTCGCGAAGGAGCGCGAGCCCGAGCCGCTGTTCGAGGCCGAGACGGGCGCCGCCCTGGCGCAGCTGCTGTCCGAGATCGCCGACGCCGTGGTGAGCTTCGCGGTGCTGGTCACCACGCATCTGAGCGCGAGCGCCGAGTCGGCGGAGGAACGGCTCGCCGCGGAACTGCGCACCGCCGCGGGCACCCGCGACAAGCTGGCGCTGCTGCTGCGCGAGGAGGCCGAGCGCGACCCGCGGCACTGGCAGCTTCCCGGAGCGATCCTGACGGAGGTCAACCGCATCCTCGACGAGCTCGACACCGAGCACCGCACCCGCCGCCTGTTCGAGGAACTGGACCGTGTCTCGCGTGAGCAGCGGGCCAGGATGCCCCGCCTGACGCGGCTGCGGGAGCGGCTGGGCGTCACGGAGCAGATGTGGCGGAACCGCGCGGGGTTCGACGGGCGTTCTCGCTGAGGGGAACGCCGGCAGGGGGCCGGCACCTGAGGCGAGGAGCGGGCCATGGCCGACACGACCGTGCGGATCGACGGGAACACACTGCGGCTCCCCGGCGGGGTCGCCGTGCGGTTCATCCGCACGCTGCGCCTGCCGGAGACGGGGACGCATCCGCTGCCGCCGGGCCTCGGCGAGTTCCCGGTGCGGCGTGTCGCCGACTACGCGGACCGGGTCCCCGAGGAGTGGCGGGCACGCGGCGGTGTGATGCTGCCGGTGTACCTGCGCGAGGCGATGTGGCTGAGCTTCGCGGGCACCTCGGAGCCGGCCGCGCTCCAGGTCAGCGTCGGCAAGGTGTGCGCGGTCTCGGGCCGGCCCTGGAGCGACCGGCCGGCCCGCGGCCCGCAGAACTACGTGGTGCTCCCTCGTCAGCCCTGGCTGGACGGCATCAACTCCGGCACGGGCACGGTCCGGCAGTTCGTGGCCGTCCCGCTCGGTCTGGGCGCGACCGTGGAGGGGCAGGTCACGGGCGAGGAGGTGTGGGGCGGCGTACAGCTGCAGTCCTTCGCGCTGAACGACCGGGAGCTGGCGCGGTGGCGGGCGGCGGAGCGGGAGCGGGCGGAGCGGACGCGGTTCACGGCGCCGCCCAGTGGCCACGGCGCCGCGATGCCGGGTGGCCTGCCCGCTGCCGCGTCCGGCGGCTACGGCGCCGCGAACCCAATGGCGGCCCCGCCGGCACCGGGGGCGTTCCCCGCGCCGTCCGCCCCCGGCTCGGCTCCGGCGCCCGCGGCCGCGGGCGCTCCGCCGTGCCCGCCGCGCGCGGCCGCCGCGATGGGTCTGGGTGTCGGCGGCTCCATGCGGCAGGAGGTCTACGAGGACGACCGGCCGCTTACGGACTGGTCGGACAAGCCCGCGGGGCGGGTGTTCGTGCACTTGGTGACGCCGCCGGAATGGCGCCGCATCACCGGCGAGGCCGCACCGCCGTCGCCGGTGGACCGGGCCGCCTACACCCGGGCGGGCCTGCCCTGGTTCGACTACTTCGACCAGGACGCGGAGGACTTGGCCCCCACGGACACGCTCCAGTCCGTGAAGCCGGTCGGCGACTGGCTCGGCGACGACCACGAGCCCTGGCAGCAGCCCACGCCGGGACAGACGCAGCAGCTCAAGGACGCCCCGGGCCGACCGGTCGCGGACGGGGACTGGTAGCCGGCCGGGCCCCCTGGCCGGGGACTGGTGCCTTGGGGCACGTCGAGGACGGGGACCTTCAGCACGGTTCCTTCACGCGGGTGTTGCACCTCCCGCAACACCCGTTGCCTCGTGTTGCACCTGAGTGCCCGCTAACGCCAAGGTGGCAGTCACGACGAGGACGCGTGACGACCTGAGGGGCGACATGAGCAGGGGTGGCTGGAGCAGGCGCCGGTTCGTCGGCGCACTGACGGGCGGGGCCGCCGCGGCGGCGCTGCCGTCCTGCGACAACGCGCCCGCGCCCCCGGCCGCGACGCCCGAGGCAGGTACGAGCCCGTCACGCGGGGCCCGGCGCCCCTCCGGGCCCCGTCCGCTCCACCTCGGCACCTACACGTCCGTCGAGGACGGCGGCAAGGGCATCGGTCTGGCCACGTACGACGCCGTGACGGGGGAGATCACCGGCGCCGGCACGATCGGCGGCGTCGGCGACCCGTCGTACCTCGCCGTCCACCCGGACCGCGGCACGCTGTACGCGGTGGACGAGCGTGCCGAGGGCGCCGTGACCGCCGTCCGGCTCTCCGACCGCACCGTGCTGGGCAGCCGCAGCACCGGCGGCGCGGCCCCCTGCCACCTGTCGGTGCATCCGGGCGGGCGCTGGCTGCTCAGCGCGAACTACGGGTCGGGCAGTGTGGCCGTGCATCCGATCGACTCCTCGGGCGCCCTCGGCGAACGTACCGCCCTCGTCCGGCACTCCACTCCCCCGCCCGGCCCGGGTCAGGAGGGCCCGCACGCCCACCAGGTCGTCACGAGCCCGGATGGAGACCATGTGCTCGCCGTCGACCTGGGGACGGACACCGTCTACACCTACCGGCTGGACGACAGGGCGGGCACGCTCGCCGAGGTCGGGCAGGCGCACACCCGGCCGGGCGCCGGACCGCGCCATCTGACGTTCCACCCGGGAGGCCGGTACGCGTACCTCGCCAACGAGGCCGACAACACGGTGGCGGTCTGCTCCTACGACACGGCCTCCGGCCGTTTGACCGTGGGCGAGGCGCAGTCCACCGGCACGGGTCCGGGCACGAACTACCCGGCGCAGATCCTGGTGACGGACAACGGCCGGTACGCCTTTCTGGCCAACCGCGGCCACAACAGCCTCACCCGCTACGCCGTCGAGGCCGACGGCGCCCGGCTCAGGCTGCTCGGCACGGTGCCGGTGGGCGGGGACTTCCCCCGGCAGATCGCCTTCTCACCGGAGGGCACACTACTGTTCGCGGCGAACCAGAAGTCCTCCACGGTCACCGTCTTCCACGTGAACGAGGGCAGCGGCGAACTGCGGCGCACGGAGGAATCGTTCCCCTCACCCGTCGCCGTCTGTGCGCTGCCGCTGTAGGGGCCGTGGGCAGGACGCGGCGGTGGCCTGGCCGAGCAGGACATGCATGCGTTCGGTGAGCTGCGCGACGCCGTCGGCGGGCGCGTGGAAGGCGAGGCGTACGTCGCCGTGGGCGCGGACCCGTTCGATGCGCAGCGTCAGGCCGTGCCGGTCGACGGCGAGCGGCTGGACGCGCACCGCGCCGTGCAGGCTGTCGGGGTCGACGAGCCGGGTGAGCCGTTCGACGGCGTCGGCGTGGCAGTCGGCGAGGTGGGTCAGCAGCCGGGCCTCGGCGGTGGTGAGCGGGTCGGGCACGGCGGCGGCGAACTCGGCGAGGTCGACGACCACGGAGCCGGAGGGCCGCCGCAGTACGACACGGGTGGGTGTGAAGGCGAGCCTCTCCCCCTCGACGGCGAACCAGCCCGCGAGCCACAGCCGGGCGCGGATCCGGTTGCGGACCGGGACGGGTGCGACGTCGGCGAACTCCAGCACCGCGGACGGCTCGCCGCGGGGTGCGCAGATCGCGGCCGCGAGCAGGGCGCTGTCCTCGGGCACGTCCACGAGCACCCGGCCGTCCTCGTCCACGCTGTGCGCGCCGACCAGTTCCTCCCGTGTGCCCTCCGCGGTCACGGAGCACGACCACGCGGCGGCGAGCACCGAGCGCGCCCGCTCCGCCGCTGCGGGAGCCGCCGTCCAGCTGTGGCTGTCGTCACCCATTACAGACCTCCTTAGGTAAGCCTCACCTAACCTACCGAAGATCGGGGTGCACGCCAACCGCGTCCGGCGGCCTATGCGAGACCGTTCAGGGCGTGAGAACGCCCAGCAGGGCGCGCGCACACAGCTCGCGCACCTGTTCGCGGCCCAACTCCGTGCCGCGCAGCCACTCCAGGCAGACGGCCGTGGTGAACGCCAGCCAGCCGCGTACGGCCAGCCTGATCTCCGGCCGTCCCTCGACGGCGGGGCCGAACTCGGGATCCTCGGCGAGCGCGGCGAGGATCTGCCGCTCCTGCGCGGCAAGGGCCCGCTGGTAGACGCGCCGCACCGCCTGATCCCCTGCCGCGTCGGCGCGATGGAAGGCGCGATAGCCGTGCGCGTGCGCCTGGACGTACTCCAGGAACGTCTCCAGGCCCGCCCCGAGTTGCGCGCGGACCGGGACGCCGGGCACCGCCGCCGTCATGCGCAGCATGCGCTCGCTCTCGCGCTCGACGACCGCCGCGAAGAAGTCCCGCTTGGTCGGGAAGTAGTGGTACAGCAGGCCGCGCGACACCCCGGCGATCTCGGCGACCTGCTCGATCCACACGTCGTCGTAGGGGCTCTCGGAGAACAGCCGCGCACCGACCGAAAGGAGCTGCTCCCGGCGCTCCTCGGTGCTGAGCCGGCGGCGCGTGCGCCCGCCCTGATGCGCGGCCATGCCCGCACTTTACTTGACGCCGGTTCAACAACGGGACCACACTGAACCGCGCTATTGAACCCACGTACAACACCTGCGAACCCGCCGCCGGATCAAGGGAGATCGGTCATGACGCAGGCGCCGACACGGACCGGGGAGCCCAAGGGTTTCCGGAGTGCCGAGCTGGGCTGGCCGGAGCTGGACCGCATCCCGCATCCGCCGCGCCGGATCCCTCTGCTCGGGGACGTGGTGGGGGTGAACCGGCGCACTCCGCTGCAGGACTCGCTGCGCTACGCCCGCGCACTGGGGCCGGTGTTCCGGCGGAAGGCGTTCGGCAAGGAGTTCGTCTTCGTGTGGGGTGCCCGGCACGCGGCCGACCTCGCGGACGAGTCGCGGTTCGCCAAGCACGTGGGGCTCGGCGTGGCCAACCTGCGGCCGGTCGCCGGGGACGGACTGTTCACGGCGTACAACCACGAGCCCAACTGGCAGCTGGCCCACGACGTCCTCGCCCCGGGGTTCAGCCGGGACGCGATGGCGGGCTACCACCCGATGATGCTGTCGGTCGCGCAGCGGCTGACGGAGCACTGGGACAGGGCGGCGGCGACGGGCCGGGCGGTGGACGTGCCCGGTGACATGACCAAGCTGACGCTGGAGACGATCGCGCGCACCGGCTTCGGGCACGACTTCGGTTCGTTCGAACGCTCCCGGCCGCATCCCTTCGTCACCGCGATGGTGGGCACGCTGACCTACGCCCAGCGGCTCAACACCGTGCCCTTCCCGCTGGCTCCCCTGCTGCTGCGCAGCGCGAGCCGCCGCAACGCGGCCGACATCGCCCATCTCAACCACACGGTCGACGAACTGGTCCGGGCCCGGCGCGCCGGCGGCGGCGGTGACGGCGATCTGCTCGACCGCATGCTGGAGACGGTCCATCCCGGCACCGGGGAGCGGCTGGCGCCGCAGAACGTCCGCCGCCAGGTCATCACGTTCCTCGTGGCAGGTCACGAGACGACCTCGGGCGCGCTCTCCTTCGCCCTGTACTACCTCGCCCGCCACCCCGAGATCGCCGCCCGGGCCCGGGCCGAGGTGGACCGGGTGTGGGGAGAGACGGCGGAACCCGCCTACGAGCAGGTGGCCCGGCTGCGCTACGTCCGCCGGGTGCTGGACGAGTCGCTGCGGCTGTGGCCGACCGCGCCCGCGTTCGCCCGGGAGGCCCGCGAGGACACGGTGCTGGCCGGGGAGCATCCCATGCGGCGCGGGGCCTGGGCGCTGGTGCTGACGCCGATGCTGCACCGGGACCCCGAGGTGTGGGGAGCGGACGCCGAACGGTTCGACCCCGGCCGCTTCGACGCCGGCGCCGTACGGTCCCGGCCCCCGCACACCTTCAAGCCGTTCGGGACGGGCGCGCGGGCCTGCATCGGGCGGCAGTTCGCGCTGCACGAGGCCACGCTGGTGCTCGGGCTGCTGCTGCGGCGCTACGACCTGCGGGCCGACCCGGCCTACCGGCTGCGCGTGACGGAGCGGCTGACGCTGATGCCGGAGGGCCTGCGGCTGCACCCGGAGCGCCGCGGCCCCGGGGCGGGAGCCGGCCTCACACCTGCGCCGTCCAGTGCCCGGGGCGGGTGACTGACCCGGGCAGCCTGGTACCGGCGCTTCCGCGCGCCGCGTTCAGCTGCGGCTGGGTGAGGAAGAACGCCCCGGTCAGATCGGCGTCGGTGAGGTCCGCGTCGCGCAGGTCGGCACCGATCAGGTCGGCGCCCCGCAGGTCCGCTCCGGTGAGGTCGGCGGCGATCAGGTAGGCGCCGCGCAGGCAGGCACCGCGCAGGTCGGCGCCCTTGAGGCGGGCCCCCATGAGGTCCGCACCGCGGCGGTCCTTCCTGCGGCCCTTGAAGCCGGCCCTGGCCAGCTCGCTCGTCCTCAGCAGCAGGACGTTGACCTCCTGGCGGTGGGCCGCCACGTCCAGTGCGGCGAGCTCCTCGGGGGTCTTGCCGGCCAGTTCCTCGGTCTTCTCCAGGGCCTCGCGGAGTTCCGCGTGGACGGGACGGGCCGCCGGCAGCGTGAGCGCCTCGGTCAGGTACCAGAGCAGTTCGTGCAGCTGCCGGACCACCGGGAACACGTCGAACATGCGGCGGGCCCGCTCCGGCGGACCGGTCCGCCAGTCCTGTCCGCCGAAGGTGATCTGCGAGACCCGCTGCCCGGCGCCGAAGCAGTCGTAGACCGTACAGCCGGTGAACCCCTTCTGCCGGAGCCGGGCGTGGATGCCGCAGCGGTGGTCCTCCCGGAGGTTGCGGCAGGGCGTGCCGGCGGCCTTGTCGACCGCGAAGTCGGCCGAGGCGGCGAACGGCAGGGCGACGCAGCACAGCCCGAAGCACCGCTCGCAGTCGCCGTGCAGGCCTGCCTGCCCGGTCTGGTGTTCTCGCATGTCGTTCAGCATACGAAACGACAAGTGACGGGCCGGTTGCGGTCACACCGCCGGCCAGGGCACCTCCAGACGCTCCAGCCGCTCGGGGTCGGCGAGGATGTACAGGTCCGTGATGCGGCCGTCGACGATCGTGACGCCCATGACCGACTGGACGCGGCCCTCGATCGCGTTGACCATCCCCACCGAGCCGTTGACCAGGACCAGCTCCGCGGCCTGCGTGAAGGGGGCGAACATCAGCGCCTGCTCCGCCACCGCCCTCGCGCCCTGGACCAGCTTGGAGGCGGCCGCGCCCCGCACGAGCGCGCCGGAGTCGGCCCGCAGCAGCACATCCGGGTGCAGGACGGCCAGCAGCGCCTCGAAGTCCCCCGCGCGCGAGGCGGCCAGGAAGGCGTCGAGCACCTGCTTCTGCCGGCCGAGGTCCGGTTCGGCCGACGGAGTGGCGGCGCGAACCCGGCGCCGGGCACGGCTCGCGAGCTGCCGGGTCGCAGCCGGGGTGCGCTCCACGATCGGCGCGATGTCGTCGAACGGCACGGCGAACATGTCGTGCAGGACGAACGCGAGCCGCTCGTCCGGCGTGAGGTTCTCCAGCACGACGAGCAGGGCCAGGCCCACGGAGTCGGCCTGGAGCACCTCCTCGGCCGGATCGATGTGGGACAGGGGCCGCAGCACCGGGTCCGGGACGTAGGCCCGCGCCGTGTCCTGGATGCCGCCCATCGGTTCCTCGCGGCGGGCGGTGCGCGAGCGCAGCATGTCCAGGCAGACCCGGCCGGTCACCGTGGTCAGCCAGCCGCCGAGGTTCTGGATGTCGCCGGTGTCGGTGCGGCTGAGCTTGAACCAGGTCTCCTGGACGGCGTCCTCCGCCTCGGAGAGCGATCCGAGCATGCGGTAGGCCACCGCCTTCAGGTGTCCGCGCTGTTCCTCGAAACGGCGTGCCAGTTCCTCGCTGCCCGTCATGGTCTCCCCCGTCTGTAGATCAACCGCTGGTCATCTGCCGAACAGTTCGAACGCCACCGCGGGGCGGCCCCCGAACCGCTCCCCCGCCCTCTCCGCGTGCTGCGTCAGGAAGCTCCGCGCGTAGGTCTCCGGGTCCTCGCCGGTCAGCGCCTCGATATAGGTGCGGTGTTCCAACAGGGAGCGCACGGCCCGCTCCATCCCGGCTGTCGCGTCGACCGCGTGCGTGGGCGTGCTGGAACCGGCGACCGCGACCCAGCGCACGCCGTCCCAGGGGTCGAGGCCCTGCTCGATCAGCTGCGGGAAGATGAACCGGTTGCCGGCGTCACCGGCCGCGTCGAGCGTGGCCCGGCCGACGGCCACGTGGTCCGGGGTGTTCCAGGCGACGCCGCCCCAGGTGTCGCGGTGGTTGAGTGTGAGGACCAGCTCGGGCCTGTGGCGGCGGATGGCGGCGGCGATGTCGCGGCGCAGGGCGGTGCCGTACTCGATGACACCGTCCCGGTGGTCGAGGAACTCCACCTCCGACACGCCGACGACCGCCGCGCTCGCCCGCTGCTCCCGCTCGCGCAGCGGCCCGCAGAGCTCGGGCTCCAGCGTGTCGATGCCGGCCTCGCCCCGGGTCGCGAGGACGTAGGCGACCTCGCGGCCCTCGTCGGTCCAGGCCGCGATCGCCGCCGAGCAGCCGTACTCGAGGTCGTCGGGATGCGCCACGACCGCGAGGGCACGCCGCCAGTCGCCGGGCATGGGCTGGAGTTCAGTGGTCGTCATATCGGCAGACTAGTCCGCGCCATCGGCGGCACGGGGTGTACGGCGCGGCATCACGCCTCGTCCCGCACCAGCGCCAGCAGCCGGTCCAGGACGCGGGGGCCGCCGGCGCGGATGCCGTCGTGCTCGAACTCGTCCGTGGTCCAGGTGCGCAGACCCCGGATCATGCGGGCGGTGCGCAGCGAGTGGGCCGTGTCGACGTACATGTCGTCGTGGTAGACGGCCGCCACCACCGGCACCGTGTTGGCGGCGAGGCGGGCCGGGTCGTACAGGGGCGTCCAGTCGGTGCGGGCGGCGAGCAGGTCGGCGGTCTCGCGCAGCGGGCGCAGGGCGGGGTCGCAGTCGAACATCCAGGGGTGAATCGATTCGCCGGTGAAGAGCAGGGGCTCGTCGCCGGCGAGGGCCTTGGCGGCGTCGAACTGCGGGAACTCGGCGCGGACCCGCTCGGCCGACCAGGCCGTGGGCCGGGCGTCCTGGCCGTAGATCGACTCGTGGACCAGGGCGTACAGCGGGTGGCGGGCGAAGGAGAGCATGGCCTGCACCTGCTCCTGGAAGGCGTCCGAGAGCCTGGAGCCCTGCGGGGTGCGGACGAAGGCCTCCTCGAGGAGGTAGTGCAGGCGGTGGGTGCCGTCCGCGGTGCCGAGGACGATGCCGAGGGACTGGAAGGCCTCGACGGTGAGCCGGTAGCCGTTCGGCAGGACCACGTCGTGGTGGAGCAGGTGCTCGGCGATGCGGCGGGCGCGTCGGGCGTCCTGCGGGTAGCGGGCGTAGTGGGCGGTGACCTTGCGTTCGATGCGCGGGAAGGCGGCCCGGTACACGTCGTCCGCGTGGGCGTCCAGGGACGGCAGCCCGCCGGTGATGACGGCGGTGGCCAGGCCCTCGGGGGCGAGGGAGAGGTACGAGGTCACGCAGAAGCCGCCGAAGCTCTGGCCGAGGACCGTCCAGGGCTCGCCGCCGGTGAGTTCCGCGCGGACGGCCTCGCAGTCGCGGACGATCGCGTCGGCGCGGAAGTGCGTGAGGTAGTCGGCCTGCTCGGCCGGGCCGCCGCGCAGCGGGAGCGTCTGGCGGTTCGCGGGAGTGCTGCGGCCGGTGCCGCGCTGGTCGAGGAGCAGGACGCGGTACTCCTTCAGGGCCCTGCCGAGCCAGCCGGGCCGTCCGACGGAGCGGTCGGCGCCGAAGCCCGGCCCGCCCTGGAGGTAGAGCAGCCACGGCAGGTCCTGGGACGCTTTGTCACCCGCCACGACCTCACGGGCGTACAGCTCGATCGTCTCGCCGTCGGGGCGGCCGTGGTCGAGGGGGACGGTGAAGCGGCGGTCGGTGAGGAGGACTCCGGGCTGGCGGTAGCTGACGGTCAACAGGGCTCCCGGGACGGACGGATTGTCGGGCGGCGTCCCAGTTCATCACAGGGTTCGCCCGTGAGTGAGCCCCTCGATCATGAAATCCCGCTGAACGGCTGTTCAGTCAGCGTGCGGACAGGCTGGAGCGGCGCACCACCAGTTCGGGCTGCAGGACGACCCTGCGGTGCTCGTGTGTGCGCCCCGGTCCCTCCTCCTCCGTCTCCTCCAGCAGCAGGTCGGCGGCCATGGCGCCCATGGTGACGGCGGGCTGCCGCACCGAGGTGAGCGGGACGGCCGCGGCGGCGGCGAACTCGATGTCGTCGTAGCCGACGATGGCGAGGTCGTCGGGAACGCCGACACCGGCCGCGTACATGGCCTGCAGGACACCGAGGGCGAGCAGGTCGTTGGCGCAGAAGACGGCGGTGGGCCGGTCGGCGAGCCCGAGCAGCCGCGCCCCGGCGTCCCGTCCCGCGGCGACGTCCAGCCGTTCGGTCGGCAGCTCACGCAGCGCGTCCGGGCCGAGCCCCGCCTCGGCGAGCGCTTCGAGGGCGCCGGTGCGGCGGTCGGCGACCTGGTTCAGGCCGGGCGGGCCGCTGACGTAGGCGATCGAGCGGTGCCCGGCGTCGACGAGGTGGCGTACGGCCAGGGCGCCGCCCGCCACGTCGTCGACGGAGACCGAGCACTCAGTGGTGCCCTCGGCGACCCGGTCGACCAGGACGAACGGGATGCCGTGCCGGCGGAACGTCTCGATGTTGCGGCCGGTCGCGTCGGCCGGGGTGAGGAGCACGCCGCGCACCCGCTGCTCGGCGAAGAGCGACAGGTACTCGGCCTCCTCGCCCGGGTTCTGGGCGCTGTTGCAGACCATGACGCCGAGTCCGGCCTGCCGGGCCGCGCGCTCGGCGCCGCGCGCGACGTCGACGAAGAAGGGGTTGCCCATGTCGAGGACGAGGAGCCCCATGATGCGGCTGCGGCCCGCGCGCAGCTGTCGCGCGGACTCGCTGCGGACGTACCCGAGCCGGTCTATCGCGGACAGCACCCGGGCCCGGGTCTCGGTCGCGACCGTGTCCGGGCGGTTGATCACGTTGGAGACCGTGCCGACGGAGACTCCGGCGACGCGGGCGACGTCCTTGATACCCACCGACTGGGCCATCGGGCAGGAACCTCCAGGGGGAAGACGGGGGGCGGCGGCCGGGGCGGCTTCACATTACCGGCACGCCGTCCCGGGAACCGGATGCGGTCAGGCGGGCAGGCGGAAGTCCGTCACGTGCAGCGCCGAGGGCGTCGTGCCGCTGGACTTCTCCTGGTACATGAACGACAGCACCCCGTCCTGCGCGACCCGCGTCTCGTCGATGACGACCTCGCCGAAGGCGCCCAGGCCGCTGCCGTCGAACAGGATCTTCCAGTCCGTGTACCCGGAGGCGGCGGAGGCCGCCGCGATCCGGCCGAAGGGGAAGACCGCGTAGGCGTTGTCGTACTTGTCCAGGATCAGCTTGGTGCGCTGGCTGGAGTTCAGCGGGACCGGTATCTCGGTCTTCTGCCAGGTGCCGGAGGCGTTCTTGCGGACGTGGAAGGCGCGCCCGTTGGCGGTCCGGTCCGCCACGTAGTTGGTGGTGCACTGGCCGAAACGGCCGGGCACGTAGGAGATGATCGCGTGCGGCCGGCCCGCGGAGTCGGTGAACTGGCTTTCCTGGTTCATCAGGGAGTGGTCGGGGTTGAGCGGGTCGATCACCAGTCCCGCGTCGGTCACGGACACCTTGTCGGAGCCGCCCGTCACACCCACGACGGTTCCGCCGTTGTTGCGCCAGGTGCGGCCCCGGTCGTCGGAGTAGACGTAGCCGGTGTCGTGGTTGGTGATGCCTCCGCCGTTGCACATCACGGCGCCGTTCTGCTCGCGCCAGGTGAAGAAGGAGTGCAGCCGGCCGTTGCGGTCGTAGTCGATGCCGTGCAGGTACATGTTGCGGGCCGTCGAGGAGCCGTGCTCGCTGGTGTACGTGCCCGTCGAGGCGGACCACTCACCGAGGTTGGTCCACTTCGTGCCGTCGTACTCGGCGAGGGCGTTCCGCCCGTTGCCCGAGACGGCGACGCGGTAACTCAGCTGGAGCTTGCCGTCGGGCGTCGAGACGAACTGCGGGTAGGTGAACTGGGATGTCGGCGCCAGCCCGTCAAGGGTCGACTGGGGCGCCCCGAAGCGGCTCGCGGTCCAGCTCAGCCCCGCGGGGTCGTCCATGAGCCCCGCGACGGACTTGACGTAGGTGAAGCCGTCGCTGTGGGAGTCCATGTTGAGGTGCAGCCGGCCGTCGACCTTGGAGACGCCCATGGAGATGACGTTGTGGGAGTCGTCGGCCTTGAGGGTGTGCCCGACCTTCACGGTGGACCAGGTGCTTCCGCCGAGGACGCGGCGGCCGACGACGGCGTTGCGGTCGGCGGTGTACCAGACGGCGTACTGGTAGCCCTTGTAGGTCAGCAGGCCGTTCTTCTGGAAGGCGTTGTTGTTGACCAGCCCGTCGTACGACACGAAGAAGATGGCCTGGCCGTCGAGTGTGGTGGTGCCGGTCCGGGTGACGGACGGGCCCGGGTCGGCGGCCCGCGCGGTGCCGGCGGCCAGGGCGGGGGTCACCACCGCTCCCGCGAGGGCGGCGGCCAGCAAGGTACGTCTGTGCATCTCGTGGACTCCATCGTCATGCGAGGTGGAACACTTCCGTGAGCGGTTTCATGGCCTCGTCGGGCCGGGCGCCGTCCAGCGACTCGAAGAACGGCGCCATCTCCGCCTGCCAGCGGGCGTTGACGTCGGTGGCCTCCATGCCGGCCTGGGCGGCCGCGAAGTCCTCGGTCTCCAGGTAGCCGACCAGCAGTCCGTCCTCGCGCAGGAAGAGCGAGTAGTTGTGCCAGCCGGTCGCCGAGAGCGCCCGGAGCATCTCGGGCCATACCGCGGCGTGCCGCTCGCGGTACTCGTCGAGGCGGTCCGCCCGGACCTTCAGCAGGAAGCACACGCGCTGCATCAACGATTCTCCAGAACTAGAAGTCGAACTGGTCGATGTTCTTGGCGTCGAACACGGTGGGCTTGCCGAGGCTGATCACACCGTCCTTGCCGATGGTGTACTCGCCCATGGAGCCGGCCTTGAAGGTCTCGCCCTCCTTGCCGGTGATCTGCCCGGAGGACAGGGCGACGGCCGTGCGGGCGGCCAGTTCGCCGAGCTTCGCCGGGTCCCACAGCTCGAACGCCTCGACGGTGCCGTTCTTGACGTACTTGCGCATGTCGTTCGGGGTGCCGAGGCCGGTCAGCTTGACCTTGCCCTTGTACTTGGAGCCCGACAGGTACTGGGCGGCGGCCTTGATGCCGACGGTGGTCGGGGAGATGATCCCCTTCAGGTTCGGGTACTCCTGGAGCAGGCCCTGGGTCTGCTGGAAGGACTGCTGGGCGTCGTCGTTGCCGTAGGCGGTCTTCACCAGCTTCATGTTCTTGTACTCGGGCTTCTTCAGCTCGTCCTTCATGAAGTCGATCCAGGTGTTCTGGTTCGTCGCGGTCTGCGCGGCGGACAGGATCGCGATCTCGCCCTTGTAGCCGATCTGCTTGGCGAGCAGCTGCACCTCGGTACGGCCCAGGTCCTCGGCGGAGGCCTGCGAGACGAAGGCGTTGCGGCAGCCGGGCGTGGTGTCGGAGTCGTAGGTCACGACCTTGATGCCGTTCTTCATGGCCTGCTTGAGCGCGGTGCACAACGCACCCGGGTCCTGGGCGGAGACGGCCATCGCGTCGACCTGCTGCTGGGTGAGCGTGTTGACGTAGGAGACCTGCCCGGCGGTGTCGGTCGCGCTGGACGGCCCGACCTCCTTGTAGCCGGACCCCAGCTCCTTCAGCGCCTTCTCGCCGCCCTTGTCGGCGGAGGTGAAGTAGGGGTTGTTGACCTGCTTGGGCAGGAACCCGACGGTGAGGCCCTTCTTGGTGGCGGCGTTCGGATCGGCCTTGCCGGCGGTGGCGGCGGAAGCGCCCTCGTCGGCGACGTCCTTCTTGGTGGTGCCGCCGCCGCAGGCGGTCAACGCGAGTGCGAGGGAGGTGGCGGTGGCGAGGGCCGCGCAGCTGCGGCGGAGGGTTGACTTACGCATGACGGTTTCCTTTGCACGAGGTTGAGGGAAGCGCCCTTCTTTCAGGGGGCGCGGGGCTGTATCGATATGCGGCTCCGCCGCGTGGGCGCGACCGGCCACAGGCGACGGGTCAGCCGGACGATTGAGCACGCACAACGGCGATCTGCCGGGCGACCCGAGGCCCGAGTACGGAAAGCACCAGCAACACACCGGTCACGACGATCTGCGACTGCGCGGAAACGTCCTGGAGACTCATCACGTTCTGCAACGCACCGAGCAGAAACACCCCGGCGATCGCACCACCCAACGTGCCCTTGCCACCGTCGAAGTCGATACCGCCCAACAACACGGCGGCCACGACGGACAGTTCCAGACCGGTGGCGTTGTCATACCGCGCGCTCGCGTAGTGCAGCGCCCAGAAGATCCCGGTCAGCGAGGCCATCAGCCCGGTCAGCGTGAAAAGGATCAGCTTCTGCCGCCTGACCCGGATCCCGGCGAACCGGGCAGCCTCCTCGCTCGCACCGATCGCGAACAGCGACCGCCCGAACGGCGTGGCGTGCAGCGCGACCACGGCGACGGCGAGCAGGACGAGGAAGGGCAGGAGGGCGTAGGGGATGAAGGTGTCACCGATGCGCCCGGCGGCGAAGTCCAGGTACTGCGTGGGGAAGTCGGTCACCGCGTCGGATCCGAGCACGATCTGCGCGATGCCCCGGTAGGCGGCGAGGGTGCCGATGGTGACGGCGAGGGACGGCAGCCCCAGGCGGGTCACCAGCAGCCCGTTGACCAGCCCGCACACCACACCCAGCAGCAGGCAGATCGGGATGATCGTCTCGATGGCCATGCCCTGGTTCCACAGGGCCCCCATCACGGCACCGGACAGCCCGGCCGTGGACGCGACCGACAGGTCGATCTCACCGGAGACCACCAGCAGGGTCATGGGCAGCGCGATCAGCGCGATGGGCAGGGTGTTGCCGATCAGGAAGGACAGGTTGAGAGCGTTGCCGAACCCGTCGACGGCCCCGAAGGAGAGCAGCAGCACCACGACGAGCAGGGCTCCCACGACGGTGTCCCAGCGGACCGCTCGGCTCAGGGAGATGTCAGCCATGGCGGGCGTTCCTCTTCTTCAGGGCGGAGGCCACGCGCAGCGCGACGACCCGGTCGACCGCGATGGCGAGGATGAGCAGGATGCCGTTGATGGCGAGCACCCACACGGAGCTGACGCCGAGTGCGGGCAGCACGCTGTTGATGGAGGTCAGCAGCAGCGCGCCGAGGGCCGCGCCGTAGACGCTGCCGGAGCCGCCGGTGAAGACGACGCCGCCGACCACGACCGCACTGACGACGGTCAGTTCGTAGCCGTTTCCGGTGCCGGAGTCGACGTTGCCGAAGCGGGCGAGGTACATCGCCCCGGCGAGTCCGGCGAGGGCGCCGCAGAAGGTGTAGGCGGCGAGGATCCGCTTGCGGACGGGGATGCCGGCGAGGCGGGCGGCCTCGGGGTTGGAGCCGAGCGCGTACAGTTCCCGGCCGCTGGCGAAGTGCTTCAGGTAGTAGGCGGTGGCGATGAGCACCGCCAGCGCAATCAGTGCCAGGTACGGCACCGCCGAGATGCCGCCGGAGCCGAAGTCGACGAATCCGCCGGGCAGATCGGACGCGGTGATCTGACGGGAGCCGACCCAGATGGAGTCGATGCCGCGGATGATGTACAGCGTGCCGAGGGTGACGACGAGCGCGGGCACCTGGCCGAGGCTGACGAGCAGTCCGTTGAGCAGTCCGAAACCGATACCGAGCAGCACCGCCAGCGCGATCGCCACGACGGAGTCGCCGCCGCCCTGGAGATACGTTCCGGCGGCGAACGCGCTGATGCCGAGCGTCGATCCGACGGACAGGTCGACGTTGCGGGTGATGACGACCAGGGACTGGCCGGTGGCGACCAGGACCAGGATCGTCGCGTTCAGCAGCAGGTCCTTGATGCCCTGCTCGGACAGGAACTGGCTATTGCCGGCCTGGGTGACGCCGATCATCACCAGGAAGACGACCAGGATGGCGAGTTCGCGCATCCTGAAGACGCGGTCGACCAGCCGGGTGCCGCTCGACTTGGGCACATCGGCCACGGGGGCTTCCTGCGGGGTCACGACCGTCATGCGGCGGCCCTCCCGGTGGCTGCGGCCATCACGGTTTCCTCGGTGGCGTCGGAGCGTGGGATCTCGGCGGTGAGGCGGCCCTCGTGCATGACGAGCACGCGGTCGGCCATGCCGAGGATCTCGGGCAGGTCGGAGGAGATCATCAGGACGGCCACGCCGTCGGCTGCCAGTTCCGACAGCAGCCGGTGCACCTCGGCCTTGGTGCCGACGTCGATGCCGCGCGTCGGCTCGTCGACGATCAGCACCTTGGGGCCGGTGGCCAGCCATTTGGCGAGCACGACCTTCTGCTGGTTGCCTCCGGAGAGCGTGTTGACGGTGTCGGCGATCCGGGCGTACTTGACCTGGAGCCTGACGGCCCAGTCGAGGGAGCGGCTGCGCTCGGCGGCGCGGTCCATCAGTCCGGCCTTCACCGTCGTACGCAGACCCGTCAGCCCGATGTTCCGCTCGATGGACATGTCCATCACCAGGCCTTGGGCGCGCCGGTCCTCGGGGACCAGGGCGAGTCCGGCGGCCATGGCGGTGGAGGGCGCGCCGTTGACGAGGGCCCTGCCGTGGACGGAGACCTCGCCGGCGTCCCAGCGGTCGATGCCGAAGACGGCCCGGGCGACCTCGGTGCGCCCGGCGCCGACGAGCCCGGCCAGGCCGACGATCTCACCGCGGCGGACCTCGAAGGAGACGTCGGTGAAGACGCCCTCGCGGGTCAGCCGGCGCACGCTCAGGGCGACTTCGCCCGGCGTCACGTCCTGCTTGGGGTAGAGCTCGTCCAGGTCGCGGCCGACCATGCGACGTACGAGGTCGTCCTCGGTCATGGCGTCCAGGGGCTCGCTGGCGATCCAGGCGCCGTCGCGCAGGGTGGTGACGCGGCGGCAGATCTCGAAGATCTCCTCCAGCCGGTGGGAGATGAACAGCACGGCGGCGCCCTGGTCGCGCAGGGTGCGGACGACGCCGAAGAGGCGGGCGACCTCGCTGCCGGTGAGGGCGGCGGTCGGCTCGTCCATGATCAGGACGCGGGCGTCGAAGGAGAGGGCCTTGGCGATCTCGACGATCTGCTGGTCGGCGATGGACAGGCCCCGGGCGGGCCGGTCGGGGTCGAGTTCGACCCCGAGGCGCTCCATGAGGGCGGCCGTCGCGTTGTGGGTGGCCTGGTGGTCGATTCGGCCGAGGGCGCGGCGCGGCTGGCGGCCCATGTAGATGTTCTCGGCGATCGACAGGTCGGGGAAGAGCGTGGGCTCCTGGTAGATCACGGCGATGCCGGCGTCGCGGGCGTCACCCGGTCCGTGGAAGGTGACGGGCGCACCGTCGAGCAGCACCTGGCCGGTGTCCGGCCGGTGCACGCCGGCGAGGGTCTTGATGAGGGTGGACTTGCCGGCACCGTTCTCACCGGCGAGGGCGTGCACCTCCCCGGGGAAGAGCTCCAGGGAGACGTCCCGCAGTGCGCGGACCGCGCCGAAGGCCTTGGAGACGTGCTGCAGAGCGAGAACCGGGGCCGGACCCGTGGTGGACGGGTGGGTCATGAGGGCTCCTCGACGACGCCGGCGGGACGGCCCTCTCGGCGTCGTGAAAGGTTTCAACTTGGTTGCCGGGACGTTAGGCGGGCCGCGCATGTCACGTCAATGGGTTCCGGTCGAAAAAGTTTCGAGGACAGAAGGTCACGCATGGGTCACGGGAAAAGCGCCTTGGCCGGAGGGGTTGACACCCCTACGCGGGGCCCATAGCTTCCCGTTCTGAATCGTTTCATTCAGTGGTCGTCACGACCCCATGTCACAGGAGCCTGACGTGACCGAGCTCGCCGCGGCGAAGGCCGCTCTCAAGACACAGGCCGTCGAGACGCCGTCGTGGGCGTACGGGAACTCGGGCACGCGGTTCAAGGTCTTCGCGCAGCAGGGCGTGCCGCGCACCCCGTTCGAGAAGCTGGACGACGCGGCTAAGGTGCACGAGTTCACCGGGGTCGCCCCGACGGTGGCGCTGCACATCCCGTGGGACAGGGTCGACGACTACGCGGCACTGGCGAAGCACGCCGAGCAGCGGGGCGTGAAGCTCGGGGCGATCAACTCGAACACGTTCCAGGACGACGCCTACAAGCTGGGGAGCATCTGTCATCCGGAGGCCTCGGTGCGGCGGAAGGCCGTCGATCATCTGCTGGAGTGCGTCGACATCATGGACGCGACGGGCTCGACGGATCTGAAGCTGTGGTTCGCCGACGGGACGAACTATCCCGGCCAGGACGACATCCGGGGACGGCAGGACCGGCTGGCCGAGGGCCTGGCCGAGGTCTACGAGCGGCTCGGGGACGGGCAGCGGATGCTGCTGGAGTACAAGTTCTTCGAGCCGGCGTTCTACGCGACGGACGTGCCGGACTGGGGCACCGCCTACGCCCATTGCCTGAAGCTCGGGCCGAAGGCGCAGGTCGTCGTCGACACGGGGCATCACGCGCCGGGGACCAACATCGAGTTCATCGTGGCGACGCTGCTGCGGGAGGGGAAGCTCGGGGGGTTCGACTTCAACTCGCGGTTCTACGCGGACGACGACCTCATGGTCGGGGCGGCGGATCCGTTCCAGCTGTTCCGGATCATGTACGAGGTCGTGCGGGGCGGTGGGTTCTCGCCCGAGGTCGCGTTCATGCTCGACCAGTGCCACAACATCGAGGCGAAGATCCCGGCGATCATCCGGTCGGTGATGAATGTGCAGGAGGCGACGGCGAAGGCGCTGCTGGTCGATGGGGACGCGCTGGGGGCGGCGCAGCGCGGGGGCGATGTGCTGGAGGCCAATGCCGTGCTGATGGATGCGTACAACACGGATGTTCGGCCGTTGCTTCGTGAAGTACGGGAGGAGATGGGGCTGGACCCCGAGCCTCTTGCCGCGTACCGGCGGTCCGGGTGGGGTGAGCGGATTGTGGCTGAGCGGGTGGGTGGGCAGCAGGCGGGGTGGGGTGCGTAGGCGTCTGCCGAGATCTGTTGATTGCGGAGTGCGGGCTGTCTGTGGTTGATCGCGCAGTTCCCCGCGCCCCCGAAGAAGGAACCTCACCCACTCTCCTCTGAAAAGGAACTGTTCATGGCTGTTCATCCCGAAGCCGCAGCTCTGCTCGCCCGGTCGCACCGGCTCGGCAGCGATCCCCGGAACACCAACTACGCCGGCGGCAACGCCTCCGCCAAGGGCACCGGGACCGACCCCGTCACCGGTGGGGACGTCGAGCTGATGTGGGTCAAAGGATCCGGCGGGGACCTCGGGACGCTGACCGAGGGCGGGCTGGCCGTGCTGCGGCTCGACCGGATGCGGGCGCTCGCCGACGTCTATCCGGGGGTCGAGCGCGAGGACGAGATGGTCGCCGCGTTCGACTACTGCCTGCACGGCAAGGGCGGGGCCGCTCCGTCCATCGACACCGCCATGCACGGGCTGGTCGGGGCCGCGCACGTCGATCATCTGCATCCGGACTCGGGGATCGCGCTGGCCTGTGCCGCCGACGGGGAGAAGCTGACCGCCGAGTGCTTCGGGGACAGTGTGGTGTGGGTGCCGTGGCGGCGGCCCGGATTCCAGCTGGGGCTGGACATCGCCGCCGTGAAGGAGGCCAACCCGCAGGCCGTCGGGTGTGTTCTCGGCGGGCACGGGATCACCGCCTGGGGTGACACCTCCGAGGAGTGCGAGCGGAACTCGCTGCACATCATCCGGACCGCCGAGAAGTTCCTGGCCGAGCGGGGGAAGGCCGAGCCCTTCGGGCCGGTGATCGAAGGCTACGCCGCGCTGAGTGCCCCGGAGCGGCGGGAGCGGGCCGCCGCGCTCGCCCCGTACGTGCGGGCGATCGCCTCGCAGGACCGGCCTCAGGTGGGGCACTTCGACGACTCCGAGGCCGTGCTCGACTTCCTCGCACGCGCCGAGCACCCACGCCTCGCCGCGCTCGGGACCTCCTGCCCGGACCACTTCCTGCGCACCAAGGTCCGGCCGCTGGTGCTGGACCTGCCGCCGGGCGCGCCACTCGACGAGGCCATCGCCCGGCTGAGGGAGCTGCACGCCGGGTACCGCGAGGAGTACGCCGCCTACTACGCGCGGCACGCCCTGCCCGACTCCCCCGCCATGCGCGGCGCCGACCCGGCGATCGTGCTGGTGCCGGGCGTGGGCATGTTCTCCTTCGGCAAGGACAAGCAGACCGCCCGGGTGGCGGGCGAGTTCTACGTCAACGCCGTCAACGTGATGCGCGGGGCCGAGGCCGTGTCCACCTACGCGCCGATCGAGGAGTCGGAGAAGTTCCGCATCGAGTACTGGGCGCTGGAGGAGGCCAAGCTCCGGCGGATGCCCGAGCCGAAGCCGCTGGCGACCCGGGTGGCGCTGGTGACGGGTGCCGGGAGCGGGATCGGCAAGGCGATCGCGCACCGGCTCGTGGCGGAGGGCGCGTGTGTCGTCGTCGCCGACCTGAACGGTGAGAACGCCGCCGCCGTCGCCGAGGAGCTGGGCGGGCCCGACAAGGCCGTCGCCGTGACGGTGGACGTCACCTCCGAGGAACAGATCGCCGAGGCGTTCCGGGCGGCCGTGCTGGCCTTCGGCGGAGTCGACCTCGTCGTCAACAACGCGGGCATCTCGATCTCCAAGCCGCTGCTGGAGACCTCCGCCAGGGACTGGGACCTCCAGCACGACATCATGGCCCGTGGCTCCTTCCTGGTGTCGCGGGAGGCGGCCCGGGTGATGACGGCCCAGCAGCTGGGCGGCGACATCGTCTACATCGCCTCGAAGAACGCCGTGTTCGCCGGGCCCAACAACATCGCCTACTCCGCCACCAAGGCCGACCAGGCCCACCAGGTGCGGCTGCTCGCGGCCGAGCTGGGCGAGCACGGCATCCGCGTCAACGGCGTCAACCCGGACGGCGTGGTGCGCGGCTCGGGGATCTTCGCCGGCGGGTGGGGCGCCCAGCGGGCCGCCGTGTACGGGGTGGAGGAGGAGAAGCTGGGTGAGTTCTACGCCCAGCGCACCCTCCTCAAGCGCGAGGTGCTCCCCGAGCACGTGGCCAACGCCGTCTTCGCGCTGACCGGCGGGGACCTCACCCACACGACCGGTCTGCACGTCCCGGTCGACGCCGGCGTCGCGGCCGCCTTCCTGCGATGAGCGCGGCCGTGAAGTCGTACGCCGCGGTCGATCTCGGCGCGTCCAGCGGACGCGTCATGGCCGGCCGGGTCGGACTCGACAGCCTGGAGCTGACCGAGGCCCACCGGTTCGTGAACCGGCCGGTCCGCGTCCCCGAGGGCCTGCGCTGGGACATCCTCTCGCTGTACGCCGGTGTCCTGGACGGGCTGAGGGCCGCGGGGCAGGTCGACTCCGTGGGCATCGACAGCTGGGCCGTGGACTACGGGCTGCTGGACGCGGACGGCGCCCTGCTCGGCAACCCGGTGCACTACCGGGACTCCCGGACCGAGGGGGTCGCCGAGAAGGTCTGGGCCACCGTCCCCGCGGCGGAGCTCTACGCGGCAACCGGCCTGCAGTACGCGCCCTTCAACACGCTCTACCAGCTCACCGCCGATCAACTCGGCGGTGCACAGAGGTTGTTGATGATCCCCGATCTGCTCACGTACTGGCTCACGGGCGAGCAGGGCACCGAGCTGACCAACGCCTCGACCACTCAGTTGATCGACCCCCGCACCCGCGCATGGTCGTACGACATCGCGCAACGGCTGGGCATCGACCTGGAGTTGTTCGCTCCCCTGCGGCAACCGGGCGATCCGGCGGGCCTGCTGCGGCCCGAGGTGCTGGAGGAGACCGGGCTGAGCGGTCCCGTGCCGGTGACGGCCGTCGGGTCGCACGACACCGCGTCGGCGGTCGCCGCCGTCCCAGCGTCGGGTGAGCGGTTCGCCTACATCTGCACCGGCACCTGGTCGCTGGCCGGTCTGGAACTGGAAGCGCCGGTGCTGACCGAGGAGAGCAGGGCCGCCAACTTCACCAACGAGCTGGGGCTGGACGGCACCGTCCGCTATCTGCGGAACATCATGGGGCTGTGGCTGCTCCAGGAGTGCCTACGCGCCTGGGGCGACCCGGATCTCGGCGCGCTGCTGCTGGACGCGTCCAAGGTGCCGGCCCTGCGGTCGGTCGTGGACGCGGGTGACGCGGCGTTCCTCGCACCCGGGCGGATGCCGGAGCGGATCGCCGGGGCATGCCGTGTCTCCGGGCAGCCGGTGCCCGAGTCGCCGGCCGAGGTGACCCGCTGCATCCTCGACTCCCTCGCGCTCGCGCACCGCAGAGCCGTCCAGGACGCCCAGCGGCTCGCCGGGCACCCGGTCGACGTCGTGCACGTGGTCGGGGGCGGCACGCGCAACGCCCTGCTGTGCCAGCTCACCGCCGACGCGTGCGGCCTGCCGGTGGTGGCCGGGCCCACCGAGGCGGCGGCCCTGGGAAACGTCCTGGTGCAGGCACGGGCGCACGGCCTGGTCGGTGACCTGGCCGGGATGCGGCGTCTGCTCGTGAACACGCAGCCGCTCACCCGGTACGAGCCGCGCGGCGGGACCGAGCGGTGGCGCGCCGCACAGGCCCGGCTCGCCGCGCCCTGATGGGGTCTCCCGACGGCTCCGCGCCCGAGCTAAGCTGCACTCATCCGATGACTGACCGCGAGGAGCCGCGATGCGTGTCGCCCTGTTCCTGACCTGTGTCAACGACACGCTGTATCCGGATACCGGGCGCGCCGTGGTGAAACTGCTGACCAGGTTGGGCGTCGACATCGACTTCCCGATGGCGCAGACCTGCTGCGGGCAGGCTCACTACAACACCGGGTACCGTCATGAGGCCGAGCCTCTCGCCCGGCATTTCTCCGATGTATTCGGCGAGTACGACGCGATCGTCACACCGTCAGGGTCGTGCGGGGCGATGGTACGGGAGCTGTATCCGCGGATGGGTGAGCGGGCCCGGGCGGAAGGGCGTGGGGACACCCTGGCGGCGACGCTGGCGCCGGTGGTGCCGAAGACGTACGAGCTCACGGAGTTCCTGGTCGACGTGCTGGGCGTGACGGACGTCGGGGCGTACTACCCGCACAAGGTGACCTACCACCCCACCTGCCACGGACTGCGCGGACTCGGACTCGGCGAGCGGCCGCGGCGGCTGCTGCAGGCGGTGAAGGGGCTGGAGCTCGTGGAGCTGCCGGGCGCGGAGGAGTGCTGCGGTTTCGGCGGCACCTTCGCCCTGAAGAACTCCGACGTCTCGGCCGCGATGGGCACCGACAAGGTGCGCAACGCCGAGTCGACGGGCGCCGAGGTGCTGTGCGCGGCCGACAACTCCTGCCTGATGCACATCGGCGGGACGATGACCCGGCTGCGGACCGGTATGCGGCCGGTGCACCTCGCGGAGATCCTGGCGAGCACGGAGGAGGAACCGGCCGTATGAGCGGGACGTATCTCGGTATGCCGGCGTTTCCCGAGGCGGCGCGGGCGGCCGTGGGGAACACGACCCTGCGCGGCAATCTGCGGCACGCCACGCACACCATCCGCGCCAAGCGGGCCGCGGCCGTGGCGGAGGTCTCCGACTGGGCCGAGCTGCGCGAGGCGGGCAAGCGGATCAAGGACCACACCCTGCGCCGTCTCGACCACTACCTCGTGCAGCTGGAGGAGTCGGTGGTGGCCGCGGGCGGCGTCGTGCACTGGGCCGCCGACGCGAACGAGGCCAACGAGATCGTCACCCGGCTGGTGAAGACGACCGGCGAGTCGGAGGTCGTCAAGGTCAAGTCGATGGCCACGCAGGAGATCGGTCTCAACGAGGCGCTGGAGGCCGCGGGCATCCACGCCTACGAGACCGATCTCGCCGAGCTGATCGTGCAGTTGGGAAAGGACCGGCCCTCGCACATCCTGGTCCCGGCCATCCACCGCAACCGGGGCGAGATCCGGGACATCTTCGCCCGTGAGATGAGCGCGTGGGGCCGCCCCGCCCCCGAGGGCCTGACCGACTCCCCGGCCGAACTCGCCGAGGCCGCCCGCCTGCACCTGCGGGAGAAGTTCCTGCGGGCCAAGGTGGGCATCTCCGGCGCCAACTTCATGGTCGCCGAGACGGGCACCCTGGTCGTCGTGGAGTCCGAGGGCAACGGCCGGATGTGCCTGACCCTGCCCGAGACCCTGATCTCGGTCGTCGGCATCGAGAAGATCGTGCCGACATGGCAGGACCTGGAGGTCTTCCTGCAGACACTCCCCCGCTCCTCCACGGCGGAGCGCATGAACCCGTACACGTCCACCTGGACCGGCACGACCGATCAGGACGGCCCCAGCGCCTTCCATCTGGTGCTGCTCGACAACGGCCGCACCGACACCCTCGCCGACGAGGTCGGCCGGCAGGCACTGCGCTGCATCCGCTGCTCGGCGTGCCTCAACGTGTGCCCGGTGTACGAACGTGCCGGGGGCCACGCCTACGGCTCGGTGTACCCGGGTCCGATCGGCGCGATCCTCAGTCCGCAACTGCGGGGCACGGGCAGCGAGATCGACGCCTCGCTGCCGTACGCGTCCTCGCTGTGCGGGGCGTGCTACGAGGTGTGCCCGGTCGCCATCGACATCCCCGAGGTGCTGGTGCACCTGCGGGAGCGGGTGGTGCAGGGCGGCGAGGTCACGCGGGAGGGCAACAAGGTGGTGCTGCGGCCCGCGAAGGGGCATGCCGCCGAGCGGGCGGCGATGCGCGCGGCACGCTGGGCGTTCACGCACGCGGGGGCGCTGCGCACCGGCCAGCGCGCCGCCTCCCGGACCCGCCGCTTCCATCCGCGGACGCTGCCCGGACCGGGCCGGGCCTGGAGCGGGACCCGGGATCTGCCGCCGGTGCCCGCCGAACCGTTCCGGGACTGGTGGCAGCGGACTCACGGCGGGAAGGACGGGGACAGGTGAACAGCAGGGAACGGATCCTGGGGCGGGTGCGGCGTGCGCTCGCGGACGCACCGGCCGATGAGGCGCCGATCGCGCGGGACTACCTGCGCGAGCACGGGCAGCGGACCGTCGCGGAGACGGTGGAGCTGCTCGCCGGGAACCTGGCGGACTACCGGGCGCTCGTGCACCGCACGGACGCCGGCGGGCTGGCCGCCCTGATCGCGGGGCTGCTGGAGCGACACGGGTCGGCGTCGGTGCTGGTGCCGCCCGGGCTGGACGAGGAGTGGCTGGCGGCGACCGGGGTGACGCGGGTGCCCGACCGGGCCGAGAGCACCCCGGACGAACTGGACCGGGTGGACAGTGTGGTGACCGCCTGTGCGGTCGCGATCGCCGAGACCGGCACGATCGTGCTGGACGGCTCGCCCGACCAGGGCCGCCGCCGCATCACCCTCGTCCCCGACCACCACATCTGTGTGGTGCGGGTGCCCCGCCAGGTCGTGTCGTCCGTGCCGCAAGGGCTCGAGCGCCTCGATCCGGCGCGCCCGTTGACGTGGATCTCCGGGCCGTCGGCGACCAGTGACATCGAACTGGACCGCGTCGAGGGGGTGCACGGTCCGCGCACCCTGGAGGTGATCCTGGTCGGCGAGGACTGATCCCCGCCTCCGGGCCCGGGGCAGGATCGAGTCGCCGCCTCCTGCCCTGTCAGCGCGTGCCGGAGGCGCCCAGCAGGGCGGTCACGGTCGTCGTGGTCAGGCCGTCCAGCGTCTCGATCCCGGCCCCGGCCCGGGCGCTGGCCCCGTCGAAGACGAGCATCAGCTGACGGGCGAGCAACTCCGGATCGTGTGCCCCACCCTCGGCCGCTTGCGTACGGAAGAAGCCCAGCAGCCACTCCTTGGCTCCGCGGGCGACGGCGCTCGCCGGGTGCTCGGGGTCCTTCAGCTCGACCAGCGCGGCGAGATAGGGGCAGCCGCGGTACGCGGGCCCGGCCGAGGCCTTCTCCAGCCGTTCGAAGACGTGCAGGATCCTCGCGCGGGGGCTGCCGGTCTCCTCCCGCGGTCCGGGCGCCAGCCGCTCCTCGTATGCCGGCAGCTGCCGGGCCAGGCTCGCCGCCAGGACCTCGTCCTTGCTTCCGAAGAGCTGGTACATGGACCGCTTGGAGACTCCGGCGCTGCGGCACAGCGTCTCGACGCCGAGGGAGACGCCCTCGCGGTAGAACAGCTCGCCCGCCGCGTCGAGGAGCCGGTCCCGGGTGGACGCCTTGTCGGTTGTGGCCATAGGGGGAGAGTAGCGCGCCGCGCCCCTGCGGGAAACCGATCGGTTTTGCCGTCGGTCCCGGGCGGGAATCCCGTGACAGCGTGGGTGAACAAGCGCTTAGATAGTGCCCTGCCCGTCCACACCCGCCGCCGTCCTGGAGGCCACCGTTGTTCACATCCGTCGACGACGTCTCCGCGCGCCTCGCCGAGACCGGCTACCTCGCCTCCCCCGCGGTCGCCACGACCGTCTTCCTCGCCGACCGCCTCGGCAAGCCGCTCCTGGTGGAGGGCCCGGCCGGCGTCGGCAAGACGGAGCTCGCCAAGGCCGTCGCCGAGGTGGCCGGAGCCCGGCTTGTGCGCCTGCAGTGCTACGAGGGGGTCGACGAGTCCCGGGCGCTGTACGAGTGGAACCACGCCAAGCAGCTCCTGCGCATCAGCGCGGGCCGCGACGAGACGTGGGACGAGGCCCGTACGGACATCTTCAGCGAGGAGTTCCTCCTCACCCGGCCCCTGCTGACCGCGATCCGCGGCGACGATCCGAAGGTGCTGCTGATCGACGAGACCGACAAGGCCGACGTCGAGGTGGAGGGCCTGCTGCTGGAGGTGCTCAGCGACTTCCAGGTGACCGTGCCCGAACTGGGCACCATCACCGCGACGCGCCGGCCCTTCGTCGTCCTCACCTCCAACGCCAGCCGGGAGCTGTCCGAGGCGCTGCGCCGTCGCTGCCTCTTCCTGCACATCGGCTTCCCCGACGAGGAGCTGGAGCGCCGGATCGTGCGGCTGAAGGTGCCGGGGCTCGACGAGACACTGGCCCGCTCGGTCGTCCGGGTCGTGGGTGCGCTGCGGGCGATGGACCTGCGCAAGGTGCCGTCGGTCGCCGAGACCGTCGACTGGGCGCACACCCTGCTCGCGCTCGGCGCCGAGTCGCTGGAGGAGACCGTCGTGCGGGCCACGCTCGGCGTGCTCCTCAAGCATCAGGACGACGTCCTCAAGGCGTCCGCCAAGCTCGACCTGGACGCCCTGTGACCACGTCGGCAGGCGTCGCCGAGCGGCTGACGTCGCTGGTCGGGGCGCTGCGTGCGCACGGGGTGCGGATCGGCACCGGCGAGACGGTCGACGCGGCACGGGCGGTCGCGGAACTCGGCCTCGCGGACCGTGAGCTGCTGCGCGAGGGACTCGCGGCGACGCTGCTGCACGGGCCCGCGCAGCGGCAGGTGTTCGACCCGGTCTTCGATCTGTACTTCCCGCGCGGTGTCGGCGGCCCGGGGCAGCGGGCGGCGGGCCGCGAGGACCTGCGGGACCGGCTGGCCGACGCGCTGGCCGCCGACGACCGGGAGATGCTGGGCCGGCTGGCGATCGAGGCGGTCGACGGCTTCGGCGGCTACGGTGCCTCGCCGGAGTCGGACGGCTGGTCGTCGTACCAGGCACTCGAACGGCTGCGGCCGCAGACACTGCTGGCCCGGGTGCGGGACACCGTCCGGGGGCAGGGCGGCGACACGGGGTTCGCGGACCGGCTGCTGGAGGACGAGATCCGGCGGCGCATCGACGCCTTCCGCGCCCTGGTGGCCGCTGAGGCGAGGCGGCGGGTCGCCGAGCGGCGCGGCCGGGACGAGATCGCCCGGCGGGCGGTGGCCCCGACCGCGGACCGGGTCGACTTCCTGTTCGCCGGTCAGGACCGGCTCGCCGAGCTGCGCCGGACGGTGCAGCCCCTGGCCCGCAAGCTCGCGACCCGGCTGGCCGCCCGGCGCCGTCGCGCTTCCCGGGGTGCGATCGATCTGCGGCGGACCTTGCGCGGCTCGCTGTCGACGGGCGGAGTGCCGATGAAGCCGGTGCTGCGCGCACGGCGTCCCGCCCGCCCCGAACTCGTGCTGCTGTGCGACGTGTCGGGGTCGGTCTCCGGCTTCTCCGATTTCACGATGCTGCTGGTGCAGGCGCTGCACGACCAGTTCAGCAAGGTGCGTGTGTTCGCCTTCGTCAACCGGATCGACGAGGTCACCGGGCTGCTGGAGCACGGGCGGGCCGACCCGGAGGGGCTGGGCACCCGCATCCAGGCGGAGGCGGCCGTCACGGGCTATCACGGAAGCAGTGACTACGGCATGGCTCTGGGCGAGTTCGCCGAGCGGTACGCGGACGCGGCCGGTTCCCGCACGACGGTGTTCGTCCTCGGTGACGCCCGGACGAACCGGAGCGACCCGAATCTGCCCGCCCTGCGGCAGATCGCCGAGCGCGCCCGCCGCGTCCACTGGCTGAACCCCGAGCAGCGCTCCCGGTGGGGCACGGGCGACTCCGTCGCGCCCGCCTACGCCGAGCTGGTCGACATGCACGAGTGCCGTAACGCCCGGCAGTTGAGCGCACTGGTGGCCCGGCTGCTGCCGGTGTGATCAGACGGCGGCGAGCTGCGGGTAGAGGGCGGCCGGGTCGGCCGCGAGACCGGCCTTCACCTGCCGTGAGACGTCGTCCGCCAGGACCTCGTAGGCGCCGGACGCGATGCCGTCGAGGGCCTGGGCGGCGACGGAGCGGGCCGAGGACTTGGGGGCGTCGACCCCGGCGGTCATGTCCGTGTCGACATAGCCGACGTGGAGGCCGGTGACGTCGATCCCGCGCGGCTTCAGGTCCAGGCGCAGTGAGTTGGTCTGCGACCAGAACGCGGCTTTGGAGGCGCTGTAGGACCCGGCCAGGCCGATCCAGGACAGCACTGAGTGGACGTTGAGGATGTGGCCGCCGCCGTTGCGCTCGATGACGGGGACGAAGGCCCGGGTCACCAGGAGCGGCCCGTAGAAGTTGGTCTCGAACTCGCGCCGGACGTCGTCGACGGGCGAGTCGAGGAAATTCGCGTTCACCGAGGCGCCGGCGTTGTTGATCAGCAGGGTGACGTCCCCGGCCTGCTCGGCCGCCGCGGCGACGGACGCGGGGTCGGTCACCTCCAGGGCCACCGGCACGGCGTCAGGGTGCGTGACGGCGCGCGGGTCGCGGGCGGTGGCGTACACCTTGCGCGCGCCCCGCTCGTACAGGGCCTCGACCAGCGCCCGTCCGATGCCCCGGCTGCCTCCGGTGACCAGGGCGACGGAACCTTCGATGGCGGTCATGGGATCTCCCTTGTCGCACAACTTGGAAACCGATCGGTTTCCCGTGTCGGGAAGCGTAAACCGATCGGTTTCCATGGGCAAGGGAAGCCGGCTGGCCGGTCCGAAGGAGGTGGAGGTGAGAGGCCGCGTCAGTCCTTCTTGGCGTACTCCTTGGCCATGCTCCCGGCGAAGTCGTACACCACGCACTGCTCGTCGCCGACGACCCAGGCGTCGTGGCCGGGCGCGCAGACGAACACGTCGCCGGGTCCCACTTCGCTCTCCGCGCCGTCGTCCATGCGGATGTGCATACGGCCCGAGACGACATAGCCGTTGTGGTGGATCCGGCAGCTGTCCGTCCCCGCGATCGGGGCCACGGACTCGGACCAGCGCCAGCCCGGTTCGAAGGTGGCCACGGCGAAGTCCAGTCCCGTCATGTGGACGGCTTCCAGGTGGCCTCGGGGGTAGTCGCGCCGCTCGTCCGGCTTGTCGAGCGTCTTCACTTCAAGCATGACGCTCCTCCTCGGTGAGGGTTTGCTTCCATCGTCCGTCCGCCCCGCGGGCAGCGCCATTCAGGGGGTGAGGCCGCAGAGCTCGGCGAAGCGTCCGGCGTCGATGTTGCCGCCGGAGACGACGACGCCGACGCGAGGGGGAAGCGGGCCCGCCCGGCCGGTGAGCAGCGCGGCCAGCGGGGTGGCGCCGCTCGGCTCGACGACGATCTTCAGACGCTCGAAGGCGAAACGCATCGCGTCCCGGATCTCGTCGTCGGTGACCAGGACGACCTCGTCGAGGAGTCGCCGGTTGACCGAGAAGGTCAGCTCGCCCGGGGTGTGCAGGGCCTGGCCGTCGGCGATGGTGTGCGGGACGGGGATACTGACGCGCCGGCCGGCTTCCATCGAGCGCTTGGTGTCGTCCCCGGCCTCCGGTTCGACACCGACGGTGCGGACGCGGGGGCACAGCCCCTTGACCGCCGTGGCACTGCCGGCCATCAGCCCGCCGCCGCCGACCGGCGTCAGCAGCGCGTCCAGCTCCCCCACCTCTTCGACGAGTTCGAGAGCGGCCGTGCCCTGCCCGGCCATGACGTGCGGATGCTCGTAGGGCGGGACGAGGGCGAGGCCGCGCTCGGCGGCGAGGGCCTCGGCGAGGGCGACCCGGTCTCCGGTGTAGCGGTCGTACGTGACGATCTCGGCGCCGTAGCCCGCGGTGGCGGCCCGCTTCGAGGGCGGGGCGTCCTCCGGCATGACGATGACGGCGGTGGTGCCCAGCTCCCGGGCGGCCAGGGCGACGGCCTGGGCGTGGTTGCCGGAGGAGTAGGCGGCGATGCCCCGGGACAACTGCTCGGGGGTGAGGCGGGATGCGGCGTTGTAGGCGCCGCGGAACTTGAAGGCGCCCACGCGCTGGAAGTTCTCGCACTTGAGGAAGACCTCGGCTCCGGCGAGCGCGTCCAGGCTGCGGGAGCGCAGCACGGGGGTGCGGTGGGCGACGCCCTTGAGGCGGGCGGCGGCGTCCCGGACGTCGTCGAGGGTGACCGGCGGGGTGGTGGTCGTCACGCGGATCCTCCGGTGGGAGTGTCGTGGGCGGCCCGGGCCCGGGACAGGTAGTTGTAGGCGGAGGCGCGGGAGATGCCGAGCCGGGAGGCGACCTGTTCGACGGCGCCGCGCACGGCGAAGACCCCGCGGGCGTCCAGGCCGCCGAACAGCTCCACACGTTCCGCGCGGTCGAGCTCCGC
Organism: Streptomyces sp. NRRL B-1140; assembly: GCF_001280065.1. Taxonomy (GTDB): domain Bacteria; phylum Actinomycetota; class Actinomycetes; order Streptomycetales; family Streptomycetaceae; genus Streptomyces. The sequence goes on from NZ_LGEA01000114.1 coordinate 282,641, forward strand.
CCAACTGCCCGGCTGCTGCGAGCGGTGGGCGTCGACGAGGGCGTCGACCACGGAGTCGATGTCGTTGCCGAAGGTGGTCGTCGGGAGCTCCGCCGGAGCGACGGCACCGGCTCCGGCGAGGGCGCCGAGCAGGTCGTGGACCTGCGTGAGCGCGCCGACGTCCACGTTGACGCAGAGGGCGCCGAACACGGCTCCCGTGGAGTCCCGCAGCACGATCGTGGAGGACTTCGTCACCGTGCCGTTGCGGGTGCGGGTGACGTAGTTCAGTTCGTCGGACGCCCCGTCGCCGCGGGCGAGGACGCGCATGCCGATCTCGCTCATCGCGCCGCCGACCGTGCGCCCGGTCACCGCTCCGGCCACCGCGACCACCGAGTGCTCCGGATCCCGGTAGTCGTGCAGCACGACGTCGCAGACCGGCCCGAAGGTGGCGGCGATCCCGTCCACGACGGGTTTCAGTGCGGCGAGGATCGCGTCCCGCTCGGCGTTCGGATCATTGCCCATGCCCACCCCTCTCACACGTACCACCTTAGACCAGAAGTCCAGCACTTGGATGGGCAGTCCAGAAATCACCAACAGTTGGCAATGGTTTTCACATGACTTCGACCGCAAGCCGCTTCTGACATTCATTCCCATCTAGCGTGATGCCTGCCGATGACCTTTGTGCACGTCCGTCCTGGAGGAGCCATGCCCTTGTCCACGTCCCGCCGCATCGCGCTGCTGACCAGCGCGTCACTGGCCCTGCTCGCGGGCTGCGGCAGCTCGTCGGACTCTGGGCCGGACTCCGGCGGCGGCAAGAGCACACCGGCTCGCGTGGCCGTGGTCGCCTCCACGAACGTCTGGGGTGACATCGCCCGGCGCATAGGCGGCGACCGGGTCGACGTCACGTCGGTCATCAGCGACCCCGACCAGGATCCGCACTCCTACGAGGCCGACCCGCAGAACCAGCTCGCCCTGTCCAAGGCGAAGGTCGTCGTCGAGAACGGCGGCGGCTACGACGACTTCGTCGACCGCATGCTCAAGAGCGGCCACAACGACTCCGCCGAAGTGATCAACGCGGTCCGGGTGTCCGGCAAGACCGCGCCCGAGGGCGGTGAACTCAACGAGCACGTCTGGTACGACTTCCCCACCGTCGCCCAGGTCGCCGACCGGATATCCGCCGCCCTCGCGAAGGCCGACCCGGGCGGCGCCAAGGCCTTCACGAGGAACGCCGCCGCCTTCAAGGCGAAACTCGCGCCCCTGGAGGCCAGGGAGGCGCAGATCAAGAAGGCGCACGGCGGTGAGGGCATCGCCATCACCGAGCCCGTGCCGCTGTACATGACCGAGGCGAGCGGCCTGGTCAACCGGACGCCCGCGCAGTTCAGCGAGGCGATCGAGGAGGGCGACGACGTCTCCCCGCGCGTCCTTGAGGAGAGCCTCGCGCTGTTCGGCGACAAGAAGGTGAAGGCCCTCGTCTACAACGAGCAGACGTCCGGCCCCCAGACCGCGAAGGCCGAGGCGGCGGCCAAGGCGGCCGGCATCCCCGTCGTGCCCGTGACCGAGACCCTGCCCAAGGGCAAGGACTACCTCGGCTGGATGACCTCCAACCTCGACGCGCTCGCGGGCGCGCTGGCCAAGTGACCCCGATACCCCGGCAGGACGGCACGCCGGTCGTCACCCTGCGCGCGGCCGCCCTGTCCTACGGCGAGCGCGAGGTGTGGAGCGGTCTCGATCTCGACGTACGGCCCGGGGAGTTCCTGGCCGTACTGGGCCCGAACGGCGCGGGCAAGACCAGCTTCGTCCGGGCGCTGCTGGGCCACCGGCCGCTGTCCGCCGGCACGCTGAACGTCCTCGGCCGGCCGGCACGCGAGGCCGCCCGGCACATCGGCTACATCCCGCAGCAGGCGGCACTGTCCGCGCAGGCCATGCTGCGCGCCCGCGACCTCGTCCGGTTCGGCATCGACGGCCACCGCTTCGGGCCGCGGCTGCGCACCGGCGGCATCCGCCGCAGGGTGGACGAGATCCTCGAGTCGGTGGGCGCCACGGCCTACGCCGATGTCCCGCTCGGGATGCTCTCCGGCGGCGAACGGCAGCGCGTGCGCATCGGGCAGGCCCTGGCGACCGACCCCCGCCTGCTGCTGTGCGACGAGCCGCTGCTGTCGCTCGACCTGCACCACCAGCGGGCCGTCACCGAGCTGATCGACGCCCGGCGCCGCTCCCACGGCACGGCCGTGGTGTTCGTGACGCACGAGATCAACCCGGTGCTGGGCATGGCCGACCGCGTGCTGTACCTGGCCCCGGGCGGCCACCGGTGCGGGACTCCGGACGAGGTGCTGACCTCGCAGTCGCTGTCCCGCCTCTACGGCACGCGGGTCGACGTGCTCCGCGTCCGGGGCCGGGTGGTGGTCGCGGGAGCTCCCGACGAGACGGGCAGCCCGCCGCACCACCCCCAACAGGCCCACGAGAGCGACGGAGTGCGCGCATGACACTCGCCGACGGGATCTGGCACCAGATCTTCGACTTCACCGACTACGGCGAACTCCTCGTCCTGGTCCGCAACTCCCTCGTCGCCGGCGTGGCACTGGGCCTGGTGGGCGGGCTGGCCGGGGTGTTCGTCCTGATGCGGGACCTGCCGTTCGCGGTGCACGGCATCAGCGAGCTGTCGTTCGCGGGCGCTTCGGCGGCCCTGCTGCTGGACGCGAACATCGTCGTCGGCTCGATCGCCGGTTCACTGCTGGCCGCCGGTGCCATCGGCGTCCTCGGATCCAGGGCCCGGGACCGCAACTCGGTGATCGGCATCATCATGCCGTTCGGTCTGGGACTCGGCGTGCTCTTCCTCGCCCTGTACAAGGGCCGGGCGGCCAACAAGTTCGGGCTGCTCACCGGGCAGATCGTCGCCGTGGACACCCCGCAGATGTCCTGGCTGCTGGGCACGTCCGTCCTGGTGCTGGCGGCCCTGACGGTGATGTGGCGTCCGCTGTCCTTCGCCAGTACGGATCCTGACGTGGCGCAGGCCCGCGGGGTGCCGGTGCGTGCGCTGTCCTTCGCGTTCATGCTGGTGCTCGGGCTCGCGGTCGCCCTGTCGGTGCAGATCGTCGGCGCGCTGCTGGTGCTCTCCCTGGTCGTCACCCCGGCCGCGGCGGCCGCCCGCGTCACCGCGTCGCCGGTGCTGCTGCCCGCGCTGAGCGTGGTGTTCGCCGTGGTCTCCATCGAGGGCGGAATCCTGCTCGCCCTGGGCAGCAGCATTCCCATCAGCCCCTACGTCACGACGATCTCGTTCGGCATCTACGCGGTGTGCCGGGTGGCCGGCCGGTACCGCGCCCGGCGGTGGGGGATGCGGCGCGCGGTGGTGCGGGCGACCCGAGCGGGTCTCACAGCCCGAACCTGACCGGACCTCACGGCTGGTACCCGAGTACGCGTCACCGCTCGAAGACCACCCGCCCGTCGAACACCGTGAGATCCACCTGTGCCTGAGTGATCTCGTGCGGGTCGAGGTCCAGCAGCGGCCGGTCCAGCACGCACAGGTCGGCGGCCCGGCCCGCTTCCAGGGTGCCCTTCCAGCCGTCGGCGAAGTCCTGCCAGGCGGCGGTGGAGGTGTAGGCACGCAGGGCGTCGGCGAGCGGGACGCACTGCTCGGGGCCGCTGGTACGGCCGCTGGCCTTGGACTCGCGCAGCATCATCGCGGCCACGCCCTGGCGCCAGTCGGGCTCGGTGATGGGGGCGTCGGAGCTGGCGCACACCCGTACGCCGGCGTCCAGTGCGGAGCGCACCGGCCACTGGTAGGCGGAGCGTTCGGGGCCGACGAGCTCGTCCATCAGGTCGGAGATGGTCCACTTGATGGCCGGGTTCATGTTGACGCCGTAGCCGTGCGCGGCGAGCTTGGCCAGGCTGCCCGGGCTGATGAAGTCGCCGTGGATGACGTAGTGGCGGGCGTCGGGGCGGGGCGCGGCCGTGTTCGCGGCGAGGAAGGCGTCCACCACGAGGTCGATGGCCCGGTCGCCGGTGACGTGCACGCCGAGCTGGAAGCCTGCCTCGTGCCCGAGCCTGATCATCTCGCGCAGTTCGTGCACCTGGAGTGCGGGCGTCTCACCGTGCACGCACAGGGCGCCGTGACCGCCGTCCGGGTACGGCTCGCTCATCCACGCCGTGCGGTTGGGCGGGACACCGTCGGCGAAGATCTTGACGCCGATGGCCCGCAGCAGCCGGGGGTCGGCGGACTCGGGGCGGCGCAGTTCGGCCAGCCCCTCGCGGACGTCCGCGGCGGAGCCTCCCATGGGGGCGGGCAGGAGCAGGACGCTGACGCGGGCCTGGAGTTCGCCGCTCGCGGCGAGGTCGGCGTAGGCGTTCCAGTTGTCGGTGCTCAGGCCGCCGAAGAGGGAGCCGGCGCCGCCGGGACCGAGGCCGGGCTCGGTGTAGCTGGTGATGCCGCGGGAGTGCAGTTCCCGGATGACGCCCTGGATGGCCCGGCGGCGCTGGCCCCGGGTCGGTGCGGGAAGCTCGGCCTGGACGAGCCGTCCGGCGGCCTCACGCAGGATGCCGGCCGGACGGCCGTCGGGGTCGTGGTCGATCACACCGCCGGGCGGGGCCGGCGTACCGGCGTCGACGCCGCAGCGGCGCAGGGCTTCGGAGTTGACCCACACCATGTGCGAGGAGAAGTCGGTCAGGCAGACCGGGTGCCCGGGCGCCACCGCGTCGAGGTCCCGCCGGTGCGGGAAGCGGCCCGGGTCGGCGAGGCATTCGGCGAGGTAGCCGGGGTCCCAGCCCAGGCCGATGATCCACTCGCCTCGCGGGGTCTCCTGTGCCGCCCTGGCGACGACCACCGCGATGTCGGCGAGGGAGCCGACCGCCGGGTGGCCGACGTCGAGGGCGAACGGCGGTTTCGTCATGCCGTAGGCGGCGCCGTGCAGATGCGAGTCGTTGATGCCGGGCAGCACGGTCCGGCCACCCAGTTCGACGATCCGGGTGCCGGGCCCGGCCAGCGCACGCATCTCCGCGTCGCTGCCGACGGCCAGGATGTCCCGGCCGCGCACGGCCACGCCCTCGGCGACGGTGAACCCGGCGTCGACGGTGAGGACCTGCCCGCCGGTCAGGACGAGGGTGGGGGCGGTGGCGTCCACGGACGCGGTGTCGTTCACGGATGACCTCATTTCAGGGGGAAGGTGGATCAGCGGCCGAGGGGCGGGCCCGACTGGGGTGGTCAGGACGTCAGCGCCTCGACGCGCCGCATGACCTCGCGGCAGAACTCCCCCACGCCGTCCGGGTCGTCGATGAACTGGTTCGGCTTGACGCAGAAGGTCGTGAAGCCCTGCTCCCTCTGCTCCGGGATCACGGAGAGCGCCGCGCCGAGGTCCGCCGGTGACCGGTCGTCGGGGAACACGGCCCGGGTGCCGCCGATCATCTCCAGCTCCGCGATGTCCCGCCCGGCCGTCGACATCGCCTCCTTGAGCCCTTGCAGGTCCTCGGGCGTGGGCCGGCCGAGCGGGTGGAAGCCGTGGCCGTGGTCGACGAGGCGGCGCAGGACCGGGCCGCGCAGGCGCTGTCCGCCGAACCACAGCCGGGGGCCGTCGGGGCGGTGGGCCTTGGGCTCGAAGTAGACGTCCCGGAAGGGGTAGTGGGGTCCGTCGTGGGAGAGCGGCGACGGGCCCCAGGCCTTCGCCCAGATCTCCAGGTGCTCGTCGAGGAGCCGCCCGCGGCGGGCGAACGGCACACCGAGGGCGTCGTACTCGTCCTTGCTCCAGCTCACCGTGGGCTGTACGACCAGACGGCCCTCGCTGATCAGGTCCAGGGTGCCGAGTTCGCGGGCGAGCAGCAGGGGGTGACGCAGCGGGGCGAGGACGGCCGCGGCGGCCAGGCGCAGCCGGGAGGTGACGGAGGCGATGGCGGCGAGCAGCAGCAAGGAGTTCGGCCAGGGGGTGTAGGGGTCCTGGTTGCCCGGCAGGGCGTAGTCGCGGGGGTTGCCCATGATGCCGGCGGCCGCCGCGTCGGGGCCGAGGACGATGTGCTCGCTGACCATGACCGCGTCGAAACCGGCGTCCTCGGCCTCGCGGGCCCAGCGGACGGCGAGGGGCAGATCGGCCCGGCCGCCGGTGAGGGTCCAGTTCTCGCTGAGGACGAGGAGCATGCGGGGAGGGCTGGGCATGACGGGTTCTTCCTTTCGGCTTCGTACAATTTGAGTCCGAACGATCGGGCGACGGGGTTGAGCCGCCCGTGTGTGACGCGTCGCGACCGCACCGAGGCGGTCGCGACCAGACGAAGGAGCCGCTCGTGCCGGGGCACCGATCCATCACCGAAGCCGAGAAGCTCGCCGCGGCGAAGCTGGGCGGCATTCCGATCCGCCGGGAGCAGATGGCGGCGGTGGCGAACATCTACCGGGCGGCGTCCGCCGTGCGGCAGCACCTGGAGAACTCCGTGCTGCGCGGTTCGGACCTGACCTGGACGGCTTTCGTGGTGCTGTGGGTGGTCTGGGTGTGGGGCGAGTCGGAGACCCGGCACGTGGCCGAGGAGGCGGGGATCTCCAAGGGCACGCTCACGGGTGTGGTGCGCACGCTGGAGTCCCGGGGCCTGCTGCGGCGGGACGGCCATCCGAGCGACGGGCGCCTGGTGCTGCTGAGCCTCACGGCCGAGGGCGAGGAGTTCATGGCGCGGGTGTTCCCGGCCTTCAACGAGGAGGAGGCCTTCGTCACCGCCGGGCTCAGCGACGCCGAGTGCCGCAGCCTCGCCGAGGGGCTGCGCAGCGTGGTGCTCCAGGTGGAGGAGCACGGCGAGGAGCGGCGGCAGTCCCTGCTGGGCGGCGCCGAACCCGCCCCGCGGCGCAGCGGCCGACGGCCCCGGGCCTGAGCATCGCTGCGGCCTCACCGGGTCGCGGCCCGCACGAGCGCGTCGAACAGGCCCTGCTGGGCCGGATCCTCGCGTGCGGTGTCCTCCGGGTGCCACTGGACGGCCGTGAACCAGCCGGGGGCGCCGGGGAGTTCGAGCGCCTCGATGGTGCCGTCGGCCGCCCGGGCCGTGACGCGCAGGCCCGCTCCCGGGCGGTCGACGCGCTGGTGGTGGTAGCAGGACGCGTCGGTCTTCTCGGCGCCCGAGGCCCGGGCGACGAGCGAGCCGGGTTCCAGGGTGACGGGGTGCACGAGGTGCCGGTGTACGCGCTCGGGGCCGCCCATGTCCTGCTCCAGGGTGCCGCCGAGGGCGACGTTGACGACCTGGAGGCCCCGGCAGACGGCGAGCAGGGGCAGCCCCCACTCCAGGGCGTGCCGGGCGACGTCGAGGTCGAAGCCGTCCTGGAGGGTGTCGACGTCGTAGACGGTGTCGTGGGTGCCGGTGGCGCCGTAGCGGGAAGGGGCGAGGTCGCCGCCGCCGGGGAGCAGGACGCCGTCGAAGCGGGCGAGCCGGGTGGCCGTGCCGCTGTCCGCCGGATGGATGCTCGCGGGTTCGCCACCCGCCCGCCACACGGCCTCGATCAAGGCGCGGGCGTTGACCTCGGCGGCGTACCGGAGGGCTGAGGCCGTGGCGGACAAGCGCGCGGGGATCGCGATCAGTGGGCGGGTCACAGCTGGATCCAGGTGGTCTTGAGCTCGGTGTACTTCTCCAGCGCGTGGGCGGACTTGTCGCGGCCGTTGCCCGACTGCTTCATGCCGCCGAAGGGCACGGTGAGGTCGCCCTCCTCGTAGCAGTTGACCCAGACCGTTCCGGCCTTCAGGGCGCGCGACACCCGGAGGGCGGTGGACAGGTCGGAGGTCCACAGGCCGGCCGCGAGGCCGTACTCGGTGGCGTTGGCCAGGCGGACCGCCTCGTCGAGGTCGTCGAAGGCGAGCACGGACAGGACGGGGCCGAAGATCTCCTCCCGGGCCAGTCGCGAGCCGGGGTCCACGCGGTCGAAGACGGTGGGTTCGAGGTAGGTCCCGCCCGTCTCGGCGAGGACGCGGTCGCCGCCCGTGCGCAGACGGGCGCCCTCGTCGAGGCCGTGGCGGATGTGGTCGCGTACGCGGTCCAGGTGAGCCCGGCCGACGAGGGCGCCCATCTCCGTCTGCGGGTCGAGCGGGTCGCCCACCCTCAGTTCACCGGCCCGCCGGACCACGGCCTCGGTGACCCGCTCGGCGATCGAGGAGTGTACGAGGAGCCGGGAGGGCGCGGTGCACATCTCGCCCTGGTTGAAGAAGATGCCCCAGGCGGCGGTGGCGGCGGCCTTCTCCAGGTCGGGGGCGTCGGGCAGGACGATGTTGGGCGACTTGCCGCCGAGTTCCAGCCAGACGCGCTTGAGGTTGGAGTCGGCGGCGTAGCGCAGGAAGTGGCGGCCGACGGCGGTGGAGCCGGTGAACGCCAGGACGTCGACGTCCGGGTGGAGGCCGAGGGCGCGGCCCGCTGTCGGGCCGTCGCCGGTGACGACGTTGAGGACACCGGGCGGGAGGCCGGCCTCGGTGGCCAGACGCCCGAGGAGCAGGGCGGAGAGCGGGGAGTTCTCCGAGGGCTTGAGGACGACCGTGCAGCCGGCCGCCAGGGCCGGGGCCACCTTCCAGCCGGCCAGGGTCAGCGGGAAGTTCCAGGGGACCACCGCCCCCACCACCCCCGCGGGTTCCCTGGTGACCAGGGCGAGGGCGTCCGGGGCGGTGTGCGGGGACTCGTCGGCCAGCTTGTCCGCGAGCTGGCCGTACCAGCGGAAGGTGGTGATGACGGCGCGCAGTTCGATGCCGTAGGCGTCCGCGATCGGTTTGCCCATCTCCAGGCTGACCGTGAGGGCGAGTTCCTCGCGCCGTTCCTGAAGCAGGTCGGCGAGGCGGAGCAGGGCCCGGCCGCGCTCGGCGGGTGCCAGGCGCGGCCACGGGCCGGTGTCGAAGGCCCGCCGGGCGGCGGCGACGGCCGCGTCCACCTCGGCGGCGCCGCCGTCCGCGATCTCGGCGAGGACCCGTCCGTCGCGTGGGGAGACGACCGGGAACGTGGCCCCTCCCCCGGCCTCGTCGGTGCCGTCGATGTGATGGGCACCGGGGGGCTGGAACGCCTTGGCGCGGCGCAGCCACTCGTCGTGGGGGACGGCCGGCATGAGGGATCCTCCTTTGATCTCAAACGATATGGGCGGGGCGGTGCCCGGACGCCGTGACGGGGGCGGCCGTGCTCGCGGTCAGCCGTCGGCAGCCACGACGCCCCTCCCTCGCACCCGTGCGGCGACCAGCCCGAGTCCCATGACGACCGGGACGGACAGCGTGAGCCACAGGGCGGTGGTGCGTTCGCCGCCGATGAGGGTGGTGAAGTTGGCCAGGATGACCCAGATCGCTCCGGCGATGCCGAGCGCGCCCAGGGAGGGTGCGATCAGCGTGGTCCAGGGGCGGGTGTCCAGGCGGGTGCGGCGGAAGAAGACGACGACGGACACCGAGGTGAGCAGGTACAGCAGCATCATCGCCAGGACGGCGACGCCGCTGAACCAGGAGAACAGGGTCAGCACCGGGTCCTTGCCGGCCAGCGCGAAGGGCACCACCAGCAAGGCGGCCAGGGCCGTCTGGACGCAGCCGGCGGTCCAGGGCGCGTGACGGCGGTTGAGCCGGCACATCCGCAGCGGCAGCAGCCGGTCGCGGCCGAGGGAGAACAGGTAGCGGTTGGCCGAGTTGTGGAAGGTGAGAATGCCCGCGAAGAGGGACGTGGCGAGCAGGACCGGCAGCACATCGCCCACCCAGCCTCCGAAGTCCGCCGCGATGGGCGCGAAGACGAACCCGGCGCCGTCTCCGCCCTCCAGGGCCTTGCCCGCGGCCGCGGTGGCCTTCGAGGCGCCGTAGGAGGAGATCAGCATCCAGGAGACCAGGGTGAAGAAGCCCGTGACGACGGCGACCGCGAGGTAGGTGGCCCGCGGCACCGTCTTCCTGGGCTCGCGTGCCTCCTCGCCGTAGATGGCGGTGGCCTCGAAGCCGAACATGGAGGCGACGGCGAACATCACGGCCACGCCCGGGGCGCCGTCCAGGGCGGCGGACGGGGAGAAGCTGCCGGCGAGGCCGAGCCCCTCGGGGCCGCCGCCCTTGAAGAGGGTGACCAGGGCGAAGACCGACAGGATGCTGAACTCGGCGAGGACGAAGACGGCGAGCACCTTGGCGCCCATCTCGACACCGGCCGCCCCGAGCGCCTGCACGACGGCCATGGTGACCAGCGTCCAGACCCACCACGGCAGGTCGAGGCCGGTGTGGCTCGCGACGAGGCCGCTCACGATGGCGCCGTAGAGGCCGTACATCGCGGCCTGGATGGTGCAGTAGGCGAAGAGGGCGAGGCCCGCGCTGCCGGTTCCGGTGGTGCGGCCGAGGCCCTTGCCGATGTAGGTGTAGAAGGCGCCCGCGTCCACCACGTGGCGGCCCATGGCGACGAACCCCACCGAGAACAGCAGGATCACCAGGCCCGCCACCAGATAGGCGGCGGGCACCCCGGGGCCGTTGCCGAGGGCCACGGCGATGGGGGCCGCGCCGGCGATGGCGGTCAGCGGGGCCTGGGCGGACAGGACGAAGAAGAGGATGCCCAGGACGCCGAGGGCGTTGGGCTTGAGCGTGCCTGCGGTGGGCGCGTCCGGTTCCGCCGTGTGCCGGGAGACCGTCTGACTGTCCACTCGGATCACCTGCCAGAGGGGAGGAAGGATCGTTTCAGGCCAAACGAGTTGCCTCATCGTGGTGCGGAACTATCCGTTTGGCAAGGGGTGCGGGACGAGGAATTCCGGCGCCGCGGGACGACAGGGCCGCAGCGGGTCAGGCTCCGTCGCCGGGCCGCTCGGCGAGCAGCCTCAGCACCGAGCGCAGCTCGTCCAGGGCCTCGTCGATGACCTCGCGCTCACCGAAGACCAGTTGGTGCAGGACGAGTCCCTCCAGGGTGGCGAACACCATCCGGGACAGGCCCTCGCCGACCGGGCCGGGCAGCATCTGGGTGAGCTCACGCCGGGTCGCGTCGAAGTACTCGTCGTACAGGGACCGCAGGTGGGCCAGGAGCTCGGGGCGGCGCCGGGCTTCCAGGAGCAGTTCGTACTGGAACGCCTGGCGGTCCGGCCCGGACTCCACCATGTCCGTCAGCCCCACCGAGAAGTCGGCGGCCCTGCCGGTGCCCGGTTCGAGGGCGCTGCTGCTCAGGGAGGAGCGGATGGCGTGGGCCACGGCCTCCTCGATCAGGGCGTCGCGCGAGCCGAAGTGGTGCACGACCAGGCCGTGGGTGACGCCGGCCTCCTCCGCGACGGCCCGGTAGGTGAGCCGGCGCAGCCCGCCCCGGGCCACGACCCGCACGGCGGCCTCCAGCAGGGCCTCACGGCCCGTGCCGTAGTTCACGCGCTTGCGGGGGCGGCGCCCGGCGGGCTCGGTCATGCCCGTGACCCTACCCGGGCGGTCCTGCGCGACGGCGGGCCGGCCGGGGAGCACGTCGGCACCACCGCTCCCGGACCGCGCGTCAGCGGCGCGGCGGCCGGATGCCACGGAACTCCCAGTCGCCGCCGAGGGCGGTCGAGAGGACCTCCTCCGATTCGGTGGGCTGGGCGCCCACGTCCGTGCGGATGGCGGTCGGCCCGGTGACGATGTGGTTGGTGAGCCGTCCGAGGCCCTCGACCTCCACCTCCACGACGTCGCCCGGCCGGACGGGCCGCGAGTTGGCGGGCGTGCCGGACAGCAGGACGTCCCCGGGGTACAGGGTGATGGTGCGGGCGATGTCGGCGACGAGGTAGTGCATGTCCCAGGTCATCTCGTCGGTCGAGCCGTCCTGCACCACCTCCCCGTTGACGTAGGTCCGCAGCCGCTTGCCGTGGAAGTCCCAGTCGGTGACCAGGCCGGGGCCGAGCGGGCAGAGGGTGTCGGAACCCTTGACCCGGAGCATCGACCCGGCGTCGGTGTCGCGGAAGTCGTGCAGCCCGTAGTCGTTGGCGACGGTGTACCCGGCGATGTACTCCCCCGCCTCGGCCGGCGCGATGTTCCGCGCGGTCCTCCCGATGACGATGGCGACCTCCCCCTCGTAGTTGAGCCACTTGCAGCCCTCGGGGCGGACGACGGCGCCCCGGTGGGCGTTGAGCGCGGAGGTCGGCTTGTGGAAGTAGGTGGGGGTGCCGGGAAGCCCGATGCCGAACTCGTCCACCCTGCTGCGGTGGTTGAGGTGAACGGCGATGACCTTGGACGGCACGACGGGCGGCAGGTGCCGCGCTTCGTCGGCCTTCACCCGGCGGCCGTCCCCGGCGACGAGTTCGTCACCGTCGGCGGTGACCTGGACGGCGGCGCCGTCGAGGAGGATGCGGCGGTACTCAGGCATGGGCGGACTCCTGCGCGGTGGGGTGGTCTGCGGTCCAGCCGCCCGCGGGGCGGTCGAACCAGAGGTGGGCCTGGCCGGTGCCGACGGAGTTCTCGTAGTCGCCGTACTGACGGGCCCGGGCGACACAGCGCCGCCCGCCGAGGGCGCCGGCCATCATCAGGTAGTGGAAGAACTTCGCCTCGGGCTTGAACTTCCAGAACTCGTCCATCGTGTCGAGGACCTTGTCGTGCCGCCCCTCCTTGAACCAGGCGATGCGTTCGTAGTCCGCTGCACGGGCCTCGGGGGTGCGGATGTGCACCGGGTCGCTCGCCTCGTGGTCGCGCAGTTCGCGCAGGGGCCAGAAGGTGTGCGAGAGGGCGCCGGAGGCGATGACCAGGACGCGTCGCCCGGGGGTCGCGGCGATCCCGTCGGCGAGGGCCCGCCCGAGCCGCAGATGATCCTCCATGTCGCCGGTCTGGCAGACCCCGATGGTGACCCACCGCTTGTCGGGCAAACCCTCCCCCAGGTACTTCCAGAGGTTGAGGGTGGCGTAGTAGACGGGCAGGTACGCGTCGTCGATCGGGGTGATCCAGGTGCCGTGCTTGTCGGCGAAGGCGGCCACGTTGTGGGCGAGTTCGGGGTCTCCGGGGAAGTCGTAGGGCATCCTGCACATGCCGCGCGGCAGTTCCTCGGAGGTGAACAGCCCGGCGCGGCGCGCTTGCGCGGTCACGACGAACTCGACGGTGGTCGCCCAGTGCGAGTCCAGGACGACGACGGTGTCGTAATCGGTGGCGGCATCCCGCTCGAAGACGTCCCGGCGCAGCTCCCGCAACCCGGTGACGAGGGTGATCTCCTTGCCCTCGTTGAGCTCCAGCCGGTCGGCCTCGGGCAGCACGATGGTGGGCACGTGGGCGAGCAGCCCGGCCCCGACGATCTCACCCATGGTCCTGGTTCCATCCCTTCGGGGCGGTGACGGTGTTCTTCAGGTCGCAGTAGAAGTCGAAGCTCCAGGTCCCGCCCTCGCGCCCGACCCCGGACTGCCGGGAGCCGCCGAAGGGTGCCTGGAGGTCGCGCACGAAGAAGCAGTTGACCCAGACGGTGCCGGCGACGAGCCGGGCGGTGACCCGCTCCGCCCGCTCCCGGTCGCCGGTCGCGACGGTGGCGGCCAGCCCGAACCGGGTGTCGTTGGCGAGCCGTACGGCCTCGTCCTCGCCGGTGAAGGTCTGCAGGGTCAGGACCGGCCCGAAGACCTCCTCCTGCACGATCTCCGCGTCCTGGGCGACGTCGGTGAGCAGGGTCGGCGCGTAGTACTGCCCTTCGTTGCGATGCCCGCCGATGACCGCTCGCGCCCCCTGCGCGAGGGCCCGCCGCACGAAGCCGTCGATCTTCTCCAGCTGACGGGGGTGGATGTTGGGCCCGATGTCGGTGCTCTCCTCACGCGGGTCGCCCTGCCGCAGAGCCGTGGCCTTCTCGACGAACCGGCGGGTGAACTCTTCGGCGACCGGCTCCTCGACGAGCAGCCGGGTGGCCGCCAGGCAGACCTGCCCGGCGTTGTCGTACTGCTCCACGGCGAGGTCGACGGCCAGGTCGAGGTCGGCGTCGGCGAACACCAGCAGGGGTGACTTGCCGCCGAGTTCGAGGCTGAGGGGCGTGAGGTTCGCGGCGGCCGACCCGGCGATGCGCCGGGCCGTCGGTACGGATCCGGTGAAGCTGATGCGGCGCACGTCGGGGTGGGAGGTGAGGGCGTCGCCGATCTCGGAGCCGTACCCCTGGACGACGTTGAGGACACCGGCGGGCAGTCCGGCCTCCGCGGCGATGTCGGCCAGCAGGGAGGCGGTCAGCGGCGACCACTCGGCGGGCTTGAGGACGACGGTGTCACCGGCGGCGAGGGCGGGGGCGACCTTCCAGGTGGCCAGCATCAGCGGCGCGTTCCACGGGGTGATCAGCACACAGGGCCCGGCCGGGTCCCAGCTGACGTGGTTGGTGTGGCCGCGGGTGTCGAAGTCCTCGTGGCCGAGCCCGAGCAGCCAGTCCGCGAAGAACCGGAAGTTGTGGGCGACACGGGGCATGACGCCCCGCCGGTGGGAGCGGAGCAGGGCGCCGTTGTCCGTGGTCTCGACGATCGCCAGTTCTTCGATCCGCTTCTCGACCCCGTCGGCGATGGCGTGCAGGATGCGGGCACGTTCGGCCCGGGAGGTGGCGGCCCAGCCGGGAAACGCGTCCCGTGCGGCGGCGACAGCGGCTTCGGCCTCGGCCGGCCCGCCCCGGGCGATCTCGCCGAGGGCACTTCCATCGATCGGAGAGTGATCGGTGAACGTACTGGTGGAGGCAACGCGCCTGCCACCGATCCAGTGCCGCGTATCGACGGACACTCCGGCAACGGTGATGTTCTCAGACATAAGAAGAGTTCCATTCAACGAGGGCCTACTGCATGTCCTCAGGGGCGCGGGGAACTGCGCGGCAAACCACACACAACCCGCACCCGCCCACAGACCTCACTCGGCAGACGCTCCGGACGTACCACTCTCCAGCAGCCGCCCCCCGTCCCAAACCACCCCGACCTGCCGGTAATACGCAGCGATCGGCTCCCGCACCTCCAGCCGCGCCAACTCCTCCGTCGGCGCCTCGAACAGCTCCAACTCCGCGTCCCCCACCCACGCCTGACCACCCTCGAAGGACGCGGCCCCGGACTCGATCAACTCGTCGAGAGCCAGCCCCTTGCCCTTCTCGATCGACGGCAGCCACCGGTGATGAGCCATGGGATGCGCATTGACGAACCCGCCGCTCCCGGACGGCTCCCGCAGCGTCACCACGGCTTGAGCAATACGCCGATCCGCAGCCGCCAGGGTCGCCCCGAACCGCGCCCCCGCCTCGATCCGCGGAGCGGGCCCGTAGGGATGCGGCCGCGTCTGGTGAATGGAGCCGAGCTTCTTCGGATACCCCTGGTGCAGCCCCCGCGCGATGGCGAAGTCCTTGTCCACCCAGATGTAGACGCACCGCGAGTACGTCCGCCCCCGGAACCGGCACCGGACCACCGCGAAAGCCTCCTTGTACTGCGCCCGCACGGGATCCAGCAGCTCCTCCCCCGAAGCCGAGCACGACTGCCAGTCGGCCCAGATCAGGGCGACGGCCCCCGGATCCTCGTCCGCCGGCTCCAGGGGCTCGGGCAGCAGTTCGCGCACGCGCGCGGGATCCGTCCGGTACTCGACGGTGAGCAGGTCACCGGAGTACCGCCAGGGCGGGGAGGGGACGAGCGACGACGCGCCCGTCGCCGTCTTGGGGTGGAAGTATCCACGAAGTCCGGTCACGAGAGGGCTCCTTGCGCGGTGAGGAAGGGCTGCTTCAGCAGGTCGGCGCGGTATCGGGCGGCGGCCCGCGCCGCGGAGGGTCCCCCGAGGGCGACGACACCGACCAGCAGCCCGTCGCGGTGGTAGCCGACCAGAACATCCCCCGCGAGGTCACCGTCCAGGATGCGGACGTCACCGAGACCCAGGCCGGGCGCACCGAAGGACTGCAACCGGAAGTCGTGCTGGTCGCTCCAGAAGGTCGGCAGAGGCGCGAAGGGCGGCAGGCCGGTGTCACCGTCCACCAGCACCTTCGCCGCGTGCTTGGCCGAGTCGGTCGGCACGGACCAGTGCTCGACCCGCCGGGGCACCCCGTCGTAGCGGGCGTTGGGGAAGCGGGCGATGTCGCCGACCGCGACGACGTCGGGCCGGCCGCCGACCCGCAGGTGCTCGTCGGTGAGCACGCCGTCGCCCAGCTCGAGCCCGTTGCCGTCGAGCCACTCGGTGTTGGCGACCGACCCGACGGACTCCACTACCACGTCGGCGGGCAGTACGGACCCGTCACCGAGCACGACACCGGTGACGTGGTCCCCGCCCTCGAACCCGGCCACACCCGCACCGAGCACGAAGCGGACCCCTTGCCGCTCGTGCCGCCGACGCAGTTCCCGCGCGAGCAGTTCCCCGAGCGGCCCGGTCATCGGCAACGGCAGCGGATCGATCACGGTCACCTCGGCCGCGCCGAGCCCGGCCGCCGTGGCGGCCACCTCGCAGCCGATGAACCCGCCGCCGACCACGACGACCCGCACACCCGGCCGGATCAGCTCGTCCCGCAGCGCCTGGGCGTCGTCGATGGTCCGGACCGTGTGGCGGCCGGCCAGGGGACCGGGGCAGCGCAGCCGGCGGGGCCGCATCCCGGTGGCGACGACCAGACCGGCGTAGGAGAGCACGGAGCCGTCGTCGAGCGCGACGGTCCGCCCGGCGAGCCGGGCGGAGACGATTCTCGTGCCGAGCCGCCACTCCACATCCTTCGTGGAAGCCTTCGGGGTGAAGGCCAGGGAGTCGAAGGCCGCCTTGCCAGCGAGGACCTCCTTCGACAGCGGGGGCCGGTTGTACGGCGGGTGCGGCTCGTCGCCGATCACCGTGATCCCGCCGGTCCAGCCGGCGGCGCGCAGCTGCTCGGCGGCGCGCAGCCCGCCCAGAGAAGCGCCGGCGACGACGATGCGCCCGCTCATCTCAGTCCTCGACCCGGATGGCCTGCAGCGGGCAGACGTCCGCGGCCTCCTCGACCTCGTCGCGCAGGGCGTCGTCGGGGTCGGGGACGTAGGCCAGGCGGCCGTCGTCGTCCATCCGGAAGACGTCCGGGGCCGAGAAGACGCACTGGCCGTGGTCTTGGCACTTGTTCATGTCGACGACGACCTTCATGGCCGGTCCTCCTGAATGTGAGGGCGTCGAAGCGGAAGGAAAGGGGGCCCGGCCGGAAGGGCCGGGCCCCGGCCAACGGGGTGCGGTAGAACGCGCCCCGAACTCGTTTGGCTTCAAACAAGGTAGGCAGGGGCAGGGGTCTGGTCAAGAGCTATCCGGATGGATAAATTCTTGCTCCGGCCCTCTTGCGGGGCCCCGCACCCACCCCTACCGTTTGGCATCAAACAAGCACCGGGCGGTCCTGGCTCCGCCGCGCCCGGAGGCTCGCTCTCACGCCACCCGCCTCCCCGGCCCCGCGTCCCGGAGGTGTCCCGACGTCCGCCCGAGGAGACAACGGTGAGCGCTCACGATTCTCAGGAAGTCCGCCGCCACATGGACCGGCTCGCCGCCGACGGCATCGACGTGGTCCGGGTGACCTATCCCGACCTGATCGGCACCGACCGGGCGCGCGACGTGCTGCTCGAGGAGCTGCCCCGGGCCTGTGAGCACGGCCTGGCGTTCTGCCGGGCCGTCTACCACACCAGCCCGCAGGGGGACGTGGTGCCGGTGACCGGCGGGCTGGACGCGGGACTGCCGGACATCTGTGTCCGCCCGGACCTCGGCACGCTGGTGCCGCTGCCCTGGGAGCCGGGAGTGGCGGCCTGCCTGGGCGAGGTCGTCGACCCGGCGACCGGCGCACCCGCGCCCGAGTCGCCCCGCGATCTGCTGCGGTCCGTCCTCGCCCGCTGTGCCGAACACGGCCTGCGGCCGGTGGTCGGGCCGGAGCTGGAGTACTTCCTGTGCGAGCCGGGCCCGTCCGGCGGCTGGCGCCGCTACGCCCCGGAGCCCGGGGTCGTCTACACCGCCGGCCTGCGGGCCGACCCGGACAACCATCTGCTGCGCACCCTGCGCCACATGCGCGATCTGAAGGTCGGGGCGATCAGCGGCAACCACGAGTTCGACGGCGGCCAGATCGAGATCAACCTGGCCCACTCGGAGGCCGTGTCGGCCGCCGACCGTTCCTTCCGCTTCAAGGCCGCGATCAAGGAACTGGCCCGCAGGGAAGGCCGGCTGGCCACCTTCATGGCCAAGCCCTTCAACGACGCCGGCGGCTCCGGTTTCCACCTCCACCTCTCGTGCGACGACGCGGAGGGCCGCAACACCTTCGACGACCCGTCGGGCGCGTACGGCCTGTCCGCGACCGCCCGGCACGCCGTCGCCGGCGTGCTCGCCCACGCGCCCGCCCTGGCCGCGCTGCTCAACCCCACGGTCAACTCCTACAAACGCTTCGGCCCGGACACCCTCGCGCCGTGGCTGATCGACTGGGGGCTGGACAACCGCAGCGCCATGGTGCGCATCCCGCCCGAGCGCGGCACCGGCGCCCGGCTCGAACTGCGCCTCGGCGACGCGAGCGCCAACCCCTACCTGGCGATCGCCGGTACGACGGCAGCCGCGTTGCTGGGCGTGCTGGCCGGTGAGGAACCGCCCGCCCCGCTGGAGGGCTACGGCTACGACACCGCCCGCTCCGCCATCCTGCCGCAGACCCTGTCCGCCGCGCTGGACGCCCTGGAGGCGGACACCGCCCTGACCGATCTGCTCGGCAAGGGATTCACCACGTCCTTCCTCTCCTACAAGCGCGACGAGGTCGAACGCTTCCACCGGCACGTCACGGACTGGGAGTTCACCGAGTACGCGTACCACCTGTGACGCCCCCTGTGACGCCGAGGAGCTGCCGATGACCACCGAGACCCCGACCGACGCCGTACGCGAGCCGATGCCCCTTGCGGACGTCAACCTCGCCGACCTGGACCGCTTCACCGACGGTGTCACGCCCTGGCGGATGTTCCACACCCTGCGCCACGAGGACCCGGTGCACTGGCAGCCCGAGCAGGCGCCCAACTCCGGCTTCTGGGCGCTGACCCGGCACGAGGACATCGTGCGGGTCGACCGCGACGCGGAGACGTTCACGTCGACGAAATTCGTCAACCTGGAGGAGGTCGACGACGACCAGATCAAGAAGCGCGCCTCGATCCTGGAACTGGACGGGGTGCGGCACCGCGCCCTGCGCAGCCTGATCCAGCGGCAGTTCGGCGCGAACGTGATCGGCGGCTACACCGACTTCCTGAGGGGGCTGACCGCGAGGACCCTCGACGCCGCCCTCGCCAAGGGCCGCTTCGACTTCGTCGAGGACGTCTCGGCGGACTTCCCCATCAACGTGCTCGCCCGGCTGCTGGACGTGCCGCCGGAGGACAACCAGCGGCTCATCGACTGGGGCAACCGCATCATCGGTCACACCGACCCCGACTACGCGGACGTGCTGCTGCACAGTGAGGAGAGCGAGCGCTACCGCGATCTGCCCTTCCGCTCCCCCGCCTCGCTGGAGGTCTTCGAGTACGGCCGCGAGCTGGCCCGGCAGCGGCGGGGCGGTGACGGCACGGACCTGGTCTCCCGGCTGGTCAACACCACGCCCCGGGACGGAGTCCCGCTGTCCCCGCAGGACTTCGACAACTACTTCCTGCTGCTGGTCGTCGCCGGCAACGAGACCACCCGGCACACCATCTCCCACTCGATGCTGGCCCTCCTCCAGCATCCCGGGCAGCTGGCCCGCCTCCGGGAGGACCCCTCGCTGATCCCGGTCGCGGTCGAGGAGTTCCTGCGCTGGGCCTCCCCCGTCTACCACTTCCGCCGCACCGCCACGCGCGATGTCGTGCTGGGCGGCAAGCAGGTGAAGGAGGGCGACAAGGTCGTGATGTGGTTCGCCTCCGGCAACCGCGACGAGGAGGTCTTCGGCAACCCCTACGACTTCGACGTCACGCGCCGCGACAACGACCACGTCACCTTCGGCAAGGGCAGCCCTCACCTGTGCCTGGGCAACCTGCTGGCCCGCACCGAGATCCGCATCATGTTCGAGGAACTGATCCCGCGCCTGGCGGACATCCGGCTGGCCGGTGACGTACCGCGCGTGCGCTCCAACTTCGTCAACGGCATCAAGAAGCTGCCGGTGGAGGTCACCCTCGCCTGACGCCCGCGATCACCATCCGAGTTGCGGTTCGCCCAGGACCTCGCTGCCGATGTGCGCGGCGAGTTTCCGGGCGCGGGGCAGGTCGCCGAACTTGGTCACATGCACGAAGACGGTGTGCTCCTCGGTCCAGCGGCCCTGCTGGGCCCGGTCACCGTGGAAGGCGACCTGGACCCCGTCGTACGGGGGCGATCCGAAGTGGCCCGCCGCCAGGTCGTCCGGCCATCTTCCGTGCCATTCGATGGCGGCCGCACCCCGGCCGAGGGCTGCCGCGAAGTCCTTCACCACCCTTCCCGGGGCGACCTCCTCGATGATGTCGAGCGGCAGGTGCGCCTCCAGCGCCGCGTCGTCCGCCGTCGTCACGTCGAGGTCGAACACGACTTGCCTGCCGGTCACCGGATCGGTGCGGGCCGGGACGCGCTCGAAGGCGCCGCGGGGAAGGAGCGCGGCCATCCGCCGCACCTCCCCGGCCGTGCGCAGCTCCGCGGTGAGCCACACCTCGTCCTCCCGCTCCAGCAGCGCGCACAGACGCCTGGCCTGCGTGTATGCCATGCTCGCGTCATTGGTGCGGAGAACGGGGTACGCCGTGGAGTTGCCCATGAGCCGTACCGTCACACGTCCTGGCGCAGGCCGCCATCGGTTTTCTCCGGGGCCGCCCGGGTGCGCGGCAGCCGGACCGTCCGTGCGACGTGCTCCTCGTGCGGGTACGAAAGGTCGGGGCGGCACGGCTGTCCCGGATGTGCGTCGCCCGGCGGTCGGCGGGACGCTGGTGAGGTCAGCGGTCACGCCTCCCTAGGAGATCGTCATGGACACCGCCACCCTGGAAGAGATGCGGACCACGCTGAGGGGGCCGGTGATCGGCCCGCGGGATGCCGGGTACGACCAGGCACGCAAGATCTACAACGCGATGATCGACAAACGGCCCGCCGCCCTGGTGCCCTGCGCGGACGCCGCGGACGTGATGGCCGCGGTCACCTACGTCCGCGACCACGGCCTGGAACTCGCCGTGCGGGGCGGCGGTCACAGCGGCCCCGGCCTGTGCCTCGTGGACGACGGCGTCACGGTCGACCTGTCGCCGATGCGCTGGGTGCGGGTCGACCCGGAGGCGCGGACCGCCGAGGCCGGCGGCGGCAGCCATCTCGGCGACCTCGACCACGCCACCCAGGCCTTCGGCCTGGCCACTCCCACCGGCATCATCTCCATGACGGGCCTCGGGGGCCTGACGCTCGGCGGCGGTCACGGCTACCTCACCCGCAGGTTCGGGCTGACCGTGGACAACCTGATCGCCGCCGACGTGGTGCTGGCGGACGGCAGCTTCGTCACCGCGAGCGAGACCGAGCACCCGGACCTGTTCTGGGCCCTGCGGGGCGGGGGCGGCAACTTCGGCATCGCGACCTCCCTCACCTACCGGCTGCACCCGGTGGGCACGGTCGGGGCCGGGGTGACGGTCTGGCCCGTCGAGAGCACGCGCGAAGTGCTGGCCTGGTACCGCGAGTTCCTCCCCGCCGCCCCCGAGGACGTGTACGGCTTCTTCGCCGTCCTCGTCGTCCCGCCCGGCCCGCCCTTCCCCGAGGAACTCCACGGGCGGAAGGTGTGCGGCGTCGTCTGGTGCTGCACGAGTGATCCGGCCCTGCTCGACGACACGCTGTCGGTGGTGAACGCCCCCGGCCGGCCCGCCTTCCACTTCACGACGCCGATGCCGTACGACGCGTTGCAGAGCATGTTCGACGAGCTGATCCCCACCGGCTACCAGTGGTACTGGCGAGGCGACTTCTTCGACCACATCCCCGACGCCGCACTGGACGTGCACCTCGAGTACGGCCGGAACATCCCGACACCGCTCTCGCTGATGCACCTCTACCCCATCGACGGAGCCGCCCACCGGGTCGGCCCGGACGACACCGCGTGGAACTACCGGGACGCCCTCTGGTCCGGCGTCTTCGCCGGCGTCGACCCCGACCCGGCCAACGCCGGGACGATCAGGCAGTGGTGCGTGGAGTACCAGGAGGCGCTGCACCCGTACTCGATGGGCGGCTCCTACGTGAACTTCATGGGCTCGGACGAGGGCGAGGAACGGGTCCGGGCCACGTACCGGGACCACTACGACAGGCTCGCCCGGATCAAGCGGACCTACGACCCGGACAACTTCTTCCACGCCAACCAGAACATCCGGCCCGCGCCCGGGTGATGAGCACCGGCCGCCGCCCGGGGCGCCGTGCCCGCCCGGCCCCGTCCGCGGTGTCCCGGGCGGGACGCCAGGGGTCGCCTGGGGCTGCGGGCGGGGCTTCGGGCCTGCGCCTGGGCCTGGATCTCTGGGTGCGCGGGGGTGACGCCGCGTCAGTGGTGGGCGTGCACCACGGCGTGGCCCCGGCCGCGGCCGATCATCCACCGGTTGACCGGGGTGGTGATCAGGAAGGCGACGGCGAAACCGCCGAGGAGCGCGGCCCAGAACAGGCCCTCCGACAGATGGGCGTCCACCGCGCCCGGCGTGAGCGCGATGATCGCGTTGTCCACGAGTTCCATGACCGCGATGGAGACCGTGTCCGCGGCGAGGGCGACCCGGATCGCCGCCCTGAGGCCGAGACCGGCCCGCAGGACCGCGAACAGGGTGAAGGAGTAGCCGAAGAGGAACGCGAGTCCGATCGCCGACACCATGGTGGGCACGTTGCCCCACCCCAGCGCCGTACCGATCACCATGCCCAGGATCTCACCGATGGCGCACCCGGTCAGGCAGTGCAACGTCGCCTTCACGGCGGTCCCCCAGGACGCCGGCGCATGCGGTTGCTTCTCGGGTTCGTGAGCGGTGTGGTCCATGACCGGAACTATATACCCCCTGGGGGTATATATGCGAGAGGTCGGGGCGGGCTCACGGGGCGGGTCGCCCGGCGACGAGGCACCACCCGGAGGGCGGCCGGGTGATCGACTTAGAGTGGTCGCCATGACGACACACCCCGTCCCGCCCACGGAGCCGTCCCGAGCGGCTCAGGCCTACCTCTCCGACCTGTTCTCGCTTCAGGGCCGGGTCGCGGTCGTCACCGGCGGCAGTTCCGGCATCGGCCGCGGCATCACCGACGCCCTCGCCCGCGCCGGGGCGAGCGTGGTGGTCGTGGCACGTGGCGAGGCGCGACTGACCGCCACCGCCGAGGAACTGACGGCCCTCGGCTGCCGTGTCGCGTGGGTCAGCGCGGATCTGAGCACCCGCGAGGGTGTGCGGACGGCCGCCGAGCGGGCGGTCGAGGCGTTCGGGGAGCCCGACATCCTCGTCAACAGCGCCGGGATCAACCTGCGCCCGCCGATGGACGAACTCGGCGAGGACGTCTGGGACGCCACCATGGCTGTCAACCTGGAGGCGCCGTTCCTGCTCGGGCAGCGCTTCGGCCCCCGGATGGCGGAGCGCGGATACGGGCGGATCATCCACATCAGCTCGCAGCAGGCGCACCGCGCGTTCGTCCACAGCGGCGCATACGGAGCCTCCAAGGGCGGACTGGAGGCGCTGGCCCGCTCCCAGGCCGAGGCGTGGTCCCCGCGCGGGGTCACCTGCAACCTGCTCGTGCCGGGCTTCGTCATGACACCGCTGAACGCACGGCTGTCGTCGGACCCGGCGAAGGTGACGGCCCTCGCCGCCCGCACGATGATCGGGCGGAACGGGCTCGCCGAGGACTTCGCGGGCGCGGCGGTCTTCCTGGCAAGCGCGGCGTCCGCCTACGTCACCGGGCAGTCGCTGTTCGTCGACGGCGGACTGTCCGTCCACTGAACCCTTCCTCCGCCGCCCCGCTGAACCCTCCCTCCTCCGTCCGCCGAATCCCCCGAACGGCGAACAGCGACGGGCGACGGCCCGTGCTCGGTGTCACGCTGGGCGCACAGGACCCTCGGAAGGGATACATCGCCATGATCACGACGGAGTACGTCCCCGGTTCCCCCTGCTGGCTCGACCTGGGCGCTCCGGACGTCCGGGCCGCCGCCGGCTTCTACGGAGCCGTCCTCGGGTGGGACTACGAGCCCATGGGCGAGAGCGAGGACTTCGAGGGCGGGATGTTCAAGAAGGACGGCAAGACCGTCGCGGGGCTCGGCAAGCTCACCGAGGAGGGCGCGCGATCGGCCTGGATGATCTACTACAGCGTTTCCGACCTGGACGCCACGACGGAGGCCGTGCGACAGGCGGGCGGCACCGTGCGGGTCGCACCGATGGACCTCGACGACTGGGGCCGGATGGCCCAGTACAGCGACCCGCTGGGCGGCCAGTTCGCCGCCTGGCAGCCGGGCACGAACAAGGGCCTGGAGCTGGTGGACCAGCCGGGCTCACTGTCGTGGACCGAGCTGTACACGACCGACGCCGCGGGCGCGCGGGAGTTCTACGGCTCCCTTTTCGGCTGGCAGTACAGCGACATGCCGCTGCCGGGCGGCGCGGGCGTGTACACCCTGATCACCCCCGCGGGTCTCTCCGAGGACCGGATGCACGGCGGGCTCATGCAGGTGGGCAAGGACGACCTGGCGCTGGCCGGCGGGCGGCCGTACTGGCACCCGGTCTTCGCCGTCGAGGACTGCGACGCAGCGGTGGCCCAGGTCACCGCGCACGGCGGCAGCGTGCAGATGGGTCCGGCCGACATGGAGGGCGTCGGCCGGCTCGCGGTCTGCCTCGACCCGGCGAACGCGGACTTCGTGGTGCTCGCCCCGTCCGAGGGCTGAACCCGGGGTCGCGAGCGCCCGCCCCGGCTCCCGCCCGGCCGGGTGACCGTCGAGCCCGGCCACGCCCCCCGACCACCGCCGAAATCCTTCTTGCATATGATGCGCAAATGCGTGAGTACAGCATCAGGGAAGCCACGGCGGCCGACATCGACGGGGCCCGGGCGGTGATGCTCGACGCCGTGTACCGCGACTTCGGCACGGGCTACGTGCCGCGCTGGCACGCCGACATCATCGATCCGGTGCCGTTCTACGTCACTCCGGCCCGGCACACCCTGCTGGTCGCCGTGGACGAGCACGACGGGACGGTGGCGGCCACGGCGGCACTGGACGCGCGCGGACCGGCCCACCCGCCGAACCCCGGCTGGCTGGCCGAGCGGTTCCCCTCGGGCGAGACGGCGCAGCTGAGGCGGGTGTACGTGCGCCCCGAGCACCGGCGGCGCGGGCTGGCCCGGCAACTGGTGGACCGTCTCCTTGACTTCGCCCGGACCGACGGCGGCTACCGGTCCGTCTACCTGCACACCTACCCGGACTCCCCCGCTGCGATGGGGCTGTGGAAGGCGCTGGGCAAGGTGCTGTGCGACGAGCGCGAGGAGATGCCCGGCGGGGGCAGCGGTGTGGTGCACTTCGAACTACCGCTCGCTTAACGAAAATGGTATTCATATACATCATGAGAATCCCCCGCCGCCGGCTCGCCGCCGGTCTGCTGCTCCTGCCGCTGCTCTCCGGCTGTTTCGCGTCCTCCGGTGACGGCACCGCCGAGACCTCGAACTCCTCCGGCTCCGAGGACGGCGGCCGGCTGCGCGTGGCCCTGGCCTTCCCGCCGACGCAGAACTACTCGCCGTACGGGTACGACGCCTACAACCTGTCCCGGCTGGGTGTCGCCGAGGGGCTGACCCGCCTGGACGCCAACGGCACCGCGGTACCCGCGCTCGCCGAGTCCTGGAGCAGCGAGAAGGGCGGCGAGAGCTGGCTGTTCACCCTCCGGGAGGCGTCGTTCCAGGACGGCGAGGACGTCACCGCCGCCGCCGTCGCCGCCGCTCTCACCCACGCCGCCGCGGCGAAGCCGGCACCCACCGCGATATCCGGCGTGAAGCTGACCGCCGAGGCCGCCGGGGAGAACCGGGTGCGGGTCTCCACCGGCGGAACCGACCCGGTGCTTCCGCTGCGGCTGACCAATCCCAGCCTCGCGGTGTTCTCTCCGAAGGCCTACGGGAAGAAGGGCGTGGTGAACGCGGTCGGCACCGCCACCGGCCCCTTCGAGCTCACCGAGGTCGCCGGTGACCGGTCGGCCACGCTGAACCGTTTCGACGGCTACTGGGGAGGCCGGGCCCAGGCCTCGGGCATCGACGTCAGGTACGTCTCCGACGGCACGGCCCGCGCCAACGCCCTGCGCACCGGGGACGTCGACATCGCCGAGGCGGTCCCCGTCGCCCAGGCCGCCTCCCTGGGCAAGGGCACGGTCCATGAATCGAACACCGCCCGCAACGCCAGCCTGTACCTCAACACCGCTTCCGGTGCCTTCACGAACGCCGGACTGCGGGCCGCCGCGCGTGAGGCGGTCGACGGTGCGACCGTCGCCAAGGGTGTCTACGAGGGGTCGGCCGAACCCGCGCAGGGCCTCTACGGTCCGGCCCTGACCTGGGCCGCCGGCAAGCGCCTGAAGCCGTCCGGGCGGGCCGCGGCGGCCGACCCCGACGGCAAGAGCATCACCATCGCCGGCTACAACGACCGGCCCGAACTCGCGGAGGCCGCACAGGTGCTGCAACAGCAACTGGAGAAGGCCGGGTTCGAGGTGAAGCTGGAGGTGCGGACCTACGCGCGTCTCGAAGGGGACCTGCTGGAGGGGAAGTTCGACGCCGCCGTCGTCGCCCGCAACATGATGACGGACACCGGCGACCCGGTCACCGTGCTCGACAGCGACTTCACCTGCGACGGTTCCTACAACCTGGCGTTCCTGTGCGACCGGGACGTCGACCGGCTCGTCGCCACCGCCCGGGCCGAGTCCGACCCCGAGAAGCGGCAGGAGGCCGCCATGCAGGCGGAGGCGGCGATCCTGGGTACCGACGCGGTGATTCCGCTGGTGCATCTGAAGGCCGTCACAGGGGTCCGGACATCCGTGCAGGGAGCCCGACTCGACCCGTACGAGCGGGAGCTCGTCGGCGTGGGGACCCGGCCCTGAACACCAAGACCCCCCTCCCGATCCGGGCTCTGACCGCCCTGCGCGCTCTCGCGAGGGGCGGTGCCCCGACGCTGGTGTGGCGGGCCGTGCTCACGGCCGCCCTGGTGGGAGCGATCGGCCTGCTGCCGTGGCTGTCGCGCACCGACCCGGCGCTGACCGTCCTCAAGGCCCGCTCCGCCGACCGTGATCCGACACCGGAGACCCTGCACGCGATCCGCGCCGAACTCGGCCTGGACGACGGGCCATGGGTCCTGCTCGGCCGCTGGCTGGGCGGCCTGCTGCACGCCGACGCGGGCTCGTCCTGGGTGTCCGGCGCCCCGGTGCTGCCGGGTGTCGTGCAGGCACTCGGCGTGTCACTGCTGCTGATGTGCGGGGCCCTGGTGGTCGCCGGGGGCACGACCGCCGCCGTCTGCGCCCCCACCCTCCGGCTCGGCGCGCGAGGCCGGCTCGGTGCGCGCCGTCCCGGCGGGACGGTGACGGCCGTCCTGGCCTCGCTGCCCGAGTTCCTGGTCGCCTCGGTGCTGGCCTCGGTGATCGCCGTGCAGCTGGGCTGGCTGCCCGCGCTGGGCTGGTACGGCCCGCAGTGGATGGTGCTGCCCTCGCTCGCCCTCGGCCTGCCCGCCGGGGCGGTCCTGGGCCGGATGCTGGACGACCTGCTGCCCGGCGCGTTCGCGGAACCCTGGGCCCGGGCGGCCGCGGCACGCGGCATCCCGCCGAGGTCGCTGGCCCGGCAGGCGGTGCGTCGCTGCGTGCCCGGACTGCTGCCGAACCTGGGTCTGTTCGTGATCGGGCTGACCGGCGGATCGGTCGCCGTCGAGCAGATCTTCGACATCCCCGGCCTCGGCCGGCTGACCCTGCACGCCGCGCTCGCCCAGGATCTGCCCGCCCTGCAGAGCGGCACTCTCGCCCTCGTCCTGCTCGCGGCGGCAGCGGGGCTCCTCGCCCGGGCCGCCGCCCGGCTGCTGATCGGACCGGCGCTGCGGGACGGCGCCCTGCAGTCTCTGCACCGGCCCCGGCCCCCCGCGCCCCGGACGCTCCCGCTGCTCTACGGGGGGCTGCTGGCCGCAGTCATCGGAGCCGGGCTCCCCCGCGACCCGCTCGCCCTGGACACGCTCGCCCGGCTGCGAGCGCCCTCCGCCGAGCACCCCTTCGGCACGGACGCGCTCGGCCGGGACGTCCTCGCCCGGATCTCCCACGGCGCGGTGACCACCCTCGGCACCGCCCTCGTGGTGAGCGCCGCCGCCCTCGTCGCCGGACTGCTGCTGGGGCTGCTGCCGAGGGTGTCCGGGCCGCTGGCCGACACACTCAGTGCCGTACCGCCCGTACTGGCCGGGCTGCTCGTCACCGGCATCGCGGGGAGCGGCCCCTGGACGCCCGCGCTCGCCGTGGCCGTCGTCGCCTGGTCCCCGCTCGCCGCGCACACCTCCTCCCTGCTGCGGCAGGAACGTGCGACGACCCATCTGGCCGCCACCCGGGCACTGGGCGCCGGCCGCTGGTACCTGCTCCGGCACGAACTGCTGCCCGCCGTCGTGCCCCCGGTCACCCGGCACGCCCTGCTCCGGCTCCCGGGCGTCGCGCTCAGCCTCGCCGCGCTCGGCTTCCTCGGCCTGGGCGCCCAGCCGCCCTCCCCCGAATGGGGCCTGCTGCTCGCCGAGAACCAGCCCTACGCCGAACGGGCCCCGTGGTCCGTCCTCTTCCCTGCCGCCGTCCTCGCCCTGCTCGGGGCACTCGCGGTGACGGCCGCGGGCGGGGTACGGCTGCCCCGGCGGCGCACCCGGCCGGCGGACCCGGCCCCGCCGCCCGTGGAGCACAGCGTGCCGGCCCCGCGACGGCACCCGGATCGCCCCGACGCCCTCCTGACGCCCGTGTCCGCCTCACAGACAGACGAACGATGACCGATCCCGTCTCCCGGGTGCCGGCCCGCAAGGCCGCCCCTGCGATCCGCACCGAAGGCCGCGACAGCACCTGGCGGCTCGTCAAGCAACTGTCACCGCTGCTGCGACTTCTGACCTTCACTCAGCTCGCCTTCAACATCGGCTTCTACGCCGTCCTGCCGTTCCTCGCCGAGCACCTCGGCACCGCGATCGGCATGGCGGGGTGGCTGGTCGGGTTCGTGCTCGGGCTGCGCACCTTCAGCCAGCAGGGGCTGTTCGTGGTCGGCGGCTGGCTCGTCGACCGGTTCGGGGTGCGGCCGGTCGTGCTGGCGGGCTGCGTGCTGCGGATCGCAGGGTTCGCCTGGCTCGGTTACGCGGACACGAGCGGGGCCGTCATCGGTGCGGTGCTGGTGATCGGTTTCGCCGCGGCGCTCTTCTCCCCCGCCGTGGAGTCCGAGGTGGCCCGCCAGGCGGTCGGATGGGAGGAGGACGGGCACGGCCCGCGCACCCGGGTCCTCGCCCTGTTCAGCGTGGCGGGCCAGGCGGGGGCCTTCGTGGGGCCGTTGCTCGGCGCGCTGCTGCTCGCCGTCGACTTCCGCACCGCGTGTCTGGCCGGTGCCGGAGTCTTCGTGCTCGTCCTCGCCGGGCACCTGTGGCTGATGCCGCAGCACATCCCCGGCCGGATCCGCGTCCGAGCGCGGGGCGGCGTCCGCGCCCTGCTGCGCGACCGCCGCTTCCTCGCCCTGTGCTGTGCGTACGGGACCTATCTGCTCGCCTACAACCAGCTGTACCTGGCCCTGCCGGACGAGGTGCAGCGCGCCGCGGGGTCCCAAGCGCCGTTGTCCTGGCTCTTCGCGCTGTCCTCGGTGCTGGTGGTGTTCACCCAGCTGCCGGTGACCCGCTGGGCGGGCGACCGGCTGGATCTGCGCCGCTCCATGGCCGCGGGGCTGCTGCTGATCGCGTCCGGTTTCGCGGTGGTGGCCGCGGCCCGGCCCGCCGGCTGGACGGGCCCGGCCGGACTGATCCCGGCCGCGGGCTTCGTGATCTTGCTCACCGTGGGGCAGATGCTGGTCGTGCCCGCCGCCCGCGCCTGGGTGCCCGACCTCGCCGAGGAGGGCCGGCTCGGGCTCTACACGGGTGCGTTGTCGTCCGTCTCCGGCCTGATCGTCCTGGCCGGCAGCGCGGCCACCGGTTTCCTGCTCGACCTGGGCCTGCCGGCCGCCGTGCCGTGGCTGGTCCTGGCGGCCGTACCGGCCCTGGCGGTGGCCCTGTTGCCGCACCGGGAGAAGGGGGCGGGCGCGGCGCTCTGACACCTCACCGGTCTTCCGCGGCAACCGGGCGCCGGGAGTGTCACCCCGGCGGGCGACTGTTTCACTCCGGGATGTCCGCGCCGGGCCCGTCCGAGGACACCGCCGGGGAGATCGGCGGTCATGCCGCGCCAGTATCCTGGGTCGGCTGCGGCACCCCCACCAATCCCCGCCCGCAAGCGGGGAGTTCGGCCTGCGGCGACGACCTTCCCCTATGCGTGAGACGAGGACGAGTGCTGCTAGCGGGCCGCTACCGGCTGGATGTGGAGATCGGGCGCGGTGGAATGGGAGAGGTCTGGCGTGCGTACGACGAGACGCTCGCCAGAGCGGTGGCCCTCAAGCTGCTGCTGCCCCAGGACACCGACGCGACGGCGGCCTCCCGGTTCCGTCTGGAGGCTCAGACCGCCGGACGTCTCAACCACCCCAACGTGGTCGGCGTGCTGGACTTCGGGGAGTACGACAACCGGCTGTACCTGGTGATGGAGCTGGTCGAGGGCGACAGTCTCGCCGGGGTGCTGAACGGCTCCGGTGCGCTGCCCGCCGAGCGGGTGGCCCTGCTCGCCGCGCAGGCGTCCGCGGGGCTCGCCGCCGCGCACGCGCAGGGCATCGTGCACCGGGACGTCAAACCCGCCAACCTGCTGCTGGACGCGGCCGGCACGCTGAAGATCGGGGACTTCGGCATCGCGCGGTTCCTCGACGACCCCGGCGCCGCGCTCACCGCCACCGGCCAGATCATCGGCACCGGCCTCTACCTCGCGCCCGAGCGGGCCCTGGGCAAGCCGGCGGGGCCCGCCTCCGACATGTACTCCCTGGGCTGCGTGCTCTACCAGCTCCTCAGCGGACGCCCGCCGTTCGAGGCCGACACCGCCGTCGCCCTGCTCCACCAGCACCTCGACTCGGCTCCCGTGCCGCCTCGCGAGCTCGGTGTGGCCGGACTTCCGCCGGCGTTCGAGAACTATCTCCTCGGTCTGCTCGCCAAGCAGCCCGAGGACCGTCCCACCGCCCAGCAGGCCGCCGAGTGGTTCGCCCAGGGCGCCTGGCGGGGCCTGCCCGAGCCGCTGCCGGAGGTCGCGCCGCCACTGCGGCCGAGCACCGCCTCCGCGGCGATGACCGCCGGGCCGGGAGCGTACGCGACCTCCGAGACCGGCAGCCCGACCACGTACGCGCTGCCCGCCACCACGGGCCACCGCACCGCCGCCCGGGCGGCCCAGACGGGGCGTTCGGGCCGCTCGCGCGGACGCGGCGGTCACGGCAACCGGTCGAAGCTGGCCGCGACGGCAGCCGCCGCGGCACTCTTCATCGCCGCGATGCTCATCGGCATGCGCTGGTTCACGCCCGACACGACCGCGGAGGGCACGGAACCCGACGCGCCCCCGAGTGCGAGCAGCCCCGCCGCCGTGCCGTCCGCCGACTCCGCCACGCCCGGCTCCTCCGGTCCCCGGGCCGACCCGGCGGCCGGCCCGGGAGCGGCCGACACGCCCGCCACCGGCACCGTGGCCGATGTCACTCCGTCCACGCCGCCCCCTTCGCCGACCCCTCCCGCGCCCGCGCCGACCGCCGCGGCCCCGACGGAGGAAGCGGGCGACGGCGGCCCGCAGCAGCCGGATCCGGAGAAGCCGCTCCCCGCCGGGGGCGACGGGGAGGGCGACGACGGCGGGGACGACGGGGGCGAGGACTGACACGCCCCGGACCTCGCGCGAAGGGACCCCGCGCGGAGCACGTGGACCAGCCGGAGGATGCGCCGGTGTGCGAACGGGCGCCCCCTCACGCGCCCCTTGGGTGGCTTGTCATCGCCCTTATCCCGGCCTTATTGTCACCAGGCCTTGGTGAACGGGAAATCCGGTGTGATGCCGGTGCGGCCCTCGCCACTGTGAATCGGGAAGTCCGGCTCCAGCCCTCAGGGGCAGCCACTGGGTCCTTGTGACCCGGGAAGGCGGAGTCCGGGCGGTGGTACCCGTCAGCCAGGAGACCGGCCAAGGCACGTCAACCATCCACGAGGTGCTGGAGAGGGTCTGCTGAGCCATGCACATAGCCGAGGGTTTCCTTCCTCCGGCGCACGCGGTCGCCTGGGGCGTCGCGTCGGCGCCGTTCGTCGTCCACGGTGTCCGGTCGCTCACCCGTGAAGTGCGCGAACATCCCGAGAGCACCTTGCTCCTCGGTGCTTCCGGTGCCTTCACGTTCGTCCTGTCCGCTCTGAAACTGCCGTCCGTGACCGGCAGTTGTTCGCACCCCACCGGGACGGGCCTGGGAGCCGTCCTGTTCCGGCCGCCGATCATGGCGGTGCTGGGCACCATCACCCTGCTGTTCCAGGCACTGCTGCTCGCGCACGGTGGGCTGACCACGCTCGGGGCCAACGTCTTCTCCATGGCGATCGTCGGCCCGTGGGCCGGATACGCCGTCTACAAGCTGCTGCGGCGCTCCAGCGCGCCGCTGATGGTGGCGGTCTTCTCCGGCGCGTTCGTCGCCGACCTGTCCACCTACTGCGTCACCAGCGTGCAGCTGGCCCTCGCGTTCCCCGACCCGAGCAGCGGATTCCTGGGCGCGCTCGGCAAGTTCGGTTCCATCTTCGCCGTCACCCAGGTCCCGCTCGCGGTGAGCGAGGGCCTGCTGACCGTGCTCGTGATGCGGCTGCTGGTGCAGTCCAGCAAGGGCGAACTGACCCGGTTGGGTGTGCTCCTCGCCGGGAAGCAGGCCCCGGCCGAGTCCGAGGCGGTGACCCGATGAGCCGCAACGCGAAGATCAACCTGTTGCTGCTGCTCGCTGTGGCGGCGCTCGCCGTACTGCCCTTGGCGCTCGGCCTCGGCGATCACAAGAAGGAGCCGTTCACGGGCTCCGACGGCGAGGCCGAGACGGCGATCACCGAGCTGAAGCCGGACTACGAGCCGTGGTTCTCACCGCTGTACCAGCCGCCGTCCGGCGAGATCGAGTCGGCGCTCTTCTCACTCCAGGCGGCCCTCGGCGCCGGTGTCCTCGCCTACTACTTCGGTCTGCGCCGGGGGCGCCGGCAGGGTGAGCGGCGGGCGCTGGAACGGGAGGCCGACCGCGCGCGATCCGACGCCGGCGGGACGTCCGCCGAGGAACGGGACTGATCCCGGGTGCTGCCGATCGACGTGGCGGCGCACAGCAGTCGCTGGCGCCGCCGCCATCCCGTGGACAAGGCCGTGCTCGGGCTCGGTCTCACCGTGCTCGCGATCTCCCTGCCGCCCTGGCCGGGCGCGGCCCTGGTGCTCCTGACGGCCCTGGTGGTGCTGCTGGGTCCGGCCGGTGTACCCGGGCGGCGGTTGTGGCGGGCCTACCGGGTGCCGCTGGGCTTCTGCGTCACCGGCGCGCTCACGCTGCTCGTCCAGGTGGGCGGGCCTGGGGGGTTCGTCTCTCTCACCGACGACGGGCCGGTGCGGGCCGGGGAGTTGCTGCTGCGGACCTCGGCGGCCTCCCTGGGCGTGCTGCTGTTCGCCTTCACCACGCCCATGTCCGACCTGCTGCCCCGCCTGGTCCGGGCCGGGATCCCGGCCGCGGTCGTCGACGTCGCGCTCGTGACGTACCGGATGAGCTTTCTGCTGCTGGACTCCATGCGGCGTATCCGGGAGGCCCAGGCGGCCCGGCTCGGGCACACCGGCCGGGGCGCTCAGTGGCGTTCCCTGGCCGGGCTCGGGGCCACCGCGTTCGTCCGGGCCTTCGACCGGGCCGGCCGGCTCCAGGCCGGGCTCGCCGGGCGCGGCTACGACGGCACCCTGCGGGTCCTGGTGCCCGCGGCCCGGGTCTCCGTCCGCTTCACGGCGGCCAGTTGCGCGCTGCTCGCCGCACTGGCCGCACTCACCTTCGCACTGGAAAGGCCGCTGACATGAGCGAGCCCGCCCTCGTCGCCCTGCGGGGCGCGTCCTTCGCCTACGAGGACGGCCCGACCGTGCTCAGCGGCCTCGACTTCGAGATCCGCGAGGGGCGCGCGCTGGCGCTGCTCGGCCGCAACGGCAGCGGCAAGACCACGCTGATGCGGCTGCTCAGCGGCGGCCTGAAGCCGCACGAAGGGCGGCTGACGGTCGAGGGGCAGCCGGTGGCGTACGACCGCAAGGGCCTGACCCGGCTGCGGACGACCGTGCAGCTGGTGGTGCAGGACCCCGACGACCAGTTGTTCGCGGCGTCCGTCGAGCAGGACGTGTCGTTCGGGCCGCTGAACCTCGGCCTGGACGACACGCAGGTACGGGCGCGGGTGGCGGAGGCGCTGGCGGCCCTGGACATCACGGCCCTGGCCGACCGGCCGACCCATCTGCTCTCCTACGGACAGCGCAAACGCACGGCCATCGCGGGCGCGGTCGCCATGCGGCCGCGCGTCCTCGTCCTGGACGAGCCCACGGCCGGACTCGACCCCGACGGTCAGGAGCGGCTCCTGACCACTCTCGACGGGCTCCGTGCCGCCGGCACCACGGTGGTGATGGCCACCCACGACGTCGATCTCGCCCTGCGCTGGGCCGACGACGCCGCGCTCCTCACACCGTCCGGTGTCCGCACCGGGCCCGCGGCCACGGCACTGGCCCGCACGGATCTCCTCCGGGAGGCGGGACTGCGTCTGCCGTGGGGCGCTGCGGTGACGGAATTCCTGCGGTCCCAGGGACTGGTGACGGAAACGGAGCCGGGCCCGCGTACACCGGACGAGCTCGCCGGGCTCGTGGGAGGGCGGCTGGGGGCGCCCGGAGGGTGAGGGCCCCCGCGGCGGTGGGCCGGGCCGGCCGAAACATGCTTGTCCGGCGCCGCCGCGCGGCACTACGTTGCCCGGGTGGATCTGTTCTCCCGCACCTGGACGGCGCTGCGCGCGGCGGTGGCCGGTCTCTCCGACGAGGACTTCGGGCGGCCTTCCGGCTGCACGGGCTGGCTGGTGCGGGACCTGGTGTGCCATCTGATCGTGGACGCCCAGGACGTCCTGATCACCCTGGCCACCCCCTCCGACCGCGCACCGACCCGTGACGCGCTGACCTACTGGGACCTGTCGGACACGCCACCGACCGGCGACGACCCGCTCGACGCCCTGACCGTCCGGCTGGCCGCCGCGTACGAGGATCCGGGCCTGCTGAAGTTCCATCTGGACGACGTGGGCTCCGCCGCCGGGCGGGCGGCCCTGCTCGCCGATCCGGCCGGCCGGGTCGGCACCCGTGACGAGATCCTCACCGTGGGCGACTTCCTCTCCGCCTATGTCATGGAGTGGACGCTGCACCACCTCGACCTGATCGCCCACCTCCCGGGCGCGCAGCCGCCGCCCGCGGAGGGGCTCGCCCGGTCCCGGGAGTCGCTGGAGCGGATCGTGGGAAGCCCGTTCCCGTCCGCCCTCACCGATGTGGACGCGCTGCTGATCGGCACCGGGCGGCGTGCGCCGACCGAGGCGGAGCAGGCCGGGCTGGGCGATCTGGCCTTCAGGGTGCCGCTGTACCTGGGCTGATGTCGCGGGGGCGCATGCGGGGTCCGCGGGCCGCCGTCCGACCGGGCCAGGCTGGCCGACGCCCTCGCCGTCCTGCAGCGCTCCCTCGTGCCGGACTCGCTGCCCGCCGTAGCGGGTCTGGAGACGTCCGTGCACTACCACACGGCGTCCCCGGACCAGCTCGGCGGCGACTTCTACGACCTGTTCCCCGTGGGCCGGTGGCCGGTGGGCGTTCTTCCTCGGCGACGTGTGCGGCAAGGGCCCCGAGGCCGCGTCCCTCACCTCGCTGACCCGCTACACCCTGCGTGCCGCCGCCCATCACGACCCGGATCCGGCCTCGGCGCTGAGCACGCTGAACGCCGTCCTGCACGAGCGGTACACCGGCGACGGCAACCCCCGGTACTGCACCTGCATCTTCGGGACGGTCGAGCCGGGCGGCGAACACGCAGGCGCCGTGGTGCGCCTCGCCTCCGGCGGCCACCCGCCCGCCCTCGTCCTGCGGGCGGACGGCCGAGCCGAGTTCCTGCCCACCCTGGGCGGCCTGCTCATCGGCGTCGTCCCCGGCGCTCCGATCGGCACGGCCGAGACCGTCCTGGCGCCCGGTGACACGCTCGTGCTGTACACCGACGGCCTCACCGAGGCTCGCATCGGCCCCGGCCGCGACGACCTGTACGGCGAGGACGCCCTGTACGCCTTCGCCACCGATCACGCTCCCGCAGGACCGCGCGAGGTGATCACCGCCCTCACCGAGCTGCTCGAGAGCTTCGGGACCCTGCGCCCGGACTCCAGCGCCGCGTCCTGAGCCGCTCTGCGGTCTCGCCCCGGCGTACGGCCACCCGGCCGCCGTGCCTCCTGGCGCTCCCCGCACACCTCCGCCCGGCCGGAAAACGCTTGGACTGCGCCGCCGGCGTCGCGGGACACTTCCGGACTCGACCCGATACCTCACACATCCGTTGCGGCGACGGCCCCTGCCCGCACGCGCGGCGCGGCGGGCGGCCACAGAACGACACAGGGGTGGGATGGAAACGCCGGAAACACACAGGGCATTACCGGGCAGGCGCTCGGTGCTTCTCGCACTTCGCTACTACGGACGGGAGTTGTCCCGGCTGCGCCGGTGGACGGCACCCACGATGCTGCTCTCGGCGCTGGGCAACATCGGAATCAACTACGTCGCGCCGCTGATCGTCGCCAAGCTCGTCGCCGACATCGCGGGGAACAGGGACGTCACGGCCGGCTCGGCACTGCCGTACGTGCTCGGCTTCGCCGCGGTCCTGCTGGTCGCGGAGGCACTGTGGCGCGTCGCGCTGCACTGCCTCAGCCGTCTCGACGCCCTGGGCATCGAGCACCTGTACGTGACCGGGATGGACGAACTGTTCGCCAAGGACGCCGCGTTCTTCCACGACAACTTCGCCGGTTCGCTGACCAAACGGGTCCTCAGCTTCGCCTCCCGGTTCGAGCAGTTCGTCGACACGCTGACCTTCCAGGTCGTGGGGAGCTTCGTGCCGCTGGTGTTCGGGGCGGTGGTGCTGTGGCGCTACGAACCGCTGCTCGTCGTCGGCCTGCTGGCGATGATCGCGCTGACGGCGGTGCTGGTCGTGCCGCTCGTCCGGCGCCGCCAGGCACTCGTGGACCGGCGTGAGGAGGCGATCGCCCGGGTGTCGGGGCATGTCGCCGACAGCCTGATGAACATGGACACGGTGCGTGCGTTCGCCGCGGAGGGACGCGAGGCCGCCGAGCACCGCTCCCGGGTGGCGACGTCCCGCCGGCTCACCATTCGGTCGTGGGACTACGGCAATCTGCGCATCGACACGCTGGTCGCGCCGATGTCCGTGCTGACCAACGCGATGGGACTGCTGCTCGCGGTGACGCTGGGCGGCGGCACGCACGGGGTGGAGGCGGTCGTGGTCGCCTTCGCCTACTACACCAACGCGACCCGGATCATGTTCGAGTTCAACCAGATCTACCGTCGGCTGGAGAGCTCGATGACGGAGGCCGCGCAGTTCACCGAGCTGCTGCTGACGCCGCCGACCGTGCTCGACCCGCCGGACCCGGAGCCGCTGCGGTCCCGGGCCGCCGACGTCCGCTTCGAGAAGGTTACCTTCGCCCACCGGGGTGGCCGGCCGCTGTTCGAGGGACTCGACCTGGCCGTGCCGAGCGGATCGAAGATCGGCCTCGTGGGCCGGTCCGGCGGCGGCAAGACCTCGCTCACCCGGCTGCTGCTGCGGATGACCGACATCGACGGCGGCCGCATCCTGGTCGGCGGCCAGGACATCAGCCGGGTGCGCCAGGCGGAGCTGCGCGGACGGATCGCGTACGTGCCGCAGGACCCGGCGATGTTCCACCGCAGCCTGCGGGACAACATCGCCTTCGCCCGGCCGGACGCCACCGACGCCGAGATCCTCCGGGCGGCCCGGGCGGCCCACGTCACGGAGTTCGCGGACGCGCTGCCCGACGGTTTCGACACCATGGTGGGCGAGCGGGGCGTCAAGCTGTCCGGCGGGCAGCGCCAGCGGGTCGCTCTCGCGCGGGCCATCCTGAGGGACGCGCCGATCCTGCTGCTCGACGAGGCGACCAGCGCCCTGGACTCCGAGAGCGAACTGCTGATCCAGGAGGCGCTGTGGCGGCTCATGGACGGGCGGACCGCGCTGGTGGTGGCGCACCGGCTGAGCACGGTCGCGGGCATGGACCAGCTCGTCGTCCTCGACCGGGGCCGGATCATCGAGCAGGGCACTCACCAGGAGTTGCTCGCGGTGGACGGTGCGTACGCGAAGCTGTGGCAGCACCAGTCGGGCGGCTTCCTCGACGACACCTCCGGGCGGGCCGAAGTGCTGTAGCGCGCCCCGCTCACCCGCGCCCCAGGGCTCGTGCCCGGGCAGCCAGGGCCTCCAGGAGGAGGTCCACCGCGGGCTCGAAGGAGCTGTCCGCCATCGCGGGCAGCTCCGGGCGAGCCGCTGTCAGGGACGGGTACGCCGCCGGGTCGAGGTCCTGGTAGACGTCGCGCCACGACCGGCGGTCGGCCTCGCGCTGCTGTGCGGGGAGGGCCTGGAACGCCGCCTCCGCGGCGGCGTGGCTGAGCACGGTGTCGATGAAGGCCAGGTAGAGCCGTGCGGCGTCGGCCGGCGGGAAGCCCGCGGTGAGCAGCAGGCCGATGCCGGTCTCCACGGCGCGGATCTCGTTGCGGCGGCGGGTCACGCGGTGTGCCGCCATGGCCGCCGCGCGCGGATGGGCGAGGTATCCCGCGCGGACCCTGAGGGCCATCTCGCGCAGCGACGCCACCCAGTCGTCTCCGGGGGCGAAGCCGGCCATGGCGTCGCCGATGATCCGGTCGGCGATGGCGAGCACCAGGTCGTCGGTGCCGTGGAAGTAGCGGTAGAGCGCGGTCGGGTCGCAGCCCAGGGCCGCTCCGAGCCGGCGGACGCTCAGCGCCTCGGGTCCGTGCTCGCCGATGAGCCGCAACGCGGTCTGGACGATCAGGTCCTCCGACAGCAGGACCCCCGAACGGGTCGGTCTGCGACGGCGGCGTTCCCGCGGGACACGGGTGGTCATGACCGGCACTCCTCTCCTGGCGGATCCACGGTCCGGCACACCGGCGGTCTCGCGGATCAACGGGTCGCACGCACCGACGACTGCACGGACCGACGGCTGCACGGACCGACGTCCTCGCACACCGACCGCTTCGCACGCCGGTGGTCCGGCACACCGACCGCTTCCCGCTCGCCGTCGGCTGCCTCGCCAGTCGCAGTGAACGGCCCCCGCCGCCTTACGTCAACAGGGTTGACCCATGGGGGCACCCGGCGGTTCCATCACAGTCCCGCGCGGCTCTTCCCACCCCGTCCCCCCGAGGAGCCCTTCATGTCCTCCGCACCGCCCTCCTCCCACCCCGCGCTGCGCCGTTCCCTCGGCGTGGTCGACGGCGTCGCCATCGCCGCGTCCAGCACCGCGGCCACCACCAGCATCGCCATCGGCATGGGCACGATCGCCACGGTCGTGGGCCTGCAGGCACCCGCGCTCCTGCTGCTGGCCTTCCTGCCGGTGCTGGGCATCGCCCTCGCCTACGCCCGGCTCAACCGCTCCGAACCGAACTGCGGCAACGGCTACACCTGGGTCGGCAGATCCCTGGGCCCCTGGCCGGGCTTCCTGACCGGCTGGGTCACCCTGGTCGGCTCGGTCATCTTCTGCGCCTACACCAGCGCCATCATGGGCTCGGTCGTGCTGGCCTTCGCCAACAAGGCCGGTCTGCGCAGCCTGGCCGGCGTCGCCCTCGACCCGACGTCCACGGGCGTCTGCACGGCGGTCGGGCTGGTGATCCTGCTCGCCCTCACCGTCCTGGCAGTCACCGGCGTCCGGGGCGCGACCCGGTTCCAGTTCGCCCTGCTCGTGTTCGAGTACGCGGTGCTGCTCGGCTTCTGCGGCTGGGCGCTGGTCACCGGTGACCACGCCGTCTCCTTGTCGTGGTTCAACCCGTTCGAGATCTCCAGCGGCACCCGCTTCGCCCAGGGCATGGTCCTGGCGGTGTTCTTCTTCTGGGGCTGGGACGCGGCGTTCAGCGTCAACGAGGAGACCAGGAACCCCGGCGACTCGGCCCGCGGCGGCCTCATCGCCCTGTTCGCGATGCTCGGCCTGTTCCTCTTCGCCTCGGTCGCCTTCCAGCGGGAGATGAGCCTGGCCGAACTCGTCCGCAACGGCCCGCAGGCCCTCCCCTACCTCGGGGAGAAGCTGGCCGCCGAGCCGTGGGCCACCCTGCCCCTGGTCGCCCTGATGTTCTCCGCCGTCGCCTCCGTGCAGGCCACACTGATCCCCACCGCGCGGGGCCTGCTCGCCATGGGCCGCGACCGCACCATGGGCCCGCTGTGGACCCGGGTGCACCCGCGCTACGGCACACCCGCCGCGGGAACGGCCGTCGTGATGTCCGTCGCCGCGGTGATCGCCGTGCTCGCCTTCGCGATCCCCAGGCTGAGCGACATGCTGCTCGCCGCCGTCAACGCGATCGGCCTGATCGTGGCCCTCTACTACGGCCTCACCGCGCTCGCCTGCGCCGTGCGCTTCCGCTCCGCACGGCACGAGGGTGCACGGCAGGCGCTGCTCGCCGTCGGCGTGCCCGCCGCGTCCGGGCTGGTGCTGCTGGGCCTGGGCGGCTACCTCGGATATTCGTACCTCACCATGAGCGACCACTTCGAACTGAGCCCGGACAACGGGTGGTTCATGTTCTCGCTGCCCGCCGTGATCGTGCTCGCCGGCCTCGGCATGGCCGCCGTCGCCAAGTACGTCCGGCGTTCGCCCTACTTCACCACCGGGCGCGGCACCGACGCCGAAGCCCTCACCCTGCCGATGGACCGCACGGCGGTCTGACCTCCATGGAGCTCACTCTCATGCCGCACGCCCCTGCCCCGGGATCCGCCGACCTCGTCCTCACCGGCGGTCCCGTGCACACCGTCGACCCGGCCCGCAGCCGCGCCACCTCGGTGGCCGTGCGCGGCGGGCGGATCGTCGCCGTCGGCCACGACGAGGTGCGCGAGCTGATCGGGCCGCGCACCGAGGTCGTCGACCTCGCCGGGAAGCTGCTGCTGCCGGGCTTCCAGGACGCCCACGTCCATCCGATGGGCGCGGGCCTCGAACTCGGCCTGTGCCATCTCGGCGACAGCACCGACGCGGACGCGTACCTGCGCAGGATCGCGGCGTACGCGAGGGAGCATCCGGACGCCGAATGGATCACCGGGGGCGGCTGGTCGCTGGAGGCGTTCCCCGGCGGCTCCCCCACGGCCGCCGCCCTCGACGCGGTCGTCCCGGACCGGCCCGTCTTCCTGCCCAACCGTGACCACCACGGCGCCTGGGTCAACAGCCGGGCCCTGGAGCGCGCGGGCATCGACGCCCGGACCCCCGACCCCGCCGACGGCAGGATCGAGCGCGACGCCGAGGGCAACCCCACCGGGATGCTGCAGGAGGGCGCCGTCCACCTGGTGGGCCGGCTGGTGCCCGACCCCTCGCCGGAGGAGCAGCTCGCCGGGCTGCTGCGCGCCCAGGCGGTGCTGCACTCCCACGGCGTCACCGCCTGGCAGGACGCGATCGTCGGCACGTACGCCAACCTGACCGATCCGGCCCCGGCCTATCTGACGGCCCTGGAACGGGGTCTGCTCACCGCGCGGGTCGTCGGCGCCCTGTGGTGGGACCGCGAGCGCGGCGCCGAGCAGATCGGCGAACTCGTGGCCCGGCGGGAGGAGTTGAGCCGGGACCGGTTCCGGGCCGGCACCGTGAAGATCATGCAGGACGGCATCGCCGAGAACCACACCGCCGCGATGCTGTCCCCGTACCTGACCGGCTGCGGCTGCACCTCGGACAACAGCGGCATCAGTTTCGTGGAACCGGGTGAGCTGCGGAAGTACGTCACCGAGCTGGACGCGCACGGCTTCCAGGTCCACTTCCACGCGCTCGGCGACCGCGCGGTGCGGGAGGCGCTGGACGCCGTGGAGGCCGCCCGGGCCGCCAACGGTGACCGCGACACGCGGCACCACCTGGCGCACCTCCAGGTCGTCCATCCCGCCGACCTGCCGCGTTTTCGTGCCTTGGGCGCGAGCGCCAACATGCAGATGCTGTGGGCCGCCCACGAACCGCAGATGGACGAACTGACCCTGCCCTTCCTGGGGGCGGAACGCGGCGCCTGGCAGTACCCCTTCGGGGATCTGCTGCGGGCCGGTGCGACGCTTGCCGCCGGCAGCGACTGGCCCGTCAGCAGCCCTGACCCGCTCCAG
Source organism: Streptomyces sp. NRRL B-1140 (assembly GCF_001280065.1). Taxonomy (GTDB): domain Bacteria; phylum Actinomycetota; class Actinomycetes; order Streptomycetales; family Streptomycetaceae; genus Streptomyces. Next base: position 324,739 of record NZ_LGEA01000114.1, read on the forward strand.
GCCATCCATGTCGCCGTCAACCGGGTCTCCCCCGAGGCGCCCGTGGACACCCCGCCCTTCTTCCCGGAGCAACGCCTCGACCTGGGCACCGCCCTCGCCGCCTATACGGCGGGCAGCGCCCATGTGAACCATCTCGACGGCATCACCGGCAGCATCACCGTCGGCAAGGCGGCCGACCTGGTCGTCCTGGACCGCGATCCGTTCGCGGGTCCGCCGGAGGAGATCGCCGCCGCCCGGGTCCTGGAGACCTTCGTCGAGGGCCGGCGGGTCCATGCCGGCCACTGAGCGTGGTCCAATGCTCCGAATGCGGTGCGTACGGAGGGGGATGACGCGCGGTGGGGTCGTCGGGGGACGGAGTCATGCGGTCCGTGCTGTGGGTGCTGATCGCTCTCGTGACGCTCGGCGTCGGAGCGGCGTCGGCCCACGAGGTCCGCGGGGCGCTGGAGCGGGAGAGGGAGTACCGCGGCGCACCGGCGTGCGCCGCTGCTCCCGTGAAGGCGTCGGGTTGTGTGCGGGAGCAGGAGTTCACCGTACGGAGCGCCGCTGCGAACCGCGGGAAGCGGAGCGCGTCCCCGGAGGCGGAGCTGGTGCCGCCGTCCGGTGAGCCGTGGGAGGTGACGTTCCCGCGCACCGAGCCGGTGCTGTCCGGGATGGAGCCGGGCGAGAAGGTCGTCGGTGTGATCTGGCACGGGCAGGTGGTCGAGGTGCGGGACGCCGAGGGCCGGCGGCAGCAGACGTCCGACGGGCCGGTGGGCCGGCCCGAGGACCGGCTGGGCGGTGCGCTGGCCTGCCTCTCGTTCGGTCCGGCGGCCCTGGTGGGCGGGCTGTGGCCGCTCTTGGCACGCCGCGAGCCGCGTCACGTGGCGGCGGCGAAGATGGTGCGGTGGCACGGCGTCGGTCTGGGCGGCACGGCGATCCTGGTGCTCTGGGCGCAGGCGGCCAACGACTGGCCCCTGTGGGCCATTCCGGCGATCTGGGGGCCGCTCGCGCTGCTGACCCTCGCGTCCATGACGGCCTTCGCCCTCGGCGCGCTGCGCGGCGAGCTGGACGACGGCCCGCCCGCCCGGCAGGAGCCGCAGCCGCAGGTCTCGTGAGGGCGTGACACTCAGGTCTGCCGGGCGTGCACCGGACTGTGCGCGACATCGTCGGGGCACCGGCGGTGCGGCTGCGCGGTCCGTCGGTCGCGCCGCCAGTCGTAGGCAGCGAGGGCCAGGGACGCGGCCATGCCGGCGATCCCGGCGGCCATGGCGAGGAAGAGGGCGCCGCGATAGTCGTCGCTCCTGCCACCGAGGACCAGGTAGTAGAGACCGGGCAGGGCGGCGGTGCCCACGGCGGCACCGAGGCGCTGGCCGGTCTGCAGGGCGCCGCCGGCCGCTCCCGCCATGTGCACGGGCACGTCGCGCAGCGTCATGGTGATGTTGGGGGAGATCACGCACCCGCCGCCCACGCCGCCGAGGAACAGCATCGGGGCGGCGATCCAGGGCGCGGTGCCCAGGGGCGCGAAGCGCAGCAGCAGCGCGGTGCCGCCCAGCCCGAGGATCACACCCGTGAGCCCGCCCACGGTGAGCAGCCGGCCGAGCCGGTCCACCAGCCGCCCGGACACGGCGGCCGCGAGGGCCGAGCCGAGGGCGAAGGGCGTCACGGCGAGGCCCGACTCGAGCGGCGAGAAGCCCAGGCCGTGCTGGTAGAAGAGGGCGAAGACCAGCCAGACGCCGCTGAAGCCGATGAAGTAGAGCGTGCCGACGCCCGCGCCGACGGCATACCCGCGCACGGTGGTGAACAGCCGCGGATCGAGCAGTGGCTGGGCGCCGCGGTCCAGCAGCCGGCGCTGCCACCGGGCGAAGACGAAGAGCAGCCCGGCACCGGCGAGGAACATCCACCACAGCCGGGCGAGGCCGCCGGTCTCCGCCTGGACCAAGGGGTACATGAGGGCGAGGACGCCGGAGCCCAGCAGGAGGACACCGGGCAGGTCGAGGTGTTCCCGGCCGGTGCGCCGGGTGCGGGGCAGCAGGCGGCGGCCGAGCAGGACCGCGAGGACGCCGATGGGCACGTTGACGTAGAAGATCCACCGCCAGCCCTGGGCGCCTTCGGCCAGGGCGAGGATCAGACCGCCGGTCAGGGGGCCGACCGCGGAGGAGATACCGACGGTGGCGCCGAAGAAGCCGAAGGCCCGGCCGCGTTCGCCCCCTCGGAACATCTGCTGGATGAGCGCGGAGTTCTGCGGTGCCATGAAGCCGGCGGCCAGTCCCTGCGCGAGCCGGGCCACCACCAGCAGGGTGATGTTCGGGGCCGCCCCGCAGGCCGCGCTGAAGAGCACGAAGCCGCTGAGGGCGAGGAGGAAGATACGGCGACGGTCCAGGGCGTCGCCGAGGCGGCCCGCGGTGACGAGGGCGAGTCCGAAGGAGAGGGCGTAGCCGGACACCACCCACTGGACCTCGGCCGCGGAGGCGTGCAACTGCTGCTGGATCGTGGGCAGGGCGACGGCCACGATCGACACGTCCAGAAGGCTCATGAAGCCGGCCACCAGGGTGACCCACAGGGCCCGCCACCGCTTGGGGTCGGGTTCGTACCCGTCCTCCCGCGCACCCTGGTCGTGGCCGCCCGCCGCTGACGCCGTCACTTGGGCTCCTCTCACCAGGAACGCACCCGGCGACACAGGTTCCCCCGCCGGGGCACGAGCACACCCCGTCCCTCGGATGATCCCGGACGGCGCGGCGGCCCGCCTCTCACCCTGAGCACCCGTGCATCACGTTTCGTGATCAAACGGACGCTGTGCGAACGGGCTTGTTTGAGCGCGCGAGAACTGTGCAGGCGTGGTCTTTGGGAATGCGAACGGCGAAAGGAACCACGTGATGGCGGAGACCGACAACGACGAGTCGGTGGATCCCGCGGCGGTGAGACGGCACCGGGTGCTGTTCCGGGCGATCGAGAAACGACGCAACCCGAAGCTGCGCCGCAGCGACATCACGGTGACCGACGATGCGGCGGTCAAGCGCGCCACCAAGGCCGCCGCCCTCGGCAACGCGATGGAGTGGTACGACTTCGGCATCTACAGCTATCTGGCGTCGACCATCGGGCGGGTCTTCTTCCCGTCCACCAACGACACCGCACAGCTGCTCGGTTCCTTCGCGACCTTCGCGGTGGCGTTCCTGGTGCGTCCGCTCGGCGGCATGGTCTTCGGGCCGCTGGGTGACAAGGTCGGGCGCAAGCGCATCCTCTCCCTCACCATGATCATGATGGCGGTGGGGACCTTCGCGATCGGTCTGGTCCCCTCGCACGCCGCGATCGGTCTGTGGGCCCCGGCCTTGCTGATCTTCTTCCGGCTGGTGCAGGGCTTCTCGACCGGCGGGGAGTACGGGGGCGCCTCGACGTTCATCGCGGAATACGCGCCCGACAAGCGGCGCGGCTTCTTCGGCAGCTTCCTGGAGCTCGGCACGCTCGCCGGTTACGTCGGGGCCTCCGGTCTCGTGGTCGTCCTGCAGATGCTCCTCAGCGACGACCAGATGCTGTCGTGGGGCTGGCGCGTGCCGTTCCTCGTCGCGGCCCCGCTCGGTCTCATCGGCCTCTACCTCAGGCTCAAGCTGGACGAGACGCCCGCCTTCCAGAAGCTGGAGGGCGGCCAGGCCAAGGCGAGCGAGGCGGCCGACGCCGTGGAGACCTCGGCGGCCGCCGACCTCGGCAAGATCTTCACCCGGTACTGGCGGCCGCTGCTGCTGTGCCTCGCGCTGGTCGCGGCGTACAACATCACCGACTACATGCTGCTGTCGTACATGCCGACCTATCTGTCCGAGGAGCTGGGCTACGGCACCAACCACGGGCTGTTGATCCTCCTCGTCGTGATGGTGCTGCAGATGTGCGTCATCAACTACGTGGGGCGGCTCTCGGACCGCTTCGGGCGCAAGCCGCTGCTGATGACGGGGATGCTCGGATTCCTGTTCCTCTCCCTGCCGTCGTTCCTGCTCATCCGGCAGGGCAGCGTCGTGCTGATCACATTGGGCCTGCTGCTGATGGGGCTCTCTCTGGTGGCGATGCTCGGCACCATGTCGGCGGCGCTGCCGGCGATCTTTCCCACGCAGGTGCGCTACGGCTCGCTCTCGGTGGCCTACAACCTGGCCACCTCGATCTTCGGCGGTACGACACCACTGGTGATCACCGCTCTGATCGGAGCTTTCGGCTCGACGCTGATGCCGGCGTACTACGCCATGGGCGCCGCGGCCATCGGTGTCATCGCCGTGCTGTGCATGCGGGAGACCGCCAACCAGCCTCTGGCCGGCTCCCCGCCGTCCGTGGAGACGCAGGCGGAGGCGGAGGAACTCGTCCAGGCGCAGTCCCCCCAGCCCAGGTTCTGACCGATGTGAGAAGCCCCGTCCGCGATCGCGCGGGCGGGGCCTTCGGCGGTTGGGCCCGGGCAGAGCGGGAACACGGTGCGCGCTACGACTCCCGAGGCGAGGCCGGTAAGGCGATGACCGAGTACGAACGTTCCCGCACGATGCCCGCAGGGCCCGAGCACGTCTTCGACCAGGCAGCGAACGTCGGGCGTCTGGACAGCTGGCTGCCGGAGGAGCTGCACGTGCAGGCCGGGGAACCGCCGGCCGTCACCGTGCACGAGGACCGCACCGACGAGGACACCGACGCCGTGTTGCGCGCCCGGCCGGAGCAGATGCGGCTCGAATGGGGCACCCGTGAGCAGGGCGGTTACGCGGGCTGGCTGCAGGTCGCCGGGCTCGACGGCGGAACCAGTGAGGTGACCGTGCACCTGTCGTTCTTCGACGACGGTCACGACCCGGGCGAGCGGGCCGCCGCCGACGCCCTGGACAGCAGCCTGCGACGGCTGGAGGAGCAGGTGCGGCTGCGCGTCGACCACGCGGCCGGCTGACCCGTCGTGGCGCGTGTGAAGCGGTACGCGGTGGCGGCGTCCGGGCAGTGGACCGACGAGGAGGAAGGGCGGCGGCTGCCGTCGGGTGAGGTGCACGCCTGGGAGCCGGGCCACAACGAGACGGTCTGCGGCCTGTCCCTCAGCCGTTCCCGGCTGGTCCGCTTCCCGCACGTGGGCTGGCCGGACACGTTCCCGGAGTCCGGCGGCGCCGCCGACCGGGTGCGGCGTCTGTGCCCGCGCTGCGCGTCGGTGGCGGGACGCCGCGGCCCGGACGCCCGCCCGCGCTGGCACCGCACAAACCCGCGCCCGTGAGGCGGGTCGTGGTTCACGGCCCTCGGCATCACCCGCAGGGGCGAGGGCGCGGCCGGCATGCCGAGGCGTGACGTCACTCTCCCGCGGAGCCCTCCCGCCGGGCACGTCGTCCGGCCGCGGCGACGTCCCGCATGGCCAGCAGGAAACGCCTGACCACGACCAGTTCCGCTTCGTCGAAGGAACGCATCGAGTCGACCATCTCGTGGATCAGCGGCCCGAAGAAGGACCAGCCCAGCCGGACGGCCTCGTCCCGCACGACCAGCAGCACGCGCCGTCGGTCCTCGGTGTCCCGTTCCCGGCGCACCAGTTCCAGCCGCTCCAGCCGGTCGATCAGGGCCGTGGTCGACGCCGAGTTCACCCCCAGTTGCGCGCCCAGCCACCCCGGGGTGGCCCGCACGCCCTCGCGGCCGGCGTCGAGCAGGTGGATCAACGCCCGTACATCGGTGGGATGGAGCCCATTGCGGCCTGCGAACTCCGCCGCGAACAGGTCCAGTTCCAGCGTCACGGCCCGCAGCAGATGCACCAGTCGCAGACCGGGATCCTGGTCGTCCATGCTTCACTCCCCTAATATCTCGTTGGTCGAGAGTATCGGTGAACGAGTCATATGGGGCGGGGACATGGATGACACGGCAGCGTTCTTCAGGGCGTACGACGACGTCCTGCGACAGTGGCCGGGAGAGGTGCACGGCGTCGACGTCCCCACCCCCTACGGCACGACCCGGGTCCAGATCAGCGGGCACGAGGACGGCACCCCGCTCGTCCTGCTGCCCGGCGGCGGAACCACCTCGGCCGCCTGGTTCGCCACCGCGGGCGCCCTGGCCCGGGCCCACCGCATCCACGCCGTCGACCTCATGGGCGACATCGGCCGCAGCGTTCACGACGGGGCACCGCTACGCGGCGCAGCGGACCTGACGGCCTGGCTCGACGCCCTCTTCGACGCGCTGAACCTCGACGGCGCGCACCTGTGCGGTCACTCCTACGGCGCCTGGATCGCCCTGCGCTACGCACTGCACGCGCCCCATCGGCTCGGCAGGCTGGCCCTGCTCGACCCGGTCAACTGCTTCACCGGCATGAGCCCGCGCTACCTCGCCCGCGCCCTGCCCATGCTGCTGAGGCCCAGCGCCGAGCGGGTGCACTCCTTCCACCGGTGGGAGACCGGCCGTGACCCCGAGGATCCGGTGTGGCGGGCGTTCCTGGGGAGCACCGCCGCCGCCCGCCGGTCGAAGGTCGTGGCCATGCGGCGCCCCAAGGCTCCGGAACTCGCGGCGTGCACCGTACCGACCCTGGTGCTCCTGGCGGAACGCAGCCGCGCCCACGACCCGCGGCGTGCGGCGGCCGCCGCGCGCCGGCTCCTGCCCTCGGCGCGCGTCGTCACCCTGTCCGGTGCCTCCCACCACTCCCTGCCCACCGAGCGACCGGCCGAAGTCAACCGGCTGCTGCGGGAGTTCTTCGCCTGAACCCCCGCCCCGGCGGGTCCGCGGGCCCGCCCCTAAGGGGTGTCCGGCACCGCCGCCGGATCGCGGCCCTGCCCGGTGCAGACCGAGGCGGCACCGCAGGCGGCGGCCCGGGGGCGGATGGGGACGCCGTTGGTGCGCAGCACCTCGCGGACGTCCAGGATCAGGGAGAACACCTCTCGATTGCGGTCCTCGCCCTGCTCGTCCCAGGCCCGCTGCTCCGCTTCGACGGCCATCCGGTCCTCGGCGAACACCCGCTCGGTGAAACGCCTGATGAGGGGCCAGGCCAGCCGCAGGGCGCCGGGGATCCGCGGCTTCTCGATCATGAGCAGTCCGAAGGTGTGGCAGCGGCGCTGCTCGGCGTCCTCGGGCACGTAGGCGACCCAGAGACGGAAGGCCGGCCGCTCGGCGTTCTCCGGGACCAGGTCGAGGGTCTGGTACGGGTACTCGGTGCGGATCGTCATGACGTCGCGGGAGTCGCTGCCCCCGATTCCCTCGGCGGCCAGCAGGCCGGCCCCGCGGTTGCGCTTGCCCCCGGCGTGGCTGAAGAGGTACCTGGCCTCCACCGACCGCTCGTCGGTGCGGGAGTCGAGCAGTTCGGGGTGGAGTCGTCCGACCACGCCCCGGTGCAGGAACTGGTGGTTCATGTCGAGCAGGTTCTCGTGCATGAACGAGTAGTGGCAGCGCACGGTCCGGGAGTAGGTCATCGTCCGGTACCGAGGCGAGCCGAACGCGGGCAGGTCGGGCAGCGAAGCGGCGGCCGCCCTTTCCGGGTCGCCGGGGAACACGAAGACCAGACCGTAGGCCTCGCGCACGGGGTAGCCGCGCACGCCGCGCGGGGGCCGGCCGTCGCCTTTGGAGAGGTACGGGATCTGCGAGATGCGTCCGTCGCCGCGATAGGCCCAGGCGTGATAGCAGCAGCGGAGGGTCTCACCCTCCACGACGCCCATGCTCAGCGGCACCTGCCGGTGGGCGCACCGGTCCTCCAGTGCGTACACGGTGCCGCTCTGCCCGCGGAAGAGCGCGATGCGCTCCCCGGCGAACGTCGCCGCGAAGGCCCGTTCGCGCCGCACGTTCTTCGACAGGGCAATGGGATACCAGAAGTCCGGGTTCGCCCCGACGCGCCGGAGATCCACCACGCCCGTACCCGGGTCACGGTGCTCCGCCGGCCACGCGGCCCCGGTGGGGAAGGCCCCGGCCTCGTCGGTCTCGGTCATACCTCTCCCTCGCGCGTACGGGCAGCGACAGCCGCACGTCCCCGTCGGGCAGCACCGGGCTGCCGGTGCGGGCGCCCGGCACGGCCCAGTCTCACCGCGCCGCACCGCTCACGCCCTGCCCGGCGCGTACGGACGGGTGACGTGGCTAGAGGTCGTTCTCGGGCAGACCGGCCAGCCCCGTTTCGCGCATGATGCGGTCCACGGTCTGCCGCAGGGTGCTCTCGGCACCGATGACCGTTTCCACGCCGCCGGGCAGCAGGTCCAGTTCCCGGTACCACTCGCGCAGCCGCGGCTCGCCGATCTCGTTCGCGATCGGCTTGGTGGCATGACGGACGAGGGTCTGCTCGAACGGCACGTGCAGGTAGTACCCGTGGGTCGGGCCGCGGTGGTCGGCGCGCAGCCGGGTGAGCATCTCGCCGTAGCGGTCGGCGTACAGGATCCCCTCGACCACGACGTGGTACCCGGCGTCGAGGGCATAGCGTGCCGTCAGGTCGATCAGACCGATGTTCGCCGCGCCGGGCCGGTCTCTCTCCCGGAGCACGACACGGCGCAGGTTGTCCTGCCCGACCAGCGCCACCCCCCGCCCGAACCTCTCGCGTACCCCGGCTGCGACGGACGACTTTCCCGCCCCGCTGTTGCCCCGCAGCACGACCAGCCGGGTCTGTTCGGTCCCCACTCTCACGGAGGGCACCCTACGACGGACCGTGGCGGGGCTCGGGCACTGGGCCGACGGCCACCGGCGCCGGCCTGCGACCGGGTGTCCACAGCCAGGTGCGCTTGCGGGTGCGGCCCGCGATGTCCGTGCTGTGCAGTGCCGCCACCGCCGTCATGAACGGCCACGCGAGGAAGGTCGCGCCGAGCTGGGCGAAGGCCCCGTCCGTGCCGATCGCGACGACCAGGAACTCGACGGGGAAGACGAGCGCCCCGAGCAGTGCTCCCACGAGGGTGAGGCCCCACCGGCGGGTGAGGACAGGGGCCGAGAGGGCCAGCCCGCCGGCGAGGACCAGCCCCATCAGCACACCGGCCAGCAGACTTCCTCCGGTGAGCAGCCCGCCGTAGCGCAGATCGCGGGCGGCGAGCCCGGTGTCCCCTCCTCGGACGAACTCCACCAGGGCCACCCCCAGGGCGAGAGCGGCCCACGGCAGGCCCGGGACGCACGCCATCAGCAGGCCCACTCGCAGACCGCGTCCCACGGTCCCCCGCCTCTCGATGCGTTCCATCAGGCCCGTACCAGTCCGCCGACCCACCAGTCGTGCGGCTTGCCGTCGTTGGCGATGCCGCGGTTGCGCAGCGTCCCTTCGACGGTGAAGCCCAGCCTCTCGGCGACGGCACGCGATCCGGTGTTGCCGGCCATGGCCCACCATTCGATGCGGTGGACGTCGAGCGTGGCCCACCCCCAGTCGCACAGCGCCCGCGCGGCCTCGGCCGAATAGCCCTGGCCGCGCTGGTCCTTGACCGCCCAGTAGCCGAGCTCGTAGACGCCCGCGCTCACCTTGGTCAGGCAGTACGAGCCGACGAGCGCCACGGTGTCCTTGCGGAACGCCCCGAGGACGTAGTCCTTGTCGGCGGCCCAGCCCTCGCGCCCCTCGCGGACCATCTTCTCGGCGTCCTGCCGCCCGAAGGGCACGGGCACCGGTGTGTAGAACTGGATGTCCTCGTCCTGGCAGGCGTCGTGCACCGCGTCCACGTCGCCCGGCTCGAAGGCCCTCAGCAGCAGACGCCCGGTCTCAAGTGTCACTGGATCCACCGCGTCAGTATGGGCGCCGCATCGAGCCCGCGACCATCGAATATCACCTCGTCCCTCACTCCTCGTCGCGCAGCTGGGCCGCCAGGGAGGTCAGCGGCTCCGTCTCCTCGGTGTGGCCCAGTGCGGTCAGGCGGACGACGGCCGCGTCCAGCCTGGTGAGGGCGGGGGCGGGACGCTCCAGGTAGAGGCCCTCCACGACACCCGCGAGGCGCACGCACTCGGCCCATTCGCCGGCCCGGTCGTCGTCCCGCCCCGGCTCGCCGAGCAGGGTGAGTGCCTTGTCCAGAGCCGCCAGGGCGTCCTCGTACGCGCCGGCGTAGGCGTTGACCCTCCCGTACTCGTAGGCCAGGGCCGTGTCCAGGGAGCGGCCGTGGGCCTCGTACCCGGCGGCGCGGGCCTCGTCGGCGATCCGGCCGGCGTCGGCGAGGACGGCCAGGGCGTCGGCCAGTCCGTCGGCGCCCTGCTGCTGCGCCCGCAGACGGGCGAGTTCACGCAGGGAGTTGCTGAGGTACTCGTAGCGCGGGTCCTCGGCGTGGGCGGCGAGCGCCTGGTCGGCGGCCTCGCGGGCCCGGCCGAACTCACCGGACTCGGCGAGGAGTACGGCCGTCTCCGCGGCGATCATGGCGTGGCTGCCCGGGTCGTCGTCCCAGCCGGCCGACTCGGCCGCGAGCGCGACGAACTCCGCCGTGGCGGCCTTGAGGTCGTCCCCCGTGTGCAGTGCTCGGGCGCGGGTCAGACGCAGCTGGGCCACGAGCCGGTCGTCCAGCTCTCCGGCGGCCACGTCCGGTTCGGCCAGCAGGGAGTCGAGCAGCGCGATGCAGTCCTCGACGCGGCCCAGGTCGAGGCTGAGCTGGGCGGCGTTGCTGTAGGTGCAGTACGCGTCGGTCCGGCTGCCGTGCCGCAGGTCCAGCTCCGCCGCGCGCGTCAGGTGCCGCAGCGCCTCCTCGGGCCTGCCCAGATGCATGCAGGCCTCGGCCAGGTCGGTGTGCAGGCGGGTGGTGCCGACCGCCTCGGCCGGCCAGTCGGCGGCCAGGCGCAGTCCCTCCGCCAGATCGTTGTACGCGGCCTGGGGGTCCTGGAGGACGAGCCGGAGGCGGCCGCGCAGTCCGAGCGTGCGGGGCAGGTGCCAGGCGGGGCCGTGGGCCTTCAGCCGGTCCAGGAGGGCGTCGGCCTCGGTGACCGCGGCGGGCAGGTCGCCGGAGAGGGCGTGGGTGGTGACCCGCAGCATGTGTGCGCTCGAGATCTGCCCGGCGATGTCGTGCCGGGCGGCGAACGCGCTGAGCAGGTCCGCCTCGGCGAAGACCGGCGCGATGTGCTCCTGGCTCCGGGTCGTCTGCAGACGCAGGGCGAGCGCGCTCGCCCGCAGCCGCAGCAGGCGCGCCTCCTGGTGCGGGGTGAGGCCGGGCGTCTCCTCGTGCGTGCGGACCATGACCGCGTGGGAGTCGGTGAGGGCGGTGGCCTTGGCCTGCGGTCCGTCGGCGCCCTCCGCGAGGATCTCGGCGTTCGCGAGCAGGGCGCCGGCCCGGGTGATCGCGGCGTCGCCCGGCGCGCCGGCGTCGTCGTACAGGGCCGCGGCTTCCTCGTTCAGGGCGGCGGCGTCGGTGAACCGGTCCTTCTCGTGCGCCCGGTTCGCCTCTTCGGCCAGCAGGTCGGCGCGCAGCCGGACGACCGGTCCCACGGCCGGGTCGTCGGGGTGGGTGTAGTCGCGGGCGGTGACGAGGGTGCGCAGCCGCGCCCAGCAGGCCCGGGCGTCCGGGTGACCCTGCTCGGTCAACGCCCTTGCGCGCTGGATGAGTTCGGTGATCGATTCGGGGACGGCCGGGGTCACGTCGTCGAGGCTGCGGGTGCGCAGGGTCAGCTCCAGGGTGTCCAGGAGCGGGGCGCGGTCCAGGCGGTCCCTGCGGCGGTCGGTGTGGGCCGTGGTTGCGTTGCGGGCGTCGAAGCGGGCGGCGAGGTCGTCGGCACGGCTGCGCACCTCGGCGCGCAGGCCGGCGGCGGTCCAGGTGCGGCCGGTGTATCCGGCGGCGGGCAGCTCGCCGTGGCCGAGCAGTTCGACGCGCTGGAGGAGGACCTCCACGCCGGTGAGAAAGTCGAGCTGGTCGAGCGGCGAGTCGACCTCGTCGAAGAGGTTCCGGTTCTCGGCGAGCAGCTCCAGGCCGCGGGCCTCGTTGCCGGTCAGCGCGCAGAACTCCAGGTGCCTGCCGACCTCCCCGGCCATCGAGGGGTTGCGGCGGCAGCCGCGGTAACCGGCGAGGTGGAGTTCGCGGGCCCGCTCGGCGCGGCCCGTGCGCAGCAGGGGCAGCAGCGCGTACGACAGGGAGCGGGCGGGCTCCTCCTGGCAGGACTCCTGGCCTGCCAGGACGGGCTCCCAGGCGCGCAGGGCCCGCTCGTCGTCGCCCGCGGTGAGGTGGTGGCGGGCGCGCCGGCAGATCTCGCAGGCCTCGCAGTCGCTGAGCCGGGTGCGGGTGCGGGCCGCCCACAACTCGTAGGCGAGGGTGGTGTCCTCACCGACGTGGGCGGCGAGCTGGTAGGCCTCCCCGTAGTAGGGCTGGAGGCCGAGGCCCGCCTTCTCGTAGCGGTCGCGCATCTCGGTCAGCCACTGGCGCAGGCTGGTCAGCGGTATCTCGGGCAGGGCGCGCAGGGCGTTGGACACCCACTTGAACCGCCAGAACAGCATGTGGCGCAGGCGCTCGTCGAAGACGTCGGGCTGCTCGTCGAAGAGGGTGAGCAGACGCGCGAAGACGACCGGCGACTTCCGGGGTTCGGAGCCGTAGGTGTACGCCTCCTGGAGTTCCAGGAGCGCGCGGACCAGCGGGACCGGGTCCTCGAACTGCTCTGCGGCGTCGGCGAGTTCCTCGGCGGTGACGGTGCGGGTGCGGCCGTAGGGGCGCCGTTGGTTCTCCTGGAGCGCCTGGTACAGCTCGTCGGTGGTCTGGGGGTGGGGTGCGGTGGGCATCGTCAGCTGTCCTTGCGGAGGGCGTGGGCGAGCAGGTCGAGGAAGGAGCGGTTGATGAGGCTCGATTCGGCGGGCCGCAGCGGGCGCCGGGACAGCATCGCCGCCTGTCCGTAGAGGGCTTCGGCGCTGGTGCGGGCCAGCTCGGGCTCGTCGATGGCGACGGCGGTGCGCACCAGCGGGTTGAGCTGGTTGAGGATCAGCTGGGCCCGCGGTGCCTCGTGGCGCAGGGCGCCGAGGATGTCGCCCCACAGGCCGCCCTCCTGCTCACGAGCGAGCTGGGAGCGGGTGCGTTCGTGCCGGGCCTCACGGCTGTCGATGAGCAGGGCGGGCGCGGAGACGGGCTGGAAGGTGCGCAGTGCGACGTCGCAGTCGAAGACGGCCAGGGCGTCGCGGGCCTGCGCGAGGTAGGCCGCGGCGGCGAGTTCCGTCTCCCGGTCGACGGGGTCGAGGTGGGCGGTGAGGGTCGCCGGGTCGAGGTCGGCGACAGTGGCCTCGGGCCTGATCTCGGGCAGCCGGTGGACCAGTTCGCGGTCGTAGGTGTAGCCGCCGTTGACGACGCCGAGCCCGGCGGCCGAGGCGATCGCGGCGACCTGGCGGAACTCCTCCACGCTGGACGTCACCAGCACGGTGCGGTGGGTGCGGGCGAACTCGTCGAGGGTGCAGTGCCCGTCGGTGGTCTCGAACGGCAGCCAGGGCAGCAGCATCCGCAGGATCTCGTCGTCGTGCACGGCGAGGGACTTCGCTGCCAGGTGGTGGGCCTGGAGGAAGCGGCCGAGCAGGTCCGGGTCGCCGGCGGCGGTCCGGGCGATCCAGTCGCGCAGCCGCTCGGCGAGGGCGTCGCGGACGGCGGCGAGGGTGGCGTCCTCGTAGAGGGACTCGCGGGACGCCGTCGGACGCAGGCTCTCGGCGTCGACGACGCAGCGGACGAAGAACGCCCAGTCGGGCAGGATCTCCTCGGCCTGCTCGGACAGCAGCATGCCCTTGACGTGCACGCGGTGGCCGTGGCGGCGCCCGGCCGGCACCGTCTCGGGCAGGACGCACGCGATGCCCTTCAGGCCCACGGCCGGCAGGTCCAGCTCGATGGTGTCCAGCGGCTTGAAGCCGAAGGCCTCCTCACCGTAGGCGGCCAGGGCCCGGGAGCGGGCTCCCGGGGTGGGGTACGTACGACTCCAGGGGGCGGGCTCGGGATTGACGGACGTGCCGGAGCGGTCGGAGCCGCCTGTGCCGTCGTCGAAGGTGACCGGGTGGCGCAGCAGGGATCCGAAGTGGCGGGCCAGGGCGTGCACCTGGGCCGGCCGGGTCCACTCCCCCGCGTCGGCGCGCGGCGTCAGGGTGACGGTGGTGCCGGGCCGGGGGCGGGCGGATGGGGGCAGGGTGCGGACGGTATAGCTGCCGTCGCCGCGCCCGCGCCACTCCACGGCGGGTGCGTCGGGGGTGCGGGCGGAGCGGCTCAGGACGTGGATTTCGTCCGCGACCAGGAAGCAGGAGAGCAGGCCGATGCCGAACTGACCGATGAAGTCGCCCCGTTGCTCGGCGAGGCGGTCGGCGCGCTTGCTGCTGCGGCCGATGGTGGCGAGGAAGCCGTGCACGTCGGCCTCGGTGAGACCGACGCCGTCGTCCTCGACGCGCACCACCGAGCCGTCGGCGTGCAGGCGTACGCCGAAGGCGCCGACAGGAGCAGCGGGTTCGAGGGCGTGCCGCGCGGTCAGTGCGTCCACGGCGTTCTGCATCAGTTCGCGCAGGTAGACGCGGGGACTGGAGTAGAGGTGGTGGGAGAGGAGATCGACGAGGCCGCGCAGATCCACCTGGAAGGTGCGGTCGGTGGCGGCGTGGCCGGTGGCGTGGTGACGCAGGGGCATGGGGCAGTCCGGGGTGGTGGGAACGGCGGGGTGGGCGATGGTCCGCGGACCGGGCCGAGGACGGCCGGGGCGGGGCGGCCGGCGGCTCAGAAGGCCTTGCGGAAGCGCGCGTACACCTTCTGCGGGTCCGCCATGAAGGTCCACGGCCACTCGGTGAACACGCCTTCCAGCTCGCGGAAGACATTGGAGGCGGTGCTGCTGCCCGCCAGCGAGAGGGCCATGGCGAAGATGTTGTAGTCGCCCTGCCAGCCCAGGCGGCGCTCGTACGCGTGGTGCAGGATGCTGCGCTCGGCCGCTTCCCTCAACTCGGTCCGGATCCGGGGGTGCTGCAGGCAGTCGCGGTTGTCGGACTCCACCCAGTCCTCGATGTGCGCCATGGCGACGGCGCAGCCGAGCCGGTGCCCGTCGGGCGCGCCGGCGAAGGCCTTCCTGGCGAACTCGAGGGCCAGGCCCGGCTCTCCGCCCCAGCGGGGCTGGAGGTGCGACACCCACTCCAGGTGGAGGTCAAGGTTCAGCGGATCACGCCGCAGACCGGCTGCGAGCCGGGCCTCCTGGACACTGTCGTCGAGGGACATGCCGCGTCCCGAGGTGAGCAGGTGGCGCCACGGTGTGACCCAGTCGGGCCGCAGCTCGGCGGCCTCCAGCAGGTGCTCCTCGGCGATGCGCAGCCGCTCGTAGAAGGTCTCCCACTGATCGCGGCCGACGTCCACGGCTCGGGCGGACGTACGCGCCTCCCAGCCCCAGGCGACATGGCGCGCACCCGATATCAGCAGGGCGGTCGCCCGGAGTTCCTTGTCGTCCTTGTCCTCCTCGGCGGCCCGGACGATCCATTCCTCCAGACCGTCCACATCGGTCAGTTGCCCCAGGACCGCTTGTTCGCGGCCGAGGTCGAAGGGGGCGAGGGCCGCCTTGACCGCCGCCCAGTCACCGGCGTCGGCCGCTTCCACCAGGGCGAGCACCCGGGCGTCCCCGAGTGCGCGCAGTTTGTACGTCCCGTTCTTCTGTCTGCGCGAGACGGGCAGGGCGTGCGCATCCGCCGTCGGTCTCTCCCCGCCCCCACCGAACAGCTTGCCGAACATGCCGCGCCCTCCCCTGGTCCCGCGTGATCTTCCGGTGCAGCATAGGCGGACCCACCGACATGCTCTCCACCGGGTTTTCACCGGCGCTTCACGCATCGGAACAGCGTGGCACCGAGGCCCGGCGGCGCCGGACCGACGCGGTGTCCGGGTCGTGTGCCGGGGCTTCGGCCGGAGCAGGTGGCTGGAGCCGTCCGGAGCCGTGCGGCGAGGTCGGCCCTCGCCCGTGGGTCAGCTGTCGGGGACGCGCAGGGCCAGGACGGCGACGTCGTCGTCGTTGCCCGCGGGGCGGACACGGCGCAGGAGCTGGTCGGTGAACGACGCGAGGGGCCGGTGGGCCAGGGCGGCGGCGTGCTGGCGCAGTCGGTCCAGGCCCTCGTCGAGGGTGCGGCGGGGCGCTTCGACGAGTCCGTCCGTGTACAGCACGAGGGTGGAACCGGGCGGGAGCTGAGCGGTGGCGTCCGGGCGCCGGGTGCCGGTCTGCGTGCCCAGAAGGATGCCGTGGCCGTCGGTGAGGTAGCGGGCCAGGCCGTCCCGGCTGATCAGCAGCGGCGGGGGGTGGCCCGCGTTGGTCCAGGACAGCCGCCAGCCTTCGTCGGCCGGTTCGACCCGGGCGAAGATCGTGGTGGCCATGGTGACGTCGGTGATGTGCTGGATCGCCTCGTCGAGCCGTTCGACGATCCGGCTGGGAGGCTCGTGCTGGGACCAGGCGTAGGCACGGAGCATGTTGCGGACCTGCGCCATGCCGGCCGCCGCCTCCAGATCGTGGCCGACGACGTCCCCGATGGCCAGGGCGGTGGAGGCGTCGGACAGGGGGAAGGCGTCGTACCAGTCGCCGCCGACCTGGGAGGCGTCGGGGGCGGGCAGGTAGCGGACGGTCATCTGCAGGCCGGGGACGCCCGGCATCTGCGGCAGCAGATGGTTCTGCATGGTCTCGGCGACCTTGCGCTGGCGCTGGTAGAGGCGGGCGTTGTCCAGGGCGAGGCCGGCCCGGCGTGCGATGTCCTCGATCAGGGGGAGGTCGACGGGCGTGAAGGGCGCCGATTTCTCGTCGCGGCCCAGGGTGAGTGCTCCCAGGACGGCGCGGGTGCTGCGGATGGGAGCGATGGCAGCGGAGCGCATGCCGGTGACGTCGAACAGGCGGCGCTGCTCGACCGCGATGCCGGAGTCCGGTGCCCCCTGGTAGGTCTGCGGGCCGGCCAGGTTGGAGGCGACCCCGCGCAGGGCCCTGGACAGCGGCATGGGGGATTCCTCGGGAATCGGCGGCATCGGCCCCTGCAGGTCCTCGTGGTGGGTGAGCTTCTCGCCGTCGGCGTGGACCACGATGGTGCGCCACACCTCGTCCCGCTCGGTGATCAGGTCGACGACCACCCAGTCCGCGAGGCGGGGCAGGACCAGGCCGACCAGCCGCCGCAGCGCCTCGTCCACGTCGAGCGTGGAGGTGAGCCGCGTGGTGGTCTCGGCGAGCAGGGCGAGCCGGGCCAGCTCCGACATCGGCTGCGCCGCCGGCTCCGGCTCGGGGACGTGCGTGTGGCCGGGGGCGTGGAAGACGACGAGCGTGCCGCCGCGCCGGCCGTCGAGGTCGTAGGGGGTGATCAGCCAGGAGATGCGCAGCACGGTGCCGTCGGCGCGGGCGAAGTAGTCCTCGTCGGCCTGGGCCGTGCGCCCGGCGTGGAAGGCCTGCCGCATGGCGCACTGGGTCCTCGGCAGGGGCTGCCCTTGCGGGCCGCGGTGCAGCAGGTCGTGGGCGTCGTGGCCGATCAGGTCGGCGGCGGGCCGGCCCAGCAGGCGCTCGGCATGGGCGTTCACGGCGATGATGCAGCCCTGCTCGTCCACGACGTAGGCTCCGGCGCCGATGGCTTCCAGGGAGGCGGTCGGCGCGACGGGCGCTGTCGGCACGGACGGCCCCTGAACGGTCTCCGTGTGCTCCGGCCCCGTCATCGCGGCCTCCCTGCCGATCGGGCCGGCCTCCCGCTCGCCGGCGTTCCCTGCTTGCTTGCCCTCCCCGTATGCCCATACGCGAGAGAATTCCACGCGACACGGTGGCGTCGCTGCTTCCGGCACGCCGTGCGGGCCTTTGACCTGCGGTCCCGGCGAGCGGACCGTTCAGGCGGGGCGAGCCGGGCAGGGCGTGGCCGGCCGCAGCCGCACGCCCTCAGCCCAGGTCGAGGTCGGCCTGCAGCAGGCTGTGGTCCGAGGACGAGGTCGGATGCACGCGGTGCCTGAGCGGGACGACGCCTCGCAGGAACACGTAGTCGAACTTGCTCTGCCAGTCGGTCGTCGGCAGGCAGCTTCCGGTGGGCGACGGACGGCACTGCGGGTCGGCGTCCGTGGCCAGCGCCCAGACGCCGGACAGTTCAGGGGCGTCCGGCACGGCGTTGAAGTCGCCGAGGACGATGGCGCGGTCGTGCCGGGCGACCTCCGCCGCGAGCACACGGACCTGCCCCGCCCGGACCGCCTCCTGGCGCCGCTGGGCGAGATGGGTGTTGAAGACCCGGACGGACCGGCCGTCGACGGTGGTGGTGACGGCCATGTACCCGCGGTCCTCGGAGCCACCGTCCGGGTATTCCACGGTGACGGGGTCCGTCATCGGCGCCGCCGACAGAACCGCCTGGCCGAACGCCCCCGGGCTCCACGGTGTCCCCCCGCAGCGGCCCCACTTGCGCAGCACCGACCCGTACTCGACGTGATAGGCCAGCCCGTGCAGGTTCTCCAGATACTCCCGGATCCTCTCCACGTCACGCACGCACGCTTCCTGCAGACCGATGACCTGGGGCGCGTACGCCGCGATCTCCGCGGCCTTGTCGACGTCGCTCGCCGAGCAGGGGTTGCAGATGTTCCAGGTCATGACCCGGTTCGGCACGACGTCCCGGGCCGCCACGGCGGGCTGTGCCGCGGCGAAGAGGGCACCGTTCGGTGCGCTGGGGCCGACGAGCACCGCGCAGACCGCCAGCATGACGCCCGCGAGCAACCGCGCGCCCGTGCGCCTGTCGAGCACCATCGCCTCCCTGGGTGGACACGCCTGGTCTCCGACGCCTCCACGCACGAGGTTATGGGACGGGATCGTCGGCAACCCAGGTGATGCGTGATCTCGTTACCGCGGCCGCTGCCCACGAGGGTTCGGAACGCGGAACGGACAGGCGGCACGGCTCGCGCCACACTCCACGGGTTCTGGCACCTTCGGCGGTGGGCGACGAGGCTGTGCGTAGGGTGGCCGGACTGGTGGTCGATGCGGGCGGTGCGACATGGAGTGGCAGAAGTTCGCCGAGGAGATGGCCGTGCTCGCACGGACCCTGCTGAAGCAGGACTCGGTGCAGCAGACGCTGGACGAGATCGTGGCGTCGGCCGTGCGGCTGGTGGACGGCTGCGACGCGGCGGGGATCCTCGCGGTGCGCAAGGGCCGCGCCGTCACGCTGTCCTCGTGCGGCGACATGGTCGAGGAGTCCGACCGTCTGCAGGGCGAGCTGGGCGAGGGGCCGTGCTTCGATCTCGCCCGGCACGCGGACGACGAGCGCGTGTTCCGGATCGCGGACATGACCCGGCCCCGGCCGGACTGGCCCCGCTACGCCGAGGCCGCGCGCGAGCTGGGCATCGGCAGCATGACCGGTGTCCTGCTCTACACCCACGAAGAGGACTTCGGCGCGCTCAACCTGTACTCCCGCCGCCCGGGCACCTTCACCGAGGACATCGCGACCGCCGGCTGGCTGCTGGCCTCTCACGCCGCCGTCGCCCTCGCGGACGCCCGCACCATCGACCAGCTGGAACACGCGCTGGAGACCCGGCACGCCATCGGCGAGGCCATGGGCATCCTCATGGAGCGCCACGGGATGAGCGACGAGGACGCCTTCAATGTGCTGCGCAACATCTCGCAGCACCACAACATCAAGCTGCGCGACGTCGCCCAGCGGGTCCGGGACAAGCGCTCGGGCAAACAGGCATGAGGCGCAGGGCGACCTGATCAGACATCCCATGTAGTCGGAGCAGGTCACCCTCCTCGACCACCCCTACGGTCGCCATCACCCGGTGAGGGGTGGCGTTTCGCCTGCGTGCAGAGCTCTTGTCACCCACGCTCTGGACAAGCGCCGGAAAGTCCTCGTCGATTCATCCCACGTCATCGGCGTTCGTCCCGCCGGCAGCGGCTGGAACCAGGAGTGGCAGCTCGTGGGGCTGTGAGGGGCGTCACGAACACACCCCTTCATTGATGGGATGGATCTATCCCGCGGGTACCGCAGAGACCCTTCTCTAGATCGTTCTCTTCGCTTTACCAGCAAGTTTCCGCACACCTCTAGACGGCGCCACCGGGCGCCCTCTATAAACATCCCATCTCTTCACGAGCGACACATAGCTGTCGTGTCGGCGTAACAACTCCCGCTACGGGACCAGCGCGAGGAATCCAACGATGAGACTCAGATCCGTTCTCTGCTCCACCGCCTCCGTCGTCTCCGCCCTGGCGCTGCTCAGCGCCTGCGGCGGCGGCTCCACCACCGCCGCGTCGTCGGGCGACAAGCCGCTCGTGGGTGTCGACTACCCCCGCTCCGACACCGACTTCTGGAACTCGTACATCAAGTACACCCCCCAGTTCGGCAAGGAGCTGGGCCTGGACCTGAAGACCACCAACTCGCAGAACGACGTCGCCAAGCTGACCGCGAACGCGCAGACTTTCATGAGCCAGGGCGTCAAGGGCGTCGCGATGGCCCCGCAGGACACCGCCGCCATCGCGCCCACCCTGGCGCAGATGGAGGCGAAGAAGATCCCGGTCGTCACCGTGGACACCCGCCCCGACAGCGGCAAGGTCTACATGGTCGTCCGCGCCGACAACCGCGCCTACGGCGAGAAGGCCTGCCGGTTCCTCGGCACCAAGCTGGGCGGCAAGGGCAAGGTCGTCATGCTCCAGGGCGGCCTCGACTCGATCAACGGCCGTGACCGCACCGAGGCGTTCAACGAGTGCATGAAGAAGAACTACCCGGGGATCAAGGTCTTCGGCGAGGCCACCAACTGGGACGGGGCGATAGCGGCCCAGAAGCTCCAGACCGACCTCACGGCCAACCCGGACATCAAGGGCGTCTACATGCAGTCCAGCTTCGCCCTCTCCGGCACGCTCCAGGTGCTCAAGCAGCGCGGCCTGCTCGTCGACCCGAAGAACAAGAAGCACGTGTTCGTCGTCTCCAACGACGGCATCCCCGAGGAGCTCAAGAGCATCGCCGCGGGCAAGATCGACGCCACCGTCTCCCAGCCGGCCGACCTCTACGCCAAGTACGCCCTGTACTACCTGAAGGCCGCGATCGACGGGAAGAAGTTCAAGCCCGGCAAGACCGACCACGACAGCACCATCATCCAGGTCCGTCCCGGCCTGCTGGAGGACCAGCTCTCCGCCCCGCTGGTCACGGCGGACGGCGGCACGTACGGGGGCGTCCCCAGCGTCAAGAGCGACGACAAGGCCCTCTGGGGCAACAACCTCGGCTGACATTCCCCGGCAGAGCGACGGCTGACGAGATCTAGGCGGTTGAGATGAAGGACGGGGAGCCGACAGTGAACCCCGTGCCCGCCGCGGCGGACGAGGGGCGGGCCTCCACGGGCCTGCCCGTCGTCGAGGCGACGGGCATAGTCAAGCGATTCGGTCCGACGGTCGCCCTGAACGGCGCCCGGATCACCATCAGGGCCGGCGAGACCCACGCGCTCGTCGGACGCAACGGGGCGGGCAAGTCCACCCTGGTGTCCGTCCTCACCGGTCTGCAGGCCCCGGACGAAGGCAAGGTCACCTTCGGCGGCAGCCCCGCACCACGGCTCGCGGACCGCGACGCCTGGCGCCGGCGCGTGGCCTGCGTCTACCAGAAGTCCACGATCATCCCCACGCTGACCGTCGCGGAGAACCTCTTCCTGAACCGGCACGACCACGGCCGCAACCGGCTGATCAGCTGGACAGGCGTGCGCCGCCGGGCGCAGGAACTGCTGTCGACCTGGTCCGTGGACGTCGACCCGCAGACCCCGGCCGGCGATTTGAACGTGGAGCAACGGCAGTTCGTGGAGATCGCCCGGGCGCTGTCCTTCGGGGCCCGGTTCATCATCCTCGACGAACCCACCGCGCAGCTCGACGGGGCGGCGATCAACCGGCTCTTCGACCGCATCCGCGGCCTGCAACGCCAGGGCGTGACCTTCCTGTTCATCAGTCACCACCTGCAGGAGGTCTACGAGATCTGCGACATGGTCACGGTGTTCCGCGACGCCCGGCACATCGTGACCGCCCCGGTCGCCGGCCTCCCCCGCGCCGAGCTGGTCGCCGCCATGACCGGCGAGGCGGCGGCGGACCGGCGGCAGGAACGCTCCAGCAGCCTGGACAGCACCGCCCCGCCCGCGCTGTCCGTGCGCGCGCTCGGCAGTGACGGCGCCTACGGCGACGTGACGTTCCGGGTGGGCGCCGGGGAGATCGTCGGACTCGCGGGGGCCGCCGCCAGCGGCCGTACCGAGGTCGCCGAGACCGTCGTGGGCCTGCGGTCCGCCACGACCGGAAACGTCGAGATCGCCGGACGGCGGCCCCGGCCGGGCAGTGTGCCCGCCGCCCTCGCCGCCGGTGCCGGGTTCGTCCCGCAGGACCGGCACCACCAGGGCTTCGTGCCCGACATGTCGATCGCGGACAACGCCACGCTGTCCGTGCCCCAGCGGCTCGGCTCCAACGGGTTCTTGAACCGCGGCCGCCGGGACCGGCTCGCCGAGGACATGATCCGGAACCTGGCGATCAAGACACCGGGGCCCGAGCTGCCCGTCTCCGGACTCTCCGGAGGCAACCAGCAGAAGGTCGTCATGGCCCGTGCCCTGGCCGACGACCCCCGGCTGCTGGTCCTGATCAACCCGACCGCGGGCGTGGACGTGCGGTCCAAGGAATTCCTCCTCGGCAAGGTCGAGGAGACCGCTCAGGGCGGCACCGGAGTACTCATCGCCTCCGACGAGCTCGACGACCTGCGCATGTGCGACCGCGTCCTGGTGATGTTCCAGGGCCGTGTGACCAACGAGATCGCCCGAGGCTGGCACGACCACGACCTCGTCGCGGCGATGGAAGGAATGGACCTCGATGCCTGAAACCGTCGTCGCCGACGCGTCCGTCACCACGCCGGACGCCCACCGCGCGAAGCGGACCGCGCTGCTCGGCGGCCGGATCCCGCTGGCCCGGCTGCGCGACCTCGCCCTCGTTCCGGCGATCGTGGCCATCGCGATCGTCGGCCAGATCGTCAACCCGGTCTTCCTGCAGGCCGACAACCTCATCAACGTCCTGCAGACCATGTCCGAGATGGCGCTGCTTGTCCTGGCCCAGACGATGATCCTGATCGTCAAGAAGATGGACCTGTCCCTGGAGTCCACGATGGGTCTGGCGCCCGGCGTGGCCGCCTGGCTCGTGGTGCCGGCCGGAGCCGGACACGGGCTCGGGCTCCTGCCCGGTGGCCTGTCGATCCCCGTGACCCTGGCCGTGGGCCTGCTGATCGGTGTCGTCAACTCCGTGCTGATCATCCGCTTCGGTCTCAACGGCTTCATCGTCACGCTCGGCATGCTGATCGTGCTGCGCGGCATCCTCACCGGCATCTCCGGCGGCCAGACGTTCTTCCAGCTGCCCTCCTCGATGCTCTACCTGGGCACCGCCGAATGGTTGGGCATGCCGGCCTCGATCTGGATCTGCCTGGCCCTGTTCGCCATAGCGATCGTCGTCCTCGGCTGGACCAGCTTCGGCCGTTCGCTCTACGCCATCGGCGGCAACGTCGACGCGGCGAAGGCGGCCGGCATCCGCACCGACCGGGTGCTGTGGATCGTCATCGTCACCGGCAGCCTGCTCGCCGCCCTCGCGGGCCTGATGCTCTCCGGACGGCTGGCCTCGGTCGCCTCCGCCCAGGGCAACGGCTACATCTTCACCGTGTTCGCCGCGGCCGTCATCGGCGGCATCAGCCTCAACGGCGGCAAGGGCACCGTGTTCGGCGCCTTCAGCGGCATCCTGCTGCTCTTCATGATCCAGAACGTGCTCACCCTGGCCGGTGTCCCCGCCCAGTGGATCGGCGCCCTCAACGGCCTGATCATCCTGGTCGCCCTGACCATCTCCCGCATCACGGGCGGCAAGGTCCAGGACTGAACCGGGCGGCCCTCGCCGCCGGACACCGACCACCGCACCATCCTTCCCGTCGCAGGGGGCCGCGTGCCCCGCCCGCCCCCACAGGAGTTGCCGCCATGTCCTCCGCCGTGCCCTCAACCGCCCGCATCATCGCCCTGGACGTCCTGGACGTCCGCTTCCCCACCTCCGAGCATCTCGACGGCTCGGACGCGATGAACCCCGAGCCCGACTATTCGGCCGCCTACGTGGTCCTGCGCACCGACGCCGGCGACGGGCTGGAGGGCCACGCGCTGGCCTTCACCACCGGCCGGGGCAACGACGCGCAGGCCGCAGCCATCGCCACCCTCGCCCCGCACGTCGTCGGACGCTCGGTCGAGGAGGTCTGCGGCGACCTGGGCGCCTTCTCCCGCTCCCTCGTCCACGATCCCCAACTGCGCTGGCTGGGGCCCGAGAAGGGAGCGATCCACATGGCGACGGGTGCCGTCGTCAACGCCGCCTGGGACCTCGCGGCCAAGCGCGCCGGGAAGCCCGTCTGGCGCTTCCTCGGCGAGATGTCCCCCGAGGACCTCGTCGCGCAGGTGGACTTCCGCTGGCTGTCCGACGCCCTCACCCCCGAGGAGGCCCTGGAGATCCTGCGCCGCGCCGAACCGGGCCGCGAACGGCGCATCGGCCTGCTGATCGACGGCGGCTACCCCGCTTACACCACCACCCCGGGCTGGCTCGGGTACTCCGACGAGAAGCTGGCCCGGCTGTCGCGTGAGGCCGTCGCCGACGGGTTCACGCAGATCAAGCTGAAGGTCGGGGCGTCCCTGGAGGACGACATCCGGCGCCTGCGCGTCGCCCGCGAGGCCGTCGGCCCGGACATCCGCGTCGCGGTAGACGCCAACCAGAGATGGGACATCCAGCCCGCCATCGACTGGATGCGCGAGCTGGCCCCCTACGACCCGTACTGGATCGAGGAGCCCACCTCCCCCGACGACATCCTCGGCCACGCCGCCGTCCGCAAGGCGCTCAGCCCCATCAAGGTCGCCACCGGCGAGCACATCGCCAACCGGGTCGTCTTCAAGCAGCTGCTGCAGGCCGGCGCGGTGGACATCGTGCAGATCGACTCGGCGCGTGTCGGCGGTGTCAACGAGAACATCGCGATCCTGCTGCTCGCCGCGAAGTTCGGCGTGCCGGTCTGCCCGCACGCGGGCGGAGTGGGCCTGTGCGAGATGGTGCAGCACCTGTCGATGTTCGACTACATCGCCGTCTCCGGCACCACCGAGGACCGCGTCATCGAGTACGTCGACCATCTGCACGAGCACTTCGTCGACCCGGTGCGCATCACCGACGGCCACTACCTGGCGCCGGCGCTGCCCGGGCTGAGCGCGCAGATGCACCCGGAGTCCCTCAAGGAGTACTCCTACCCCGACGGCCCGGTCTGGTCCTCCCGTGTCTGAGTTCCTGCCCCTGGTCGACTCCCACCACCACGTGTGGGACCTGGACCGACGCCCGCAGCCCTGGCTGGACGAGCCGGGCCTCGAAGCGATCCGCCGCACCTACGGCGTCGAGGACCTGCGGCGGGAGGCGATCCGGCCGATCGCCGGCCGGTGGCTGACCCGTACGGTGCTCGTCCAGTGCGTCACGTCCGTGCCGGAGACGGCGGAACTGCTCCTCCTCGCCGACGAGGACCCGCTGATCGGCGCGGTCGTCGGCTGGGCCGATCTCGCCGGGGCCGACGTCGGGGACATGCTCGACGTGCTCCTCGCCGGTACCGGCGGCTCGTACCTGCGGGCCGTACGTCACCTCGTGCAGGGGGAGCCCGATCCGGAATGGTTGCAGCAGCCGGCCGTCGAACGGGGCCTGCGCGCCGTCCAGGACCGGGGCCTCGGCTACGACGTGCTCATCCGCAGTCATCAGTTCCCGCAGGCCGTCCGCCTGGCACAGCGCTTCCCCGACCTTCCCCTGGTCCTGGACCACGCGGGCAAGCCGCCCATCGGCCCCCACGCCCACCGCGACACCCTGCCCGACTGGCAGCGGAGGGTGCGCGTGCTGGCCGGCTACCCGCAGGTGCGGTGCAAGGTCTCCGGGCTGATCACCGAAGCCGACCACCGCGCGTGGACCATCGCCGACCTCCGGCCGGTGTGGGACACCCTGCTGGCCGCCTTCGGCCCCTACCGGCTGATGTTCGGCTCCGACTGGCCCGTCTGCGTCCTGGCGGGCGGCTGGGGCCGCTGGGCGGCCACCGTCGAGGAGTTGCTGCACGGTCTCTCCGAGCACGAGAAGCAGGCGCTGCTGTGTGACACGGCGGCCGGCTTCTACCGGCTCCACGACACGTAGGAAGAGGACCTCTCATGCTGCTGACCGAACTGCTCCACCCCGGCATCCTCGAAGCGCTCGCCGGAGCCGGGCACGGGGCCCGGGTCCTGCTCGCCGACGGCCACTACCCCGCCAGCACCGCCGTCGGGGAGAGGGCGAGGATCGTCCACCTCAACCTCTCCCCCGGCGTGCTGGACGTCACCACCGTCCTCGACGTCCTGCTGCGGGCCCTGCCCGTCGAGACGGCCCACGTGATGGTGCCGCCCGAGGGGGAGCCCGAACCGCCCGCCATCGCCGAGTACCGCTCCCGGCTCGCGCCCGTCCCCGTCGAGACGCTCGGCCGCTTCGCGTTCTACGACGCCGCCCGCTCCCCCGACCTGGCCCTCGCCGTCGTCACCGCCGACATCCGTACCTACGCCAACCTGCTGCTGACCATCGGCGTCCGCGCTGAAAGGACCCTGACCCCGCGATGACTCTCGCCGTGCGCTATCTCGCCGCCCGAACGCTCGACACCGCGCCCGCCGAAACCGCCGAACCCGGCCCGGGCGAGGTGCAGGTGGCCCCCGCCTACGTCGGTATCTGCGGCACCGACCTGCACATCTTCCACGGCGACATGGACGCCCGCGTCGCGGCGCCGGCCGTGCTCGGGCACGAGATGTCCGGCCGCGTCGTCGCGGCCGGGGCGGGCGTGGAGGGCTGGCGCCCCGGGGACGCGGTCACCGTGATGCCGCTGCGCTGGGACGACACCTGCCCGGCCTGCCGCTCCGGTCACCGGCACGTCTGCCAGCACCTGGACTTCATCGGCATCGACTCCCCGGGCGCGATGCAGCAGCGCTGGACCGTCCCCGCCTCCACCCTGATCCGTCTGCCGCACTCGCTGCCCCTGGACCAGGCCGCGCTCGTCGAGCCCACCGCGGTCGCCGTGCACGACGTCGGCCGGGCCGGTGTCCGCCACGGCGAGAAGGCCGTCGTGGTCGGCGGGGGTCCGGTCGGCATCCTCATCGCCCTGGTCGCCCGGGCCGCCGGCGCCGAGGTGCGCGTGGTGGAACTCAGCGCGCACCGCCGCCTGCTCGCCGAGGAGCTCGGTCTGACCGCCTGGGACCCGGCCGCCGTCGACGTCCCCTCACTCGTCGGTGAGTGGACCGGCGACGCGGGCGCCGACGTGGCCTTCGAGGTGTCCGGCGCCGCCGGCGGCGTCGACACCGCCGTCGAGGTCCTCGGGGTGCGCGGGCGGCTGTGCCTGGTCGCCATCCACCCCAGGCCCCGCGAGATCAACCTGCACCGCTTCTTCTGGCGCGAACTCACCCTCGTCGGCGCCCGGTTGTACGACCGTTCCGACTTCGAGAAGGCGGTGGCCCTGGTCGCCGACGGCACCGTCGCCGCCCACCGCCTCATCAGCAAGGTCGTCCCGCTCACCCAGGCACCGGCCGCCTTCGAAGCCCTGGAAGGCGGCGGTGACGTGATGAAGATCCTCGTCGACTGCACCACCGACTCCGAGGGGGCCGCCGCGTGAACGCCTTCGACCTCACCGGAAAACTCGCCGTCGTCACCGGCGCCAGTCGTGGCATCGGCCGCGCCATGGCCCGCGGGCTCGCCGAGGCCGGCGCCGACATCATCGGTGTCAGCGCGTCCCTGGGGCCGGGCAGCGACGTCGAGAAGGACGTCACCGCCACGGGTCGCGCCTTCGAGGCGATCCGCACCGACTTCGCCGACCCCGACGCCGTGCGGGCCCTCGGCGCGGACCTCGCCGGGCGTGAGCGCCCGGTGGACATCCTCGTCAACAACGCCGGCACCATCCGCCGTACGCCCGCCGCCCAGCACTCCGACACGGACTGGGAGCTGGTGCTCCAGGTCAACCTCAGCGCACAGTTCGCGCTCACCCGCGCGGTCGGGGCGGGCATGGTCGCCCGCGGACACGGCAAGGTCATCTTCACGGCGTCGCTGCTCAGCTACCAGGGCGGCATCACCGTCCCCGGCTACACCGCCGCCAAGCACGGCATCGCCGGCCTGACCAAGGCCCTGGCCAACGAGTGGGCCCCGCACAGCGTCAACGTCAACGCCATCGCCCCGGGCTACATCGCCACCGACAACACCCAGGCGCTCCAGGACGATCCGGTGCGCAGCAAGGCCATCCTGGAGCGGATCCCGGCCGGCCGCTGGGGCTCCGCCGACGATCTCGCCGGTGCGACGGTCTTCCTCGCGTCGGGCGCGGCCGACTACATCCACGGCACCACCCTGCCCGTCGACGGCGGATGGCTCGGCCGGTGAGTGCGAGGCGTGACACCGGCCTGACGGCCGTTCTCGCGGGGGCGCGGCTCCTGCCCGTGCTGACCGTGCCGTCCGTGGCGAGTGCCGGCCCCCTGGCCGACGCGCTCGCGGCGGGCGGTGCCCGGTGCGCCGAGGTCACCTTCCGCACGCCCGACGCCGAGTCGGCCCTCAAGGCGATGGCGGCGCACGGTGGTCTGACCGTCGGAGCCGGCACCGTCCTCACGGCCGAGCAGGCGGAGCGGGCCGTGGCGGCCGGAGCCCGTTTCCTCGTCTCCCCCGGCTTCGACGCGGACGTCATCGACAGGGGCCGGGAGTTGGGGGTCCCGGTCGTGCCCGGCATCGCCACCGCCACCGAGTTGATGGGCGCGCTGAAGGCGGGCCTGGAGACGGTCAAGCTGTTCCCGGCCGAGCCGCTCGGCGGCATCGGGATGCTCCGGGCGCTGGCGGCGCCCTTCCCGCAGGCGCGTTTCGTGCCCACCGGCGGCATCGGCCCGGATCTGATGCCCGGCTACCTCTCCCACCCGGCGGTCCTCGCCGTGGGCGGCAGCTGGATGGCCACCCCCGGCCACCTGGAACGCGGCGAGTTCGCGGAGATCCGCCGGCAGACCGCCGAGGCGGTGGAGAGGAGCACGCCGTGACCGAGGTGATCGCCCTGGGCGAAGTGATGCTGCGTTTCGACCCGGGCGAGGGACGGATCAGCACCGCCCGGTCCTTCCAGGTATGGGAGGGGGGCGGTGAGTACAACGTGGTGCGGAGTCTGCGCCGCTGTTTCGGCCTGCGCACCGCGGTCGTCACCGCCCTCGCCGACAACGCCGTCGGCCGGCTCGTCGAGGATCTGGTCCTGCAAGGTGGTGTCGACACCTCGCTGATCCGCTGGGTCCCCGACGACGGCATCGGCCGCGGCGCCCGCAACGGCCTCAACTTCGTGGAACGCGGCTACGGCATCCGCGGCGCCCTCGGCGTCAGCGACCGGGCGCACACGGCCGTGTCGCGCTTGAGGAAGGGAGACGTCGACTGGGACGCCGTCTTCTCCCGCCCGGTGCGCTGGTTCCACACCGGCGGCATCTTCGCCGGGTTGTCGGAGACCACCCTCGATGTGGCCGACGAGGCGATGGCGGCCGCTCGCCGTCATGGCGTGACCGTCTCCTACGACCCCAACTACCGTCCGAGCCTGTGGGCCGGGCGCGGCGGCGCCGACGGCGCCCGGGAGGCGGACCTGCGCCTGGCCCGGCACGCCGACGTCGTCGTGGGCGCCCTCGGCCTCGCGGGCAGCCGTCCGGGCTCCTGTCGCCTCACGGCCGATGAGGTTCCCGACGCGCTCGCCGGGGTCGCCGGCCTGCTGCCCGGGGTGAGCGTGCTGGCCACGACGCTGCGCGAGGTGCCGTCCGCGGGCGTCAACGACTGGTCCGCGCTCGCCTGGTCCCCCGGGACGGGCCTCGTCGCCGGTCCGCGGATGCCCGGACTGCACGTCCTGGACCGTATCGGTTCGGGCGACGGCTTCGCCGCGGGGCTCGTGTACGGCCTGATCACGGGGGCGGGCCTGGAACGGGCCCTCGCCTACGGCACCGCCCACGGCGCCCTCGTCATGACCACCCCGGGGGACGTCTCGATGGCGACCCTCGCCGAGGTGGAGGCGCTGGTGGCGGGCGGCTCGGCCCACGTCAGACGCTGACCGCACGCACCCGGAAGTCCCGAGGAGAACGTCTTGCACCGCCGAACGATCCGCAACACCTCTGTCGAACTCACCGAGCTCGGCTTCGGAGCCTCCGTGATCGGCAACCTCTACCGCACCACCTCACCCGAGGAGGCGTCGGCCGCGGTCGAGGCCGCCTGGGACGCCGGGATCCGCTACTTCGACACGGCCCCGCACTACGGTCTCGGCCTGTCCGAACGCCGCCTGGGCGCGGCGCTGCGCGACAGGCCCCGCGGCGCGTACGTCGTCTCCTCCAAGGTGGGCCGTCTGCTCGTCCCCAACGAAGACCCGCGTGGTGTCGACAGCGAGGGCTTCGTCGTCCGCGACGACGTGCGCCGTCAGTGGGACTTCAGCCGGGACGGGGTACTGCGCTCCATCGAGGCCACACTGGAACGCACCGGCCTGGACCGCCTCGACGTCGTGTACCTGCACGACCCCGACGACCATTGGCGGCAGGCCGCCGACGAGGCCATGCCCGCCCTCGCCGATCTGCGCGACCAGGGCGTGATCGGCGCGATCGGCGCGGGCATGAACCAGTCCGCCATGCTCGCCCGGTTCCTGCGCGAGACCGCGGCCGACGTCGTGATGCTCGCCGGCCGCTACACCCTGCTCGACCAGGGCGCCCTCGACGACGTCCTGCCCGCGGCGTACGAGACCGGCAAGAGCGTCGTCGCCGTCGGTGTCTTCAACTCGGGCCTGCTCTCCCGCGACCGTCCCGCCGCCGGCATGAAGTACGACTACCAGGACGCCCCGCCCGGCCTCGTACGGCGTGCCCTGGCCATCGCGGAGGTCTGCGAGGCCCACGGCACGAGCCTGCCCGCCGCGGCCATCGCGTTCCCCCACACCCACCCCCACGTCGTCAACGTCACCCTCGGCATGCGCAACGCCGACCAGGTCACCCGCAACGCCGGGCTCCACCGGCTCAGCACTCCCGCCGCCCTCTGGAACGACCTCCTCGACCAGGGACTCATCCGGCCCGACGTACCTCTGGGACGGGTCTCGCACGGTGACGGCGTCACCGAGAGGAGCACCCCGTGTCCCTGACCGACAAGGCGATCGCGCGGATCCGCGAGCTCATCGCCTCCGGTGCGCTCCCGCCCGGTTCCAAGCTGCCCCCCGAGCAGGAACTGGCGGCCCAGCTCGGCCTGTCCCGCAATCTGGCCCGGGAGGCGGTCAAGGCGCTGGCCGTGGCCCGTGTCCTGGAGGTCAGACGGGGAGACGGCACCTACGTCACCAGCCTCCAGCCGGGTCTGCTCCTCGAAGGGCTCGGCGGCGCGGTGGAACTGCTCCAGGTGGACCCGCGCGTCGTGCTGGACCTCATGGAGGTCCGGCGCCTGCTGGAACCCGTGGTCACCGCGCTGGCCGTCGCCCGGATCTCGGACGACGGCCTGGCCGAGGTGAAGGGGCATCTGGACGCGATGCGGGAAGCGAGCGGGGTCGAGCAGCTGAACGCCCACGACGCGGCGTTCCACCGGGCCATCGCGAACGTCACCGGCAACGAAACCCTCATGACCCTCCTCGAAGGAATCTCGGGCCGCACCCTGCGCGCCCGCATCTGGCGCGGCCTGGTCGACAGCCGGTCCTACGAGCGCACCCTCGCGGAGCACGAGGCGATCTACGCCGCCCTGGCCGCGCGGGACGCCGCGCTCGGCCACGCGGCGGCGCTGCTGCACGTCAGCAACACCGAGCAGTGGCTGCGGGAGCACCTGGAGTCCACGAACGGCGCGCGCGAGAACGGCCCGGCAGGCGGGCTCGCCTCCTGACGAAGGGCCGCCCATGCCGGCGGCGGCCCTTCGTCAGCACGTCCCGGACGACCGGACCGGGCAAGACGTTTCCGCCCCGGACACGCCCGGGGATCTCCGGCCGGTCCTGCCGGTATCATCGGCGCCACATGTGACGGCCCACCTGCCGGTTTCGCGTAAGGGGCCCCGCAGCGGCGCTCGCGGAGGGAGCTCAGGTTGTCCCTGACGGACAAGGCCATAGAGCAGATCCGTGAGCTCATCCGCTCGGGGGCGCTGCCCCCGGGCGCGAAGCTGCCGCCGGAACCGGAATTGGCGGCGCAGCTGGGGCTCTCGCGCAACCTCGCCCGCGAGGCGGTCAAGGCGCTGTCCGTCGCCCGGGTGCTGGAGGTCCGCCGAGGAGACGGCACGTACGTGACGAGTCTCCAGCCGAGCCTGCTCCTGGAGGGCCTGGGCGGCGCGGTGGAGCTCCTCCAGAGCGACAAGGGCGCGCTGCTGGATCTGATGGAGGTGCGGCGGCTGCTCGAACCGCTCGCCACCGGGCTCGCCGCCGGCCGGATCACGGACGAGCAACTGGCCGATGTCGAGCGGCACCTGGACGCCATGCGGGAAGCCCGTGACGACGTCGAGCAGCTCAACGCGCACGACGCCGCCTTCCATCGGGCGGTGGTCGCGGCCACCGGCAACGAAACCCTGCTCTCCCTGCTCGAGGGCATCTCCGGGCACACCCTGCGCGCCCGCATCTGGCGCGGCCAGGTCGACGACCGGTCGTCCGAGCGGACCCTGGCCGAACACCAGGCGATCTTCGACGCCCTGTGCACCCGCGACCCCGCCCTCAGTCAGGCCGCCGCCCTGCTGCACGTGAGCAACACCGAGCGCTGGCTCCGCCGTCACCTGCAGTCGCTCGATCCTCAGGCACAGGACTCCTCGGACGGTCCGTGAGAACCGGGGCGACCCGGTGTTCCGGGGGCGTGCCCCTGCGGGCCGCTGTCCCGTACCGCGTCATCTCGGCGAGTCCGCGGCCGACGACTCCAGCCGGAGGAGGACGGCGGTGTTCGCGCGCGGCAGGGAGACGGTGAGCCGCCCCGCGTCCGCGTCCCACTCCACGGCGGCATCGGCTGCCGGCGGATACAGCACCACGGGCCGGACGGGCCTACCCCGCAGGTGAGGGAGGGCGAGGGTGCTGCTCGGGGCGGGTGCTGCGGCGTTGTCCGGTGCCCGCCTGCAGACGGAGAGGAACGTGGCCCCTCGACTGCACAGTCCGTGCGCGATCCACTCGTCCTCCCAGCCGGGAAGCCCCAGAGGCCAGAACGGCCGCGCCCCGCCGAGCTCCGGCCGGAGTTCCTTGTACACGCAGATCGCCGAGCGGACCAGGCCGGACTGCTCGGGGCTCATCAGGTTGAGGAAGCCGGAGAGGTGGACGCGGCCGAGCAGGGCCCCGGTGAGAGTGAGGGCGATCTCGTCGAGCGTGTGGTCCGGCTGGGGGTAGGCCCAGATCGCGGCCTGCTCCGGTGTCACGGCGGTGGCGGCCGCGGCGGCGATGGGCGGACAGCGCAGGATGTCCTGCTGGTCGCTGGTGGACTGCAGTTGGGCCACGGCCAGCTGCGCGTAGTCCATGCGCAGCCCGCCCGACCCGCAGTTCTCCAGGACGAGGCCGGGATGCCGGTCGAGGAGCGCGGCCATCCAGTCGAGATGGGCGCGATGGTGGCCGAGCAGGCCAGCACCCGCGCTCTCGGAGCCGTTCTCCGTGCCGGGACCGATGTTGATGTTGTAGTCGAGCTTCAGGTAGCCGACGCCCCACTCGCCGGCCAGCCGGTCCACGACCTCGTCGAGATGGGCTCGGGCGGCCGGGTGACGCAGGTCCAGGTGATGCCGCCCGTGTTCGGTGACACGCAGACCGCCGCGCCGGAAGAACGCCTCGGGAGGCAGGGTGCGCGCCAGGGGGCTGCGGACGCCGACGACTTCGGGTTCGAGCCAGAGCCCCGGGGTCATCCCGTGCGCTCTGATCGCGTCCAGGACCTCGGGCAGACCGCCCGGGAAACGGCGGGGAGCGGGCTCCCAGGCGCCGACGGCGTCCCACCAGCCCTGTTCGTCGTCGTCGTACCAGCCCGCGTCGATCACGAACACCTCGGCACCGGCCGCACCCGCCGCCTCGATCAGCGGCAGGAGCCGTTCGGTGGTGGGGTCACCCATGAGGGTGTTCATGTAGTCGTTGTAGATCACCGGTAGCGTGCGGTGGTCAGGGTGGTCGCGGCGGATGCTCCGGCGGTGGTCGGTGAGTTCGCCGAAGGCCGCGTCCAGTCCGCCGGTCTCCGTGTGGACGAGGACGGCCGGGACGGTGTGGAACTCCTCGCCGGGAGCCAGGGTGTGCCACCACTGGTGGTGCGCGTCGTCCGGACCGAACAGGGCCACGTAGGCCGCGCCCTCGCGCTCCCCCGTCTCGAAGCGCCAGCCCGCGCTGGACTCGATCTGCCACAGCCAGGCGCTGCCTTCGGAGTCGGTGAGGCCGGCCACGGGGAGGTGGCGGCCGGTGGACCAGCTCCCCTGCGAGTACCGCTCGAAGCAGCCCCTGCCCTCGTGACCGTGGGCGGAGCGGCTCAGCGGGACCACCCGCTCGCGGAACCCGTCCTGCCGCCACCGGCATTCGGCGAGCCAGTCGTTGTCCGCCCAGTGCAGGGTCAGGTCGTCGAGACCGCCCGCCCCGTCGGTGACGCCACCGAGGGCCAGGGTGGAGACGCTCTCCAGCCGCAGCGCCGCGCCACCCTCGTTGAAGAGGCGGACCCGGGCCCGCAGGCACCGGCTGCCCGCACGGGTTTCGAGGGTGACGTGGGCGGCCAGCCCGGTCTCGGCATCCAGCAGCCGGATCGTCGTGCACTCCCCGTCGCCGCGCCGGACCGTCTCGTGCCCCCCGTAGGTCAGGCGCTCGCCGATGGCCGTCTCGATGAACCGCTCCCCCGACCACATGCGTCCGTGGCCGGTGGCGGTGACCTCGACGAGGGGGACCAGGCGTGCCCAGTCCTGACCGGGTCTTCCCAGCCTCACCGCTCCGGTGGCACCCACGACGGCGTGCAGGCCGGATTCCGGATGCGACCAGACCCAGGAGCCCTTGTCTGTCTCGACGGTAGCGGCCAACGCGCTTCCCCTTCCGGGATGAAGTGGTCCTGCGACGGTCTGCGTGGGCTGATCTGGGGATTCGCCGACGGCGACGAAGCCGGGCCCCGGTGGCGGATGTGCCGTGGAGCGGATTCCGCGCTCGCGGTCTCTTGACGCCCGCGTTGTGACCGCTCACAATCCTCGCATGTTTGTGACCGGTCACACAAGGTCGGGCAACTCCTCCGGCCCCCCTGAGGGACAGCACAAGGCCGCGAGCATCCGCGATGTCGCCCAGGCGGCGGGCGTCTCCTACCAGACCGTTTCGAGGGTCATCAACGGCCACCCGAACGTCCGGGACGCGACACGCAAGCGGGTGCGGGAGGCCATCGACGCCCTGGGCTTCAGGCGCAACGCCACCGCGTTCGCGCTGGCCAGCGGCGTGAACCGGTCGATCACCGTCCTCACCTCGAACACCCTGCTCTACGGTTACGCGGCCACCCTGCAGGGCCTGGAGGAGGCGTCCCGCGCCGCGGGCCACACGCTCGGCGTGCGGGTCCTGACTCCCGAGGACGACCTGGACCGCACGATCGCCTCGGCCGCCGATGCCGGTGGCGGCCTCGTGGTCATCGGCTTCGACCGTGTCGGCGCGGCCGCCCTGGATCGCGTACCGGCCCACGTGCCGTGCGCGGCGGTCGTGGAGGCGCCGCCCGCGGGCAGCCCACCGGGTCTGCCCGCCGTGTGGGCCGACGACCGCGAGGCGGCCCGTGCCGCCACCGAACACCTCTTGTCGCTGGGGCACGGCACCGTCCACTACGTGGCGATTCCCGCCTCGACCGGATCACGGGGCTCGGTGGGACCGCGCGCCGAGGGCTGGCGCCAGGCCCTGGAATCGGCCGGCGTCGCCGCTCCCGAGCCGTCCGGCAAGGGCTGGGACGCCCGAGCCGGATACGAGGCCGGGAAGAAGCTCGCCCGGAACCCGGAGGCCACCGCGATCCTCTGCGGCAACGACGACCTGGCGCTCGGCGTCCTGCGGGCCCTGCACCGCGCCGGCCGGCGGGTCCCGGAGGACGTCAGCGTCATCGGGTTCGACGACGCTCCGCACTCCGCCTACGTCACCCCGTCCCTCACGACGGTCCGTATGGACTTCCAGGGGCTGGGCCGCGCCGCCTTCGGGCTGCTGCGTGCCCGGCTCGACCCCGATCAACAGGCGCCCGCGGCGGTGCCGGCCGAACCCGCCCTCGTCCTCAGGGAGAGCGCGGGCCCGCCCCGCACATGAGCCGGACCGCGCCCTGCGGCCCCACGTCGCCTTCCGACCTCTTCCCGTACGCCGCAGCCATCGCCCCTGTCCACAGCAGCGCACCGACCTCCCGCTCCTTACGACCGAGGATCTCGCCATGAGAAGAGCCGTCTCCGTCCTCATCACCGCCTGTCTGCTCGGCCTGACCGCCACCGCCTGCAGCGACAGCACCGCCGGCGGAACCGGCGCCGCTCCCGAGGGATCGGTCGACCCGACCGCCGACCTCAAGGGTGTCCAACTCACCATGTGGACGGCCCAGAACAGCGTCGGGCAGCCCAAGCAGGCCATCGAGGCGTTCGAGAAGGCCACCGGGGCCAAGATCAGCACTGAGGTCGTCCCCGACCCCTACGAGTCGAACGTCCCGACCAAGCTCGCCTCGGGCGTCAAGCCGGACCTGATGTTCTGGCAGCCCACGGGCAGCACCCTGCCGTTCATCCAGCCGCAGCGGAACCTGCTCCAGCTCGACAAGGAGGACTGGGTCCAAAAGCTCGGCAAGACGGAGCAGGGCCTCGGCCAGGTCGACGGCCACCGTTACGCGGCCATCGTCACCAGCCCCGCGGTCCTCGGCGTCTACTACAACAAGGACGTCTTCAAGAAAGCCGGCATCACCGCGATGCCGAAGAGCTACGACGACCTCCTCGCCACCGCCTCGAAGATCAAGTCCAAGACGGGCGTGGCCCCCTTCTTCGAAGTCGGCGGCGACAAGTGGCCCCTGCAGTGGCAGGTGCAGGTGCAGATGACGGATCTGCCGCAGACGTTCTGGGACAAGCTGAACAAGAACAAGGCCAGTTGGACCGACAAGACCATCGTCGACGCCGTCACCAAGTACAAGACGAAGGTCCTCGACGGCGGCCTGGCGCAGAAGAACTACAAGACGGCCACGTTCGTCGACCAGGGCAAGGCGCTCATGGACGGCAGTGCCGCGATGGCGCTCAACGTCACCTCGCTGCAGTCCCAGATACAGGCCACCTCCAGCACTGAGGAGATGGACAGGAAGCTGGGCTGGTTCCCCATCGCCAACAGCGCCGCCCAGGCCGAGTACTCACCCGACCAGACCAACGGCGTCGTCGCCTTCAGGACCGGCGACACCAAGCGGCAGAACGCCGCCCGGCAGTTCCTGTCCTTCTGGCTCGGCAAGGACTACCCGGACTACATCAAGGCGAACAAGCTCGTCTCGGTGCAGCCGTCGGTGCCCAACCCCGGCGGCCTGCCGCAGACCGCGATCGCCCAGGCCGAGGCGCTGCCCTCCGCCACCGGTGTCTTCCAGGTCAAGGCACTGACCGCGCCCGACATGCACCTCGCCCTCGCCGACATGATCTACGGCAAGAAGTCGCCCCGGCAGGTCGCTCAGGCCGCCCAGGACCAGTTCGAGCAGGTGCTCAAGGCGCGTGGCGTCTCCGGCTTCTGACCGTCGCCCTTTTCCCAGCCCGCTTCCCGGGCCGCCGTCGGCGGCGCGCCCGGGGACCCGCATCCGGAGGTAGGAGAGTGGTGGACACCGCCACCAGGGGCATCATCGACGCCACGCGCGCGAAGGACCGGAGCGCATCGCCCCGTCGCGGCCGGCGCGAGCGTGTCCGCAGGAAGGCCGACCAGCCGTGGTGGTTCGCGCTTCCCGCGCTCGCCGTGTTCGGTGCGTTCTTCCTGCTGCCGAACCTGCTGAACTTCGTCTACCCGTTCACCGACTGGTCGGCGTTCCACCCGCGGATCGGCTTCGTGGGCCTGTCGAACTTCGACACCATCCTCGACGACGGCTCGATGGTCCGCGACCTCCGCATCACCCTGGAGTACGCGGTCCTGGTGGCCGTGTTCCAGAACGGCTTCGGTCTGGGTCTGGCCCTGCTGCTGGAGCGGGACACCCGCTTCAACCGCTTCTTCAGGGCGGTGTTCTTCCTGCCCGTACTGATCTCCGCCCTGGCCGTGGGCTACATCTTCCGGGCCCTGCTCGCGCAGGACGGGGCGCTCAACAGCGTGCTGTCGTCCCTCGCCGGGCACCAGGTCGACACGCCCTGGCTCGGGTCGACGGCCTGGACCCTGGTCGTGGTGACCCTCGTCCACGGCTGGAAGTGGATGGGCCTGGCCATGCTGATCTACCTCGCGGGCCTGAAGAGCATGCCCGGTGACGTGCTGCAGGCCGCCCGGATCGACGGGGCCGGCGCCTGGCGCACCTTCTGGTCGATCAGGTTCCCGCTGCTGGCGCCCGCGGTGACGTTCAACGTGACGACCGCACTGATCGGCTCCATGAACACCTTCGACATCGTCCAGGCGACCACCGGCGGCGGTCCGGGCGGCGAGACCGAGGTGTTCAACATCTACATGTTCCGCATCTTCGGCCAGGGCCTGTACGCCCAGGCGTCCGCGATGAGCCTGGTGCTCTTCCTCGTGGTCGTCGTCCTCGCCGTGCCCGTGATCGTCGGCCTGCGCCGGAGGGAGAACGACCAGTGACCGCGACCACCGTGTTCGCTCCCGCCCGCAGGCGCCCTGCGCGTTGGCTGCAGCCGGCCGCCGTCCTGCTCATCGCGGCCGTCACCATCGGCATCCCGCTCTGGCTCGTCGCGGTGACCTCCGTGAAGCCCCAGGCGGAGGCGATCAAGCCCAACCTCTCGCTGCCGCACCGGGTGCAGGCCGCGGAGAACTACCAGCAGACCTTCGACCAGGGGAAGGTCGTCCAGGGTTTCGTCAACAGCCTGCTGGTCGTGGTCCCTTCCGTGGTCCTCGTGCTGCTGCTGGGCGCCGGCGCCGCCTGGGTCTTCGCCCGCCGCAAGGGCCGCCTGACCGGCGCGCTGTACGCGCTGAGCATCAGCGGCCTCCTGCTGCCGCCCGCCGTCATCACCATCGTCATGGAGCTGCGTCAACTCGGTCTGGCGGGAACCCAGTTGGGGATGATCGCGGTCTACACGGGGATGTACCTGTCCACATCGATCTTCTTCATGACCGGCTTCATCCGGAACCTCCCCGAGGAACTGGAGGAGGCCGCGCGCATGGACGGCGCCGGTCCGGCCCGGGTGTTCTTCCAGGTGATCCTGCCGCTCCTGCGCCCCGTCATCGCCACCGCGACGATCATGGTGATGCTCTTCGCCTGGAGCGACGTCTTCTACGCGTTCTTCGTGCTGGGCGGCGGGGAGAAGGCCACGCTCCCGCTCAACCTGTACCAGGTCGCGAGCGCCCAGCTGTACCTGAACAACTGGCACCTCATCTTCGCCTACGTCGTGATGATGAGCCTTCCGATGGTGGCCGTCTTCGTCATCGCCCAGCGCCGGATCGTCGCCGGGATCACCAGCGGCGCCGTCAAGTAGCCCGCGCCACGATCTCCGGGGCGCGACTCCACGCGCGCCTCGGGCCTTCACCCTCCGGTCCGCCCGGTCCACCCGGGCCCCCGGGTCCACTCACCATCCTCCCGCAGCGACGCGGGAGGCGGAGGACGCACATGCCCCGAACCGAGCACACCCCACGCACGACCGCGCGTCTCATGGTCCGGGAACCACAACACCAACGTCATCTCCCGGGCAGCGGACAGCACCGTCAACGACACGTCCCAACAGGTCATGTTCCGCAACTCCTACAGCTGGTCCAACTTCTGGGACCTGCCGGTACCGGTCACTCTGAAGGCGGGCGTCAACACCATCACGTTCGGCAACCCGACGGCGTACGCGCCGGACATCGACAAGGTGACGGTCGCGCCCCTGAACGGCTGAACGGCTGAACGGCTGAACGGCTGACGGGACCGCACTCGGCAGGTCTCCCGATCGCACGCCGAGGGGCGGCCCGGCGCGGAGCCGGTTTGCCCCTCGAACAGTTCTGCCGAGCGGAACTCAGGCATCGCGGCGCCGCAGGTGCAGATGCCCCTCGCGGGGAAACGAGGGCGGTGCCGGAGGCAGG
This sequence comes from Streptomyces sp. NRRL B-1140, assembly GCF_001280065.1. Lineage (GTDB taxonomy): Bacteria > Actinomycetota > Actinomycetes > Streptomycetales > Streptomycetaceae > Streptomyces. The sequence continues at coordinate 364,592 of NZ_LGEA01000114.1, forward strand.
ACCGCGTCGAGCCCGTACCCGCTCTTGCACGCCACGCGGCACGAGGCCGGGTTGTCCACCTGGTGCAGGAGTTCCAGGCGCTCCAGCCCGTGGGCCCCCAGGACGTCGAAGGCCCAGCCGGTGAGAGCCTCCAGAGCACGCGGCGCCACACCCCGGCCGCGGGCGTGGGCGGCGGTCCAGTACCCCACCTCGGCCGACGGCTTTCCGAAGGATGCCTCCTTGAGGACCACGTTGCCCGCCAACCGCCCGCGGGGCGAGTCGGGTTGTGCTTCGAGGACCGCGAACCCGAACCGGTCCCCCGCTGCCCAGCCCCGCTCCTGCCCTCGCACCCACCGCATGGCATCGCCCTCGTCTTCGACGGCCCAGCCGGTCCAGCGGCGCAGGACGGGATCCCGGAACACGGCGACGAGGGCGGCGACGTCCTCCTCGCACCAGGGACGAAGGACCAGGGCGGGAGCGGACGGCGTCGCGCCCGCGTGCAGGACGGCGCTGTCGTTCACCCGCCGATCGTATGCGGCGGTGCTCCGCCCCCGCGCCGACGATCCCCGGCCCACTACCGTTCCATCCGCACGCGCACGGCCTCGATGGACCAGTTGAACAACGGCACCAGGGTCTCGGGAGCGGGCCAGCCGTTGATCACCGCGAGCAGCCGGAGGTAGCGATCCCAGCGTGGGTCGCTCACACTCTCCAGCCGGGCCAGCAGCAGCCGGCGCAGCTCGGCGCCGTCGGGGCGCCCGAGAGCATGCGCATGATGAGCCGCAAGCGCCGCGACGACCGGATCGGCTCGGTGTGAAGTCGGGGCGATACCCGCCTCCAGGGCGGGGCCCACCCGGTCACGGACCAGTGCAGCGAGGTCGCGGCGCGGGCCCGCGGTGTCGCCCTGTGCCTGTTCGGCGGCGTGGTCCTCGGCCGTCCGCCGCACGAGGGCGCGGAAATCCGGGTCTGCGGCCAGTTCGGCCCACTCCACCCATGCCCGGACCTGCTCCGCCTCGGGGCTGCCGGACATCTCCGGGGTCATCGAGCGCCTGATCCCCGCCGGCGCGGAACCGGGCCCGGGACTGCCGAAGGCGGCATCGAGGAAGTCCTCGATCAGACGTCGGCGTTCGTCCTCGGACAGCTTGGCCAGCTTGTGCATGAGATCCGTCTCTTCAGCAGTGAGCCCGCGCTCGGCCACCGCCGTCAGCACCGCATGCCGCAGGCGCAGGACGCGGATCTGCACGCCCAGGGCTTCGGCGTGCGCTGCGGCGACCTCGGGAAGCGAGAGTTCCCGGTCCACGACCCTTCGGATCGTGGAGAGGTCCACCCCCAGGTCCCGCAAGGTCCGCACGAGGTCCAGACGCGCGACGGCGTCGATGCTGTAGAGGCGGTAGCCGGCCGGGCTGCGGTCCGTCGGCGCCACGATTCCGTGATCGGAGTAGAACCGAATGGTCTTGACCGTCAGGCCGGTCCGCCGGGCCAGTTGACCGATCGAGTAGAGCGTGTCGCCGTCCATGTCCCCACCTTGCTGTCTCCCCCTACGGGAGACTCAAGAGCATGTGCCGGCGTGGCCGGGTATCCCCGTGGATCAATCCCGGCGGCGAAGCACTCAGCCTTTCATCGCCCCTTACATTGCGCTGTGGAAGGGATACCGTGCGCATGCGGGACGCCGCCCGGACCGATCGCGGCGATATGTGGAAAAATTACGCAAGATGAGCAAGGGGGAACGCACGTGAGCAGCAGCCCTCCCGGTGACCTGGGCTACGAGGACACAGTGCCTGACCGCACCGGCCAGGCGGAGGCCTTCGACGCCATCGGCAACCAGTACGACGAGGCCTTCCCGCACAAGGAAGGGCAGGTCGCGGCCACCGAGTGGCTCGTGGACTGCCTGCCGGCCGGGTCCCGCGTGCTGGACCTGGGATGCGGCACCGGGCTCCCGACCGCCCGGCAGCTGGCGGAGGCGGGCTTCGAGGTCACCGGCGTCGACCTGTCGGGCGGGATGGTCGCCCTGGCCCGTGAGCACGTGCCCGGCGGCACCTTCCACCAGGTAGACATCGCCGATCTGCGGCCGGGAGGACCCTGCGACCTCGGCCGGTTCGACGCGGTGGCCGCCTTCTTCTCCCTGCTCATGCTGCCGCGCGCCGAGATCCCCCTCGCGCTGCGGACCGTCCGCCATCTGCTGGTACCCGACGGCATGTTCGCGCTGTCGATGGTGGAGGCCGACGTGGACGACTTCTCGATCCCGTTCCTCGGAAAGACCATCCGGGTGTCCGGGTACCTGCGGGACGAGCTGAGGGAGACCGTCGAGGCGGCCGGCTTCGAGATCATCGAGGAGGCCTCCTACACCTACGCACCCGCGAGCGCCGACGTACCGCCCGAAGTGCAGATCTTCCTGCGCTGCCGACGACGCGGCTGACCGCACGCACCGGCGGGGGCCCACGCGGACGGAAGCGACACTGTGACGAAGCACCTCGGAGCTCATGAACACCCCGGCAGGAAGGCCAGGGCGAAGGAGCACGTCACGCCGCCACGCCGGCCACAGGTCCGCGGGCCGCAGACCGACCGGCTCCGCTACCTCGACGAGGCGACGCGCCGGATCGCCCGCGGCATCGACCTCGACGAGACGCTGCACGCACTGTGCCGGGCGGCCGTCCCGTCCTTCGCCGACACGGTCTTCGTCCATCTGTCCGATCCGCTGCCGGCAGGGGACGAGGGTCCTGTCTCCCCGGCCATGTTGCGACTGCACAGCACCGACCGGGCGCCGCCGAGGGATCCGGCAACCCGCGCACCCGGTCTCACCCCCGAGACCCTGGCGGACGTGCGACCGGCGGACGTCGTACGCCCGGCCGCCGACGGCCGGCTGGCCGCGCTGCTGCGCGCCGGGAAGCCCGCCCCGGGGGACGCCCCAGGCGTGGCTCCCGCCCTGGCCGAACTGCTGGGACCGGTGAGCGTTCCCGGTGCGGCGCGACCCGGATCGCGGCTGATCATCGCCCCGATGCACGGCCGCTGCCACGTCATGGGCAGCGTCGTCCTCGTCCGCCGCCCCGACCGGCCCGCCTTCACCGAGGACGACCTGCTCGTCGCCTCCCAGCTCGCCACCCACACCGCACTCGGCGTCGACAAGGCCGCGCTCCACCTCCGCGAGACATCGGTCGCCGCCGCGCTGCAGCACACGATGCTCCCTCCGGCACTGCCGGAGCCGACCGGAGTCCGGCTGGCAAGCCGCTACCTGCCCGCCTCGCGGGCCTCCCAGGTGGGCGGCGACTGGTACGACGCGATCCCCCTGCCCGGCAACCGTGTCGCGCTGGTGATCGGCGACGTCATGGGCCATTCCCTGACGTCGGCCGCCATCATGGGCCAACTGCGCACCATCGTGCAGACCCTGGCCGGTCTCGACCTTCCCCCCGACGAGGTCCTGCACCACCTCGACGAGCAGGCGGAGCGGCTGGGCAGCGAGCACATGGCGACCTGTCTGTACGCGATGTACGACCCCGTACTGCATCGGCTGCTGGTCGCCAACGCCGGTCACCCGCCCCCGGTGCTCCTCCACACGGACGGCCGGGAGGAGGTGTTGCGGATCCCGCCCGGAGCGCCGATCGGCGTCGGCGGCAGCGGCTTCGACTCCACCGAGCTGCACGCGCCGTCCGGAGCGACTCTGCTGCTGTACACCGACGGGCTCGTGGAATCCCGCGACTCGGACGTGCTGTCCGGGGTGGAGCGGCTGTGCGCACACCTGCGCGCCTCCGGTGCCGGTAACGATCCCCCGTCGCTGGAGGTGCTGTGCGACCAGGCACTCGGCACGCTGGGCACGCGCGACCGGGACGACGACATCGCACTGCTCGCGGCCCGGTTCGAGGGCATCCTGCCGGAGACGGTGGCGTACTGGTACATGGCTCCACGCCCGCAGACAGCGCGGCAGGCACGCCGGCTGACGCGAAGGACACTGCACGAGTGGGGCCTCGACTCGATGGTGGAGGCGGCCGAACTGCTGGTCAGCGAGGTGGTGGCGAACGCCGTACGCTTCGCGTCCCGGCCGGTCACCCTGCGTCTGCTCCGCACGGACGTACTCCGCTGCGAGGTGGGCGACGACTCGCCGCAGGTGCCGAGGATGCGGCACGCGAGGCCGAGCGACGAGGGCGGCCGGGGACTGTTCCTGGTCGACCAGCTGGCCGAGCGCTGGGGGGCGACGAGGGTGAGCACGGGCAAGGTCGTCTGGTTCGAGCAGGCGCTGCCGGGACGGGAATGACAGGGGCGCACGTGCGGACGTGAGCCGCGTCGCATCGTCATGGGTGAGACTTGCTATGCAACGAGTTGCATAGCACGATCGTCGTCATGGCACTCGAGCACGCGATCCTGGTGTCGCTCCTGGAGAAGCCGGGATCCGGCTATGAGCTCGCCCGGCGTTTCGAACGGTCCATCGGCTACTTCTGGACCGCGACCCACCAACAGATCTACCGCGTACTGAAGCGCATGGAGGGCGACGGCTGGGTCGAGGCCCGGGACGTCCCGCAGCAAGGGCGGCCGGACAAGAAGGAGTACTCCGTCGCCGACCTCGGCCGGGCCGCGCTGTCCTCGTGGCTGCACGATCCGATCGAGCCGGAGAGCGTCCGCCACGACCTGGCGGTGAAGATCCGGGGTGCCGCCTTCGACGACCCGGCTGCCCTGATCCGCGAGGTGGAGCGGCACCGGCAGGCGCACCGGGACCGGCTGGCGCACTATCTGGCAGGCGAGGAGCGGGACTTCACGGGGCCCGAAGCGGCCGCGGCCGCTCCACAAGCGCCACTGGACGCGGAGCGGGAGCTCCAGCACGTCGTACTGCGCGGCGGTATCGCGTACGAGCGGATGATGATCGGCTGGCTGGACGACGTGCTCGCCACGCTGGCCCGGTTCGACCCCGGCCACTGACCGCTCCACCGCACCGGCCACGGCTGCTCCTCCTCTCCGGCCGCCCAACCTTTCCATTGCCACCCGTCCACCCACCGACAGGGGTCCTCACCATGGTTGACCAACTGCTCTTCAACCCACGCACCTACGACCCCGCGCACTTCGACCCCGAGACACGCCGCCTGCTGCGTGCCACCGTCGACTGGTTCGAGGACCGCGGGAAGCGGCAGCTGATCGAGGACTACCGGACCCGCGCTTGGCTCGGTGACTTCCTCGCCTTCGCCGCGAAGGAGAACCTGTTCGCCACCTTCCTGACGCCGTCGTCGACCGCGGGAGAGGGGGAGCCGGACAAGCGGTGGGACACCGCCCGGATCGCCGCGCTCAACGAGATCCTCGGCTTCTACGGCCTGGACTACTGGTACGCCTGGCAGGTCACCATCCTCGGCCTCGGCCCGGTCTGGCAGAGCGACAACGCCGCCGCCCGCGCCCGCGCCGCGGAACTCCTCTCGCAGGGAGAGGTGTTCGCGTTCGGCCTGTCCGAGAAGGCCCACGGCGCCGACATCTACTCCACCGACATGCTGCTCGAGCCCGACGGCGACGGCGGCTTCCGCGCCACCGGCTCCAAGTACTACATCGGCAACGGCAACGCCGCCGGACTCGTCTCCGTCTTCGGCCGCCGTACCGACGTCGAAGGTCCCGACGGCTACGTGTTCTTCGCCGCCGACAGCCGTCATCCGGCCTATCACCTGGTCAAGAACGTCGTCGACTCGTCCAAGTTCGTCAGCGAGTTCCGCCTGGAGGACTATCCCGTAGCGCCCGCCGACGTCCTGCACACCGGCCGCGCGGCCTTCGACGCCGCCCTCAACACGGTCAACGTCGGCAAGTTCAACCTGTGCACCGCCTCGATCGGCATCTGCGAGCACGCGATGTACGAGGCCGTCACCCACGCGAGCAACCGCGTCCTCTACGGCCGCCCGGTCACCGCCTTCCCGCACGTGCGGCGCGAACTGACCGACGCCTACGTCAGGCTCGTCGGCATGAAGCTGTTCAGCGACCGCGCCGTCGACTACTTCCGCTCCGCCGGTCCGGACGACCGCCGTTACCTGCTCTTCAACCCGATGACGAAGATGAAGGTGACCACGGAGGGCGAGAAGGTCATCGACCTGATGTGGGACGTCATCGCCGCCAAGGGGTTCGAGAAGGACAACTACTTCAGCCAGGCGGCCGTGGAGATACGCAGCCTGCCGAAGCTGGAGGGCACGGTCCACGTCAACCTTGCGCTGATCCTGAAGTTCATGCGCAACCACCTCCTCGACCCGGCCGAGTACCCGAGTGTGCCGACCCGTCTCGACGCGGCCGACGACGACTTCCTGTTCCGGCAGGGACCGGCCCGGGGCCTGGGCTCGGTCCGCTTCCACGACTGGCGCCCGGCCTTCGAGGCGTACGCGCACCTGCCCAACGTCGCTCGCCTGCGCGAACAGGCTGACGCACTCTGCGAGTTCGTCACCACGGCCGCGCCCGACGCGGAGCAGAGCCGCGACCTCGACCTCGTCCTGTCGATCGGCCAGCTGTTCGCGCTCGTGGTGCACGGGCAGCTCGTCCTGGAGCAGGCCGGCCTGACCGGACTCGACGAGGACGTGCTCGACGAACTCTTCGCCGTCCTCGTACGGGACTTCTCCGGGCACGCCGTCGAACTGCACGGCAAGGACTCGGCGACCGGGCAGCAGCAGGCATGGGCACTGGCCTCGGTCCGGCGGCCGGTCGTCGACGAGGCGCGCACGGAGCGCGTCTGGCAGCGGGTCGAGGCGCTGTCCGGCACGTACGAGATGGCTCAGTAGGCGCGTCGCGTCCCTCTCCGGTGGCCGGGGTTCCGGCTCCGCCGGCCGGACCTGGCAGGGCTACGCGCGCGGTGCGCGGAGCCCTGCCCACAGGTCACCCGTGTCGGCCGTCGCCCGGGCGCAGGATAAGTCCGCCCAGATCACTCCGTTATGGGCAGGCACTCGGCGAGCAGGCCGACGACGTCCCGCCAAGCCCGCTGCGCGTGCTGAGGGTGATGACCGACTCCGGGAAGCACGATGTGGTCGACCGGTGGGTGATGGAAGGCGTGCAAGGCGCCGCCGTAGACCACGAGGCGCCAGTCGACGCCCGCAGCCTGCATCTCGGCGGTGAACGCGTCCCGTTGCGCGGGCGGCATGATCGGGTCTTCCGACCCGACCCCGGCCCACACCGGGCACTGAATGCGCGCCGTCTCCTCTGGCCGGCCCGTGGTCAGTCCGTTGACTGTCGCGATCGCGCGCAGGCCGACGCCGTCGCGCCCGAGTTCCAGCGCGATGGCGCCGCCGGTGCCGTAGCCGACGGCGGCGATCCGGTCCGGGTCGGTCCGTGGCTCGGCGCGGAGCACGTCGAGCGCCGCGTGGCCGATGCCTCGCATCCGGTCGGGGTCGGCGAGCAGCGGCGTGCAACGGGCCAACATCTCCTCAGGGTCGCCCAAGTAGCGCCCGCCGTGGAGGTCGAAGGCCAGCGCCACGTATCCCAGCTCGGCGAGCGCATCGGCCCGACGGCGCTCGACGTCACTGAGCCCCACGCCCTCGGGCCCGAGCAGGACCGCGGGCCGGCGGTCGACACCGGCCGGGAGCGCGAGGTGCCCGATCATCATCAGGCCGTCGGCGGCGTATTCGATCGTGCGCGTGGTAACCGTCGTCATGCGCCTGGACAGTAGTGATCGTCGAGCCCGGTCGGGCCGGTGTTCTGCCGCCGGCAGAAGGCAGGTCTCCGGCGTGTTCCGGCACCACCGCCGCCTCGATCCGCACGGCGTCCCAGGCTTCGCACTCGGCGAGCGCCTGTCCCGTGGCGGGGTTGATGGTGCGTATGGTGGCGCTCATGCGGTGGGCGCCCCTCCCTTGTCGTGCTCCGAGAGGTGCTCGAAGGTCTCGCCGGTGGCGGTGATGGTGCGGGTGACGTCCCGGCCGCCGTAGACCCAGTAGATCCGCATGACGCCCTCTCCCCGGTTGAAGAACCGGTGCGGGATGCCCGCCGGGACCCAGGTCGCCTGACCGACCTCCAGGTCGACGAACTCACCGTCGATCTCGGCGGTCGCCTCGCCTTCGAGGATCAGGACCGACTCCTCGACGTTGTGGCTGTGCAGGGGCAGGCCGGTGCCCCGCTGGAAGACGGTCTGGCCGGTGGTGATGACGGCCTTCTCGGAGTTCCACTTGCCGACGTAGGGGACGGTGGCCACTCCCCCGCCACGGTCGAAGCGTTCGACCTCGTCCGGGTGGATGAGCAGGTTCGGTGCGGCGGGCTGGGTGCACATGCGGCGGCTCCGTTCGGGAGTGCGGGAGTTCAGGAGTGGTGGAACAGGCGATGGGAGAGCGTGTTGACCTGGCTGCCGGGCACGACGTACTTGGCCGCGGCGTCGCGCCACACCTTGAAGTGGGGTGCCGCGCGATGGGCGTCGACAGCGGCCTCGTCGTCGTAGAGCTCGTGGAAGACGAAGTGGTGGTCGTCGGCCAGGTCGCAGACGACGTCGAAAGAGCGGCAGCCGGGTTCGTCGGTGAAGGAACGTTCGGCGTTCTCCTCGATGGCCTTGAGGAAGTCGTCCCGGCAGCCGGGGACGACCTGGAGGGACACGGTCAGCGCGATCATGCGGACAGCTCCTGTGGGGTCACGGGGGTGGGCAGGGGTACACCAGTCGCGCCGGCGACGGCCGCAAGGGCAGCCCAGGTGTCGTCGACGACCGTGATGCCCTCGACGCTCAGACGCTCGGCGGTCCGGGCCTCCGGCTCGCCGGGGACGAAGATCTCGGCAGTGCCGGGGGCGGCCGGGGTGGACTTGGTCTCCTCGATCAGGGCTTCCATCCGCCCCTCGAACTCGGCCGGGTCGGCCATCGACCGGATGTCGACACAGATCAGCAGGTGCCCGACGCCGCTTCGGCCGGTGGGGCGGTACGGGCCGACCACGCCGGATCCGAAGGCGCTGCCGGTCAGCACGCCCGCCAGGACGTCGAACATGAAGGAGATGGCGTACCCCTTGTGGCCGGCCATCGGCAGGATCAGGCCCTCGATCGCGCGGCGCGGGTCGGTGGTCGGCACGCCGTCCGTGTCCGCCGCCCAGCGCTCGGGGATCGGCTCGCCGCACTCCTTGGCGCGGTAGATCTTGCCGCGCGCCACGGCGGTGTTGGCGATGTCCATCACGACCGTGCCGAAGCGACCGCCCGGGGCGGCGATCGACCACGGGTTGGTGCCGACCCGCTTCTCCTTGCCGCCCCAAGGGGCCATCGCGGGACTGGCGTTGGTGGCCAGCAGCGCGACACAGCCCTGCTCGGCGGCCTTGCGGGTGAAGTACGCGGCCGTACCGAAGTGACCGGAATTGCGCACCGCGACAGCGCTGATCCCGTGCCGGAGGGCACGCTCCACACCCCAGGTCACCGCACGGTCGGTGAGCACCTGACCGAGACCGTCACGCCCGTCCACGACCAGGACGGCGCCACTGTCCGTCACGACCTCGGGGGCGGCGACGGCGGTGGTCGCACCGCTCGCGAGACGACCGAGGTACCACGGCAGGCGCAGCATCCCGTGAGAGGGATGACCCCACAGCTCCGCGGTCACCAGAGTGTCCGCGAGTATCCGGGCGTCCGCGGGGGGAACGCCGTGAGCTTCGGTGGCGGCGGTGGCGAACCCCAGCAGGTCGGCGGCGCCGACGGTATGCGGCACAGGACGGCCCCTCGCATCGAGGACTAATGTATCCGCTCCTGTATACAGCACGCCTCATGCGGAATCCACCGGTACGGCTGAACGCCGGACCGCGAAGTTCAGAGGAGGCGCCGGCGGGCGACGTCCAGTTGCATGTCCGCGCCGACCACGAAGTCCTGAGTGGTCAGACTGTCGATGAACGCCCGGAGAGTCTGCGCGAGATGGTGCCGGCCGGCCGCCTCCGCCGCCTGCGCGTCCCCCTGCACGATCGCCTTCAGCGTCGCGCGGTGCTCCTCCAGCGACGGGAGCATGCGACGCGGACCGCCGTGTGACAGGTGCCGCAGCCGTACGGTCTCGCTGCGCAGGTCGCGGACCGTGCGGGCGAGGTAGGGGTTGCGGCACGCGGCGACGACGGCCTGGTCGAAGCCCTCGGTCACTTCATAGAACTCCTGGTAGGACCGCGTCTGCGCGCCGGCGTCCAGCGTCGATCGCGCCGCACACATGTGTGTATACAGACTGGCGTGTCACCTGCCCCTGGTCGTGAGCGCCGGTGTGGGACGACCGCCCGTGCGGCGACCGAGGACGTGCGGCCCTCCGGCGAAATGCCCCGACAGCGGGGGCATGGCCGCTGGACCAGCCGCGAAGACGGCGCTTGACGCCTGCGGCCTCACCCGCGACGGCCGCCCGGCTCGGGAGAGTACCCGGAAGTACTGACCGCCCCGTGCTCACGCGACTCCCCCTGCGGCCCGGCCCGGCGTGTGCTGGACGCTGGGCTGCCGCATCATCACCCGTCACCGACCAATCAGCCGCTTCCTCAGGTCAGCGCACCCTCCCCCGCGGCTTCAGGCGCGTCACCGGCAGGTCCGGAGCCGGCAACGGGGCCCCGTCGTACCCCTTCACCTCCCCGAACCGCGTCCCCTCCATCCAGTCCCGCCGCGCCTGCTCGATCTCCTCCTGGGTCCGCCCGATCCAGTTCCAGAACATGATCAGTTCCTCCTCGAACGGTTCGCCGCCCAGGAGCATCAGGCCCGCGTCCGACTCCGCCCGCAGAGGCAGTTCGGTGCGGCCGCAGCCGAGGTAGAGCATGGAGCCGGGCAGGACCGGGACGCCGTCCACATGGGCCTCGCCCGACATGGAGAGGACCGCGTACTCGAAGTCCGGCTCCAGGGGGAGGCGTACGTCCGCGCCCCGGGTGAGGGCGAGGTCGGCGCCGACGATCGGACTGTACGCCGTGCCGGGTGACGTCGCGCCGTCGAGGTCGCCGAGGATCAGCGTGGCGGTGAGGCCGGGTGCCGTGACGACCGGCAGATCGGCGTGGTGTTCGAAGCGCGGGTCGGTGTGGCGGTGGCCGTCGGGGAGCGCGACCCACAGTTGCGCGCCGTGCAGGAAACGGGCGTGCGAGCGGGGGCTCTCCTCGGAGTGGCTGATGGCCCGGCCGGAGGTCATCAGTCCCAGTTCGCGCGGGCGGATCGTCTGGAGGCTGCCGGTCGAGTCGCGGTGCAGCACCTCCCCCTCGTGCAGCCAGCTCACCGTCTGCAGACCCATGTGGGGGTGCGGCGGAACCTGCATGCCGGGCTCGTCGGCGATGTCGTCGGGACCGTAGTGGTCGATGAAGCACCAGGCCCCGACCATACGGCGACCCAGGTTGGGCAGCAGCCGGCGGACCTCGCTCGACTCGCCCAGCTTCACCTTGCGGGGGCTGAGGAGTTCACGCACCGGCTCCGCCACCACGAAGCCACGGCCGCCGCACAGGGAGGGGGCCGCTTCGCGCTCAAGATTGCTCATGGCGCACAACCTAGTCCGGCGCACGGCCCTGCGTCAGCGTCCCGATCGGCCCGTGGCGCGAGGGCACCTCGCGGACGCCGAGGAGATTAGTAGCCATGTACATAGTAGCCATGTACTGTTTTCGCATGAACGACGGTTACGAGGGCGCGACGCCCGGGTTCCTGGTGTGGCGGCTGTCGATGAAGTGGCGGGTCGCGGTCGACCGGGCGGTCGCGCCGCTGGGGCTCACGCACGCGCAGTACTCGCTGGTCGCCTCGCTGCATGGCATGCAGCGCTCCGGCGAGCGGCCCAGCCAGCGCCGCCTCGCCGACCACACCGGGCTCGAACCGCTCTACGTGTCGAAGCTGGCCCGCGCCCTGGAGACGGCCGGCCTCCTGGAGCGCACCCGTGACCCACGGGACCCGCGTGCGGTGCAGCTCGCCCTCACCGAGCGGGGCCTCGATGTCACCCGGCGGGCCATCGACGTCGTCCACGGACTCCTCGGGCAGCTCCTCGACCCGCTCGGCGGCCTCGGCAGCGCGCGCACCCGGGAGTTCACCCGCGAGCTGACGGCCCTGCTCGACGCACCCCTTGATCCCTTCAGCGAGAACGAGACGGAGCAGCCATGACCACCACCACGCCCCTCGCCGACCCCCGCGTCATCGCCCTGGCCCACTACGCCGGCCGGGCTCTGCTGGAGAACGTGCTCGCCCGGCACGGCATCACCTTCCAGCAGTCCGTCGCCCTCCGCCTCGCCGCACTCGCCGACGGCCCGGTCGCGCGCCGGGAGATCGTCGACGGTGTCACGGGCGCGCTGAAGATCGACGCGTCGGAGGTGCACGGCGTGCTCGACCAGCTGATCGCCGCGCAACTGGTGGCCCCCGACGGGGCGTCGCAGGTGCGGATCACTGACGCCGGGCGGGAGCTGTACGCCACGACCTCCGGTGAGACGGCCCCCCTCACCACCCGGGTCTACGACGGCATCCCGGCGGAGGACCTGGCCGTCACGGGCCGGGTGCTGAGCCTGATCACCGAGCGGGCCGGTGCCGAGCTGGCCGCCCTGACCCGATAGTCGCGACCCCGTCCGACCAGCGGAATATCCGGCCCACGGACTCGGTTGTCGGCCTCGAGGGAGGCACCGAGTGAACACGACCCAGGACACCACGTACTACGCCCACGGAACCCCGGCCGAGCGCTGGGAGCGCGCGCGGCTGTTCTTCGACGCCAAGGACTACGCCGCCGCCGCGCGCGTCCTGGTCGGGCTGGTCGAGGAGGTGCCCGAGCAGACCGGGCCCCGGCTGCTCCTGGCGCGGTCCTACTACCACTCGGCTCAACTGCAGCGCGCCGAGGGCGAGTTGCGGACGATCGTCGAGCGGGACCCCGTGGAGCACTACGCCCGGCTGATGCTCGGCCGCACGCTCCAGCGGCAGAACCGGCACGAGGAAGCCGAGTCGCACCTGCGGATCGCCTCGGCGCTCGCGGGTGACTTCGAACAGCGCTGACCGCGCCGCATCTGGCGATGCCCGGCTCCGTGCGGAGCCGGGCATCATCGGGGTCCGCGGTCCCGCTACGCGACCGGCGTCCCGTACGACCGCCGCCCCCGCCGGTGGGCGATCTCCCCCAGCAGGATGTCGACGGCGAGGAAGGCCGCCAGCGGAATGCCGAACAGGGGCAGGAAGTAGCCGAGTACGGCGATGCCCGCCAGCAGTGGCACGAGGATCTGGGGCGGGACCTGCTGCCAGGCACCCCGCGGGATCGGACGGCCGAAGGAGGTGCCCCGGCCGCGCTGCCACCACATGCGGTAGCCCCAGACGATCAGCAGGATCAGGGAGGCGGCGAGCAGCATCAGGGCGATCTGGTTGGCCAGGCCGAACAGGACGCCGGTGTGCAGGTCGATGCCCCACCGGGTGAGCTTCGCGAGCACTGGGTATTCCGCGAAGCGCACCACGTCGGTGACCCGGCCGTCGGCCGGGTCGATCGCGACGGCGTCCTGTTTCGTGGGCCAGCCGCGCTGCACCTGCTTGACCACGTACGCCGAGTTCGCGTCGGCGGGCGGCACGATCTCCACCGGGTCGCCCAGCCCCTCGGCCCGCGCCGCCGAGAGGACCTTGTCCAGGCCGACGCCGTGCGCGGCGTCGCCCGCCTGCCCGGCGGCGGAGCCGTGGCCGGCGTGTTCACCGCCTGCGGCCGCCGACACCGACGGGGTGGCCTGGCCGAGCGAGGTCCGCAGCTCGTCGATGGTGGCGCCGGCGTAGGCGGACCAGGTCAGGCCGGTCGCCGAGAGGAAGAAGAACCCTATCGCCGCCCAGACGCCGACGGTGCCGTGCAGTCCGAGGGTGCGGCGCCGGCCCTTCGTCCCTCGCACCTTGCGCAGGGCGCGGCGCCGGGAGAACCACAGCGCCAGCCCGCCCGCCGAGATCACCCACAGCCAGCTGGCCGCCAGTTCGCTGTACAGCCGCCCCGGCTCCCCCAGGTGCAGGTCCCGGTGGAACTCGTCGATCCAGGTACGCAGCGGCAGCGCGCCGGTCGAGCCGTACTGCTCGAGGGAGCCGCGCACCTGTGCGGTGTACGGGTCGACGAACACGGCGAGCACGTGGCCCTCGCCGACGCCCGGGACGCCGGACAGCATCACCCTGGTCGTGGCGTCGGCCTCGGGTGAGGGGCGTACGGCCGAGACGGTGCCCTCGGGACGGGCCTTGCGGGCGGCGGCCACCTGCTCGCTGATCGGCAGCTTCTTCTCACCCACGGGGACGGTCAGTTCGTGGTCGTACACGAGCTTCTCGGCCTGAAAGGAGCCCGCGTACAGCAGACCGGTGACGGCGGCGACGAGGAGGAACGGCGCCACCAGCACACCGGCGTAGAAGTGCAGGCGGAGGATCAGCGGGCGCAGGGAGGCCCAGCCGTTCTTCGGCGGTGCCGGGGCGGCCGGCTGCGGGGCCTCGTCCGTGGTGGTCGAGGGAGCGGTGGTCATCGGCAGGCTTCTCCGGGAGGTCGTCTGGGCCGTTGCGGTGTGAGCGGTGGCCGTTGCGGTGCAGTAGTCGGGGCGGCGGTGCGTTCAGTTCCCGGAGAACGTGCGTGATGTGCGTCACGTAAGGGTGGGGGGTGGCGTGTCATCCTGACGCGATGGGAACAACGGGCGATCGCGCACCCCTGGCCGAGCAGGTCGGGCAACTCCTCGACGGGGGACTCCCGTTGACCATCGTCGCGGCCGGTGACCCGGTGCTGCGCCAGGGCACGGTGCCGTACGACGGTCAGCTGGAGCCCGCCCTGCTGGCCCGGTTCGTCGAGGCTTTGCGGGTCACCATGCGCGCGGCGCCCGGGGTCGGCCTGGCGGCGCCGCAGGTCGGTGTGCCGCTCAGGATCGCGGTGATCGAGGATCCGGCACCGGTGCCGGAGGAGGTGCGGCTCGCCCGCGGACGGGTGCCGCAGCCGTTCCGCGTGCTGGTCAACCCCTCCTACGAGCCCGTCGGGGAGGCGCGGGCCGCGTTCTTCGAGGGCTGCCTGAGCGTTCCGGGCTGGCAGGCGGTGGTGGCGCGGCCCGCCGAGGTGCGGCTGACCGGGCAGGACGAGCACGGACGGGCACTGGACGAGGTGTTCACGGGCTGGCCGGCGCGGATCGTGCAGCACGAGACGGACCACCTCGACGGCGTCCTCTACCTGGACCGCGCCGAGCCGCGATCGCTGGCCTCCAGCCAGGCGATGGCGGAACGCTGGGCCCAGCCGACACCACAGGAGGCGGCGCGGGCACTGGGCTTCGAGCTGCCGTAGCCGGGCAGGCCTGCGGGCCTTCCGACCTGGCGGCTGAGAGAGTAACCGCCGCGCGCCCGCGGGCTCGGCCTGCCCACCGACTTGATGCACCGGCCGCTCGGCGCGCTCTCGGGCGGGCAGCGGTGCCCGCGCACGCGTGAGGCCGGCCGGCGCCGGCGGGTGCCGGCCGGCTCGCGGGTCAGGCGTCCCGGTACGCCTCCAGCAGCCGCAGCCACACCTCGCTGATCGTCGGGTAGGACGGCACGGCGTGCCACAGACGACTGAGCGGGACCTGGCCGGCGACCGCGATGGTCGCGGAGTGGATGAGTTCGCCGACGCCGGGGCCGACGAGGGTCACGCCGCGCAGGATCTCTTCCTCGAGGTCGACGACCATGCGGGCGCGGCCCTGGTAGCCGTCGGCGTACAGGCCGGCCCCGGAGACGGTGGACAGGTCCACGTCGACGGCCTTCACCCGGTGACCCGCCTGTTCCGCCTCGGCCAGGGACAGGCCCACGGCCGCCGCCTCCGGGTCGGTGAAGACGACCTGGGGGACGGCCGCGTGGTCGGCCGTCGCGGCGTGGGCGCCCCAGGGCTCGGAGACGAGGTTCTCCCCCGTGGCGCGGGCGGCGATGGCCGCGCCCGCGATGCGGGCCTGGTACTTGCCCTGGTGGGTGAGGAGGGCACGGTGGTTCACGTCGCCGACCGCGTACAGCCAGTCGTGGCCGGACACGCGGAGGCTGTCGTCGACCGGCAGCCAGGAGCCGGGGTCGAGGCCGATCGACTCAAGGCCGATGTCGTCGGTGCGGGGGGCGCGGCCGGTGGCGAAGAGGATCTCGTCGGCCTCGATGCGTTCCCCCGTGCCGGTGACGGCCACAACCGTCCCGTTCTCCCGGGTCACCGCCTCCACCGACGTGCCCGTACGGACGTCCGCGCCGGCCTCGGTGAGCGCCTCGGCGATCAGCTCCCCGGCGAAGGGCTCCATGCGGGGCAGCAGACCCTTGCCGCGGACCAGCAGGGTGACCTTCGATCCGAGGGCCTGCCACACCGTGGCCATCTCGGTGGCGACCACGCCGCCGCCGATCACGATCAGCCGGCCGGGCACCGT
Organism: Streptomyces sp. NRRL B-1140; assembly: GCF_001280065.1. Classification (GTDB taxonomy): domain Bacteria; phylum Actinomycetota; class Actinomycetes; order Streptomycetales; family Streptomycetaceae; genus Streptomyces. The sequence continues at coordinate 380,759 of NZ_LGEA01000114.1, forward strand.
CTTGGAGCTGGTGGCCTCCCGGCTGGTCCACGGCTTGACGGCGTCGAGCCCGGGCAGGCCGGGCAGGGCGGCGCGGCTGCCGGTGCAGACGGCGACGGCGTGCCGGGCGGTCAGGACGCGCTCGCCGCCGTCGGGGCCGGTGACCGTCACCGTGCGGGATCCGGTGAGTCGCCCGTGGCCGCGGTACAGGTCGGCGCCGATGGAGTCCAGCCACCCGACCTGACCGTCGTCCTTCCAGTTCGAGGTGTAGTAGTCCCGGTGGGCGAGGACCGCGGCCGCGTCGAGGGGGCCCTGGACCGACTGGCGCAGACCCGGCACGCGGCGGGCGTCGGCGCGGGCGATGACCGGCCGGAGCAGGGCCTTGCTGGGCATGCACGCCCAGTAGGAACACTCGCCGCCGACCAGCTCGCTCTCCACGACCGCGGTGGTCAGTCCGGCGGCCCGGGTGCGGTCGGCGACGTTCTCCCCCACGGGCCCGGCCCCGAGCACCACGACGTCGTACGCGTTGGTTTCCGTTTCCGTCATGGGGTCAGTCTGGTGGGTGGTGTGCGCCCTGGCCACATGGGTAGGGGCGCGGAATACGTGTCCGGTCGGCCGTGTTGTGCCGACGGCTTGACCCCACACCAGGAAGTAGGGATGTACGCCATGAGCAGCACCGTGGAGCTCACCAAGGAGAACTTCGACCAGACGGTCACGGACAACGAGTTCGTCCTGATCGACTTCTGGGCCGACTGGTGCGGGCCGTGCAAGCAGTTCGCCCCGGTGTACGAGAAGGCGGCCGGGGAGAACCCGGACCTGGTGTTCGGCAAGGTGGACACCGAGGCGCAGCCCGAGCTGGCCGCGGCCTTCGGTATCCAGTCCATCCCCACGCTGATGATCGTCCGTGACCAGGTCGCCGTGTTCGCGCAGCCGGGCGCCCTGCCCGAGGCCGCCCTGACGGACGTCATCGGACAGGCCCGCAACCTCGACATGGACGAGGTCCGCAAGGCGGTAGCCGAGCAGCAGGCCCAGCAGCCGGCCGAGTGACCCGGCAGCCCGGCGGCCGAGTGATCCGGGCCGGGGCCCGGACGGCCGGGCCCGCCGGGCCGGCCCCCGTGCGGGGGGGCGCGGCGCCCTAGAAGGGGTAGGGGGCGACGTCTCCGCGTACCGTCGTCCAGCGCAGTTCGGTGAAGGCCTCCAGGTTGGCCTCGCCGCCGAACCGGGCGCCGGTGCCGGAGGCGGCGACGCCGCCGAAGGGCGCCACGGCCTCGTCGTTCACGGTCTGGTCGTTGATGTGGACGATGCCGGTCGGGATGCGCTCGGCCAGGTCGAGGCCGCGGGCCGGGTCCCTGGTGACGATGCCCAGGGAGAGGCCGTAGGCGCTCTGCGCGGCCAGGGCCGCCGCCTCGTCGGCGGTGCGGAAGGAGCGGACGGGCGCCACCGGGCCGAAGACCTCCTCCGCGTAGGCGGGGGTGCGGTCGTCGACGTGGGCGAGGACCGTCGGCCGGTAGAAGAGCCGGTCGTGGGTGCCGCCGGCGGCGAGCTTCGCACCCGCGGCCGTGCTGGCCTCGACCAGGCCGCTGATCTTGGCGAGCTGGCCGGAGTCGATGATGGGACCGAGGTGGACCTGTTCCCGGTGCGGGTCGCCCACGGCGAGCGAGTCCGCCTTGGCGGCCAGCCGCTCGACGTACTCGTCGTAGAGGGACGCGTGCACCAGATGACGTCCGGTCGTCATGCAGATCTGTCCCTGGTGGAAGAACGAACCCCAGGCGGCCGTGGATATCACCGCGTCGAGATCGGCGTCCTCCAGGACGATCATGGCCGAGTTGCCGCCCAGTTCCAGGTGGGCCCGCTTGAGGTGACGGCCGGCGGCCTCGCCCACGGCCCGTCCGGCGGCCGTGGAGCCGGTGAAGGAGAGGACCGGCACGCGCGGGTCGGCGACCAGGGCCTGTCCGGCGTCCGGGCCGCCGGGCAGCACGTGCAGCAGGTCCTGAGGCAGGCCTGCGGCGGCGAAGACCGCTGCGAGGGACAGCCCTCCGCAGACGGCGGTGCGCGGGTCCGGCTTCAGCAGGACCGCGTTGCCCAGCGCGAGGGCCGGTGCGACGGAGCGGATGGACAGGATCAGGGGGGCGTTGAACGGCGAGATCACGCCGACGACGCCGGCCGGGACGCGCCGCGTGTAGGACAGGCGCGGCGCTTCACTGGGCAGTACCTGGCCGGCCGGGCGGGAGGCGAGCGCGGCGGCCTCGTAGCACTCCTGGGCTGCGACGTGCAGCTCGAAGTCGGCCTTGCCGGGGACGGAGCCCGATTCGCGGACGAGCCATTCGCGCAGTTCGGCGGCGTGCTCGGTGAACAGGTCGCCGGCCTTGCGGAGCACGGCGGCCCGGGCGAAGTGCGGTGCGCGCGCCCACGCGGTCTGGGCGGTGGCGGCCCGCACGGCAGCGGCTTCCACGTCCTCGGGGGCGGCCAGGGCGAGCGTGCCGAGGGCTTGGCCGGTGGCGGGTTCGGTGACGGTGTACCCGGGCCCCGCGAGGCTGCGGGGCTGCCAGGTCTTCGTGTCGAGCAACGGCATGGCGGCTCTCCGATCGATCGGTCACCGGCTGACGGGCGAGCGGAACTCCCGTGCGTGCGCGGCCGGTTCGGCGGTCACATGGCGGAACGCGCCGAGCGGGCGCGGCGCTGCGCGCCGCGGCCCGCGCAGGAACGCGTCCCCGTTTTGTTGAGCATGCAACATCCTAGCCATGCCGCGCACGCGGACCGGACCGCCTGTCGGTTGCCGTTCCGCCGATCGCCTTCCGCCCAGGGGCACTTGCCGATCGGCGACACCTCCCGCGCCCGGCGCCCGGCGCTCGCCCTCAGCCGGTGTCGACGCCGTCCGCGGTGGGGTGCCCGTCACCTGACGGTGTGACATGCCCGCCGGATCAGCTCGATTCGCGGTGCAGCACCGTCGCCCCCAGCACCTTGTGCGCCTCGGGCTCGGTGGCGGGATTGCGCACCGTCCGGTCGACCAGTTCGGCGAGTTCACGCCCGGACGGCAGGTGCAGGCGGACCGTGCTCAGCCGGGGCCGCAGCAAGCGCCCGACCATCAGGTCGTCGGCCCCGATCACGGCCGTCTCCTCGGGGATGCGGATGCCCTCGTCCAGCAGGGCCCGCATCAGCAGCATCGCGTACTCGTCGTTGTAGGTGAACACCGCGTCCAGGTCCAGCGCGCGCCAGCGGGCGGCGAGACGTGCCGCGGCCTCCTCGTCGTAGGCGAGGGGCAGTTCGGTCACCGTGGCGTCCGTGCCCCGCAACGACTGGCGCACGCCGTCGAGGCGGGGTGCGGAGAACGCATCGAGGCCGGACTCCTGAGGGACGACGACGCCGATCCGGCGTCTGCCGCGGTCGTAGAGGTGGGCGCCCGCGCTGTGGCCGACGACGTCGTGGTCCATGAGCAGCGCGTGCGCGCCCTCGATGGTCTCGGGGCCCAGCGTGACCACGGCCCGCGCTCCGGAGCGCTTGAGCACCGCCACCCCGCGCGGACCGAGCCCGGAGCCGGGCACGAGCACGGCCACGGGCCGCAACTCGGCCCAGGAGCGGGCTGCTTCGTCGCCGTGCGGGACGCCGGTTCCGTGCTGCACGACCGTGTAGTCCAGGGCGGCGAGCGACCCCTGGAGGTCGGTGAGGAACCGGCTGTAGAGCGGGCCGACGGGGAAGGTCGGCGCGGGGATCAGGACCATGCGGCTGTGCCCGGCGCGCAGACTGCGGGCCGCGGCGTGCGGCACGTACCCGAGTTCCTTCGCGGCCTCGTGCACACGGCGGCGGGTGGGTTCGCTGATCCGTACGGCGCTGGTGTTGTTGAGGACGTAGGAGACGGTCGCGCGCGAGACGCCGGCCAGGCGGGCCACATCGGCGCTCGTGGGTACGGAGCGCGACGGTGCGGGGGACGGGGGCGCGGGCGTTTTCGGTATCTGCACCATGACGTACGGCATCTTGGCAGAAGCCTCAATGCGCCTGTCCGGCGGGGGAGTTGTGAGAAACCCGTGAGCGCTCACGGGGTGCGGCGGGGTGCCTGACGGCAGCCGGTGCCCGCGCCGGTCACCCGGTCGACCAGGTCGACCCACGCGGCCTCCAGCCGGGCCAGGGGGGTCTCGCACTGCCTGGTCAGGTGGTGGATGAGGGCGGGGTCCAGCTGGCCCATCAGCGTGTGGGAGAGGAGATCGCAGTCGGCGTCGGGGACGGCCTGGCGCAGCAGCATCTCGATGTGGTGCCGCTGCACGCGCCGGGCGGGGGCGACGAAGCGGCGGTCCGCGCCGGGCTCGGCCGCCAGCTGCAGCTCCAGGTCGTCGGCGGAGCGGCGCAGCATGGCGCAGCCGAACGCGCGCAACCGCTCCACGGGCGGGGCTCCGGGTCCGAGCGGCGGTGGTCCGCCGAGGAAAGCGGCCTGGAACTTCTTCTCCGAGTGATCGAGCAGCGCCGTCAGCAGGCCGGTACGGTCGCCGAACCTGCGGAAGACCGTGCCCTTGCCGACACAGGCCTCGGCGGCCACGGCCTCCATGGTGACGGCCTGCGCGCCCCGCTCCGCCACCAGCCGCCCGGCGGCCTCCAGCAGCCGGGCACGGTTGCGCGCGGCGTCGGCCCGCAGGCACGGCTCGTCGCCCTCCAGGGCGGTGCCGAGCTGAAGCAGCTCGGGATGACCGACGGGCTCCTGGGGCGTCGGGAAGGGGGGCGGGGCGGTGGACATGAAGCCAGCGTAAAGCATCGGGAAGAAAACTGGACCGCGGTCCGGTTAGGATGCTAGAAAGTTAAACGGACCCCGGTCCGGATCCTCAGCAGTGTGTCAGAGCAGTGCCTCAGATGTGGGAGTCAGCATGTCCGTTCGTATCCTCGCCCTCGTCGGCAGCCTCCGCGCCGGTTCGCACAACCGTCAGCTCGCCGAGGCGGCCGTGAAGCTCGCCCCCGAAGGGGCCGAGGTGGACCTGTTCGAGGGTCTGGCCGAGATCCCCTTCTACAACGAGGACATCGACGTGGAGGGTAGCGTCCCGGCCGCCGCCGCGCGGCTGCGCGAGGCCGCGAACGCCGCAGATGGCCTGATCCTTTTCACCCCCGAGTACAACGGCACCATTCCGGCCGTGCTGAAGAACGCCATCGACTGGCTGTCCCGCCCGTACGGTGCCGGTGCCCTCAGCGGCAAGCCGGTCGCCGTGGTGGGCACCGCGTTCGGTCAGTACGGCGGTGTCTGGGCGCACGACGAGACCCGCAAGTCCGTGGGCGTGGCCGGCGGCAAGGTCCTGGAGGACGTCAAGCTGTCCATCCCCGGCTCGATGACCCGCTTCGCCGAGACGCACCCGGCCGACGACGCCGAGGTCGCCGAGCAGCTGACCGAGGTTATCGCCCGCCTGCACGGTCACGCCTCGGAGCCCGCGGCGGCCTGAGCCCGACACCTCGGCTCGCACACACGGAGGGGCCGGAGCCGGAAACGGCTCCGGCCCCTCCGGCACGGCGGCGCAGTCGCTCCGGCCGGCTGCGGCTCGCCCTCAGACCGGCTGGGGCTGGGGCTGGTCGGCAGGCCGGTGAATCGGCCCGCCCGAGCCGGTGAGCGGTTCACCCGTGCCGCCGTGCCGTACCGCGACGATCTCCGCCGCGATCGACACGGCGGTCTCCTCGGGCGTACGGGCGCCGAGGTCCAGGCCGATCGGAGACCTGAGCCGGGCCATCTCACACTCGCTCACGCCCGCGTCCCGCAGTCGCCGCCGGCGGTCCTCGTGGGTGCGACGGGAGCCCATGGCGCCGACGTAGGCGACGGGCAGCCGCAGCGCCTCCGTCAGCAGGGGGATGTCGAACTTCGCGTCGTGGGTGAGCACGCACAGCACCGTGCGCCCGTCGGTCCCGGTGCGCCGCAGATAGCGGTCGGGCCAGTCGACGACGATCTCGTCCGCCTCGGGGAAACGGGCCCGCGTCGCGAAGACGGGGCGGGCGTCGCACACGGTGACGCGGTAGCCGAGGAACTTCCCCGCCCGCACCAGGGCCGCCGCGAAGTCGATCGCGCCGAAGACGATCATGCGGGGCGCTGGGGCGGCCGACTCGACGAGCAGGGTGAGACCCCCGGGGCAGTGCGTCCCGTCCTCGGAGAGTTCCACCGTGCCGGTGCGCCCGGCGGCGAGCAGGGCATGGGCCCGGTCGAGCGCGGCGCGGTCCAGGTCCGGCGCGCCGCCGAGACCGCCGTCGTACGAGCCGTCGGGGCGGACCAGCAGGGCCCGGCCGAGAAGGCCGGACGGGCCGCGGACCACCCGGGCCAGGGCCACGGGGTCCTCCCGGGCGGCGGCTGCCAGGGCGGCCGTCTCGGCCGGACGCCCGCCCCGGAACGGTGTGATCATGACGTCGACCGTTCCGCCGCAGGTCAGTCCCACCGCGAAGGCGTCCTCGTCGCCGTAGCCGAACCGCTCCACCACGGTCTCGCCGTCCTGGAGGGCCTGGAGACACAGGTCGTACACCGCACCTTCCACGCAGCCCCCGGAGACCGAGCCGACTACCGTGCCGTCGGCGCACACGGCGAGTGCGGCGCCGGGAGGGCGCGGGGCACTGCCGTCGACGGCGACCACCGTGGCGACGGCGAAGTCCCGGCCCTCCTCGATCCACTCGTGCAGGGACCCTGCGAGATCAAGCATCGCCGCCCGCCAGCACGCGGTCGGGCCGGATCGGCAGGTTCCGGTGGCGTACGCCGGTCGCGTGCCACACGGCGTTGGCGACCGCCGCGGCCGCGCCCACGATGCCGACCTCGCCGATGCCCTTGATGCCCACCGGGTCGTCGGGGTCGGGGTCGTCGATCCAGTCGGCCTCGATGTGCGGGACGTCGGCGTGCGCGGCGACGTGGTATCCGGCGAGGTCGGCGCCGTAGAGGCCGCCGCTCTCCCGGTCGCGGACGGCTTCCTCGTGCAGGGCCATCGAGATCCCCCAGGTCATGCCGCCGACGAACTGGCTGCGGGCGGTGAGCGGGTTCACGATCCGGCCGGCCGCGAAGATGCCGAGCATGCGCCGGACGCGGATCTCCCCGGTGGCGGGATCGACGGCGACCTCGGCGAACTGCGCGCCGAAGGAGTGCCGCTCCTTGCGGGCGAGGGCTCCGAGGGCCTCGGCCGTGTCCGACCGTACGGTGATGCCCTCCGGGGGGATGTCGGCACCGGGCATGAGGCTCCGGCGCAGCTCCCCGGCGGCCGCCGTGACGGCCCAGCCCCAGGAGCGGGTGCCCGCCGAGCCGCCCGCGATCGTCGCGGGGCCGAGGTCGCTGTCCCCGATCCGCACCCGGACACGGTCCGCGGGCACCTCCAGGGCGTCCGCCGCGATCAGAGTCAGCGCGGTCCTCGCGCCGGTGCCGATGTCCGCGGCGTTGACCCGCACCGTGAAGGTGCCGTCCGCCTGTGCGGTCACGGCCGCCGTGGACGGCATGGCCATCACGGGGAAGGAGGCAGCCGCGGTCCCCGTGCCGAGCAGCCAGCGGCCCTCCCGGCGCACCCCGGGCCGCGGATCCCGCCCGTCCCAGCCGAACCTGCGGGCGCCCTCCCGGAAGCAGGCGATCAGGTTGCGGCTTCCGAACGGCAGCCCGGACACCGGGCCGACCGCGGGCTCGTTGCGCACCCGCAGCTCGATCGGGTCGACGCCGCAGCGCTCGGCGAGCTCGTCGAGCGCCGACTCCAGCGCGAACGAGCCGGGCGCCTCGCCCGGGGCGCGCATCCAGGTCGGGGTGGGGACGTCTAGCTTCACCAGCCGAATGGCGGTGTGGTGGGCGTCGGCGGCGTACATCGACCGGCTCGCGGCGGCGCTCGGCTCGACGAAGTCGTGCACGGTCGAGGTCTGGTTCAGGGACCGGTGCTCCAGGGCGCGCAGCCGCCCGTCCGCGTCGGCGCCGAGCCTGACCCGCTGGGCGGTGGGGCTGCGGTGGCCGGCGAGGGAGAACATCTGCCGGCGGGTCAGGACGACCCGGACGGCTCGCTGCAGCACGGTCGCGGCCATCACGGCGGCCACCTGGTGCGCCCGGGTGCCCTTGCTGCCGAAACCGCCGCCGACGTGTTCGGAGCGGACCCGCACGGAGGCCGGGTCGAGGGAGAAGAGGTTCGCGAGCTCGTCGGCGACCCAGCCCGTCCCCTGATTCGAGTCGACGACCTCCAGCCGTCCGCCCTCCCACCGGGCCGCCGCCGCGTGCGGCTCCATCGGGTTGTGGTGCTCCTCGGGAGTGGTGTACTGCGCGTCGACCACGACGGCGGACGCCGCCAGTTCGGCCTCCAGGTCGCCCTTCTCCACCACGGCCGGCATGTGTCCGTCGAGCGGGTAGGCCTCGGACTCGCGCCGCGCGGAGAACGCGACGTCGTGCGGCTCCCGGTCGTAGTGCACCGCGAGGGCGCCGGCGGCCTCCCGGGCCTGCTCGGACGTCTCGGCGACGACCAGGGCCACCGGCCAGCCCATGTGGGGCACCCGGTCGTGCTGGAAGAGGCCGGTGCTCGGATCCGGCGCGACGCCCATGATGCCGGTGAAGGCGGTGTCGACGCGCGGGGCGTTGCCGTGGTGGAGCACGGTGAGGACGCCGGGCATCGCGAGCACGGCGTCGGTGTCCAGGGCGCGGACGCGGCCGCGGGCCACGGCCGACAGCACCAGCCAGCCGTGGGCGAGGTCCGCGAAGGGGATCTCCCCGGCGTAGCGGGCCGCGCCGGTGACCTTGTCGCGGCCTTCGACACGGGTGTGCGCGGTGCCGGTGCCGCCCCGGGTGGCGGTGGTCATCGGGTGGCCTCCTCGGCGAGTTCGCTCAGCACGGCCACGACGAGGTTGCGCATCAGGGTCACCTTGTATCCGTTGCGGGGCAGGGGCCGGGCGGCCGCCAGCTCGGCGTCCGCGGCGGCCGCGAAGTTCTCGGCGTCGGCCTTGGCGCCGGTCAGGACACGTTCGGCCGTGCGGGCGCGCCAGGGGCGGGAGGCGACCGCGCCGAACGCGAGGCGCACGTCGTGGACATGGCCGTCACGGACGTCGAGCGCGGCGGCGACGGAGCCGATGGCGAAGGCGTAGGAGGCTCGCTCGCGCACCTTGCGGTAGCGGGAGTTGGCCGCCGCGGCGGTGGCGGGGAGGGTGACGCCGGTGATGAGCGCGCCCGGCGGCAGGGCGGTCTCCAGATGCGGGGTCTCCCCCACCGGAAGGTAGAAGTCTCCGAGCGCCGACTCGCCTGCCCCGGCAGCCGTTTCGTACGACACGCCGGCGTCGAGGGCGGCCAGTGCCACGCCCATGTCGGAGGGGTGGGTGGCCACGCAGTGCCCGGAGGCGCCCAGCACGGCGTGATTGTGGTGCTCGCCCGTGATGGCGGGACAGCCGCTGCCGGGATCACGCTTGTTGCAGGGTGAGTCGACGTCGGCGAAGTAGCCGCAGCGGGTGCGCTGGAGGAGGTTGCCGCCGACGGTGGCCATGTTGCGCAGCTGCCCGGAGGCTCCCGCCAGCACCGCCTGCGCCAGAGCCGGGTAGCGGCGCCGGACCTCGGGGTGGGCGGCCAGGTCGCTGTTGGTGACGGTCGCTCCGATGCGCAGCCCGCCGTCCTCGGTCGGTTCCACGCGGTTCAGGGGCAGTTCGCGTATGTCCACGAGCCTGGCGGGCCGTTCGACGCCGGTCTTCATCAGGTCGACGAGGTTGGTGCCGCCGCCGAGGAACCGGGCTTCCCCGTCGCCGTCGAGCAGCGCCACGGCGCCGGAGACGTCGTACGCCCGCTGGTAGCCGAACTCCCTCATGCCACCACTCCTTTGGTCTCTTCGGCGGCCCGGGCCACGGCCTGGACGATCGACACATAGGCGCCGCAGCGGCACAGGTTGCCGCTCATGCGTTCGCGGATCTCCTCCGGGGTCAGCGGCGGTGGCCCCGCCTCGGGCCGGACGTCGCCGGTGACCGCGCTCGGCCAGCCGGCAGCGTGCTCCTCGAGCACGGCGATGGCCGAGCAGATCTGGCCCGGCGTGCAGTAGCCGCACTGGAAGCCGTCCAGGTCGAGGAACGCCTGCTGAACCGGGTGCAGGCGCTCGCCCTCGGCCACGCCTTCGATGGTGGTGACCTCGCGCCCCTCGGCGGCCACGGCGAGCTGGAGGCAGGCCAGGTGGCGGCGGCCGTCGAGCAGGACCGTGCAGGCACCGCACTGGCCCTGGTCGCAGCCCTTCTTGGTGCCCGTCATGTCGAGTCGTTCACGCAGCGCGTCGAGCAGGGTGGTGCGGTGGTCGACGGTCAGCGTGTACTTCTCGCCGTTGACGGACAGGGTGAGGTCGCTGGACGTCGATGGGGGCATGGAAGCCTTCTCTCTGACATCGCCGGACAAGGGGGCGGGAGCGTTGCGGGTGGTGGTGCCGGTCAGCGACCGGGCGGGGTTCGAGGGCGCGCCCGCGCGGCGCGTCCGGCACGGTCTGTCCGCAGGGGCGGCCCGCCGATACGATGGGACAAGCGGACAACTGTCCGCTCCTGAGGAAACTTAACGGACAGCTGTCCGCTTAGCAAGGTCCGGTTCAGGCCGCGGCCCGCGAGGAGTACGAGTGCGGCAGAAGAAGGACGCCCCCCTGCGCTCGGACGCGCAGCGCAACCGCGAGACCATCCTGGAAGTGGCGCTGGAGGAACTGACCCGTTCCGCGGATGCCCCGCTGAGCGCGATCGCCCGGAAGGCGGGCGTCGGGCAGGGCACCTTCTACCGCCACTTCCCCACCCGCGAGGCACTCGTGCTGGAGGTCTACCGGCATGAGATGCAGCAGGTCGCGGACACCGCGGCGCCACTGCTGGAAAGCCGGGAGCCCGACCGGGCGCTGCGCGAGTGGATGGACCGGCTCGCGCGGTTCGCCCTGGCCAAGGCGGGCCTGGCCGACGCGATCCGGCAGGCCACCAGCGCGCCGGGGCAGCCGGCGAAGCCGGGGCACGCGCCGGTGTCCGAGGCGGCCGAGCTGCTGCTGCGTGCCGCGGAGGGGGCCGGCGCCATCCGCCCGGGGATCACCGCGGACGACCTCTTCCTCCTCATCGGCGGGCTCTGGACGCTGCCCCCGGGTACCGACTGGCAGCCCCGCGTCACCCGCCTGCTGGACTTCGTCATGGACGGGCTGCGTGTGGGGGCGGCTGCCGGAGGTCAGGGACAGTCGTAGGTGAAGCCGGCGGTGACCGTGCGCGGCGTCCCGGAGAGGATGCGCAGCTCGGCCCGGGCCGTCCGGTGCCCCGTGCCCTGGAAGGTCCAGCGCAGGTGAAGGCGTGCCTGCCGCTGCCCCGGGGCCAGCACCTCCTCCAGCACGCCCGAGGCGGTGCCGTCGCTCCGGGACCAGCGGTAGGACAGCGTGCCCGGGCGGCCATTGGTGGTGACGAGGGCGACCAGGTCCGCGGTGCCGCCGCAGCCCAGGGACGCCGGCCGGGCCGTGACCGTCACCGTGCGCACCCCCAGGGGCGGCCCGAGGCGCTGCCAGGCGAGGAACGCGAGGACGCAGAGCACGACCAGCACGGGCAGGGCGTGTCTGCGCAGCCGTCGCTCCCGAGGCGCGGGAGGCGGTGGGACGGCGGGCAGTGTCCGGTGGGTGCGGTGGTGGACGACGGCGCTCACCCCCGGGCCGAAACGCAGCACGGTTCCTTCGACCCGGTCGGGGGTCGCCGACCGGGCAGGCGACGCCTCCGCCGCCACCGGTTCCGCGATGGTCTCGTCAGCTCCGGGCCGCTGGATCCAGTGGCTGGCGAGGACGGTGGCGCTGTACTCCGCATCGACTCCGAGCGCCCGGGTGGGGCCGGCGGAGCTTCCCGGCACCTCGGCGCGTTCACCGCCGCGAGAGTGCCCGAGCACGGCGGTCACCTCGCCGGCACCACCGAGCACCGCCGTCCGCTCCCCATCACGACCGGCCACGGCGGTCACCTCGCCGGCACCACCGAGCACCGCCGTNNNNCACCTCGCCGGCACCACCGAGCACCGCCGTCCGCTCCCCATCACGACCGGCCACGGCGGTCACCTCGCCGGCACCACCGAGCACCGCCGTCCGCTCCCCGTCACGACCGGGCACGGCGGTCTGCTCGTCGGCGCTGCTGAGCACCACGGTCTGCTCGTCGCTGCGACCGGGGCTTCGACCGGGCACCTCTGGCCGCTCCCCCGCCGAGCCCAGTACCGCTGTCAGCTCGTCGTCGGTCGGCCCGGTCGGCACGGACGTGCGGTCGTCGTCGTGTGCGCTCATCGCAGATCGCACCCCCTGGTGAGGAGTTGCTGCGAGGCGCCGCCGTCGGCGGCGGCCGGGTTCGTGGTGGCCTGCACCGTCCAGTAGCAGCCGAGGTTCCGGAAGGTGTGGTCGACGCTGAGCGTGTACTGGGTGGCGCCGCTGCGCTCGAAGGTCTCGGACGCGCCGTCGGCCGTGCCCGGCTGCCCCGCGGTGTCCCCCGAGAACCAGGAGACGGTGATGGAGACCGGGCCGGTGCCGTCCGTGGTGATGCCGAGGGTCGCCGTGGCGGTCGTGGGGCCCGTCTGCCGGAAGGCCGACACAGTGACGTCCTTTACGGCGGGCCCGGAGGGCGGGGCCGGGGCCGTGGTCGTCGGCGTCGTCGCGGTGGGGGGTGCGGTGGCCGTCGCGGCGGGAGCGGTCGTCTCCTCGCCTCCGGGCGGGGCGGCGGAGGCCGGGGGCGAACCGGTGGCGGTGGCCGCCGGGTCGGAGGCCGACAGGGTGGGGGACGGCGACGGGACGGCCGAGACCGTGGGAGTGGCGGACGGGGAGGCGCCGGCCGGGCCGGCAGATGCCGCCGGGCCCGCACCGGACCCGGCGCCGGTGGTGGCCAGGGCCTGGGCCGCCCGCTGCGCCGCGGTCCCGGGGGCGTACGGCAGCCCGTACGTCAGCAGGGCGCCGAGCAGGACCGCGGCGGCGGACACGAGCAGTCCGGCGCGTCCGGGCAGCCAGGGGCGGGCCCGGCCGGGGCCCGGCGTCCGGCTCAGCACCGTGCGAGCGGTGTCCGTGGTGCTCCGGGGGGCCGTGCGGGCCGAGGGAAGGAGCAGGGGCAGCAGGGCCACCAGCGCGGCGAGCCTTCCCCGGCCGGTTTCCTCCCAGTCGGTGCCGTAGGCGGCGCCTGCGACCGCCTCCAGTTCGACGACGAACGCCTCGGCCTGTCCGGGGCGATGAGCCGGGTCCTTGGCCAGACCGCGCCGCACCAGCTCCCGCACCGCCTCGGGGACCTCCTCGGCGGGGACGGGCGCGTCCAGGTGCCGCAGCGCGAGCTCCGCGAGGTTGCCGCCGTCGTACGGCTTGCGACCCGTCAGGCACTCGAAGAAGGTGGCCGTGGCCGCGTAGACGTCGGAGGCGGGCGAGGCCGGTGAGCCGGTCCACTGCTCGGGGGCCATGTAGGACGGGGTTCCCGCCACACCGGCGCTGGTGCCCGCGTCCACGGCGATGCCGAAGTCGACGAGCTTGGAGGACCCGTCCGGTGCGACCAGGACGTTCTCCGGCTTGTAGTCGCGGTGGACGACGCCGAGGTGGTGCGCGTCGGCCAGGCCGAGCAAAGACCCCTTGAGAACGACGAGCGCGGCCTCCGGAGCGAGGGGGCCCTCCCGCCTGAGCAGGGTGCGCAGCGGGACGCCGTCGACCAGCTCCATCACGATGGCGGCGCCGTCCGGGCTTTCCACGTACTCGTACAGCCCGGCGACGTGGGGGCTCTCCAGTCCGCCGAGCAGCCGTGCCTCCGCCCGGAAGTCGCGCACGAACCCGGGCCGGGTGCGCAGCGACTCGCTGAGGTACTTCACGGCGACCGGGAGACCGGTCTCCTCGTGCACGGCGAGGACGACCCGGCCGCTTGCCCCTGACCCGAGTTCGAGCGACTCGGTGTATCCGGGCACCGCCCATGTGTTCATTTCCAGCCCCCCAAAGGCGGCCGCTCCCCAGCGGCCGGCCACATTCGGAGACATATTTTTCGGCCACTGCGGTTGCGTGGCCAGAAGTGCGCGCGAGGCGTGCCCGGACCGTGACAGAGGCGCGGTCGTCCCGCCGGGGCGCGCTCCGGTGACGCCCGTCTCAGGTTCGGAGCCCGTTCACCTCCGTGCCGGGCACACCCAGCAGGAGCAGCGTCACGTCGTCGTCGGAGATGTCCGTGTCCGCGACGAGGGTCCCGACCAGGCGGTCCGCCGCCTGGTCCAGGGTGCCCGGGTCGTCGACGGGGGCGCCCTTCAGCGCGAGGTCGACGGTGCGGGTGAGGACGTCGATCTGCGCCTCGATGTCGGTGCCGGGCCTTTCGACCAGCCCGTCGGTGTAGAGCACGAGGGCACTGCCCGGCGGCAGCGGCCTGGTCGCCTCTTCGAACGGCACCCCGGGTCCCGCGTCGTTGACGCCCAGCGGCACGCCGACGGGCGAGGTCAGCCGGCAGGCCGGTCCGTCGGGGGGCAGGACGATGACGGGCAGGTGCCCCGCCGAGCAGAGGGTGACCTCGTGCCTGCTCTGGTCCAGGACCAGATAGACGCAGGTGACCAGTTGGCCCGCCAGGTCGCCCACGAACGTGTCGAGGGCCCCCATCAGCCCGCTGGGCGTGACACCCGTGCGGGCCAGGGCGTGGGAGGCGGCGCGCAGTTGCCCCATGACGGCCGCGGCTTCCAGGCCCCGGCCCATCACGTCGCCGATGAGGACGCCTGTGCGGCGCTCGTCGAGAGGGATGACGTCGAACCAGTCGCCGCCGACTCCGGGGTCCTGGACGGACGCCAGGTACCGGTAGGCGCACGGCAGGTGGGCCAGACGGGGCGGCTCCCCCATGAGGCTGTGCTGCAGGGTGTAGGCGATGCGCCGCTGCTGCTCGTAGCGTTCGGCGCGTTCGGCCTCCAGCCGTCTGCGCTCGGTGATGTCCCGGACGGTCAGGACCACCAGAGTCTCCTGCTCGGACCGCACACTGCTGACGCTCACCTCGACCGGGAACTCGGAGCCGTCGCCGCGCAGCCCGAACAGGTCCGTGTCCAGGACCGTCGGCTTCGGAGCACGCAGCCGGAAGTACGCGTCCAGGAGGGCACCGTGCCGTCTGCGCCGGGCGGCGGGCACCAGGCCGATCACGTCGGTGCCGACCAGGTCGCCCGGCACACGTCCGAACAGGCGTTGCACCTGCGGGTTGGCCATGAGGACGGTGCCGTCGCCGTCGGTGATCAGGGTGGCGTCGGGAGCGGACTCCAGCAGCGCGAGGAACCGCCGGTGCGACCGCTGGACCTCGCGCTGCGCCGCGACCCGGTCGGTGATGTCGGTGACGACACCGCACAGGGCGTAGGGCGTGCCGGAGGCGTCCCTGAGCGGGAAGAGGGTGGAGAGGACATCTCGCGCACCGGCCGGCAGGGCTAGCCGTTCCTCTCGCTGCACGGGTCTGCCCGCCGCCAGCACCGCGAGGTCGGCGGCGCGCACCTGACGCGCGAGGTCGGACGGCATGACCTCGTCGTCCCGGCGTCCGAGGACCTGGTCCCGGGACAGCTTCAGGCTCTCCTCGAACGTCGTGTTGACCGCCAGGAAGCGGCCGTCCAGGTCCTTGATGAACACCACCGCGGGCGTGTGGTCCATGAAGGCCTGCAGCAGTGCGTTCTGCCGGACCTGCCATTCGAGACGGCCGTGCGCCACCTCGACACGACGGCCCACGGCCAGGGTCGCGAAGATCACCGCGGTGAACACGGCCACATGGCCGCAGACGAGGAGCGCGGTGCCCAGCCGGGATCCGAACACGCCCTCGTCCTCGCCCGCCAGGGTGGCCAGGCCCAGCAGCGGCGGCACGACCAGGACGGTGACGAACAGCCATCGTCCCAGCGCGCCCGTCGTCCCCGCGTTCAGCAGCAGCCCCGCACAGCCCTCTCCCGGACGGGCCAGGAAGAGCGCCGTGCCCAGCAGTATCAGCGCCACCGCGGTGTGCAAAGCCATACCCGAGTAGGGGCCGAACTGCTCCAGTTCGGGCACCGCGTAGGCCGCCCCGTACAGCCTCAGCATGCCGAGAGCGCCGACGGCCAGTCCCAGGACCTGACTCACCCAGGCGGGAACCCGGGGCGCACCGGCACAGACGGAACCCACCCCCGCGGCTATCAGCGCCACGGTCGTTTGGGGCGCCATCCGGCCCGGCGGCCCCGTTCCCTGGTGGACGGTGTCGTCCGCGAAGAGGAGCTCGTCGATCCCCAGATCCGCCCCGGCCGCATACTCCATGAGGGTGAGCGCGCCGAGCAGGGCGACCAGGACCGCCGCCACACGGGAGACAGCGAGCGCCCCCGGGCGGGCGCCGGCTCGCACGGCCACGTACAGGGAAAGGCCGAGCGCCATGAGGGCGACGGCGGTGTTGGCCTTCATGGCCACCGCGCCAGGGAGCACTTCCTTCAGGGCATCGGTCCCCGAGATCCATCCGATGAGGCCCACCAGGCCCAGCAGACCGGCCGGCACGGCGGCGGCCCCGGCCACCCGGTGCGCGGTGGCGAGAGCGCGTGCGTGGAACGGCAGCCCGTCGACCCGCTCCGCGCTGTGTGCGCCAGGCAGCGCGGACGCCTGCTGGTCCCTCGTCACCGCATTCTCATCCCTGCCGGATGACCGTCAAACCGCATCAAACAGCCTAAGTAATAGGAAAGGGTATAGCTGTGACGGACGGCGGGCCCTGTGAGGCAGCGGGCCGCATGAAGCAGTCGAGTGGTGTGAGGTGTCTGGGAAAGCAGCACGTCAGCGACGGCGCTGCCCTCCGAAACCGGCCGTCGGCGTGATCCGGATCGCGTCGGCGGCACGCCCTCCCGCTCGCCGCCTGCGGCAGACTGGCCGAGCGCCCTCCGCAGACGATTCGGGAGCTTGAGGCATGAGCGTGCAGCGGTATCCCCTGGCCGGGGTCACGGTGGTCAGTCTGGAGCAGGCGGTGGCCGCCCCCTACGCCACCCGGCAGCTCGCCGACCTCGGGGCCCGGGTGATCAAGGTGGAGCGGCCGGGCGGCGGCGACTTCGCCCGGCGGTACGACACGACCGTGCACGGGCACTCCAGCTACTTCGTCTGGCTCAACCGTTCCAAGGAGTCCCTCACCCTCGACCTCAAGGACCCCCGCGGTCACGAGATCCTGCACGACCTCCTCGACGGCGCCGACGTCTTCGTGCAGAACCTCGCCCCGGGCGCCGCCGCCCGGCTCGGTCTGGACGCCGCCGCCGTCACCGCCCGCCGGCCCAACCTGATCCCGTGCACGATCTCCGGCTACGGCACGACCGGCCCCTGGTCCGACCGCAAGGCCTACGACCTGCTCGTGCAGTGCCAGACCGGGCTGGTGTCGCTGACCGGAACCCCCGAGGGCACCGCCCGGACCGGGATCTCCGTCGCCGACATCGCCGCCGGGATGTACGCCTACAGCGGCGTCCTCACGGCCCTGTACACCCGCGCCACCACCGGGGAGGCCCACCCCGTGGAGGTGTCGCTGTTCGAGGCGCTCGCGGAGTGGATGGGCCAGCCCGCCTACTACACGCGGTACGGCGGCACCCAGCCCCCGCGGCTCGGCACCCAGCACGCCACCATCGCCCCGTACGGGACGTACACGGCCGCCGACGGCAAGGACGTGCTGTTCTCCATCCAGAACGAGCGGGAATGGGTGGCGCTGTGCGCCGAGTTCCTCGGGCGTGCGGAACTGGCCGACGATCCCAGGTTCGCCACCGGCTCGGATCGCGTCGCCCACCGCGAGGAGCTCAACGCCGTCGTCGCCGAGCGCTGCGCCCGCTCCGGGTCCGACGAGGTCCTCAAGGACCTGGAGCGCATCGGCATCGCCTGCGCCGGGGTCAACGACGTGGCCGCGTTCCTGGACCACCCCGTGCTGGCCGCCCGGGGCCGCTGGAGCGAGGTCGAGGTGCCGGGCGCCACCGTGGAGGCGCTGCTCCCGCCCGCCGACCTGGCGGGTCTGCACACACGCATGGACCCCGTGCCGGAGGTGGGCGAGCACACCGCGGCGATCCTCGCCGAACTGCACCGCACCGAGGAGGAGGTGGCGGCCCTGCGCGCGGACGGGGTCGTCTGACGGCGGATCCTTCCCCGCCGCCTAGCGCGGCTCCGCGGCAGGGTCTGCCGCCGCCTCGGCCTCCTGCCGCCTCGACGCGCGCAGGCTGGTGAACGTCGTGACCGCCAGGACCAGCACGATGAAGCCCAGCGAGAAGGGGATGCCGATCTCGGGTACGTGGACGCCGGACTCGTGCAGCGCGTGCAGCAGCAGCTTCACGCCGATGAAGCCGAGGATGATCGACAGGCCGTAGGAGAGGTGGACCAGCCTCTTCAGCAGGCCGCCGATGAGGAAGTACAGCTGGCGCAGTCCCATCAGGGCGAAGGCGTTCGCGGTGAACACGATGTACGGGTCCTGCGTCAGGCCGTAGATCGCCGGGATGGAGTCCAGGGCGAACAGCACGTCGGTGGAGCCGATCGCGAGCATCACGACCAGCATGGGGGTCATGATCCGCTTGCCGTTCTCGGTGATGAACAGCTTCGTGCCGTGATAGCGGTCGGCCACGCCGAAGCGCTGTTCGGCCAGCTTCAGCAGCTTGTTCTCCTGGTACTCCTCGTCGTGGTCCTGCTTGCGGGCGTCCTGGACCAGCTTCCAGGCGGTCCAGATCAGGAAGGCACCGAAGAGGTAGAACACCCAGGAGAAGGCCGAGATGATCGCCGCCCCGGCCGCGATGAACACCGCCCGCAGCACCAGGGCCACCAGCACGCCGATCATCAGCACCCGCTGCTGGTACTGCGACGGCACCGCGAACTTCCCCATGATCAGGACGAACACGAAGAGGTTGTCGACGCTGAGCGACTTCTCGGTGATGTACCCGGCGAAGAACTCGCCCGCGGGCCCGCTCCCACCGGCGAACCACAGCCCCGCGCCGAACAGCACGGCCAGGAGGATCCACACCACCGTCCACGTCCCGGCTTCCCTGAGGGACACGTCGTGCGGTTTGCGTCCGATGAAGAAGTCGACGGCGACGAGTACGCACAGGGCGGCCACGGTCAGCAGCCACACGGCCGGCGAGACGTTCACTTGTCACTCCTGATGCAGGTGTGGGGAGCGGACATCCTGGTCCGCTGTGGCTGGTTTCCGCCACCCCTGTCAGGTGAACAACGGGTCAAAGCTGCACGTGCAGCGCTTCCATCACGTCCTCGTCCGTCAGCTGGTCGAAGTCCTCGTACCAGAGACCCACGGCCATGAACGCGGCCGGCCGGTGCAGGCAGATCACCTCGTCGGCCTCGGTGCGCATCGCCTCGGCGCCTTCCGGGGAGCAGACGGGCGCGGCCAGCAGCACCCGCGCGGGCGCCTGGCAGCGTACGAAGCGCAGCGCGGCGCGGGCCGTGGAACCGGTCGCCAGGCCGTCGTCGACGACGATCACCGTCCGTCCGCGCAGGTCCGGGGCCGGCCGGCCCTGCCGGTACAGCCGTTCGCGGCGCCGCAGTTCGGCGCGCTCCCGCTCGATGACGGGGGCGAGGGCGGCCTCGCCGATACCGAGATACCGCAGCGCGTCCTCGTCGAGGAGCGGCACCTCGTCCCCGGCCATCGCGCCGACGCCGAGTTCCTCCTGGTGGGGCGCCCCGATCTTCCGTACGACGAGCACGTCGAGCGGGGCGTCCAGCGCGGCGGCCACCTCGCGCGCCACGGCGACCCCGCCGCGGGGCAGGGCGAGGACGAGGGGGTCGGGCAGGTCTCCCGCGCGCTGCCGGGTGCGCAGCGTCGCGGCCAGTTCCCCACCGGCCTGCCGGCGATCACGGAACCTCATGACGGTCACCTCTCCCCGGCCGGTCCGGCTGCCCGCTGCCTGTCCGGCTCCCGCGTACCCCCGTGCCCGCCGGACGATGCGCTTCCTCCGCGCCCGGCGGTCATCGGCCCGTGGCCGTCCTCAGCTGCTCGTCGCACCACTGCCGGGCGGCGCCGGTGACCTGGTCGAGTGCGCCGGGCTCCTCGAACAGGTGCGTCGCGCCGGGCACCACGTGGAGGGTGTGCGGGGCGGGCAGCCGCCGCGCCGCCCCCTCGTTGAGCCGCAGCACGTGGGTGTCCCGGCCGCCCACGATGAGCAGCACCGGAACGTGCACGGCGTCCAGAGCATCGCCGGCCAGGTCGGGCCGCCCACCGCGTGAGACGACCGCCCTCACCCGGTCGGGACGTTGCGCGGCCGCGACCAGGGCCGCGCCCGCGCCGGTGCTGGCGCCGAACAGGACGACGGGCAGGCCCGAGGTGCCCGGATCCCTCGCCAGCCAGTCGAGGGCGGCCACCAGCCGGCGGCCCAGCAGGGGGATGTCGAAGCGGAGTTCGGCGGTGACGGCGTCCCGGCGTTCCTCGTCCTCGGTCAGCAGGTCGACGAGCAGAGTGGCAAGCCCGGCGGTGCGCAGGCCGGCGGCGACCTCACGGTTGCGGGGGCTGTGCCGGGAACTGCCGCTGCCGTGCGCGAAGAGCACGACCCCGCGGGCGTCCGGCGGCACGGTCAGGTCGCCGGTGAGACCGGCACCGCCGGCGGGCAGGGTGACCGTCCGGGAGATCATCGTCAGCCTCCTCTCCCCCGCTCCCCGTGGTACCCACACCCGGCCGGATGTCCCATGGCGCGATCCGTGGGATGCGTGTCGTTGACGCCGTCGCCCGCCCCGGTGGAGCGTGAAGGGGTGACCGATCGCCGCATCGTCTTCGTCGTCTTCGACGGGTTCCAGCCGCTCGACCTCACCGGACCGCACGAGGTGTTCCACAGCGCGGGCGGGTACGCCTGCGAGGTCGTGGGGCCGAGGGCGGGGCCGGTCCGGTCGGCCAGCGGGCTGGTCATGGAGGCCGCGCACGGCGTGGACGCCCGCGATCCGGCCGGCACGGACACCCTGGTGGTGGTCGGCGGCCACGGCGTCGACCGGGCCCGGCGGGACGCGGAGCTGGTCGCCTGGATCGCCGCCGCCGCGGCCGGTGCCCGGCGAGTGGCCTCGGTGTGCAGCGGGGTCTTCCTGCTGGCTGCGGCGGGGCTGCTGGACGCACGACGGGTCACCACGCACTGGGCGCGCGAGGAGCAGCTGACCCGGGAGCATCCGGAGGTGCGGGTGGACTGCGACCCGATCTTCGTCCGGGACGGGCGGGTGTGGACCTCGGCGGGAGTGACGGCGGGGATGGATCTGGCGCTCGCCCTGGTGGAGGACGACCTCGGCCGGGACGCCGCGCACGAGGTGGCCCGGCGGCTGGTGCTGTTCCTGCGCCGTCCGGGCGGCCAGTCGCAGTTCAGCGTGGCGCTGTGGTCGCGGCAGCCGGCGACGGACCCGGTGCGGGCCGCCGTCACCGCGATCCACGCCGACCCCGGCGCCCGGCACGACATCGCCGCCCTCGCCGCGCACGCCGGGCTGAGTCCCCGTCACCTGCAGCGCCGCTTCACCGCCGAACTCGGTGTGCCTCCGGCGGCGTACGTCGAGCGGGTGCGCGTCGAGGCGGCCCAGCGGGCGCTCACGGACGGGGACGAGCCGGTGGACGCCATCGCCCGCCGCTGCGGCTTCGTGACCGCCGAGACCCTGCGCCGCACGTTCCACCGCCGGCTCGGTGTCGCGCCGTCGGACTACCGCGCCCGGTTCCGCTCCACCACAGGACCTTCGGGGCCCCGGGCAGATTCCGCAGAGGAAGGACGTACCGCATGACCACCTACGGCCTGCTGGTCTTCGAGGACGCGGAGGAACTCGACTTCGTGGGGCCCTGGGAGGTCTTCACCGTCTCCGCCCGGCTCCGGGACGGCGCCGACACGGCCGTACTGGTCTGCGAGCATGCCGGGCCCGTGCGCTGCAACAAGGGACTGCGTGTCATGCCCGACCACACGCTCGACGACCATCCGCCGCTGGACGTGCTGCACGTGCCGGGTGGGCTGGGCGCCCGGGAGACCCAGCTGCACAACCCGGTGGTCACCGACTGGATCGCCAGGACCGCGAGGCGGGCCGCGTGGGTGCACGGCGTGTGCACCGGCGCGTTCCTGCTGCACGCCGCCGGACCCGCCCGGGGACGCCGGGTGGCCACGCACTGGAGCCGGGAGGACACCCTTCAGGCGCGGGGCGACGTGACCGTCGTCCGGGACGCCCGCTACGTCGTCGACGGCAACCTGGTCACCAGCCAGGGTGTCTCGGCCGGTATCGACAGCGCGTTGTGGCTGGTCGGGCGGTTGCACGGGCGGGAGCACGCGCGGGCCGTGCGGCGGTACATCCAGTACGACCCGGCGCCGCCGTACCTCGCGGACGAGCCGGTCTGATCCACCCGCGCGGTGTGGGGCCGCATGGGTGGGCGAGCCTCGGGCAGGTGATGTTCATGGGCGGTGACACGGGCGACGGAGGACAAGGGCGGCAGCCCGGCGAGTGCGGGCACCGGGCGGTGCCGCATCCCGGCGACATCCGGATCGAGGCGTGGGCGGCGTGCAGAGAGCACTGTCTGGCGGAGGCCGTCCTGGCGATGGTGGAGTGCTTCGCGGACGTCTCCCGGGTGCGGCCCACCGCCGTGGACCGGGTCCGTCTGCCCGAGGCCAGCGACGACGACCTGCTCGCCGCGCTGCTGGACGAGGTCATCTTCCGGCTGGAGGAGTACGGCCGGGTGCCCGTGGACGTCGAGGCAGACGAGGCCGACGGCGGCCTGGACGTACGGCTGGCGGTCACTGGCCTGGCCGACGTGGAGATCACGGGCGCGATCCCGACGGCGGTGGCGTGGAACACGCTGCGGATCGGGCCGGATCCGTACGGGTGGTCGTGTGCGGTGAGGGTCGACGCCTGACCCCGGCGGCCGGGGTGCGCCTACCGTGGAGGGGTGGGCGGCGCAGTCGTGACGCTGTTCCTGTGCGGTGACGTGATGCTCGGGCGCGGCGTCGACCAGATCCTCGCGCACCCCGGTGACCCGGCACTGCGGGAGGCGTACGTCGAGGACGCCCGGTCCTACGTCCGGCTGGCGGAGTCGGCGCACGGCCCGGTGCCCGTGCCGGTGGCCGCGTCGTGGCCGTGGGGCGCGGCGCTGCGGGTGCTCGACGAGGCCGCCCCGGACGCCCGGATCGTGAATCTGGAGACCTCGGTGACGCGCGCCGGTACGTTCGCGGCCGACAAGGAGATCCACTACCGCATGCACCCGGCGAACCTGCCGGCCCTGGCGGTGGTCCGGCCGGACGTGACCGTTCTCGCCAACAACCACGTCCTCGACTTCGGCCGGCGGGGACTGCTGGAGACCTTGGACGCCCTGGCCGGGGCGGGCCTGCGGACGGCGGGAGCGGGACGCGACGCCGGCGAGGCGTACACGCCCGCCGTCGTTCCGCTCGCCGGCGGCCGCCGCCTGCGGGTGTTCGCCCTCGGGGCGCACTCCAGCGGCATCCCGTCCGGCTGGGCGGCGACGGCGGACCGGCCGGGCGTCGCGTATCTGCCCGATCTCTCGCCGGCCGCGGCCGAGGCCGTGGTGCGGCGGCCGGTCCGGTCCGGTGACCTCACCGTGGTGTCCGTGCACTGGGGCTCGAACTGGGGGTATCGCGTCCCCCGGGAACAGGTCCGCTTCGCGCACGCGCTGATCGACGGCGGAGCCGACGTCGTCCACGGGCACTCCTCGCACCATCCCCGCCCGCTGGAGGTGTACCGGGACCGGCTGATCCTCTACGGCTGCGGCGACTTCGTCGACGACTACGAGGGCATCTCCGGCCACGAGGAGTACCGCGACGATCTGCGTCTGGCCTTCCTCGTGTCGGTCGAGGCGGACAGCGGGCGGCTGGCGGGGCTGCGCATGGTGCCGCTGCGGGTCCGGCGGATGCGGCTGGAGCCCGCGTCCGGGAAGGACCGTGCCTGGCTGCGCGCCACACTGGACCGGATCAGCGGCGGGGCAGGGGTGCGACAGGCGGCGGACGGATCGCTGGTGCTCGCGGCGCCGTCCGCGTGACCTCGACGTACGAGGAACGTCGACGAGGGACGTCGACAAGGGAGGCCGACGTGCCAGGCCCACGTCCGAGGCCGAAGTGGGAGGTCAGCCCGCCCACGCCACCAGCCGTTCGCGGCTTTCCGGCTCCCGCAGCCGGGCGAGCGACTCCTTCTCCAGCTGGCGCACGCGCTCCCGGGTGAGGCCGACCCGTCCGGCGACCTCCTTCAGCGTGCGGGTGTGCCCGTCGTGCAGTCCGTAGCGCAGGCTGAGGATCATGGCCTCGCGGGGCGCGAGCGTGCCGACGGCCTCACGCAGCTCCTCGGCGAGCGCCCGGAACTCGGCCACCTCCGGAGCCTGGAGGACCTCGGTGTCGGCGATGAGGTCGCCGACGACGGTCTCGCCCTTCTCGTCGACCGGGGTGTCCAGGCTGACCGCGTCCCGTCCGACGTGGCGCAGCCAGCCGATCCTGTCCTCGGTGAGGCCGCTCTCCCGGGCCACCTCCTCGATGCTCGGCTCACGTTCCAGGTCGAGCCGCAGCCGTCGCTCGATCTTGGCGATCTTCTGCAGCTGCTCCACGACGTGCATCGGCAGCCGGACGGAGCGCGCGTGCGCGGCCAGGCCCCGCTCGATCGCCTGCCGGATCCACCAGGTGGCGTACGTGGAGAACTTGAAGCCCTTGGTGTGGTCGAACTTCTCCACGGCACGGATCAGCCCCAGGTTGCCCTCCTGGATGACGTCCAGCAGAGGCAGGCCGCGGTGGGCGTGCCGTTTGGCCATGGACACCACGAGCCGGAGGTTGGCCCGGACCATGTGGTCCTTGGCAGCCTGCCCGTCGCGGACGGCCTCCTCCAGTTCGCTGCGCCGCCGCGCCGCGAGGTCGTGTTCGCCGGCGTCGGCCTGTTCCAGCTCCTCCAGTGCCTTCACGCCGGTCTCCATCCGCCGGGCCAGGCGTACCTCGTCCTCCGCGGTGAGCAGCGCCGTCGCCGAGATCTGCGCGAGGTACTGGCCGAGGAGGTCCGGCTCCTCGTCGGGCTCGGGGATGCGGCTGCGCAGCCGGGCGGTGCGGGCGGGGCCGCGCCGGTCCTCGCGGGCGTCCGTGGCGGGGTCTTCTGCCAGGGGAGACATCGTCGGGTTCCTCCCTCTCCCGTCTCGTTCCGGCTCGCCCTGGCGGGTACCCGGGCGAATCGGCCCCGAACCGTGTGCCCCGGAGCCCTCTGGGGTACCCCGGGGCACATGACCGGCATCGAACTGAGCAGCGACGCGTTCAACGACCATTCCTTCATCGCGCGCCGGTACGCGTACGAGGGGCCCAACGTCTCTCCGCCGCTGTCCTGGAGCGGCGTACCGGACGACGCGGCGGAGCTGGTCCTGCTGTGCGAGGACCCCGACGCGCCGTCGGGCACCTTCGCGCACTGGGTCGTGGTGGGTATCGACCCGCACAGCGGCGGCGTCGAGGCCGGGCAGGTCCCACCGGGCGGCACGGAGCTGGTCAACGGCTACGGCCAGCACGGCTGGGGCGGCCCGCACCCCCCGCCCGGGGACGACGCCCACCACTACGTCTTCCGGCTCTACGCGCTGTCCGAGCCGTGTGTCCTGCCCGACGCGCCGCGCGCGGACCAGGTGCACGAGGAGGTCGACAAGCGCCGCATGGCGGACGGGACGCTGGTGGGGCTGTACCAGCGCTGAGCCGCATACCTGCACCGCGTCACAACGGTTGGTTGTGACGCGGGTGCTGGTCGGTTGTTTGCCCGGCCCGCCCTCTCTCGGTTGGATGACTCCCGGACAACGCCGGGTTGTCCACGGGAGCGGGGAGTGCGCCGGGTATGGCGGGCAGACGGTCGCTGGGGCGGCGGTTCGGGTGGCTGTGGGGCGCCTACGCGGTCAGCACGGCCGGGACATGGCTCGCGTTCGACGCGTTCGCCCTGATCGCGGTCCTGGCGCTGGATGCCGGACCGGCGCAGGTGTCGTTGCTGGCCGCGGTGGGACCGGCGGTCGGCGCCGTGGTGTCCGTGCCTCTCGGGCCGTGGGTGGAGATCCGCCGCAAGCGGCCGGTGATGATGGCGGCGGACCTGGTCCGGTGCGCGGTCCTGCTGAGCATCCCCGTGGCGTTCGCGCTCGGCCGGCTCACCTTCGGCCAGTTGCTGCTGGCGTCGGTGGCCGTCGCGGCGGCCGACATCACCTTCAACGCGGCCGCGGGGGCATTCCTGAAGGACCTGTTGCCGCGGCAGGACCTGCTGGTGGCGAACGGGCGGTTCGAGGCGACGACCTGGACCGCCAGCATGGTCGGCCCGCCTCTGGGCGGCGCGGCGATCAGCCTCTTCGGGCCCGTGACGACGGTCGTGGCCGACGCGGTGAGCTATCTGCTCTCGGCGTGCGGCCTGCGGGCGATCGGCGACGCCGAGAAGCCCCCTGTGCGACCGGACCCCGCGGAAAGCCGCCGCCCCGGGGGCCTGCTGGAGGGCTGGCGCCACATCCTGGCCGATCCGGTACTGCGCCCGCTCTTCCTCAACTCGCTCGCGGTGAACTCGCTGATCATGGCGGCATCCCCGCCGCTGCTGATCCTGATGGTGGACGACCTGCGCTTCGCCCCCTGGCAGTACGCCCTGGCCTTCGCGGTGCCCTGCACCGGCGGCCTGCTCGGTTCCCGCCTGGCCCCGCGGCTGGTCGCGCGCCACGGCCGGTGCCGGGTGCTGCTCACCGCCGGGGTGCTGCGGGCCTGCTGGCCGGTCGGGCTGGCCTTCACCGGCCCCGGCGCGCCCGGCCTGGTCTCGGTCATGCTGGTCGAGTTCGGCCTGATCACCTGCTGCGCCGTGTTCAACCCGGTCCTCGCCACCCACCGACTCGAGCGCACCCCCACCGGCCGGGTCACCCGCACCCTCGCCGCCTGGTCGGCCACCGGCAAGGCCGCCACCGCGACGGTCACCGCCCTGTGGGGCGTACTGGCCGCCTGGACCGGTCCCCGGGCGGCCATCGCACTGGCCGGTGCCCTGCTCCTGCTGACGCCGCTGCTGCTGCCCCGCCGGGATCACAGGACGGGGGCCGGCGCCGAACGGGCGGCCGTCGCGGTGGAGTCGGACAGCGGCTGACCGTCGTGCCCCGCTCGCCCGGTGGGCCCGGGACGGACGCGGCGGCGCGCCCCGCCCCGGACCGGTCGGCCCGGCTCAGACCGCCCCGGGCACCTCCTCCGTGACGCCGTTCAGCTCGGAGGCCGGAGCCGTGCCGTAGGGGCGGGTGAGGATCTCCAGGCCGTGGCCCGCCGGGTCGGGGAAGTAGACACCCCGGCCGCCGTCGTTGCGGTTGATGCGGCGGGGGTGGTTGCCGTGCGGATCGGCCTGGATGGGGATGCGGGCCTCGACCAGGCGGGCCAGAGCCTGGTCGAACTCCTCCTCGGAGACGAGGAACGCGTAGTGCTGCAGGGGGATGTCGGCGTCGATGGTGACGAAGTCCAGCGTGACGCCGTTGGCGGTGGTCACCGGCAGGAAGACCCCGGTCGGTGCCCCGACCTCCAGCCCCAGGATCCCGGCGAGGAAACGAGCGGACTTCTCCCGGTCACGGGACAGGACGATGGTGTGGTTGAACTCGACTGACACGGTTGAATGCCTCCACGGGCATCTCCGCGGCGCCTCCATGCCTCACCCGGACGGTGACCGGCACGCGATGCCGCGCGCTGGATCGTAGACAGCGGCGGCCGGGGGCGTCGAGCTGTTTTTCCGGCCGTGGCGGACTTCCGGTGAACGTCTCGCGGAACGGCGTGTGCGGGTGGTGCGCCCGAAGGGGCGGCGGGCCGGAGTGCCGGCCGCCCCCGTGCGGCGTGCGGTGCGGCTCAGTACCAGCCGGTGTTGATCAGGTCGTGGCCGTCGCAGGCGAGCAGGGCCCGCGAGACGCGGCCGTTGAGGTTGTTGCCCATCTGCGTGTAGGCGTAGTTGATACCGGTGTCGACGGTCTCGGAGACCCAGCCGTCGTTGCGGCCCGTGCCGTTGTCGGAGCGATGCAGTACGGCCTCGCAGCCGGGCCGGGAGTTCTCGATCCGGGCGAACGAGCCGCACTTGTCGGAGTAGAAGTACTTCAGGGCCATGCCCTCGAAGTACTTGGTGGCTCCGATCTGCCGGAACGTGCCCGAGCAGAACGTGGTGGTGGGGTACTGGCCCTCCTGGCCGTAGATCCCGTAGTTGCCGCCCGAGTACGGCTGTGCCTGAGCGGTCGCCGGAAGGAGCGCCATCACCGCGGCGGCGCCCCCCGCGGCCAGCAGTGTCGTGAGTGATCGGCGGCTCATGAGCCCTCTTTCGTGTGTCGGCGGGTGGAACGGTCGTGCGCGACGGCCGGCCCCCGGCCGCCTCGCCCGCTGGTCGTGACCGTACGGGGCGTCACCGCACCACCGGCACCTGACACTTGTCAGGGTCGGCGCCCGAGGCCGCCACGCTCCGTCGGAGCCCTGACATCCGTCAGGACCGCCCGTCCCGCCCCCGCTCCTATCGTGACTGCGCGGTCCGAGTCCCATCGGACCACCGGGCGATCCAGGAAGGGCACCCATGCGCATGCTTCTGCGTGGCGCCGCCGCGCTCGCGGCCGTCGTCACGGCCGCTTCACTCACGAGCGGTGCGTCGGCACAGCCCCGGACGGGCAGGGCGGTGGAGGGCGCCGGGACCGTCCGGTCCGCGGCAGCCGCGCAGATCCCGCCCGGCGTCACCGCCGGCGTGGCCGTCTTCGACCGCCGGACCGGCACCTTCACCGAACAGGTCGAGGTGAGCAAGCAGTTCCGCTCCGCCTCGGTCGTCAAGCTGCTGCTGGTGCTGGACTTCCTCTGGGACCGCGGGCCCGACTACACCATCCCCGCGGCCGACCGCGCCCGGCTGGAGCCGATGCTGCGCGGCAGCGACGACGACGCCGCGAACCACTACTGGTCGACGTACGGCGGTTCGGCGATCATCGACCGGATGACCGCCGAGCCGGCGCTCGGCCTGCGCGACACGGCGCCACCGCCCCCCGGCTACGAGGGTTTCTGGGGCTACACGGCCATCTCCGCGCGGGACACTGTTGCGATCTACCGGTACATCCTGGAGAAGGCCCCCGCGCCCGTCCGTGACTTCATCATGGACAACCTGCGCCGCTCCACCCGCTGCTCCGCCACCGACCACTTCGACCAGCACTTCGGCATCGCGGGGTCGTTCGACAAGCCCTGGGCGGTGAAACAGGGCTGGTCCGGGAAGTACGCGAAGGGCACCTGCGGCCCCCAGGCCACCGCTTCGGGAACACCGGCGGAGTCAGCCGCCCCAGCTCCCCGCGCCGCCGCGGCCGTCGACCTCGCCTCGCCCGCGCTGCACACCACCGGCACGGTGGGCGCGGACGACCGCACGATCGTGGCCGTGCTGACGCTGCACCAGGCCGGCACGTCGTACGGCAAGGCGTACAACGACATCGGCCGGCTGACCCGTTCGCTGAACGTGCCGGGCGGGGTACGGCCCGCCGGCACCTGGTTCGGCACATGGGGTGAGTTCGTGAACGTGCGCAGGGGTCCGGCCACGGGCGGGGACCGGTTGACGCAGCTCCCCGCCGGGGTCGACGTGCTGGTGGGCTGCCAGACCCGGGGAGAGACGGTCAGTGTGCCGCCCTACACCAACGACTGGTGGGCCTATCTGCCCCAGTACGGCGGCTACATCTCCAGCATCTACATCAGCTCGCCGGACAACCGGCTGCCGAACGTCCCGGAGTGCGGCTGACCGCGGCCGGCACGGGATCGGGGGACGAGCGGTGGGCGGGGCTGCGGCCTCGCCCACCGCTCGCGTTCACGCGGCTCAGCGCTCGTACTCGGCGAGGTAGCGCATCACCTTGTCGACGTGCGGTTTCACCCGCTCCGGTACGCCGCGCTCCTCGATGACCGTGCGGTCACTGGTGCGGTAGCCGGCCGCGACGAGCGCGGGAAGGTCCTTCTTCGGCAGACCCGCCTGCTTGAAGCGCTGGTCGAGCCAGCACACGTACAGGCTCATGGTGGAGATCGCGTCCGGTGGCGACATGTGGTCCTTGTCGCCGTCGCCGTCCCCGTCCACCGCCCAGGCGCGGAACACCGACGGCGTCCACATGGCGATGCCGTACTCCTCGCTTTGCGGGCGGGAGGCCTTCGGGTCGAAATTGCTCTCCGCCTTGATCAGCGCGGCGAGCAGGGCGGGTGTGATCTCCTCGTCGGTGCAGCGGTGGGCCGCGCGGGCGATGACGGGGCGCAGCGCCTCGGGTACGTCGGAGTCGTCGGGTATCTCACCGGCCGGCGGGTCGGGGGTTCCGGAGACGGTGTGGGTGTCGCGGTCGCGGTCGTCGTCCTGGGTGCCGCCGCCTCCCCCGAGCAGGGCCGCTCCGGCGACCGCGGCGGCGGCCAGAGCGACGAGCCCCGCCGCGACGGCGGGTGCCCGGCGTCTTCGGCGGCGGTGGGGACCGCCCGCGATGGCCTCGATCCGGGAGGCGACAGCGGCGGCCGTGTGCGGGAGGCGGGCGGCGTGGTCCGGGGCGAGGCAGTCGGCGATGAGCCGGCGCATCTCCTCGTCGAGGCCGGCGTCGAGCCGCAGGGGTGCGGTGCCGCGTGCGTAGGACTGGGCCGCGAGCGAGCGGGCGCGGGCCGTCGCGCCCGGGAAGGGGTGGAGTCCGCCGGTGAGGACCTGGTGGGCGAGGACGCCGAAGGCCCAGATGTCGGCGGTGGGCCGGACGACGGCGCCCTGGGTGCCGGTGCGCTGCGACCACCACTCGGGCGGCAGGTGGTCGAGGGTGCCGAGCGGCGGCAAGTGGGCGTGGGTGCCGTCGAGTTCGGCGGTCAGGCCGAAGTCCGCGAGCCACACCCGGCCGCCCGGGCCCAGCAGGACGTTGGCGGGTTTGAGGTCACCGTGCACCCAGCCGGCGTCGTGCATGTGGGCGAGTCCCGCGGCCACTCCGCGCAGGACGCGGAAGGCTTCCGCGATCGGCCCGCCGGTGTCCGCGGCGTCCAGGACGTCCCGCAGGCTGGCCTCGGCTCGGTCCATGACCAGCGCGATCGCGCCGTCCAGAGCGGGCAGTTCCGGTGCTTCGAGGGTGCGCACGGCATGGGTGCGGACGAGATGGGGGTGGTCGGCTTCCGCACTGAACCGGACCTCGCGCGCGACGAGTTCACCGAGTGCCGCACGCTGCCCGGGGCCGAGGGCACCGGTCGGGAGCACCTTCACCGCGACGGGCGTGCCGTCCGCGACCGTACGGGCCTCGTACACCGTTCCCCAGCCACCGGAACCGATGACCGCGCCCAGCTCCCAGCCGTCGATGCGGAAGCCCTCCGGGAGGCCGGCCGGGCGGGGCGCCTCCAGCTCGTCGTCCTCTTGCTCCGGCCTGGTCATGCGTCTGCCTCCAGCGGACCGGTGAGGCGGGCCGCGCCTCGGGGCGGCAGCAGACCGAGGTGCTCCTCGCGGACCAGGCCGAAGCGCAGGGCGACGGAGGCGAGCCGGGTGCGTTTGGCGCCGGTGCGGCCGCCCTCGGCCCCGGCCGTGACCTCCTCGCCGAGTTCCAGACGCAGTTTGGCGAAGGCGAGGTAGTCGATGTGGTAGTTGACGGCGGAGCGCGTCAGGTCCCGGCAGGACTCCAGTGGCCGCAGCCGCTCCACGATCTGGCCGACACCGGGCAGCGCCGAGTCGGAGGGGTCGCGCAGCCGGGGCTCGCACAGGGCCACCAGGACGAGGAAGTACTTCGACGTCGGGTCCAGGGCGAAGGGGTGGACGGTCTGTTCGCCGCCGCCCGGCACGGACTGCTCACCGAGGTAGGCGTGCTGGGGTGCGAACACCTTGAACGTGGCGGTGCCGGACAGGGCGGGCAGCACGACGCGGGAGAACTCGAACGGCACGGGCGCCCCGAGCCGCCCGGGCGCGACGGTGAGGTACTCGCCGGCCCCCTCCAGGTTCTCCACGACGTACGACACGCTGCGACTGAAGTTGGACAGCCGCCAGTAGTCCCCCGCGGCCTCCAGCTGCCCGGCGCGGCGGGAGATACCGGGGTCGGCCAGGACGATGCGCACCCCCGCCCCGCCGCGCCCGAAGTCCGCGATGTCCCCCGGCCCCAGGTGGATCAGCTCGGGACTGCCCGTCTCGTCCCCGCCCCCCTGGGCGGTGCCGGGCAACTGCACGATGATCGTTTCCACGCGGACTCCCCCGCTGATGTCGCCCCCCGATTTGGTCGCGAGGATTGTACGGGCGGTGTCCGCGTGCCGCGGAGGCGGCGGGGCCGCGTCAGCGGACGCTTTCCGGCCGTCGCGCGAGGAACACGAACTCCCGGCCCGGCCGGTCCGGTGCGTCACGTATGTCCTCCACCACATAGCCCTGCGCGGCGAGTTCCGCCTCGATCTCCCGCCGCTCGCGAAAGCGCGGCGTCGACTGCGACGTCAGCACCTGCCCGTCCGCGGCTAACACATGGGTCCAGCGGAACGTCACCAGCGGTCCGCTCACGTCGAGCAGGTCGACCCAGGACTCGACGGCGCCGAGACCCGCGATCTCTGTCACGCCGTACGTGGCCTCGCGGTTCCACCGCTCCCAGGCGGCGGGGGCCGGTATCCGCGTCTCGAACATCAAACGCCCGCCGGGTCGCAGCGCGGTCCGGATCCCCCGCAGGGTCCGGTCCGCTGCCAGTCCTCCGGGCCGGTGATCTCCTGGGCGACGTCGCCCGTCGTCGTCGCGAGGTCGGCGGCGAGCGGCGGCAGGGCCGTCGCGTCGCCGTGGATCCATCGCACCCCCTCGCCGCCCGGCCTGCCGCGTGCCACCTCCAGGGACGCCTCGGCGGGGTCGACGCCGACGACATCGATGCCGCGTTCGGCCGGCAGCAGGGCGAACACCCCTGTGCCGCAGCCGATGTCGAGGACCCGGCGCGCCCCGGTGTCCGCCGCCATGCGCAGATAGGGGTCGAGATCGCGACGGTCGGGGTCGAGCGGGTCGTACACCGCGGCGAGTCGCGGATGCCGGAAGCACTCGTCGGCCACGGCCCCGACGATACGAAGGGGCGACCGCGCACGGCCACCCGTGCCCGTTCAGCCGCCGAGGCAGATGACGAGCAGGCAGAGCTCCTTGGACTTCGGGTCGGAGGGGGACGTCTCGGGCGGAGTCGTCGCCGCGGGCGGGGGTGTCGAGGAAGAATCCGGCTGCTGTGCGTCCGAGCCGGACGCGGCGGCCGGGGGTGCTGTCGGTTCGGTGGCCGTGGAACCGGAAGAGCCGGACGACCCCGATGAGCCCGATGAGCCCGATGAACCGATGCTGCCGGTGGCCGCGCCGACGGTGTCCCTGACGGTCTTGCCGGGTGCGGTCGTCAGCGGGAGTTCGCGGGGTGCCGCGGCTGCGTCCGTCCGCGTGTCCGTCGGCGTGGTGCGGGGGTCGGCGGACCGGGACTGCTGGTGGCGTGAGGCGCGGTCGGTGTGCGACGGGGCGGTGGAGGCGGAACGCGGGGTGTCCTGCCGGCTCGACGTCGGTTCGGTGACCGTCGGCGCCTCTCCCAGGGCGCCGCCCATCGTGGTGTCCTCCGGCGTCGCGGACGCCTGCACGCCGGGCTTCGCGTTGCCGTTCATCGTCGCGACGGTCAGACCGCCTCCGACGAGCGCGACGGCCGTCGCCACCACGGCCCGCCGCTGGTTCTTCTTCCAGCGGGCCAGCTGGCGCCGCCGGGCCGCCCGCCCCGCCGGCCGGGCTTCGTACCCCTCGGCAACCTCGTCGCCCGAAGCGTCGGGGGCGTCGGAAAAGTCGAGGGCGGCCGCGGAGTCGTGGGCGGCGGCCGAGCCGGGGCCGTCCTGGGCGCGCGCGGGGGTCTGGTCCCACACGGTGCCGTCGTGCCAGGTGCCGAGGCCTGCCGGGTACTCCCGGGAAGCCGGTCCGTCCGGGTCCGTGGCGGGCCCGCGGTCCGGTCCGGGGCGGCTGCCGAGGACGGAGGGGGCGATGTCCGGGGCGTAGGCGCCGCACCCCGGGCAGACCAAGGCGCCGTTGAGGTGCCGACGGCACGACGAGCAGTAGTCCATGTGTGGTGTTCCCGATCTGGCTGTTCCGGCGGCTCGCCGGCCGCTGCCTGGTCACGTTCGCACGTGGGATCGAGCCGTAACGCTAACGAGACTTTGAAAGGGCGGTGTGCAGTCCGTGTGACATCCCTGCACAGATCCTCTGGATCTCGCGTGCGCCCCAAGTGACTCGTGAGTAAAAGAATCGCACCATGGGAAAGCTCGAGCCCCCTCCGTGACGGAGCCGGCCCCTCCGCTCGCACTGTCCCTCAACTCCCCGAAATTTTCCGGCAATCGGGGCACAACCCTTTGAACACCCGGTCGGTCACACCATGCAGGAGCAACCACCTCGAAGAGTTGCATGGGGGAAATATGCGATTCACCCGTTCCATCCTGGCTGCGTCCGCCGTCGCGGCGCTGTCCGTGGGATCCATGACCGCCCTGGCGTCGCCGGCCTCGGCCGCGCCCAACACCACTCCGCAGAAGGTCTGCGGCAGTGGCTACAAGACGGTCAACTCGGCGACCGTCGGCTCGTTGGGGACCGTCTACCTGACCTACAACGCCTCCAACGGCAAGAACTGCGTCACGACCATCCGCAACAACCCGGGCACGAAGGTGAGCATGTCCGCCTGGGTCTCCGTCCCGGACACCGAGCAGAGCGACTACGACGACGGCCTGTTCACGTCCTACGCCGGACCGACCTACGCCTACGGCAAGGGCCACTGCGTGGACTGGGGCGGCGGCATCGCCAACACGTACGTGCAGGTGTACGGCTCCAACTGCGGCTCCCTGAAGGAGCACCGGGTCACCTTCACCCGCTGACCCCCTCCGGCCGGGCTCCACGGGCGACCGTGGGGCCCGGCTTCTCCGTGCCCGCCTAGGCCCAGGCCGTCACGGGCAGGAAAGAGCTGTCCTGGCGGAACCCGTCCGATCCGTCGGAGCGGTCCACACGGAGCTCGTAGGCGTAGTGGCGCAGGTAGCGGCCCGGGTAGTTGTACGACTCGAAGCGCACGGAGCCCGAGGCCGTGCCGGCCCGCAGGACGAACGTGGCGTCCTTGGCGAAGGTGCTGGTGCCGTCGTTCGGGTCGAAGCGGGCGCGGAAGTCCCAGTGGCGCAGGTAGGCACCGCTCGCGTCCCGGAAGGAGCAGCCGCTGCCGTCGGCGAGGCCGGCGACGACCGTGAAGGTGGCCGCCTGCTTCTGCGTGGCGGTGCTGGAGGAGCCGACCACGGGCAGGTCGAGCAGCGAGGACCGCTGCTGCCAGTAGCGGTCCGGGTAGTTGACCGAGCGGAAGGAGCGTGTGCCGTTCCGGGCCAGGGCAGGGCCGCCGGTGACCGTCTCCTTGACCACCGTGAAGTGCCGTGCCCTACCGGAGATCGCGGGCAGGGCCGCCGGGGCCGACCAGGTGGCGAAGGTGTCGTAACTGTCGCTGTAGTAGTAGTTCCCGTCGCCGTAGCCGTCGAAGAACATCCGCCAGCCGCCGTTGTCGAGCCGGACCAGGGCCGGTCCCTCGCGGTAGCTGCCCCAGCCCGCCCAGTCACCCGTCCGGCGG
Organism: Streptomyces sp. NRRL B-1140; assembly: GCF_001280065.1. Lineage (GTDB taxonomy): Bacteria > Actinomycetota > Actinomycetes > Streptomycetales > Streptomycetaceae > Streptomyces. Next base: position 416,048 of record NZ_LGEA01000114.1, read on the forward strand.
ATCGTGTACGGGCCCGCGAGGCTGGCGGCGGTGGCGTACTCGATGTACTTCGTCGTCTCGTTCTTCGGGAAGGCGTGATACGTCGAGCCGATCCTGACGATGAACGTGTCGATGTGGTTGGCGCCGATACCCGAGAGGGCGACCGGCGCGCTCCAAGCCGTGAGCGCCGAGTTCGTCGCCCTCAGCAGGTACGGCGTGAAGATCCACTCGTCGTTCGTGGTGGAGCAGGACACGATGACGCTCACGCTGCCGTCGCCGTCGACGAACCACTCCGGCGCCCAGGCGCGGGAAAGGCGCGCGACCGGCACGGTGTAGTCGTAGAGGAACGTCCAGTCGAGGCGGTCGGAGCTGCGGGCGAAGCCGATGGTCGTGCTGGGGTCCTGCCAGGTGTGTGTCGTGTAGGTGAGGTAGTAGAACCCGTCGGTGTGTCTGATGACGCTGGCGTCGCGGATCCGGTTCGCGGGCGGGGTGTACGCGGCGGAGCGCAGCAACCGGAAGTCGGTGGCGTCGTCCGACTGGTAGACGTCGACCGTGCCGTCGTCGCTGTCGAGGAACGGCACGATGGTGTAGCGGGTGGCCGAGCCGTTCGGGGGTGCGGCGGCCAGTGCGCTGCCGAGCAGCCCGGGTGATTCGCCGAGCAGGACCGCCGAGGCGGGCAGGGCGGTCAGGGCGCGCAGCAGTATACGGCGGGACGGGACTGCGGGGTGAGGGGTCACGGGCGGCTCTCCCTTGACTGGCGTTCGAGATATCGAACCCAGTTCGGCAACTCAGACGTGGGGGCTCAGAAGGTAGGGGTGGCCCGGCGGGTGGTCAATGGTTTGGACCGGAGCCGACGCACCCGGCGCGGCGGAAGCGGCCGGTGGGTGAACATCCACTCCCGCCGTCGGCATGACGCCACCGGCCGCCGGACGTTACCGTTCGGTAGAGGAGCAGCCTCCGGAGGTGTCCGTATGACGCTCGACCGTTGTGAAGGCCTGGTGGAATCCGCCCGTGCGCTGGCCGTGGGCGAGGTGACGGCGCGAGCGCTGGTCGAGCGGACCCTGGCCCGGATCGAGGCGACCCAGACAGGCCTGAACGCCTTCCGGATCGTCCGGGCCGAGGCCGCGCTCGCGGAGGCCGACGCCGCAGACCGCGAACTGGCCTCGAAGAGCTCGCACAAGCCACTGCTCGGGGTGCCGGTCGCGGTGAAGGACGACATGGACGTGGCCGGTGAGCCGACCGCGTTCGGCTGCTGCGGCGAGTTCCCACCGGTCGCCGAGGACGGTGAGGCGGTGCGCCGGCTGCGCGCCGCCGGAGCCGTGATCGTCGGCAAGACCAACACCTGCGAGTTCGGCCAGTGGCCGTTCACCGAGGGGCCCGCCTTCGGCGCGACCCGCAATCCCTGGAGCACGGACCACACGCCCGGCGGTTCCTCGGGCGGGTCGGCCGCCGCGGTCGCCGCCGGTCTGGTGCCCGCCGCGCTCGGCTCGGACGGTGCCGGCTCGGTGCGGATCCCGGCCGCCTGGACCCATCTGGTGGGGATCAAGCCGCAGCGCGGCCGCATCTCGACCTGGCCGCGCGGGGAGTCCTTCCAGGGCATCACCGTCAACGGCACCCTGGCCCGCACGGTCGCCGACGCGGCCCTGCTGCTCGACGCGGCGAGCGGCAACCACCCGCAGGACCCGCACCGGCCCCCGGCCCTGGAGGTGGCCCGGGCCGTCGGCCGCGACCCCGGACGGCTGCGCATCGCGCTCTCCCTCACACCGCCCTTCACCGCCGTGCCCGCCCGGCTCCTGCCCGAGGTCCGCACCCGGGTGGTCGAACTGGCCGAACGGCTCGCCGCGTTGGGGCACGTCGTCGAGGAGGCGGATCCGCCCTACGGGCAGATCGGGCTGACCTTCGTGCCGCGCGCCACGGCCGGCATCGCCGAGCGCGTGAGCGAGGCGCCCTTCCCTGCCTTGCTGGACCGGCGCACCCGGGGCGCGGCCCGGCTGGGCCGGCTGCTGGGCGGCGCCCCGCTGCGGGCGGCCCGGCGCGCGGAGAGCGTGCTGCACCGGCGTATCGGCGCCTTCTTCACCTCGTACGACGTCGTCCTCGCGCCCACGACCGCCGCTCCCCCGCCCCGGATCGGGGCCCTGCTGGAACTCAGCGGGTTCGCCACCGACCGGGCGATGATCGCCGCGTGCCCGTACGCCTGGCCGTGGAACGTGCTGGGGTGGCCGGGCGTCAACGTGCCCGCCGGCTTCACGCCGGACGGGCTGCCGGTCGGTGCGCAGCTGCTGGGCCCGGCGAACAGCGAGCCGCTGCTGGTGCAGGTGGCCGCGCAGTTGGAGGCGGAGCTGCGCTGGGCCGAGAAGTGGCCGTCGCCGCCGCTCCCGGAGCGTTCCGCCGCCGCCTGAGCGACCGTACGCTGAGGTCATGGCGGACGCGTCGATGGTCGGGCTCATGGGGCGGGTCACCGGGACGATCGGTCCCGGGCTGGTCGGCGAGGTGATCGTCAGGGTGCGCGGCGGCGCCGAGCACTTCCTCGCCCACCCGGCCATTGCGACGGACCGCATCGAGACGGGGACGGTCGTGATGGTGGTCGAGTACCTGGCCCCCAGGACCGTCTACGTCACGGCGGCGTACGACAGTTGAGCCCGACGCGACGCAGGTGAGAGCCGTACGCGTCAAGCTTGTGCCAAGGATGCGCCGGTGGCTGTACCCGGGCTCCGCCGAGGAGCACACTCCCCTTCGTTCGGTGCCGAGAGGGCACCATGCCAAGGGGGCGAATGCCGATGGTCGTCGGCGTCGTTGCGGGGGTGGCGGTTGCCGCCGTCCTCGTTCTGATCGGTCTGTTCAAGCTCATGTGGCGGGTCGCCGAACCCAACGAGGCACTGATCATCTCGGGGTCCAAGCACCGTACGGAGGGCATCGAGGAGGGCCTGGGGTTCCGCATCGTCACCGGCCGCGGCACGCTCGTGCTGCCCGGGGTGCAGGCGGTGCGCAAGCTCTCGCTCGACCTGAACGAGACCGAGTTGCAGGTGGACTGCGTGACCCACCAGGGCATCCCGCTGAAGGTGCGGGGCGTGGTCATCTTCAAGGTGGGCGACGACTTCGTGTCGATCGCGAACGCGGCCCGCCGGTTCCTCGACCAGCAGAAGCTGATGTCGGAACGGGTGCATAACGTGTTCGCCGGTCATCTTCGGTCCATCGTGGGCGGGTTGACGGTCGAGGACATGATCCGCGACCGGGAGAAGCTCACCGGGCAGACGCGTGCCGCGTGCGGCACCGAGATGGAGAAGCTGGGCCTGATCGTGGACTCGCTGCAGATCCACGAGATCGAGGACCCGACGGGGTACATCCAGAACCTCGCCATGCCGCACGCGGCGGCCGTACAGCGCGACGCGCGCATCGCGCAGGCGGAGGCGAACCGGCTGGCCACCGAGGCCGAGCAGCAGTCGTTCGCCCGGATGGCGGAGGCGACCCGGGACAGCGAGATCCTCCAGGCCGGTTATCAGGCCGAGCGGGACAAGGCGGCCGCCAAGGCCCGGCAGGCGGGACCGCTCGCGGAGGCCGGCGCCCGGCAGGAGGTCGTCGTCCAGGAGACGCGGGTGGCGGAGCTGGAGGCGCACCGGCGCGAGCAACAACTCCAGGCGGACGTCCGCAAACCCGCCGACGCGGCTGCCTACGAGACGCGCACTCGGGCCGAGGCCGACCGCGACGCGCGCATCTCCTCGGCCCAGGCGCAGGCGAAGGAGACGGAACTGGCGGCCGCCGCCGAGGCCACCCGGGTCAAGACGGCCGCAGGCGCCGACGCGGAGGCCACCAAGGCGCGCGGCGAGGCGGCGGCGCAGGCGACCCGGGCCACCGGTGAGGCGGAGGCCGCGGCGTCCCGGGCCAGGGGTCTGGCCGAGGCCGAGGCGGCCAAGGCCAAGGGCCTCGCGGAGGCGGAGGCCATCAAGGCCCGGGCCACCGCCCTGGCGGAGAACCAGGAGGCCGTCGTCGCCCAGCAACTCGCCGAGAACTGGCCGGAGATCGTGAAGGCGGGCGCGTCCGCGTTCGGCAACGTCGACAACATGGTGCTGCTGAACGGCGCCGACGGTATGGCGGACCTGTTCGCCAAGGCGCTCACCATGGGCGGCACCGGGCTGGGCCTGGCCCGTCAGCTGCTCGCGTCGATGGACCGGGGCGGGCAGGCGCCACAGGACGCCTCCGCCCTCAACGGGCACGCCCAGAAGGTGCCGATGGACGGCAAGTGACCCGGACGCCGTACTCGCGGGGGCAGCCTCTAAGGTGCCCCCGTGAGCACGTTTGCCGACGAGAACGTTCCCGGCCGTCACGGCCCCTCCGCCACCGTCCAGGCCGACCCGCGCGAGGTGGGCCGGGTCCGCACGGAGTACTCCCCCGCCCACGACGGCGACCCGGACCCCGGGGAGATCGTCTGGACGTGGGTCCCCTACGAGGAGAACGACGGGCGCGGCAAGGACCGCCCGGTGCTGGTGGTGGCCCGCGAACCGGGCGGCACGTTCCTCGCCGTGCGGTTGTCCAGCAAGCGGCACGACGGCGACCGGGAGTGGGTGCCGATCGGCAGCGGGCCGTGGGACCGTACGGGCCGGGACTCGTGGGTCGACGTGGACCGGGTGCTGCGCCTGCACGAGGACGGCATGCGCCGGGAGGCGTGCGCCCTGGACCGCATGCGCTTCAACCTGGTCAGACGCCGCCTGCAGGAGCGCTACGGCTGGAGCTGAAGGTCGTCTCGAAGGCGCCGAGCACCGTACGGTCCCGCGTCCGGTCCAGGATCCCGAACACCACGTGCTCGAAGCTCTGTGCGAACCGGCCGCCGGATCCCAGCAGGGCCCGGAAGGCCTCCGCCACCTGCGCGGGGTCGTTGCGGAACACCCCGCAGCCCCAGGCACCCAGGACGAGCCTGGGGTAGCCGTGGGCGGCGGCCGTCTCCAGCACGCGTTCCGCCCGGGCCGCGAGCACCCGCGGCAGCTCGTGGGCGCGTTCGGGCGCCGTGCGGAGCACCACGCCCGCGTTGGGCGCGGGCGAGGTCAGGAAACCGGCGGTGTACGGCTCGGCCAGCAGGCCGCCCCGGTCGTCGCGGAAGACGGGCACGGCCGGTGAGTGGATGACGCGGTCGGTGTAGAACGGGTCGCGGTGGGCCCGGTGGTGGTCGTAGAAGGCGCGGGCCTGAAGGAGGCAGGTGTACAGCGCGGAGGCCCGGCACAGGGCCTCCTCCTGGGCCTGGGCACCGTTCAGGTAGCCGCCGCCGGGGTTCCGGGCGGAGGCGAAGTTCAGCACGGCCGCACGGCCGCCCAGCCGGCGGGCCGCCTCCAGGCTGCTCTCGCCCGTGACCTCGATCAGCGTCGTCCGCCCGCCCGTCACCCGATCGGCGGGTACCGGCACCGGTTCCGGTCCGTGCACACGGGTCCCTCCCCGCGCCGCCCGCAACTCCTCGGCGATCGAGATGTCACGACCGTCCGGCGCGCGGTAGGACCCGGCCGCGACGATCTGCTCGGTCTCCCGCGCGACACCGCGCAGACGCGCGCTCACGGCGTGACCCCCGTGCACGCCGTGAGCGCGCCCCGCGCGGTTCGTCTTGTCGTGCTCACGCAGGCATCGTGCGTGATGCCCGATCCCGGCCGCAACGGGGTTTTCGCTGTGGGAGAACGCCGGGGAAAGTCCCTGGAAACGCCGGGCCGCGAGGCATGACCGCCCGGGAACGCCCCGCTTCGCCCCCTTGTGCGGAGCGGCATGAAGGTCTTGGGTGAGACGGTGATCCCGGCCCGGGCCGCCGAAGAGCCCGGACCGGTGGCATGGTGGAATCTCAGGAGGATCCCGACATGTCCGATTCGGTAAGTGGCTGTACCCGGCCACGCACGTCGTTGTCCGAAGCCGAGGTCGAGGCTCTCGTCCGCGGCATCTGTTTCAAGACCGGCCCGCCGCGCCGCCTCGGTGTCGAGGTGGAATGGCTCGTCCACGAGCTGCGCGCACCGCAGCTCCCTGTCACACCCGAACGGCTCGAAGCCGCCTACGCCGCACTGCGTACCGTTCCCCTGAAGTCGGCACTCACGGTGGAACCCGGCGGCCAGCTGGAGCTGAGCTCGCTCCCCGCCGCCTCGCTGACGGACGTCATCGCCGACGTCTCCGCCGACCTCGACGCCGTTCGCGCGGTGCTGCGCGAGGACGGCCTCGCCCTCGTCGGCCTCGGCCAGGATCCCTGGCACGAACCCCGCCGGTTCCTGCGCGAACCGCGCTACGACGCCATGGAGGCGTGTCTGGACCGCGCGGGCCCCGCCGGCCGCGCCATGATGTGCGCCTCCGCCTCGGTGCAGGTGTGCCTGGACGCCGGCCACGAGGAACCCGGTCCGCTCGGTCTGGTGCGGCGCTGGTGGCTGGCCCACCATCTGGGCGCCGTCCTGGTGGCCGCGTTCGCCAACTCCCCGCTCGCCGCCAACCGGCCGACCGGCTGGCTGTCCACCCGGCAGCTGACGTGGACCCGGATCGGCGCCGGCCGGGCGGGCGGACCGCGGCTGGACACCGACCCGCGCGGCGCCTGGGCCCAGCACGTGCTGGACTCCCCCGTGATGTGCGTACGGCGGGACGGCGGGCCCTGGGACGTCCCCGAGGGGCTCACCTTCCGGGACTGGATCCGCACCGGCGCGCCCCGGCCGCCCACCCGGGAGGATCTCGACTACCACGTCACGACGCTGTTCCCGCCGGTCAGGCCGCGCGGCCATCTCGAACTGCGCATGATCGACGCGCAGCCCGGGGACGACGGCTGGATCGTGCCGCTGGCCGTGACGGCGGCGCTGTTCGACGACCCGGAGGCCGCCGAGACCGCCTACCGGGCTGTGAAGCCGCTGACCGAGCGGACCCTGGGGCTGCCCGCGCCGCACAACCCGCTGTGGCTCGACGCGGCCCGCGGCGGTCTGGCCGACGCGGAACTGCGCGAGGTGGCCGTCACGTGCTTCACGACCGCGCTGGACGCCCTGCCCCGGCTCGGCGCCGGCCCCGAGGTCGTCGAGGCCGTCACGGCCTTTCTGGACCGCTACGTCGTCCTGGGCCGCTGCCCCGCCGACGACCTGCTCGACCGACAGCGCGGCGCGGACGGTCGCGCCCACGGGAAGGACTCGCGCCCATGACCGACACCGAATCCGCTGTCGACGCCCAGGCCGCCGACCCCGAGGTGCTCCGTGAGCGGGCGGTCGCCTCCCTCGTCGTCGCCCGCGACCGCACCACCCTGCTGACGAGCTGTGTGGAGGATCCCGATCTGACCGCGCAGCACTCGCCGCTGATGTCGCCGCTGGTGTGGGACCTCGCGCACATCGGCAACCAGGAGGAGCAGTGGCTGCTGCGGGCCGTCGCCGGGCACGAGGCGATACGCCCCGAGATCGACGGCCTCTACGACGCCTTCGAGCACCCCCGCGCCGAGCGGCCGAAGCTGCCCCTGCTCTCACCGGCCGAGGCCCGCACCTACGCGGCCGACGTGCGGGGCCGGGCACTGGACGTGCTGGAGAAGGCCGCGTTCCACGGGACGCGGCTGACGGAGGCCGGGTTCGCCTTCGGGATGATCGCGCAGCACGAACAGCAGCACGACGAGACCATGTTGATCACCCATCAGCTCCGCACCGGCCCCCCGGCCCTGACGGCACCCGACCCGGATCCGGCGCCGCTGTTCACCGGCCCGTCCGAAGTCCTCGTGCCCGGCGGCCCGTTCACGATGGGAACCTCCGGTGAGCCGTGGGCCCTGGACAACGAGCGCCCCGCGCACCGGCGCGAGGTGGCACCCTTCCACATCGACACCACCCCGGTGACCAACGGCGCCTTCCAGGCGTTCATCGAGGACGGCGGCTACGACAACCGGCGGTGGTGGTCGGCCGACGGCTGGGCGCACATCCGCGAGTACGGGATCCACGCGCCACTGTTCTGGCGGCGCGAAGGGAAGCAGTTCCTCAGGCGCCGGTTCGGTGTCACCGAGGTCGTACCGGCCGACGAGCCGGTGGTGCACGTGTCCTGGTACGAGGCCGACGCCTACGCCCGCTGGGCCGGACGCCGGCTGCCCACCGAGGCCGAGTGGGAGAAGGCCGCCCGGCACGACCCGGCCGCCGACCGCACGATGCGCTACCCCTGGGGCGACGCCGACCCGCGGCCCGAGCACGCCAACCTCGGCCAGCGGCACCTGCGTCCGGCGCCCGCCGGGAGCTACCCGGCGGGTGAGTCGCCGCTCGGCGTGCGGCAGCTGATCGGCGACGTGTGGGAGTGGACGGCGAGCGACTTCCTGCCGTACCCGGGATTCAGGCCGTTCCCGTACAAGGAGTACTCGGAGGTCTTCTTCGGGCCCGAGTACAAGGTGCTGCGCGGCGGTTCGTTCGCCGTGGACGCGGTGGCCTGCCGGGGCACCTTCCGCAACTGGGACTACCCGATCCGGCGGCAGATCTTCTCCGGGTTCCGCACGGCCCGGTCGGAGGACGTCTGATGTGCCGTCATGTGGCGTACGTGGGACCACCGGAGGGGCTGGGCCGGCTCCTGGTGGAGCCCCCGCACGGGCTGTACCGGCAGTCGTGGGCGCCCCGGCGCCAGAAGTACGGCACCGTCAACGCCGACGGTTTCGGCGTGGGCTGGTACGCCGAGGGCGACCCGGTGCCGGCCCGCTACCGCCGGGCGGGGCCGGTCTGGGCGGACCTCTCCTTCGCCGATCTCGCCCGGGTCGTACGGTCCACGGGGCTGCTCGCCGCGGTGCGGGACGCGACGCTGTCGGGCGCGGACGCGGAGGCCGCGGCGGCCCCGTTCGCCGCGGGGACCTGGCTGTTCAGCCACAACGGGGCGGTGAAGGGCTGGCCCGGCTCGCTGGCCGCCGTCTCCCGGACGCTGCCGCACGAGGACCTGCTGTCCCTGGAGGCCCGCAACGACTCGGCGCTCGTGTGGGCGCTGGTGCTGGCCCGGCTGCGCGGCGGCGACGAGGAGGGCCAGGCGATGGCGGACACGGTCCTGGAGGTCGCCGCCGCGGCCCCCGGTTCCCGGCTCAACCTCCTCCTCACCAACGGCGGCACGATCACCGCGACCGCCTGGGGCGACACCCTCTGGTACCTCACCCGGCCCGGCGGCGGCACCGTCGTGGCCTCCGAGCCCTACGACGACGATCCGCACTGGCAGGAGGTCCCCGACCGCACCCTGCTCGTGGCGAGCCGCACCGACGTGCTGCTCACGCCGCTGAAGGAGCCGGCCGACGCCGCCGTGCCCGCACCCGCGAAGGAGCCCCGTACGTGAGCCCGTTCCGTCTCACCCGCACCCTGCCCGAGGACGCCACGGACGCCGCACTGCGCGCCGATGTCCACCGTGGTCTGACCGGCCGCCCCAAGTCGCTCCCGCCGAAGTGGTTCTACGACGCCCACGGCAGCGACCTGTTCGAGAAGATCACGGAACTCCCGGAGTACTACCCCACGCGCGCGGAACGGGAGATCCTCCTCGCGCGCTCCGGCGACATCGCCGCGGCCACCAGGGCGCGCACCCTCGTCGAGCTGGGCTCCGGCTCCTCGGAGAAGACCCGGCATCTGCTCGACGCCCTCACGGACCTGCACACCTACGTGCCGGTCGACGTCAGCGAGAGTGCCCTCGCCCAGGCCGGCCAGGCGCTCGCCGCCGAACGGCCGGGCCTGGACGTTCACGCGCTGATCGCCGACTTCACCGCGGAACTGACCCTGCCGGACACGCCGGGGCCCCGGCTGGTGGCGTTCCTCGGCGGCACGGTCGGCAATCTGCTGCCCGCCGAACGCGCCGCGTTCCTGTCGTCCGTACGCGCCCTGCTCACCCCCGGCGATGCCCTGCTGCTGGGCACGGACCTGGTCAAGGACGAGGAGGTGCTGGTCCGGGCGTACGACGACGGAGCCGGGGTGACGGCCGCGTTCAACAAGAACGTCCTGTCCGTGATCAACCGCGAGCTGGGCGGCGACTTCGAGCCCGCCGCGTTCGACCACGTGGCGTTGTGGGACGCCGGGCACGAGTGGATCGAGATGCGGCTGCGCTCGCGCAGGGCACAGACGGTGAAGGTGCCGGCGCTCGACCTCGCCGTCGACTTCGCGGCCGGTGAGGAGATGCGGACCGAGGTGTCGGCGAAGTTCCGGCAGGAGGGCGTGCGCGCCGAACTGTCGGCGGCGGACCTGGACCTGACGCACTGGTGGACGGACGGCCCGGGCCGGTTCGCGCTGTCGCTGAGCGTGGCGCGCTGACCCCGTGAAGCCCGGGCGGCGGCGACGGCGGGAGACGACGTCTCGCGCATCGCCGCCGCCTGGGGCACGGTGGAATGACGCGTGACACTCCCGTCACTGGCACGTCAGGGAAGAGGAGCAGCGGATGTCGAACCACACCTACCGGGTCACGGAGATCGTCGGCACCTCACCGGACGGCGTCGACCAGGCCATCCGCAACGGCATCGACCGGGCCTCGCAGACGCTGCGCAACCTGGACTGGTTCGAGGTGACGCAGGTGCGCGGCCAGCTCGAGGACGGGCGGATCGCGCACTGGCAGGTGGGGCTGAAGGTGGGCTTCCGGCTGGACGAGTCCGAGTAGTTCAGGGGCCCGGGCTCTGCCCGGCGGGCACGCTCAGGTGCGCCCTTCGCGCTCCTGAGCCGCCTTCATCTCGGCGGACCGGGTCACCCAGTCGGCCCGGACGACGGTGAAGCCCGCGCGCCGGGCGTCGGCGCAGACCAGTTCGTCGTCGTCGACGAGGACGCGGACCTCGCGGGTGCGGGCCAGCCGCCGCAGGATCTCCAGCTTGGTGAACCGGGCGGGCCGCCTGTCGGCGTCCCGCCGCATGTACACGCGCCCCTCGGGCAGTCCCTGGGCGGCGAGCCAGTCGAGCGTGTCGCGCCGGCAGCGCTCGGGCCGCCCCGTGAGGTAGAGGATCTCGCACTCCCGCGCGTGCTCCCGGACCAGCGCGATGCCCTCCGGGACGGGCGGATCCTGCGGCGCCGCCGCGAAGAAACCGTCCCAGTCCTTCGGCCTGCGCTCCAGGAACCCCTGCCGGTGCGAGGCGTCGGAGAGGGTGTTGTCCAGGTCGAACACGGCCAGCGGGGTCTCGCTGCGGTCGTCGCTCACGCCGCCCAGCCTAAGGGGTTCCTTCACCAGGCCCACCCGGGTCGCGGCCGGGACCCGAACGCGCATTGTTAATGGGATCCATTTTCATGTAGCGTCTCGGTGCCCGACCACCGAGGAGGAATCCCATGGCTGTCCCCAAGCGGAAGATGTCCCGCAGCAACACCCGTCACCGCCGCGCCCAGTGGAAGGCGGCCACACCCACCCTGGTCCCGGTCACCGTGGACGGCGTCCGGCACCTGGTACCCCAGAACCTCGTCAAGGCCTACGAGCGTGGCCTGCTACGCCCCGACGGCTGAGCACTCCGCCCCGGCCCAGAAGTGCGCCCGGACCCGGCGCAGCCAGGCCTCGACCGGCGCCTCGTCGGGCTCGTCCGGCAGTGCCGAGGGGCCCTCGTCGAAGGCCGCCTCGTGGTGCCGGAGCAGGGGCAGGGCGGCCGCGGGGTCGGCGGCGACGCGCTCGCCGAAGGCGTGGTACTCCTCCGGGTCCTCGACGCGGATCGTCAACCGCCCGGTGGTGTACAGCTCCAGGCCCTGCGCGCACAGCCGCTTGAGATGCCGGGCGTGCTTGGACGTGCGCTTGCGGGTGTCGGCGGAGAACGAACCGTCACCGCGCGTCTCCAGCCGCCGGAACTGCTGGGTGGCGTACCCGAGATAGGCGTCCCGGACGCGCTTGGCGCTCAGGAACGCCGAACGGATGCCGATGAGTTCCTCGCCGAGCGGGGTGCGCACCTCGTACAGGTCGTCCGGGAGCCACACCAGCTCCATCGCGGTCGGGTTGCCGCCCAGGGCCAGCCGGCACCACTTGGCGGCCTCGTGCAGCGTCCGGTCCGGGGCCGTACTGACGTGGGACTCCTTCGGCCGGCGCAGACCGTGCAGCTCCTCGGTCGGCGCGGCGAACAGGCCGAGGCGGTCGATGTCCGAGCCCGGGCGGGCCAGGCCGTAGGCGGTCGATCCGACGACACCGCAGAGCAGGACGTTGGGGACGGTCATGGTCGGCCGCCTTTCGCTACGAGGTACCGGAACATTGTCCTGGCGTGCCCGGACGCGGTCACCCGGTTTTCCGGTGACGGTCCGCGCGGTCCGGCGGAATACCGGCGGGGCCACCCGGCGTAGAACCCGGTATGGATCCCGTGCGCCTGTCCGTCCTCGACCGCTCCCGCACCCGCGAGGGGCACACCCACCCCGAGGCGCTGCGCGACACCGTGCGACTGGCGCGGGAGCTGGAGCGGCTCGGTTACCACCGCTTCTGGGTCTCCGAGCACCACGGCGTGCCGGGGGTCGCCGGTTCCGCTCCGACGGTGCTGGCCGCGGCCGTCGCGGGCGCGACCCGGACGATCCGGGTCGGCACCGGCGGGGTGATGCTGCCCAACCACCGGCCGCTGGTCGTGGCCGAGCAGTTCGGCGTGCTGGAGTCGCTGTTCCCCGGACGGATCGACATGGGCCTCGGCCGCTCCGTCGGCTTCACGGACGGGGTACGGCGGGCCCTGGGCCGTGACAAGGGCGACGCCGACGACTTCGAGGCCCAGCTCGCGGAGCTGCTCGGCTGGTTCCGGGGCACCTCCCCCACCGGGGTCCACGCCCGTCCCGCCGAGGGCCTGAGTGTGCCGCCGTTCGTCCTGGCCATGGGCGAGGGTGCCGGCATCGCCGCCCGGGCGGGCCTGCCGATGGTCATCGGGGACCTCAGGAACCGGGACAGGATGCGGCGCGGCATCGACCACTACCGTGACCACTTCCGCCCCTCCGTCTGGGCCGCCGAGCCCTACGTCGTCGTCTCGGGCACGATCGCCGTGGCCGGCACGCCCGAGGAGGCCCGGCGGCTGCTGATCCCCGAGGCCTGGTCCATGGCGCACTCCCGCACTCACGGCACCTTCCCGCCGCTGCCGCCCGCCGAGCTCGTGGAGACGCGCTCGATGACCGCCAAGGAGCGCGGTTTCTACGAGTCCGGCCTGACCGGCCACATCACCGGCACCGAGGCGCAGGTGGCGCACGAGCTGGAGACGCTGCTGAAGGAGACGGGCGCCCAGGAGGTCCTCGTCACGACCAGCACCTACGACCGTGAAGCCCTGCTGGACTCCTACCGGCGGCTGGCCGCGATCACCTCGGTCGGAGCCGGTTAGAGTCGTCTCCCATGCACGACCGCGACCCCCATGACCCGTACGTCCGTGTCCGCGGAGCCCGTGAGCACAACCTCCGGGGCGTCGATGTCGACATCCCCCGGGACGTGCTGGCCGTGTTCACCGGCGTGTCCGGCTCGGGAAAGTCGTCGCTGGCGTTCGGCACGATCTACGCGGAGGCGCAGCGGCGTTACTTCGAGTCGGTGGCGCCGTACGCGCGCCGGCTGATCCACCAGGTCGGCGCGCCGAAGGTCGGGGAGATCACGGGTCTGCCCCCGGCGGTCTCGCTCCAGCAGCGCCGGGCGGCGCCCACCTCCCGCTCCTCCGTCGGCACCGTCACCAATCTCTCGAACTCCCTGCGGATGCTGTTCTCCCGGGCCGGCACCTACCCGCCCGGCGCCGAGCGGCGACGCCTTCTCGCCGAACACGGCGGTGGGGGCCTGCCCGCAGTGCCACGGGCTCGGGCGGGTGCACCGCACGAGCGAGGAGCTGCTGGTCCCCGACCCGTCGCTGTCGGTCCGCGACGGGGCGATCGCCGCGTGGCCGGGCGCCTGGCAGGGCAAGAACCTTCGGGACATTCTCGACGCGCTGGGCCACGACGTGGACCGGCCGTGGCGGGAGCTGCCGGCGGACGAGCGGGAGTGGATCCTGTTCACGGAGGAGCAGCCGGTCGTCACGGTGCACCCCGTGCGGGACGCCGACCGCATCCAGCGGCCGTACCAGGGCACGTACATGAGCGCCCACCGGTACGTGATGAAGACGTTCTCGGACTCCAAGAGCCCGACCCTGCGGGCGAAGGCCGAGCGGTACCTCACCAGTGCGCCCTGCCCGGCGTGCGGCGGCAGCCGGCTGCGTCCCGAGGCCCTGGCGGTGACGTTCGGCGGGCGGACCATCGCCGAGCTGGCGGCACTGCCGCTGGTCGAGCTGGCCGAGAGTCTCGAAGGGACCTCGGAGGCCGCCCGGGTGCTCACCGACGACCTGCGCTCCCGTATCGCGCCGGTCCTGGAGCTGGGGCTCGGCTACCTCAGTCTCAACCGGCCCACCCCCACCCTCTCCGCGGGCGAACTGCAGCGCCTGCGCCTGGCCACCCAGCTGCGCTCCGGCCTGTTCGGGGTCGTCTACGTCCTCGACGAACCGTCGGCCGGACTGCACCCGGCGGACACCGAGGCGCTGCTCACGGTGCTGGCGCGGCTGAAGGCGTCCGGGAACTCGGTGTTCGTGGTGGAACACCACCTGGACGTGGTGCGCGCCGCCGACTGGCTGGTCGACGTGGGTCCGGACGCGGGTGAGCACGGCGGGCGCGTGCTGCACAGCGGCCCGGTGGCCGGGCTGGCGGGCGTCGAGGAGTCGGCGACCGCCCGTTACCTGTCCGGCCGCTCCCCCGCCCCGGCCCGCGAGGTGCGCGAGGCGACCGGGTGGCTGACGACCGGCCCGATCAGCCGCCACAACCTGCGCGGCGTGACGGCACAGTTCCCGCTCGGCGTGTTCACCGCGGTCACGGGCGTGTCCGGCTCGGGCAAGTCCACGCTCATCGGCGAGATCACGGAGGACTCGGCGGGCGTGGGCCGGCTGGTGTCGGTCGACCAGAAGCCGATCGGCCGCACCCCGCGTTCCAACCTCGCCACCTACACCGGCCTCTTCGACGTCGTACGCAAGGTGTTCGCGGCCACCGAGGGGGCGCGCGAACGCGGTTTCGGCGTCGGGCGGTTCTCGTTCAACGTGGCGGGCGGGCGCTGTGAGACCTGCCAGGGCGAAGGATTCGTCAGCGTCGAGCTGCTCTTCCTGCCGAGCACGTACGCGCCCTGCCCGGACTGCGGCGGGGCGCGCTACCACCCGGAGACGCTGGCGGTGACGTACCGGGGGCGGAACATCGCGCAGGTGCTGGATCTGACGGTGGAGAGCGCGGCGGAGTTCTTCGCGGACACCCCGGCCGTGGCCCGCAGCCTCGGCACCCTGCTCGACGTCGGCCTGGGATACCTCCGCCTGGGCCAGCCGGCGACCGAGCTCTCCGGCGGCGAGGCCCAGCGCATCAAGCTGGCGAGCGAACTGCAGCGCGGCCGGCGCGGCCACACGCTGTACCTCCTCGACGAGCCCACGACCGGGCTGCACCCGGCGGACGTGGATGTCCTGATGCGCCAGTTGCACGGCCTCGTCGACACCGGGCACACGGTGGTCGTCGTCGAGCACGACATGTCGGTCGTCGCGGGCGCGGACTGGGTGATCGATCTCGGGCCGGGCGGCGGTGACGAAGGGGGCCGGATCGTGGCGGCGGGCCCGCCCGCGGAGGTCGCCCGCTCGGCGGACAGCCGGACGGCACCGTATCTGGCCCGTGCGCTGTCCGGGGGCGGCTGAGGTGCGGCGGCGCGCACCCACGCCGGGGGCCCGCCGAGATCCGGCGGCGCGCACCACCCATGTCGCCGGCATGGGTGCCTTTACGCCACCAGCACCGTGTGCGTCCAGGCCGGCGCGGCCGTCTCCTGCGGCTGTGCCGCTCGGGCGAGCGTGCGGCGGTCGGGGCTGCTGCCCGGCACGAGGGCCTCGCGTACCTCGACCTCCGCGATGAGGCCGCGTGCGGTCGTCACCCGCCACAAGGAGGCCAGCAGGGTGTCATCGCCGACGTACGCGGGGGCCGTGGCGGTGGCCCCGCCGTCACCCAGCCGATAGCCGAGGCGCACCGGCTGGACCGGCACGCCCGCGTCCAGGGCCGCCTGGAAGACGGCCCGGCGGAAGGTTCCCTGGGCCCGGCCGCACCAAGTGCTGCCCTCGGGGAAGGCCGCGACCGCGGTGCCCTCGCGCAGGACCGCGGCGATCCGGGCGACGGTGTCCGGGAGGGCCCGCAGCCGGTCGCGGTCGATGAACAGTGTTCCGCCGCGCGCGGCGAGCGCACCGGCGACGGGCCAGTGCCGCACCTCCGTCTTGGCCAGCATCCGGGCGGGGCGTACGGCGGCGAGCAGCGGGATGTCCAGCCAGGAGATGTGGTTGGCGACCAGCAGCAGTCCCCCGGTGGGGGCGGCGGCGCCGGAGATCCGGACCCGGACGCCGGCGGCCCGTACGATCCACCGGCACCAGCGCCGGACCAGCGACGCGGGTATCCGGGCGCCGAAGGGGGTCAGCGCGATCCCCGCGATCAGGAGCAGCACCACCGCGCCGAGCCGCAGTACGGCACGCGGTACGTCCCGCGCCCGCACGGGCGCCGGTGCCTGGACACAGGCCCCGGGCGTGCAGGGCGCGGTGGGCAGCCAGGCGCTCATCAGGCCGGTACGAGGGAGAGGAAGTGGCGCAGGTAGCGCGCGTTGACGCGGCTCATCGGCAGCAGCACGTACAGGTCGGCGACGCCGAAGTCCGGGTCGTGGGCCGGTTCGCCGCACACCCAGGCGCCGAGACGCAGGTATCCCCGGAGCAGGGCGGGCAGTTCGACCCGGGTCGCGGGCACGGCGCCCGGCGTCCACGGCAGCAGCGGCCGGACCCGGAACTCCTCCGGGGAGAGGTGCCGGGCGCTCACCCGGTCCCAGGTGGCGGACGCGAGGGCGCCGCCGTCCGTGAGCGGAACGGAGCAGCAGCCGGCCAGCCACTCGTGACCGCGGTCGGCCATGTAGCGGGCGATGCCGGCCCAGATGAGGCTGATGACGGCGCCGTCACGGTGGTCGGGGTGCACGCAGGAGCGGCCGACCTCGACGAGCTGCGGCCGGATCCCGTCGAGCGCGCTCAGGTCGAACTCGCCCTCGGAGTACAGCCGCCCGGCCACCGCCGCGCGCTCCGGCGGCAGCAGCCGGTAGGTACCCACGACCTGGCCGGTCGTCTCCTCCCGTACGAGCAGGTGGTCGCAGTACGCGTCGAAGGCGTCGGCGTCGAGACCCGGCTGCGGGCCGGCCAGCAGGGCGCCCAGCTCCCCGGCGAAGACGTCGTGCCGCAGCCGCTGGGCGGCCCGCACGTCCTCCTCGTTCCGGGCGAGGGCGACGGTGTAGCGGGTGGGTGCCGCGGGCTGCGCGGGGCGGTCGACGGTCAGTACGCCGGTCATGGCTCTCTCCTGGTCACGGGCCGGAGCGGTGAGGCGGGGCGCTGAGCGGTGTCGTGCGGGGCCTTCGCCTCTGTTCTCCCGAGACCGCCTGACCGTCGCGTGTCATGTGCAGAGAGAGCGGGTGTGAGGTTGTTGAACGGCTCGCGCCTGTCGTGCGGCACAACGCGAGACGGGGCCGGGATGAGCACCACTCCCGGCCCCGCCCGTCCGCACCTTCCGGCGAACGTTCACTGCAACTCACGTGGGCACGGGGAACGGCGCGACCGGCCACACCCCACCGCGGCCGCCCGACGACCGTCCCCGCAAGGCGCTACCGCTTCACCTTCCGCGCCGCCCGGAGCCACTCCTTGTTCATGCTCGTGATGGACATCAACGGGATGCCCTTCGGACAGGCGGTGGCGCACTCACCCGCGAGCGTGCACCCTCCGAACCCCTCCTCGTCCATCTGCTCCACCATGTCCAGCACCCGCGTCTCCCGCTCGGGCGCCCCTTGCGGCAGCACGTTCAGATGGTTGATCTTGGCGGACGTGAACAGCATCGCCGCCCCGTTGGGACAGGCCGCCACACACGCTCCGCAGCCGATGCACTCGGCGTGCTCGAAGGCGAGGTCGGCGTCCGGCTTCGGCACCGGCGTGGCGTGCGCCTCGGGGGCCGCCCCGGTCGGCGCGGTGATGTACCCGCCGGCCTGGATGATCCGGTCGAACGCCGACCGGTCCACGACCAGGTCCTTGATCACCGGGAACGCCGACGCCCGCCACGGCTCCACGTCGATCGTGTCGCCGTCGTCGAACGAGCGCATGTGCAACTGACAGGTGGTGGTCCGCTCGGGCCCGTGCGCGTCGCCGTTGATCACGAGCGAACACGCACCGCAGATCCCCTCACGGCAGTCGTGGTCGAAGGCGACGGGGTCCTCGCCCTTGACGATGAGCTCCTCGTTGAGCGTGTCGAGCATCTCCAGGAACGACATGTCGGGCGAGATGCCGTCCACCTCGTACGTGGACATCGTGCCGTCGGCGTCGGCGTTCTTCTGCCGCCAGACGCGCAGGGTGAGCTTCATGCGTAGCTCCGCTGGGTGGGGTGGACGTACTCGAAGACCAGGTCTTCGCGATGCAGGACGGGGGCCTCGCCGGTGCCGGTGAACTCCCAGGCGGCGGCGTAGGCGAACTCCTCGTCCTTGCGGGCGGCCTCGCCGTCGGGCGTCTGGGACTCCTCGCGGAAGTGGCCGCCGCAGGACTCCTCGCGGTGCAGCGCGTCGAGGCACATCAGCTCGGCGAGCTCCAGGTAGTCGACGACGCGGTTGGCCTTCTCCAGCGACTGGTTGAACTCCTCACCGGTACCGGGCACCTTGATGCGCCGCCAGAACTCCTCGCGGATCTGCGGAATGCGCTCCAGCGCCTTGCGCAGCCCCGAGTCGGTGCGGGCCATGCCGCAGAACTCCCACATGAGTTCGCCGACTTCGCGGTGGAAGGAGTCGGGGGTGCGGTCGCCGTCCACCGACAGCAGCAGGTTGAGCCGGTCCTGGGTCTCGGCCAGCACCTCCTGGACGACCGGGTGTTCGTCGGTCACCGCCTCGTGGTGCGGGTGGCGAGCGAGGTAGTCGTTGATGGTGGAGGGGAGGACGAAGTAGCCGTCGGCGAGTCCCTGCATCAGCGCGGAGGCGCCGAGCCGGTTGGCGCCGTGGTCGGAGAAGTTGGCCTCGCCGATCGCGAACAGGCCGGGGACGGTGGTCTGGAGGTCGTAGTCGACCCACAGGCCGCCCATCGTGTAGTGCACGGCGGGGTAGATCCGCATCGGCACCTCGTACGGATCCTCGTCGGTGATCCGCTGGTACATGTCGAAGAGGTTGCCGTACTTGGCCTCGACGGCCGTGCGCCCCATTCGCGCGATGGCGTCGGCGAAGTCCAGGTACACGCCCTGGCCGCCGGGGCCCACTCCCCTGCCCTCGTCGCAGACGTTCTTCGCGGCGCGGGAGGCGATGTCGCGCGGGACGAGGTTGCCGAAGGAGGGGTAGATGCGTTCCAGGTAGTAGTCGCGCTCGTCCTCGGGGATCTCGTTCGGGGGCCGCCGGTCGCCCTTCGCCTTCGGCACCCAGATGCGCCCGTCGTTGCGCAGCGACTCGCTCATCAGCGTGAGCTTGGACTGGTGGTCGCCGGTGCGCGGGATGCAGGTGGGGTGGATCTGGGTGAAGCACGGGTTGGCGAAGTACGCGCCGCGCCGGTGGGCCCGCCAGATCGCGGTGGCGTTGGAGTTCATGGCGTTCGTCGACAGGTAGAAGACGTTGCCGTAGCCGCCGGAGGCGAGCACGACGGCGTCCGCGAAGTACGTGTCGATCTTCCCCGTGACCAGGTCACGGGCCACGATCCCGCGCGCCCGTCCGTCGACGACGATCAGGTCGAGCATCTCGGTGCGCGGGTGCATCTCGACGTTCCCGGCGGCGATCTGCCGGCTGAGCGCCTGGTAGGCGCCGAGGAGGAGCTGCTGACCCGTCTGGCCCCGGGCGTAGAAGGTGCGCGACACCTGCACGCCGCCGAACGAGCGGGTGTCGAGCAGCCCGCCGTACTCGCGGGCGAAGGGCACGCCCTGGGCGACGCACTGGTCGATGATCTCGACGGAGATCTGCGCGAGCCGGTGGACGTTGGACTCGCGGGCCCGGAAGTCGCCGCCCTTGACGGTGTCGTAGAACAGCCGGTGGACGGAGTCGCCGTCGTTGCGGTAGTTCTTCGCGGCGTTGATGCCGCCCTGCGCGGCGATGGAGTGGGCGCGGCGCGGCGAGTCCTGGTAGCAGAACTGGACGACGTGGTAGCCCTGTTCGGCGAGGGTGGCCCCGGCGGAGCCGCCGGCCAGGCCGGTGCCCACGACGATCACCGTGTGCTTGCGCCGGTTGGCGGGGTTGACCAGCTTGGCCTCGAAGCGGCGTGTGTCCCACCGCTCGTGGACCGGGCCGGAGGGTGCCTTGGAGTCGACGACCGGCTCGCCGGTCACGTAGTCCGCGTAAGAGGTCATGTCAGCTCACCACTCCGGTCATGACGGCCACGGGTACGGCGACGAAGCCGGCCGTGAGCAGCAGTGCGAGGACGTTCGCGATGGTCTTCAGGGCGCGGTCGCGGGTGCGGCTGCCCACGCCGAGGGTCTGCGCCGCGCTCCAGAAGCCGTGCCGTATGTGCAGGCCGAGCGCGAGCATCGCGACGATGTAGACGACGTTGCCGTACCAGGTGGAGAAGGTGTCCACCACGTTCTGGTACGGGTGGCCCTCCTGGAAGCCGCCGGGGTGCACGGTGCCGGTCGTCAGGTCGAGGATGTGCCACACGATGAACAGGCCGAGGATGATGCCGCCCCAGCGCATGGTGCGCGTCGCGTAGCTCGACCGTGCCTTCTTGTGCACGTACTTTCCGGGCCGGGCCCTGATGTCGCGACGGCTGAGCTGGTACGCCGAGGTGGCGTGCGCGACGACGGCGACGACCAGCACGATCCGCACGAGCCAGAGCGTCCACTCGTAGTGCATGAACGGCTCGCCGACGGTGCGCAGCCAGTGGGCGTAGTGGTTGAACTCGCCCGCCCCGAAGAAGATCTTCAGGTTTCCGATCATGTGGACGATCAGGTACAGCAGCATGATCAGACCACTGACCGCCATCACGGTCTTCTTGCCGACGGTGGAGTCCCACACGGTGCGTGCGAAGGACGGCCGCCGGTCCGTCCGCGTTGCCAGAGCCATGGACAGCACGCTACGGACGGGCAAGCGATCGGTCCAAGACATGGTCCGGCTTGATTCCATAGGGAACGGCTATCGTACGAGGATGCAGTTCCAGCAGCTCCAGTACTTCGTGGCCGTCGCCGAGACCCGGCACTTCACCCGGGCCGCCGATCTGGTCCATGTCGCGCAGCCGTCGCTGTCGCAGCAGATCAAGGCGCTGGAGCGGGAGCTGGGCGCGGATCTGTTCCTGCGTGCCCGGGGCAACATCACGCTCACGGACGCCGGTGAGGCGCTCCTGCCGCTGGCCCGGCGCATCCTGGCCGACGCGGACACGGCCCGGCACGAGGTGCAGGAGCTGGTGCAGTTGCGGAGCGGCCGGGTGCGGCTGGGGGCGACACCGAGTCTGTGTACGGGGTTGCTGCCTGACGTCCTGCGGGCCTTCCACGACCGCTACCCCGGCATCCGGCTGCTGATCGAGGAGGGCGGCTCGCACGACCTGGTCAGGGAACTCGCGCGCGGCGCACTGGACCTGGCACTGGTGGTGCTCCCGTTGCCGACCCCGTCGCCCGCGCTCACGACGGTGGAACTACTGCGTGAGGATCTGGTCGTGGTCTCCTCGCCGGACGCCCCGCGTCCCGGCCTCGGTCGCCGCACGGTCCGCGTCTCCGACCTGGAGAGCGAACCGCTGGTGATGTTCCGGCACGGCTACGACCTGCGCGAGCTGACCGTGGCGGCGTGCCGGGCCGAGGGGTTCGAACCCGACTTCGCCGTCGAGGGCGGGGAGATGGACGCGGTGCTCGGTTTCGTGCGGGCCGGGCTGGGCGTCGCGGTGGTGCCCCGGATGGTCGCGGCGAGGTCGGGGCGTGGCCTGCGGGTGACGCCACTGGCCCGGCCCGGCCTGCACCGGACGATCGCGCTGGCCCACCGCAGCGACGTGGCGCCGCCCAGGGCCGCGCGGGAGTTGCAGCGGATGCTGCTGGAGCAGTGATCCTCCCCGGGCTTCCCGGCACCGGGAGGCCCGGCTCGCCGTAGGGCCGCGGCTACCGCACCGGGGGGCGGCCGGCCGGCCGATGGGAGGAGGCCAGGTGCAGGAGTTCGTCGACGGGCCACTGGTCGTAGGCGTGCTCGCCGTACTTGGCCGCGAGGACTCTGCCGTCGGTGCCGATCAGGAAGTCGGCGGGCAGCCCGAGCCTGCCACCGGGCTGGTCGGCCGCGGGGAGCCGCTCCCGGCCACGGACGACCTCCCACCCACCGCGCAGCACCGCCCCGATCACCGGCCCCCAGGCACGCGGGCTGAGCAGCGCGCGAGGAGCCGACTCCACACCGAACTCGGCGTACAGCCGCTTCTCGGGGTCGGCGACGACCGCGAAGGGCAGGTCGCCGGTGTGCCGGCGCAACTCCTCGGCGGGCGAGTGGAAGACCACGACCTCGCGCACCCCGGCGGCCTCGATCTCCGCGTGCCGGCGGACCACCGACCGCAGATGCAGATGGCACACCGGGCACCCGGCGAACCGCCGGAACTGCAGATGCACCAGGCGCTCGGGGTCGGGGACGGCGACGGGACCCCCGGAGACCGTGGCGATGTGATGTACGGCGACGGCGGAGCCGGGCCGTAACGGCCGTGCGGGCATACGCATGAGCATGGGCGCTCCCTCGTAGGAGTACGGCGTACTCTTACGGAGTGTAGGCGTATGCCGTACGCCCTAACAAGGTAGGCGTATGACGTACGCTGATCGTCGTCATGCCACGTCCCCGCTCACTCAGCCACGCCCGGCTGGCCTCGGCCGCCCTCGCCGTGATCGACCGCGACGGGCTCGCCGGGCTGTCCATGCGCTCCGTCGCGAAGGAACTGGGCATGAGCACCATGGCGCTCTACCGCTACGTGGACGACCGCGAGGAGCTGGAAAGGCTCATCGTCGACCTCGTGCTCACCGCCGTGGACACCGAGCCGCCCGGACCCGAAACGCCCTGGCAGCAGCGCGTCGAGGTGCTGATGGGGCGGCTGCGCGACGCCATGGCCGCCCACCCGGAGGTCGTTCCCCTGACCGTCGCCCACCGGCACCGGTCCCTTGCCGGGCTGCGCTGGTCGGAGTCCGTGCTCGGCGTGCTCACGGAGGCGGGGTTCGACGGCGATCGACGGGTGATCGCGCTGCGGGGCCTGCTCGGGTACCTCATCGGCGCCATCCAGCTGGAGCACCTCGGGCCGCTGTCCGGCCAGGGCACGGTCGCCATCGCCGAACTGCCGCCCGACGCTTTCCCCCGCATGGCCGAGACCGCCCGTCAGGCCCGGAAGGTCAGCGCCGACCAGGAGTTCACGGGCGGTCTCGCACTGCTGCTGCGCGGGCTGGGCGCCTGACCCGGCTCCGCGCAGCGGCCCGGGGCGTCACCCCGTGGCGTCCACCAGTGCCAGTTCGTGCAGCCGCTCCGGCGGGCCCGGCCGCGCGTAGTACCAGCCCTGGGCCGTGTCGCAGCCGAGGATGCGCAGCTGGTCGGCCTGGGCTCCCGTCTCCACGCCCTCCACCGTCACCGCCAGGTCCAGGCTGTGGGCCAGGGAGACGATCCCCTCGACGATCTTCAGGTCGACGGGGTCCGCCGGGAACTGCTGCATGCTCTGGGTGAAGGACCGGTCCAGCTTCAGGACGCTGACCGGAAGCCGGCGCAGGTTGGCGAGGTTGGAGTAACCCGTCCCGAAGTCGTCCAGGGCGATGTCGACACCCATCTCCGCCAGCCGCCGCAGCGGCTTGAGCAGATCGTCGTCCGCCCCGATCAGCGCCGACTCCGTGACCTCCAGGCACAGCGCGTCCGGCTCGACGCCCGCGCGCTCCAGGATGTCGACCGTGTCCTGCACCAGTCCGGGATGCGTCAACTGGCACGGCGACAGGTTCACGTTGATCCGCAGCGGCCCCACCGCCTCGGCACCGCCCTGCAGTTCCTGCCACTCGCGCGCCTGGCGCACCGACTGCTCCAGCACCCACCGGCCCAGCGGCACGATCAGGCCGGTGTGCTCGGCGAGCGGGATGAACCGGTCCGGCCCGAGCACCCCGTGCTGCGGGTGCAGCCAGCGCACCAGGGCCTCGGCGCCCCGGACACTGCCGTCGCCGAGGTGCACCAGCGGCTGGTACTCGATGAAGAACTCGCCTCGCTCCAGCGCCGTCGGCAGCGCCGTGGTCAGTCCGTGCCGCGTGATGGCCCGGGCGTCGGCCTCCGGGTCGGCGAGTTCGAAGCGGTTGCCGCCCGCCGACTTGGCCCGGTACATGGTGATGTCCGCGCTGCGCAGCACCTCGGCCGGGCTGCGCTCCCCGGCCGGGCCCTCGACGATGCCGATGCTGCCGCGCACGGTCAGCTCCCGGCCGTCGACGCTGATCGGCGCGAGCAGCGCGTTCATGATGCGGCCGGCGAGTTCGTCGACCGCGTGCTGGGTGTCGGGTCCGGTGGTCAGCGCCACGAACTCGTCGCCTCCGAGCCGCGCGACCATCTCGCCCGGTGCCGTGGCGCAGGACTGCAACCGGTCGGCGACCTCCACCAGCAGCCGGTCGCCGGCCGCGTGGCCGAGGCTGTCGTTGATGGTCTTGAACCCGTCGAGGTCCAGGTAGCACAGCCCGAACCGCTGGCCTTCCCCGGCGCCCAGGGCCTTCTCCAGGCGTTCGAAGAAGAACGTACGGTTCGGCAGCCCCGTCAGCGCGTCGTGCGTGGCCTCGTAGCGCAGCCGCAGGTTGAGCAGCCGCCGCTCGGTGGTGTCCTCCATGAGGGCGAGCTGGTACTGCGGTTCGCCGTCGGCGTCGCGCAGCAGGGAGACCGTCAGATTGGTCCACAGGACGGTTCCGTCGGGGCGGTAGAACGCCTTCTCCAGGTGGTAGTGCTCCCGTTCGCCCCGTACGAGTTCGTCGTAGAGCCGCCAGGTCTGCGGAGCGTCGTCGGGATGGGTCCACTCCCGCACGTTACGGCTGCGCAGCGTCTGCTCGGAGACACCGAACATGCGCAGGAGCGCGCCGTTGACCTGCAGTATGTTGCCTTCGAGGTCGGCCATGCCGATTCCTATGGCGGCCCCCTCGAACACGGCACGGAAACGCGCCTCGCTCGCGTGCAGGGCCTGTGCCACCACGCCCTGCGCCTGGAGGGCGGCCTGCGCGATGGCCTCCTGCTCGGCCAGGGTCCGCTCGCGCAGCGCCCGGGCGAAACCCGCCGCCATGGCGTGCTGGAGCCGCGCGCACCGGGCCCGCAGGTCCTCCCGGTCGCCGCCGCCCCCGCAGTACAGGACCAGATAGGCGTCGACGCAGTCCAGGGTGCGGCTGAGCGCCTCCGGGTCGGTGCAGTGCGCGTTCACCAGGGCTGCTCCGACCGCCCTGCCCGCCTCGGAGTCGAAGGTCCGGGCCACCAGTGCCTCGCTCAGCCGCCGCGCCTGGGGCAGCAGTTGTGCCTCGAACTCGGGCCGGGTCGACGACGTCGAGGTCACCGGGAAGACGGCCCGGCTCCAGATCGTCGCGAACCGGCGCAGTCTGTCCTCCGGCCCGTCCGGTTCCGCGGTCACGCCGTACGCCCCACGCCCGCGAACCCGGAGAACGCATACGGATCCTCGTCCTCCGGCGCGGTGTCGGGCCGCCAGAGCGGCGGCGGCACCAGTCCGGGTTCCACCATGTCGTACCCCTCGAAGAACCGCGCGATCTCGTCGCGCGAGCGCATGATCAGCGGGTTGCGGATGTCCCTGTACACGTCCACCGCACCCCCGGCCCGCTCCGGCGGCAGCGGGATCCCCTCGTAGGAGGCGTGGGTGAGCACGAGCAGACTGCCCGGTGCGAGCGCCTCGCCCAGTTCGGCCACCGCTCCGTACGGGTCGTCCTCGTCTTCCACGAAGTGCAGTATGGCAACGAGGAGCAGCGCCACTGGCTGATTCAGGTCGATCAGCCGCTCCACTTCGGGGCTGCGCAGGATCTCCTGGGGCTTGCGCAGGTCCGCGGCGACCACGCCCGTTTCCTCGTTGCCCTCCAGGACCGCCTGGCTGTGCGCCACGGCCACCGGGTCGTGGTCGACGTACACCACGCGGGCACCGGGGCGGGCGGCCTGCGCCTCCTCGTGCACGTTGCCGAAGGTGGGGATGCCGGAGCCGATGTCGAGGAACTGAGAGATGCCCGCGTCGGTCGCGTGACGCACGGCGCGGCGCATGAACGCACGGTTCGCCTGCATGACCTTGGGAAGTCCCGGCATGAACTCCATGGCCCTGCGGGCCGCTTCCCGGTCGACCTCGAAGTTGTGCGATCCGCCCAGGTAGTAGTCGTACATCCGGGAAACGCTGGGCACCGAGATGTCGATGCTCCGTGGGGCCCAGGCGGGACGCTCCATCTAGCTCTCCAAGGCGTAGGCGATCCGGTGTTCGAGCAGAGGCTACTGATCGCCCGCCAATGGAGCGACCCGAAACGGAAATTGACCATCCGTTCCCGGTCACTGCCTGCGGCACGTGCCGCATTGATACCCCTGCGCACGCCTCTCGAACACATGACGAACAGTGTCCGGGGCATTCCGGAGAGTTCCGGTTCAGGAGGGGGGAATGTCAGGGATTCGATGAGTTCTGGTGAAGCACGGCACAACGGTCCACCCCTCCGTGGGGCACGGAGGGGTGGACCGGGTCTGCGCTTCGGGTGGACGAGCTGGTCGACCCTGGGGAGGTTTCGCTTCTATTCCGAGGCGCCGACCAGCTTCCCGTCGGGCCGGACGGCGTACCAGGTGCCGCCCACGCCCTGCCCGTTGGTGTCACCGGGAGCCTTGTCACCGGCGAAGGTGTAGATGGGCGAGCAGTTGATCGTCTGCTGCTTGCCCTTGCCGTCGGTGCGGTCGAAGATCATGTAGCCCTTCTTCTGGATGCCCTTGGTGTCGGCGAAGTCGACGGGCTCCACGAGCGGCCACTTCTCCAGGCACGCACCGCTGCAGTTGGAGACCGGCTTGGGCCAGGCCTCGTCCTTCTTGAACCGGTAGACGGTCATGCCGTTCTTGTCGACGACGATCTCGCCGAGCTTGGGGTCGTTGCGCGTGGACAGCCCGGCCTGGGCCGCTTCGCCGCCGCCCTCCGCACCGGCCCCGGCACCCCCCTGCGCCTTCTTGCCGTCGGGGGCGAGCGCGTACCACTTGCCGCCCACACCCTGGCCCTTGACGTCACCGGCGTTGACGTCCTTGGCGTAGCGGTAGGCGGGCCAGCCGCCGACCGTGAGCTGCTTGGTGCCGTCGGCCCGGGTGACCGACCCGAGCAGCGCCTTGTCGATGCCCTCGCCGGCCTCGGCGTCGTCGGCCGGAACCGGCGGCCAGGTCTTGGCGCAGTCACCGTCGCAGTTCGACTTGGGCGGCTGCTCGGTGTCCTGGTCGAACCGGTACAGGGTGAGGCCGAGACTGTCGGTGACCACCTTGCCGACCTTCTCGGCGGTGGAGACGGACAGCTTGCCGGCGGGGTTGGAAGGGCTGGAGGCGCTCGGTGCCGCCGGCTGGCCCGTCGCGGTGCCCGCCGCGCCGGCGGTGCCCGAGCCGATGTTTCCGTAGTCCCCGGGCGCGGCCGTGGCGCCCACGTTCTGGCTGGCCGCCGGTGGGCTGTCCTGACCGCACGCCGTCGTCAGCGCCAGGACCGCCGCGGCGCTCGCCACGAGTGAGGCGCTCCGCCAGGAGGTCTTCATCGTCAACTCCCCATTATCGCAAGGGTGTTGCAGCGCCCTGCTGCGCCGCCGCACGGTCATGAGTACGCATGGGGGCGGCGATTGTGTTCAACCGTCGGCCAAATTTCTTTCCGGAACCTGCGCCGAGCCTCGCGAGTCGTCGCACGCGAGTGCACTTCGAGCCACTTGCGGGCGACCACGAATCAAACCGGTGACGCCCGGGATTCCCTCATTCGGGGCAATCCCTGTGCACCCCGGCCCGTCGGGCCGGCGCAGGGCTCATGATCTTCGTCGTGTATGGACCCCTCTCGACTCAATCCGCCCTTGTGACGCGGGCCTTGGCGGCGGCGACGCTGACCTGGGCGCTCGTCGGCGCACCGGCCGGGGTCGCGGAGGCCGACGCCTGCGCGTACGCCTCGACGGGGCCGCACGGCACCGAGGCGGTGGCGTACGCGGGCAGCAAGAAGACGTGGCCGTGCCCGACACCCACCCCGACCCCCACGC
>NZ_LGEA01000115.1 GCF_001280065.1 Streptomyces sp. NRRL B-1140
CACCACTCCCGCGAGGTCGGAGCCGATGATGTGGTACGGCAGGTCATGGCGCTTGGCCAGGTCGCTGGTGCGGCCGTAGCGCTCCAGGAAGCCGAAGGTGGACAGCGGCTCGAAGATCGAGGTCCACACCGAGTTGTAGTTCACCGACGAGGCCATGACGGCCACCAGGGCCTCGCCCGGGCCGAGCTCGGGCAGCGGCACCTCGTCCAGGTGGATCGACTTGCGGGGGTCCTTGTCGCGGGTCTCGAGGCCCGCGAACATCTCCGTCTCGTCCTTGTGCACGGTGATCGCGCGGTACGACTCGGGGAGCGGGAGGGCGGCGAAGTCCTCCGACGTGGAGTCGGGCGACTGGATCGCGGCCAGGATGTCCTTAACGGTCACGGTGTTGCCTCCGGCGGTGAGCGCCCTGAGGGAGGGGCGCCGATGGGTTCGTCGGTGCTGCTGAGGGTTGAGGGTGTGCCGTCGGTTCGGCGGTGGTGCTGATCGGCAGCGCTGGGTGGCGCGGGAGGTTGCCTGTGACGCAGGCGCCGGGCGGACGAGCGGGTGAGCTCGCTGGGACGTCGTCCGGACTCCTTCAACGTATGACACCGCGTGTCACCCCGCAAGGCACTGAGTGCCAGAACTTGGCCTCAGATGAAATCTTTACGTAACAAATGAGCGATGATCGATCGAACAGGCTCGGCAAGGGCCTGCAAAACGGCCTCTGACATGCCAAAACGGCCACCCCGAAGGGTGGCCGTCATCACATGGCTGAAGGGGGCTCAGCGCTCCTTGAGTGCCTGCTCGATGGTCCGCATGACCTCGTCCAGCGGGGCGTCGGTGCGGGCGACCGTCACCAGCACCTCACCCTGCGCCGAGGCGGTGGCCACGGCCGGCTGCGGTTCCGTGGAACGCCCGGCCCCGATGCCCGTGCCGAACGTCTTGCGCACGATCGCGAACGCGTGGTCCAGCTGCGCCTCCACGTCGCCCTGGCCGCCCGCGCGCAGCCAGCGGCGCAGCACGTGGTTGTGGGCCGTGACGACCGCGGACGCGGCGACCTCCGCCAGCAGCGGGTCGTCGTTGGCGTCGTCGGCGTGCGCCCGCTCGTCGAAGTGGCCGAGGAGGTAGCGGGTGAACAGGCGCTCGTAGCGGGCCACCGACGCGATCTCCGCCTCGCGCAGGGTGGGCACCTCGCGCGTCAGCTTGTAGCGGGCGACCGAGATCTCCGGCCGCGCCGCGTACATCCGCATGACCTCCTTGATGCCACGGCACACCGTGTCGAGCGGATGCTCGTGCGCGGGCGCCGCGTTGAGCACCGCCTCGGCCCGGATCAGGGTGTCGTCGTGATCGGGGAAGATCGCCTCTTCCTTGGAGCGGAAGTGGCGGAAGAAGGTGCGGCGGGCGACGCCGGCCTGGGCCGCGATTTCGTCGACGGTGGTCGCCTCGTACCCCTTGGTCGCGAACAGCTCCATCGCGGCGGCCGCCAGTTCCCGGCGCATCTTGAGCCGCTGGGCGGCGGCGCGGGAGCCGGCGGCACTCTCCGGCGCGTCGGCCGTGGCCGGGGTACGTGAGGACTTGGCGGGCTGGGGCATGCCCTGAACGTACTGCATGTGCGCAGCTCGCCGCGCGTGGCCCGGTTCTTCCCCGGTGTCCGGGGACGGGCCGGGGGCGGCCCGCCCGGCCGGGTGGAACCGGTCCGGGCCGAGCAGGCCACCCCACTCCGCGCCGGACCGGAACCAGTCGCCGGGACGCTCAGCGCTTGGCATATTCGCGGAAGCCACGGCCGGTCTTGCGGCCGAGGCAGCCCGCGGCCACCAGGTGCTCCAGCAGCGGCGCCGGAGCGAGCCCCGGGTCGCGGAACTCGCGGTGCAGGACCTTCTCGATGGCGAGCGAGACGTCCAGTCCGACGACGTCCAGCAGCTCGAACGGACCCATCGGGTAACCGCCGCCGAGCTTCATCGCCGCGTCGATGTCGTCGAGCGAGGCGTAGTGCTCCTCCACCATCTTGATCGCGTTGTTGAGGTACGGGAAGAGCAGCGCGTTCACGATGAAACCGGCGCGGTCACCGCAGTCCACCGGGTGCTTCCTGATCCGGCCGCAGACCTCGCGGACCGTGGCGTGGACGTCGTCGGCGGTCAGCACCGTGCGCACGACCTCGACCAGCTTCATGGCCGGCGCCGGGTTGAAGAAGTGCATGCCGATCACGTCCTGCGGGCGCGAGGTGGCCCGGGCGCAGGCGACGACCGGCAGCGAGGAGGTCGTGGTGGCCAGGATCGCGCCCGGCTTGCAGACCTTGTCCAGGGCCGCGAACAGCTGCCGCTTGACCTCCAGGTCCTCGGCGACCGCCTCCACGGCCAGGTCGACGCCGGCGAAGTCCTCGTAGGTGCCGGTGGCCGTGATGCGGTCCAGGGCCCCGGCGGCCGCCTCGGCGGTCATCCGGCCCTTGTCGACCGAGCGGGACAGGGACTTGCCGATCCGGGCCTTCGCGGTCTGCGCCTTCTCCGCGCTGCGGGCGGCGAGGACCACCTCGTACCCGGCCTTGGCGAAGACCTCGGCGATACCGGAGGCCATGGTGCCCGAGCCCGCGACACCCACCGAGCGGATCTCCCGCCCGGGGACCAGGTCGCCGCCCTCCAGCGGGGTCAGCGCGTCCCGCACGACGGTCGCGCTGCCCGGCGCCTCGTAGGTGTAGAAGCCACGCCCCGCCTTGCGGCCGGTCAGACCCGCCTCGCTGAGCTGCTTGAGGATCGGGGCCGGCGCGTGCAGACGGTCGCGGGAGGCGGCGTACATGGCCTCCAGGACCGTGCGCGCGGTGTCGACGCCGATCAGGTCGAGCAGCGCCAGCGGGCCCATCGGTAGTCCGCAGCCCAGCCGCATCGCGGCGTCGATGTCCTCGCGGGAGGCGTACTTCGCCTCGTACATCGCGGCCGCCTGGTTGAGGTAGCCGAACAGCAGGCCGTCCGCGACGAAACCGGGGCGGTCGCCGACCGCGACGGGCTCCTTGCCCAGGTCGAGCGCGAGGTCGGTGACCGCCGTGACGGCGGCCGGCGCGGTCAGGACCGAGGAGACGACCTCCACCAGCTTCATGGCCGGGGCGGGGTTGAAGAAGTGCAGACCCAGCACCCGCTCGGGGCGGGAGGAGTCGGCGGCCAGCCGGGTCACGGACAGGGCGTTGGTGCCGGTCGCCAGGATCGTCTCGGGGCGCACGATCCCGTCCAGCTCCCGGAAGATCTGCTGCTTGATCTCGTACGATTCCGGGGCCACCTCGATGACCAGGTCGGCGTCGGCCGCGGTGCGCAGGTCACCGGAGGTGCGGACACGGCCGAGGATCTCGGCGCGCTCCTGCTCGGTCAGCCGGCCGCGCTCGACGCCGCGCGCGGTGGAGGCCTCCAGCGCGGCCACGCACTTCGCGGCCTGGGCCTCGCTGATGTCGATGCCGACGACCGTGCGGCCGGCCTTGGCGAGGACCTCGGCGATGCCGGTGCCCATCGTGCCGAGGCCGACGACGGCGACGGTCTGCAGCGTGGACTGGGACGGGTCGGAAAGGGGAGAGGCCATCGCGGGACTCCAGGATGAGGGTGACGACGGGGAACGCGCTCCGGGTGCGCCGAAGGGGGCCCGGCGGGAGCCGGACCACGGGCGCACCGGGTGCGTGATGAGTGCGGGTGCTGGCCGGGCTGCGAAGCGCACACGCCCGGTGCCGCCTCCACGGGCGTGCACACGCCCGGGATGAACGGTGATTCCGACCGGCCCTGTCCCGGGGCCGAGCCGTACTGCGGTACCTGAGGCACCGAACCGACTGCTCCCGCGACAGCCGCGTCACCAGACCGCCGCGAGGAAATGCGAGTGGGTAACTCGCTCGTCTGAGCTTAACCGGCGGGTAACGAGCGCGCCAGCCCCCGGGTTTGTGATGTACGTCCCGCCCGGCTCGCGACGCCCCTAACCTCTGAGGCATGGACGAAGAGTTGCGATCACTCACGGAGCGCTTACGGAAGGAGTCGGGGGCACCGCCGGCGTTCGAGCGGCTCGTGGCGACCGACGACCTCGACGCCCTGGCGGCGACGCTCACCGAGCCCGGGCAGCACCTGTGGGCGAGGGAGCTGGCGGCGTTCCGGCTGGGGCTCGCGCGGGACCGGCGGGCCTTCGAGGCCCTGGTGCTGTTGCTCAACCACCGCGACCCCCCGCGCTGTGCCTCCGCCGCCCACGCCCTCGCCCGGCTCGGCGACCCGCGCACCGCCCGCGCCGCCGCAGCCCTCGCCACCAACGAACTGCGCGTCGCCTACGCCCTGCACCCGGTGCGGCTCCTGGTCGAGCTGCGCGCCCCCGAGGCGGTGCCCGCGCTGATCACGACGCTCGAACGGCGGCTGCGCCCGCACGACCCGTACCGGCGGGTGGCCCTCGCCTGTGTGGACGGGCTCGGTGCGCTGGGTGACGTCCGGGCCGCACCCGTGTTGAACGAGGCCCTCGCGCATCCGGCACTGGCCGAGGCGGCGGTGCGGGCGCTCGGGCGGATCCCGAGGCAGAGGTGACGTCAGCGGTCCAGGGGCCTGGCGTACCGCACCTCGGGAACGGTGACCCCGTCCACCTCGAAGGGCTCCTCGGCGCCGTCCGCGCTGAAACCCGCCCGCTCGTAGAACCGGCGGGCCCGGTCGTTGTCCCTGAGCACCCACAGCAGGAGACGGCCGTGGCCCGCGGCGGAGCAGCGCGCGACGGACTCGGCGAGCAGCGCCCGCCCGGCCCCCCGGCCCACCTGATCCGGGTGGACGTAGATGGCGTACAACTCGGCGTCCTCCGTGAGGGCCTCGCCCTCTCGGTACGGCCCGTGGCAGGCCCAGCCGACGAGTTCGCCGCCGGGGTCCTCGGCGACCAGGTTCAGCACGCTGCCGTCACTGTGCGAGAGGTGCGCACGACGGCGCTCGGCGTCCTCCTCGACGCTGAGCCCGTCCAGGTACGACTGGGGGATCAGGCCCCGGTAGGCGCTGCGCCAGCCGCCGATGCGGATCTCCGCGACGCGGTCGCAGTCGGCGAGCGTCATCTCCCGTATCCGCACGCTCATGACGCGACCGGGGACGTGAAGCGGAAGCGGGCGGCTGCAGCGCAGCGGCCCGGGGCGGAAATGCTCGTCAGCTCACTCATGCGCCCATGGTGGACCATGGCTCCGACGGCGACCGCCCGCCCCCGACGGTGCGGCAGCGGCTCAGTGGCGGAAGCCGAGCAGGGCGTGCAGCACCGCGCCGTCGGAGGAGGCCGACGCCGCCCTGTCCGACGTCGTCGTGGGGGGCTTCGGTTCGGGCAGCGCGTCGCACACCGCGTCCGCCTCGCCGAGACCACGCGGCACCGTGCCGTCGGTCAGGTAGGCCGCCAGGTGCTTGTCCAGGCAGGCGTTGCCGCTCAGCGTGATGCCGTGGTTGCCGCCGCCCTGCTCGACCACCAGGCTGGAACCGGCCAGCAGGCGGTGCATGGTGACACCGCCCTCGTACGGCGTGGCCGCGTCGGCGGTCGCCTGGAACAGCAGCACCGGTGGCAGCTTGCCGTTCGCCACGTTCACCGGGCGCAGCGACTCCGTCGGCCAGAACGCGCACGGCGCGTTGTACCAGGCGTTGTTCCAGGTCATGAACGGCGCCTTCTCGTACGCCCCCCAGTTGTCCTTGCGCCACTGGTGCCAGTCACGCGGCCAGAAGGCGTCCCGGCACTGCACCGCCGCGTAGACGCTGTAGCTGTTGTCGTCGGCGGCGTCGATCGCGCCGAAGTCCTTGTAGGCCTCGACCAGCGGTTCGGCGTTCTTGCGGTTCACGTACGCCGCGAACGCCTCGGCCAGAGGGGGCCAGTACCCGTTGAAGTAGGCTCCCGGGAGGTAGGTGTCCTCGAGCTCCGCGGCGCCCACCCGGCCGCCCGCGGGCTTCCGGGCCAGAGTCGCCCGCATGGCGTACCAGGTGGCTTCGACCCGTTCCGGGTCGGTGCCGAGCCGGTACCGCGCGTCGTGCCTGGCGACCCAGGCCAGGAAGGCGCGGTGACGGTCGTTGAAGGCGTGGTCCTGGTTGAGGTTGGCGGTGTACCACACGTCGGTGGGGTCGGCGACCGAGTCCAGGGCCAGGCGCCTCACCCGCTGCGGGTACAGACCGGCGTAGACCGCGCCCAGGTAGGTGCCGTACGAGTAGCCGAAGTAGTTGATCTTCTGTGCGCCCAGGGCCTGCCGGATCGCCTCGATGTCGTGTGCGGCGCTGATCGTGTCGATGTACGGCAGCAGGTGCCCGTGTTTCCGGGTGCAGGCGGCCGCGAACGATTTGGCGCGTGCGAGATTGGCCCGCTCGGCCTCGGGTGTGCTCGGCACGGAGTCCGGGCGCACGGGGCCGAAGTAGCCGGGCTCGCAGTTCAGCGCCGGTCTGCTGGCACCCACTCCACGCGGGTCGAAGCCGATGACGTCGTACTGGGCCGCGACCTCCTTGGGCAGCGTGGCCGCGACGAAACCGGCGAGGGCGAGGCCGTCGCCGCCGGGGCCGCCGGGGTTGACCAGAAGCGGGCCCTGGAACCTCTCGGCGGTGTGCGGGACGCGGGACAGCGCGAGGGTGACCTGCCGGCCGTCCGGGTGCGCGTGGTCGAGCGGCACCTTGAGGGACGCGCACTGGAGCGACGGATACGCTGTGGTGCCGCACTTCCTCCAGCTGGGTTTCGCCGGGCGGGAGGTGCTTGCGGAGGGCGGTGCGCTCGCCTCGGCGGGCACGGCCGTGAGGCTCCCGGCCAGCGCGACGGCGGCGGCGCCGCACAGCACGGCTGCGCGTGTTCTCATGGCGGCCTTCCAGGACAAGGGGGCGTCGGACCGCGGCTCACAGTCCTCGCCGATTCGTCCCGGCATACGACGCCGGCGGAACGTGTTCCGTCCAGACTTGACCCGAATGGGTCGCGGGATGCGCTCGAACGCTCCTAAAGGAGCGACAGTTGGGTCGGCTCGGACGAGGGGGGCTCGGCCGGTCCGGGCGGCCGGGTCCGGCGCGGTATCTCCGCGCGCGTGGGACCGATGCCGTACTCCTCGGCGAGTTCGTGCACCTGGCGCGTGATCCGCCGCTGGTACCACTTCGGGGCGTAGGAGCCCTCCGCGTACATCCGCTCGTAACGGGCCACCAGGTGCGGGTGATGCTGCTCCAGCCAGGTCATGAACCACTCGCGGGCGCCGGGCCGCAGATGCAGCACCAGCGGTGTCACGGAGGTGGCACCGGAGGCCGCGATCGCCCGTACCGTGGCGCGCAGTTGTGCGGGGCTGTCGCTCAGGAACGGGATCACCGGTGCCATCAGCACTCCGCAGCCGATGCCGTGTTCGCCGAAGGCGCGCACGACCTCCAGGCGCCGCTCGGGCGCCGGTGTGCCCGGCTCCACGGTGCGCCACAGCTCCTGGTCGGTGAAGCCGACGGAGACGGAGATGCCGACGTCGGTCACCTGTGCCGCCTGTTCGATCAGCTCCAGGTCGCGCAGGATGAGGGTGCCCTTGGTCAGGATGGAGAAGGGGTTCGCGTGGTCGCGCAGGGCCGCGATGATGCCCGGCATCAGGCGGTAGCGGCCCTCGGCGCGCTGGTAGCAGTCGACGTTGGTGCCCATCGCGATGTGCTCGCCCTGCCACCGGCGCGAACCGAGCTGCCGGCGCAGCAGCTGCGGAGCGTTGACCTTGACCACGATCTGGCTGTCGAAGCCGAGGCCCGTGTCGAGGTCGAGGTAGCTGTGCGTCTTGCGTGCGAAGCAGTACACGCACGCGTGTGAGCAGCCGCGATAGGGATTGACCGTCCACTGGAACGACATCCGTGAGACCGCCGGCACCCTGTTGATGATCGAGCGGGCCCGGATCTCGTGGAAGGTGATCCCGCGGAACTCCGGCGTGTCGAAGGTACGCGTGACCACCGCGTCCGCGCCGAACAGCCCGGCATCGGCCCGGCTGTGTTCGGAGTCCACGGTGAGGTTCTCCCAGCGCATGACGCCTCCTCGGTAGCACTGACCACAGAATAGAACACATGTTCCCTTGATCGTGCGAGGGTGTTTTCCGAACGCGTCCGACCGGTTCGGCGACCCCGATTTGGGGGGCCGGGCGGCGGGGTGATTGGCTTGCCCCGACCCTCGAGCAACCAGGTCCTGGAGGAAAGCGATGGCGCAGGTCGAGGCCACTACGGAGCGGATCGTCGCGGCGGACGCGGAGACGGTGTTCGACGCCCTCGCCGACTACAGCGGCACCCGCGCGAAGCTGCTGCCCGAGCAGTTCAGCGAGTACGAGGTGCGCGAGGGCGGTGACGGCGAGGGCACCCTCGTCCACTGGAAGCTCCAGGCCACCAGCAAGCGGGTGCGCGACTGCCTCCTGGAGGTCACCGAACCCACCGACGGCGAGCTGGTCGAGAAGGACCGCAACTCCTCCATGGTCACCACCTGGCGGGTCACCCCGGCCGGGGAGGGCAAGTCCCGGGCCGTCGTGACCACGACCTGGACCGGCGCCGGCGGCATCGGCGGCTTCTTCGAGAAGACCTTCGCGCCCAAGGGCCTCGGCCGGATCTACGACGCGATGCTCGCCAGGCTCGCCGCCGAGGTCGAGAAGTAGTCCTCCCAAAAGGCGGACATCCGAGGGGTGTTGCCCGCCCCTCACCGGTTCGGGTGATCTCCGTGCGGTCCGCTCCTGTGCCGTAACTCGTCGCGCTTGCTCGTAGTTGTCGCTTTTACGCGGGAATTGCGCGGCAGCGCGACGAGGGGAGCGGTGAGTGGGCGGGATCACTCTGGCGCAGGACGAACCGGCGGTGGCACCTCCCGACACCCCCGTACCGCCGCCGGATCAGGACGGCGGACCCAGCCCGCGGCGGGTGCGGCTGATCTTCTTCGCGCTGATGCTCGCCCTGCTCCTGGCCGCCCTGGAGCAGATGATCGTCGCCACCGCGCTCCCGGAGATCGTCGGCGAGCTGCACGGCATGGACCGGATGTCCTGGGCGATCACCGCCTACCTGCTCACCGCCACCGTCGGCCTGCCGGTCTACGGCAAGCTCGGTGATCTCCTGGGCCGCAAGGGCGTGTTCCAGTTCGCGATCGTCGTCTTCGTCGCCGGCTCCGCGCTCGCGGGCCGGGCGCAGACGATGGACCAGCTGATCGCCTTCCGCGCCCTGCAGGGCGTCGGCGCGGGCGGCCTCATGACCGGTGTGCAGGCGATCATCGCGGACATCGTGCCGCCCCGGCGGCGCGGCAGCTACCTGGGCCTGATCGGCGCCGTCTTCGGTCTCGCCTCCGTGGCCGGACCGCTGCTCGGCGGCTACTTCACGGACCACCTCTCCTGGCGCTGGTGCTTCTACGTCAACGTTCCCGCCGGCCTGGTCACCCTCGCCGTCGTCGCCGTCGCGCTGAAGCTCCCCAAGCCGGCCGCGAGGGCCCGTTTCGACGTCGTCGGCGCACTGCTGCTGACCGCCGCCTCCACCTGCCTGGTCCTGCTGACCGGCTGGGGCGGTACCGAGTACGCCTGGGGCTCGCGGATCATCCTCGGGCTCGCGGCGGGTGCGGCGGTGTCCGCCGTCCTCTTCCTCGTCACCGAGCACTTCGCCGTCGAACCTCTCATCCCGCTGCGGCTGTTCAGGGACTCCGTCTTCAATGTCACCGGTCTGGTCGGTCTGGTGACCGGGGTCGGCCTGTTCGGCGCCGCCGGCTACCTGCCGACGTACCTGCAGATGGTCGAGGGCGCCTCCGCCACCGAGTCGGGACTGCTCATGCTGCCGATGATGGCCGGCATCGTCGGCGCCTCCATCGTCGTCGGCCGGCTCATCAGCCACACCGGCCGCTACAAGGCCTATCCGATCCTCGGCGCGGCCCTCTCCGTCGCCGGCACGGTACTGATGTCGCGGCTGGAGACCGGCACGCCCCGGCTGCACTACAGCATCTGGATGGCCGTCCTCGGGGCCGGCTTCGGCATGGTGATGCCGGTACTGATCCTCGCCGTGCAGAACTCCGTGCGCCCCGCCGACCTCGGCACCGCCACGAGCGCCAACAACTACTTCCGGCAGATCGGCGGCAGCGTCGGGGCCGCCGTCTTCGGCACCCTCTTCGCCGGCCGGCTCGCCGACGCCCTCGCCGAGCGCCTCCCCGCGGGCGGGGGCACCGCACTGCCGGACCCCGAGTCGCTCACCCCGCAGCTCGTGCACGCACTGCCCCCGGCCCTGCGCGACGACTACATCCGGGCGTACGCCGACGCCATGCCGCGGATCTTCCTCTACCTGGTGCCGGTGCTCGTCCTCGGACTGGTCATCGCCCTCTTCCTCAAGGAGAAACCCCTGGTGTCCCACCACACCTCCGTCACCGATCCGGCGCCGGGGACCGTCCCGGTACCGCAGGCCCGCGCCGCGTACGCCGCCGGTGTGCCCGTGTGCGGCTCGGTACAGCACCACGACGGAACCGTCGTGCCCCGCGCGGCGCTCACGCTCATCGACGTCACCGGGCAGCAGACCGGGCGCGGCGCGAGCGGCGAGGACGGGCGCTACGCGCTGGCCACCCCGGGCCCGGGGTCGTACGTGCTCATCGCCGCGGCCGGCGGCCACCAGCCGCAGGCGGTCACCGTGAGCGTCGGCGAGCGTCCCGTCGAGCTCGACATCGTCCTCGGCGGCGCCGGCAGCCTGATCGGCACCGTGGTCACCGCCGACGGCGCGCCCGTGCGGGACGCCACCGTCACCCTCACCAACGCCCACGGCGAGGTCGTGGCCACCACCCGCAGCGGCCGGGAGGGCGGCTACGTCATCACCGAGCTCGTCGCAGGCGAGTACACCCTCGCCGCCGGCGCCCCCGCCTTCCGCCCGGCCGCGCTCCCCGTCACCGTCCAGGCCGCCCGCGAGACCCGCCGCGACATCGAACTGGCCGGCGGCGCCGTGCTGCGCGGAACCGTCCGGGCGAGCGGCGGCCGGCCCGTGGAGGACGCGCGGGTGACGCTGCTCGACGTGGCGGGCAACGTCGTCGACACCCTCACCACCGGCGCCGACGGCACGTTCCGCTTCGTCGACCTGTCCTCCGGCGAGTACACGGTCATCGCGGCCGGCTACCCGCCCGTCGCCACCGTGCTCCAGGTCGCCGGAGGAGACCGCAGCGAGCGTGACCTCCAGCTGAGCCACGAGGACTGACCGTGTGCCGGGTCCGGGGAAGGAACGGCACCGGCGCGCGGGGGTCGTACGCCGGTGCGAGCCCCGCGCGGGCAATTCCCGCATTGCCTCACATGGCCGGCGGCGGTCGCCGTACGGTGGTGACGCCGGCACAGATCTTGCGTCCGTGGGGAGAGAGGGCCTGGCCATGGACCGTGGCATCGACAGGGCTGAGCAGGACGCGGGGAGGGAACCCGCCGAGCCCGGCCGCGTGCCCCTGGCCGTCGTCGTGGTCGACCGCGACGGCCTCGTCTCCCACTGGAGCCGCGGCGCGCGGCGCCTGTTCGGCGTCCCCAGGGAAGAGGCGATCGGACGCACCGCGCTCGACCTGCTCCCCGTCTCCGGCGCCCTGCCCGAACAGCAGGACTCCCTCGGACACGCCGCCGACGACGGCCCCGGCCCCGGTCTCGCGTCGTCCCTCGACAGCGGGCTCTCCTACCCGGCGGCGGGCCGCGCCCGGCTCACCGCCGCCGGGGACGCCCGGGTCGACGTCCTGTGGTGGGCCTACCCACTGGTCGGGCCCGGGCCCGAGCGGCTGCTCGTCCTGGTCGCCGGCACGGACGGTCTGGGCGCGGACGACGGGAGGTGCCGGCGGATCGCACCCGGCTTCGCCCTGCACACCGACTTTCCCGGGGCCCAGGAGCTCGCCCGCCGGCTCCCCGAGATCCTGCCCAGTATGAGCGTCGGGGAGAGCGCCCGGATCGTCGCGCAGGTCCTAGAACTCGGTTACCCGATCCTGGAGTTCAGCCAGAACGAACGGGTGCCCGTCACGCCCGACTGGGGTGTGGCCCGGCGCGCCGAGCGCCGGGCGCGCCGGGAACGGGCCGCGCTGGCCCTGGCGGCCGGTGAACCGCTGCCGCCGGAGCTGCGGGACGAGGGCGAGGACCTCGAGTACGCCGCCGTCCGTGAACGCCTGGAATTCCTCAACGAGGTCAGCGGACGCATCGGCACCTCTCTCGACCTGTCCCGCACCATCGTCGAGGTCAGCCGGGCCGTGGTACCCCGCTTCACCGACGTCGCCGGGACGTATCTGCGCGAACAGGTCGTCGCCGGCGAGGGGTTCGAGGACGGTGTGCCCGACACGACCACGATGTGGCACCGGGTCGCCCTGGAGCACACCGACGAACCGGGCCGCTGGGACGATGTCGTCCCCGT
The DNA here is from genome assembly GCF_001280065.1 of Streptomyces sp. NRRL B-1140. Taxonomy (GTDB): domain Bacteria; phylum Actinomycetota; class Actinomycetes; order Streptomycetales; family Streptomycetaceae; genus Streptomyces. The sequence goes on from NZ_LGEA01000115.1 coordinate 12,267, forward strand.
CGGCGAGGCCATGCCGTTCCCGGAGCACACGCCGTTCTTCCAGTGCATGACCAGCGGTGAACCCGTTCTCGTGCCGCGCATCAGCGAGGAGATGGGGCACGCCATCGCCGCGCAGTTCGACAAGCGCGACATCCGGCCCCTCATCACCGGCCGCTCGATGCTGGTCGTGCCCCTCAAGGCGCGTAACGTCGTGCTCGGCTTCATGATCCTGCTGCGGCACCCCGAGCGGCCCGTCTTCAACGACATGGACCGCGTCACCGGAGCGGAACTCGCCGCCCGCGCGGGCCTGGTGCTGGACAACGCCCGCATGTACACCTTCCAGGAGAACGTCGCCGAGACGCTCCAGGACAGCATGCTGCCGCACATCCCGCCCCGCATGGCCGGCTGCGACATCGCCACCCGCTACCTGCCGGGCACGCTGCTCGGACGGGTCGGCGGCGACTGGTTCGACGCGGTCAAACTGCACGGCGGCCGCACGGCGCTCGTCGTCGGCGACGTCATGGGCCACGGCCTGAACTCGGCGGCGATGATGGGCCAGTTGCGGACGGCCGTGCAGACCATGGCCGCGCTCGACCTGCCGCCCGCGCAGTTGCTGCGCAACCTCGACGACCTCGCCCAGCGCCTCGGCGACAGCTACCTGGCGACCTGCCTCTACGCCGTCTACGACCCCATCGCGGGCGAACTGCACCTCGCCAACGCCGGGCACATCCCGCCCGTTCTGGTCCGGGCCGCGGACGGCCGCAGCGAACTGCTGGACCTGCCCACCGGCGCGCCCATCGGCGTCGGGGGAGTGCCCTTCGAGGCGGTACGCGTGCGCGTCGAGCCCGGCGACCGGCTGGTGATGTGCACCGACGGGCTGGTCGAGGTGCGAGGCGAGGACATCGGCGTGGGTCTCGCGACGCTCTGCGAGTCGGCGGCGCACCCGGCCGCGTCCATGGACGACGCCTGCGACACCATCATCCGGGCGCTCAACACGAGGGGTGGCCGCAAGGACGACGTCGCCCTGCTGATGGCCCGTCTGGCCGGTATCGCGCCGGACGACGTGGCGGAATGGCGGCTCGCGCTGGACCCGGCCGAGGTGGGCCGGGCCCGCGCGGCGGTGCGCGAGCAACTGCACGACTGGGGTCTGGCGCAGCTGGCCGCACCGGCCGAGCTGATGGCCGGCGAACTCGTGACCAACGCCGTACGGCACTCCCGTGCCCGCCCTGTCGCACTGCGGCTGGTGCGCGGAGACACCCTGTTGTGCGAGGTGGACGACGACGACCACGAGCTGCCGACGCTGCTGCACGCGGGCCCGCTCGACGAGGCAGGACGCGGCCTGCGCGTCGTCAGCACGCTGTCCCGTGAGTGGGGGACCAGCCGGACCGAGGCCGGCAAGACGGTCTGGTTCGAGCTGACGCTGCCGCGCCGCTGAACACCTCCGGCCGAACGCGAAGCGACGCCGGGCGCCCGTGTTCTTGTGGCCGCGGCCCGGGCGCGGTACACCGTACTCGCCCGTCGCGTGGCGGGATCCGTTCGCACCCCGGGGAGTGGGCCATGAGCGTGACGCGTAGGTACCGGGAAGCCTGGGAGGAGTTCTGGAGCGAGGCGTCCGCCGAGCCCGGGGCGGTGTTCTGGGACGCCGAACCGGTCCTGACGGTGGGCCCGCACCTCGCGCTGTTCGAACCGTACCTGGCCGATCCCGCGCTGCCGCTGGTGGACCTCGGCTGCGGCAACGGTACGCAGACCCGTTACCTCGCCGACCGCTTCCCGCACGTCCTGGGCGTCGACCTGTCCGCCGCGGCCCTCGACCACGCCCGGCGGGCCGACCCGGCGGGGCAGGCGGCCTACCGGCAGCTGGACGCCGCCGCGAAGGAGGAGACGCAGGCGCTGCACGCGGAGCTCGGCGACACCAACGTCTACCTGCGGGGCGTCCTGCACCAGTGCGAGCCCGACGACCGGCAGTCCCTGGCCGACGGGATCGCCACGCTGGTCGGCGAGCGCGGCCGCGCCTGTCTGGTGGAGCTGTCCGGCGCCGCCAAGCCGGTGCTGGCGGGCCTGGCGGGCGGTCCCGACGGTCCGCCGCCCAAGCTCGCGCCGGTGTTCCGGCACGGCATCGCGCCCGCAGAGGTGTCGGACGAGGCCGTGCCCGAGTATCTGCGCTCAGCCGGTCTGACCGTGCTGGCCAGTGGCCGACTGCCCTTGACGACCACGGAGTACCGCCCCGACGGCACGCGCATCGAGCTGCCGTCCACCTGGCTGGTGGCGGGGCGTACGGCCTGAGACAGGGGGTCGGGAGAGCCGGGCGCGGCGATGCGGTCTTACGGGTGACGGATTTGTCGGTGTACGGTCACCCTGCCCGGGTCCGTACACCTGCCTCGTCCCCACGGAGGACAGTCATGCCGATGCCCTGGTTACGGATGCTCGCCGCCTCAGCGGTGTCGACGGTATTGATCGGCGCGAGTGCCGTCACGACCGTCGCCGCACCGGACCATCGCGGAGTACGCGACAGCGTGCACACCGCCGGACGCGTCAAAGCCGCCGGGGACCTGCTCCAGTACAGCTGGCCCGGCGTCTACTTCGAGGGCCGGATCCGGGGCACCGGCGTGGGCGTCGTGCTCGACGACGCAGCCGCCGACTACGACGTCCAGGTCGACGGGGCCACCGTCGCGACCCTCGTCACGCCGGGGAGGACCACCCACTGGGTCAGGGGCCTGCGCGACGGCGTGCACACCGTCCGGCTCGTCAAGCGCAACGACACCCCGTGGAGCACCAGCTCCTTCGGCGGCTTCGTCGCCGCACCCGGCGGCGCCGTCCTGGCCCGGCCGGCCGCACGCAGCCGCCAGATCGAGTTCATCGGCGACTCCCTCACCGTCGGCTACGGCAACCTCTCCACCTCCCGCGACTGCGACGGCGAGCAGCTCAGGCGCACCACCGACACAGACGTGAGCTACGGCGCCCTCACCGCCCGGGGACTGGGTGCCGACTACCAGATCAACGCCTACTCGGGCCAGGGAATGGTGCGCAACTACAACGGCGGCTCCCCGGAGGTGAACTACCGCAGCTTCTACGACCGTGCGCTGCTGAACACGCCCGGCGACGTCTGGCAGAACCCCGGCACCTGGCGGCCACAGCTCGTCGTGGTCCACCTCGGCACGAACGACTTCTCCACTCCGGTCAACCCGGGCGAGCCGTGGACCGAGGCGAGCCTCGCCGCCGCCTACCGCAGTGCCTACAGCGGCTTCCTCGCGAAACTGCGGCAGCGCTACGGGGCCGCCACCACCATCCTGGCCGTGGGTACGGGTCCCTTCGCCGGCCATGTCGAACACGTCGTCCGGGAACGCAACGGCGCGGGCGACCGCCGGGTCCACTCCTGGCCGCTCGACACCACCGGCCTGGACTACGCCGGCTGCCACTGGCACTACTCGGCCCGCGACCACCGGCTCCTGGCCGATCGCCTCACCGCGTTCCTCGCCCACCTGCCGATCCGCTGGTGACCGGTTCGTAGCCCGCTCCGCCCGTAGCGCGTAACGTGACGAACCATGAACATCTCCGCCCCGGACGGCTCGTCATGAGAATCCTCATCAGCGCCGACATGGAAGGCGCCACCGGCGTCACCTGGCCCGACGACGTGGTGCCGGGTGCCTCCCAGTGGGAGCGCTGCCGCTCCCTGTTCACCTCCGACGTCAACGCCGCCGTTCTGGGATTCCACGACGGCGGCGCCGACGAGGTGATCATCAACGAGGCGCACTGGTCGATGCGCAACCTGCTGCTGGAGCAGCTCGACGACCGGGCGCAGCTGCTCACCGGCCGGCACAAGACCCTGTCCATGGTGGAGGGCGTGCAGCACGGCGACGTCGACGGCATCGCGTTCGTCGGCTACCACGCGGGCGCCGGCATGGAGGGCGTCCTCGCGCACACCTACCTCGCCAACTCCATCACGGGCGTGTGGCTGAACGACGCTCGGGCGAGCGAGGGGCTGCTCAACGCCCATGTCGTCGCGGAGTACGGCGTGCCGGTCGTGCTGGTCACGGGGGACGACGTCGCCTGCGAGGACGCGCTCGGGTACGCGCCCGAGGCGCTGAAGGTCGCGGTCAAGGACCACGTGTCGCGGTACGCGGCGGTGTGCCGGACGCCCGCGAGGACGGCGGCGGACATCCGGGCCGCCGCCAAGGAGGCCGCCACGCTGGCGGTGCGTCACGAACCCGTGCGGGGCGGCCCGTTCACCGTGGCCGTGGAGTTCGACGCCGAGCACCTGGCGATGGCCGCCACCGTCGTCCCGGGTGTGGAACGGATCGGGGAGCGCAAGGTGGCGTACACGAGCGGGACCATGTACGAGGGCATCCGCGCCTTCAAGGCGGTCACCACGATCGTCTCGGCCGCGGTGGAGGAGCAGTATGGCTGAGCAGGTGGACGAGCAGGCGCTGGACGAGGTCGTGACGTACACGTCCGACCTCATCCGGATCGACACCACCAACCGGGGCGGGGGCGACTGCCGGGAGCGGCCCGCCGCCGAGTACGCCGCCGCCCGGCTCGCCGACGCCGGGATCGAACCGACCCTGCTGGAGCGCACCGAGGGGCGGACCAACGTCGTCGCCCGCATCGAGGGCACCGACCCCTCGGCCGGTGCCCTGCTGCTCCACGGCCATCTGGACGTCGTGCCCGCGGCGGCCGCCGACTGGAGCGTGCACCCCTTCTCCGGGGAGATCCGCGACGGGGTCGTCTGGGGACGCGGCGCCGTCGACATGAAGAACATGGACGCGATGATCCTTGCCGTCGTGCGCGGCTGGGCACGGCAGGGTTTCCGGCCCCGCCGGGACGTCGTCGTCGCTTTCACGGCCGACGAGGAGGCCAGCGCCGAGGACGGCTCCGGATTCCTCGCCGACGAGCACCCCGCGCTGTTCGAGGGCTGTACCGAGGGCATCAGCGAGTCGGGCGCCTTCACCTTCCACGACGGAAACGGACGGCAGATCTACCCGATCGCGGCCGGGGAACGCGGCACGGCCTGGCTGAAGCTCACCGCCCGCGGGCGCGCCGGGCACGGCTCCAAGGTCAACCGGGACAACGCCGTGACGCGCCTCGCGGGCGCGATCGCCCGGATCGGCGCGCACGAGTGGCCGCTCAGGCTGACCCCGACGGTACGAGCCGCCCTCACCGAACTCGCCGCGCTCTACGGCATCGAGACCGACCTCACCGATGTGGACGCGCTGCTGGAGAAGCTCGGACCGGCCGCCGCGCTCGTCGAGCCGACCCTGCGCAACAGCGCCAACCCGACCATGCTGGACGCCGGTTACAAGGTCAACGTCATCCCCGGCGAGGCCGTGGCCCACGTGGACGGCCGGTACCTGCCCGGAGGCGAGGAGGAGTTCCGCACCACCCTCGACCGGCTCACCGGGCCGGACGTGGACTGGGAGTTCCACCACCGCGAGGTCGCCCTCGAAGCACCGGTGGACTCGGCGACGTACGCGGGCATGCGCGCCGCCGTCGAGGAGTTCGCGCCCGAGGGCCACGTCGTGCCGTTCTGCATGTCCGGCGGCACCGACGCCAAGCAGTTCTCCCGCCTCGGTATCACCGGCTACGGCTTCACCCCGCTGAAGCTGCCGGACGGCTACGACTACGCGGCGATGTTCCACGGGGTCGACGAGCGGGTACCGGTCGAGGCGCTGCACTTCGGTGTCCGCGTACTCGACCGGTTCCTGCGGACGGCCTAGGAGAGCGGGGGAGACGGTGCGGACGCTGGCCTACGGGGCGTGGCCCTCGCCCATCGACGCGGCCATGACCGCCGCGCACGACGGGCACCCGGAGTACGTGGGCTTCGTCGGCGACGAGGTGTGGTGGACCGAGCCGCGCCCCGCCGAGGGCGGCCGGCGCACCCTGGTGCGGCGGCACGCCGACGGCCGCGAGGAGTCGCTGCTGCCCGCGCCCTGGAACGTGCGCAGCCGGGTCATCGAGTACGGCGGCCACCCCTGGGCCGCGCTCGAGGGTGACGCCGGGCCGCTGGTGGTGTTCGTGAACTTCGCGGACCAGCGGCTGTACCGCTGCGCGCCGGGCGGTGAACCCCGCCCCCTCACCCCTGTGTCCCCGGTGGGCGGGGGACTGCGCTGGGCCGAGCCGCTGCCGCTGCCCGAACGGGGTGAGGTGTGGTGCGTGCTGGAGGAGTTCACCGGCGACGGGCCCAGCGACGTGCGCCGCGTCCTGGCCGCCGTCCCGCTGGACGGATCCGCCGCCGAGGACCGGGGCGCCGTACGCGAACTCACCGACGGCCGGCACCGGTTCGTGACCGGGCCGAAGCTCTCGCCCGACGGGCTCCGTGCCGCCTGGCTCGCCTGGGACCATCCGCGCATGCCGTGGGACGGCACCGAACTGCTCCTCGCCGATGTCGCACCCGACGGCACCCTCAGCGGCGCCCGGGCCGTGGCCGGCGGGCCCGGTGAGTCGATCGCCCAGGCCGACTGGACCCGCGACGGCCGCCTGCTGCACGCGAGCGACCGCACCGGCTGGTGGAACCTCTACCTCGACGGGCAGCCGCTGTGCCCGCGCGAGGAGGAGTTCGGCGGTGCGCTGTGGAAGCTGGGTTCGAGATGGTTCACCCCGATGGAGAGCGGTCTGATCGCCGTCGTGCACGGCCGGGGCGCCACCGCCCTCGGCGTACTGGACCCCGAGACCGGCGAGGTCGTCGACGCCGCCGGACCCTGGACCGAGTTCGCCCCCACCCTCGCCGCCCACGGCGAACGGGTCGTCGCCGTCGGCGCCAGCCCGCGCAGCGCCTACGAGGTCGTCGAGCTGGACGCCCGCACCGGCCGGGCCCGGGTCGTCGGAGCCGAGCACGACGACGCCGTCGATCCCGCGTACTACCCCGAGCCGCAGATCCGCACCTTCACCGGCCCGGACGGGCGCGACATCCACGCGCACATCTACCCGCCGCACCACCCCGGCTGCGTCGCGCCCGGTGACGAACTGCCGCCCTACGTCGTCTGGGCGCACGGCGGGCCCACCGGCCGGGCGCCGCTCGTGCTCGACCTGGAGATCGCCTACTTCACCTCGCGCGGCATCGGCGTCGCCGAGGTGAACTACGGCGGCTCCACCGGATACGGCCGCCCCTACCGGGAGCGGCTGCGCGAGCAGTGGGGCGTGGTGGACGTCGAGGACTGCGCCGCGGTCGCCCTGGCCCTCGCCGGCGAGGGCACCGCCGACCGGGCCCGGCTCGCCGTGCGGGGCGGCAGCGCGGGCGGCTGGACCGCGGCCGCCTCGCTCACCACCACCGGCGTCTACGCCTGCGGCACCATCAAGTACCCCATCCTGGATCTGGCCGGCTGGGGGACGGGGGAGACCCACGATTTCGAGTCGCGGTACCTGGAGAGCCTGATCGGGCCGCTCGCCGACGTCCCCGCCCGGTACGCGGAGCGCTCGCCCGCCGCCCACGCCGACCGTCTCACCGTGCCGTTCCTGCTGCTCCAGGGTCTGGACGACGTGATCTGCCCGCCCGTGCAGTGCGAGCGGTTCCTGGCCCGGCTGACGGGCCGGAGGGTGCCGCACGCCTACCTCACCTTCGCGGGGGAGGGGCACGGATTCCGCAGGGCGGAGACCATGGTGCGCGCACTGGAGGCCGAACTCTCCCTCTACGCCCAGGTGTTCCGCCTGGACCCGCCCGGAGTCCCGACCCTGGAGCTCGCCGAGTGAACCCCCTGGTACGACCGCCCCGGCTCGCCCCCGGCGCCCGCGTCGCCGTCGTCGCGCCGAGCGGGCCCGTGCCCGAGGAGCGGCTCCAGGCCGGACTCGACATCCTGCGCGCCTGGGACCTCGACCCCGTGGTGGCACCCCACGCGCTCGCCCGGCACGCAGCGCTGGGCTACCTGGCCGGCACGGACGAGCAGCGTGCCGCCGACCTCCAGGACGCGTGGTGCGATCCGTCCGTGGCGGCCGTGCTGTGTGCCCGCGGCGGATACGGGGCGCAGCGCATGGTCGACCTGCTCGACTGGGAGGCGATGCGGGCGGCGGGCCCGAAGGTGTTCGCCGGGTTCAGTGACATCACCGTCCTGCACCAGGCGTTCGCCACCCGTCTGGGCCTGGCCACCCTGTACGGGCCCGCTGCCGCCGGCGTCGACTTCCTCAAGAGCGCCCGGGCCCAGGATCATCTGCGGGCCACCCTCTTCGAGCCGGAGGCCGTGCAGGTCATCACGGCCGTCCCCCCGGGCGGCACCGCACTCGTACCGGGCCGCGCCCGGGGCGTCACGCTCGGCGGCTGCCTCAGTCTGCTCGCGAGCGACCTCGGCACCCCCCACGCCCACCCCGGGGCACGGGGCGGGCTGCTGCTGATGGAGGACGTCGGCGAGAGCCCGTACCGCCTGGACCGCTACCTGACCCAACTCCTGCGCACCGGCTGGCTCGACGGCGTCGCCGGCATCGTCCTCGGTTCCTGGGCGGGATGCGGACCGTACGGGGAACTGCGCGCGGTCCTCGCCGACCGGCTCGGCGGTCTGGGTGTCCCGGTCCTGGAGGAGTTCGGGTTCGGGCACGGCGTGGGCGCGCTGACCATGCCCCTCGGGGTGAGGGCCGAACTGGACGCCACGTCGGGCACGTTGACGCTTCAGGAACCGGCCTGCAGCTGAGGGCAAGCGCTCCTGAAATACCGTCAAGAACCCTCGTTTCGGTGATTGACGGCTCCTGACACGTGTCACACCATGACACTCGGCCGGTACCTACTGGTCGGTATCCGGGTTGCCCTCACCGTGGAGGTCCGAGTGTTCCGACGCGTGCCCAGAACCCGCGCACCCCTCGCTCTCGCTCTGGGCGCCGCCCTGGCCGTGCCCCTCGCCCTCACCCCGCCGTCGGCCGCGGCCGACGCCTACACCGTCACGCCGCTGAACTTCACCGTGCGGGCGGGCGGCCGCGCCTGCACAATCGACGCCGACCTGTACCGTCCCGCCGGCGTGGACCGCGACCACCCGGCGCCCGCCGTGCTCGGCACGAACGGCTTCGGCGGCAGCAAGACGGACGGCTCGACGGACGCCGTCGGCAAGGCATTCGCCCGGCGCGGCTACGTCTCGCTCGTCTACTCCGGGCTCGGCTTCGGCCGCAGCGGGTGCCTCATCTCCCTCGACGACCCGGACATCGACGGCGCCGCCGCCTCGCGCCTGGTCGACTTCCTGGGCGGCACCCGCGCCGCCGACGACGGCACCACCGCCGACTTCGTCACCCGTGACGCACCCGGCGACCCACGCGTCGGCATGATCGGCGGCTCCTACGGCGGCGCCCTCCAGCTCGCGACGGCCGCCGTCGACCACCGCCTCGACGCGCTCGTCCCGATGATCACCTGGAACGACCTGGCGTACGCACTCGCCCCCAACAACGCCGTCGGCGGCCGGGACGTGCCCGGGGCCTTCAAGTGGCAGTGGACGAACGGCTTCTACCTCATCGGCGAGGGCCAGCCGCTGCTCCAGCCCGCTCTCGATCCCTCCCGCATCAACTCCCTGGCCTGCCTGCACTTCGTCACCGAGGCCTGCCGGACCGTCCACACACTCAACACCGGGCGCTACCCGGCCGGCCGGACCGCCGAGCTGCTCGCCTACGCGCGCCGCGTCTCCCCCGTGTCCTACCTCGACCGCGTCGACACGCCGACCCTGCTGGTCCAGGGGCAGGCCGACACCCTGTTCAACCTCAACGAGGCGACGGCGACGTACCGGACGCTGAAGGCCCGGGGCACACCCGTCAAGATGATCTGGCAGTCCTGGGGGCACAGCAGCGGTCGCAGCGGCCCGGACGCCGGAGAGCTCGACCTGACCAAGGGCAACCTGGAGACCAGCTACGTCGGCCGGCGCGTCCTCGCCTGGTTCGAGCGGCACCTGCGCAACCGCCCCGACGCCGACACGGGGCCGGCGTTCGCCTACCGCCGCGACTGGATCACCGACCCGGACCGCGCCTACGCCACGGCCGAGCACCTCCCGCCCCTCAGCAGCACGCTGTACCTCTCCGGCGACGGCAAGCTCGTCGACGAGCGCGGCAAGGTGGCCGGTGGCAGCCGCGGCTACACCAACCGGCTGATCCCCACCAGCCATTCGGACAGCTCGATCGCCGCGATCATCGGGTTGCCGGACGCACCGCCGAGCGACGCCGAAGGCACCTACCTCGGCTGGACGAGCGCGCCGCTGGAACGCCCCCTCGACGTCGTCGGCGCACCCCGGGCCACCCTCGAGGTCGTCTCCCCGAAGGCCGAGCGCACCCAGAACAGCTCCGACGCGGCCGACAAGCTCGTCCTGTTCGCCAAGCTCTACGACGTCGCCCCCGACGGCACCCAGACCCTGGTGCGCCGTCTGGTCTCACCCGTGCGCGTCCCGGACGTCACCCGGAGCTTCACCGTCACCCTGCCCGGCATCGTGCACCGGTACGACAGAGGGCACCGGCTGCGGTTCGTGATCGCCGCGAGCGACGACGCGTACTTCGGCAACCGGGGCGTCAAGCCGGTGACCGTGGTCAGCGGGCCGCGCGGCACCGGGGTGCTGCGGCTTCCGGTCGCCGGCTCCTGACGCTCCGACTGGGGACACCCGGGCAGCGCGGTTACTGTGGCGGGGTGCCGCACCACGCATCCCGCCACCTCGCCGAAGGCCCCCGGGTGGGCATACGCCCCTTCACCCACGAGGACGCCGCCGAGTTCACCGCACGCGCCCGGGAGAGCAAGGACCTGCACCACCCGTGGCTCTTCCCGCCCACCACGGCACAGGCGTACACCGCCTATGCGGGCCGGCTGATCGAGGACCCCACCAAGGCCGGCTTCCTGGTCTGCGAGACGAACGGCGGGGCCATCGGCGGCTTCATCAACATCAACAACATCGTCGAGGGCGGCTTCCAGTCCGGGGCGCTGGGCTACGGCGCCTTCGCGCACGCCGCCGGGCGGGGGCTGATGCGCGAAGGGCTGGACCTCGTCGTGGGTTACGCGTTCGGCCCGATGCGGCTGCACCGGCTGGAGATCAACGTCCAGCCGGGGAACGCCGCGTCGATCGCCCTGGCCCGTGGCTGCGGCTTCCGCCTGGAGGGCTTCTCGCCGAAGATGCTCTTCGTCGACGGGGCCTGGCGCGACCACGAACGCTGGGCGATCACCGCCGAGATGATCAGCGGGCCCGGCCGGCGCCGAGGCGCCGGTGGCGCTCAGACGTGACGGTCCACGTACTCGTAGACCGATCCGTCCGGATGCAGGGCGATCAGGTTGCGGCCCGCCGGTGAGGCGATCGGCCCCGCGACGATGTGAGCACCCAGCTCGGTCAGCACCTTGTGGGTCTCGTCCACGTCCGTCACAGCGATCGTCGCGGCGACCTTGCGCAGCACCTCCAGTTCGGCCGGGGGCCCGCTCATCAGCAGGAAGCAGCCGACCGCCGCGACCTGGACACCTCCCCGCTCGAAGCGCTGGGCTCTGCCGCCCGCCAGTCGCTCGTAGAAGGGGATCGCGGTCTCGAGGTCGTCGACGCAGACGCGCAGTGTGGCACCCAGAATCTCCATGCGGCTGAGCCTAGTGCCGTGGCAGGCAACGTTCGCACGGGGCGAACGTTGCCTGCCACGGCACTAGTTACGCGCAGGGGGCGGAGGGTACCCGGCCGGGTATGAAGCCGTTGGATCACCTGGAGCATCTGGACAAGCACCTCGTCGACGAGCTGGCACAGGTGGCGCGCGAGACGGTACGGGAGGAGCTGCGCGAGCAGACGCGCAAGCAGCGCCGCAAGGCCGCCCTGTACGCCGCGTCCGGCGCGCTCGCCCTGTACGCGGGTGCGGCCCTCGCGCTCGCCGTGGGGCTGGCCCTCGCCCTCGGCCTGCCCGACTGGGCCGCCGCGCTGATCACCGCCGTGATCCTGGGCGCCCTCGCCTATGTGCTGCGCGGTATGGCGCGGCCGTCCGGTCCGGGCGCGGGACACGCTGCCGGGGCGGCGCCGCGCCGGGACGGCGCCCGCCGGAGCGCGGCCGAAGCGGTCGGCGGTATGCCGTATCCGCCGGTGCCGCCCACCCCGCCCGCCGCCCCGGGCCCCGTGCCCCCGCGGCCGGCGGGCGACCCGGACGTACCCCACCGCGGGGTGTGATGCCGGGTGCGCACACCAGGAGCATCGCACCGGCGCGGCCGCGTGGTCGTGGTGACCGGAGCCAGCGGCGGTGTCGGCCGGGCCACGGTCCGGGCCTTCGCCGCACGCGGCGACAGGGTCGCCCTGCTCGCCCGCGGACGTGAGGGACTCGCCGCCGCGGCGGACGAGGTGGAACGCGCCGGGGGCGAGGCACTCGTCGTCCCGGTGGACGTCTCCGACGCCAAGGCCGTCGACGACGCCGCCCAGCAGGTCGTCGATGCCTACGGGCACATCGACGTCTGGGTCAACAACGCCTTCACCGGGGTGTTCGCATCGTTCACCGACATCGCCCCTGACGAGTTTCGGCGCGTGACCGAAGTGACGTACCTGGGCTACGTGTTCGGCACCCGTGCCGCTCTGCGCCACATGCTGCCGCGCGACCGCGGAACGATCGTGCAGGTCGGCTCCGCACTCGCCTACCGGGGCATCCCGCTGCAGTCGGCGTACTGCGGGGCCAAGCACGCGATCCAGGGGTTCAACGAGTCGCTGCGCTGCGAACTGCTGCACGCCCGCAGCGGGGTACGGACCACGATGGTGCAGCTGCCGGGGCTCAACACCCCCCAGTTCGACTGGGTCCTGAACCGGATGCCCGGGCGTGCCCGGCCGGTGGCGCCCGTGTACCAGCCGGAGGTCGCGGCCCGGGCCATCGTGCACGCGTCGTCGCACGCACGGCGCCGGGAGTACTGGGTGGGCGGCTCGACCGCGGCCACACTCCTGGCCAACGCGGTGGTCCCCGGGCTGCTCGACCGCTACCTGGCCCGCACCAACGTGGACGCGCAGCAGGAGGACGGCCCGTCCGAGGGGCCCGCGAACCTGTGGTCCCCGGCGGACGGGCCGCACGGGCGGGACTTCGGCGCGCACGGGCGCTTCGACGACGAGTCGACGGACGACAGCCCCCAGCAGTGGCTGTCGCGAAACCGGGGCTGGATGGGCGCGGCCCTCACCACGGCGGCGGCCGCCCTGGCCGTACGCAAGCTGGCCGACGGGGTTCGACGCCAGGCCTGACAGGCCCGTGTGGCTGCCTCGTCCGGCCGGGGGACTGGTGAACCCTTGCGTGAAAAACCGGGAGCCGCAGCGTTCCGGAGAAGGACACCGTCCCTTTAGCATGGTTTCGCGACCTCTGCCGGGCCTGCGGCAGCGTCATGCCGCAGCCACCTGCCGGCTCAGCCGGCACATGCGGAGGTGTGCCATGCCCGATGACCGCGAAATCCGTCACTGCGCCGTCGGCGCCGAGATCGCCGAGACCCTGGCCACCGCTCGGGTATGGCTGCGGGATGCCGCCTGCCTGGGAGAGGATCCGGAGCTCTTCTTCCCGCTGGTGGAGCGGGAGTCCGATGCCCAGGTCGCCCGGGCCCGCGCGGTGTGCCGTCGGTGCCGCGTCCTGCTCGCCTGTCGTGCCTGGGCCGTGGAGCAGGGCGAGGACGCCGGTATCTGGGGGGCGACCACAGCGCGGCAGCGGCGCGCCATCAGTCGTGAAAGCGCGGCGGCACCGGCAGATGATCGGCGTCGCAGGACGCCGCGAGAGCCGCATACGGTCACCAATTCGCAACAGACGGCGCGGAACTGAATGCGATCAGGCAACCGTGGCTGAATATGGTCTCTCATGCGGACGCGGCGTCATGACCGCTGCCACCACAACGGGGGACATATCGTGATGATCGAACGTCGCTACAGACCGATCGCGTTCCGGACGCTCGCTCTGGGCGCCTGCGTGGCCGGACTCGTGGCGCTCACCGGCTGCTCCCCGGCCTCCCGGAGCTCGGGCGGCACGGGTACGTCGGCCGTCACATCCTCGCCGGTCAAGGGCGAGAAGAATACCGACGGAACCGCATCCCCTCAGGCGCTGCCCGCCGACAAGGTCTCACCTTCGGCGGACGGCAAGGCGTCCCCACTCCCGGTACCGGCGGGGACGCCCGCTGCGCCGGCCTCCGGGCCGGGGGCATCCGCGGGCGCCGGTGGTGCGGACGACGGCTGCGATCACAAGATGCCGATCTCGCCCGACGAGATCGCCGTGTACCGGTACACACCCGAGGGCGGCTCCCTGAGTCTGATCTTCCGACACGGCAACTGGGGCTGCGGCAGCCCGGATTCCGACGGAGCGCCGTTCGAGACGGTCGGCAAGGAGACCTACCTGCCCATGGACCAGGCCGCGTACGTCACGGTCACCGACCCCATCGTGGCGAGCACCGAGAATCAGCCCATCGGCGTGCAGGAGTTTCTCGACTGGCTGGAAGCGCACCCCGACAGCGGCCTGGTCTTCCACTACCACCTGGGTACGGACGGAGCCATCGACCGTCTCGAGCAGGTCTTCACCCCCTGAGCCCACGCGGGCGCACCTCTCCGCCGCGAGCGCCTCCACCCGTCGCCGCCAAGCCGGGTCAGACGGTCTGCTGGAGCTGCGGCAGCACCTTCGTGCGGTAGAAGTCGAAGAAGCCGCGCAGGTCCGGGCCGATCTGGTTGACGTAGACCCGGTCGAAGCCCGCGTCGGCGAACTGCTTCAGCTCCGCCACGTGCTCGTCCACGTCGTCACCGCACACCCGGTTCTCCCGCACCATGTCCTCCGTGACGAGCTGCTGCGCCTGCTCGAAGTGCTTGGGAGAGGGCAGCACCTGGCCCAGTTCGCCCGGCAGCTGCTCGTTCGCCCAGAGCCGGTGGACGGTTCGGACGGCCTCCTCCTTGTCCGTGCCGTAGCAGACCTTGGTGCCGCCGCTGACCAGCTTTCCACCGCCCCCGCCCTTGCGGTACTGCTCCACCATCGTCTCGTCCGGCATGACCGAGATGTAGCCGTCGCCGACGCGGGAGGCGAGCTGGGTCGCGGCGGGACCGAAGCCGGAGATGTCGATCGGGATCGGCTCGTCCGGGACGGTGTACAGGCGGGCGTTCTCGACGGTGTAGTGCGGACCGTGGTGGTTGACCTCCTCGCCGGTGAACAGGCGGCGCATCACCTGGATGGCCTCCTCCAGCATGTCCAGCCGGACGTGCGCCGGGGGCCAGTGGTCACCCAGGATGTGTTCGTTGAGCGCCTCACCGGAGCCGACCCCGAGCCGGAAGCGGTTGTTCGTCATCACCGCGCTGGTCGCCGCGGCGTGCGCCACCACCGCCGGGTGCATACGAACGGTCGGGCAGGTCACCGCCGTCTCGATCGGCAGGGACACCGCCTCGGACAGCGCGCCGATCACCGACCACACGAACGGGCTCTGGCCCTGCTCGTCGTTCCAGGGGTGGTAGTGGTCGGAGATCCACAGCGCCTGGAACCCGGCCTGCTCGGCCATCCGCGCCTGCTCGATCAGCTCGGCGGGTCCGTACTGCTCGCACGAGAGGAAGTATCCGTACTCGGGCATAAGGAGGTGCCTCCGCAACGTCGGCGGTCCGTATCCCGCACCGGGTTACCCGAGCCGGGGGCCGGAAACCGGCGTCGTCCGGGCGGGCGGGCCCCGCCGACGTTTGGGTGCCCTGGCCAGGGGGACGCGGAAGGCTCCCGAGCTACGCGACAGCGCCGGAGGCGAGCGACCGTGAGTCGACCCCGCATCCTGATCGTCGGTGCCGGCTTCGCCGGGTACCGCACGGCCCGCACCCTGTCCCGGCTCACCCGGGGCCGGGCCCACATCACCCTGCTCAACCCGACCGACTACTT
Organism: Streptomyces sp. NRRL B-1140; assembly: GCF_001280065.1. GTDB lineage: Bacteria > Actinomycetota > Actinomycetes > Streptomycetales > Streptomycetaceae > Streptomyces. The sequence continues at coordinate 27,981 of NZ_LGEA01000115.1, forward strand.
CCTGTACCTGCCCCTGCTGCCCCAGGTCGCCGCCGGTGTCCTGGAGCCGCGCCGGGTGACGGTCTCCCTCTCCGACTCGCTGCCGCACGTACGGCTGGTGCTGGGCGAGGCCGACCGCATCGACCTCGACGACCGCACGCTGCACTACACCGGCCCCGAGGGGGAGGGCGGCACCCTCGCCTACGACCGGCTGGTGCTCGCCGCGGGCAGTGTCAACAAGCTGCTGCCCGTTCCCGGCGTCGCCGAGCACGCGCACGGCTTCCGGGGGCTGCCCGAGGCGCTGTACCTGCGCGACCACGTGACGCGGCAGGTGGAGCTCGCTGCCTCCTCCGACGAACCGGAGACCTGCGCCGCCCGATGCACCTTCGTCGTGGTCGGAGCGGGGTACACCGGCACCGAGGTCGCCGCGCACGGGCAGATGTTCACCGACGCGCAGGTGCGCAAGCACCCGCTGCGGCAGGGCATGCGACCGCGCTGGATGCTGCTGGACGTGGCGCCGCGGGTACTGCCCGAGATGGACGGGAAGCTGTCCGCCACCGCCGACCGGGTGCTGCGGCAGCGGGGCGTGGACGTGCGGATGGGGACGTCCGTGAAGGAGGCCACGCACGACGGGGTCCTGCTGACCGACGGCGAGTTCGTCGCGACCCGGACGCTGGTGTGGTGCGTGGGCGTACGCCCCGACCCGCTGGTCGAGTCCCTGGGGCTTCCGATGGAGAAGGGGCGGCTGCTGGTCGACCCGCACCTGCGGGTGCCCGGGCGGCCGGAGTTGTTCGCGTGCGGTGACGTGGCCGCGGTACCCGATCCGGAGAACCCGGGGAGCTACACGCCGATGACAGCGCAGCACGCCTGGCGGCACGGGAAGGTCGCGGCGGAGAACGTCGCCGCATCGCTCGGTCTCGGCGGTGCGCGCAAGCCCTATCGCCATCGTGACCTGGGCTTCGTCGTCGACCTGGGCGGGGCGAAGGCCGCCGCCAATCCGCTCGGCGTGCCCCTGTCCGGCGTACCGGCGGGCGCGGTGACACGGGGCTACCATCTCGCCGCGATGCCCGGAAACCGCGTCCGGGTCGCGGCGGACTGGCTGCTGGACGCCGTACTGCCGCGCCAGGCCGTGCAGTTGGGCCTCGTACGGTCCTGGTCGGTGCCGCTCGACACCTCCTCGCCCGAAGTGGCCCGGGTGGCGGGCGGGCCCGGGCAGCGGCAGGAGGCGAGCGCCCGGTCCGGGCCGGGGGCGGCGCTCGCGGCCGACATGGACGACGGGGGGAGCGGCCAGGGCCGGTACCGGCCCCCCGAAGAGCCCGCGAAGGGGCAGCCCGGATCCGGGGCGACGCAGGTACGGCCCGGATCCGGGGCCGCGCGGCCGAACGCCCAGCCGCGCTTCGAGTCGGAGACGGCGAAGGGCCGCCCGACCGTGGACGGCCCCGGCCCAGGGCACGCTCGGCCGCTCACCGAACCCGAGACGGCCAAGGGCCGCCCGGCTGCGCGGGCACCGCGGGCCGCCGGTGAGCCCGCGAAGAACCAGCCGGGCGGTGAGCCCGCGAAGAACCAGCCGGGCGGCGAGCCCGCGAGGAACCAGCCGGGTGGTGAGCCCGCGAGGAACCAGCCGGGCGGTGAGCCCGCGAGGAACCAGCCGGGCGGCGAGCCCGCGAGGAACCAGCCCGAACCGGGGCAGCCACCTCCGGCTCCCCACCCCGCACCCGGCCCGGTCAAGCGAACCGACGTCCCGGACGACCCGGACGACTCCACGAAAGGAGACTCATGAACACCGGTGAACTCACCGACCTCGGACAGCAGCTGCGGGTGGACAGTGTCCGTGCCGCCGCCGCGGCGGGCTCCGGGCACCCGACGTCCTCGATGTCCGCGGCCGACCTGATGGCCGTCCTGCTCGCGCACCACCTCCGCTACGACTTCGACCGCCCCGCCCACCCTGGCAACGACCGCTTCGTCCTCTCCAAGGGCCACGCCTCCCCGCTGCTGTACTCCGCGTACAAGGCGGCCGGAGCCATCGACGACGAAGAACTGCTCACCTTCCGCAAGCTGGGCAGCCGCCTCGAAGGGCACCCCACCCCGCAGCGCCTGCCCTGGGTCGAGACGGCCACCGGCTCGCTCGGGCAGGGCCTGCCCGTCGGGGTCGGCATCGCGCTGGCCGGCAAGCGGCTCGACCGCACCGGCTACCGCACCTGGGTGCTGTGCGGTGACAGCGAGCTGGCCGAGGGCTCCGTGTGGGAGGCCGCCGAGCACGCCGGGTACGAGCACCTGGACAACCTCACCGTGATCGTCGACGTCAACCGGCTCGGCCAGCGCGGCCCCACCCGGCACGGCCACGATCTGGACGCCTACGCCCGGCGTTTCCAGGCCTTCGACTGGCACACCATCGAGGTCGACGGCCACGACGTGGACGCCGTCGACCGGGCCTACGCCGAGGCCGCCTCCACCAGGGGCCAGCCCACCGCGATCCTCGCCCGCACCCTCAAGGGCAAGGGTGTCGAGGGCGTCCAGGACCGCGAGGGCCTGCACGGCAAGCCGCTTCCGGAGGCAGAGGATGCGATCACCGAGCTCGGCGGCCCGCGCGACATCCGCGTCCGGGTGCAGGAGCCGCCCGCCGCCCGCATGCTGCACTCCGTGCACACCGGCGACGTCGAACTCCCGAGGTGGGACAAGGGCGAGGAGGTCGCCACCCGCAACGCCTTCGGTGAGGCGCTCGCCGCCCTCGGCACCGGCCGCGGTGACATCGTCGCCCTGGACGGCGAGGTCGGCGACTCCACCCGCGCCGAGTTCTTCGCCAAGGAGCACCCCGACCGTTACTTCGAGTGCTACATCGCCGAGCAGCAGCTGGTCGCCTCGGCCGTCGGCCTCGCCTCCCGCGGCTGGGTGCCGTACGCCGCCACCTTCGCGGCCTTCCTCACCCGCGCGTACGACTTCATCAGGATGGCGTCCGTCAGCGGCTCCGGCATCAATCTCGTCGGCTCCCACGCGGGCGTCGCGATCGGCCAGGACGGCCCCAGCCAGATGGGCCTGGAGGACCTGGCGATGATGCGGGCGGTGCACGGCTCGACCGTGCTGTACCCGTGCGACGCCAACCAGACCGCACGGCTCGTCGGCGCGATGGCCGGCCTGGAGGGCGTCCGCTACCTGCGCACCTCGCGCGGCGAGAGCCCGGTGATCTACGGCCCGGACGAGGATTTCCCGGTCGGCGGCAGCAAGGTGCTGCGTTCCTCCGCCCAGGACCGGCTGACCCTCGTCGCGGCGGGCGTCACCGTGCACGAGGCGCTGGCCGCCGCCGAGGCCCTGGAGCAGGAGGGGATCGCCGTGCGGGTGATCGACCTGTACTCCGTGAAGCCCGTCGACCGGGCCACCCTGCGCCGGGCCGCCGAGGAGACCGGCTGCCTGGTGACCGTGGAGGACCACCACCCCGAGGGCGGCCTCGGGGACGCGGTCCTCGACGCCTTCACCGACGGGCGCCCCGTGCCGCGCCTGGTGCGGCTCGGCGTACGCACCATGCCCGGCTCGGCCTCCCCGGAGGAGCAGCTGCGCGCCTCGGGCATCGACGCGGAGTCCATCGCGGCGGCCGGGCGGCTGCTGGTGGAGGAGGCGGTCGTGCGGTGAGCGGCGCCGACGGCACGCGCAGGGTGCGGGCGGGCCGCCGCACGGTGGAGGTGCACCGGCCGGACAAGGTGCTCTTCCCGGGCGGCGGCGACGCCAAGGAGTACACCAAGGGCGACCTGGTGGACTACCACCGGGCCGTCGCGCCCTTCATGCTGCCGCACCTGCGCGGGCGCCCCCTGATGCTGGAGCGGCACCCGGACGGCATCGACGGCCCGACGTTCATGCAGAAGAACACCCCGGAGCACTACCCGGAGTGGATCCCCCGGACCGAGGTGGCCAAGGAGGGCGGCACCGTCCGCCACGCCGTCTGCGACGACACGGCCACCCTGCTGTACCTGGCCGACCAGGCGAGCATCACCCTGCACCGCTGGCTGTCCCGCGCCGACGCCGTCGACCACCCCGACCGGCTGGTCTTCGACCTCGACCCCTCAGGGGACGACTTCGAGGCCGTACGCGAAGCCGCCCGGCTGCTCGGTGAGCTGCTGGACGAGCTGGAACTGCCCTCGGCCCTGATGACCACCGGCTCGCGTGGGCTGCACGTCATCGTGGCGCTGAACGGCCGGCACGACTTCGACGAGGTGCGCGCCTTCGCCCGGGACGTCGCCGGCACCCTCGCGGACGCGCACCCCGACCGGCTCACCACCGCGGCCCGCAAGAAGGAACGCGGCGAGCGGCTCTACCTCGACATCCAGCGCAACGCCTACGCCCAGACCGCCGTCGCGCCCTACACGGTCCGGCCCCGCCCGGGCGCGCCGGTGGCCACCCCCATCACCTGGGACCAGCTGGACGACCCGGAGCTGCACGCCCGCCGCTGGACCATCGCCGACGCCGTCGAGCAGGCCCGCACCGACCCCTGGTCAGGCCTGCTGAACCGCGGCCGGGCGCTCGGACCGGCCCGACGGCGACTGGACGCCCTGCGCCGCTGAGGCCCCCGGGAACGTCCCGGCGATCTCCCGGTGGGTGTCAGATGCATGCGCCTGTAGAGGTTTGGCGAACACTCTTGCGGCCACACGGAGGGGGAGGTGGCCATGTCGAACACAAAGAACACGCAAGAGTCACAGGGTTCACAGAAGTCTCAGGACTCCCAGAATTCCGGCAAGACGAACGACAACCGCAAGGCGGACAGCCGGCCGAAGCCCATGGAGGTGCTGCGTCAGGCGCGCGGCCAGCTCGCGGAGCTCACCGGCATGGAGGCCGAGTCCGTGTCGTCCTTCGAGCAGACGGAGGAGGGCTGGGCGCTGGAGGTCGAGGTCCTCGAACTCGAGCGCGTACCCGACACGATGAGCCTGATGGCGAGCTACCAGGTGGAGCTCGACGCAGAGGGGCAGCTCACGGGCTACCGGCGTGTCCGCCGCTACGAACGAGGTCGGTCCGACGCGCGCAGGCCCGGCGGCCGCTAGGCCGCCCGAGCGGACCCGCACCCACACACGAGGAGGAACATCCGGCATGACTGTCGTACCGGCACAGCAGTCCGGCGGCGGAGGCGGCAGCAGCGGTCTCTACGACGTGCTCGAACTCGTCCTGGACAGGGGGCTCGTGATCGACGCGTTCGTCCGTGTGTCCCTGGTCGGCATCGAGATTCTCAAGATCGACGTACGCGTCGTCGTCGCCAGCGTCGACACCTATCTGCGCTTCGCCGAGGCGTGCAACCGGCTCGACCTGGAGGCCGGGCCGCGCAAGGACCCGGGGCTGCCCGACCTGGTCGGCGAGATCACCGAGTCCGGTGCCCGCGGCAAGTCCAAGGGGGCGCTGTCCGGCGCCGCCGAGACGATCTCCGACGCCTTCAAGCAGGCGCGCAGCGAGAGCGAGACCGAGTCGCGTCCGCGGGCCCGCAAGAGCACGTCGTCCCGCCGTAAGGAGGAGCAGGAGTGAGCACCTACGTCTACGGCATCGCGGCGAGCTCCCACCCCGCCCTGCCCCAGGGCATGGGCGGCGTCGGCGACCCGCCCCGCGAGGTGCGCATCCTGCGGGAGGGCGACCTGGCGGCCGTCGTCAGCGAGGCGCCCGAGGGGCTGCGGCCCAAGCGCAAGGACCTGCTCGCCCACCAGAACGTGCTCAGTGAAGCCGGGGCGGCCGGTTGTGTGCTGCCCATGAGGTTCGGCAGCGTCGCCCCGGACGACAACGCCATCACGGCGGTGCTGGCCGAGCGCGCCGAGCACTACAAGGAGCGGCTGCAGGCCCTGGACAACCGGGTCGAGTACAACGTCAAGGCCAATCACGTCGAAGAGGCCGTCCTGCATCAGGTGATGGCCGAGAGCCCCGACATCCGCGGGCTCGCGGAGGCCAACCGGCAGGCGGGCGGCGGTAGTTACGACGACAAGATCAGGCTCGGCGAGCTGGTCGCCGCGGCGGTCAAGGCCAAGGAGGCCGACGACGGCGCGGCGGTGCAGCGCGCGCTGGAGCCGGCCGCCGACGACGTGAGCACGGGCCCCGAGTCGACCGGCTGGCTGGCGAACGTGTCGTTCCTGGTGAACCGGGAGTCGGCGGATGCCTTCCTGGCCGCGGTCGAGCAGCTCCGCAAGGACATGCCGCACCTGGAGGTGCGGGTCAACGGACCGCTGCCGCCGTACAGCTTCGTCGAGCCCGGCCCGGCCGAGCCCGCGGGCACCGCGGTGAGTGGCACGGACACCGGAGCGGGGTGACGACGTGGGCCTGATCTCGGAGGTGCTGCTGCTGCCGCTCGCACCGGCACGCGGCAGCGCCTGGGCCATCAGACAGGTACTCCAGGAGGCGGAGCGTATCTACTACGACCCGGCCACGGTACGCGCCGAACTGGGCCGCTTGGAGGAGCAGCTGGAGGCCGGAGAGATCACGGAAGAGGAGTTCGACCGCCTCGAGGACGAACTCCTCGACCGGCTGGAGATCGCTTCGCGCAGGAGCGCGGGAACAGGCAACGGGACATCACAATGAACCGAATGGGACTGGGCCTCGCGGTGGGGGCCGGATATCTCCTGGGACGTACCAAGAAGCTGAAGATGGCGGTCGCCGTCGGTGGCCTGGTCGCCGGGAAGAAGCTGAATCTGAGTCCGCGCATGGTCGCCGAGCTTCTCCAGCAGCAGCTGCGGAACAACCCGCAGTTCAAGGAGATCGGGGACCAGCTGCGCGAGGACCTGCGCGGCGTGGGCAAGGCTGCCTCCGGCGCCATGGTCGAACGGCAGCTCGACGCCCTGTCCGACCGGCTGCACGGCCGGACCGCCCAGATGCGCGACCAGCTGACGGGCGCGGTGCCCGGCGGCCGTGAGGACGACGAGGCGGACGACGAGTACGAGGACGAGGAGCCCGAGGGCGACGAGGCGGACGAGTCCGGCGAGCCCAGGGACGAGGAGGGAGCCGAGGACTCAGGGCCGCAGGAGGACGAGGAGCCGGAGCCGGCAGCGAAGAAGGCCCCGGCCAAGAGGCCGTCCGCGAAGAAGACGGCCAAGAAGACCGCGAAGAAGGCCCCCGCCAAGAAGGCCGCCGCCAAGAAGGCGCCCGCGAAGAAGACGGCGGCCAAGAAGACCACGGCCGCCAGGAAGGCGACCTCCGGGAGCAGGGGCGGCAGCGCCCGGTCCCGGCTGCCGAAGGGAGGCGGTGAGGGATGAGCGAGACACTCGGATCGGCGAAGTCCGCCGCCAACGGAGCGGCGAAGAACCCGCTCACCGACCTGGCCCACAGCGAGGCCGCGGACCGGCTCAAGGCCGAGCTGCAGGAGTACCTCGCCGCCCAGGCCACCCGCATGCTGACGGGTGTCGGCCGCAAGCTCGGCGAGACCACCGGCAAGCTGAACGACATCGCCGAGGGCAACAGCCCCGGCTTCGCCAAACTCGCCCTGGACGGCGGTCGCAAGATGGCCGAGGGCAAGGGGCCGCTGCGCTCGGCGGTCGAAATGGGCGGCTCACGCCTCAAGGACAAGGTCACCGGCGCCGTCAAGAACCTGGGCGGCGGCGGCAAGGGCAAGAAGGGCAAGGGCCGTTCCGGCAACAAGCCCACGGTCATCATCGAGCACATCGACGTCGGCGTGCCGCTGCGCACGGCGTACGACCAGTGGACGAAGTACCAGGACTTCAGCACCTTCGCGAAGGGTGTCAAGAGCGCGAGCCGCGACGACGACACCCACTCCGACTGGCAGGCGAAGATCTGGTGGTCCAATCGCAGCTGGAAGGCGAAGACGACCGAGCAGATCCCCGACGACCGCATCGCCTGGACCTCCGAGGGAGCCAAGGGCACCACGAAGGGCGTCGTCTCCTTCCACCGGCTCACCGACAACCTCACCCGCGTCCTGCTCGTCATCGAGTACTACCCCTCCGGTTTCTTCGAGAAGACCGGCAACATCTGGCGTGCCCAGGGCCGCCGGGCCCGGCTCGACCTCAAGAACTTCGTCCGCTTCATCACGATCAAGGGCGAGGCGGAGGACGGCTGGCGCGGCGAGATCCGCGACGGCGAGGTCGTCACCAGCCATGAGGACGCCCTCGCCGAGGAGGAGTCCGAGGAGGGCTCCGAGGAGGAGCGCCCCGAGGACGAGGACGAGGACGCCGAGGCCGAGTACGACGAAGAGGAGCCGGAAGAGGAGGACGAGGAGGGAGAGCCGGAAGGCGAGTACGAGGACGACTCCGAGGCCGAGTACGACGATGAGGACGAGGAGGAGCCCGAGGGCGAGGAGGAGCCCGAAGGGGAGTACGAGGACGACGAGTACGAGGACGAGGACGAGGAAGTCGAGGCGGGGAGCCGGCGATGACGACGCCCAGCAGGATGCCCGAGCCCTACGGTCAGGGAAGCAGTGCCAACCTCGCCGACATCCTCGAACGGGTGCTGGACAAGGGCATCGTCATTGCGGGCGACATCCGGATCAATCTGCTCGACATCGAACTCCTCACCATCAAACTGCGGTTGATCGTCGCCTCGGTCGACAAGGCGAAGGAGATGGGCATCGACTGGTGGGAGACCGACCCGGCTCTGAGCTCACGGGCCCGCCGGGACGAACTGACCCGTGAGAACGCCGAGTTGCGCGAGAGGCTGGCCCGGCTGGAGGAACTGGAGCCCGGCCGCGCGGAGAAGAAGGAGGCACCGTGACCGGACTGCGGTACGTCTACGCCGTCTGCCGCCCCTTCGGCACACCCCTCCAGGCCCAGCTGACCGGGGTCGCGGGTGATCCACCCAGAGCACTCACTCACCACGGCCTGGTGGCCGTGGTGAGCCACGTGCCGGAGCGGGACTTCGCCGAAGAGCCGCTCCGGCGCCATCTGGAGGACCTGGACTGGCTCACCGAGACGGCCCGCGCCCACCAGGGCGTCATCGACGCGCTCACCACCGTCACCACCCCGCTGCCGCTGCGTCTCGGCACCGTCTTCCACGACGACAGCGGCGTGCGGATGATGATCGAGGCCCGCGAGGAGGACTTCCGGCGCACCCTGGACCGGCTGGAAGGCCGTGTGGAGTGGGGCGTCAAGGTCTACGCGGAGTCCGAGCCGCAGGAAGGCGCCCGGTCCTCGCAGAAGCCCGCGTCGGGCCGGGACTATCTGCGGCAGCGGCGCATGCAGACCAGGTCCCACGAAGAAATGTGGCAGAAAGCCGAGGCCTTCTCCACCCGGCTGCACGAGGAGCTCTCCGCATTCGCGGAGGATTCCCGGATGCATCCCCCGCAGAACGCCGCGCTTTCCAAGGCGACCGGGCGGAACGTGCTGAACGCCGCCTATCTCGTTCCGCGAGCGCATTCCGAGGAATTCGTGGAACTGGTGGACCGCACGAAGGGGGAGGTGCCCGGAATGCGCATCGAACTCACCGGCCCCTGGGCGGCCTATTCGTTCGCCGGGGAGGCCACATGAACGGGGAGAATCCGTGACCGTAGTGGAACGCCGTGAGGTCGCCCTCGTGGACCTGCTCGACCGGCTGCTCGCCGGCGGCGTCGTGATCACGGGGGACATCACGCTGCGCATCGCCGACGTCGATCTCGTCCGCATCGACCTCAACGCGCTCATCAGCTCGGTGAACGCCCAGGTTCCCTCACCGTTCGAGGAGTTGCTGTGACCGCCCCCAAGGACCCCCGGCCGCGCTCGAAGCACATGGATCTGGAGCCCGACACCGTCGAGCGCGACCTGGTCAAACTCGTGCTGACGGTGGTGGAGCTGCTGCGCCAGCTCATGGAGCGCCAGGCGCTGCGCCGGTTCGACGTGGGGGACCTGAGCGAGGAGCAGGAGGAGCGGATCGGGCTCACGCTCATGCTGCTCGACGAGCGGATGACGGAACTGCGCGAGCGCTACGGACTGCGGCCCGAGGACCTCAACCTGGACCTCGGGCCGCTCGGACCGCTGCTTCCGCGGGACTGACGGTCGCGCCCCTTTCCCCGGACCTGGGTCAGGTCCGGGGAAAGGGGCGCTCATCAGGGGCGCTCGTTCACCACCTGTACCAACGGCCCCTGCCGCCGGTTGCCGACGTGCTGCGGACGAAGAATCCCAGCAGCCACAGCACGAGAACCGCGAGTGCGATCCACCAAAGAATCTTTACTGCAAATCCGGCGCCGAACAGAACCAAAGCCAGAAGCAGCACCAGCAGGATGGGAACCATAATTCGAACCTCCTGCTTTCCGGATGTCCCCGAAACGGTGTTTCAGGCTTCCTTGCGGCAGAGAATTTCTCCGTGCAGCACGCTGAACCATCCGTCGTCCCGTGTGCCCCACTCCCGCCAGGCCTCGGCCACCGCCCGCAGTTCCCGGTCGTCGGCGTGCCCGCCCAGCCGGGCCCGGTCCGCGTACGCCGAGGCCAGCGTGCGGTCCGCCCACAGCCCGCTCCACCAGGCCCGCTCCTCGGGCATGGCGAAGGTCCAGGTGCCGGAGGTCGCCGTGATGTCCGTGAACCCGGCCTGCCGCGCCCAGGCCTTCAGCCGGCGTCCGGCGTCCGGCTCGCCGCCGTTGGCCCGGGCGACCCGCCGGTAGAGGTCCAGCCAGGCGTCGAGCCCGTCGGACGCCGGGTACCAGGCCATGGCCGCGTAGTCCGCGTCGCGTACGGCGACGATCCCGCCGGGCCTGACGACCCGCTTCATCTCGCGCAGCGCCCGCACCGGGTCGCCCACGTGCTGGAGCACCTGGTGGGCGTGGACCACGCAGAACGTGTCGTCCGGGTAGTTCAGTGCGTGCACGTCGGCGACCGCGAAGTCGATGTTGGTCAGTCCGCGCCCGGCCGCTGTGGCGCGTGCCCGGCCGAGGATCTCGGGGACCCGGTCGACGCCGGTGACCTGGCCGTCGGGCACGAGCTCCGCCAGGTCGGCGGTGATCGTGCCCGGTCCGCAGCCGATGTCGAGGATCCTCATGTGAGGCCTGAGCGACGGCACCAGATAGGCGGCGGAGTTGGCGGCGGTCCGCCAGGTGTGCGAGCGCAGGACGGACTCGTGGTGCCCGTGGGTGTAGACGGCGGTGTCCCGGGGTTCCGGCATGACGGATCCCACCCCTTCCGGTCGGGTCGGCAGGAGATCACCGTACGCGCCGTGGCCGCATGGTGAGACCCTGTATCTCGCTATATGGACTGACTGTGTGTCGGTTCAGGAAGGCTGGACACACCGGCGTCCACGGGGCAGGCTCGGGCTGATCACCACCGGCGACGCAGGGGGAGACCGAGAGATGAACGCGCACGTCACAGCCGTCAGCAGCAACGGGGAGTACTCCTTCACCAAGCCGAACCGGGAGAGCATCACGCTGCTCACCGGGCTCGGGGTGGAGGGGGACGTGCACGCCGGGGTGACGGTCAAGCACCGCTCACGTGTCGCACAGGACCCCACCCAGCCGAACCTGCGCCAGGTCCACCTCATGCACGAGGAACTCTTCGCGGAGGTGGGTGAGGACGGTTTCGAGGTGGCGCCCGGCGAACTCGGCGAGAACATCACCACCCGGGGCATCGACCTGCTCGGACTACCGACCGGCACGCTGCTGCGCATCGGCCACGGCGTGGTCCTCGAGGTCACCGGGCTGCGCAACCCCTGCCTGCAGATCGATCATTTCCAGGACGGTCTGCTCAAGCAGGTCGTCGGACGCGACGAGGCGGGGAACATCGTGCACAAGGCGGGGATCATGAGCGTGGTGCGGGAGGGGGGCGTGGTGCGCCCCGGAGACCCGATCGAGGTGGAGCTTCCGAGCGAGCCGCACCGGCCGCTGGAACGCGTCTGACCGGCACCCCGCGCCGAAACCCGTTTGCCCCACAGGCCCGGGCCCGCCCAGAATCGCGCCCATGGGACACCTCGAAGCCGCGCACCTGGAGTACTACCTGCCCGACGGAAGGGCGCTGCTGGGCGATGTCTCGTTCCGGGTGGGGGAGGGGGCCGTCGTGGCCCTCGTCGGGCCCAACGGCGCCGGCAAGACGACCCTGCTGCGGATGCTCGCCGGTGAGCTCAAGCCGCACGGCGGCTCGGTGGTCGTCGGCGGCGGGCTCGGCGTCATGCGGCAGTTCGTGGGCTCCGTACGCGACGAGACCACCGTGCGGGACCTGCTCGTGTCCGTCGCCACGCCCCGCATCCGTGAGGCGGCGAAGGCCGTCGACAAGGCCGAGCACGCCATCATGACCGTCGACGACGAGGCGGCCCAGCTGGCGTACGCGCAGGCCCTCGCCGACTGGGCGGAGGCCCGCGGCTACGAGGCCGAGACACTGTGGGACATGTGCACCACGGCCGCGCTCGGGGTGCCGTACGACAAGGCGCAGTTCCGGGAGGTCCGCACCCTCTCCGGCGGCGAGCAGAAGCGGCTCGTCCTGGAGGCGCTGCTGCGCGGCACGGACGAGGTGCTGCTCCTCGACGAGCCCGACAACTACCTCGACGTCCCCGGCAAGCGGTGGCTGGAGGAACGGCTGAAGGAGACCCGCAAGACGGTTCTCTTCGTCTCCCACGACCGTGAACTCCTCGCCCGCGCGGCCCAGCGGATCATCTCCCTGGAGCCCGGTCCCGCCGGGGCCGACGCCTGGGTGCACGGCGGCGGTTTCGCCACCTTCCACGAGGCCCGGCGCGAGCGCTTCGCCCGCTTCGAGGAGTTGCGCAGGCGCTGGGACGAGAAGCACGCACAGCTGAAGAAGCTCGTGCTGACGCTGCGTCAGGCAGCGGCGGTCAGCCACGAGATGGCCTCCCGCTACGCGGCCGCGCAGACCCGGCTGCGCAAGTTCGAGGAGGCCGGCCCGCCGCCGGAGCCGCCGCGCGAGCAGGACATCAGGATGCGCATCAAGGGCGGCCGTACCGGCGTCCGGGCGGTCACGTGCGCGGACCTGGAGCTCACCGGCCTGATGAAGCCCTTCGACCTGGAGGTCTTCTACGGCGAACGCGTCGCCGTCCTCGGCTCCAACGGCTCCGGCAAGTCCCACTTCCTGCGCCTGCTCGCCGGTGACGACGTGGCGCACACGGGAGACTGGAAGCTGGGCGCCCGGGTCGTCCCCGGCCACTTCGCGCAGACGCACGCGCACCCGGAACTGGAGGGCCGCACGCTCCTCGACATCCTGTGGAAGGAACACGCACAAGACCGCGGTGCCGCGTCATCCCGCCTGCGCCGCTACGAGCTCACCCAGCAGGCGGAGCAGACGTTCGAACGCCTCTCCGGAGGCCAGCAGGCCCGCTTCCAGATCCTGCTGCTGGAGCTCCAGGGCGTGACGGCGCTGCTGCTGGACGAGCCGACCGACAACCTGGACCTGGAGTCCGCCGAGGCGCTCCAGGAGGGCCTGGAGGCCTTCGACGGCACGGTCCTCGCCGTCACCCACGACCGCTGGTTCGCCCGCTCCTTCGACCGCTTCCTGGTCTTCGGCAGCGACGGCCGGGTCCGGGAGACCCCGGACCCGGTCTGGGACGAACGCCGGGTGGAACGGGCCCGCTAGGCTCCCCCGCGCTCCTCAGGGGCGCGGGAGAGCTGCGCGACCGGCCACGACGTTCCCGCACACGCGATGGGGGAGCACCGCCACGGAGGCTGGGCGCACAGGCACCCGGCTCACTTCCAGCGCAGCAGTGCCCCGAGACCCCCGACCGGCACCTCCTCCTGGGAAACGGCCAGCGCCGGCGCGTCCGTGGCCACCGCGGAGCGGATCAGCGCGTCGTCGGCGCGGGCCGGCCACGAGTGCTGCTCGCCGAGGACCTTCAGCTCCGTGCGGCGCACCGCGAGCTGGTCGGGGTCCTCCCCGATCCACACCTCGCGGTGCGCGTCGGGCCCGTCCACCCTGACCAGCAGCTCGTCGATACGGTGCTCCCGCGCCGCCTCGACCAGCGCCGGCACGCCTTCGACGGCTCCGGCCCGGCCCTCGTCGTCCGGGGTGCGGGAGGCGCGGAAGCGCTCCAGTTCCGCCTCGGCCCGCCGCCCCACGTGCTCCGCCCGGGCCCGCTCCACGTCCTCGTCGAGCAGCCGGCTGCCGGCGCCGTGCGGCGCCTCCGCCACCAGGCCGTGCAGCCGCTTGGGCAGCCGCTCGTGCACGGACCGCCGCTCACGGTCCTCGCCGACGAGAATCAGCAGGTCGGCCCTGGTCTCCTCCTGGCACACCGCGAGCGCGTCGGCGATCTCCGCCGCGTTGTGCTCCCAGGTGTTCTCCACCCGCAGCTGGAAGTGCCGCTCGGACCAGTCCGCGGAGCTCGTCCGGTGCACCGGCCACTGCCGCCCGGTGACGCTCCCGGCGTCCTCCCGGCCCAGCGCGTCGCGCAGCTCGAAGTCCGCGCCCTTGCGGTCGACGTACGCCACCACGCACACCGGGTCCTCCCCGGCCAGCTCCAGCAGCGGGGCGACCCGCGGCAGCGGCGCCCATTCGGCCCAGTCACCGCCCTGCGGGGGACGGACCAGCGGCGGGTCGAGAACGACCTCGCCGGCGCGGGCGAAGAAGGCCCGGCCGTGCGGCTCGGAGGAGTGCTTCAGATCCTCGATCGCGCTGCGCACGGCCTGGCACGTCGCCTCGTCCGCTCCCTGTTCGGCCAGCTGCCCGGCCATCGCCTGGGCGGTCAGCTCGCGCTCGTGGGCAGTGCCCTCCGTGTGCCGTGAGGTGTCGACGTACACGGAGGCCCAAGGCCCGGGGTGTTCGTACAGTGGGTGCAGAAAGGCGAGATCCATGGTTCCTCCCGGATGCCGCTCGGGGGTAGTGCTCAGTTGCTCCGGGGGCGGGTACCCGGACCGCGGAGACGAACACGACGAGCGGGGCGAGACGATGACCGGAGTGGAACCCGACCGGCTGGACGACCAGCAGCTCATGAAAGAGCTGGAGACCATCCACCGCACACGCCACGACACACTGCTCTACGGCTCGAACGACGCGCTGCGCGCCCACAACGAGCGCATGGCGCAGCTCGAGGGCGAGTACCTGCGCCGCAACCCGAGCCGCCCGGTGGCCGCGGGCCGCACACGCGAAGGGGCCCGGGAGCGGGGGAGCGGGGAGTCGACGACTCCCACGACCCCCGGCACCTGAGCCCCTCCGAGGGAACGACCGGGAACAGGACCGGCACGGACGCCCGGGCCGGGGTGGAGACCACCGGCCCGAGCCCGCGGCTCAGCGCCGCATCGGTGGCCTCTCCCAGTGGCGATGTCCCGCGACCGCAGCCACGAACGCGTCCCGGAACTCCTCGCTCGCCGGCCCGGGCGACGTGTCCGTCACGACGCCCCGGTCCGCGACCACCCGCTGGAACTCCGTCGACAGACCGAGTCCGTCGGGCTCCAGCCCCGCAAGGATCCCCACGCCCGAACCGAGCGCGCCCACCGGCTTGCCGTGCCGGTAGGCGTCCGTCACGAACCGCAGCATGTCGGGGTCGGCCGCCGTCGGCGGGGTTCCGACGGGGCCGCCGGGCAGCAGCACGGCGTCGTACAGGACGGACGCCACGGTCGGCAGCGCACGGTCGACGGCGTACGTCTCACCGTCGGCCCCGGTGACCGTCCCGTCCGTGGCGGCCAGCGCCTCGACGTTCGCCCCCTCGGCGGTCAGCCGCTCCCGCACGGAGGTCACCTGCTCGGCGTCCACCCCGTCGGTGACGAGCACGGCGATCTGCCGGGTCCTGATCGAACCGTCTCCGCGCAGCGACTCGAGACTGAGCGCGGGGGAGGCCTGCCGGGACGGAGTCTGCGCACCGGACGGCTCCGGTACCCCGACGCCCCTCGCCACCCGAGCCGCCAGCTCGCCGTCGACCCTGGCCAGGTGCTCCACCGTCCGGGCCCGCACGGTCAGCGCGCCGACCTTGCCGAGCTCGAACCGGAACGCCTCCACGATGTGCTGCCGCTCCCAGTCCGCCATGCTGTTCCAGAACATCGCGGTCTGGCTGTAATGGTCCTGGAAGCTGGGACTGCGGCGCCGGATCTTGTGGCCGTCCACGCGCTCGGCGTGGTGCGTGTAGGCGCTGCCGCCCGCGCCCGCGTGGGCCGGGCAGCCCCCGCCGAGCGAGTTCGGGAAGTAGTTCGTCCCGGAGTGGATCGCGCTCTGGTGGTAGCCGTCGCGCTGGTTGTTGCGCACCGGCGCGACCGGACGGTTCACCGGCAGCTGCGAGAAGTTCGGCCCGCCGAGGCGGATCAGCTGGGTGTCCAGGTAGGAGAAGTTCCGGGCCTGCAGCAGCGGATCGTTGGTGAAGTCGATGCCGGGCACCACGTTCGCCGTGTGGAAGGCCACCTGCTCGGTCTCCGCGAAGAAATTCTCCGGGTTGCGGTCCAGCACCATCCGGCCGATCGGCCGCACCGGCACCTGCTCCTCCGGGATGATCTTCGTCGGGTCGAGCAGATCGAAGTCGAAGGCGAACTCGTCCTCCTCCGGCACGAGTTGCACGCCCAGCTCCCACTCGGGGTACTCGCCCGCCTCGATCGCGTCCCACAGGTCGCGCCGGTTGAAGTCCGGGTCCCGGCCCTGGCACTCCTGCGCCTCGTCCCACACCAGCGAGTGCACACCCAGCTTCGGCTTCCAGTGGAACTTCACGAACGTGCCGCGGCCCTCGGCGTTCACGAACCGGAAGGTGTGCACGCCGAAGCCCTGCATCATGCGGTAGCTGCGCGGGATCGCCCGGTCCGACATCAGCCACATGATCGCGTGGAGCGTCTCGGGCTGGAGCGACACGAAGTCCCAGAGCGTGTCGTGAGCCGAGGCACCCGTCGGGATGTCGTTGTGCGGCTCCGGCTTCACCGCGTGCACGAAGTCCGGGAACTTGATGCCGTCCTGGATGAAGAAGACCGGGAAGTTGTTCCCGACCAGGTCGTAGTTGCCCTCCGACGTGTAGAACTTGGTGGCGAAGCCGCGCACGTCCCGCACGGTGTCCGCCGAGCCCTTCGGGCCCTGCACGGTCGAGAACCGCACGAAGACGGGAGTCCGCACGGACGGGTCCTGGAGGAACGCCGCGCGGGTGAACTCCGCGCAGGACTCGTACGGTTCGAAGTAGCCGTACGCACCCGCGCCCCGCGCGTGCACCACCCTTTCCGGAATCCGCTCGTGGTCGAACCGGGTGAGTTTCTCCCGGAAGTGGAAGTCCTCCATCAGCGTCGGCCCGCGCTCGCCCGCCGCCAGGGAGTCGTCGGTGTGGTCCACCTCGACGCCCTGGTCGGTGGTGAGCGGACCGGCGGTGGGATCGTCCGCCCGGGACGCCTCGCGCTGGGCCTGTTTGCGGTCGGCGGGGGACGCCATCAGGCGGCCTCCCGCGCGAAGACGTCCAGGAAGGTCTCACAGAACGCCTTCAGATCGTCCGGCTTGCGGCTGGTGATCAGCTTGTTCGCCCCGTGGTCGCAGACCTGCACCTGCTGGTCGACCCAGGTGCCGCCCGCGTTGCGGATGTCCGTCTGCAGACTCGGCCAGGAGGTGAGGACCCGGCCGCGCACCACGTCCGCCTCGACCAGCGTCCACGGCGCGTGGCAGATCGCGGCCACGGGGCGGCCGTGCTCGAAGAAGTCCCGGACGAAAGCGACGGCCTTGTCGTCCATCCTCAGGAAGTCCGGGTTGGCCACACCACCCGGCAGCACGAGGGCAGCGAACGAGTCCGGTGCGGCATCGCCCACGACCTCGTCCACGGGGAACGTGTCCGCCTTGTCGAGGTGGTTGAAGGCCTGGATCTCACCCTGCTGCGTGGACACCAGCACGGGCTCGTGACCGGCGTCCTTCACGGCCTGCCACGGATCGGTCAGCTCGACCTGCTCGACGCCCTCGGGCGCTACCAGAAACGCGATACGCATGATGTCAGCGTCCTTTCCCGGAGCGGACGGCGCTCCGGCGCGCCGCACGGCTCCCTGCTCGGTTCTCGTGGTTCTCGTGGTTCTCGTGGTTCTCGTTCTTCGTGTCGCCGGTGGCGCCGATCCGCTCGGCCCGGTCCGGGCTCACGCATCGCCCCGGGCGTCCGGGGCCGCCCGGCTGATGTCGGCGAGCGCCGACGCCGGGTCCTCGGCCTCGGCCACGTCGCCCAGGCTCACGATCCCGACCGGCAGCCCGTGCTCCACCACGGGCAGCCGACGTACCGCGTGCTCGCGCATCAGCTCCACCGCGGTCGTCACCCGGTCGTCCGGCGTCACCGTCACCGGATTGCCGGTGCACACGGTCCGCGCGCTGACCGTCATCGGATCGGCGCCGTCCGCGACGGCCCGTACGGTGATGTCACGGTCGGTCAGTACGCCGATCACGTCCTGCCCCTCGGCCACCACCACGTCGCCGATGTTCTGCGTCCGCATCAGCTGCGCCGCCTCGACGAGCGAGGCGTCCGGGCGCACGGCGACCACACCCGCTGTCATCACGTCCTTGACGTACTCGGCCATCACTCGGGCCTTCCCTCCGTTTCCCAGCCCGGCGGGGGGGACCCCCGCCCCCCCCCCGGGCCCCCCCCCCCCCGCCCCCCCCCCCCCCCCCCCCCCCCCCCCCCCCCCCCGGGCGTCGGGCGCCTGGTGGCCGCGCAGCTCGCGTGCCAGCTCCCGCGGGCTCGCGGGGAACGCCTTGCGGCCCAGCATCCGCGCCAGTTCCAGCCGCACCGACTCCAGTGACGTCGGCGCACGGCCCGGCGTCACCGGCCCGTGGGCGACCTCGGGGTCGTCCTCGGCGGCCGGCTCCGGGTCGTGCCACTCCTCACTGCGTGTGGGGTGCCCGGACCTGAGCAGACCCTGCAGTTCGTGTTTCATCTCGTCGTCCCGGTGGACGCTCAGCCGGTCGCTGCCTCGCTGCATGTCTCCCTCCAGACGTTCGGGGGCCCGCACCGCGTACCCGAACACCGGAGGGCGACACGGATTCCGCCGACTCGATCGCCGCCGTCCGCACGGGTTTGCGCCACGCCCCGCGGGAGACCCGGTTCGTCCCCCCCACACCTCCCTGGGGAAGGACACGCCATGGCGTTGCTCGCTGTGCTCATCCCGGTGCTGATGCTCGGAGTCCTGCTGGTGCTGGGCCGTTACGAGGAGCTGCTGCTGCCGCAGGACGACGCCGACCGGCGTGAACCGGCCGCCGCTCCGCCCGCCGCCGCGGCGGTCGCTTCTTCTCCCGCCCCGTCGACGACTCCGGCACCCGCGCCGTGAAGCCCTGCCTGACCGTCGGCTTCCCCTCCGCGGCACCCCAGGCGACGAGGCGGCGGACGGCAACGAGAACCGGCGGCGGGAGTCACCCTGCGCGACGGCCGAAAAGCACTCCGGGTTTGCGGGTGGAGGCCGGGGGCAGGCGCCCTTGAGTGCTTCGGACAGGAGGCACGCCCGTGGGAGCGGCGTCGCGCCGCACCCGAGGCCCTGTCCCACAGCGGATGCGCTTCCACGGTGACCGTCCGGCCCACTGCACTTTCAAGGGATTGCGACGCATCATGCCGACCCGAATCCGCGCCCAGAAGCACCCCCACGACGACGCCCCCGACACCGCCGAGGCCTTCCGCAGGCTCACCTCGATGCCCGCCGGCCCGGAGCGCGACGCCCTCCGCGACGAGATCGTCGAGGCCTGGCTGCCCATGGCCGACCGTCTCGCCGGACGCTTCCGCAGCCGCGGCGAGAACTACGAGGACCTGCGCCAGGTAGCGGCCCTCGGCCTGGTCAAGGCCGTCGACCGGTACGACCCCGACCGCGGCCACGCCTTCGAGAGCTACGCCGTACCGACCATCACCGGAGAGATCAAGCGGCACTTCAGGGACCACATGTGGACCCTGCACGTGCCCCGCCGCGTCCAGGATCTGCGCAACCGGGTGCGGGCCGCCGGCCAGGACCTGTCCCAGAGCATCGCCGGCCGGCAGCCCACCGTGGCCGAGCTCGCCGCACACGCCGGCATGAGCGAGGAGGACGTCCGGGCCGGCCTGGAGGCGCTGGAGAGCTTCTCTGCGCTGTCCCTGGACGCGGAGCTGCCCGGCAGCGAGGACGGGTACTCCCTGAGTGACGCGCTGGGCTCCACCGACCCCGCCCTGGACACGGTCGTCGACCGCGAGTCCGTCAGGGCGCGGCTGGCCGCCCTGCCCGAGCGGGAGAGGGCGATCCTGTACATGCGGTTCTTCGACGACATGACGCAGAGCCGGATCGCCGAGGAGCTGGGGATCTCGCAGATGCATGTCTCACGGCTGATCAGCCGGTGCTGCGGGCGGGTGCGGGAGCAGGTCATGCGGGACGTCGCCTAGCGCCGCCGGGGTGATGTGGTCGCGCGGGTGCGGAGCCGGGGTGGCTCGGCGCGCCGACGCGGCGGAGCCGCACACGCCACCGTCCCGCGTCCCCGCGGCGCTCCGCGTTCACCCGTTTGAATGGCACTGTCCCGCCAATGGGGCCTCGCCGCGCGCAACGCCACCAAGGCCTGGCTGTCATGGCAGAGGGGTAACACCACCGAAGGAGTCCCCTCGATGCGCCGCAGCCTGTACGCCCTGTCCGTTTCCGTCCTGGCGGGCTCAGCCCTCGTGGGCTTCGCGCCGGCCGAATTCTCCGAACCGGCCGCCGAGGTCAGTCCCGCCACCGTCCAGCCCGGAGGCACGCTCACCGTCTCGGTCAGCTGCGACCCGACCGAAGGGCCGCCGCCCGACAGCATCGACGCCACCTCGCAGGCCTTCGAGGAGGGCACGGTGCCGCTGCAGCTCGTCACCGGCAACGACGACGAGGTGTCCGGCCCGGCCTACCGCGGCACGGCCCTGATCTCCTCGGCGGAAAGCTTCGAGGGTGACCCGGACGCGCAGGGGGAGGACTCGGCGTGGACCGTCGACGGCACCTGCCCGGCCGCCCCCGGCGGCGAGGGCACACCGTGGAGCGCGACGTTCACCGTGACCCACGGCTCCCCACCCCACAAGCCGTCGCACCGGCCCGCGGACCCACCCGCCCACAAGCCCTGCCCCGAGCCCCCGCACGGCCACGAACCGCAGCACACCGACTGCGAACCGGCGGCTGTCCAGCGTGGGGTACGGGCCGGTGACGGCGGCGCCTTCAACGACTCCGTGCCGGCCCTGGCGGCGGGCGGGGTTCTGATCGCGGGCGCGTTCGGCGCCGCCGTGCACCGGCTGCGCAACCGGGAGAGCGACCCCCACCGCTGACCTCCCGGGCCCGGTCCGCCGCCCCGGACGGGAGCGGCTTCCCCGGCCGGGCCCGCTCATGCTGTGACCCTCACGACCCGGCTGGTGCCCATGAGGCGGCGGCACGCGGGGTACTCGGTGGCCGAGGGGACGAGCCGCGCCGTACGGACCACCCGGCAGCGCACGGCGCACGCGCCGGGGCGGCACGACACGGCGGCACCAGGCACTGGCACTGCGGAGGTACGGATGCGGCGGACGGCCCCCGAAGGTCACGGCCCCGTCCGGTTCGGGCCCCCGCTCCCCGACGACGGGCTGCCGGTCCTGCCGGAGCTGTCCGCGGTGCTCGCCGCCGCGGCGTCCCGGGGCAGCCACGAGCCGGTCGGCGGCAA
Organism: Streptomyces sp. NRRL B-1140; assembly: GCF_001280065.1. GTDB lineage: Bacteria > Actinomycetota > Actinomycetes > Streptomycetales > Streptomycetaceae > Streptomyces. Next base: position 49,337 of record NZ_LGEA01000115.1, read on the forward strand.
CCGGACTCTGCGCGAGGCCGCCTGCGGTTACTGGGACCGGCGCGGACTGCGCTGCGACCCGGACCGGGTGGCGTCCGCACCCGGCGCGCCCGCCCTGCTGCTCGCCCTGACCGCCGCCCTCGGCGGCGACGTCCTCGTGCCGAGACCCTGCGCCGCCTGGTGGGCGCCGTACGCACGTCTGCTGGGGCGCCCCGCGTTCCACGTGCCGACCCCGCCGGAGAGCGGCGGGGTACCCGACCCGTACGCCCTGCTGGAGACCGTGCGCCGGGTCCGCGCCGAGGGCGGCGACCCGCGACTGCTGGTGCTGTCCGTCGCCGACGATCCCACCGCGACCGTCGCCCCTCCCGAACTGCTCCACGAGACCGTCGAGGCCGCACAGGGGGAGGGCCTGCACCTGGTCAGCGACGAGACCTGGCGCGACACCCTGCACGATCGGCACGAGACGGTGCTGCTCAGCCCCGCCGAGATGGTGCCCGACCGGGTCACCGTCGTCACCGACCTGGCCGGAGCCCTGCTCCCGGCCGGCTGGCCCGCCGCCGTGGCGCGCTTCCCGGCCGGGGAGAACGGAGCCGGCCTCCACGCACGCGTCCTCGACGTCCTCACCGCCCTCGACGCCCGCGTCGCCGCACCCGTCGCCGCGGCGGCCGGGTACGCCCTCGGGGAGCCGGACGCGGTCACGGCGCGCGTGACGGCCGCCGTGCGCCTGCACGCGCTCCTGGCCGCCGCGGCGCACACCGCCGTCGTCGCCGCGGGTGCCCTCGCCCGGCCCCCGCGGTCGGGCCGCCACCTGTACGTGGACCTGGCCCCGCTGAGCCCCGCGCTGACCGCGCACGGCATCGGTGACGCACAGGAACTGGAAGACTTCCTCTCCGCACGCCTCGCCATGCCCGCCCCGGGCGGGCACCGCTTCGGCGACGACCTCGAAGCGCCGCGCGTGCGGCTTGCCACCGGCGCACTGCTGGCCGGTTCCGACAGGGAACGCGCGGAATGCCTCACCTCACCCACACCGTTGGAACTGCCGCACGTGCACCACGCGTTGATCCGACTCAGGTCGGTCTTCGACGATCTCCGCGACGACGCTGAGCGATGGGAGCCTCCCCGATGACGCAGCAGTCCGAGTCGACCGCCAGCGCGACCCCCCGGGCAGCCGACGAGCCCGTGCTCCCGTCGCCCCTCGCACCCCCGTATCCGCCCCTGGCCGAACCCCGGCCCCTGGCCGAGCGGCGGGTGTGGCCGCGCACCTTCCACGACCGGCTGACCGCGCCGCTCCCGGGGCTGAAGGCCATGGCCCGCTTTGCCCGCGAGGGCGCGGTGAGACCCGGCCCGCAGGGCCTGGCCGACATCCCCCGGCTCCCCTACGCCCCGGCTCCGCTGCCCCGCGTCGACGCCCGCACCGTCGCCGTCACCTGGGCGGGCCACGCCAGTTGGGTGCTGCGCATCGGCGGCCTGACGGTCCTCACCGACCCGGTCTGGTCCCGCCGCATCCTCGGCACGCCCGCGCGCATCACCCCCGTCGGCGTCCCCTGGGAGGACCTGCCGCGCATCGACGCAGTCGTCATCAGCCACAACCACTACGACCACCTCGACGCCCCCACCCTGCGCCGACTGCCGCGCGACACCCCGGTGTTCGTCCCGGCCGGGCTCGCCCGCTGGTTCCACCGCCGCCGCTTCACACGCGTGACGGAGCTCGACTGGTGGGAGGCGGCCGAACTGGACGGCGTACGCTTCGACTTCGTTCCGTCCCACCACTGGTCCAAGCGCAGCCTCACCGACACCTGCCACAGCCTGTGGGGCGGCTGGGTCCTCACCGACCGGGACGGCCAACGCGTCTACTTCGCGGGCGACACGGGCTACGGCCACTGGTTCTCCCGCATCGGCCGCCGCTACCCCGGAATCGACCTGGCCCTCCTGCCCATCGGCGCCTACGACCCCCGCTGGTGGCTCCGTGACGTCCACTGCGACCCGGAGGAGGCGGTCCGCGCGGCCCAGGACCTGGGCGCGGCCCGGATGGCCCCCATGCACTGGGCGACGTTCGTCCTGTCGGCCGAGCCGGTCATGGAGCCCCTGACGCGGGTGCGGGCGGCCTGGGAGAAGGCGGGCCTGCCCCGGGAGAACCTCTGGGACATGCCGGTCGGCGCGTCAAAGGTGCTGTAGATGTGCAAGGGGCGCGGGGAACTGCGCGGACAGCCACCACGCACCCGCACCCCGAAGGGCAACCGCAACCCTTACGGCGCTACCGAACCCGCCGCACCACGGCCGGCACCGCACTGATCACCAACGTCAGCCCGATCGCCGCCACCACACCCTCCCACGGCTCGTCGAACAGCGACCCCCCGAGAATCCCGATCAACTGATACGTCACGGTCCACGCCAGACACGCCGGGAAGTTCCCCCGGGAGAACCTCCGCAGCGGCCACTCCGCCAGCAGACACGCCAGCATCACCGGAATCCGCCCGGCCGGCACCAGCCGGGACAACACCAGCACGGCGACCCCGTGCGCGGCCAGTTTCTCCTGTGCCTGCTCCAGCCGGTCCTCCGGCGCCCGCGACCGGATCGCCTCCAGCCACCGCGACCCGTTCTTCGAATTCAGTCCGCGCCGCCCCAGCCAGTACAGCGCCGCATCACCCAGGAACGCCGCCAGCGACGCCGTCACGAACACCATCGCCAGCGAGAACGGCGCCGTCCGGTGCACGGCGACCACCGCCGCCGAACTCACCAGCGCGCCGGTAGGGATCACCGGCACCAGCGCCCCGGCCAGCACCAGCACGAAGAGCGTCGGATAGCCGATCGCCTGCTGTGTGGACGCCGGGACCACGGACGCCGGGGTGACAGCCGAGACCGCGAGCAGGGGCGTGAGCGCCGCGGGCGCGGACCAGTTCACCGCGCGGCCTCGAGGCGCACGCTCTCCCCGTGCCCGAGCCGGTGCACCGAAACCGCCGGCGCGTGCCGGGCCGCGAGCCGGACGAACTCGTCCCCGGGCGCGTGGAACTCGTGGGGGCGCACGGCGTCCATGCCGATCGGCCAGTACGTGCCGTAGTGCACCGGCACCGCACTGCGCGGCGCCAGCCGTGCCAGCGCCTGCGCCGCCCGGCCCGCGTCCAGGTGCCCCTCGCCCAGGTACGGTCCCCAGCCGCCCACCGGCAGCAACGCCACCTCGACCGGCCCGACCTCCTTCGCCATGTCGTCGAACAGGCCCGTGTCCCCGGCGAAGTACGTCCGGGCCTCGCCGGATATGACATAGCCGAGCGCGGGGGAGCGGTGCGGCCCGAACGGCAGCCGCCGCCCGTCGTGCCGCGCGGGCACGGCCCGTACGACGATGTCGCCGACCGGCGTCTCCTCGCCGGGCGCCACCTCGCTCACCCGCAGGTGCGTGAGCCGGCGCAGACCCGGCACAGCCCGGCGCGCACCCCGGGGCACGAGCAGGCGCGTGCCCTCGGCGAGCCGCATCAGCGACGGCACGTGCAGGTGGTCGGCGTGCAGATGCGACACCAGCGCCACGTCCGCGTGCGGGGCGCCCGGGGGCGGCAGCGCGCCGCGCCGGCGCCGCAGGTGTGCGAGCCGGCGTGCGAACAGGGGATCCGTGAGCACGCGCACATTCGAATCCTCGACGGTGCAAGTGGCGTGACCCCACCAGGTGATCTCCACCGGCACTTCTTTGCCTCCTTCGCGCGACTCCCCCGAAGCCTACGTGCAGGAGTAGGGTCGGCGGCGAAACCGGAGGTGAGGGGGGACGCCATGGTGCCGGTGCGGGTCACGGCGATCGCGAGTCTGACGCCGCTGGAGGAGCTGGACGACGATCCGTTCCTCGTCGACTCCCGCAGTCAGCACGCCATGTGCGCCCGCTGGGCCGCCGAGCGGGGCTACGTGGTCAGCCGGGAGTTACTGGTCCGGGGGCTGCGGCCCGACCACGGCGCCTTGTGGGACGGCGTCCGGCCCGGCCTCGACCTGTTCGTCGCGCCCAGCCGGCGGGTCCTGGAGAGCGCGCTCGCCTCCGTCGAGGAATTCACCGCCGAATGCGCCCGGCGCGGTGTACGGGTGGAGACGGTGGGGCATGCGGAGCCTGCGTACGACGCGGCGATGAAGGCGTGCGTGCACCGGCGGCTGTCGATGCCGACGGCCGGCTACGACGGGCGCTGACGCCGTCCCCTCACCGGTGTGCGGCCCGGGGACGAAACCGCCCGGCCGGGCGTTGAGACACTGTGGGGGAGGGCCCGCCGCGGCTGCGGGCCAGGGACGTGAGGTGGCTGGGCGTGCGGGGCGTGCGATGGCGGCGGGCCGCCAGTCAGGTGGGGCGGAGCGTCGCCGTGTGGGCGGTCTCCACCGTCACCATGCTCGTACTCGCCGGGATCCTCCCCGACTTCCGGCTCCGCTCGGAGAACGGCGACAGCGCGACCGACATAGCCGTCACCGCGGCCTTCGGGGCCGGTGCCTTCGGTCTGCTGTCGGCCCTGGTCTGGCCGCTGCTCGTCCGGCTGCTGCTGCTCGTACCGGCGCTCGTACTCGGGCTGCTGGTCTTCTTCCTCAACGGCGCCCTGCTGCTGCTCGCCCTGCACCTGAACCCGGCCGAGCGCGGTGCCGCAGCGCCGGAGACCGCCGTCGTGGTCGCCGCCGTGATGTCCGCGGTGGCGTCCGCGACCGGCGCGGCCCTGGCCGTGCGGGACGACGACGCCTACCGCCGCAGGCTCTACCGCCTCTCCGACCGCCGCCGCCGGTCCGGCCCGCCCTCACCGGCCGGCCCCGGCACGGTCTTCGTGCAGCTAGACGGCGTCGGCCACGACACCCTGTTCGACGCCGTCGGCAAGGGCCTGATGCCCACGGTCGCCCGCTGGCTCGACGACGACGGTCTCGGCCGCCCCACCCACCGGCTCACTCCCTGGCGCACCGACTGGTCCAGCCAGACCGGCGCCAGCCAGCTCGGCATCCTGCACGGCAGCAACCACGACGTCCCCGCCTTCCGCTGGTACGAGAAGGACACCGGCGAGGTGGTCGTCTGCAACCGCCCGACCAGCGCCGCCGAACTCCAGCGCCGCGCCGTCGAGCACGCGGGGCACGGCGGGCTGCTCACCGTCGACGGTGCCAGCCGCGGCAACCTGTTCAGCGGCGGCGCCGAACAGCAGGCCCTCGTGCTGTCCATAGCGGCCCGCCGCCGCAGCCGGGAGAACCGTTCCCGGGCGGGCTACTTCGCCTACTTCTGCGATCCTGCCAACGCCGTGCGCACCGCGCTGTCCTTCATCGCCGAGGTCGGCCGTGAGATCGGCCAGTCCACCCGCGCGAGCCTGCGCAAGCAACGTCCTCGCGTCTCCCGCGGCGGCCTCTACCCCCTCGTCCGGGCCTTCGCGACGGTCGTCGAGCGGGACGTCGTCGTGGCCGCCGTGACCGGCGACATGCTCGTCGGCCGCACGGCCGTCTTCGCCGACCTGGTGGCCTACGACGAGGTCGCCCACCACTCCGGTCCCGCGAGCCGGGACGCGCAGAAGGTCCTCGAACGCCTCGACCGCTCGCTGGCCCTGATCGAGAACGTGGCCGAGCACGCCCCGCGTCCGTACCGGATCGTCGTGCTGTCCGACCACGGCCAGAGCCCGGGCGAGACCTTCCGCGCCCGATACGGCCTCACGCTCGGCGACCTGGTGCGGGCCGGCTGCGGCATGCCCGTACCGCGCAAGGCCGAGCGCACCCGCAGCGGCGCGGAGGCCCGCGCCGCCGTGCGCGCCGCCCTGCGCTTCCCCGTCGCGGAGGCAGGCGAGCAGCACCGGCCCGCGCGGGACTCCGAGCCGATCGTGCTGGCCTCCGGCAATCTCGGCCTGGTCTCCTTCCCGGACGTCCCGCACCGGATGAGCAAGGAGGAGATCGACGCCCGCCACCCCGCGCTGCTGCCGACCCTCGCCAACCATCCCGGCATCGGCTTCCTGCTGGTCCGCAGCGAGGAGCACGGCGGCGTCGTCCTCGGAGCGTACGGCGCGGAGATCCCGCTGGCCGACCTCGACGACGACCCCGGGCCGCTGGCCCCCTTCGGCCCGGGCGCGGCCGACGCGATACGCCGCACGCACTCCTTCCCGCACACCGCCGACATCATGGTCAACTCCTTCCACGACCCCGCCGACGGCGAAGTCCTCGCCTTCGAGGAGCAGATCGGCTCCCACGGCGGCCTCGGCGGCGCCCAGGGCAGACCCTTCCTGCTGTCCCCGCTCGGCGTCTCCGCACCGGTCGGCGAGGGCGAGGAGCTCGTCGGCGCCGAGCACGTGCACCGGGTCCTGCGGCGCTGGCTGCGCGAGGCGAACGGACCGCAGGTGCCGCTGGAGGCCACCGAGGAGGAGCACGCCGCCTGACACCCGGCAGCGCATCCCGGGCCGCGCACACCGCCAGAGGGCAGGTCCTCCGCGTGAGTTGAGCCGTAGTGTGATCGGATGGGGGACACGGGGCCCGGCGACGGGCCCGCACGCGAGTCCGCACGCGAAAGGAAGAACTCGTGGCTACCACGCGCTCCGCACACACCGTCTGGGAAGGCAACCTGCTCGAGGGCAGCGGTGTCGTCACCTTCGACTCCTCCGGTGCCATCGGCGAGCAGCCGGTCACGTGGGCCTCGCGCGCCCAGGAGGCGAACGGCAAGACCAGCCCCGAGGAGCTGATCGCCGCCGCCCACTCCAGCTGCTTCTCCATGGCCTTCTCCAACATCCTCAACAAGGCCGGGACGCCGCCCACCAAGCTCATCACCTCGGCCGACGTCTCCTTCCAGCCCGGCGAGGGCATCACCGGCATCCACCTCACCGTCGAGGGCACCGTCCCCGGCATCGACGAGGCGGCCTTCCAGGCCGCCGCGGACGAGGCCAAGACCGGCTGCCCGGTCAGCCAGGCCCTCAAGGCGACGCCCATCACGCTGACCGCCAAGCTCGCCTGAGCTGTCGCCTCCCCGCCGCGCGGGCCCGCCCACCGGGGCGGCCCGCGCGGCCTCGGAACGACGACCATGACGCCACACCCCGCCGTCTGCGCCCACCGGGGCGGCAGCGAGCGAGCCGGTCCCGCCACCTGGGAGGCGTACGAGGACGCCGTCGCGTCCGGTGCGGAGTACGCCGAGTTCGACGTCCGCCGCACCGGGGACGGAGTCCTCGTCGTCCACCACGACCCCCGGGCCGGTCCCGCCGGGCCGCTGCTTTCCGCGCTCACGCACGCCGAGCTGTGCGAGCGGGCCGGATACGCCGTGCCCGTCGTGGACGACGTCATGGCGCTGATCGCGGGAAGACTCGTGGCCCACCTCGACCTCAAGGAGGCCGGCTACGAGCAGGAGGTGATCGACCGGGCGGTCGCCCTGCTCGGCGTGGACGGGCTCGTCGTGACCACGCTGGAGGACCGTTCCGTCGCCGCCGTCACCCAGGGCTTCCCCGGCGTGCGCACCGCCCTGTCCCTGGGGCGGGACCGCCGGGACCTCGCCCTGTCCCGGCTGCCCGGCACCCGGCTGAGCGAGCTGTTCCCGGCCCGGCGTATCCGGGCCTGCGGGGCGCACGGCGTCGCCGTGCACCAGCGGCTCGCCAGGACCAACGTGCTGCGCGAGGCGGGCCGGCACGGTCTGTTCACCATGGTCTGGACCGTCAACGACGACACGCTCATGCGGGCCTTCCTCGCTCACCCGCGCGTCGACGTGCTCGTCACCGACCGGCCCCGGCGGGCGGTGGCGCTGCGCGGCCCGATCACCCCTTCGCGGCATTGACAACAGCGCACTCAAGTTTTGTGCTGGAGTGTGTGGAGAGGCGTCACCCTGGCGAAAGGGGACAGCGATGGGACGAGCGGTCGGAGTCGACCTCGGAACCACGAACTCGGTGGTCGCCGTACTCGAAGCCGGTGAGTCCACCGTCATCGCCAACGCGGAGGGGGCCCGCACCACACCCTCGGTCGTGGCGTTCGCCAAGAACGGCGAAGTGCTGGTCGGAGAGGTGGCCAAACGGCAGGCCGTGACGAACGTGGAGCGCACCGCCCGCTCGGTGAAGCGGCACATGGGCGACGCGCACTGGCGCTTCCCCGCCGAGGGCGACGTGGACGGCACCCGCTACCGGGCGCAGGAACTGTCCGCGCGGGTGTTGCAGAAGCTCAAGCGGGACGCGGAGTCCTACCTCGGCGAGGACGTCACCGACGCCGTGATCACCGTCCCTGCCTACTTCGACGACACCCAGCGGCAGGCCACCAAGGAGGCCGGTGAGATCGCGGGCCTGAAGGTGCTGCGCATCATCAACGAGCCGACGGCCGCGGCCCTCGCCTACGGTCTGGACAAGGAGAACGACCAGACGGTCCTCGTCTTCGACCTCGGCGGCGGCACCTTCGACGTGTCGCTGCTGGAGATGGGCGAGGGCGTCATCGAGGTGAAGGCCACCAACGGTGACACGCACCTCGGCGGCGACGACTGGGACCAGCGGATCGTCGAGTACCTGATCAAGCGTTTCAAGGGCCAGACCGGCGTCGATCTCGCGGGCGACAAGATGGCGGTGCAGCGGCTGCGCGAGGGCGCCGAGCGGGCCAAGATCGAACTGTCCAGCTCGACCGAGACGACGATCAACCTGCCTTACATCACGGCCTCCGCCGAAGGGCCCCTGCACCTCGACGAGAAGCTGACCCGGGCCCAGTTCCAGGAGCTCACCGCCGATCTGCTCGACCGCTGCAAGGCCCCGTTCCACCAGGCGGTCAAGGACGCCGGCGTGAAGCTCTCGGCGATCGACCACGTGATCCTCGTCGGCGGCTCGACCCGGATGCCCGCCGTGACCGACCTGGTCAAGGAGCTGACCGGGAAGGACCCGCACAAGGGCGTCAACCCCGACGAGGTCGTGGCCGTGGGGGCGGCGCTCCAGGCGGGAGTCATTCGCGGCGACGTCAAGGACGTGCTGCTGCTCGACGTCACCCCGCTGTCCCTGGGCATCGAGACCAAGGGCGGCATCATGACGAAGCTCATCGAGCGCAACACGACCATCCCGACCCGGCGTTCGGAGATCTTCACGACGGCCGCCGACAATCAGCCCTCGGTCGGCATCCAGGTCTACCAGGGCGAACGGGAGATCGCGGCGTACAACAAGAAGCTCGGTGTCTTCGACCTGACGGGCCTGCCGCCGGCGCCGCGCGGGGTACCGCAGATCGAGGTGGCGTTCGACATCGACGCCAACGGCATCATGCACGTCTCGGCCAAGGACATGGCGACCGGCCGCGAACAGAAGATGACCGTCACCGGCGGCTCGGCCCTGCCCAAGGACGACATCGACCGCATGATGCGCGAGGCCGAGCAGTACGCCGAGGAGGACCGGGAGCGCCGTGAGGCCGCCGAGACCCGCAACCAGGCCGAGCAACTCGTCTACCAGACAGAGAACTTCCTCCGCGAGAACGGCGAGCGGGTCCCGGCGGACACGAAGTCCGAGGTCGAGTCGGCCGTCACCGGGGTGAAGGAGCGACTGGAACAGCAGGCGGACACCGCCGCCCTGCGCGCCGCCGTCGAGCAACTCGCCTCCGTCAGCCAGAAGATGGGCCAGGCGATGTACGCCCAGGCCGAGCAGGCCCCCGCCGAGGAACCCTCCGGCACCGCGCACGACGAGGAGGGCGTGGTCGACGCGGAGATCGTGGACGAGGAGAAGCACGGCCGCGACGAGAAGGGGGGCGCCGCCCAGGGCTGAACGCCAGGAGCGAGGCCCTAGCGGAATGCCGCGACGTTGCGGTGAGCCCAGTCCGTGAAGGTGCGCGGCGCGCGGCCCAGCACGCGGTCCACGTCGGGGCTGACGCGCTGCTCCGCGGGAGTGGGCTCGCCGAGGATGGCCAGGGTCGTCTCCACCACGGGCCCGGGCATGAACTCCAGCAGCTGTGCACGGGCCTCGTCGGGGGTCTGCTCGACGAAGCGGACCGGTTCGCCGAGGGCATCCGCCAGCGCCTCGGCGCGTTGCCGGGGCGTGCTCAGGGCGGGCCCGGTCAGTTCGTAGACCTGCCCGGCGTGCCCGTCCTCCCGCAGTGCCGCCGCGGCGACCTCGGCGATGTCGTCCGGGTCGATCACGGGCAGACCGACGTCACCGAACGGTGCGGCGACGGTCCGCCGGGTACGGACCGGACCGGCCCAGGCGTAGGCGTTGGAGGCGAAACCGCCGGGGCGCAGGATCACCCACTCCAGGCCCGACCCTCGCACGGCGTCCTCGATGGCCTTTCCGACGCCCCCGTGGGAGACCGACTCCGGCCGGGTCGCGACCCCCTGTGAGGAGAGCAGTACGACGCGCCGGACTCCGCCGGCCCGTGCGGCGTCCAGGATCTGCCCGGGGTCGAGCAGGTGGGCGTCGGCTCCGCCGTTCTGCAGGAACAGCGCGTCGGCTCCGTCCAGCACCGGGCGGAGGCTTCCGGCATCGGTCAGGTCGGCCGTGCGGGCGTGGACGCCGTCCGGTACGTCCGCCTCCGAGACTCTCCGCGAGGTCGCGGTCACCTTCTCCCCGGCCCCGGCGAGAGCCCGCACCAGCGACCGGCCCACGTTCCCCGTCGCTCCCGTCACCACGATCATGAGCAACTCCTCTGTCCTGCGGCCTTGTTGCCGACGTCGTGGACGCTAACACCCTCGGTATAGTAGGTACCTACAGGAAAGTGACTATCCCAAAGGGGTGCGCATGGCCGGTGACATGACCAGGGGAGCGTCCGCCGCCACCGCTCCGGAGCTCGCCTGCCCCATCAGCCCTGTCGTCGACATGGTGTTCAGCCGGTGGACCACCCCCGTCCTGTGGACGCTCCACACCCACGGCCGGCAGCGCTTCGTGGAGCTGGAACGGCGCATCGGCACGATCACGCCGAAGGTGCTGACCCAGCGCCTCAGGCAACTGGAACGGGACGGACTGGTCGTGCGCACGTACCACCCGGAGGTCCCGCCCAGGGTCGAGTACGAGATCAGCGAGCTCGGCCGCTCCCTCGCCCCGCTCTTCGCGCATCTCGCCGACTGGTCGGCCGCCCATCTGGAGAAGGTCGAGCAGGCCCGCCACGCCTACGACCGCGAGAACTAGTGCCGTGGCAGGCAACGTTCGCCCCGTCGCGACGCCCGGCACGCACTCTCGCCGCACCGGCCGAAAGCCCAAGTACATCCCGTACGAGGGCTCCCGGCCGGCACGCCGAGAGCACGCACCGGACGCCGCTCCTCACCGGGCGAACGTTGCCTGCCGCGGCACTAGCGCCCCATGGCCACCGGCGGCAGCGTCGCGCATACCGCGTCCAGGACCGTCGCGTACGGCGTGCCGAAGTCGGTGAGTTTCGACCGGAGCCGTTCCAGGCCGTCCCGGTGTTCCGCCAGCAGCTCGGTGTCACCGGTTCGGGCCGCGCACTCCAGGACCGCCGGCAGGAAGTCGGGCGGCTCCTCGCCGGTGGTCTCCAGGCCGTGCGCGCGGTACAGCTCCTCCGACGGCGCCGGGGCGTCCTCGCGCCAGACACTCAGATACAGGCTGTGGTCCTGCCCGGCCTCGAAGACCTCGACGTAGTGGGCGGCCAGCTCCAGCGGCGGGGTGAGCGCCGCGTGGTCGGCGAACGCCCGCAACTGCGGGGCGGCTTCGCGCAGCAGCGGCAGCCGGGTGCGGAAGTCGTCGTCGGGGTACATCAGGCACAGTGCGGCCGCCTGGTACAGCACCTCGAATCCGGGCATCGGACCTCCTCCGCGGGCGCTTGCCTGCCCGCCCGTCATCCCGACGCTAGAGGCGGGCCGCGAGGCACACCTGCCGACGGCGCCCGTACGGGTCAGGACCCGCCCCTGACGTCGGGTGGGAGGCGAGCGGCTCAGTAGCGCTCGCGGTACTCCCGCAGCAGTTCCTCCGTGCGCTGCGCGGAGCCCGCCCGGGCCGTCATGTGGTCCAGCACCTCCAGATGCGCGGAGACCTCCTTGCGGGAGTCCAGGTACAGCGCACCGGTCAGGTACTCGGTGAAGACCATGTCGGGCAGCTCGGGCTCGGCGAAGCGGAACAGCGAGAACGGCGCGTACGTGCCCGGATGGGGGCCGTCCGCGAACTCGGCGATCTGGAGGGTGACCCGGTCGCGCCCGGCGTACTCCAGCAGCTTGTCCAGCTGGTCGCGCATCACCCGGCCGTCCGCGCTCACCGGGCGGCGCAGCACGGTCTCGTCCATGATGACCCACAGGTGCGGCGGGTTCGGGCGGTCCAGGAGCCGCTGCCGCTCCATGCGCAGCGACACATGCCGGTCCACGGCGCCCGGCCCGGCGTTGGCGATGGTGCCGGTCTGCAGCACGGCCCGCGCGTACCCCTCGGTCTGCAGCAGCCCCGGCACGAAGTGCGGCTCGTACGACCGGATGATCCGGGCCGCGCCCTCCAGGCTCACGTACAGGCTGAACCACTCCGGCAGCACGTCGTGGAACCGCTGCCACCAGCCCGGCCGGTTCGCCTCCTCCGCGAGGTCGACGAAGGCGGCGATCTCGTCCTCGGCCACCCCGTACGCCGTCAGCAGGATCTGCACGTACGGGATCTTGAGCGCGACGTCGGCGGTCTCCATCCGCCGGACCGTCGCCGGGGCGACCCGCAGCACCTTCGCGGCCTCGTCACGACCGAGGCCCGCGGCCTCCCGCAGCTCCTGCAACCGCTTGCCCAGGACCACCTGGCCCACGGTGGGTGCGGCCCGCCGTTCACTCACGCCACGCCTCCCCAACGTGCCCAAGCCTGCGATCAGTCTGTCACGGTCGGTCGCCGGCACGACAGGTCCGGGAGCGAGAAGATCGCCGGAAACGGAGGAGCGGCGCGGGCATGACCTGGCGGGTAATCGACCGGACGCCACCCGGAAGGGATCGTGGACGTACCGGTTCACCGGGCCGGCGCACTCCGGCCCGGTGAACCGGACCCACTCGCCGCACCACGACTCGACGGAGGATGATCTCCCATGTCCGCGATCCGGCTCGCCGCACTCGCCCGGACCTCCGAGCCGCAGTCGGTGCTGCGCCGCTTCCTCGTCCTGGACGCCGCCGTGACCGGCGCCAACGCGCTCGCCTACCTGGCCTTCTCCGGCCCGCTCGGACGGTTCCTCGGGGCCGACGCCACGCTGCTCCTCGCCGTGGGCACGTTTCTCGCCGTCTACGCGGCGGCCGTGGGCCTGCTGGCCGCGCGCAGGCAGCCGCCGGCACTCGGCGTACGGGCCGTCGTCGAGGCCAACCTCGCCTGGGCGGCGGTGAGCCTCGCCGCCCTGGCGCTGTGGCTCACGCCGAGCACGGCGGGTGCCGTGTGGACCGTGCTCCAGGCCCTGGCCGTGGCCGGTTTCGCCGTCCTCCAGCACATGGCCCTGAGGAACCTTCAGGACATGGATTCCTGAAGGTACTTGACCGTCGCCGGGTCGGCCGGGAGCAGCGTCTCGATGGCCAGCTCGGCGACCGTCACGTCCATCGGCGTGTTGAACGTGGAGATCGACGAGATGAACGACAGCGTCCGTCCCTCGTGCTCGATCCGCAGCGGCAGCGCGAAGTACGGAACCGGCTCCGACGGCTCGTCCACCGGATCCGCCTCGGGCGCCGGATACGCCGCCACCTCCTCGTACAGCGCCCGCAGCGGCTCCGAGCGGTGCAGCGCGATCTGCCGCTCCATCTGCTCCAGCAGATGCCCCCGCCAGGCGCGCAGATTGCGGATGCGGGGCGCGAGACCCCGCGGGTGCAGGGCGAGCCGCATCGCGTTCAGCGGGGGTTCGAGCAGCGACTCGCAGACACCGTCGACCAGCGTCATGACCCCACGGTTGGCGGCCACGACGTTGTACAGCGCGTCCACCACCAGCGCCGGATACGGCTCGTAGCCGCTGATCAGCCGCTCGATGCCGGCCCGCAGCGCGTCAAGCGCCGGGTCGTCCAGCGGGGTCTCCGGGTAGCGGGGAGCGTAACCGGCTGCCAGCAGCAGCGCGTTGCGCTCCCGCACGGGCACGTCCAGATGCTCGGCCAGCCGCAGCACCATCTCCTCACTGGGCCGGGAGCGGCCCGTCTCGACGAAGCTGATGTGCCGGGCCGAGGAGTCCGCGCGCAGGGCCAGCTCCAGCTGGCTGACCCGCCGCTGCTCCCGCCAGGCCCGCAGCAGCGGGCCCACGCCCTGCTCGGCGGTGGACGGGTGAGTGGTCATGCCGGGACCGTAGTCGAGAACCGGCCGCACCGGACAGACGCCCCCGGTGACCAGGGCCCCGGCCGCCCCGCTGTGGCAGGCTGAGAGGACACCGAGAACACCGCAGTCCGGGAAGGAGCGCAGCCCATGCCCGTCGAACCGCTGTCGCAGAAGGAGATCGAGGACCGGCTGGCCGAACTGCCGGGCTGGTCGCTCGACAGGGACCGCCTCTTCCGCTCCTACCGGCTCGGCTCGCACTTCGCGGCGACGGCGATGGTCGTGCACATCGCCCAGGTCCAGGAGGAACTGAACCACCACTCCGACCTGACGCTCGGCTACAACACCGTCTCCCTGGCCGTGCACACACACAGCGCGGGCGGCGCCGTCACCGAGAAGGACTTCGAGCTCGCCCGCAGGGTGGAGGACCTCGCCCCAGGGCACGGGGCACACTGACCCGGTGCTCGACTACGACAAGGAAGCGGAGCGCTACGACGCCTCGCGCGGTGGCGAGCCCCGGGCGGCCGCCGCCGCGCAGGCCGTGCTGAGCCTACTGCCGCAGGACACCCGGAGTCTGCTCGACGTCGCCTGCGGCACCGGCATCGTCACCCGCCGGCTCGCCGCCGCCCGCGACCGCATGAGGGTGACCGGCGTCGACCTCGCCGCCGCCATGGCCCGGCAGGCCTCCACCCGCCTCCCCGGTGCCGTCGTGCGCGCCGACAGCCGTCGGCTCCCCTTCCCGGACGGCCGGTTCGACGCCGTGTGCACCGTGTGGCTGCTGCACCTGGCCGCCGGGCCCGCCGACGTGCGGGCCATCGTCGGCGAGTGCGCCCGGGTGCTGCGCCCCGGCGGCGTCTACGTCACCACGGTCGACAAGGCCGCCTCGCACAACGTGGGGAGCGACATCGATGTCGTGCTGTCCTCCCGGCCGCTCAGCCCGGTCCGGGACGCGGCGGCGGACATCGAGGCCAGCGCCGCCGCCCAGGGCCTGCTTCCGGCCGGGCAGGCCCGCTTCACCGGTCACGGCCAGGGCCGCAGCCCCCGGCGTACGATCGCCGACCTGCGCCGGGGCTGGTTCGTCACCCTGCCGCCGGGACACCCGCTCGCCGACGCATTCGCCACCCGGCTGGCGCAACTCCCCGACCAGGACCGGCCGCGCCCGGATCCGGTGTTCGGCCTGCGGTCGTTCCGCAAGGCCGGGTGAGCTCGGTATCGGCTTCGACGGTGGCTGTCTTGGTGACGGCCACCGCCGGGACCCGCTCCGCCTCTCTTCCTCGTCTTCCGACCGCCTTCTCGGTGACGGCCGGCGGGGCGAGGTGGCGGTCTGCTCCGTGTCGCCGCCGTTCCGTCAGGCGACCGTGCAGCTGTGCTCACCCAGCTTGAACGCTGCCGGTCTCGTGTTCGCCCCCGACCGGTTCGCCGTGAATCCGAAACTCACCGACGACCCCGCCGCCACGTTCGCGTTCCAGCCGACGTTCTTCGCCGTCACCGCAGCACCCGACTGCGCGGTCTCGGCGTTCCACGCCTGCGTCACTTTCTGGCCGTCGGCGAAGGTCCAGCCCAGCGACCAGCCGTTCCACGCGCTCGTACCGGTGTTGGTGAGCTGGACGTCGGCCTGGAAGCCGTCCGGCCACTGGCTGGTGACCTTGTACGTCACCGTGCAGGCACCGGTCGGCGTCGGGCCGGGTCCGGGCCCCGGATCCGTCGGGCCGGCGCCGGAACTGTCGCCGTAGAGGACGCCGCGGCCGTTCGTGGAGACGTAGACGCGGCCGTACACGCGTGGATCGCCGGTGATCGCCGCGCCCGTCCAACCCCACTGGTGTGCGTCGTCGTTGATACGCGTCCAGCTCACGCCCTGGTCCGTGGAGCGGAAGACGCCGCGCACTCCGCCGATCTTCGCGCTGGTGTAAAGGGTCTGGTAGGAGGCGCCGGGTGCCGCCTTGCCGAAGCCGATGGTGTCCGCCTGCTCGACGTTCGCGAGCTTGGTGAAGCTCGCCCCGCCGTCCGTGGAGTGCCACAGGCCGTACGCGCCGCCCGCCGCGCCGCCCGCCAGCCACACATCGCCCTTCTTGCCGGGCAGCGCCTTGAAGCGGACGCTGTCACCGCTCGGCAGCCCGTCGGCCGCGGACTTGACGAAGGACGCCCCGCCGTCCGTACTGACGTAGAACGTGCCGGACTTGAATCCGTAGAAGGTCTTCGGGTCGACCCGATCCGACTCCACGACCGCCCCGGCGGGGATCCCCGTGGACGCCCGCCACGACGTCCCGAAGCCGCTCGTGTGGTGCACGCCCGCACCCTCGGGGCTCCACACGAACCGGCTGCCGTCGGCCGCCGACGCGACCGTGCCGCCGCCGCTCACCCCCGAAGGGTCGGTCCCGGCGAACCAGTTCGCCCCGTTGTCCGTCGAGAACGCGATGTGCGGTCCGGAGTCCAGGTTGCCCGTCCGCACCACCGTGTCCGGGTTCGACTCGGCGAAGTCCAGGCTCGTGGTCGTCGTGAAGTTGGGCTGGGTGAACATCATCGACGGCACCTTCGTCAGGTCCGTGTGCCGGAAGCCGCCGATGTCGCCGAGGGCGCTCAGCAGCGGGGCGCCGGACGGGGGAGAGGCGAGGTCGTTGACCGCCGTCTCCTCCAGGCCCCGCACCATGGGCGCGATGGCGAACGTGCTTCCGCGGTCCCAGTTCGTGAGGTTCTCCGTGCCGTAGATGGTCGCACCGGTCCCGTACATCATCCGGTCGGAGTCGAACGGGTCGATCTCCAGAGCCTCCGTCATCCAGCCCAGCTTCGGCGTCTGCTCGGGCGGTTGCGGGTTCGCGCCCCAGCTCAGCCAGGGCGAGGACGAGACGTCCATCGTGTAGCGGTTCTCGCGGTTCGGGTACGACGTGTAGTCCCACGCCCTGGTCCAGCTCCTGCCGCTGTCCGTCGAGCGGAAGATCTGGGTGTCCGGCCACCAGGAGCTGTACGCGGTCGCCATGACCGTGCCCGGCCTCTGGCGGTCCACGGTCAGCCCGCTGAAGCCGTAAGAGGTGTCCGCCTCCGCCACCGGGCTGATGTCCGTCCAGGTCGACGTGGCCGTCGCGTACCGCCACAGCCGGCCCTTGCCGCCGTCGTACGGGCCGCCCTTGTCGCTGTAGGAGAGATAGAGGTGACCGTTCCTCGCGTCCAGGACGCCCTTGTGGGCGAGGTGGCCGGTGGGCTGCCCGGCCAGCCGCTGCCAGGTGGCGCCCGCGTCCGTCGACCGGTACACCGCGTTGTCCTTGTCGGCGACCCCGACGTAGATCGTCTTCGTGGAGCTCCCGGCGGTGCCGGTGGACTCGTCGAAGGTGACCCAGACGATGCCCTGGTTGTCGCTGGAGTAACCGGACGTGTCGCTCGGGTCCGCCACGTAGGTGCCCACGTTGGGGAAGTTCGTCACCTGTGACCAGGTCACGCCCGCGTCCGTCGACCGCCACAGCCCCTTGCCGCTGGGTGCGCCCAGATACAGCACGCTGTTCCGGTTCGGGTCGATCGCCAGCCGCTCGCCCATGCCCCGCCCCGGCATGTTGCCGCCCAGCTTGAACGGCAGGTCGGCCTTCCGCCAGCTCGCCCCCCGGTCCGAGGAGCGCATCACCGCACCGTTGTTCGGGTCCCAGCTGTTCGTGTACGTCCCGACCGCCGCGTACACCCGGTTCGGGGCGGCGGAGTCGGACGCGATGCTGACGACGCCCGTGTGCCCCCAGTCGTCCCACCCGACCGAGTCCAGCAGCGGCGTCCAGGTCTTGGAGGACTCCTGCCAGCGGTAGGCCCCGCCGATGTCCGTGCGGGCGTAGGCCAGGTTCTTCTCGGAGCGGTTGAAGACGATGCCGGGGACAAACCCGCCCCCGTCGATCCGGGCGTTCTTCCAGGTATATGTGTCCGCGGCGAGCTTCGTCGCCGGAGGATCGGCGGCCAGGGCGGTGGGGGCGCCCGACAGCAGTCCGGCCGCCAGCGCCAGCACGGCCGTGAGGATGCGGGTTCTTCGCACGGTGGGGGTCCTTCCGTGAGGGGGACGTGCGAGGGCCGGGCGGCCCCTGTGCGGGTGGAGCCGCCCGGCCGTGGTGGCCCCGCGTCAGGTGCGGGGCCCCTTGTACGCAGAGCTTCGGACGCACCCGCTCCTGGGAGCGCGGGGAACTGCGCGACCAGCCACATACGGCCCGCAGATCACGTCGGCCCCACCCGCGGAGCGCCCGGCGGGGGCTATTCGAGAAGCTCCGCGTACGAGCCCATGGCCAGGGCGATGTCCGCCTGGGCCCAGAACCGGTGGTACGTGAACGATGGGACAGCCCCACCGGCCAGATAGCTCTCGATCTTCGACCAGGCCGGGTCGTCCTCGTAGAAGGAGCGGATCGACTCGAACGTCGACGACGAGTTGATCGCGTCCCCGTTCGGCATGGTGCCCGTCCAGCCGCTCGGGATGTGCACCGGGTCGTCGAAGCGGTTGTAGTCGGCCCGGTTCTCCGGGACCGCGATCCCGAGGGCGTCCTGGTGGTTGACCCACATGCCGTCCAGCAGCTTCTTCGCCGCCGCCGCCGCCTCGGTGTCACCGGAGCGGTCCGCGTAGTACGTCAGGGTCTTGGCGAACGCGGCCGCCACACCGACGTCGTTGGTGAAGTCGGCGACGGTGACGTGCAGCCCGCGGTTCGCGCCGGGGCTCGAAGCGTTCCAGGTGTCGGGCTGGCCCGACCACTGCAGCGTCGACGGGATCAGGTAGGTGCCGTCCGGGTTGAACGTGGTCTCGGACAGCGCCCAGTCGACCCACTTGTCGAGGACGGCCTTGGCCTGAGCGTTCCCCGTCTGCTGGTACAGCTCGGCGACCCGCTCCACCGACCATGCCTGGAAGCCGAACCACTGGTTGGACGGCGGGTCGTGGTACACCGGCTTCTCGTCGTAGTACATGCCGTAGAAGGTCGACTTGCCGCTCGGCGGGGTCGCGTACCGGCCCTGCCAGCTGTTGGTCGCACCACCGGCGATGGCACCCTCGTCCGACTGCAGCCAGCGGTAGAACTCCAGCTGCCGGTCCATC
>NZ_LGEA01000116.1 GCF_001280065.1 Streptomyces sp. NRRL B-1140
ACGGCGGGGGCGGGCCGTCGGGTGGGCGCCGGGGGCACGCGCACGTCCCGCCCCGCGGTGGCACCGGTGCCGGTACCGGCCGGCGCCTGCGGCTGGTGGCCGGAGTGCGGCGGGGGGGGGGGGCGCGCGGATGGAGGGCGGTCCGTCGTCGGCCTCTGCGCGGCAGGGCGGCCGGAGGGTGCGGCGGGCTCGTCCGGTGCCGGGTCCGCGGGGACGGGGCGCAGGCGCGCGGTCGTCTCGGACGCGTGGTCGCCGGGACGCCGGGGCGGGGGCAGCCGGAACGGCCGTGCGGCCGTCTCCGGGGGCGCCCCGGCCGCAACGTCCGGACGGCCGGGTTCGGAGAGGCGGAAGGGCCGGCCGGAGGACTGCGACGAGGTGCCGTCCGGGCTACCCGACGTCGCTGCCCGGCCGGAGGGTTCCGGCGCGGGGAGGTGACGCGGCCGGGACGGGGGCCGAGGTGCTCCGGATTCGGTGCGTGTCTCGCGGCCGACGCTGGGCGGCTTGTCCGGGAAGCGCGAGGAGGCGCGGGGCGGAGGCAGCGCAGTGGACCCGGTGCGCTGGGATGCGGTGGCGCCGGAGGCCGGGGCACCGAGGCCCGGGAAGCGCGGGTGGCCGCCGTCGGACGGTTCCGCCGCGGTCCCGGCTTCCGGTCCGGTGGCGGGGTCGGAGGACGGGCCCGGGGCCTTCCGCTCGCCCCCCGGCGAATCCTTGAGCGGTTCCTTCAGCGAGTCCCTCGTCGAGCCCTCGGGCGCGACCGGAGGGTGTGACGGACGGGGTGGGGTGGTGGGGCGCGGGGGGAAAGCGGCGCGTTGCGCTTCCGTGCTCATGCTCCCCCCGTTTCCGCATGCCCGGGCCGCTCGTCCTGCGCGGGCCGGTGTCGTCCTGCCCGAGCCCGGCACACAGTTGTCCCGGGCACACCTACCCGTACGGAGGGAGCGTCATCCCGGCGCGGATTCCCGGCCGGCGTCATCCGCCGTACGTGCGCGTCACTCTACGGCTAGTTCCTGTGCGAACGGGAACCAGTCCGCGATGGCGGGGCATCTGCCCGGAACGTCCCCCTACCCTGCGGTAATCGGGTCTGGCAGGCTGCGCTCATGACTGCGCGCGCCTCCGACCGGGCCCGTTACGACCGGGCCACCGCCCATCTCGACGCTCCTCTCGCGATCGTGGACCTCGAAGCCTTCGACGCCAACGCCGCCGACCTGGTGTGCCGCGCCGGGGGCAAGCCCGTCCGGGTGGCCAGCAAGTCCGTGCGCTGCCGGGCGCTGCTGGAGCGCGTCCTGGCCCGCGACGGCTTCGCGGGGATCATGTCGTTCACCCTGGCCGAGTCGTTGTGGCTGGCCCGCTCGGGGTTCGACGACGTGCTGCTCGCCTACCCGTCCGCCGACCGGGCCGGGTACGCCGAACTGGCCGGTGATCCCAAGCTCGCCGCCGCCGTGACCGTGATGGTCGACGACGTCGCCCAGCTGGATCTGATCGACGCCTCCCGGGGTGGCGGGCGTGAAGTGGTGCGGGTGTGCCTGGAGTTGGACACCTCGCTCAAGCTGCTCGGCGGGCGGGTGCGGGTCGGGGCCCGGCGTTCGCCGCTGCACTCCCCCGCCGAAGTGGCCGAGATGGCGCGGGCGGCGGCCCGGCGGCCCGGCTTCGAGGTCGTGGGGATCATGGCCTACGAGGGGCATGTCGCCGGGGTCGGGGACTCGCTGGCCGGACGTCCGCTGCGGTCGCGTGCGATCCGCCTGATGCAGGCCGCCGCCAAGCGTGAACTGGCCGAGCGGCGTGCGGAGGTGGTGCGTGCGGTGCGGGCCGTCGTGCCGGGGCTGGAGTTCGTCAACGGCGGGGGTACCGGCTCGGTGCAGCACACCGCGGCCGAGGAGGCGGTGACCGAGATCGCCGCGGGGTCGGGCCTGTACGTGCCGCGCCTGTTCGACAACTACACGTCGTTCAGCGGCCGTCCGTCGGCCCTCTTCGCCCAGCCCGTCGTGAGGCGGCCGGGCGTGGGAGTCGTGACGGTCCTGGGCGGTGGGTATCCCGCCTCGGGCGCGGCCGGTGCCGACCGGTCGCCGGTGCCGTATCTGCCCGAGGGGCTGCGCTACGACCCGCAGGAGGGCGCCGGTGAGGTGCAGACGCCGCTGCTCGGCTCGCCCGCCGACGATCTGCTGATCGGTGACAAGGTGTGGTTCCGGCATGCGAAGGCCGGTGAGCTGTGCGAGCGGTTCGACCGGCTGCACCTCGTCGAGGGCGACGCGGTGACCGCGACGGTGCCGACCTATCGCGGCGAGGGCCACACGTTCCTGTAGGGGTCAGGCTGCCGGGCCGGCACTGCTGCCCACGCCGCCGGTGCCGTCGCCTCCCCGAGGGCGACGGCACCGGCGGGGCGCGACGCGGACCCCTGGACAGGCGCTTACAGGGGTGTGACGTAGGCCCCCGCGATCCCGCCGTCGACCAGGAAGTCGGTGGCGTTCACGAAGGAGGAGTCGTCGCTGGCGAGGAAGGCGACGGCGGCGGCGATCTCCTCGGCCTCGGCGAACCGGCCCAGCGGGATGTGCACCAGGCGGCGTGCGGCGCGCTCGGGGTCCTTGGCGAACAGTTCCTGCAGGAGCGGGGTGTTGACCGGTCCCGGGCAGAGGGCGTTCACGCGGATGCCCTCGCGGGCGAACTGCACGCCCAGCTCGCGGGACATGGCGAGGACGCCGCCCTTGGAGGCCGTGTAGGAGATCTGGGAGGTCGCCGCGCCCATCCTGGCGACGAAGGACGCCGTGTTGATGATCGAGCCCCGGCCCTGGCGCCGCATGTAGGGGATGGCGGCCTTGCAGCACAGGTAGACGGAGGTGAGGTTGACCTCCTGGACGCGCTTCCAGGCCTCCAGGCCGGTCTCCAGGATGGAGTCGTCGTCGGGCGGGGAGATGCCGGCGTTGTTGAAGGCGATGTCGACGCTGCCGTAGGTGTCGTAGGCGGTCCTGAAGAGAGCCTCGACCTGCTCGGGGTCGGTCACGTCGACCTTCACGAAGGTACCGCCGACCTCCTCGGCGGCGGCCTTGCCGCGGGCGTCGTCGACGTCGCCGCAGACGACGTGGGCGCCCTCGGAGGCGAGACGGCGGGCGGCGGCGAGGCCGATGCCGCTGCCGGCACCGGTGACGACGGCGGTACGGCCGACCAGGCGGCGGCAGATGTTGTCCTGGGCAGTCACTGTGCGGGGCCCTCCGTGCTGATGAAGACGTTCTTGGTTTCGGTGAAGGCGGTCAGGGCGTCGGGGCCGAGCTCGCGCCCGACACCGGACTGCTTGTAGCCGCCGAACGGTGTCCAGTAGCGGACGCTGGCATGGGAGTTGACGGACAGGTTGCCGGCGCGGACGGCCTGGGAGACGCGGAGAGCACGGCCGACGTCGCGGGTCCAGATGGAGCCGGAGAGGCCGTAGGGGGTGCCGTTGGCGAGGCGGATCGCGTCCTGCTCGTCCGTGAAGGGCAGGAGCACGGCGACGGGGCCGAAGATCTCCTCGCAGGCCGCGGCCGAGTCGGGGCTCTCGCCGGTGAGGACGGTCGGCGGGAACCAGAAGCCGGGGCCCTCGGGTGCGCTGCCGCGCAGGGCCGGGGCGTCGTCGGGCACGAAGCCGCGGACCCGGTCGAGCTGCTGCCGGGAGATCAGCGGGCCCATCTGGGTCTTCTCGTCGGCCGGGTCGCCCACCACCACGGCGGACAGTGCCTCGGCGAGATGCTCGCGGACCTCGTCGTAGACGGACTCCTGGACCAGGATGCGGGTGCGGGCGCAGCAGTCCTGGCCGGAGTTGTCGAGGAAGGAGAAGGGGTCGACGGCGGTCTTGAGGTCGGCGTCGGCGAAGACGATGTTGGGGCTCTTGCCGCCGAGTTCGAGGGTGACGGGCTTGACCTGCTCGGCGCCGAGGGCCGCGACGCGCGTCCCGGTCCGGGTGGAGCCGGTGAAGACGATCTTGGCGACTCCGGGGTGCCGGACCAGGGCGTCGCCGGTGATGTCGCCGCGTCCGGGCAGGACCTGGAAGAGGTGCTCGGGAAGCCCGGCCTCCAGGGCGAGTTCGGCCAGGCGCAGCGCGGTGAGCGGGGTGGTCTCGGCGGGCTTGAGGATGACGGCGTTGCCGGCCGCGAGGGCGGGTGCGGTGCCCCAGGCGGCGATCGGCATGGGGAAGTTCCAGGGCGCGATCACGCCGACGACGCCGAGCGGTTCGAGGATCGTGACGTTCAGGCCGCCGGGGACCGGGATCTGCCGGCCGGTGAGCCGTTCCACTCCCCCGGCCGCGTAGTCCAGCAGGTCGCGGACGTTTCCGGCCTCCCAGCGGGCGTTGCCGATGAGGTGGCCTGCCTCGCGGACCTCCAGGCGGGCCAGCTCGTCGAGGTGTTCGTCGACGGTGGCCGCGAAGCGGCGCAGCAGCCGGGCCCGGTCCGCGGGGGGCAGGGCGGCCCAGATCCGCTGTGCCCTGGCGGCGTGGGTGACGGCCGCGTCGACGTCGGCCGGGCTCGCCCCTGCGACGGCGGCGACGACCTCCTCGGTCGCGGGGTTCAGTACTTCCAGAAGGTGCTCGGAAGACACGAAGGACCTCACATGCGTTCGAAGGAGCGGCGCAGCTCCCAGTCGGTCACCGCGGCGTCGTACGCGTCCAGTTCGACGCGCGCCATGTTGCGGTAGTGCGCGACGACCTCGTCGCCGAAGGCGGCCCGGGCGATGGGGCTGTTCTCCCAGAGCTCGGCGGCCTCGCGCAGGGTGGTGGGGACGTGGTCCAGGTCGGCGGCGTAGGCGTTGCCGGGGCAGGGTTCGGGGAGTTCCAGTTTCTGTTCGATGCCGTGCAGTCCGGCCGCGACCAGTCCGGCGACGGCGAGGTAGGGGTTGACGTCGCCGCCGGGCAGGCGGTTCTCGAAGCGCAGGGAGCGGCCGTGGCCGACCACGCGCAGCGCGCAGGTGCGGTTGTCCTGGCCCCAGGCGACCGCGGTCGGGGCGAAGGAGCCGGGCTGGAAGCGCTTGTAGGAGTTGATGTTGGGGGCGTAGAGGAGGGAGAAGTCGCGCAGGGCGGCGAGCTGTCCGGCGAGGAAGTGCCGCATGACCTCGGACATGCCGCCTTCGAGGTCGCCGGCCATGGCGTTGTTGCCGTCCGCGTCGGCGAGCGAGAGGTGGATGTGGCAGGAGTTGCCCTCGCGCTCGTTGTACTTGGCCATGAAGGTGATCGACATGCCCTCCTGGGCGGCGATCTCCTTGGCGCCGGTCTTGTAGACGGAGTGCTGGTCGCAGGTGACGAGGGCCTCGTCGTAGCGGAAGGCGATCTCGTGCTGGCCGGGGTTGCACTCGCCCTTGGCGGATTCGACGGTGAGGCCGGCGCCGGCCATCTCGTTGCGGATGCGGCGCAGCAGCGGCTCGATGCGGCCGGTGCCGAGGACGGAGTAGTCGATGTTGTACTGGTTGGCCGGGGTCAGGCCCTTGTAGCCGGCGTCCCAGGCCTGTTCGTAGGTGTCCTTGAAGACGATGAACTCCAGCTCGGTGCCGACCTGGGCGGTGTAGCCGAGTTCGGCGAGGCGCTCCAGCTGGCGGCGCAGGATCTGGCGGGGGGCCGCGACGACCGGGGAGCCGTCGTTCCAGGCGAGGTCGGCGTGGAGCATGGCCGTGCCCTCGTTCCAGGGGACGCGGCGCAGGGTGGTCAGGTCCGGGTGCATGGCGAAGTCGCCGTAGCCGCGGTCCCAGGAGGACATCGCGTAGCCGTCGACGGTGTTCATCTCGGTGTCGACGGCGAGCAGGTAGTTGCAGCCCTCGGTGCCGTGCCGGAGGACCTCGTCGAGGAAGAAGCGTGCGGCGAACCGCTTGCCCTGGAGTCGCCCTTGCATGTCGGGGAAGGCCAGGACGACAGTGTCGATCTCACCGCCGGCGACGAGGGTGTGGAGCTCCTCGACGCTCAGCGGGGGTGTGCGGTCTGCCACGGGAAGGCCTCCTAGGCTCCGCGGATCCGCTGCCTTGGATCCGCCGGGAGCCATAAGGTATTGCCGAGAACCATTGCTTGGGAAGGGGGTACGGCCACATGCCGGAGGAAGCTGGGGGCGGCGAGGTGGAGCGCGACGGGCTGACACCGGTGCTGCGGCCGGTGCGCGCGGGCAACGGCTTCGAGGAGGCGCTGGAGCAGATCCTGCAGGTCGTGCGGCTGGGTCTGGTGCCGGGGGGCGAGCGGCTGCCGGCCGAGCGGGAGCTGGCGGAGCGGCTGGGGATCAGCCGGGTGACGCTGCGCGAGGTGCTGAAGGTGCTCCAGGACCAGGGCCTGGTCGAGTCGCGGCGCGGCCGGTACGGCGGGACGTTCGTGCTGCCGCGCACCGACGCCGTCGGCGAGGACGAGCTGCGGCGCCGGGTCGCCGAGGTCGACATCGAGGACGTGCTGCGGTTCCGGGAGGTGCTGGAGGTCGGCGCGGCGGGGCTGTGCGCGGCGCACGGGCTGGACGAGAAGCAGGCGGACCGGCTGCGCGAGGCCCTGGCGCGCACGCACGACGCGCCGCTCGCCGAGTACCGCCGCCTGGACACGCTGCTGCACCTCACGCTCGCCGAGCTGTCCGGCTCCCCGACGCTCACCGCCCAGTACGCGGCCGTCCGCGCGACGGTCAACGACCTGCTCGACTGCATCCCGCTGCTGGTGCGCAACCTGGAGCACTCCCAGCGGCAGCACACCGCCCTGGTGGAGGCGGTGATCGAGGGCGAGGCCGACCAGGCGCGGGAGATCATGCGCGAGCACTGCGGGGGCACGGCGGCGCTGCTGCGGGGCTTCCTCGGCTGAGCCGGGCGGGGTGTCGTCGCCCGGTGAGGATTTACGGGCGATTAACGCACGGGTATTGCCATCCCCCGGTCGGCCCGCAAAGGTA
This sequence comes from Streptomyces sp. NRRL B-1140, assembly GCF_001280065.1. GTDB lineage: Bacteria > Actinomycetota > Actinomycetes > Streptomycetales > Streptomycetaceae > Streptomyces. The sequence continues at coordinate 6,855 of NZ_LGEA01000116.1, forward strand.
TGGCTCCATTCCATTGAGTCGGAGCCCGCTCGATCCCGTGACCGCCGCCGCCCTGTCGGGAGTTAGCCCATGTCCCAGGAACCCACCGTCACACCCGCCGCCCCGGAGGGCGACGACTATCTGGAGCGCAGAGCACTGCGCCGCGGCAGCGCCGGCTGGGTGCTGCTGACCGGCCTCGGCGTCGCCTACGTCGTCTCCGGCGACTACTCGGGCTGGAACTTCGGCCTGGCCGAGGGCGGCTTCGGGGGCCTGGCGATCGCCATGGTGCTCATGGGCGCGATGTACGCGTGCATGGTCTTCGCCCTCGCCGAGCTGTCGTCGATCCTGCCCACGGCGGGCGGCGGCTACGGCTTCGCCCGGCGGGCGCTCGGCCCCTGGGGCGGCTTCCTGACCGGCACGGCGATCCTGATCGAGTACGTCCTCGCGCCCGCCGCCATCGTCATCTTCATCGGCGACTACGTCGAGTCGCTGGGGCTGTTCGGTCTGGAATCCGGCTGGCCGGTGTACCTGGTCTGCTTCGTGATCTTCCTCGGCATCCATCTGTGGGGGGTCGGTGAGGCGCTGCGCTTCAGCTTCGTCGTCACCGGGATCGCCGTGGTGGCCCTGATCGTGTTCGCGCTGGCGGCGCTGCCCGGCTTCTCCTTCGCGTCGCTGGACGACATCCCGGTCGACACCTCCGCCGCGGGGTCGAGCTCCTGGCTGCCGTTCGGCCTGCTCGGCATCTGGGCGGCGTTCCCCTTCGGCATGTGGTTCTTCCTCGGTGTCGAGGGCGTGCCGCTGGCCGCCGAGGAGACCAAGGACCCGGCGCGGACGCTGCCGAAGGCGATCCGCTGGTCGATGGGCATCCTGGTGGTGCTGGCGGTGGTCACGTTCTTCGCGGCGGCCGGGGCGCGCGGTTCCGCCGCGGTCCAGGAGGCGGGCAACCCGCTGGTCGAGGCGCTCCAGCCGAAGGGCGAGGCGACGACCCTGAGCCGGATCGTGAACTACGCGGGCCTCGCCGGTCTGGTCGCGTCGTTCTTCTCCCTGATCTACGCGGGCTCGCGCCAGCTGTTCGCCCTGTCCCGCGCGGGCTACCTGCCCCGGTTCCTGTCGCTCACCAGCCGCCGCAAGGCGCCCTACCTCGGCCTGCTGGTGCCCGGCACGATCGGCTTCCTGCTGGCGGCGGTCTCCGGCAACGGCGCGCGGATGCTGAACATCGCCGTCTTCGGGGCGACCATCTCCTACGCGCTGATGTCCCTGTCGCACATCGTGCTGCGGCGCAGGGAGCCGGAGCTGGAGCGGCCCTATCGCACGCCGGGCGGCGTGCTGACGTCGTCGGTCGCCCTGGTGCTGGCGTGCGCCGCGCTGGTGGCGACGTTCCTGGTGGACGTGACGGCGGCGCTGATCGCCCTGCTGGTGTACGCCGTGGCCGTCGCCTACTTCGGCCTGTACAGCCGCAAGCACCTGGTGGCGAAGGCGCCGGAGGAGGAGTTCGCGGCGCTGGCGGCCGCCGAGGCAGAGTTGGCAAGGGACTGAGTCGTCCGAAAGCGTGAGGGAGTAGTCGTGACCAGGCCGTTGATCGGTGTCAGCACCTACCTGGAGTCCGGTGCGCGCTGGGGCGTGTGGGAGCTGGAGGCCGCGCTGCTGCCGGTCGGCTACCCCCGGCTGGTGCAGCGGGCGGGCGGCCTGGCCGCGATGCTGCCGCCGGACGACCCGCGGCACGCCGCGGCTGCCGTGGCCCGGCTGGACGGGCTGGTCATCGCGGGCGGTCCGGATGTGGAGCCGGTGCGGTACGGGGCCGAGCGCGAGCCGCGGACGGGCCCGCCGGCCCCCGAGCGGGACGCATGGGAGCTGGCACTGATCGAGGCCGCGCTGGCGGCGGGGCTACCGCTGCTGGGGATCTGCCGGGGCATGCAGCTGCTGAACGTGGCGCTCGGCGGGACGCTGCTGCAGCACATCGAGGGGCACGCGGAGGTCGTGGGCGTCTTCGGCGGGCACGCGGTGAAGCCGGTGCCGGGCAGTCTGTACGCCGGTGTGGTGCCGGAGGAGACCTTCGTGCCTACCTACCACCATCAGGCCGTGGACCGGCTGGGTGAGGGCCTCGTCCCGTCGGCGTACGCGGCGGACGGCACGGTGGAGGCGGTCGAACTGCCGTCGGCCGAGTGGGTGCTGGGGGTGCAGTGGCATCCGGAGATGGGGGAGGACGTCCGGGTGATGGGGGCGTTGGTGAAGGCGGCAACAGGAGGCTGAACTCCAGGGGGCTCCGCCCCCTGGACCCCCGGCCTTTGCCCACCCACCACCCGATTCGGTCAGCCGAGAAGCCGGGCTCGACAAACCCAGCCCGTCCGGCGCTTCCGGACCGCCGAGGCACCATCCAGCCAGGGGGCAGCGCCCCTGGAGATGGGACGGGTAGGGGCGGCGGGGGCGAGGGAACTATCCCCGCGTCAGCGACAGCAGGTCCCGCGCCGGACCGGTGGGGCGATGCCCTGTCGGCCATACCGCCCTCAGGTCCCGCGTCAGGGCGACCCCCTCCACCGGCACCGGCACCAGCCGCCGCATCGCGAGCTCCTCCCCCACCGCCAGTTCGCTCAGCACCGCCGGGCCCGCACCACTCACCGCCGCCGCCTTGACCGCCGTCGTGGACGACAGCTCGATCAGCGGCCGGGCCAGCCCGCCCAGCGCCGCGTCCAGCACCTGCCGAGTCCCCGAGCCCTTCTCTCGGAGGATCAACGGCGTCGACGCCAGCTCCGCCGCGGCCAGCGCCCTCCGTCGCCGGGCCCACGCGTGCCCCGGCGCGGTCACCACGATCAGCCGGTCATGGGCTATCACCGCGGAGTCGAGTCCGGCCGGCACCGACAGTCCCTCCACGAACCCCAGATCCGCCTCGTCCGACAGCAGACGCTCCGCCACCACCGTCGAGTTCCCCGCGTGCAGCGACACCGCCGTGTCGGGCCGCTGCGCGCGCAGCGCGAGCAGCCAGCCGGGCAGCAGGTACTCCGCGATCGTCATGCTCGCGGCCACCCGCAGCCGGGAGTCGCGGCGCACGCGCAGCGCCTGCGCCCCCACGTCGAACGCCTCCGCCGCCTCCACGATCCGCCGCGCCCAGTCCGTCACCAGCGCACCGGCGTCCGTGAGCCGGGACCCGCGGGGTGAGCGGTCGACCAGCGCCACACCGAGCTGCCGCTCCATCGACCGGATGCGGCTGCTGGCCGCGGGCTGCGTGATGCCGAGCTCCCGCGCCGCCCCGCCGAGACTGCCGAGCCGCGCCACCGCCAGCAGCAGCTCCAGGGCGCCCAGATCCGGCACCCGGTGCGCCAGGGACCCGCCGGCCCCCGGCCCGGACTGCTCATCCGCGTTGCTCATAAACCCAGCTTATGTCGCCATAGAGGCATGGTCCCTGGTGGTGCGCTCGGCCCGGAACCATCGTGGGGTCATGGTCACCGCAGCCCAGCCCCTCGTGTACCCGCTCTCCGTCCGTCATCTCGGACCCAACTGGTACGCCACGGTGATGGGCACCGCCGTCGTCGCCGGCGCGGGGGCCGCCCTGGCACCGCACGTCACAGGGCTGCGCGGCATGCTCGCGGCCGTCTGGGCGCTCTCGCTCGCGCTGCTCGTGACCCTGCTCGGCGCGCGGGCCGTGCACTGGACCCGGCACCGGGACCAGGCCCGCGCCCACCTCCTCGACCCGGCGACGGCGCCCTTCTACGGCTGCCTCGCCATGGCCCTGCTGGCGGTGGGCGGCGGCGCCCTCACCGTCGGCCGCGACTGGATCGGCCTGCGGGCGGCCGTGACGCTCGACGCGGTGCTGTTCACCGCGGGCACGCTGACCGGCCTCGCAGCGGCCGTCGCCGTGCCGTATCTGATGGCCGTACGCCACCGGGTCGAGCCGGGACAGGCCACGCCGGTCTGGCTGCTGCCGCTCGTCGCGCCCATGGTGTCGGCCGCCGTCGGGCCGCAGCTGGTGCCGCATCTGCCGCCCGGTCAGGCCCGCGAGACGCTGCTGCTCGTCTGCTTCGCGCTGTTCGGGCTCAGTCTGCTCGCGACCCTGGTCATGCTGCCGCTGGTCTTCGCCCGGACGCTCACCGGCGGGCCGCTGCCCCTCGCCCTCACCCCGACGCTGTTCCTGGTGCTCGGCCCGCTCGGGCAGTCCACCACCGCCGTCGGCGCCTTCGCGGACATCGCGCCCGGCGTCGTCCCGGCGCCGTACAGCGAGGGATTCGGGGTCCTCGCCGTGCTCTACGGCGTGCCGGTGATGGGGTTCGCCCTGCTGTGGGCCTGCCTGGCCGCCGTCCATGTGCTGCGCGCCCGGCGGCACGGGATGCGGTTCTCGATGACCTGGTGGTCGTTCACCTTCCCGGTCGGGACCTGTGTCACGGGCGCCGAGGCGCTGGGCCGGCACACCGGGCTCGTGGCCTACGCGGGCCCGGCGGTGCTGCTGTACGCGGTGCTGGTCGCGGCGTGGGGCACGGCCGTCGCGGGCACCGTGCGCGGGCTGCTCAGGGGCGAGCTGCTCGCAGCGCCCGCTCCAGTACCCGTGGCGCCTCGGCCAGTGACGGTCCGTACCACGTCAGGTGCCGTCCGCTGACGAGCGCGCAGGGCAGACCGGGGAAGGCCTCGGGGCCGTCGCCGGCGGTGAAACGGTACGGCTCGTCCGGTAGCACCACCACGTCGGGTGCCGCGGCGCGGAGTTCCTCCAGCGGGACGCGCGGGTAGCGGTCGGGGTGCGTCGCGTGCACGTGGTCCACGCCGAGACGGGCGAGGACGTCTCCCGCGAAGGTGTCCCGGCCGAGGACCATCCACGGACGGCGCCAGACCGGTACCACGGCCGTCAGCCGTGTCGCGGGCTCCGGCAGGGCCGCCCAGGTCTCCTCCGCCTCGTCCAGCCAGCGCGGACGGGACGCCACCCGGCAGGCCTCCAGCACCCGGGCCAGCTCCCGGAAGGCCTGCGGCACGTCGCGGATCTCCGTCACCAGGACCCCGATGCCCGCCGCACGCAGAGCCGCCAGGTCGGGTGCGCGGTTCTCCTCCTCGTTGGCGATCACCAGATCGGGCGCGAGGGAGCGGATCCGGTCGGTCTTCGGATTCTTGGTGCCGCCGACGCGTACGACGTCCAGGTCCGGGGGGTGTGTGCACCAGTCGGTGGCACCGGCCAGGGTGCCGGGCGCGGAGCGGGCCACGGCCTCGGTCAGCGAGGGGACCAGCGAGACGACCCTCACCGGCGTGGCCGGGCCCGGACCGCCTCGATGTGCTCCGCCACGGCGACGACGATCACGCGGGTGTCCGATTCCGCCGCCCGCCAGCGATGCCGGACCCCACCGGTCAGGTACAGCGTGTCGCCACGGCCCAGGCGGTAGGCGCGGCCCTCCGCCTCGATCTCCACCGCGCCGTCGGCGACGTACATCAACTGGTCGTTGCGGTACTGGAATTCACGGCCGGCGTCATGGTCGCCGGTGAACTCGGAGGCGTGCATCTGGTGGTGGCCGCGGACCAGGGAGCGGGCCCGGGGCAGAGGCTGCGGCTCGAGGCCGTCGGCGCGGACGACGTCCACGCTGCACGCGGGGTCGGCTGCGGCGAGGAGCTCCACGGCCGTGGTGCGCAGGGCGTCGGCGACCTTCTCCAGGGAGCTGGTGCTGGGCCGCGCCCGGTCGTTCTCGATCTGGCTCAGGAACGGGACCGACAGGCCGCTGCGGGCGGACACGACGGCGAGGGTGAGCTCGAGGGCACGGCGCCGCCTGCGCACGGCCGCGCCCACCCGAAGGGGTTGCTCTTTGTGGTCGCCCATCGCTCCGGCTCCCTCCTTCGCCCGTCGATCCGCTCCCCGTGCGGCGGTGTCCCCGCGCACTGCTTCTGTTGAGTTGTCTGCACCCTACGCATGTTCGGCAAACCGTTTCAGGCGGCCGTCACATCGCTGTCATACGGGACACCTCGACACCTCACACTTCGCGCCAGGCGATCCGCCGCCGAAGGGGACGGGGCATGCGGCCCGCCCGCTGGGGGAACAGGCGGAGGGAGGGAGTTCAGGGGGTGGCGTAGCGCTCTGTGGTTGTCCGGATCCCGCTCGTGTGATCGGGGCCGGGGTGGGACGCGGCGTGTCGCGCGTCCCACCCCGGAACCCTACTGCGGAGTCATCCTCCGCACCATGTCCGGGCGCTGCCCGAGCCAGTCGGCCGCGGCCTCAGTTCTCGTCGGAGCCGGTGCGGATCGGGTCGCCATGGCGTACGGCATGATGCGTGGCGTGACCGGACGACTGATGCTCCTCGACACTGCCTCCCTGTACTTCCGCGCCTACTTCGGCGTTCCGGACTCGGTCCGGGCCCCGGACGGAACGCCGGTGAACGCCGTGCGCGGACTGCTCGACTTCATCGACCGCCTGGTCAAGGACCACCGGCCGGACCTCCTCGTGGCGTGCATGGACGCCGACTGGCGGCCGCAGTGGCGGGTGGAGCTGATCCCGTCCTACAAGGCCCACCGCGTCGCCGAGGAGCACGCGGTCGGCCCGGACGAGGAGGAGGTACCCGACACGCTGTCGCCGCAGGTGCCGGTGATCGAGGCGGTGCTGGACGCGGTGGGCATCGCGCGCGTGGGCGTCGCCGGGTACGAGGCGGACGACGTGATCGGCACGTTCACCGCCCGGGCGAAGGGGCCGGTGGACATCGTGACGGGCGACCGCGACCTGTACCAGCTGGTGGACGACGCACGCGGGGTGCGCGTGCTGTACCCGCTGAAGGGCGTGGGCACACTGCAGCACACCGATGAGGCGGTGCTGCGTGAGAAGTATGGGGTCGACGGCAGCGGGTACGCGGATCTGGCCCTGCTGCGCGGCGACCCGAGCGACGGCCTGCCGGGCGTGCCGGGCATCGGAGAGAAGACGGCCGCCAAGCTGCTGGCCCAGTTCGGGGACCTGGCCGGGATCATGGCGGCGATCGAGGACCGGGGGGCGAAGCTGACGCCGACGCAGCGCAGGCGGCTCGACGAGGCGCGACCGTACCTGGCGGTCGCTCCGAAGGTGGTCCGGGTCGCGGACGACGTACCCCTGCCGGACGTCCCCACGGCCCTGCCGCGCACCCCTCGCGACCCGGCGGCCCTGGAGGCGCTGGCGGCCCGCTGGGGACTGGGCGGCTCCCTGGAGCGCCTGCTGACGACGCTCGCGGGCTGATCTTTCCTCAAGAGTTCGTAAGGGAACGCCGGGACCTTGCCGCACGAGAGGTGTGAAGTGAGAACAAGGTGCTAACTTAGGTAACCCTAACTATGTGAGACTGGGAGGTCCTCATGGCAGAGCGACCGGGACGCCAGCCGCGCAGGGTCCACTCCGCGCAGGTCGTCCGCACCGAGCGGCTGACCCCGCACATGCAGCGCGTGGTGCTCGGCGGTGAGGGCCTCGCCGACTTCGCGGCCGGCACGTGCACCGACCACTACGTGAAGCTGCTGTTCCCGCCGGTGGGCGTCACCTATCCCGAGCCTTTCGACCTGGATCGCGTGCGTGCCGAGCTGCCGCGCGAACAGTGGCCGGTGACCCGGACCTACACGGTCCGTCAGTGGGACGCCGAGCACCGCGAACTGACGCTGGACTTCGTCATCCACGGTGACGAGGGCCTCGCCGGCCCGTGGGCCGTGCGGGTCCGGCCGGGTGAGACCGTGCGCTTCATGGGACCCGGTGGGGCGTACGCGCCCGACCCCGGTGCCGACTGGCACCTGCTCGCGGGGGACGAGAGCGCGCTGCCCGCGATCGCCCGCGCCCTGGAGGCGCTGCCGCGCGGCGCCCGGGCCTACGCCTTCGTGGAGATCTCCGGTCCCGAGGAGGAGCTGAAGATCGACGCGGACGTGGAGGTCGTCTGGCTGCACCGCGGGGCCCGGCCCCTCGGCGAGGCGCTGGTCGAGGCCGTGCGGAACCTGGAGTTCCCCGAGGGCCGTGTGCACGCCTTCGTCCACGGCGAGGCCCACTTCGTCAAGCAGCTGCGCCATCTCCTCCGCGTCGAGCGCCACATCCCGCGCGAGGCCCTGTCGATCTCCGGCTACTGGCGCCGCGGCCACAACGAGGACGGCTGGCAGGCGTCGAAGCGCGAGTGGAACGCCCGGATCGAGGCGGAGCAGGAGAGCGTGTCGGCGGCCTGAGGCCGGACGAGCGGCCGGCGGCCGAGGGCGCGGGCCGCCGCCTCAGTCCCCCCGCACCCGGGCGTGCAGATGCATGTCGTGCCATCCGTCCGGCTGCATGACCGCACTGCGCTTGGTGCCCTCCAGGCCGAAGCCGGTCCTGGCGGCGACGCGGCAGGACGCCTCGTTGCGCACCGCGTGCAGGAGCTCCAGGCGGTGGAAGCCGGTCTCGTCGAGGGCCCAGCGGGTGAGCGCGGTCGTGGCACGGGCTGCCACGCCCCGGCCCCGGGCCGCGGGCACGGTCCAGTACGCCACCTCCGCCGTCCCGTCGTCGAGCCGGAGCTCACGCAGCGCCACCCGGCCCACCAGCGCGCCGGACTCCGCGTCGGCCACGGCCCAGTGCGCCTCCCGCTCGCCCTCCCACGCCTGGCGCCACGCGCGGATCCAGTCACCGACCTCCGCGACGGAGTCGGCGGACCGGGCGTGCCACTGGTGCATCACCGGGTCCTGGAAGACCTCGTACACCGCGGGCGCGTCCCCCTCCCGCCACGGGCGCAGGACGAGTCCGCCGTCGGCGCGGAGAGTGGGCTGGGGGCGGCCCGCGAGGGCCCCGGCGCTCAGAACAGGGCTGACGAGAAACGGCATACCCGCATCCTGGCAAGTACTCGTCGGGCGGTCCCAGTGGTTTTCCGCTCCGCCGCACCGGCCTCGTACGCTGGGCCGCGATGAGACGCAAGACCCGCATCCCGCCCTCTCCCCTGCCGCAGCGCCGGGGCGTGGACCCGGTGCGGGTGCGGCTGCCCGCCACCGGCGCCTGGGGGACGGTGCGCGAACACCTGGTGGAGCGGCTCTCCGGGGCGGGCGCCGGAGTCGTCGAGGGCATGTTCGACGCGGGCCAAATCGTCGGGGCGGACGGACGGCCCGTCGCGGCGGACGCCCCCTTCGAGCCCGGGAAGTTCGTGTGGTTCCACCGGGACCTGCCCGACGAGGTACCGGTGCCCTTCCCGCTGGAGGTCGTGCACCGGGACGAGCACATCGTCGTCGTCGACAAGCCCCACTTCCTCGCCACCACCCCGCGCGGCGGCCACGTCGCCGAGACGGCGCTGGCCCGGCTCCGCCGCGAGCTGGACGTTCCGACGCTCAGCGCCGCGCACCGGCTCGACCGGCTCACCGCGGGACTCGTGCTCTTCACGGTGCGCCCCGAGGAGCGCGGCGCCTACCAGACGCTGTTCCGCGACCGCCGGGTCCGCAAGGAGTACGAGGCCGTCGCCCCCTTCGCCGCCGGCCTCACCCTGCCCCGGACGGTTCGCAGCCGGATCGTGAAGGATCGCGGAGTGCTCACCGCCCGGGAGGTCCCCGGCGAGCCCAACGCCGTGAGCCGCGTCGAGCTCGTCGAGCACCGCGACCGGCCTGGCGAGGAGGACGGATCCGGTGGGCTCGCCCGGTACCGGCTCGCCCCCGCCACCGGGCAGACGCACCAGCTGCGCGTCCACATGACCGCACTGGGGGTACCGATCCTCGGTGACCCTCTCTACCCGCAGGTGACCGCCCCCGTACCGGCCGGTGATTTCCGCCGGCCGCTGCAACTGCTGGCACGCTCACTGGAGTTCACCGACCCGGTCACGGGCGAGGAGCACCGGTTCCGCAGCGGCCGCACCCTCGCGGCCTGGGCCTCGTACGACCGGTGGGCCGCCGGGACGTACGACGACCCGTCAGACGGTCAGTAGCCGCGCCACCAGCTCAGGAACCGCTGCCACACGCCCCGGCGACGGGGTGCCTCCGCGACGGCCGGCTGCGGCGGCACCGGCTGAGGCTGAGGCTGGGGCTGCACCCGGGCGGGCTGCGGCTGCGCGGCGACCGGCGGCGACTGCGCCACGGCCGGAGCGGCGGCCGGGGGCTGCGCGCTGCCGATCTGCCAGTCCGAGCGCTGGGCGGCGACCGGCTTGTGGTTCGGCACCTCCTGCACGTCCTGCGGCGGCCTGGGCGCGAACTGCACCGGCAGCTCCACCAGGTGCCGGGAGGCGATGGACGCCGTCCAGCGCAGCTCCTCCTGATCGCAGTCGAGTTCCACGTCCGGCAGCCGCATCAGCAGCGCGTCGACGCCCACGTCGGCGATGGAGCGGCCGATGTCCTGCCCCGGGCACTCGTGCGGGCCGCCGCCGAAGGCGAGGTGGGAACGGTTGCCCTGCATGCTGGCCTTCAGGTCCGGCCGCACCCGCGGGTCGACGTTGGCCGGCAGCGGCGCGAAGAGCAGCCCGTCGCCCCGGCGGATGCGCTGCCCGCCCAGCTCGGTCTCCTGCTTGGCGAAGTAGGCGAAGACCGTGCTGAAGGGCGGCTCGTTCCACAGGGACTGCTCCACCGCCTCCGGCACCGTCATCTGGCCCCCGTTGAGCTGGGCCCGGAAGCGTGGGTCGATCAGCACCGTCAGCAGCACGTTGGACAGCAGGTTGGTGGTGGCCTCGTAGGCGGCGAAGAGCACCAGGCGCAGGTGTTCCCTGACCTCGTCGTCGCTCAGCCGGGCCGGGTGCGTGATCAGGTAGCTGGCGAGGTCCTCCTCCGGCTGGGCGCGGCGGGTGGCGGTGAGCCGGCTCAGGGCGTCCATGACGTAGGAGTGGCTGGCGAGGGAGGTGCCGGTGCCCTTGAGGGCGTCGCGGGCGGCCTCGACGAGCCGGTCGCTGTACTCCTCGGGCATGCCGAGGATCTCGCACATCACCGCCATCGGCAGGTGCTCGGTGAACTGGCCGACGAGGTCCGCCTCGCCCGCCTCGCAGAACCGGTTGACGATCGTCTGCGTGCTGCGGTTGATGTAGCGGCGCAGGCTGCGGAAGTCGATGGTGGAGATGGCGCCCATGACCGCGCCGCGCAACCGCTTGTGCTCGTCGCCCTCGGCGTGCGAGGCGATGGGCTGCCAGGCGATGTGCGGCATCAGCGGGTGGTCGGGCTTGACCAGGCCCTCCCTGAGCGGGGTCCAGGTACGGCTGTCCCGGCAGAACTGCGAGGGCGAGCGCACCATGTGCAGGTTCTCCGCGTGACCGAGGACGATCCACATCGGCACGTCGTCGTGGAGCAGTACGGGCGCCACGGGACCGTGCTGGTCCCGCAGTTGCTCGTACAGCGCTCCCAGGTCCTCCGCCTCGTGCAGCCGGTGCAGTCCCCCGGGCCCGAGGCCGTGCGCGGGGCAGCCGGGAGGCGGGCCGGGCGGGAGGTCCGTACTGGCCGGGGCGTGGGATTCAGGCGTCACAGTGATCGCTCCGAGACTGAGGTTGCGTCAGGTGTCTGGGGGGTGTGGGGGTGGATGGCACGGGTCAGACGCGCGAGCCCGTCATGGCGAGCGAGTGCAGGAAGCGCATGAGGGTCATCAGCACGTCGCGGCTGGAGGCCCGGCGCCGCGCGTCGCACTCCATGATCGGGATGTCCGGCGTGAGGTCGAGGGCGGTGCGCAGCTCCTCGATGGCGTAACGGGGGGCGTCGGGGAAGGAGTTGACGGCGACCACGAACGGCACGCCGCGCTCCTCCAGGCGTCCCATGACGTCGAAGCTGACCTCCAGCCGCCGGGTGTCGACCAGCACCACCGCGCCGAGCGCGCCCTCGAACAGGCCGTTCCAGAGGAACCAGAAGCGCTGCTGGCCGGGCGTGCCGAAGAGGTACAGCACCAGTTGTTCGGTGATGCTGATCCGGCCGAAATCCATGGCCACGGTGGTGGCCGTCTTGGAGGCGGAGCCGAAGTTGTCGTCGACACCGATGCCGGCCTGCGTCATGGTCTCCTCGGTGGTCAGCGGTGTGATCTCGCTGACCGAGCCGACCATGGTCGTCTTGCCGACGCCGAATCCGCCCACGATCACGATCTTGGCCGCGGCCTGCGCCGTGTGGGGCAGCTGGTCCTCGGCCCGGGGGCCGGGGATGGTGTCAGAGCCGTTGAAGTCCATTCATCACCGCTTCGAGGAGGGAACGGTCGGAGCGCGCCTTGCGGACGATCGGGGCGCGCGCCTGCACCAGGTCCGCCGTCAGCAACTCGGTGAGCAGCACGCCCATCGCGCTGAACGGCAGGTGGAGGTAGGCCGACAGTTCGGCCACGGAAAGGGGGGCGGCGCAGAGCCGGAGCAGCGCCGCCTGCTCGGGAGAGGCGGAGGGCGGCGGGTCCGTTGCACGCGCCACGATCAAGGTCACCAGGTCGAGTTCGGCCCGTTCGCCGTCCGGACCGGCCACCACGTACATCCGCTCCGGATTCCCGGGTTTGTCCTCGCCCTCCTGCGGCGTGGGCGCCTCCGGGACGAGCTCGCGCCTCTGGCGTTGCGGAGGCGTCATACGATCTGCCCGTTCCGCCGGGGCGGGCTGGTGAGGTGGCCGCCGATCCGGACGACCAGGTCGCGCATCATGGCGCTCATCCGGCCGGGTTCGCACCGCACGTCGGACAGCACCGCGAGGAAGGCGTTGGCGCCCGCGCCCATCAGGTAGAAGTAGCCCTGGTCGATCTCGATCATCACGAGCTTCATCTCGCCGTCGCCCACGGTGAGTTCCTGGCAGATGCTGCCCGCGAGGGACTGCAGGCCCGCGCAGGCGGCGGCGACCCGGTCGGCCGCGTCCGGCTCGCCGCCGTAGCGGGCGATGCGCAGACCGTCGGCCGAGAGCACCACGATCATCTCGATGCCCGGTACGCCGTCGGCGAGCTGCTTGAGCATCCAGTCGAAGTTGCCTCGCTGCTGGATCACTTGAGATCCCCCTCGTCATCGGCCTCGGTGGGGGCCGGGTCGTTGATCAGGTGCAGGTACTTGTGCGGGTTCCGGATGAAGTCGGTCGGGTGGGTGCCGGGCTCGATGCCCTGCTTGAGTCCCTCCCAGAAGGCCTCCAGGCCCTTGCCGGGGGCGTCCGGGGACGACATGTCGTGCCATGACTTCGGCTCGGGTTCCGGTGTGGCCCAGGGGTTGTACTCGCCCCGCTCGGCCGCTTCCCGGTCGGCCTTCTCGTTGGCGGCCTGCTGGGCGAGGCGCTCGGCGAGCGGCATCTTCACCTTGCTGCGGCGCTGCGGCAGGCCGTTCGTGGTCCACTCGGTGACCTCGGGAACGTCGTCGTCCTCCAGGGAGACCGTGGCCGGGATCTTCGGGCTGGTGGGGCGTCGCCTCTTGGGCGCGCGCTTGGGGCCCTCGGGGATGCCGACCGTCATGGGGATGCCGGTGGCGCCGATGCCGTGGGCGAGTCCGACACCGGGCTCGTGGGTGATCATCTCGCTCGGCACGATGAGGATGGCGCGGACGCCGCCGTACGCGGAGGCGCGCAGCGAGACCTGCATGTTGTACGCCGTGCACAGGCGGCCCACGACGGCCAGGCCGAGGCGCGGGTGTTCGCCGATGTCCTGGAGGTCGACGCCCGCCTTGGCGGCCTCCAGCATGCCCTCGATCCGGGCGCGCGCCTCCTCGTTGAGGTTGACACCGCCGTCCTCGATCTCGATGCAGACGCCGGTCTGCACCTCGGTGGCGGTGACGTGCACCTTGGTCTGCGGCGGCGAGTAGCGCGTGGCGTTGTCGAGGAGTTCGGCGGCGGCGTGGATGACCGGCTCGACGTAGATGCCCTTGACGCTGACCTTGGCGATGGAGGAGAGCTGGATGCGCCGGTACTCGAGGATGCGGGACATGGCGCCGCGCAGGGTGCTGTACAGGGACACCGGAGCGGGCCACTGCCGTCCGGGGCGACCGCCGCCGAGGACGGAGACGGAGTCGGCCAGGCGGCCGATCAGGGCGTTGCCGTGGTCGATGCGCAGGAGGTCGTCGAAGACCTCGGGGTTGCGGCCGTGGTCCTCCTCCATCTCCCTGAGTTCCTCGGCCTGCTGATGGATGATCGCCTGGACGCGGCGGGCGACGCTGACGAAGGAACGCGCGGCGGCGTCGCGCATCGTCACTTCGTAGTCGACGATCTTGAGCACCCTCAGCAGGGTTTCCGTCTGCGGGGCGGGGAGGTCACGGAACTCCGGGTTGGCGAGACCGAGCTTGCGGATCACCTCCCTGGGGGATGCTCCGGTCCGCAGCAGGTCGAGGGCGGCCGGGATGATCTCCCTCGAGAAGCGGACCATCTCGTTCTCGTGGGCGGCGATCCGCTGTTCCAGATGCGCGCTGTGCCGGGCGTGCTCGGCACGCTGGTCGCGCAGCGCGCGGCCGCGGCGCACCGCCTCGGCCGCCGTGGCGAGCACCAGCGCGGTGGCGATGCCGCCGCACCAGCCGACGGCGCCCCGGGCCGGCTCCGTCACCAGCGCGACGGCGGCTCCGGTTGCCGCGGCCATGACTATGGCCGGGAGCAACAGCACGCGCGCGTAGGGGAGTTCACGGCGACCGGGCGGGGACTGAACACTCACCATGTGGGCCTTCTGACAGGGGTCGACTGAGGTTCGGGGGGACTTGCCGGGGGGTATGTCATGAAGCTGTCGGGATCTTCCACACATCGGGGAACAAGCGCACGAATTCATCTCAAGCCGGTGCGCTGCGGGCGAGCTTAGTCCGACCGGATCATCGCTGTGTCATATTCAGCAACTGCCGGAAACCGGACGCGAAGGGATAGTACGCTCACCCGTTTACACACTGCGACACCGTTCGAATGCGGTACGTGACGGCGTACGGGCGTACGAAAGTCCCCCACCGTTACGGGTGAGGGACTCTCGGAAACAACGTCCCCAAGGGGGCGGGGCTCACCCCACCGACGAGTAGGCGACAACCCCCCGCAGCAGCAGATCAACGGCCTTACGGGCGTTCTTCACCACAGTGGAACCCTGCGGAGCGGCCGCCGCGATCTGCCCCAGCACGTCGATGACCTGCTTGCACCACCGCACGAAGTCCCCCGCCGGCATCTCCGCCTCGCGCAGCACCTCGTCGAGCCCCTTCCCGGAAGCCCACTCGTACGCGGCCCAGGCGAAGCCGAGATCGGGCTCGCGCTGCCCGACCCCCTCGGTCTGGGTGATCCGGAACTCCTCCTCCAGCGCGTCGAGCCGCCCCCAGATCCGCACCATCTCGCCCAGCGCGGCCTTGGCCTTGCCCGACGGCACCTTCGGCGCCATCGCGTCGTCCGCGACCCGGGACTCGAACACCAACGCCGAGACGCACGCCGCCAGTTCGGCGGGGCCCAGGCCCTCCCAGACACCCTCGCGCAGACATTCGCTGGCGAGCAGGTCCAGCTCGCCGTACAGCCGCGCGAGCCGCTTGCCGTGCTCGGTGACCTCGTCGGCGCGCAGATAGTCCAGCTCGGTCAGCAGCGCCACGATGCGGTCGAACGTCCGGGCGATCGTGTTCGTGCGGCCCTCGATCCGGCGCTCCAGCTGCGAGGTGTCGCGCAGCAGCCGGTGGTAGCGCTCGGCCCACCGGGCGTGGTCCTCACGGTCGTTGCAGCCGTGGCAGGGGTGCGCGCGCAGCGCGGTCCGCAGCCGGGAGATCTCACGGTCGTCGGCCGCCTGGGAGCGCCGCTTGCGGTGCCGCTCTGCCGGGATGTGCCCGGCCTTGGTGCGCAGCGCCGAGGCGAGGTCCCGACGGGACTGCGGGGAGCGGGGGTTGAAGGACTTCGGGATGCGCATCCGCT
Organism: Streptomyces sp. NRRL B-1140; assembly: GCF_001280065.1. Taxonomy (GTDB): domain Bacteria; phylum Actinomycetota; class Actinomycetes; order Streptomycetales; family Streptomycetaceae; genus Streptomyces. The sequence continues at coordinate 22,479 of NZ_LGEA01000116.1, forward strand.
CCAGCGGTTCCACCGGCACCGGGAAGTCCATCGACGCCAGCCGCTTCACCTGCCGCTCGGCGGTCAGCACCAGCGGACGCGGCCCGTCGTGGTGGTCGAAGCCGCGGTGACCGTTCGAACGGCCCGCCGGCAGGCCCGGGTCCAGCACCAGCGCCAGACCCGCGTACTTGCCGGTGGGGACGTGGATGACGTCACCGGGCTTCAGCTTCTCCAGCGCGACGGCGGCCTCCGCACGCCGCTGCGCCACGCCCTGCCGGGCGATCTCGTTCTCCCGGTCCTTCAGTTCGCGGCGCAGCCGCGCGTACTCCTCGAAGTCGCCGAGGTGGCAGGTCATGGAGGCCTTGTAGCCCTCCAGACCCTCCTCGTTGCGCTGCACCTGCCGGGAGATGCCGACCACCGACTTGTCCGCCTGGAACTGCGCGAACGACGTCTCCAGCAGCTCGCGCGAGCGGTGCCGCCCGAACTGCTCGACCAGGTTGACCGCCATGTTGTACGACGGCTTGAAGCTGGAGCGCAGCGGATAGGTGCGCGTGCCGGCCAGGCCCGCCAGGTGCTCAGGGCTCATGCCGCGCTGCCAGAGCACCACGGCGTGGCCCTCGACGTCGATGCCGCGCCGCCCGGCACGGCCCGTCAGCTGGGTGAACTCGCCCGCGGTGATGTCCGCGTGCTGCTCGCCGTTCCACTTGACGAGCTTCTCCAGCACCACCGAGCGGGCGGGCATGTTGATGCCGAGGGCGAGGGTCTCGGTCGCGAACACGGCCTTGACCAGGCCGCGTACGAAGAGTTCCTCGACGACCTCCTTGAAGGTCGGCAGCATGCCCGCGTGGTGGGCCGCGATGCCACGCTCCAGGCCCTCCAGCCACTCGTAGTAACCGAGGACGTGCAGGTCCTCCGTCGGGATGGACGCCGTGCGCTCCTCGACCAGGGAGCGCACCCGCTCGCGGGCCTCGTCGTCGTTGAGCCTGAGCCCCGCGTACAGGCACTGCTGGACGGCGGCCTCGCAGGCGGCGCGGCTGAAGATGAAGGTGATGGCGGGCAACAGCCCCTCGGCGTCGAGCCGCTCGATGACCTCGGGCCGGCTCGGCGTCCAGATCCGGGACCGCTGGCGGCGCTCACGCTCCCGGTCGGCCTCGCGCATGGCACGCCCACGCCGGCGGTCCTGGTACGACGGCCGGCTCGCCTCCATGCGCGCCATGCGCGTGAGGTCGGGGTTGACGGCCTTCCGGTGGCCCTCGCCCTCCTCGAACAGGTCGTACATCCGCCGCCCGGCCAGCACGTGCTGGAACAGCGGGACGGGCCGGTGCTCGGAGACGATCACCTCGGTGTCCCCGCGGACCGTGTCCAGCCAGTCGCCGAACTCCTCGGCGTTGGACACGGTCGCCGAGAGCGAGACCAGCGTGACCGACTCGGGGAGGTGAATGATCACTTCCTCCCATACGGCCCCGCGGAACCGGTCGGAGAGGTAGTGCACCTCGTCCATCACCACGTAGCCGAGGCCGAGGAGGGTGCGGGAGCCGGCGTACAGCATGTTCCTCAGCACCTCGGTGGTCATCACCACCACCGGCGCTTCGGAGTTGACGCTGTTGTCGCCGGTGAGCAGGCCCACCTTGTCCGTGCCGTAGCGGCGGCACAGGTCGGCGTACTTCTGGTTCGACAGGGCCTTGATGGGTGTCGTGTAGAAGCACTTCTTGCCCTGCTGGAGGGCGAGGTGGACGGCGAACTCGCCGACGATCGTCTTGCCGGAGCCGGTGGGCGCGGCGACGAGCACACCCTTGCCCGCCTCGAGCGCCTGGCAGGACTCGATCTGGAAGGGGTCGAGGCCGAAGTCGTACATCTCGCGGAAGGAGGCGAGCGCGGTGGCCTGCTCGGCAGCGCGCTTGCGGGCTGCCGCGTACCGCTCGGCCGGGGAGAGGTCCTCTGTCATCGTGCCTTCGAGCGTACCGGGCCATACTGACAACAGGACGATCATTATCCGGATCCGGTGCTGTGAAACATCGGATCCGCGCAGCTCAGGGGCCGACGACCCGCACGCCCCCGCGCACGCAGCGCGCGCTCAGCGGCAGCGGGCCGAGCGGCTCCCCGTCGGCGTAGCCGGTGACGTGCTCGGCGGCGATCTCGACCCGCGCCGCCCGCACCACGGTCACCTTCGGATGCTCGACGTGCGTCCCCCGGTAGACCCGCGGGAACACCCGCAGCAGCGTCCTGCGGCTGCAGTCGCCGACCACCGTCACGTCGAACAGCCCGTCGGTCAGGTCGGCACCGGGGCAGATCCGCATGCCGCCGCCGTACGAGGAGCCGTTGCCGACGGCCACCAGGGTCGCCTCGACCTCACGGACCTCGCCGTCGTCGAGCCGGATCCGGTACGGCACGGGCCGGAATTCGGCGAGTTCGGCGATCATCGCCAGGTCGTACTTCAGACGGCCGGTGGGCCATCGCATGCGGTTGCCGCGGTCGTTGACGCGGGAGTCGAAGCCGGCGGCGAGAACCGTGCCGAACCAGCGGTCGCCGGCCTGCCCGACGTCGATGTCGCGGATCCGGCCGCATTTGAGGGCGTCGGCGATCATCCGGCCCGCGGCGGCGGGCTCCCGGACGGGCAGGCCGAGGGCTCGGGCGAAGTCGTTGCCGGTGCCGACCGCGACCAGACCGAACGGCGTGCGGGTGCCCGCGAGCGCCCGGAGCGCGAGCCCGGCCATGCCGTCGCCGCCGACGGCGATCAACGCGCCCGTGCCGGACTCGACGGCCGTACGCGCGCGGACGAGGGCGTCCGCGGCGTCCTCCCCGAGGACGGTCCGGACCGAGAAGCCGGCCGCCCGCAACGCGGAAGCGGCCGGCTGCGCCGCGCGGGCGCCCCGGCCGCGGCCCGCGGTGGGGTTGACGAAGAGGGTGATCTCGCTGGTCACGGCACCGACCCTACGAGGTGCCCGCCGATCTTCAGGTCACGTCGTCATAACCGTTGATCCGGTCCGTGCGCTCCGAACTCGCCTGCTCGGGCAGCGCCGCGCGGCCGCTCGTCACGGGCTCGATCTCGCCGATGTCCTCGGGCGTGAGATCCAGCTCGGAGGCCTCGTCGTCGGCGGGGCCGAGGGCCTCGCGACGGGCCTTGCGACGGTCGTTGACCAGGGAGAAGGCGACGGCCGCGAAATAAAGGATCCAGATGGGCGCCGCGAGCGCCAGCATGGTCAGCGGGTCGGTGCTGGGCGTGGCGACGGCCGCGAAGACCGTGATGCCCATGATCATGCCGCGCCACCAGCCGAGCATGCGCTTGCCGGTGAGCACCCCGGTGAGGTTGAGCATGACCAGCAGCAGGGGCAGCTCGAAGGAGAGGCCGAAGACCAGCACCATCCGCATGACCAGGTCGAGCAGGTCGTCCAGCGGCAGGAGGTTCGAGGTACCGCCCGGGGTGAACTCCAGGAGCACCTTCGCCGTGGTGGGCAGGACCGTGTACGCGAAGTAGGCGCCGACGACGAACAGCGGGGCACCGGTGCCGACGAAGGCGTAGGCGTACTTCTTCTCGTGCCGGTGCAGGCCCGGCGCGACGAAGGCCCACAGCTGGTAGAGCCAGATCGGCGAGGCGAAGACGACGCCGGCCATCAGGGACACCTTCAGCGCGAGCGTGAAGGGGGTGAGCAGGCCGTTGATGGTGATCTGCGCACAGGGCTTCGCGCCGGGCTGCGACCTGGCCAGTTCCGCGAAGGTCTTGTCACAGCCGACCGAGTCGAGGATCGGCTTGGTGATCAAGTCGATGATGTCGTTGTAGAAGAAGGCGGCGACGACCGTGACGAGGACGATCGCCAGCATCGCCTTGGCGAGCCGGTTGCGGAGCTCGCGAAGGTGCTCCGCGAGGGGCATGCGCCCCTCGGGATCCCTCTCCTGCTTGCGGGCAGACTTCAGCAACCCACGTTCCCATCTCGTGCGGCGGGCCGGAGGTCACCGGCCCTGCGTCAGCGCTTGGTCGTGTCCGTGGGCTCGTTGACCGGGCGCGAGCTGGTCACATCACCGGGCGCTGCCTGGATGGTGCGCTGCGAGGGCTCGTCGTTGTTGGGCGGGCCGGCCGGGGTCGTGGACGACTTGTTCTCGTCCTTCATCGCCTTGGCCTCGCTCTTGAGGATGCGGGCCGACTTGCCGAGCGACCGAGCCATGTCCGGAAGCTTCTTCGCGCCGAACAGCAGGATGATGACGACGAGGATGAGAATGATCTCGGGGGCTCCGAGCCTTCCGAACATAAGTCTTTACCTTCTCACCGAGGCGGCTGTGGTGGGGGTGCTGTGCGACCGGTCGGACATGTGTCCGAACGGTCGTGCTGGCAGCGATCGTAACGCTCGGGGGTAAACGTGAGGCAATCCCTCTGCATCCCTTGCGCGCACTCCCGTCCGCGACCAGTGCCTCGTTAACCGGGCCGCGACCAGCAGCGTACCTGTACGAACCGCCGACGTGACAGGGCGAAGTGTCCCGAAACGCAACTCACGGCCGCCCGCCGGACACCTCACAGAGCGTCGACGGAACGGGCCGCGCTCTGCGCCGACCGCTCCAAGTCCTCGGCGGCGCGGTTGATACGGCGCGCCGAGTCCGTGACCTGCCTGCCCAGGCGCTCCGCCTCCACGAAAACCCGCACGGCGAGCACCCCGAGCACCACAAGACCAGCAAAACCCACCGCAACCGCGAACATCGGCCAGAACATGACGCCGAGCCTAGACCTTCCCGGACGGCCGCGGCCCCCGGCCCGCTAGACGGTGGAGTGCAGCCGCAGGGTCCGCACTCCGCCGCCGGTGAGCAGCTCCACGATCCGCTCCCCCGCGGGCTTGCGGACGGACGCGCCGCACTCCGGGCAGGTGAAGGAGTAGAAGGTGGTGCGGCTCGTGGCGCCGATGGCCAGGCGCAGCGCGCCCGCGGCGAGCTCGCAGTGCTCCCGGCAGTCGGGGCAGCCCGCCCGGAAGACGACCGGGGTCACGCTTCTCATCCCCGCGAACGCGGACTCCACCGTCATGCCCCCGGCACCACCGGACGTCACCGACTCGCTCAAGCCCTCGCTCCTCTTCCTCGGGTCGTACGCCTGCGCGGTGCACGACCGGTGTCGCGGTCCGGCCGGTGACCCCGGAGGGCGTCCCCGACTCACTCCGGCCCGTCGCCCGGCCCCTCCGGAACCGCCCCCACCGCGTGCCGTCCGCGCAGGTCCCCCGGGGCGCCGGCCGTCCCCGCCGCCTCGATCCCGTCGTACGCCGCCAGCGCCTCCCTGGCCGCCCGCCGGGCGCTTCCGGCGAGCTCCGGCGGCGAGACGATCCGGCCGTCCCGCCCGAGTCGCAGTGCCAGGCGCCGCAGCGACGCCGGGTCGGGGGTCCGCAGAGTGATACGCAGCCCACCGTCCGGGAGCTCATCCGCACTGTCGTGCGGGTAGTACTCCGCGACCCACCGGCCGCCGGGCCCGACCTCGATCACGACCTCCGGGTCCTCGGCCGCCGGCTGCACCAGCGCCTCCGAGAGGTCACGCAGTTCGATCTCGGGCGGCGCCGACGGCTCGTCGAGGATCTTGATCTCGGCGACCCGGTCGAGCCGGAAGGTGCGGCGCGCCTCGGAGCGGCGGCACCAGGCCTCGACATACGTGTGCCCGACGCTGACCAGGCGGATGGGATCGATCTCCCGCTCGGTGACCTCGTCACGCGCGGGCGAGTAGTAGCGGATCCACAGCCGGCGGCGCTCGGCGATCGCCCGGTCGACGTCCGCGAAGACGCCGCCCTCGGACTCGAAGGTCACCGACAGGCGCGAGCTGGCACCCGCCGCCTCGCCGGCCGCGGTCTCCACCTTGGCCGTCGCCCGCAGCAGTGCCTGCCGGTCGCTCTCGCGCAGTCCGGGCAGCGTGGACACCGCCCGGGCGGCGACGAGCAGGGCGGTGGCCTCGTCGGCGGCGAGCCTCAGAGGCTCGGCGGCCTCCGCCGCGAGCGCCGCCGGGTTGTGCCACCAGATGCGCTCGCCGTCGGTGTCGATGTCGAGCAGGTCGCCGCCACGGAAACTGGTGCCGCACATGGGCAGCACATCCAGGTCGGAGACCAGCTCGTCCTCGCTGATGCCGAAGGCACGCGCGACGTCCTCGACCCGGGCTCCGGGACGCTCCTTCAGATACGTCACCAGCGAGAGCATCCGCCGGGTCTGGTCGATGGCGTTCACGGGCCTGACCGGTTTGCCTGCCACTGTCTTTCCGCTCCCCCTCAGCCCTTGGCCACGGCCCGCAGCCGGTCCACCACGTCGGCCCGCAGCTCGGCGGGCTCCAGGACGACCACGTCCGGCCCGAACTCCACCAGCCAGGCGTCCAGCCCGTGGCCGTACGGAATCTCCAACTCGTCCCAGCCGTCGCCGAGTTCCCGGACGGAGGTGGCCTTCGCCCGAAGGGGGTACCCCGCCCCGGCACGCAGCCGGATCCGCGCCGAACGGTCGGCGACCTCCCCCGCCCAGCTCGCTACGGTCTCCCGGACGGTCACGACGTCCGGCACCTCGGCGGTGTAACGACCGCCGCGCGAGCGGACCTTGCCCGTGATCCGCGACAGCCGGAAGACCCGCTCGGCACCCCGGTCGCGGTCCCAGCCCGCCAGGTACCAGTGGCCCCGCCAGCACTCCAGCGCCCACGGCTCCACGTGCCGCTGCTCGGGGTGGGCGGCGGTGGCCTTGCGGTAGTCGAAGACGACGGGCCTGCGGTCCCTGCAGGCCAGCATCAGCGGCTCGAACGCGGCCTCGTGCACCGGGATGCGCGGCTCCAGCGCGCCGTGCGACCCGTAGGGGTCGACGTCCTCGGGAAGCCCGGCCGCACGCAGCTTCTGCAGGGCCCCGCTGGCCGCTCCGGCGAGCCGGGCCTGCTGCCACACCTTGGCGGCCAGCCCGAGGGCGGCGGCCTCCTCGGCGTCCAGGGTGATGGGCGGGAGGCGGTTGCTGTCACGGCGGGCCATGTAGCCGATCTCGCCGTCGAGGCCCTCGACGGTCTCGATGACCAGCCCCAGTTCGCGCAGGTCGTCCTTGTCGCGCTCGAACATGCGGTTGAAGGAATCATCGGAGCCGGTCGTGCCGCTGCCCGGCCCGAAGGCCTCTACGTAGGCCTCGATGGAGTCGCGCAGCTCACGCTTGCTGAGCGGGCGCCGCGTCCCGAGCAGACACAGCGCCAGATTCATCAGCCGCTCTGCCTTGGCAATGGCCATCGACGCGCTTCGCCTCCCTATGGTGCTTACGAGCGATGACCGTACCGCCACACGGTGGCACGGCAAAAGCCGAGGGCCCATGCCCGAGCAGGCATGGGCCCCACATGATCGAGTCTGTCCGAAGCCTGCTCAGACTCCGAGCAGGTCGACCACGAAGATCAGCGTCTCACCGGGCTTGATCAGAGGAGACGGGCTCTGGTTGCCGTAGGCGAGGTGCGCGGGGATGGTCAGCTGGCGGCGGCCGCCGACCTTCATGCCCTGCACGCCCTGGTCCCAGCCCTTGATGACCCGGCCGCCGCCCAGCGGGAAGCGGAACGGGGTGCCGCGGTTCCAGCTGGCGTCGAACTCCTCGCCGGTGCTGAAGGAGACACCCACGTAGTGCACGGTGACGGTCTGGCCGGCCTGCGCGACCGGGCCGTCACCCTCCCAGATGTCCTTGATCTCGAGGTCCGCCGGGGGCTCGCCGCCCGGGAAGTCGATCTCGGGCTTGTCGATGCTCACTTCAATTCTCCTTGTTACGTGACCTGCGTCGGGGACAGTCTCACAGACCGGCCGGGTCAGACCGTGCCGAGGATGTCCACCGTGAAGACCAGTGTGTTCTTGGCCAGCTCACTCTGCGGGCTCGCGCCGTAGCCCAGCGAGGGCGGGATCACCAGCAGCACCCGGTCACCCACGTGCTTGCCGACGAGGCCCTTGTCCCAGCCTGCCACCACGGAGCCGTTGCCGATCTGGAAGGCGGTGGCGCCGCCGTGGTCCCAGGAGGAGTCGAACTTCTTGCCGTCCTCCCACTTGACCCCCGTGTACTGGGCGATGAGCCCCTGGCCGGCCTCGACCTTCTTGCCGTCGCCCTTGATCAGCACCTGTTCCTTGAGGTCCTTGGGAGCCTTCTCACCCTTGGGAACGGTGATGACCGCGGCCTTCTGCGACGGCGACTTCACCTCGGGCATGCCCGGCTCGGAAGGCGCCTGCTCGCCCTTGGCCTCCGCCTTGGCGTCGACGCTCGCGGCGCCGACCGGGTCGACCACCCAGATCAGCACGTCCTTCGCGGAGATCCCGGAGGACGTGTTCAGGCTCTGGCCGATCAAATCTCCCGCGGTGCCCTGCACCAGAACACGGCTGCCGGGCTTCTTGCCCTTCACCGCGTCGAGGACCTTCTCGGGAAGCTGCTGGCTCGGCTTGCCGATCTGCTCGATGGACTGCCGCCGCGGCGCCTTGTCACCCGTCGCCCCCGCGGCCCAGGTGCCGCCGAGCTCCTGGTCACCGCCCCACTTCTCGACGGTCCAGTCCAGACGGACGAAGTCCGAGCCCTTGATCGGCGTTCCGGTGCCCGCCGAGAGCGTCTTGACCACGGTCTCGTCGGACGGCTTGCCGTCCTTGGGGACGGAGATCTCGGGCTTCGCCCCGACCTTCCCCTTGACCTCGGCGACGCCTCCCGCCGCATCGCCGTTGTTCCCGTCGTCCGATCCGCACGCGGCGGTGAACAACAGGGCGGGAACGGCCAGCAGCGCGGCCACGAGTCGTTTCGTGTTGTAGTTCATCAGTCCAACTGGGATCGGAGGTGGGGGCAATCCCCGCCACTCTACGGCGTAGCCGCTCCACACTCCCCACACCGCGCGACACGACGCCGCCAGGGCCGCTCCCGCACGGGCGGAAACGGCGGAAAAACACCGGTGCCCGAAGGTACGAAAACCTTCGGGCACCGGCTTCCCGGACGAGCCGGATCCGGCTCACATTCCGGCGATCAGCTTTTCCACCCGGTCGTCCACGGAACGGAACGGGTCCTTGCACAGCACGGTCCGCTGAGCCTGGTCGTTGAGCTTCAGGTGGACCCAGTCGACCGTGAAGTCCCGGCGCTGTTCCTGGGCCCGCCGGATGAAGTCCCCGCGCAGCCGGGCGCGCGTGGTCTGCGGCGGGACGGACTTGCCCTCGAAGATCTTCAGGTCGTTGCAGATACGCGCCGCCTGGCCCTTCTTCTCGAGCAGGTAGTACAAGCCACGACGGCGATGGATGTCGTGGTAGGCGAGGTCTATCTGCGCGACCCTCGGATGCGACATGGTCATGTTGTGCTTGGCACGGTACCGCTCGATGAGCTTGTACTTCATGACCCAGTCGATCTCGGTGCCGATGCGGTCGAGGTCCTCGGCCTCGATCGCGTCCAGCGTGCGGCCCCACAGCTCCAGGACCTGCTCGACGGTGCCGGTGCGGATGCCCCGGCGCTCGCAGAAGTCCAGGGCCTTCTCGTAGTACTCGCGCTGCACCTCCAGGGCGGAGGCCTCGCGTCCGCTGGCCAGACGCACCTTGCGGCGGCCGGTGATGTCGTGGCTGACCTCGCGGATCGCCCGGATCGGGTTCTCCAGGGTGAGGTCCCGCATCACCGTGCCCGCCTCGATCATGCGCAGCACCAGGTCGGTGGCACCGACCTTGAGCAGCATGGTCGTCTCGGACATGTTGGAGTCACCCACGATGACGTGCAGGCGACGGTAGCGCTCGGCGTCCGCGTGCGGCTCGTCACGCGTGTTGATGATGGGCCGGGAACGGGTCGTCGCCGAGGAGACGCCCTCCCAGATGTGCTCGGCGCGCTGGCTGACGCAGTACACGGCGCCGCGCGGTGTCTGCAGCACCTTGCCCGCACCGCACAGCAGCTGGCGGGTGACCAGGAACGGAATGAGAATGTCCGCGAGCCGGGAGAACTCCCCGTGCCGCGCCACCAGATAGTTCTCGTGGCAGCCGTAGGAGTTGCCCGCCGAGTCGGTGTTGTTCTTGAAGAGGTAGACGTCGCCCGCGATTCCCTCCTCGTGCAGGCGTCGTTCGGCGTCCACCAGGAGTCCTTCGAGAATGCGCTCGCCCGCTTTGTCGTGGGTGACCAGTTCGGTCACGTTGTCGCATTCCGGTGTCGCGTATTCCGGATGCGATCCCACGTCGAGATAGAGGCGGGCGCCGTTTCGCAGAAAGACGTTGCTGCTTCGGCCCCATGACACGACACGGCGGAAGAGGTACCGCGCCACCTCGTCAGGAGACAGGCGGCGCTGTCCCCTGAACGTGCACGTGACGCCGTACTCGTTCTCCAGCCCGAAAATGCGGCGGTCCATGAGGGAACATTACGCCCGATCCCCTGAACTGAAACGGGGTTCGACGGCACGGTTCGGATCATTTTCCGAACCGGTCGCAACAACCGCTCCCCGGCCGGGAGCTGCGACTACCCGTCCTGTGGCGGTCAAAACCAGCAGGGACACACCACCCGCGACGGCCGGCACGGCGAAGCCCCACAAGGCCCCGCCCGCCTCGACGACAGGCCCCGCGACGCCCGTTCCGGCCGAGTGGCCCACGGTGAACGTCGTCACCAGCCAGGAAAACGCCTCGGTGACCGTGCCGCGCGGGGCGTGCCGGTCGACGAGGACGAACGCACAGGCGATGGCGGGCGCGAGGAAGACCCCGGCGAGCGCGGTCAGCGCCACCATGGGAACCGCGTCCGGCATCAGCATCAGCGGCAGATAACACACCACCAGAAGGGCCACCAGCACCCGCAGTCGCCGCGCGGGCTCACCGGCCCACTGCCGGGCGCCGTACACGGTGCCGCCGACCAACGCGCCGAAACCCAGGGCCGCCATCAGCCAGCCGTAGACGGCGTCCCCGCCGTGCTCGTCCGCGTAGGGCACGGAGGCGACCGTGATGGAACCGAGGGCCATCCCGATGAACAGGAAGGCCGCCAGCAGCGCGAGCAGCCCGGGCGAGCGCAGCGCGCCCAGCCAGTGCGCCTCACGCGGCGCCGACCGCCAGGTGCGCGAGGGCTCCGAGACCACCACGGACAGCGCCCCGAGCACGCCGACGGCGTTGATCACGAGCAACGCGGCCTGGGTGGACCACAAGGACACGCACAGCGTCACGAGCAGCGGCCCGACGGTGAACATCACCTCCTGGGCCACGGCGTCCATGGCGTACGCCGTGTGCACCTGATCCTCCCTGCGCAGCACGGAGGACCACAACGCCCGCAGCCCGCCCTCCAGGGGCGGCGTGAAGAGCCCGGCACCGGCCACGGCGGCGTACGCGAGCGGCAGCGACCCGATACCGGCGAAGGCGAACAGGGCCATCGACAGCCCGGACAGGACAGCGGCCGGCAACTGCACACGCGGCTGCCCCCGCAGGTCCACGATCCGGCCCAGCACGGGCTGCCCCACGGCGTTGGCGACGCCGTACACGGCCGCCAGCGCCCCCGCCAGGCTGTACGTACCGCCCTCCGCCCGGACGAACAGCAGGATCGCGATGGCGGCCGTGGCGTTGGGCAGCCTGCCCACCAGCGTGCCGACGAGCAGCCGGGCGGCATGTCGCGCCCGAAGGATTTCCAGGTATCCCGTGGCCATGTCCCGCCCCTAGGTTTTACGTATAACGTCCGCGTCCATACGTACCATGGCCGCTGTTCACGGGTCCAGACGAAGGAGCAGGCCGACGGTGGTACGAGGCAGCACACGCCCCACGAGCCGGGACGTCGCCCAGGCCGCCGGCGTCTCCCAGGCCGCCGTCTCCCTGGTCCTCGGCGACAAATGGCGCGGCCGGGTCTCCGAGACCACGGCCCAGCGCGTCCGGGAGGCCGCCCGCGACCTGGGCTACCGCCCGAACCTCGCCGCCCGCAACCTGCGCCTGGGCCACACCCGCACGGTCCTCCTGGTCGTCCCCGCCCTCACCACGGAATTCTTCGCCGGCGTCTACACGGGCGCCGCCCGTGTCGCCGCCCAGCACGGCTTCGGCGTGGTCCTCTACCCCTCCCCCGAAGGCATCGGCCCCGCCCGCGACCCCTTCGCCTCCGCGCAGACCGCGCTGGACGGCGTGATCGCCTCCTCCATGGCCGCGGACGCCCTGACCGCGATCCGCGGCGAGGCACTGCCGCTGGTGATGCTGGACAGCGACCCGCACGGCAGTCTCGGGGCGGCGACGGTGAACCTGGACATCGCCGACGGCGTCCGCCAGGCCGCGGAGCACCTGCTGTCCCTGGGCCACCGCCACTTCCTCCACCTGGCGGCGGACGTCCCCTCCTGGACCTTCGAGGTACGCGCCCGAGAGCTGACGGCCCGCCTGTCGGCGGTACCGGGCACGGCGATGCGCACGACCCGGGCACCCATCTCCATCGAGGGCGCCCAGGCCGCCACCCAGGCCGCCCTCTCGGAGCCCGGCATCCGCCCCACCGCCGTCATCTGCGACGACGACAAACTCGCCGCCGGGGCCTACAAGGCCGCCCGCCGCCTGGGGCTGCGCATCCCCGACGACCTGTCGGTCACGGGCTTGGACGACCTGGCCCTGGCCACAGCCATCGACCCGGAGCTGACAACGGTCCGCCTGGACGCGGAGCTGTTCGGAGAGCGGGGCATGCGGGCCCTCCTGGCCGTGCTGGAGGGCCACGAACCCGAGAGCGGGGACATCCCCGTCCAGCTGGTCGTACGGGGCTCTACGGCACCGCCTCGCTAGCCGTGACGGGGTTGTCGCGGGGGCCGGGTGGGACCACAACCCGGCGGAACGCGGTGCTGCCTGCGCCCACCCGTGCCGCCCCAGCGGCACGACTGCCCGCAGGCCCAGCGGACCCGCAGCCGTGTACGACGACGCGCCCCGGCCACGATCACATCGGCCGGGGCGCGACACACCACGTCAGAACTACTCGGCCTCGTCCTCCGACGCCGCCTCCTGCGCGGCGTCCGCGTCCGCACCCAGCAGCCGCGACAACTGCCGCCCACTGATCCGCTTGAACTTGCGCTTCTGCGGGCGCGTACGGTCCAGCACGGCCACTTCCAGCCGCTCCGCGGGGATCTCCCGCTCACTGCCGTTGGTGTCGCGCGACAGCGCCTGGACCGCCAGCTTCAGCGCTTCCGCGAGGGTCATGCCCTCCCGGTGACGCTGGTCCAGATAGCTGCTGATCTGCTCGGCGTTGCCACCCACCGCGACCGAGCCGTGCTCATCCACGATGGAACCGTCGTGCGGCAGCCGGTAGATCTGGTCACCCTCGGGGGTCTCCCCGACCTCGGCGACGACCAGCTCCACCTCATAAGGCTTCTCCGCGGCGCTGGAGAAGATCGTGCCCAGCGTCTGCGCGTACACGTTCGCCAGACCCCGGGCCGTCACGTCGTCCCGGTCGTAGGTGTAACCCCGGAGGTCGGCATAGCGCACGCCGCCGATCCGCAGGTTCTCGTACTCGTTGTACTTGCCGGCGGCCGCGAAGCCGATCCGGTCGTAGATCTCGCTGAACTTGTGCAGCGCACGGGACGGGTTCTCGCCGACGAACACGATGCCGTCGGCGAACTGCAGCACGACCAGGCTGCGACCACGGGCGATGCCCTTGCGGGCGTACTCCGCCCGGTCGGCCATGGCCTGCTGGGGTGAGACATAGAACGGCGTCGACACCGGTTATCCGTCCCTCTCTGGAAGATTCCGTCGGTTCACTGGACCACCCTCACGAAGACGATCGCCGCTACAGCAGCGCGGCCCGCGGCCCGTCGGGCTGCTCCAGCCGCCGCTCCAGGACCGAGCGAGCGATCTCGGACGCCTCGCCCTCGGTCAGCCGGCGGAAGCCGTCGTCGGTGATCACGGTGACGATGGGATAGATCCGGCGGGCGACATCGGGACCACCGGTCGCCGAGTCGTCGTCTGCCGCGTCGTAGAGCGCCTGCACCACGAGCGTCGTGGCCTCGGCCTCGCTGAGGTCGTCCCGGAAGAGCTTCTTCATCGCACCGCGCGCGAAGATCGACCCGGAACCGGTGGCAGCGTAGTTGTGCTCCTCGGAGCGGCCACCGGTGACGTCGTAGGAGAAGATGCGGCCCCTGTCGCGGTCCACGTCGTACCCCGCGAACAGGGGCACCACGGCCAGGCCCTGCATGGCCATGCCGAGGTTGGAACGGATCATCGTCGACAGCCGGTTCGCCTTGCCCTCCAGGGACAGCTGCGCACCCTCGACCTTCTCGAAGTGCTCCAGCTCCAGCTGGAACAGCTTCACCATCTCCACGGCCAGGCCCGCCGTGCCGGCGATGCCCACCGCCGAGTACTCGTCGGCCGGGAAGACCTTCTCGATGTCCCGCTGCGCGATGACGTTGCCCATGGTGGCCCGCCGGTCGCCGGCGAGGACCACACCGCCGGGGAACGTCACGGCGACGATCGTCGTGCCGTGCGGAGCCTCGATCACGCCCTGGGTGGGGGGCAGTTGCCGGTTGCCCGGCAGGATCTCCGGCTGGTGTTCCGACAGGAAGTCCATGAAGGAGGAAGACCCTGGCGTCAGGAAGGCAGCTGGTAGACGCCCGGTGCTACGAGTGTTGGCTTCCACGCGATTCCTTCCAAGTAAGCGGCGGCCCGGCGGACGGCGTCGGGATCGTCTCCCAACTTGCCGATGGCCGAATTGCAGTTGAAGCACAGTACGCCACGGACCCTACCCGTCTTGTGGCAGTGATCCACATGGGCAGCCGGGGCCTTTAGGCAGATGATGCAGAGCCCCATCTGGGAGGCGACCATCTCGTCCCGCTCGGCTTCGGTGAGGCCGTAGTTGCGCTTCAGATGACGCGCACGTCCCTCGGCTGCTCGGCATGCCTTGCAGGCCGTCGATAGGCCATCGGAAGCTGTTCTATTGCGATCCCACTCGGCGTGCGGCTTGATCTCCCGGCAGCGTTGGCAGTACTTGTGCCCATCGGGCGCGGCCACTCTCGGGCGTGGCTTCCTGCCTCGGGCATCCTGGCGCTGCCGGTAGTACGCCGCGGAGCACTCGCGGCAGTACGCCTGGAGACCGTCCATCACAGCCTTGTTGCTCGCGAAGGCTGCTCGCGGCTTGTCCTGCTTGCACCGCGAGCAGCGCTTCACGCTTTCACTGTCGAACACCCCAACTCCCCCGCCAGCCTTCGAATCGAAGGTGAAATCACTCTCCACCCTTTTGAACGAAGGAGCGCACGAAGTCCTCGGCATTCTCTTCGAGCACATCATCGATTTCGTCGAGGACGGAGTCCACGTCGTCGCTCAGCTTCTCCTGACGCTCCTTGAGGTCCTCGGAGGCCTGCGCGTCCTGCGCCTGCTCCTCGACCTCCTCGGTGGACTTCGTGGCCTTCTGCTGTCCGCCGCCGGTGTCCTTGGTCGCCATATCCCTCACCCCGCTCGGTTCGCCCGACACAGTTGCTCGGTCAAGATCAGACCCTACTCGCCGGGTCTGACAATGGCCCCGCAGTTGCTCCAACGTACGGGGACCACCTCGATGATTCCCGGACCAGGGACTTTCCACCCTGTCCGGCCGGTTACGGACGAGTACCCGTTCATCGGGGTCACCCGCCCGACAGAACTCTGACCAGGTCTTCCGCGGTGCGGCAGCGGTCCAGGAGCTCCTTGACGTGATTACGCGTTCCGCGAAGCGGTTCCAGGGTTGGGACCCGCTGCAGCGAGTCCCGGCCCGGCAGATCGAAGATCACCGAGTCCCAGGAGGCCGCCGCGACGTCGTCCGCGTACTGCTCCAGGCAGCGGCCGCGGAAGTAGGCCCGGGTGTCCTCCGGCGGCACCGTGCGGGCCCGCTCCACGTCCGCGTCGGTCAGCAGCCGCTTCATGCGCCCGCGGGCCACCAGACGGTTGTACAGGCCCTTCTCGGGTCGTACGTCGGCGTACTGGAGGTCGACCAGGTGCAGCCGGGCCGCGTCCCAGTCGAGGCTGTCCCGGCGCCGGTAGCCCTCCATCAGCTCCCGCTTGGCGACCCAGTCGAGCTCTCCGGCCAGACTCATCGGGTCGTGCTCCAGACGGGTGAGGGTGTCCTCCCAGCGCGAGAGGACGTCCTTGGTCTGGTCGTCGGCGTCGGCCCCGAACCGCTCCTCGACGTACTTGCGCGCCAGCTCGTAGTACTCCATCTGCAGCTGGACCGCGGTGAGCGTGCGGCCGCTGCGGAGCGTGACCAGGCGCTTGAGCGACGGGTCGTGCGAGACCTGGTGGAGGGTGCGGACGGGCTGGTCGACGGCCAGGTCGACGGCGATGAAACCGTCCTCGATCATCGACAAAACCAGCGAGGTCGTGCCCAGCTTGAGGTAGGTCGAGATCTCCGAGAGGTTCGCGTCGCCGATGATCACGTGCAGGCGCCGGTACTTCTCGGCGTCCGCGTGCGGCTCGTCGCGGGTGTTGATGATCGGGCGCTTGAGCGTCGTCTCGAGGCCGACCTCGACCTCGAAGTAGTCGGCTCGCTGGCTGAGCTGGAAGCCGTGCTCGTGCCCGTCCTGGCCGATGCCGACGCGGCCTGCTCCGGCGAAGACCTGGCGGGAGACGAAGAAGGGCGTCAGGTGGCGCACGATGTCCGAGAAGGGGGTCTCCCGCTTCATCAGGTAGTTCTCGTGTGTGCCGTAGGAGGCGCCCTTGTTGTCGGTGTTGTTCTTGTACAGGTGGATCGGCTGGGCACCGGGCAGCTGCGCGGCCCGTTCGGCGGCCTCGGCCATGATCCGCTCGCCGGCCTTGTCCCAGAGGACGGCGTCCCGGGGGTTGGTCACCTCGGGGGAGCTGTACTCGGGGTGTGCGTGGTCGACGTAGAGCCGTGCACCGTTGGTGAGGATCACGTTGGCCAGGCCGATGTCCTCGTCGGTGAGCTGGCTGGAGTCGGCGGCCTCGCGGGCGAGGTCGAAGCCTCGCGCGTCCCGCAGCGGGTTCTCCTCCTCGAAGTCCCAGCGAGCCCGGCGGGCCCGGTGCATCGCAGCCGCGTAGGCGTTCACGATCTGGGACGAGGTGAGCATGGCATTGGCGTTGGGGTGGCCGGGGACGGAGATCCCGTACTCCGTCTCGATGCCCATTACTCGCCGTACGGTCATGCGGCCCTCCTTGCCCGGCGGCACCCTCGGTCGTGGGCGCCGCTCAGATACCGCTGGCGCTCGGTTGCGTGTGCGGTGCCCGTCCCCGCACTGCGCGACTCGGCGGTACGCAAGAGCCTAGAACGCCTTTGCGCTGGTGGGGAGATCATTTGCGTCATTGCGTTGCTCCAGCCGTGGCCCGAAAAACAGTCGGCTGCGGGTACCCGCCGAGGGCACCCGCAGCCGCCCTGTCTTTTACAGGTACTGACCGGTATTCGCCACCGTGTCGATGGAGCGTCCGGTGTCCGCGCCCTGCTTTCCGGTGATGAGCGTACGGATGTACACGATCCGTTCGCCCTTCTTTCCGGAGATGCGGGCCCAGTCGTCCGGGTTGGTGGTGTTCGGCAGGTCCTCGTTCTCCTTGAACTCGTCCACGCAGGCCTGGAGGAGGTGGGAGACGCGGAGGCCCTTCTGGTTCTTCTCGAGGAAGTCCTTGATCGCCATCTTCTTGGCGCGGCCGACGATGTTCTCGATCATGGCGCCGGAGTTGAAGTCCTTGAAGTAGAGGACTTCCTTGTCACCGTTGGCGTAGGTGACCTCCAGGAAGCGGTTCTCCTCGGATTCCGCGTACATGTGTTCCACGGCCGTCTGGATCATGTTCTGGACCGTGGCGCCCTTGTCGCCGGCGTGCTCGCCGAGGTCGTCGCCGTGCAGCGGGAGGCGCTCTGTGAGGTACTTGCCGAAGATGTCCTTGGCCGCTTCGGCGTCCGGACGCTCGATCTTGATCTTCACGTCGAGCCGGCCGGGTCGCAGGATGGCGGGGTCGATCATGTCCTCACGGTTGGAGGCGCCGATCACGACCACGTTCTGCAGGCCCTCCACGCCGTCGATCTCGGCGAGCAGCTGCGGGACGATGGTGTTCTCCACGTCCGAGCTGACACCGGAGCCGCGGGTGCGGAAGAGGGATTCCATCTCGTCGAAGAAGACGATGACGGGCGTGCCCTCGCTGGCCTTCTCACGGGCCCGCTGGAAGACGAGGCGGATCTGCCGCTCCGTCTCGCCGACGTACTTGTTCAGGAGCTCGGGGCCCTTGATGTTGAGGAAGAAGCTCTTGCCGGCGGCCTGGCCGGTCACTTCGGCGACCTTCTTGGCGAGCGAGTTGGCCACGGCCTTGGCGATGAGCGTCTTGCCGCATCCGGGGGGCCCGTACAGCAGGACGCCCTTCGGCGGCCGCAGCTCGTGCTCCTTGAACAGGTCGGGGTAGAGGTACGGCAGCTCGACGGCGTCGCGGATGGCCTCGATCTGGCCGCCGAGACCGCCGATCTGCTCGTATCCGATGTCGGGGACTTCTTCGAGGACGAGTTCCTCGACCTCGCTCTTCGGGACGATCTCGTAGACGTAGCCCGAGCGGGGTTCGAGGAGCAGGGCGTCACCGGGCCGGATGTTCACGTCCAGCAGCGGCTCGGCGAGCCGTACCACCCGCTCTTCGTCGGTGTGTCCGAGCACGAGGGCTCGCTCGCCGTCCTCGAGGATCTCCTTGAGGGTGACGATGTCACCGACGCGCTCGAATTCCATGGCCTCGACCACGTTGAGCGCTTCGTTGAGCATTACTTCCTGGCCGCGCCGGAGCTCGTCGAGCTCGACGCTGGGGCTGACGTTCACCCTGAGCTTGCGGCCGCCGGTGAAGATGTCGGCGGTGCCGTCCTCGTTCGCCGTCAGGAAGACCCCGAAGCCGGCCGGTGGCTGTGCGAGCCGGTCGACCTCCTCCTTGAGGGCCACGATCTGGTCGCGGGCCTCACGGAGCGTGTTGGCGAGTCGTTCGTTCTGCGCGGACACGCCGGCCAGGTTGGTCTGCAGCTCGACGATCCGCTCTTCGAGAATCCTCGTGTGTCGCGGAGAGTCGGCGAGCTTGCGCCGCAGGACGGCGATTTCCTGCTCGAGATAGGCGATCTGCCCGGCCGGGTCGTCGGACCCGCGTCCCGGGCGGATGCCGCGGTTCATGTCGTCGTCGTGGGCTGCCACGGTCCTCACCTCCTCCAAGGGGAGCTGGACGCTTCCAGACCCTACCTGGGCGGGTGTCGATTGAAACCCCTAGATCACAAAGACGGTCGGGGTGTGTCCGATCTTCACCCTTGCGCTCTCCCTCACGCCAGGGGAATACCCAGCGAACATGATTGGAACCCAGGCGAAGGTAGGGTCGAGCTGTTCAACACCCGCCGGAGCTGGCCGGATTCCCGGCCCGGCTCGGCGGAGAAACGGCAGGAGAGATGAGCGTGCAGCAGGTGGCCGGGGCGGAAGGCGAGGAGCTGGAGGTCTGGATCGACCAGGATCTGTGTACCGGTGACGGCATCTGCGCCCAGTACGCGCCGGAGGTGTTCGAGCTGGACATCGATGGTCTGGCCTATGTCAAGAGCGCCGGCGACGAGTTGCTCCAGGACAAGGGAGCGACAACGCCCGTTCCGCTGCCGCTTCTCACGGACGTGATCGACTCCGCGAAGGAGTGTCCGGGCGAGTGCATTCATGTGCGCCGGGTTTCGGACAGGGCCGAGGTGTACGGTCCGGACGCGGAGTGACCGCTTCTTTACCTTCCGTGACTACTGTCTGATATCTCACACGTTCCGTCGCGCGTGGTTCACACGCTGCGCGCTCCGGCCGGCGTGGAGCGGACGAACGAGCCGTCCTGCCAACGCCATTTCGCGTCGCTCTTCACGTCGGGGCAGCAACGCGGCACGTCGGCCGACGAGTAGCCGAGGAGCGTGGCGCTGACGGCTCCGTCGCGTACGGCGAAGTCGGTGACCGTGGTGCCGTCCTTGGGGTTGAGCAGGGTGGCCACGACGCGCGGCTCGGCGCCGTCGGCGTCGCGTGTCAGGACGTACACGCCGTCCGGCGGGGTGCCCATCGGGGAGTCGCAGTGCACCACGGCCACCGTCTCGGGGCGGCCGTCGCCGTCGAGGTCTCCGGAAGCCCGTTTCTTCACGACGGCCTTCACCGGGCCGCACTCGATCGGGAACGCGACCGTGGCCGGGTCGGGTGGAGTCAGGTGCGCCGGAGCGCTCTTGGTCTCGGGGGCGGTCGGCTGGGCCGCCGTCGCCGCGCCGGGCTGCAGGATCGAGGAGAAGGCCACGACGCCGGCGACGGCCGTCGCGGTGGCGAGCCAGTGGATGGGGCGGGTGTGGGTGTGGGCGAGGTCCGGGACGGCGGAAGACTGCACTAGGAGGGTCTCCTGGGGCTGTGCCGGTGGGGTGGCCAGCATGGTGCCACACGTCACAGTCCGAGGGAACGGCGGGGTGTGCGTGTCCTGTGCCGGGGAAGTCAGAAGGGTTGCGGTTCCTGCCGTTGTGTCAGCGGACCGCGGGAGTTTCGCCCGCGCTGTGGCGCGCCCAGGGCCGTAAGGGCTCTTTCGGCAGGTCAATGGTCTCGCAGGAGCATTCACCCGGGGCGGCAACGAAAGGGCGCCGTGGCGGAGTTCCGGTGTGGATCCGGGAACTCCGCCACGGCGCCGATGCGTTGGGCGCGGTGACGGGCCGTTTCAGCGGGCGGTGCCGCCGTCGGCGTTGGGCCCCGCGTAGTCCTCGCCGTAGGCGCCCTTGGCGGGGCGGCGGCGGCGCATGGGCGGCTCGACGCCGTCGGCGAGGCGGCGGGCGGTGAGCAGGAAGCCGGTGTGGCCGATCATCCGGTGGTCCGGGCGGACGGCCAGGCCCTCGATGTGCCAGTTCCGGATCATCGTCTCCCAGGAGGTCGGCTCGTTGAAGCAGCCGATCTCGCGGATGGACTCCACGGTCCGGGCGAGCTGGGTGGTGGTCGCCACGTAGCAGCACAGGATGCCGCCGGGGACGAGTGCCTTGGAGACGGCTTCCAGGCACTCCCAGGGGGCGAGCATGTCGAGGATGACGCGGTCGACGTCGGCGTCGGACAGGTTGTCCTGGAGGTCGCCGACGGTGAGCTGCCAGGCGGGGTGCGGGCCGCCGAAGTAGCGCTCGACGTTCGCCTGGGCGATCTCGGCGAAGTCGGCGCGGCGCTCGTAGCTGTGCAGCATGCCCTGGTCGCCGATGGCCCGCAGCAGGAAGCTGCTGAGGGAGCCGGAGCCGACGCCCGCCTCCACGACGCGCGCGCCGGGGAAGATGTCGGCGAAGGCGAGGATCTGCCCCGCGTCCTTGGGGTAGACCACGGCGGCGCCGCGGGGCATGGACAGGACGTAGTCGGGGAGCAGGGGGCGCAGCGCGAGGTAGGCGACGTTCCCCGTGGTGCGGACAACGCTGCCCTCGGGAGCGCCGATCAGTTCGTCGTGCGGGAAGGAACCCTTGTGGGTGTGGAAGTTCTTCCCGGCCTCGAGCGTGAACGTGTAGTGGCGGCCCTTGGGGTCGGTCAGCTGAACCTGGTCCCCGACCTTGAAGGGCCCGCGCCTGCGGGCGGCACCGGTCGGTTCGGACATGTGACCAGCCTACCGGTCCCGGGAGGGGGCTCCGACCACTCAGCTGGGCCTGGCCATCGCCTTCACGAAGGCGCGTTCCACGTCGGCCGCCGACAGCACGCCGTAGATCTCGCCCGTCTCCTCCACGACCAGGTACTCGGTCGCGGGGGTCTCTCGGAGCGCGTCGAGGAGTTCCTCGCCCGACAGTTCCGCGGAGACGCGCATGCCGTCGGTGAGGTCCTGGGCGAGGCCGCTGACGGCGACCCAGGGGCGGCGGTGCTCGGGTACGCCGACGATGGCGGCCTCGCGGACGAGGGAGAGGGGCTTGCCGTCGGCGTCGACGACGACCAGGGCGCGGGCGCCGGCGGCGTTGGCGCGGCGCAGGGCCTCCGAGAGGGGGGTGTCGGTCTCGACGGGGACCGCGCGGCGGGTGAGGGCGCGGGCGCGCAGTTCGGGGAGGTGCTCGCGCAGGCGGGCCATGCGCAGGCTGTTGCCGGCGCCGGTCCAGATGATCGCGGCGAGGATGGCGGCGAGCAGGGCGTCGAGGACGGTGTCCATGCCGACGTTGTCGACGGCGTCGGTGCCGAGGGCGCCGGACTGGGTGAGCAGTGGTAGTCCGATGAGGACGGAGACGGCGAGGGCGCGGCCGACCCAGGCGGCGGCGATGGTTCCGGTCATCGGCTTGCCGGTGATCTTCCAGACCACGGCCCGGAGCATGCGGCCGCCGTCGAGGGGCAGGCCGGGCAGGAGGTTGAACGCGGCGACGATGAGGTTGGAGATCATCAGGCCGGCGAGCAGGACGCCCGGGACGGTGCCGGGTTCCACGGCCAGCAGGGCGGCGTAGAAGACGCCGGCGAGGACGAGGGAGAGCAGGGGCCCGACGAAGGCGAGCACGAACTCGCGGCCGGGGGTCTCGGCCTCCTTCTCGATCTCGGAGACGCCGCCGAAGAACTGGAGCCGGATGCGGCGGACCGGGAGCTTGAAGCGGAGGGCGGCGACCGTGTGGGCCAGTTCGTGGACCAGTACGGATGCGTAGAAGGCGACCGCGAAGAAGAGGGAGACGAGGTAGCGGGCGGCGCCGAGCTCGGGCAGCACGCGCTCCAGCTGGCCGCCGAAGACCCAGGTGATCAGCGCGGCGACGAGGAACCAGCTCGGCGCGACGTACACGGGCACCCCGAAGGGCCGCCCCATGAGCAGCCCGCCCCGGGGCTCGGGCCGCTGGGGGGCGGGGCCCTTGCCGTCTGCGGAGTGCGCGAGGGGGCGGTCGCCGTGGTGGCTCGAGTGGCCGGGGGCGGGGGTGGGGCCCGCGGGCTGCGGACGGTCCTGTTCGCCCGCGTCCGGGGCCTGGCCCGGTCGATCCGGCTCGGGCCGGCCGGCGGAAGGTGCCGAGTGCGGACCACTCGCGTAGGCGCGGTCGGGGTGGGTGTCGCCCTGGTGCGGCCGGTCGCCGTCGGGTTCCGCCGGGGCGGGGGCGGTGGTGTGCGGGGTCCGCGGGTCCGGTGCAGGGCCGACGGTGGGGGCTTCCTCCGCCTGCGGGTCGCTCTCAGGGCCGTCCGACGCTGTCGGCCGGGTCGCCGGCGCGTCTGTCGGAGAGGTACCGGCGGGCGTAGCCGGGGGGGGGGGTGGGGGGGGCGTCGGGCGGGGGGGGGTCGGCGCCGCGGGGGGGGGGGGGGGGGGGTTGGGGGGGCGGGCGGGGGGGGTGGGGGGTTGTGGGGGGGCTTCGGGGCCCCCGGGGGGGGGCGCCGGGCCCGGGGCCGGCATCGGGGCCTCAGTGGACTGCTCCGGTGCCGGGGTGGGCTGCTCGGGAGTCAGGTGGTGGGCGTTCCGGGGGTGTTCGTCGGTGGGGATCGGGTCGGTGGCCCGGTCCGGACGCCCCGCGTGGCGCTCGGCCGACTCGTCGTTGCCGGACCGCGGCCGCCCGCGCCCGCCGCTCTCGTCCACCGGTGTCCCCTCGATCGAAGCGTCTCCCGCGCCTGCCGGACGGGAGGGTCTCGAGTCGATGGTATGCGTCCGTCGTGGCGCGTTTCGCCCCGGCACCCCTGTGTTTCCCGTACGTCGACCTCCTCTCCCGGCTTCCCCCACGGAACGCGGCCGGGTCACTGTCAGTGGCGGGCCGTAAGGTCTGGGGCATGGAGACGAGCACCGAGGGCGCGGGGCAGCCCGACAGCAGTCCGGCCGCGGCGGTGGATCCGCCGGGCCCGGCCGGGCCTGCCGAGGCGGCAGTGGGGACGGCGGCGGAGGTACGGACGGAGGCCGAGGCCCGGCCGGTGGCGGAGGCAGCGGCCGAGACCGCCGCCGTGAGCGCCCTCGTGACCGGGTCCACCGCCATACCGCCGGCCTCGCTGTCCCCCTCGCGTGCCAGTGACTTCATGCAGTGCCCGCTGCTGTACCGCTTCCGGGTGATCGACCGGCTGCCGGAGAAGCCGAGCGAGGCCGCGACCCGGGGCACCCTGGTGCACGCCGTGCTGGAGCGGCTCTTCGACGCCCCGGCGGCCGAGCGCACGGCGCCGCGGGCGAAGTCGCTGATCCCCGGTCAGTGGGACCGGCTGCGCGAGACGCGGCCGGAGGTCGTGGAGCTGTTCGCCGACGATCCCGAGGGTGAGCGGCTGGCGCGCTGGCTGGGCGAGGCGGAGCAGCTGGTCGAGCGCTGGTTCACCCTGGAGGATCCCAGCCGTCTGGAGCCGGCCGAGCGGGAGCTGTTCGTCGAGGCCGAGCTGGAGTCGGGGCTGCGGCTGCGCGGCATCATCGACCGGGTCGACGTGGCGCCCACGGGCGAGGTCCGCATCGTCGACTACAAGACGGGCAAGGCACCCAGGCCGGAGTACTCCGAGGGCGCCCTGTTCCAGATGAAGTTCTACGCCCTGGTGGTGTGGCGGCTGAAGAACGTGGTCCCCCGGCGGCTGCAGCTGGTCTACCTCGGCAGCGGCCAGGTGCTGACGTACGACCCGGTCCTCGCCGATCTGGAGCGGGTGGAGCGCAAGCTGCTGGCGCTGTGGGAGGCGATCCGGCTCGCCACCGAGACGGGTGACTGGCGGCCGCGCCCGACGAAGTTGTGCGGCTGGTGCGATCACCAGGCGCACTGCCCGGAGTTCGGGGGCACTCCCCCGCCGTATCCGCTGCCGGTGCGGGCGGGGGGACTTCCCGTGCAGCCCGTCGCCGGTGAGGGTGCCTGAGTCCGGTGGGCCCGCGCAGGGCAGAATGGGGCCGGACTAGCGAAGGAGACTTACGTGGCCATCCGCGTCCTACTGGTCGACGACCAGCCGCTGCTCCGTACCGGCTTCCGGATGATCCTGGAGGCCGAGCAGGACATCGCGGTCGTCGGGGAGGCCGGTGACGGACTGCAGGCACTCGACCAGGTGCGTGCGCTACAGCCCGATGTGGTTCTGATGGACATCCGCATGCCGCGGATGGACGGTGTGGAGGCGACCCGGCAGATCACCGGGCCCGAGCGGGACGGCCCGGCGAAGGTGCTGGTGCTGACCACCTTCGATCTCGACGAGTACGTGGTGGAGGCGCTGCGCGCCGGTGCCAGCGGGTTCCTGCTCAAGGACGCGCCCGCCAACGAGCTGGTGCAGGCCATCCGGGTCGTCGCCGGGGGCGAGGCGATGCTCGCGCCGAGCATCACGCGCCGGCTGCTGGACAAGTACGCCACGCATCTGCCGTCGGGGGACGAGCCGGTGCCGGACACGCTGCACACACTCACCGACCGGGAGGTCGAGGTGCTGAAGCTGGTGGCGCGCGGGTTGTCCAACGCGGAGATCGCCGCCGATCTGTTCGTCAGTGAGACCACCGTCAAGACGCACGTGGGGCATGTGCTGACGAAGCTGGGCCTGCGTGACCGGGTGCAGGCGGCGGTGTACGCGTACGAGAGCGGGCTGGTGCGTCCGGGCGCGCAGTAGCGTCCGCGATCCGGTACACGAGAGGGCGCCTCCCGCAGAGCGGGAGGCGCCCTTTTTCGCTTGGGTGCGTCAGGCGTCCTTGCTGAGTTCCCAGAAGCGGAAGACCGTCGAGGCGTCGAGGCAGTACTCGAGGCCGTAGACGCCGTCGCGGACGACCGCGTACTGCTTGGCCTGCCACACCGGCAGGACGGGGAGTTCGTCGGCGACGATGTCCTGCAGTTCGCCGAACTCCTTGTCGGTGGAAGCCCGGTTGGTCAGGGCGGCGGTGCGTGGGATGAGCGAGCCGGTGATCGTGCTGTTGTCGTAGTTGTTGCTCAGCACGTTGCCCTCGCCGAAGAAGGGGGCTGTGAAGTTGTCGGCGTCCGGGTAGTCGGGCACCCAGCCCTTGACGTAGACGCCGTACTTGCCGGCGGCGATGTCCTTCTCGTACTGGCCGAAGGGGACGGACTTGACGCTCGCGTCGAACAGGCCGCTGGTGTTGAGCTGGCCGGCGATGGCCTCCAGCTCCTGGTCGGTGGCGGGGCCGTAGCGGGACGGGGTCGACCAGAGGGTGAGCTTCACCCTGCCGGTGATGCCGTCCTCGCGCAGCGCGGCCTGGGCCTTGGCCTTGGAGGGGCGGGCGCCGTAGGTGTCGAAGAAGGCCGTGTTGTGGCCCGCGATTCCGGCCGGGATGATCGAGTACAGCGGGGTGGCGGTGCCCTGGTAGACGTCCTTGATGAGGGCTTCGCGGTCGAGCAGGTGGGCGATGGCCTTGCGGACGCCGATCTTTCCGGCGACCGGGTCGTCCATGTTGAACACCAGGTGCTGGACCTCGGCGCTGCTGCCCTCGACGACCTCGGTGCCGGTGCCGTCGTCGGCCTTCTCCATGTCGGCGACGTCGCCCGCGGTGAGGCCGCGGTAGGCGATGTCGACCTCCTCGTTCTGGATGGCCTGCTTCAGGGCGGTCTGGTCGCCGTCGAAGAACTTCAGCGTCACGCCGGTGTTCTTCACCTTGGCGGTGCCCTTGTAGTTCTCGTTGACGGAGAAGACCGCCTGGTCGTCGTCGATCGAGTCGAGCTTGTACGGGCCGGAGCCGACGGCCTTGTGGTCCTTGCGCAGCTTGCCCGCGTCGTACTCGTCGTGGTCGACGATGGACCCGGCGCCGGAGGCGATCTTGCTGGGGAAGGTGGCGTCGGACGTGTTGAGGTGGAAGACGACCGTCGTCTCGTCCGGTGTCTCGACCTTGTCGAGCGTGGGGAACATGATCGCGGGCCCGTCGGGGTCGTTGATCTTCAGCATCCGGTCGAAGGAGAACTTCACGTCCTCGGAGGTGAGCTTGTCACCGTTGCTGAACTTGAGGCCGTCCTTCAGCGTGCACCGGTAGACCGAGCTCTGCGTGTCCGTGAAGGTGCAGCTCTCGGCGGCCTCCGGCTGGGGTTCCGTGGCGCCCTTGGGGAAGCTCAGCAGGGACTGGAAGACGTTGTTGAACAACAGCCAGGAGCCGGGGTCGTAGCCGGAGGCCGGGTCCGTGGCCAGGACGTCGTCGGACATCCCCACCACCACGTTGGAGCCGTCCCCCGCGGAGTCTCCGCTCTCCGTGCCACAGCCGGTCAGCAGTCCGGAGGCGAGCCCGGCCACGATGGGCAGGACCGGCCACTGGTTGCGTAGGTTCACGTGTGTGCCTTTGTCGTCGGTTCTCGAGAACTCCCGGAGCACGTCCCTGGCTCCGGGGCACGGTTCCCCGGGGGCCACGGTCACCGGCCCCCGGGGATCCATCGGGTCGGTCAGCCGCTCACGCCCCGCCCGAGCTCCCACAGCTGGAGCGTCGAGGCGGAGTTGAGCGCGTACGCGGTACCCGTGACGTCGTCGCGGGCGGCGACGTACTGCTTGCCCTGCCACAGGGGCAGCACCGGCACGTCGCCGGCGACGATGTCCTGAATGTCCGTCAGGCTGCTGGAGGCGGACAGCCGGTCCGCCTCGCGGCGGGACTCCGGGATCAGGGTGTTGCGGATCTGGCGGTTGGCGTACGGCGAGCCGAGGGTGTTGTCGGCGTCCAGGAACGGCGCGAGGAAGTTGTCGGCGTCCGGGAAGTCAGGGAACCAGCCCATGCCGTAGACGTCGTAGTCGCCCTTCTTCTCGGCCGGGCGGAAGGTGTCCCAGGGAGTGCCCTTGATGCCGACGTCGAAGAGGCCGCTGGAGTTCAGCTGGTCGCGCAGGACCTCGAACTCCTTCTTGGTGGCCGGGCCGTAGTGGTCGGTGGTGTAGTGCAGCGTCAGCTTCACCGGGGTGGTGATGTTCGCCTGGTTGAGCAGGGAACGGGCCTTGGTGACGTTCGGCTCGCCGTACTTGTTGAAGAACGAGTTGGAGTGGCCGGTGACGCTGGCCGGGACCAGCGAGTACAGCGGCTCGGCCTGGGAGCCGTAGACCTTGGAGACCAGGGCGCTGCGGTTGACGACCTGGGCCATCGCCTGGCGTACGGCCTTGGACTTCACCGTGGGGGCGTCGGTGTTGAAGCCCAGGTAGCGGATTTCCAGGCCGGGCATTTCGACGAGGTCGATGTCGGTGTCCGCGTCGCCCGAGAGCTTGCGGATCTGGTCCGGCGACATGGCGCGGGTCATCAGGTCGATGTCGCCCTTGTTCAGCGCCTCGCCCATGGCGTCGGCGTCCTTGAAG
Source organism: Streptomyces sp. NRRL B-1140 (assembly GCF_001280065.1). Classification (GTDB taxonomy): domain Bacteria; phylum Actinomycetota; class Actinomycetes; order Streptomycetales; family Streptomycetaceae; genus Streptomyces. Next base: position 50,386 of record NZ_LGEA01000116.1, read on the forward strand.
GACACCATGTCGACCTTGTCGTTGTTCACCTTGAGGGTCCCCTTGTAGTCGGGGTTCTTGGTGAACTCGGCCTTGACCAGCTCGTTGTTCTCGACGTCGGCCTTGAGGGTGTAGGGGCCCGAGCCCTCCAGGTCGAAGCCGTCGCGCAGCTTGTTCTTCGGGTAGTCCTCGGGGTCGACGATGCCGGCGACCGGGGTCGACAGCTTGTAGGGGAAGGTCGCGTCGGCCGTCTTGAGGTGGAAGATGACCTCGCGGTCGCCCTGGGTCTCGATCGTGTCGATGGTGGACAGCAGCGCGAACACGCCGCTGTCGGCCTTGAGGGAGCGGGCGCGGTCGATGGAGTACTTCACGTCGGCCGCGGTGACAGCGTTGCCGTTGGAGAACTTCAGGCCGTCGCGCAGGGTGCAGGCGTAGCGCTCGTTGCCGGTGTCGGTGAAGCCGCACCGCTCGGCGGCCTCCGGTACCGGCTCGCCCTCGCCGCGCGGCTGGATCATCAGGGTCTGCACGGTCTGGCGCAGGATGTTCCAGGTGCCGACGTCGTAGGCGTAGGCCGGGTCGAGGGGCGCCGGGGCGTCCTTCGAGGCGGTGAACCGGTCCGTGGTGCCGACGACGATCGCGTCGCTGTCGCTGCTCCCGCTGTCGGACCCTCCGCAGGCGGCGAGCACCGGCGCGAGCAGGCCGATCACGGCCGGCAGCACCAAAGTCTTGCGGTTCATGCTCGAGTTTCTCCAGAGCTGTCGACTCCGTGTACCCGGCATGCAGGGGTGGCGCAGCGGATCACGGGGGTGGGGCGATGTTCTCGCGACGAGGTTAGTCCGGGCCGGCAGGAGGGTTCGCAACCACCGGAGTTGAGCACCCATCACGCTGTGGAACCGGGCGCGGACAGACCGAAAACCCGACAGCGGAAGCTTTGGTGCAGCGTTCCATCAATCGGGACACAAGGGCACGCCGACCACCCCCGTGAGGGGGTGCCCAGCACACGCCGAATCGGCTGTCGAGCCCGGAATGCGTGGGGAACGTCACACGCGTAAACGGGTTCGAAGGTACGGGAATTCGATCGTCCGGAGGGCTGCGAATTCACCTTCGGAATTGCCGCTCTAACGCCGCTGCACGCTGGGTGAACGCCTAGCGCATTTCCGTCATCAGGCCGTGCAGAAATGTCAGGTCGACCTCTTCGAGGGAGGTGACGACCGTGCGGCGCAGGGCGGGCGCGATGGGGGCCACGGAGGGCACGGCCACGACCTGACAGCCCGCGGCTTCGGCGGCGGCGACTCCCGTCGCGGTGTCCTCGATGACGGCGCACCGGGCCGGGTCCGCGCCGAGTCCGGCGGCGGCGGCCAGGTACGGGTCGGGGTGGGGCTTGGTGCGCGGCACCTCGTCACCGGCCACGGTCAGGCTGAAGTGGTGGGCTCCGAGCGAGGTGAGGACCCGGTCGATGATGCGCCGGTGCGAGGCGGAGACGAGGGCGGTGGGGATCTCGTACTCGTACAGCTCGGCGAGCAGCCGGCCGGCGCCGGGCATGAGCGGCAGGGCGCGGTCGATGCGGGCCTCGAATCCGTTGTTCAGGAGCACGGTGAGCTCCTCGAGGGGGATGTCGGCGCCGGTGGCCTCGATGAGGAAGCCCGCGCTGCGGGTCATGGGACCGCCGACCACGACATGCCGCCAGGACTCGTCGAGCGTGTGGCCGAGGGAGGCGAAGACCTCGACCTCGACGTCCCACCAGAAGCCCTCGGTGTCCACCAGGGTGCCGTCCATGTCGAGGAGCACCGCTTGCAGGGCGGAGCCCTCGGCCGTTGGGGTATCCCCTGCTCGAGCGGAGCCGAGAGCTTGGGGAAGTGTTCCGAGCGCGGGGACCGTACTGGTCATCCACGTACCTCCTTGAGGGACGTTCAGGCCGGCTCCCACGAGGGGAACCGGCCTGCGGTGGACCGACCAGTCTACGTCGTGCGCTGGAGAAGCGCCTCTTTTGGCCCGTGTGCCCGGTGGGACGGCTCAACGGGCGTTGAAGTACTTCGCCTCCGGGTGGTGGATCACGATGGCGTCCGTGGACTGCTCGGGGTGCAGCTGGAACTCCTCGGACAGCCGGACGCCGATGCGCTCCGGCTCCAGCAGGTCGGCGATCTTCGCCCGGTCCTCCAGGTTCGGGCAGGCGCCGTAGCCGAGGGAGAAGCGGGCGCCCCGGTACTTCAGCTCGAACATGCCCTGCATCTCGTCCGGGTCCTCGCCCGCGAAGCCGAGCTCGGAGCGCACGCGTGCGTGCCAGTACTCGGCGAGCGCCTCGGCCAGCTGCACGGAGAGCCCGTGCAGTTCGAGGTAGTCGCGGTAGGCGTTGGCCTCGAAGAGCCGGGCGGTCTCCTCGCCGATGCGCGAGCCGACGGTGACGACCTGCAGGCCCACCACGTCCGTCTCGCCGGACTCCTCGGGGCGGAAGAAGTCGGCCAGGCACAGGCGGCGGCCGCGGCGCTGGCGCGGGAAGGTGAAGCGGGTGCGCTCGTTG
>NZ_LGEA01000117.1 GCF_001280065.1 Streptomyces sp. NRRL B-1140
CCCGCTTTCGCGTTTCCCTTTCCGGCGGTTCCGACTCTATCAGATCCTTTCGGGCCTGATCCCCGGTCAGCGGGGTTTGTCTTTGCGGCTGTTGGGCCGTTCCGACGAGTGAGACTTTAGCGGATTCCCCGGCTCCCGAGCGAATCGGGGGCCGCGTCCTTTCGAACGGGGATTCCTCATTCCGTAAATACACATGCCAATGCAGCGACGGCAGACGTACTGCGCGGCGTTGAATGGTGGGTACTTGCGGAGTGGCCGCCCGGGGACCGACCGGAGTCGGCGCTCACGTCGGGCAACTCGGAGAACACTACGGATGGGGGTAGGGCGTGTCAACTCAGGGGCGGGCGGCACTCCCGGGGCGTAGCCTGGGCTTCATGACGACGCGTACGTGCACCCGGCTGTGGTGGGCCGCCTGACGGCGGCCGCGCTCACGTACGCACTCAACGGCCGCCGCTTCGGCGGCCGTTTTCGTTTCTCCCTCCCGGAACCACGGAGGGGCGGCCGCCCGGGGCGGCGGTCCCGACCGGGAGGTGGAGGAGAGATGACGCGGGTCTTCAGCGGGGTCAAGCCGACGGGACATCTGACGCTGGGGAACTATCTGGGGGCCATGCGGCGGTGGGCCGCCGTGGACCAGCACGAGGCGGAGGCGTTGTTCTGTGTCGTCGATCTGCACGCACTGACCGTGGACCACGATCCCGCGCGGGTGCTGAGGCTGAGCCGGCAGTCGGCGACGCTGCTGCTGGCGGCCGGTCTGGATCCGCGACTGTGCACGGTGTTCGTGCAGAGCCATGTGGACGAGCACGCCCGGCTGTCGTACGTGCTGGAGTGCGTGGCCACCGACGGTGAGATGCGGCGGATGATCCAGTACAAGGAGAAGGCCGCGCGGGAGCAGCGGCGGGGCGGGAGCGTGCGGCTGTCGCTGCTGACGTATCCCGTGCTGATGGCGGCGGACATCCTGGCGTACGGGGCCGACGCGGTACCGGTCGGGGACGATCAGCGGCAGCACGTGGAGCTCGCACGGGACATCGCCGTGCGGTTCAACCAGCGGTACGGGCACACGTTCGTGGTGCCGCGGGCCACGCGGCCGGAGGTGGCGGCGCGGGTGATGAACCTGCAGGAGCCGGCGTCGAAGATGGGCAAGAGCGACGACGTCGGGCCGGGGATCGTCTATCTGCTGGACGAGCCGGACGTGGTGCGCAAGAAGGTCATGCGGGCGGTGACCGACAGCGGGCGGGAGGTCGTCTACGACCGGGAGGACCGGCCGGGGCTCGCGAATCTGCTGGAGATCCTCGCCGCGTGCACCGGTGGGGCTCCTGAGGAGCTGGCCGGGGCGTACACGTCGTACGGGGATCTGAAGAGGGACACCGCCGAGGCCGTGGTCGAGGTGCTCCGGCCCCTTCGGGAGAGGCACAAGGAGTTGTGCGCGGATCCCGCGTATGTGGAAGGGGTGCTGCGGGAGGGGGCCGAGCGGGCTCGGGGGATGGCCCGGCCGACGGTGGATGCCGCGTATCGGGCGATCGGGCTGCTGCCGGCCGTGCCGGAGGCGGCCGGGGCCGTGGTGACGGTCTGAGGTGACGCCGGTGCGGGGGCGGGTGGTGGGCCCGCCCCCGGGTGGTCAGCTGTTGTTGCCGGAGGCCAGGGCGCGGCTGCGGTCGCGGGCGGCTTCGAGGGCGGCGATGAGGGCGGCCCGTACGCCGTGGTTCTCCAGTTCGCGGATGGCGTTGATCGTCGTGCCGGCGGGGGACGTGACGTTCTCGCGGAGCTTGACCGGGTGTTCGCCGCTGTCGCGGAGCATCGTCGCGGCGCCGATGGCGGACTGGACGATGAGGTCGTGGGCCTTGTCGCGGGGCAGGCCGAGGAGGATGCCGGCGTCGGTCATGGCTTCGACCAGGTAGAAGAAGTAGGCCGGGCCGGAGCCGGAGAGGGCGGTGCAGGCGTCCTGCTGGGACTCGGGGACGCGGAGCGTCTTGCCGACGGCGCCGAAGATCTCCTCGGTGTGGGCGAGGTGGTCGGCGGTGGCGTGGGTGCCCGCGGAGATGACGGACATCGCCTCGTCGACGAGGGCGGGGGTGTTCGTCATGACGCGGACGACCGGGGTGTCGGGAGCGAGGCGCTCCTCGAAGTAGGCCGTGGGGATGCCGGCGGCGCCGCTGATGACCAGGCGGTCGGCGGGGACGTGGGGGGCGAGCTCGTCGAGGAGGGTGCCCATGTCCTGCGGCTTGACCGTGAGGATCAGGGTGTCGGCGGTCTTGGCGGCCTCGGGGTTGGTGACCGGGGTGACGCCGTAGCGGCTGCGGAGTTCCTCGGCTCGTTCCTGGCGGCGGGCGGTGACCAGGAGGTCGGACGGGGTCCAGCCGGCGCGGATCATTCCGCTGAGCAGGGCTTCGCCGATCTTGCCGGTGCCGAGGACTGCGACTTTCTGGGTCATGGCGCGGGGTGCCTCCGAAGGGTGCGTCGTCCGGGGTCCATCCTCGCACCGGGGAGTGGGGGACGGCTCGGGTGTCCGCTGGGCGGGATGTCGCGCCGGGCCGGCTACGCCGTCCGGCGCCTCAGGGTCGCGGCGCCCAGGGTCAGGACCAGGAGGGCGCAGCCGGCGACGATCAGGGTGTCCCGGACGAAGGTGGCGGTCATGTCGCTGTGGTGCAGGACCTCGTTCATGCCGTCGACGGCGTAGGACATGGGCAGGACGTCGGAGAGGGCCTCCAGGGCCGGGTGCATGTTGTCGCGTGGGGTGAACAGCCCGCACAGGAGGAGCTGGGGGAAGATCACCGCCGGCATGAACTGGACCGCCTGGAATTCCGAGGCCGCGAAGGCCGAGACGAAGAGGCCGAGGGCCGTGCCGAGGAGGGCGTCGAGGAGGGCCACCAGGAGGAGGAGCCAGGGGCTGCCGGTGACGTCGAGGCCGAGGAACCAGACGGCGAGGCCGGTGGCCAGGGCGGACTGGATGATCGCGAGGGTGCCGAAGGCGAGGGCGTAGCCGGCGATGAGGTCGCCCTTGCCGAGGGGCATGGCGAGGAGGCGTTCGAGGGTGCCTGAGGTGCGTTCGCGCAGGGTGGCGATGGACGTCACCAGGAACATCGTGATGAGCGGGAAGATGCCGAGGAGGGACGCGCCGATGCCGTCGAAGGTGCGGGGGCTGCCGTCGAAGACGTAGCGCAGCAGGAGCAGCATCACGCAGGGGATGAGGACCAGCAGCGCGATGGTGCGGGGGTCGTGGGTGAGCTGGCGCAGGACCCTGGCCGCGGTGGCGGTGGTGCGGGAGGCGTTCAGGGCCCTGGGTGGGGTGGTCGTCCTGGGCGGGGTGGTGGTCATCGGGTCGTCTCCTTCGTGCGGGGTGCTGCCTTCGCCTCGTCGACCAGGTGGAGGAAGGCCTCCTCGACCGTGTCGGTGCCGGTGCGGGCGCGCAGGGCGTCGGGGGTGTCGTCGGCCAGGAGTTCGCCGTCGCGCATGAGGAGGAGGCGGTGGCAGCGTTCGGCCTCGTCCATGACGTGGGAGGAGACCAGGAGAGTGGCGCCGCGGGCGGTCGCGATGTCGTCGAAGAGGTTCCAGAGGTCGCGGCGCAGGACCGGGTCGAGGCCGACGGTCGGTTCGTCGAGGACGAGCAGGTCGGGCGTGCCGAGGAGGGCGACGGCGAGGGAGACGCGGTTGCGCTGGCCGCCGGAGAGGTTGCCGGCGAGGGAGTCGGCGTGGGTGGTGAGGTCGACGTCGGCTATGGCCCGGGTGACGTCCTCGGCACGGCGGTCGGCGGCTGCCCGGCCGGGGTTCAGGATCGCGGCGAAGTAGTCCAGGTTCTGGCGGACGGTCAGGTCGTCGTAGACGGACGGGGCCTGGGTGACGTAGCCGATGCGGGTGCGCAGGGTGGGGTGGCCGGCGGGGTGGCCGAGGACGTCGAGGGTGCCGGTGACCTTGGCCTGGGTGCCGACGAGGGCGCGCATGAGGGTCGACTTGCCGCAGCCGGAGGGGCCGAGGAGACCGGTGATCTGGCCTCGGGGAACGGTGAAGCCGAGGTTGCGCAGGACGGTGCGGGTGCCGCGGGTGACGCTGAGGTGCTCGGCGTGGACGGCTGGGGTGTGCGGTGTCGGCGGACGGTCGGGGGCGGGGCCCGGGCGTGGTGAGCTCCCGGGAGCATTATTCATCATGCGATGAATAATGCTCCCGGGGGTTGGGTGCGTCAAGCGGCCGGGGTCTCGGCCAGGAGGAGGACCACCTCGTAGACCTCCTCCACGAGTCCGTCCGGGAAGGTGCGGAGGAGGTGCTCGCGTTCCGCGGCCAGGAAGGCTGCGGTGCGTTCCGGGTCGTGCGTGAGGAAGACCGAATGGCTGCCGATGTTGGCGAGGTGGGTGTCGACCGGGACGCGGCGGCTCCAGCGGACCGTTCGGCGGGTGAAGTCGAGGAGGCCGGTGGGGTCGGCGGCGCGGGCGTTGACGTTGCGCTTCTCCGCGGAGACGTCGATGCGGAAGTGGCGCTCGGTGCGGGTGGCGGCCTCGGCGATCCAGGGGACGTCCAGGGCGTCGGTGTTCCACCACAGGGCGAGGGCGCCGCCGGGGCGCAGGACGCGCAGGGCTTCGGGGACGGCTCGGGTGGGGTCGGTCCAGTGCCAGGCCTGCGCGTAGGTGAGGAGGTCGACGGAGTCGTCGGTGAGGGGGAGGTCGTCGCCGGTGCCGCGGACGATCGGGATGCCCGGGAGGGTGCGGCGGAACTGGGCCGCCATGCCGTCACCGGGTTCCACGGCGATGACGTGCGCGCCCCTCGCGTGCAGGAGGGCCGTGGCGATGCCGGTCCCGGCGCCGACGTCCGCGACGCGGGTGCCGGTGAGGGGGCGTCCGGTCAGGTCTTCTATCGCGTCGAAGAGGGCCGGGGGGGTAGGAGGGGCGGTTGGCCGCGTACTGGGCCGCGGCGGCGTTGAAGGAGTGCGCCCGGGCGGAGCGGGCGGGCTCGGAGGTGGGGTGTTCGTCAGGGGGTTCGGGGGCGGGGCGGGCTCCGGTGGGGTGGTGGGCGGAGGGAGGTGTGGTCATACGGCCATGGTGGCCGCGGGACGGGGTGGTGAGGGGTGAGATTTCGGTGAGAGCGGCGGGAGTTGGGCGGGGGTGGCCCGGAGGAGCCGGGGCGGCCCACGAACCGCCGGGATCACTCGACGCAACGAAGCGTTACTGGACCCGGCGGCGGTTCTTCGGGTTGCCCGAGCGGCGCGACGTGCGCTTCTCGTACTGCTTGCGGGCCTCCTCGTACTCCTCGCGGTGCAGCGTCTCGCCGGGTGCCTCGGTGAGGGAGCGGAGGAAGTAGGCGAGGAGGGAACCGACGAAGCCGACGGCCAGAAGGCCGCGCAGGGACGCCTGGCGCTCGGGGTCGGGGCGGCTGGTGAAGCCGGCCCGGGTGTGGCGGAAGGCCATCGCGCTGCAGAGGGCGAACATCGCGACCATGAGGACCGTGACGAAGCCGCCGATCGCGGCGATCCGGAGACCCTGGTAGGCGAGGCGGAGGACGAGGCAGGAGGCACCGGCGGTGGCCAGGGAGCCGACGGCCACGGCGATACGGCGGGCTGTGTAGCCGCGGTCGTGGTGCAGCCAGGTCGTGCCGAAGAAGCGCAGGGGCTCGGGCCGGGGGCCGGAGGCCTCGGCCGTGGAGCCCGCGGCGGCAGGGGTGCTGTCTTCTGCACTCACGGGTCGATTATCACCCTCGCCCGGCCGCGGGCTCTGTGCGGGCTATCCGCAGCGCGGACGGACGTAACCGTCGCTGCCGGTGTTCACGTAGGCGTCCGAGACGTACTCGCCGTCGCCGATGTTGTCCCAGATGTTCGAGCTGCCGTACGGGCCCGCCACGGTGGTGCCGGGCCTCTGGCAGATGATCGTGACCCTGGCTCCTTCGGGCAGGACGCGGACGAGGGCGTAGCCGGTACCGGGGCCGCTGCGGACGTTCAGGCGGACACCCGGAGCGACGGAGTACGAGCGCAGGGCCGTCGCCGCCATGGTGACGGCTTCTCCCTCGCCTCTGCGTTCGAGTTCCTCGGTGTGGTCGACGGACATGAAGTTCTCCCCCGTTGAGCCCCACGGCTGGCGTGGGGTCCCGTTGATTCCCGCGCATCACGGCATGCGGCACGTGTGCGCGACTCGTGCCGGGAGGCTAGCAAGCCGCCTCTGTCCCGCACGAGTCTTCGACTAGGCTCCGTGCGTCGCGCGCGCGGACGAACAGCACGGGGGTGGTTCCATGGCGCCACAGCGGAACGCCGGAGCGGGCGCGGAAGCGGAACTTCCCGAATACGCCGGGCACTACCGCCTGGAGTCCTGCCTGGGCTCCGGGGGGATGGGGGTCGTGCACCTGGCGCGCAGCACCTCCGGGATGACGCTCGCGGTCAAGGTCGTGCACGCGGAGTTCGCCAAGGACCCCGAGTTCCGGGGGCGTTTCCGGCAGGAGGTGGGGGCCGCCCGGCGGGTCAGCGGGGCCTTCACCGCGCCGGTCGTGGACGCCGACCCCGAGGCGGGGCGGCCCTGGATGGCCACCTTGTACATCCCGGGTCCCACGCTCGCCCAGGAGGTGAAGCGGAACGGGCCCTTGGCCCCTGCCCGGTTGCGGCGGCTGATGGCCGGGCTCGCGGAGGCGCTGCGGGACATCCACCGGGTCGGGGTCGTGCACCGGGATCTGAAGCCGGGCAACGTGCTGCTCGCCGAGGACGGGCCGAAGGTCATCGACTTCGGCATCTCCCGGCCGAAGGACAGCGAGTTGCGCACCGAGACCGGGAAGCTCATCGGGACACCGCCGTTCATGGCGCCCGAGCAGTTCAGTCGGCCGAGGGAGGTCGGGCCCGCGGCCGACGTGTTCGCGCTGGGCTCGGTGATGGTCCACGCGGCGACCGGGCGGGGGCCGTTCGACTCGGACAGTCCGTACGTGGTCGCCTACCAGGTCGTGCACGACGAGCCGGAGCTGACCGGCGTGCCCGAGGAGCTGGCTCCGCTCGTGCTGCGGTGCCTGGCCAAGGAGCCCGGGGACCGGCCCTCCCCCGACGAGTTGATGCGGGAGCTGCGGTCGGTGTCGGCGTCGTACGACACGCAGGTCTTCGTACCCCCGGAGCGGGCCGGGGAGGAGCCGGCGGAGCCCGCCCCCGAGGCGCCCGCCCCCGAGGCTCCGGCTGCCGAAGCGCCTGCTGCCGAGGCGCCGGTGCGTGAGGGGTCCGGCCGGCTGCGGAAACGGGGGGCCGTGGTGGCCGGGGCCCTGGGACTGGCGGTCGCCGGGGCGCTGGCGGTGGTGGGTCTGCCCGGGGGTGCGGATCCGGCGCGGGAGGTCGCCTCGCCGCGGACCACGGCCGCCGCGTTCTCCGGGTGGGAGGCGGAGCCGCTCGACGGCCGGAGCACGCCGCAGTGCTCGTACGCGGCGGACGCCGTGGTGTGCGCGCAGGAAGGGCTGGTGTTCGCGCGGGACTCCGTGGACGGGCGGCTGCTGTGGCGGCGGGCGCTGAAGGGCACCGCAGCGAGCGGGCCGCCGGCCGGGGCCCCGGTCGTGGCGGACGGCAGGGTGCTGGGCGGACTCGGTCAGGGACGGGAGCTCACGGTCGTCGACCTGGCCTCGGGCGGGGTGTCCCGGCGGGAGCTGCCGGCGTACGGCGGGCTGCGGGCCGTGGGGGGCATGGTGCTGCTCACCGGATCCGACGGCACGGTCAGCGGGGTGGAGGCCGCCTCGGGACGGGTGCGCTGGAGCCACCGGGTGCCGGGGCAGGACGTGCCGTACTTCGTCTCGTTCCCCGGCGACCGGCTGGCGTACGCGGTGAGCGTGTCCGGTGACGGGAGCCGGACGCGGGTCACGGCGGTGGATCCGCGGACGGGTGCGGCGCGGTGGCAGGCAATGCTGGACGGTGACCTGGAGGCCGTCGGCACGGCGGACGGGGCGCTCGTGGCGCTGGCCGTCGACCCGGCACGCGGTGAGGCGCGGGCCGTCGTGCGCTACGACCCCCGCAGCCGCACGACCGTGCGGGTGCCGTTGCGTGTGCCCCTGGCGCAGGCACAGGGCAGCGTGCGCGGGGAGGTCGTCCATCTCATGGCGAGCGGCGGGGCGTTGACGGCCGTGGACCTCAGGGCGCGTGAGCAGGTGTGGACCCTGGAGACGGGGGTCGTGCGGGCGTCCAGGCCGGCGGCGGACGGCCGGCATGTGTACGTGAGCGCGCCCGACGGGCGGATGCTCGCCGTCGACGCCCGGCGGGGCAGGCTCGTCGGGCAGACGCCGGTCCGGCTGAGCGAGCGGTCCGACCGGGTGCCGGCCTCCCTCCCCGAGCCGGTGGTGGTGGGCGACCGGGTCTACGGCAGCGCGCCGGACGGAACCGTGTTCGCCGTCAACGGGCGGGATCCGGCGGCCTGGTGAGCGCGCACGGCGAGGGCCGCCCCCCCGGTCGGGGGAGGCGGCCCTCGGCGTGTGGTGCGGGCTCAGCCCAGCTTCGACACATCCCGCACGGCGCCCTTGTCGGCGCTGGTCGCCATCGCCGCGTAGGCGCGCAGGGCGGCGGAGACCTTGCGCTCGCGGTTCTTGGGGGCGTACACGCCGTTCAGCGCCTGCTCACGGCGGGCCAGTTCGGCGTCGTCCACCAGCAGCTCGATGGCGCGGTTCGGGATGTCGATGCGGATGCGGTCGCCGTCCTCGACCAGGGCGATGGTGCCGCCCGCGGCCGCCTCGGGCGAGGCGTGGCCGATGGAGAGGCCGGAGGTGCCGCCGGAGAAGCGGCCGTCCGTGACCAGCGCGCAGGTCTTCCCGAGGCCGCGGCCCTTGAGGTACGAGGTCGGGTAGAGCATCTCCTGCATGCCGGGACCGCCCTTGGGGCCCTCGTAGCGGATGACGACCACGTCGCCGTCCTTGACCTGCTGGGTGAGGATCTTCTGGACGGCCTCCTCCTGCGACTCGCAGACGACCGCCGGGCCCTCGAAGGTCCAGATGGACTCGTCGACGCCGGCCGTCTTCACGACACAGCCGTCGACCGCCAGGTTCCCCTTGAGGACCGCGAGGCCGCCGTCCTTGGAGTAGGCGTGCTCGGCGGAGCGGATGCAGCCGCCCTCGGCGTCCTCGTCCAGGGCCTCCCAGCGCTCGGACTGGGAGAAGGCCTCGGCGGAGCGGACGCAGCCGGGGGCCGCGTGCCACAGCTCGACCGCCTTGGCGGAGGGGGAGCCGCCGCGCACGTCCCAGGTCTTCAGCCAGTCGGCGAGGGAGGGGCCGTGGACGGAGTGGACGTCCTCGTTGAGCAGGCCCGCGCGGTGCAGCTCGCCGAGCAGGGCGGGGATGCCGCCGGCGCGGTGCACGTCCTCCATGTAGTACGTGCGGTCCTTGGCCACGTTCGGGGCGACCTTGGCCAGGCACGGCACGCGGCGCGAGACCTCGTTGATCTCGTCGAGGCCGAAGGGGACACCGGCCTCCTGGGCGGCGGCCAGCAGGTGCAGGATCGTGTTGGTGGAGCCGCCCATGGCGATGTCGAGGGCCATGGCGTTCTCGAAGGCCGCGAAGGACGCCACGCTGCGGGGCAGGACCGTCTCGTCGTCCTGCTCGTAGTAGCGGCGGGTGATGTCCATGACCGTGTTGGCCGCGTCGACGTACAACTGCTTGCGGGCCGTGTGGGTGGCGAGGACCGAGCCGTTGCCCGGCAGGGACAGGCCGATGGCCTCGGTCAGGCAGTTCATCGAGTTGGCGGTGAACATGCCGGAACAGGAGCCGCAGGTCGGGCAGGCGTTCTCCTCGATGCGGAGGATGTCCTCGTCCGAGATCTTGTCGTTCACGGCGTCGGAGATCGCGTCGACCAGGTCGAGGGTGCGGACCGTGCCGTCGACCAGGGTGGCCCGGCCGGACTCCATGGGGCCGCCGGAGACGAAGACCGTCGGGACGTTCAGCCGCAGGGCGGCGTTGAGCATGCCCGGGGTGATCTTGTCGCAGTTGGAGATGCAGATCAGGGCGTCGGCGCAGTGCGCCTCGACCATGTACTCCACGCTGTCCGCGATCAGGTCGCGGGAGGGCAGGGAGTAGAGCATGCCGCCGTGGCCCATGGCGATGCCGTCGTCGACGGCGATGGTGTTGAACTCGCGGGGGATGCCGCCGGCGGCGACGACCGCCTCGCTGACGATCCGGCCGACCGGCGCGAGGTGCGTGTGCCCCGGCACGAACTCGGTGAAGCTGTTGGCGACCGCGATGATCGGCTTGCGGCCGATGTCGCCGCCCGGTACACCGGAGGCGCGCATAAGGGCGCGGGCGCCCGCCATGTTGCGGCCGTGGGTGACTGTGCGGGACCTCAGCTCGGGCATCGTCGCTCGCTCCTTCAGAGACGGCGTCAGAGAGTTCGGAGATTTCTGACTGCTACCGAGCGTACGCCCGTCATCCAGTGGGCGGGACGAGGTGTCCGGAATGCGGGACGCCTGTCTCGGACGACGGCACCCGTGGCGGCACGCAGGCGTTACGGATCGGTCAGATGTCCTTGTACGACGGGGGCCAGCCGTGCGATGACCTGCTCCGGGTCCGCCGAGGCCAGCGGCTCGATCCTCAGCACGTACCGCAGGATCGCGGTGCCCACGAGCTGGGCGGCGGCGAGCTCGGCCCGCAGCTCGGCGTCCGGCAGGTCCAGCCGCACGGCGATGCGGCGCAGCACCTGGGTGGCGATGATCCGCCGGAAGACGGCGGCCGCGGTGTCGTTGGTGAGGGCGGAGCGGACGATGGCGAGCAGCGGCGCGCGGGTCGCCGGGTTCTCCCAGACGCCGAAGAAGAAGCGGGCCAGACGCTCCCCCACCCCGTCGAGCGGGCCCTCCTCGACGGCCTTCGGCGCTTGCAGGGCCGGTCCGAAGGACTGGGTGATCGCCGCCTCGAAGACCTGCTCCTTGGTCCCGAAGTAGTGGTGCACGAGCGCCGAGTCGACCCCGGCGGACTTGGCGATGCCGCGCACGGACGTCTTCTCGTAGCCGCGCTCGGAGAACTCGTCGCGGGCGGCGGTCAGGATGCGGTCGCGGGTGTCCGCCGACTCCGTGCGCGGGGGGCGGCCGCGGCGGCGGGCGGTGGTGCCGGGCGCGCTGTCGGCCGGGGGCCGGCCGGTCATCGCCGTGGCACCTTCACCGCCGAGGCCAGGTGCAGGCGGGTGAAGGCCAGGGCCTCCGCCAGATCGGCCTCGCGCTCGGCGCTCGACATCGCGCGGCGGGTGTTGACCTCGATGACGACGTGCCCGTCGAAGCCGGTCAGGGCGAGGCGCTCCAGCACCTCGGCGCAGGGCTGGGTGCCGCGGCCGGGCACCAGGTGCTCGTCCTTGGCCGAGCCCCGTCCGTCGGCGAGGTGGACGTGGCCGAGGCGGTCCCCCATGCGGTCGACCATGTCGAGGGCGTCGGAGCGGGCCGTCGCGGTGTGGCTGAGGTCGATCGTGAAGTGCCGGTAGTCGTCCTTGGTGACGTCCCAGTCGGGGGCGTACGCGAGCATCTCGCGGTCGCGGTAGCGCCAGGGGTACATGTTCTCGACGGCGAACCGTACGTCCGTCTCGTTCGCCATGCGCCAGATGCCGGCGACGAAGTCCCGGGCGTACTGGCGCTGCCAGCGGAACGGGGGGTGGACCACGACCGTGCTCGCGTCGAGCTTCTCGGCCGCCGCGCGGGCCCGCTGCAGCTTGGTCCACGGGTCGGTGGACCAGACGCGCTGCGTGATGAGCAGGCAGGGGGCGTGCACGGCCAGGATGGGGATCTGGTGGTAGTCGCTGAGCCGGCGCAGGGCCTCGATGTCCTGGCTGACCGGGTCGGTCCAGACCATGACCTCGACCCCGTCGTAGCCGAGGCGCGCGGCGATCTCGAAGGCCGTGGCCGTCGACTCCGGGTAGACCGAGGCCGTCGACAGGGCGACCTTCGCGTCCGGGATCTTCACGGCTGGGTCTGCCATGCAGGACAGATTACGGGGTGTGGTCGGGGTGGGGTGGGGGTCCTCCCGGCCGTTGTGGTGTTTGCCATAGCGTTCGGCCCCCCTGACACCTGTCCTACTCGGACTCCATGTGATCCAGGCGACGCAGGATCACGCCTTCGCGCAGCGCCCAGGGGCATATCTCCACGCGCTCCACGCCGAAGAGGTCCAGCGCGGCCTCGGCGACCAGGGCGCCCGCCAGGAGCTGGCCGGCCCTGCCCTCCGAGACGCCGGGCAGCTCCGCGCGCTCCCGTTCGGTCATGGCGGCCAGTCGCGGGACCCAGCCCTCCAGGGACTCCCGCTTGAGCTCGCGCTGGACGTACAGGCCCTCCGCGGAGCGGGCCGCCCCGGCGATGCGGGCCAGCTGCTTGAAGGTCTTGGAGGTGGCGACGACGTGGTCGGGGGTGCCGAAGCGGCTGAACTCGCCGACCGTGCGGGCGATCTCGGTGCGGACGTGGCGGCGCAGGGCGCGGACGTCCTCCGGGTCGGGCGGGTCGCCGGGCAGCCAGCCGGCGGTGAGGCGGCCGGCGCCCAGCGGCAGCGAGGCGGCCGCGTCGGGCTCCTCGTCGATGCCGTAGGCGACCTCCAGGGAGCCGCCGCCGATGTCCAGGACCAGCAGCTTCCCGGCCGACCAGCCGAACCAGCGGCGGGCGGCGAGGAACGTCAGCCGGGCCTCCTCGGAGCCGGTGAGGACCTGGAGCTCGACGCCGGTCTCGGTGCGCACGCGCTCGAGGACGTCGTCGGCGTTGCGCGCCTCCCGTACGGCGGAGGTCGCGAACGGGAGGACCTCCTCGACACCCTTGTCCTCGGCGGCCTGGAGCGCCTCCTTGATCACCGAGACCAGCCGGTCGACGCCGTGCGGGCCGATCGCGCCGTCGTCGTCGAGGAGCTGGGCGAGGCGCAGTTCCGCCTTGTGCGAGTGCGCGGGCAACGGGCACGCGCCGGGGTGCGCGTCCACCACGAGCAGATGCACCGTGTTCGATCCCACGTCGAGGACACCGAGTCTCATGTACGGAACGCTAGCGCCCTGCGGGCCCTCCGCCGTCCTCGGCGGGGGTACAAGGCCCGTGGCGGGGCCCGTACCCTGGACTCGTGCCAAAGACGAAAAAGGCGAAGCGCGACAAATCACCGGCTGTCGTGGATTCCGACGAGAAGGGCCTCGACTTCGCTCGCGCATGGGTGGAGTTTCCTGATCCGGCGGACGACGAGCAGGTCTTCCGCTGCGATCTGACATGGCTGACCTCTCGCTGGAACTGCATCTTCGGCAGCGGCTGCCAGGGCATCCAGGCGGGCCGCGCGGACGACGGGTGCTGCACGTTGGGTGCCCACTTCTCCGACGAGGACGACGAGAAGCGCGTCGCCGAGCATGTGGCCAGGCTCACGCCGGACATCTGGCAGCACCACGCCGAGGGCACCCGGAACGGCTGGGTCTCCGAGGACGAGGACGGCGAGCGGCAGACACGGCCCTTCCAGGGCTCGTGCATCTTCCAGAACCGGCCCGGTTTCGAGGGCGGCATGGGCTGCTCGCTGCACATCCTCGCCCTGAAGGAGGGCCGCGAGCCGCTGGAGACCAAGCCGGACGTGTGCTGGCAGCTGCCGGTGCGCCGGACGTACGAGTGGATCGACCGGCCCGACGACACGCGTGTGCTGCAGGTGTCGATCGGGGAGTACGACCGGCGCGGCTGGGGCCCGGGCGGCCACGACCTGCACTGGTGGTGCACGTCGGCCACCTCGGCGCACGGCGCGGGCGATCCCGTGTACGTCTCCTACCGGCCCGAGCTGATCGAGCTGATGGGCAAGGCCGGCTACGACCGGCTGGTCGAGCTGTGCGAGGAGCGGCTGGCCTCGCAGTTGCCGCTGCTGGCTCCGCATCCCGCGGATCCCGCGCCTCCGGCGGGCCCTGGGGCCTGAGGGGCCGCGTCCCGCGCCTCCGGCCGGTTCCGGGCCCGAGGGGCCGGCTATGACGTGACCGGGTCCGGGTCGCCGCTGTCCGAGGGCGGTGGCGTCGAGCCCTCCGGATCGGTCGGGTCCGGGTCCGTCGGCGTGGGTGTGGGGTCCGGGTCGGTCGACGGGGGCGGGGTGGTCGGCGTCGGGTCGGGGTCCGGGGCGGAGGTCGTGGGTGTCGGATCGGGGTGGGTCGGCACCGGCTCGCCCGGGTCGCTGGGGCGGGGGTCCGGGCCGGAGGGCGTGGGCGCGGTGCCGTAGCCCTCGATGCGGACGACGGCGCCCCCCGGTGCCACCGCCACCTGCGCCTGCCAGGCGCCGGCGGGCTCCCGCAGATGGTCGACGTACACCTTGATCGTCAGCGACTCGCCGGGCCGGAGCGTTCCCGAGGACTGGCTGAGGTAGAGCCAGGGGGCTCCCGTGGACGCGGACCAGCGGACCGGGGCCGGACCGCTCGCGGTCAGGGTGATCAGGGTGGTGTCGCCGCTGTTGTCGGCCGTGATCTCCAGGGCGCTCTCCCGTCCCGCGCCGGCCACGCCGAGGACCTCCACGGAGACGTCGGCCTTGCCGTCCTTGCCGAAGCGGGGACCGGGGCGCGTGCTCGCGTTGCCCGTGTTCTCGTAGCCGCCGCCCGCGATCTCACCGTCCAGGCCGAACGGGTCGTCCGCCTCGAGCGCGGAGGCCGAGCGGCCGTCCTGGCCCTCGCCGACCGGGGTGCCCCGGTAGGCGGCCCACAGGGCCAGCACGGGGGCGGCCACGACGGTGGCGACGACGGTCGTGGTGATGGCACGCGCGCGAAGGCGGTCCCTACGGGCGGCGTGGTCCTTGGGGTCCATCGGGAATCCCCGCCGGTCGAAGCGGGGAGCGGCGTTCCGCGCGCGCGGGTGGTGGGCCATGGCGACGTGCACGGCCGCGCGGGGTGCCGGCAGGACGGGCAGTTCGGCGGGCGTGACGCTGGTGCCGGGCCAGCGGCCGGGGATGGCGCGCTCGGCGGTGCGGCGGCAGCGCGGGCAGTCGTCGACGTGCCGGACGAGTTCGCGGCGCAGGGCCGTACCGAGGACGAGCCGGTCGTCGCCGACGAGGTGCGCGACGCTCGGACACGCCCCGGTCTCGACCACGGCGAGGGCGGCACGCGTGCGTTCCACCTCGCACGCGGCGGAGGCGAGCAGATCGCGGGCGGCGGCCAGGTCCATGCCGAGGACGGCGGCGACCTCGTGGGCGGCGAGGTGGTGGCGCACGGCCAGTTCGAGCGCCTCGCGCTGCTCCGGGGTGGTGCCCGCGGCCTCCGGCCAGGCCAGCAGGGCCAGTTCGCGACGGCGCTGCTCCTGGACCTCCTCGGAGGGGGCCGGGGCGGCGGGACGGTCGGCGCGCCGACGGTCGGTGCGGCCCGCCGCATGACTGCTCAGACGTTTCTGCTTGGCCTCGGCCAGCTTGCGCAGGCACGCCCAGCGGGCCAGGGCGTACAGCCAGGCCCTGCGGTCTCCGGGTGCCCCGGGGGCCTGCCGGCCGCGGCGTTCGGCGAGTGCGAGGACGTCGCCCAGGGCGGTGGTCGCGGCCTCGTGGTCGCACAGCACCGACAGGCAGTAGGTGAACAGGCCGTCCAGGTACGGCTCGTAGCGCGCGGGCGGCCGCTGCGCCAGCGTGCGCGCCGCCCCGTGGTCGCGCGCTTCCCGGTGCGCCCGGTGTGCACCGGCCGTGCGGGTCGAGCGGGTCGAGATGTCCGGAGTACTGCTCATCATTCGGCGACCGTAGGGGGCCGGGAGTGGCCCCTTCCTCCGGCTTGAGCACATTTAATCCGTACGGGTGAAACGATCCCTCAATCGGGGACATGAACCGGTTGTTCCGCGGCCGGCGCGGGGTGGCGGGGCCCTGGCGCGCAGGTGGCCGCCGTCGGCCGGTCCTCGCGATGTCAGTGTCTGCGGCTACGGTTCCGTCCATGGCTGCCCGTACGAAGACCACCAAGGACCGTCCGTCCTACCGCTGCACGGAGTGCGGCTGGCAGACGGCGAAGTGGCTCGGCCGCTGCCCCGAGTGCCAGGCCTGGGGGACGGTCGAGGAGTACGGCGCGCCCGCGGTCCGGACGACGACACCGGGCCGGGTCACCACCTCCGCCCTGCCCATCGGCCAGGTGGACGGACGGCAGGCCACCGCCCGCCCCACCGGCGTGCCCGAGCTGGACCGCGTGCTCGGCGGCGGGCTGGTGCCCGGCGCGGTGGTGCTGGTCGCGGGCGAGCCGGGGGTCGGCAAGTCCACGCTGCTGCTCGACGTGGCGGCCAAGTCCGCGAGCGACGAGCACCGCACGCTGTACGTCACGGGCGAGGAGTCGGCGAGCCAGGTCCGGCTGCGCGCCGACCGCATCGGCGCCATCGACGACCACCTGTACCTGGCGGCCGAGACGGATCTGGCCGCGGTGCTGGGCCACTTGGACGCGGTGAAGCCGTCGCTGCTGATCATGGACTCGGTGCAGACGGTGGCCTCTCCCGAGATCGACGGCGCGCCCGGCGGCATGGCCCAGGTGCGGGAGGTCGCGGGCGCCCTCATCCGGGCCTCCAAGGAACGCGGCATGTCCACGCTGCTGGTGGGCCACGTCACCAAGGACGGCGCGATCGCGGGGCCGCGCCTGCTGGAGCACCTCGTGGACGTCGTCCTGCACTTCGAGGGCGACCGGCACGCCCGCCTGCGTCTGGTGCGCGGCGTCAAGAACCGCTACGGCACCACCGACGAGGTCGGCTGCTTCGAGCTGCACGACGAGGGCATCACGGGCCTCGCCGACCCGAGCGGGCTCTTCCTGACCCGCCGGGCCGAACCGGTCCCGGGCACCTGCCTGACCGTCACCCTGGAGGGCCGCCGCCCGCTGGTCGCCGAGGTCCAGGCGCTCACGGTCGACTCGCAGATCCCCTCCCCGCGCCGCACCACCTCGGGCCTGGAGACCTCCCGCGTCTCGATGATGCTCGCGGTGCTGGAACAGCGCGGGCGGATCAGCGCCTTGGGCAAAAGGGACATCTACTCCGCGACGGTCGGCGGTGTGAAGCTCTCGGAGCCGGCCGCTGACCTGGCCGTCGCCCTCGCCCTGGCGAGCGCCGCGAGTGACACACCTCTCCCGAAGAACCTCGTCGCGATCGGGGAAGTGGGCCTCGCGGGCGAGGTGAGACGCGTCACGGGCGTGCAGCGCAGACTGGCGGAAGCCCACCGTCTGGGCTTCACACATGCCCTGGTACCGGCCGATCCGGGCAAGGTCCCGCCGGGCATGAAGGTCCTGGAAGTCGCGGACATAGGGGACGCCCTGCGGGTCCTCCCGCGCTCCCGTCGCCGAGAGGCCCCACAGGACCAGGAGGGTCGCCGGTAGACTTTGCCCTGGTCTCGCCCGTCCGTGCGAACCGAGCGCGCGACACGGGGGCGCCCAGAACCTGCGACCGGAGGAGTGCAGTGGCAGCCAACGACCGGGCATCGGCTCCCGGAAAGTCCGGCGGGAGTGCCGGTACCGATGGCCTGATGCGCGCCTCCCTGAGCGCCGTGGCACCCGGCACCAGCCTGCGTGACGGCCTGGAGCGGGTGCTCCGCGGCAACACCGGCGGGCTCATCGTGCTCGGCTCCGACAAGACGGTCGAGGCGCTGTGCAGCGGCGGTTTCGTCCTGGACGTCGAGTTCACCGCGACCCGTCTGCGCGAGCTGTGCAAGCTGGACGGCGGCATCGTGCTGTCCTCGGATCTGTCGAAGATCCTGCGCGCCGGCGTGCAGCTGGTCCCGGACCCGACGATCCCCACGGAGGAGACGGGCACCCGGCACCGCACCGCCGACCGCGTCAGCAAGCAGGTCGGCTTCCCTGTGGTCTCCGTCTCCCAGTCGATGCGGCTGATCGCCCTGTACGTCGACGGCCAGCGCCGCGTCCTGGAGGACTCCGCGGCGATCCTGTCCCGCGCCAACCAGGCCCTCGCGACCCTGGAGCGCTACAAGCTCCGTCTCGACGAGGTGGCGGGCACCCTGTCGGCGCTGGAGATCGAGGACCTGGTGACCGTCCGGGACGTCTCGGCGGTCGCCCAGCGTCTGGAGATGGTCCGCCGCATCGCCACGGAGATCGCCGAGTACGTGGTGGAGCTGGGCACGGACGGCCGGCTGCTGGCCCTCCAGCTCGACGAGTTGATCGCGGGCGTGGAGCCCGAGCGCGAGCTGGTCGTGCGGGACTACGTCCCCGAGCCCACGGCCAAGCGCTCCCGCACGGTCGACGAGGCCCTCGCCGAACTCGACGCCCTCAGCCACGCCGAGCTCCTCGAACTGACCACGGTGGCAAGGGCGTTGGGCTACACCGGCGCGCCCGAGACGCTGGACTCGGCGGTCTCCCCGCGCGGGTTCCGCCTGCTGGCCAAGGTGCCCCGGCTGCCCGGCGCGATCATCGACCGCCTGGTCGAGCACTTCGGCGGGCTGCAGAAGCTGCTCGCCGCGAGCGTGGACGACCTGCAGACGGTGGACGGCGTGGGCGAGGCCCGGGCGCGCAGTGTCCGCGAGGGCCTGTCGCGGCTGGCGGAGTCGTCGATTCTGGAGCGGTACGTGTAGCGACGCGCAGGATCCCGTGTTCGAACGGCTGAGGGCGGTACCCGGAGAAAGAGGTACCGCCCTCGGACGGTTCCGCCGCGGCCTCTCGTTCGGTTGTTCGCTCGCTGCCCGGCGCCTGCCGCTGGTTCAACTGCCCGGGCTACGCCGCCGGGAGCCAGCCGGCCGGAGGCGGGCCGCCGGGCCCTGGGTGTCGCGGGTCAGGACGTTGGTGACGACGCATAGTGGCGGGCAAGATCGGTGGCGAGGTCGCGAAGGTGAGCCCTGGCTTCGGTGGGGCCGTGCACAGTGATGGCGCTCCCGAACGGCAGTAGTGCTCGCACGTCCTCAAGATGCAGGAAGCGGATCGTTACCTTGCGGCCGGTGGCGGATTCTTCCTTGTCGTCCAAGACGAGTCGTAGGCCGAAGATCCGTTGGGCTCGCTCGATCTGGGTCCGGTCGATGGTGGCGCTGACCTCGATCGCGTGGTTGTGTTCCCATCGGTCGACGAGCGCGGCAGCAACGGTGGCCAGGGTCTGACTTTCGCGGATCCGTCGTGGCCGGTCGACTTCCTGCCACGTCGTGATCCGTTCGAGTCGGTACATCCGTGGCACTCGGGCACAGTCGGCGACGAGGTACCAGGTGCCGGCCTTGGCGAACAGCCCGTAGGGATCCACGACCAGGTCGCGTGGGCTTGATTCGCGTGGGCTGTCGTACTGGATCCGTAGCCGGTGACCTCGCCGCACTGCGCCGATCAGCGAAGCCGGAGTCGTGTCGAAAGCCCGTGCCTGACGCCAGGGACGGCTGTCCACGTGCACCACGTCGGTGAGGGGCAGGAGTTCATGAACTCGATGTCCCTGTGTAGCGGCGACCTTGGAAAGCGCGCGCCGGCTTGCCACGGATGCGTCGAGCTCCGCGCGTTGCTTCTCGTCCAGCCCGGTGAGCGACAGATGATCACGCTCGTCCGGTGTGAGTCGCGTGAGGTCGAGTCCAGAACCGGGCAGCATGATCACGCCTCCGAGGCGGCCCCGGTGTGCGGTCACCGACAGACCGGCGTCACGGAGCCAGTTCAGGTCACGGGTGACGGTTCGAAGGGACACCCCGAGCGCTGAGGCGAGTTCCCGTGTGGTCACGGCATCCCTCGATGTGAGGAGCAGCATGAGGGTGAAGAAGCGGTCTGGGGTCACGCACCGATTTACTCAGGAATTGCGACACGATGCGGCGCATATCCCGGTCAGGCTGGTGGATGCGTATTCGCCACCTGTGAGAAGGAACAACCATGACCAGATCCGTCGTGTCCATCGTCTACGTGAACGACGCTCCCACCGCAGCTCGTTTCTACGGCGACCTCCTTGGCATGAGTCCCTCGTTCCAGACGCCGGGATACATCACCTTCGACCTCGGGCCAGGCGCTGACCTCGGTCTGTGGTCTGGCCAGTTCGAGGATCTGTCACCGGACGTCCCGCGCACCAGTGAGGTGTGCCTGGCCATCGGCGGTGGGCCCGACGAGCTCCGAACGATCTACGACCTGTGGAAGTCCAAGGGCGTCACGATCCTGCGCGAGCCTCATGATGCGGGGTTCGGGCTGACCTTCCTCGCAGCCGATCCTGACGGAAACCGTATCCGCGTCGCACCGAAGGACTGAAAGGCCGCAATGCGGCAGGCGCAGTCGGGAGGGACTCTGCTGGTGCTGGTAGAACAGTGACCGGTGGGTATCCAGGAGCGCGAGCGCAAGATGTACCGGCCGCTGCGGCGGGCCGGCCTCGAGGTGATCCCGGACGCCGTTCCGGACGGCACGATGCCGTTCGTCTTCGGATATCGTCCCGAGGACATTGTCGGCCGCTTCTCCCACCGCTACGAGACCCCACGGCTCATCGAGCGTCTCAACGAGGACTGGTACGACCTGGCGGTATCCTCCGGCCTTCTCGACCACCAGCGCGAGTTCCTCGTCCGGCTTCCCCACGGCACCCACACGCACCAAGCCGTCCTGCGTAGGCAGAACCAGCACTATGGCCGCCGTGCCGCACCGGAGGTCTGGACCCGGGTCAGGCTCCTGGACCGCTGGGACATCATGGGCCGGGGTGCGGCATCGGCGTTCCTCGGCATACGGGCGGGCCACCCGGGCTTCGGCATGATGGCGCTCGACAGCAGCGTGTACATCAGCTGCTCGACGGGCGAGGCCGGTGTCGACGTGAGCGCAGTGGCCCACCCGGCCCGCTCTGAGAATGTCCTTCAGTACCTGGAGTGGTACGCGCATTGGGACTATCCCCGCGCCGACAAGGAGTTGCAGAGGCGGATCGCCGTCTGGCTCGCGGGCCGCGCACCTGATGCCATCAGCAGTTCCGACCGATGACCGCGCGGCCCCAGCGGCGAGGTCGGCAAAAGGTCGCCGTCCAGTTGATCAGGTGACTACGCCCATTCGGCAAGCACTGGTAGCGCTTCGTTACGTGAGTGACCTCGCCCCCTGCAGACCAGCAGATCCGGCACCTGACGAAGCACTACTAGTCGGCCGAGAGCACGAACGACGTCTGCACCTTCGCGAAGCCCGGGGCCTTGGCTTCCACCAGGTACGTGCCCGGCCCGGCCGAGCCGGCGGGAGGCGTGGCGCACTTGGGAGCGCTTTGCTTGCGGTCCCACTTCACGGTGTAGGTGATGTCGCTGCCGGCGGCGACCCGGTACAGCTGGTGCGCGGCGGACTTGGGGCAGTCCTCGGAGGACCAGTAGTCGTCGTCGCTGCTCGCCGGCGCGATGGTGAACACGGCGTTCTTGGGCCCGAGATCGATCTTGCAGTCGCTGCCGGAGACGTTCCTCACGGTCAGCAGGAACGTGGGCGTCTGCCCGGGGTCGTAGGTGTTGTGCCGGCTGCGCAGGCTGAACTTGACCGCGCTCGCGGTGCAGTTGGGCAGGGTGGAGCCGGACGGCAGGGTGTCGCCCGCGCCGATACCGCCCGCGGTGGCGCCGTTCGCCGAGCCGTCGTCGTCGCCCGCCCCCTCGGAGCCGGAACCGGAACCGTCGCCGGAACCGGAGCCGGAGCCGTCTCCCGACCCGTTCCCCGAGCCGTCACCGGAGCCGTCGCCGGAGCCGGACGAGGAGCCGCCGGGACCACCGGAACCGCCGCCGCCCGACTCGTCGCGCCCGCCGGGTGCCTGACTGATGGCCGGACCCGAGCTCGACGGTCCGGGCGTGATGGAAGGCGCGGGATTCTTGCCGTTGGCGCCGTTGTCACCGCCCTTGCCGCCCCCGCCGCCCATCATCACGATCCAGGTGGTCAGCAGCGCCAACACGGCGACCACACACACCAGTACGACCCTCCGACGCCAGTAGATGGAGGAGGGAAGCGGCCCGACCGGATTGCGCAGAGATCCCACGGCCCAAACCTTACGAGAGATCGGCACGCCAACCCGTGCCACCCGCCGCTCGAAGCGACAACTTTTCCGGATCATCATCCCGGAAGTCGGCTTCCCGACCCCGTCTTTCGTCAGGTACGCGACCTGACGATCGCTGGGTGTGGCCGAACAGGCCATTCGCCTACCGTCCGTGAGCATGGCCTTCCAGGACGCGACGCTCTACCGCGACATCACCGACTTCGCCCGGACCACCCCGTCGTGGGTACAACACGGAGCCGAGGCATGGACGGAGGCAGGACTGCTCGTCTTTGTCGCACTGTTCACCGCCGGCTGGTGGCGCGCCCGCCGCGACAGTACCCGCGCGTTCGCGACAGCGGTCCTCGCACCTGCGGCCACGGCTGTGGCGTATGTGTGCGGTGAAGCACTCAAGTCCGTTGTCACGGAGGAACGTCCGTGCAGGGCGGTGACTGACGCGGCGGTGTCGCTGACCGGATGCCCGCCGCACGGCGACTGGTCCTTCCCGTCCAACCACGCCACGATCGCGGGCGCTTCGGCGGACGCCCTGGCCCTGGTTCGGCGTGCGCTGCTGTGGCTGACCGCCCCGCTCGCCCTGCTCATGGCCTCTCCAGGGTCTTCGTCGGCGTCCACTACCCGCACGACGTCTTGGCGGGCCTCGGACTCGGCGCACTCGTCGCCCTCGTCGCCGTACGGCTGAGCACCGAGCCGATGACCCGGCTGACCGAGGCGCTGCGCGCCTCCTCGGCACCGGCGGTGCGGTGGGTGCTGGGACCGGGTCAGGCGCTCGCCCCGCCGTACGAGACGGTCGCGCGCCGGTGAGCCGGGACGCACGGCGCGCAGCGCGACAGGGCGGCACGCGCGCCGCCCAACCGCTCCGCACGCGCGGCCGCTTACGACTCCACCAGCCCCGCCTCGTACGCCACGATCGCCGCCTGCACCCGGTTGCGTACGTCCAGCCGGTCCAGGACCGCGCTGACGTAGGCCTTCACGGTGCCCTCGACCAGGTGGAGCCGGGCGGCGATCTCCGGGTTGGACAGGCCCGCGCCGACCAATCCGAGCACCTCGCGCTCGCGAGGGCTCAGGACCGCCACCCGCGCGTGCCCGGGCCTCCCGGGTGAGGCGCCCGCCGCCGAGGCCCTCGTCGATGACGTACCGGGCCACCTTGGGCGAGAGGAACGCAGCCCCTGCGGGTAGGAGACGGTGAACAGGGCCGGGGCGGCGGCGAGACTCAAGGCCGCCACCAGCCCGAAGGCGACCAGAGGCAGCCGCCGGGACGCGGCGGCGGCCCCTGCCAGCACGACCACTCCGCCCACCTGCTGCCAGCCCGGCCGCGGCTCGTTCAGCCCGATCCGGTCCGCCGTGAGCGCCGGGACGGCGAGGGCGGCCCAGAGGAGGGCGCCACGGGCGAGGGAGGCTGGGCCGGGAGGTCGCATGCGCTTGACGCTACAAGCGCCCGGCACGCCCGCACTGCTGTCGATCGTCAGGTAGCTGCCTCCTTCACGGGTGGCGGTTCAACCGAACAGGCACCTCTGCGTGGCACCATCGAGAGGCCATGACTGCTCCCACGAAACCCCCGCACCCCACCGCCGCCTCCCCCTCCGCCCCCTCCGGCACCTCCACCGGCGACACTCCCCCGGGCCCGGCCCTCGGAGAGAACCTGCACTCCCCCGTCATCGACTGGTTCGGCGAGAACGCCCGTGACCTGCCGTGGCGGCGCCCCGAGGCCGGGGCGTGGGGAGTGATGGTCAGCGAGTTCATGCTGCAGCAGACGCCGGTGAGCCGTGTGCTGCCCGTCTACGAGCAGTGGCTGGAGCGCTGGCCACGGCCGGCCGACCTGGCCAAGGAGGCGCCCGGCGAGGCCGTTCGCGCCTGGGGGCGGCTCGGCTACCCCCGCCGCGCGCTGCGGCTGCACGGCGCCGCCGTCGCCATAACCGAACGGCACGGCGGTGACGTACCGGCCGACCACGCCCAGCTGCTCGCACTGCCCGGCATCGGCGAGTACACGGCGGCCGCCGTCGCCTCCTTCGCCTATGGGCAGCGGCACCCGGTGCTGGACACCAACGTCCGCCGGGTCTTCGCCCGCGCGGTCACCGGTGTGCAGTACCCGCCGAACGCCACCACCGCCGCCGAGCGCCGGCTGGCCCGCGCGCTGCTGCCCGAGGACGAGCCGACCGCCGCCCGCTGGGCCGCCGCCTCCATGGAGCTGGGCGCGCTGGTGTGCACGGCGAAGAGCGAGTCGTGTCACCGCTGCCCGATCGCCGCGCAGTGCGCGTGGCGGCTGGCGGGCAAGCCGGAGCACGAGGGGCCGCCCCGCCGGGGCCAGACGTACGCGGGCACCGACCGTCAGGTGCGCGGGCGGCTGCTGGCCGTGCTGCGGGAGGCCCCCGGACCCGTACCGCAGGCGGCTCTGGACCGGGTGTGGCACGAGCCGGTGCAGCGGGCCCGCGCCCTGGACGGTCTCGTCGCCGACGGCCTGGTGGAGCCGCTGGCGGGCGGTTCGTACCGGCTGCCGCTGACCTGACGTACAGGCAGGTCACAGCCGCGGACCGGCGTCCGTAACAGAGACCGGGTGGACAAATCACCCCTAACCAGCCTCAACACCCCCACCGCCCTACCCCGTTCGGATTTCCGTTACACAACCGACGGACAGCCGAGTGCTGGCCGCAGGCTGCTTCGGACAGTGCCGTGACAACGCCTCCGTACCTTCAGATGCGTTCCCGCAGAACAGGGGACGACTGAAGACCACAGCAGTGCACGGGCGGCGGGGAGCCGGCCCGAAACGGGGAAACGGGAGGCGGTTCACCATGGCGCAGGGCGAGGTGCTCGAGTTCGAGGAGTACGTCCGCACCCGGCAGGACGCGCTGCTGCGCAGTGCCCGCCGCCTGGTACCGGACCCGACCGACGCGCAGGACCTGCTGCAGACGGCGCTGGTCCGGACCTACGGCCGGTGGGAGACCATCGAGGACAAGCGGCTGGCCGACGCCTACCTGCGCCGGGTGATGATCAACACCCGCACGGAGTGGTGGCGGGCGCGGAAGCTGGAGGAGGTCCCGACCGAGCAGCTCCCGGACGCCTCGGTCGACGACGCCACCGAGCAGCACGCGGACCGCGCCCTGCTCATGGACGTCCTGAAGGTCCTCGCCCCGAAGCAGCGCAGTGTCGTGGTGCTGCGACACTGGGAGCAGATGTCCACGGAGGAGACGGCCGCCGCCCTCGGCATGTCGGCCGGAACGGTCAAGAGCACGCTGCACCGGGCGCTCGCCCGGCTCCGCGAGGAGCTGGAGTCCCGCGATCTGGACGCACGCGCGCTGGAGCGTGAGGAGCGGGAGCGGTGCGCGGCCTGACCGGCGAGGGTCCTGCACGGACCCGGGGCAGTATCCAGGCGGTGAGCGCGGCCCTGGCCGTGCCCACCGCCCTCGCCCTTTTGGTGTCGGGCTGCGGTGCGGGCGGCACCGGCGCCCGTGACGAGGGCCCGGCGCACGCCGACTCGGTGGCCGGCGCCGCCGCGACCCCGTCCGCCGCACCGTCGAAGTCGCCCGACAGCGTGAACGCGGTCAAGCTCGTCAAGGACGACCCGAAGGTCGCACCCGAGGTGAAGCGCGAGCTGAAGCCGTGCGTGGCCAACGAGTACCCGGTCGACGTCTCCTACGGCAATCTGACGTCAGGCTCCGCGGACGACGTCGTCGTCAACGTGCTGACCTGCGGTGACGCGGTGGGCGTCGGCAGTTACGTGTATCGCGAGCAGGGCGGCTCCTACGAGAACGTCTTCACGTCCGAGGAGCCGCCGGTCTACGCGGAGATCGACCGCGGCGACCTGGTGGTGACCAAGCAGGTGTACGACAAGGGTGACCCGGTGTCGAGTCCGTCCGGGGAGAACGTGATCACGTACAGATGGACCTCCGGCCACTTCGCCGAGAAGTACCGCACGCACAATGACTACGGGAAGGTCGCCGTCGACAGCGCGACGCCGGCGCCCGCGAGCTGACGCGGGCGCAGGGCCGCGTGAACCGATCGGGACACTCGGACCGATCCCTCCGTGAACGCATCGGGCGGAACGTGCGTCCCAGCAGTAGAACGCACCTCCATCAACCGCACATGCGTCCACAGGCGTAGAACGCACCCCCACGGACCACAGAGGACAGAGAGCACCGGGATGGCAGACCAGACCCACGTCCTGTTCGTCGAGGACGACGACGTCATCCGCGAGGCCACGCAGCTCGCCCTGGAACGCGACGGCTTCGTGGTCACCGCCATGCCCGACGGACTGTCGGGTCTGGAGGCGTTCCGGTCGGACCGCCCCGACATCGCGCTGCTGGACGTCATGGTGCCCGGCCTCGACGGGGTCAGCCTGTGCCGCCGGATCCGGGACGAGTCGACCGTGCCGGTGATCATGCTGTCGGCGCGGGCCGACTCCATCGACGTCGTGCTGGGCCTGGAGGCGGGCGCCGACGACTATGTGACCAAGCCGTTCGACGGTGCCGTCCTGGTCGCCCGGATCCGCGCGGTGCTGCGCCGCTTCGGGCACGCGGGCGGCGGCCGGGGCGAGGAGCCGGCGGCCCCGGCGAGCGGCGGGGTCCTGGCCTTCGGGGACCTGGAGGTCGACACCGAGGGCATGGAGGTCCGCCGCGCCGGGCAGCCGGTGGCGCTGACGCCGACCGAGATGCGGCTGCTGCTGGAGTTCTCCTCCGCGCCCGGCACGGTGCTCTCCCGCGACAAGCTGCTGGAACGGGTGTGGGACTACGGCTGGGGCGGCGACACCCGGGTCGTCGACGTGCATGTGCAGCGGCTGCGGCAGAAGATCGGCCAGGACCGGATCGAGACGGTCCGCGGCTTCGGCTACAAGTTGAAGGCCTGAGCAGGGGCAGGGGTATGAGGGGGCACTTCCGGCGCCTGGTCGCCGCGGGCTTGGAGCGTGCGGGTATCCGTACGGGCCTCAGATGGAAGCTGAGCGCCGCCATCGCCCTGGTGGGCGCACTGGTGGCGATCGCGCTGAGCCTCGTGGTGCACAACGCCGCCCGGGTCTCGATGCTGGACAACGCGCGCGATCTCGCCGACGAGCGGATCATGATCGCCCAGCGCAACTTCGAGCTGTCCGGGCGGATGAACTTCCCCAACACCAAGATCAACGACCCGGATCTGCCGCATGCGCTGCGGGAGCGGGTCGAGGCGGGCCGGCGGGCGACGTACGTGGCGGACCGGCCGGGCGACGTGCCCGACATATGGGCCGCCGTGCCGCTGAAGAACGGGCAGGTGATGTCGCTGCACTCGGGCTTCACCGACCGCAGCTCGGACATCCTCCAGGACCTCGACCAGGCCCTGCTCATCGGGTCCATCGCGGTCGTCCTCGGCGGCAGCGCGCTGGGCGTGCTCATCGGCGGGCATCTGTCGCGGCGGCTGCGCAAGGCGGCCATCGCGGCGAATCAGCTCGCGGGCGGCGAGACGGACGTGCGGGTGCGGGACGCCATGGGCGGGGTCGTGCGGGACGAGACCGACGACCTGGCGAGCGCGGTGGACGCCATGGCGGACGCGCTGCGCCAGCGCATCGAGGCCGAGCGGCGGGTCACCGCCGACATCGCGCACGAGCTGCGCACCCCGGTGACGGGGCTGCTGACGGCCGCGGAACTGCTGCCCCCCGGGCGCCCCACCGAGCTGGTGCTGGACCGGGCGAAGGCGATGCGCACGCTGGTCGAGGACGTGCTGGAGGTGGCCCGGCTGGACGGGGCCTCCGAGCGGGCGGAGCTGCAGGACCTCATGCTGGGGGAGTTCGTCGCCCGGCGGGTGGCGGCCAAGGATCCCGCCATCGAGGTGCGCATCGTGCACGAGTCGGAGGTGACCACCGACCCGCGCCGCCTGGAGCGCGTCCTGTTCAACCTCCTGGCCAACGCGGCCCGGCACGGCAAGCCGCCCATCGAGGTCAGCGTCGAGGGCCGGGTCATCCGGGTGCGCGACCACGGCCCGGGCTTTCCGGAGGACCTGCTCGCCGAGGGGCCGAGCCGCTTCCGCACCGGCAGCAAGGACCGGGCCGGGCAGGGTCACGGGCTCGGTCTGACCATCGCGGCCGGGCAGGCCCGGGTGATGGGCGCCCGGCTGACCTTCCGCAACATCCGCACCCCCGGAACACCGGAGCATCTGCCGGCCGAGGGCGCGGTCGCCGTGCTGTGGCTGCCGGAGCACGCGCCGACGAACACCGGCAGCTATCCGATGCTGCCGGGCTCGTGAGCCTCCCGGGCCTTCGGAGCCGGCCGCGTCGACGCCGTCAGCAGGACCAGTCCTGGTCCATGTCGAGGCCGCCCTCGCGGGGCTGGGTGAACGAGAACCAGTTGCCGGAGTCGTCGCGGAACAGCGCTTCCGTGCCGTAAGGGCGCTCCTGCGGCTCCTGGAGGAACTCCACGCCCTTGTCCTTGAGCTTCTTGTAGTCGCCGTGGATGTCGTCGGTGGTCAGCACGCCCGCGCCGAGCGCGCCCTTCGTCACCAGCTTGCGGAGCATCTCGGCGGACTCGGGGTCCATCGCGGGCCCGCCGGGCACCATCAGCGTCAGCTCGACGTCGGGCTGGTTCGGCGAGCCGACCGTGAGCCAGCGCATCCCGCCCTCGCCCATGGTCATGTCCGTGCGGACCTCCAGGCCCAGTTTCTCCGTGTAGAACTCCTTGGCCCGGTCCTGGTCGAGGACCCAGACGGTCGAGATGGCGAGACCCTTGATCATGGCGTACTCCTGCTCTGACGCTACGGCCGGTGGTGCCTGCCCTGCCACGGTAGGCAGCGGGGGTGTCAGCGCGCTTCTCCGGAATTGCGGTGCTGCGCCTCTCCGGGATCGCGCTGCTTGCCGACGGCGGGTGCGGGGCGGAAACCGCCGGCCCAGAGCATGGCGTAGCAGCCGGGTATGAGGGCGGCCCCGCGGCCCACGTGCCTGGTCCGGTACTCGCTCGGGGTGAGACCCGTCCAGGTCTTGAAGCGTGCCGAGAACGTGCCCACGCTGCTGAAGCCGACCAGATGGCAGATCTCCGTCACCGACAGGTTCGCCGTGCGCAGCAGGTCCTCGGCGCGTTCTGTCCGGCGGTGCGTGAGGTACTGGCCGGGGGTCTCGCCGTACGCCTCCTTGAAGGCGCGGATGAAGTGGTAGCGCGAGTACCCGGCGTGGGCGGCGACGGTGTCCAGGTCGAGGCCGGGGTCGGCCCAGTCCCGGTCCATCGCGTCCTTGGCCAGCCGGATCCGGCGCGTCTTGTCCATGCGACCGATGGTGGCACGGGGGGCTGACAACGGCTCCCGGCTCGATGCCGGGCATGACGGAGGCCCCCGGGCGGACACTCCCGGGGGCCTCGTACGGCGTGGTCAGACGGCCTCGACCATGGGCTGCTGCGCCGCCGGGGTGTCGGGCTTGCCGTCCTCCTTGGGTCCCGCTCCCTTCAGCGGCACCTCCTTGACGAACACGGCCGCCACGAGGGCGACCACCGCCACCACGGCGCCGAGCAGGAACGCCGAGTGCGTGCCGGCGGACACCGCGTGCTGGTACGCCTCCCGGACCAGCACCGGCAGCTTCTCCAGGCTCTTCGCGTCGAGCTGCGCCGACTGCTCGGTCACCTTGGAGCCCAGCGCACCGGCCCGCTCGCTCATGACGTCCTGGACGCGGTTGTTGAACAGCGCGCCCATGATCGCGACGCCGAAGGAGGAGCCGAGGGTGCGGAAGAGCGTGGTGGAGGAGGACGCGACGCCCATGTCCTTCATCTCCACGCTGTTCTGCGCGACCAGCATGGTGATCTGCATCAGGCAGCCCATGCCGAGCCCGACCACGGCCATGAAGACGCCGGACGTCAGACGCGAGGTGCCGGTGTCCATCGTGGACAGCAGGTACAGCCCGACGATCATCAGCGCGGAGCCGACGACCGGGAAGACCTTGTACTTGCCGGTGCTCGTCGTCACCCGTCCGGCGACCATCGAGGTCACCAGCATCGCGCCGAGCATCGGCAGGAGCAGCAGCCCGGAGTTGGTCGCGGAAGCGCCCTGCACGGACTGCTGGTACAGCGGCAGGAACAGCGTGGCACCGAACATCACGAAGCCGGTGATGAAGCCGATGACCGACATCAGCGTGAAGTTCAGGCTGCGGAAGATGTGCAGCGGAACCACCGGCTCCGCGGCCCGGGTCTGCCAGAACACGAACCCGACCAGTGCGGCGACCCCGATGCCGATCAGCTCCATGATCCGCGCGGAGCTCCACGCGTACTCCGTGCCGCCCCACGTCGTCACCAGCACGATCGCGGTGATGCCGACGGTCAGCAGCGCGGCGCCCAGGTAGTCGATCCGCGCCTTGGAGCGCTTCCTCGGCAGGTGCAGCACGGCACTGACGGCGACCAGCGCGACCACGCCGAGCGGCAGGTTGATGTAGAAGGCCCAGCGCCAGCCCCAGTTGTCGGTGATCGTGCCGCCGACCAGCGGGCCGCCGATCATCGCCAGCGCCATGACACCGGCCATCATGCCCTGGTACTTGCCGCGCTCACGGGGCGGGATCAGGTCACCGATGATCGCCATGACGCCGACCATCAGACCGCCGGCGCCGAGGCCCTGCACCGCGCGGAAGCCGATCAGTTCGCCCATGTTCTGGGCCATGCCACTCAGCGCGGAGCCGATCAGGAAGATCACGATGGACGACAGGAACGTGCCCTTGCGGCCGTACATGTCGCCGAGCTTGCCCCACAGGGGGGTGGAGGCCGCGGTCGCGAGGGTGTAGGCGGTGACGACCCAGGAGAGGTGTTCGAGCCCGCCCAGCTCGCCGACGATCGTCGGCATCGCGGTGCCGATGATCATGTTGTCGAGCATCGCGAGCATCATCGCGATCATCAGCGCGAGCAGCACGACCCGTACGCTCTTGGGTTGCTTCTCCCCCGCGGCGCCTGCCGCCGACTGGCCCTTTGTGTCCGTTGTGTCCGCCATCGCTTCCCACTCCCCCAGCTACCGCTACTTACTTGCCGACCGGCTAGTGACTACACTCGGAAGCTAGCCGCGGAACTAGCCGGGCGTCAAGTAAGTTTTATGGAAAGCGGGCGGCGTAGGAGGATGGGCGGCACCATGGACGGCACCAGGCAGCGGCGCCGCGGGGACACCCGCCGGCGCATCCAGGACGTGGCCCTCGAACTCTTCGCCGAGCACGGCTACGAGAAGACCTCCCTGCGCGAGATCGCGGAGCGCCTGGAGGTCACGAAGGCGGCGCTCTATTACCACTTCAAGACGAAGGAAGAGATCCTCGTCAGCATCTTCGAGGACCTCACGCAGCCGATCGAGGACCTGATCGAGTGGGGCCGACAGCAGCCGCACACCCTCGCGACCAAGCAGGAGATCATCCGCCGCTACGCCGACACACTCGCCGAGGCGACGCCGCTGTTCCGCTTCATGCACGAGAACCAGGCGACGGTACGGGACCTGCGGATCGGCGAGTCGTTCAAGGAGCGCATCCACAGTCTGCGCGACATCATCGTCGACCCGGACGCGGACCTGGTCGACCAGGTCCGCTGCGCCAGCGCGATCTTCACGCTGCACGCCGGCATGTTCCTGCTCCAGGACATGGGAGACGACCCCGAGGAGAAGAACAAAGCCGTCCTCGAGGTCGCCACGGACCTGGTGAGCCAGGCCCACCGGGGAGCCGGAGGCTCCTAGCGGGCCCGCCCGGTCAAGCGGGTCAGACCGTCACGCCCTTGGCGCGCAGGAACTTCACCGGGTCGACCGCCGAGCCGTAGTTCGGGGTCGTACGGATCTCGAAGTGCAGGTGCGGGCCGCTGGAGTTGCCGGTGTTGCCGGACTTGGCTATCTCCTGGCCGGTCTTGACGATCTGGCCGATGCGCACCTCGACCTTCGACAGGTGGGCGTACTGGGAGTACGTGCCGTTGCCGTGCTTGATGACGATGGCGTTGCCGTACGCGGGACCGTCACCGGCGCCGTTGCCGCCGGCCTTGACCACGGTGCCGCCGTGGGTGGCGACGACCTGGGTGCCGCTGGGCACGGCGAAGTCCTGGCCGCTGTGCTTGTGCGCCCACATGCCGCCGTTCTGGGCGAAGCTCGCGGAGAGCGTGTACTTCTTCACCGGGTCGACCCAGGACGGCTTGGCCTTCTTGGCCGCGGCCTTCTTCTCGGCCGCCTTCTTGGCGGCGGCGGCCTTGGCGGCCTTCTCGGCCTTCACGGCCTCGGCCTTGGCGACCTTGGCCTGGGCGGCGGCCTGCGCCTGGACGGCACTGGCGGCCCCGGACGCGGCCGTGGTGTCGGCGGCGGACGCGACCCCGGCTCCCAGTGCGACCGAGACACCGAGGCCGGCGGCCAGCACGGTCGCACGGGTGCGGAGCTGGGACGTACGGGAAGAACGGGACGTGACGCGCTGAGACATCGAAACCTCGTGGGGAAGGGGACGGAGAAAACCACCCGGCGCACAACCGCTCGCCGTGTGGCCATCCCTTGGTAACCCGAAGCCCGACAAAGCCCCAAAAGCGTGATCTACGACGTTCTTTAGTAATTTGGTTCAGTGTTCTACGTCTCTTGACACAGCAGCCATTCAGGACAAATCAGGGCACTGGCCCCCACTTCCGCCTGTATCGCTGAGCGAGAATCCCTTTTGCCCCGGCCGCTTATCCACTATTCCGTCTAGTAACGGACATATCGCCTGTGCGCCATGTCACCGGGGACCCTCTTCGGCCATTCAGAAAATGTGGCGCAGGCCTCTAGGCGCCTACCGTCCGGTAACCCTACGGTTCCCCTCACGCCACCCTCGAGCACAAGCATGCACACGACATGTTGGCAGCGTCACGGACGTGAGAGGACCCCCACGACATGCAGACCCGACGCCCCTGGTTGCGCCGCGCATCAGTGACCGCCGTCTCGGCGGCAGCCCTCGTGGCCATGGCCGCACCGGCCGACGCCGCGACCACGGCACAGGCCTCCACGACCACCACCGCCGCGGCCACGGCCGTCGACTACGGCACCTGGCAGAAGGACTGCCAGGCCGTGATGGACCAGGCGCTGCCCTATCTGAAGCAGCGGATCGCGGCCGCGAAGCCGGGCGAGAAGCAGGCGATCGTCTTCGACATCGACAACACGACCCTGGAGACCGACTTCGGCTTCGCCTACCCGCAACCGGCCAACAAGCCGGTTCTCGAGGCCGCCAGATACGCACAGGAGCACGGCGTCGCCCTGTTCTTCGTGACCGCCCGGCCGGACATCATCGCCTCGTTCACGCAGTACAACCTGAAGCAGACCGGCTACCAGGTCTCCGGACTCTACGTCCGCAACCTCATCGACCTCTTCAAGAACGTCGCCGACTACAAGACGGCCCAGCGCATCGACGTCGAGAAGAAGGGCTACACGATCATCGCGAACATCGGCAACAGCACCACCGACCTGTCGGGCGGCCACGCCGAGAGGACGTTCAAGCTGCCGGACTACGACGGGCAGCTTTCCTGACCCGCCTGGTCAACTGCCGGTAGTCTCAACCCCGTTCACTCGATCACGGGGGTGCGGCGGTTGGATCCGACGGTACTCGGCGGCAAGCTGGCGTCCTCACTGGTCGCCCCGCTGCTGAAGAAGCTCGTGCGCCCGGAGGGACCGGGAGCGGGCCTGGTCGACAAGCCCGTACGCCTGTCCGCTCTCGTGTCCTTCCGGGGCGAGAAGCGCACCCTCGACGAGCGGGACGTGCAGAAACTCGCCGCGCAGCTCGTGGCGCAGGCGGTGGACTCCCCCGGCGAGCCGCCCTTCCCGTCCGACGAACGGATCGCGGTCACCGACACGCTCGCCCGCAGACTGCTCGCCCTCGGCGACCTCGACATGGACGACGTACAGGCGGTCCGCCTGGGCCACCGCGAACTGGCCGGGAAGCTGCACCGCGCGGCCCCGGCGCCCGACGGGCTGACCGCGGACTCCTGCCACTTCCTGGACCAGGCGACCGAGTGGGCGTGCCTGAACATCCTGGAGTTCTTCACCCGCCGCTCCACCTTTGTCACCCGCACCCTCGTCGAGCAGACCCGCGGTCAGGCGGAACTGATCGCCAAGGTCGACGAGCTGCTCACCCGCGCGCCCCGCCCGTCCGCACAGGACGCCGCCTTCGAACGCCGCTACCGGTCGTACGTCACCGAGCGCCACAACCACCTGACGATCTACGGCATCGACCTGCGCGACTCCCCCGACAGCTGGCCGCTGGAGGTCGCGTACCTGACGCTGGAGGCGACCGCCGACCGGGAGGACGACCGGGCGGCCCCGCCCGGCGAGGAACAGCCGGCCCGCACCGGGCGGATGCCCGCCGACGAGACGCTGAACCGGGACTCCAGGGTGCTGCTGCGCGGCGACGCGGGCTCCGGGAAGACGACACTGGTGCAGTGGCTGGCGGTGACTGCGGCCCGCGCCGGTACGCACATCCCGTACGTCCTCCCGCTGCGCACCCTGATCCGCACCGGCCCGCTGCCCGCACCGGCCGCCCTCCTGAGCGCCGTCGGCTGCCCGCTGTCCCCTCCCGAGGGCTGGGTGGAACGCGTGCTGGCCGCGGGCCGCGCGCTGGTCCTGGTCGACGGTCTGGACGAGGTCCCGGCAGCCGACCGCCACGGCACCCGTGACTGGCTGCGTGCCCTCATCCACGCCTACCCCGGCAACCGCTGGCTGGTGACCACCCGCCCCACCGCCGTACGCGCCGAGTGGCTGTCGCAGGAGGGCTTCCGGGAGCTGTCCCTGGCGCCGATGGGCCGAGCCGAGGTGGCCACCTTCGTCCACCGCTGGCACCAGGCGGCACGTGCCCCGGAGTACGAGCAGCGGCTGCTGGACTCCCTGCGCACCAAGCGCGACCTGGCCCGCCTCGCCTCCAACCCGCTGATGTGCGGGCTGATCTGCGCTCTGCACCGCGAGCGCCGCGGCTATCTGCCCACCGGCCGCAAGGAGCTCTACGACGCCGCCCTCGCCATGCTGCTCTCCCGCCGCGACCGGGAGCGCGGCATGGGCCCGGTGCACGGGGTCGAACTGGGCGAGGAGGTCCAGCTGGAGTTGCTCCAGCGCCTCGCCTACGCGCTCGTGCTGAGCGGACGGACCGAGATGGACCTCGAGACGGCCGAGGGCATCGTGGGGCGCTGCCTGCCGACGATCGCCCGGGTGCCGGATCAGCGGGGCGCGGCCGAGGTGCTGCATGCCCTCATGCTCCGCAGCGGCCTGCTCCGCCAGCCGACCGAGGGCGTCGTCCACTTCGTCCACCGCACCTTCCAGGACTACCTGGGCGCCCGGTACGCCGTCGAGGAGGGCCACCTGGACGTCCTGGCCGGCCACGCGGGCGACAGCCTGTGGGAGGACGTGATCCGCATGGCGGTCGCGCACGCCCGGCCCCGGGAGCGGGCGATGCTGCTGCGCCGCCTGCTGGCCGAGGACACCCCACGGCTGACCCTCCTCGCCCTGGCCTGTCTGGAGCACGCCGCGGCCCTGGACCCCGGGGTGCGGACCGAGGTGGAGGAACGGGCCGGAGCGCTCATCCCGCCACGCACGACGGAGGAGGCGAAGGCCCTGGCGGAAGCGGGCCCCCTGGTGCTGGAGCTGCTGCCGGGCCCGGAGGGACTGACCGACGAGCAGGCCCACGGTGTCACCGTCACCGCGTCACTCCTCGGTACGGAGGAGGACGAGGGCGCGCTGGCGGTGCTGCGCCGCTTCCGCGACCACCCGAACCTCGGCGTGCGGCGCCAGCTGGCGGGCACGTGGAGCCGGTTCGACGCACGGGAGTACGCGGTGGAGGTGCTCGACCATCTGAAGCGGGACGGGCTCTCCGTGGTCTGCGAATCCGCCGAGCAGAGGGCGACACTCCGGCTGATGCGCCCCTGGGGGAGGCTGCGGTTCGACGGCCCGCTGACCGCGGCGGAACTCCTCGCATGCGTCTCGGAGCCCGCCGGGGTCCACCTGCTGCACCTGTGGAACAACCCGGTCCTCGGGCACCTGCGGGACCTGCGGGCGTTCCGCTCGCTGACCGGTCTGTGGCTCAGCCGCTGCACCGGCACGGAAGGCCTGTCGAGCCTGGCGGAACTGCCGCTGACGGACCTCGTGCTGTTCGACAGCGGAGCGGACCTCACCGGACTGGGGACGCTGCGCCGGCTCACCCAGCTCTCGCTCGACCAGGACCTGCCGGGAGACCTCCTCACCGACAGCCTGCCCACCGACGCGCCCCTGCGGCATCTCTTCCTGGGCTCCATCCACTCGACCGGGCTGCGTGGTCTGAGCGGGTGGCCCACGCTCAGGTCGCTCGCCGTGGGTGTGTCGGGCCGGAGGCACCTGAGCACCGAGGACTGGCGCGAGGTGGCGGCCCTCCCGGCGCTCACCAACCTCCGTCTGTACGGGCGGTCGGACCACTACGGTTTCGACGCCATGCCGGAGCTGCCGGGCATCGAGGACTTCGAGTTCCCCGGGGACGGCGATCTGGACGTTCTCCACGTCATCGCGTCCCGGCTGCCCCGCCTGCGCAGGCTGACCGTCTCCGAGGCGCTCACCGGTACGCCCTCCCCCGACACGTGGGCCGGCATCTTCCCCAGCGTCGAGATCGTCCGCGTCTGACCCCGGACACGGCGAAGGGGCCGGCGCCCCGGAAGGCGCCGGCCCCTCTCACTCGGCTGTGACGCCTACGCGTCCTTGCTCAGGTTCGGGCCCGAGCCGCCGGCCGCCTGCTCGATCGGCGGGACGTCCGGCAGGGCCGCCTTCTCCTCGCCGCGGAAGGTGAAGGTCTTGGTCTCGCCCTCGCCCTCCGTGTCGACGACCACGATGTGACCGGGGCGCAGCTCGCCGAAGAGGATCTTCTCCGACAGCGAGTCCTCGATCTCGCGCTGGATGGTGCGACGCAGCGGACGCGCACCCAGCACCGGGTCGTAACCCTTCTTGGACAGCAGCTCCTTGGCGGACTGGGAGAGCTCGATGCCCATGTCCCGGTCCTTCAGGCGCTCGTCCACCTTGCCGATCATCAGGTCGACGATCTTGAGGATGTCGTCCTGGCTGAGCTGCGGGAAGACGACCACGTCGTCGACGCGGTTGAGGAACTCGGGCCGGAAGTGCTGCTTGAGCTCGTCCGAGACCTTGTTCTTCATGCGCTCGTAGTTGGACTTGGTGTCACCCTGGGCCGCGAAGCCCAGGTTGAAGCCCTTGGAGATGTCCCGGGTGCCGAGGTTGGTCGTCATGATGATGACCGTGTTCTTGAAGTCCACGACCCGGCCCTGGGAGTCGGTCAGGCGACCGTCCTCCAGGATCTGCAGCAGCGAGTTGAAGATGTCCGGGTGGGCCTTCTCGACCTCGTCGAAGAGGACGACCGAGAACGGCTTGCGGCGGACCTTCTCAGTGAGCTGGCCGCCCTCCTCGTAGCCCACGTAGCCGGGGGGCGAACCGAAGAGACGCGAGACCGTGTGCTTCTCGCTGAACTCCGACATGTCGAGGGAGATCAGCGCGTCCTCGTCGCCGAAGAGGAACTCGGCGAGCGCCTTGGACAGCTCGGTCTTACCGACACCGGACGGGCCGGCGAAGATGAACGAGCCACCGGGGCGCTTGGGGTCCTTCAGACCGGCACGCGTACGGCGGATCGCCTTCGACAGCGCCTTGACGGCGTCGTTCTGGCCGATGACCCGCTTGTGGAGCTCCTCCTCCATGCGCAGCAGGCGGGAGGACTCCTCCTCGGTGAGCTTGAAGACCGGGATGCCGGTGGCGGTCGCGAGGACCTCGGCGATCAGCTCGCCGTCGACCTCGGCGACGACGTCCATGTCGCCGGCCTTCCACTCCTTCTCCCGCTTGGCCTTGGCGGCGAGGAGCTGCTTCTCCTTGTCGCGCAGGGACGCGGCCTTCTCGAAGTCCTGCGAGTCGATCGCGGACTCCTTGTCGCGGCGGACGCCGGCGATCTTCTCGTCGAACTCGCGCAGGTCCGGCGGTGCGGTCATCCGGCGGATGCGCATCCGGGAACCGGCCTCGTCGATCAGGTCGATCGCCTTGTCCGGCAGGAAGCGGTCCGAGATGTACCGGTCGGCCAGCGTGGCGGCCTGGACCAGCGCCTCGTCGGTGATGGAGACGCGGTGGTGGGCCTCGTACCGGTCGCGCAGACCCTTGAGGATCTCGATCGTGTGCGGCAGGGACGGCTCCGCGACCTGGATGGGCTGGAAGCGGCGCTCCAGGGCCGCGTCCTTCTCCAGGTGCTTGCGGTACTCGTCCAGCGTGGTGGCGCCGATGGTCTGCAGCTCACCACGGGCCAGCATCGGCTTCAGGATGGAGGCGGCGTCGATGGCGCCCTCGGCGGCACCCGCACCGACCAGCGTGTGCAGCTCGTCGATGAACAGGATGATGTCGCCGCGGGTGCGGATCTCCTTGAGCACCTTCTTCAGGCGCTCCTCGAAGTCACCGCGGTAGCGGGAGCCGGCGACCAGGGCACCGAGGTCCAGGGTGTAGAGGTGCTTGTCCTTGAGGGTCTCGGGCACCTCGCCCTTGACGATGGCCTGGGCGAGGCCCTCGACGACGGCGGTCTTGCCGACGCCGGGC
Source organism: Streptomyces sp. NRRL B-1140 (assembly GCF_001280065.1). GTDB lineage: Bacteria > Actinomycetota > Actinomycetes > Streptomycetales > Streptomycetaceae > Streptomyces. The sequence goes on from NZ_LGEA01000117.1 coordinate 38,214, forward strand.
TCACCGATCAGCACCGGGTTGTTCTTCGTACGGCGGGACAGCACCTGCATGACCCGCTCGATCTCCTTCTCGCGCCCGATGACCGGGTCGAGCTTGGACTCACGAGCGGCCTGGGTGAGGTTCCGGCCGAACTGGTCGAGGACCAGGGACGTGGAGGGGGTGCCCTCGGCAGGACCGCCGGCGGTGGCGGTCTCCTTGCCCTGGTAACCGGAGAGCAGCTGGATCACCTGCTGCCGCACGCGGTTCAGATCTGCGCCCAGCTTCACCAGGACCTGGGCGGCGACGCCCTCGCCCTCGCGGATCAGGCCGAGCAGGATGTGCTCCGTGCCGATGTAGTTGTGGCCCAGCTGAAGGGCCTCGCGGAGCGACAGCTCCAGGACCTTCTTGGCACGGGGGGTGAAGGGGATGTGGCCGGACGGGGCCTGCTGGCCCTGGCCGATGATCTCCTCCACCTGCTGGCGGACCGCCTCGAGCGAAATCCCGAGGCTCTCAAGGGCCTTGGCGGCGACACCTTCACCCTCGTGGATCAGGCCCAGGAGGATGTGCTCAGTGCCGATGTAGTTGTGGTTGAGCATCCGGGCTTCTTCCTGAGCCAGGACGACAACCCGCCGCGCGCGGTCGGTGAACCTCTCGAACATCGTTAATCGCTCCTCAGAGCGGTCAGGCAGTGGGGGGAACTTCCCCTCCCTGTCCTTCCGCAGCTTAGTCCCGCAAGCGGGGACCGCTCATTCCAACTGCCGACACCGTCGATGGCCTCCTGACCCGTGACGCCGACATCTGCTCCAACCCGATGGTGCGAGACGATGTTCCCGCAGGCCAGGCAGATACCCCACTCGCCAGTACGCCGATGGCGAACGCGAGACGCCCTTTCCTGCGTGTCGCCCCCTCCCACTAGGGATGTCTTACCCGCGGGGGCCGGAAGTCCATGCCGAGCGCGCCCGTTCCCTCCGCTACGGGCGAACAACCTTGCGCCTCCCCGCACCCCCCGCGCGCCCCCATTTAGCCACTCTTTGCGCTCACAACGCCACCCAGCGTAACTCGCGGGCGCTTTCGGCTGTTGCACTTGGCATGTTCGGCGCCCCTCAGCCCGTGATCGCATCCTCGCCCCCGCTCGTTCCGCTCCCCCGCCGGCCGCCGGACCCGGTCGTCACGAGCGGTCAGGCCCGGCGGTGGTACGAGAACGAACTGGGGTGGCCGACGGTGCCCGGCGATCCCCTGCGACTGGTGGTGGGGGTGCGCTACGACGTCCTGGACGTTCCGGCTCAGGCGGGGCACGCGGCGCTGCGGCGCCGGGCTGTGGCCTCTCCCGTCGCCCTGGACGGCGACCGGATGCGTTTCCTGGTGGCCGCGGGCAGCGCCGAGGAACTCCCCGGACTGCTGGAGTGGCTGGACTGGGGGCGCCTGCCGCTGGATCTGGCGGCGATCGGTGCGGGCGGCCTCATGGCGGCGCCGTCGCCCCCGGAACCTCACGAGGAGCGGGCGGCGCTGTTCTCACGCGTGCCGTGCGCGTCGGACGCGGTGCCGGCGGGCTCCCTGCGGGCCGGCGGCGCGCACACACCGCTGCGGGGCGGGTCACCGCCCGCCGATCCTGGTTCTCCCGCCGGCCGGCCGTCTCCGCCGGGCCGGGTCGGTTCCCAGGGGGCCGCCGTATGGCTGCGGCCCCCCGAGCCGGGATGCGAGGTCGAGGCCTCGCTGCCGACGCTGTCGGCGCCGGGGGGCGCCGGTGACGCCCCCGATCTCGTGCGGCTGGTGAACGCGGTGGCCACCCAGTGCCACCGGCTCCGGCTGCGGCGCGCGTGCGCCCAGCCGCCGGCCGTGCGTGAGCAGGGTCGGTAGTGCCGCTGTTCAGCCGTTGGCCTTCTCGTACGCCTCGCGGATGGTCGCGGGAACACGGCCGCGGTCGTTGACCTCGTAGCCGTTCTCCTTCGCCCAGGCGCGGATCGCCGCGGTGTCCTGGCTGCCGCTCGAAGCCGCGCGCGCCTTTCCGCGCCCGCCCGAAGCACGGCCTCCGGTACGACGACCGCCCTTCACGTAAGGCTCGAGAAGGCCACGGAGCTTGTCCGCATTGGACGTGGTGAGATCGATCTCGTACGTCTTGCCGTCCAGCGCGAACGTCACGGTCTCGTCCGCCTCGCCACCGTCGAGGTCGTCGACAAGAAGGACCTGAACCTTCTGTGCCACCGGATTTCCTTTCATCGATATCTTCAGGGCCGGGGGTGTGCCGGCGTCCGCCGTATCGCCGTCCCCTGTTATATGCAGTACTGCAGTACCTCGGAAAGCAAACCGCTTTTGCCGGGAAAACACAAACCCCCGGCAGAGACCGGCAGCCCGGGCTCGGTCCGGAAACGTGCGCGTTTCGGACATAGGGCACCGGGGCAGGGCGACCCCACGGAATATGCCTTCACGAACCCGACCGGCCCTCTTGCGACCGGCTAGTGCCCGACGATCACAGATGCAGAAGCATCCGGCTGTTGCCCAAGGTGTTCGGTTTCACTCGTTCGAGTCCCAGGAACTCCGCGACACCCTCGTCATAGGAACGCAGCAGCTCCGCGTAGACATCGGTGTCGACGGGTGTCTCGCCGATCTCCACGAAGCCGTGCTTGGTGAAGAAGTCGACTTCGAAGGTCAGACAGAAAACGCGGCGAACACCGAGCCAACGGGCGGTCTGCAGCAACTTCTCCAGCACCCGGTGCCCCACGCCCGCGCCCTTCAGGCCGGGCTTCACCGCGAGAGTGCGGACTTCCGCGAGGTCTTCCCACATCACGTGCAGCGCACCGCAGCCGACGACCTCGGCGTTGTCGTCCCGTTCCGCGACCCAGAACTCCTGGATGTCCTCGTAAAGCGTCACCGTCGCTTTGTCGAGCAGGATGCGGCCGCGCACGTAGGCGTCAAGGAGGCCGCGCACGGCCGGGACATCGCTGGTGCGGGCCCGCCTGACGGTGATGGCTTTTGCGGTGGCTTCGGGGCTCTTCGCGGACATGGCGGGACGCTATCGCCCGCCGGGGTCCTGAGCGGAGGCGGGGTTCTCCTCGGGTCCTTCCCCGCGTTCCGGCCGTTCGGGCCGTTCCGCGGATTCCGACGGTTCGGTCGGTTCCTGGGTTTCCGGGCCCTGCACGATGCGCACGGCATCACTGAGAGACCGCCGTTGTTCCTCGCTCATCATGCCGAAGAACGCGACGAGAGCGGCGGCGGGGTTGTCGCTCTGCGACCAGGCGTCGTTCATCAGGGCGGCCGCGTAGGCGGCACGGGTGGAGACCGCCTCATATCGATAGGCACGGCCTTCCGCCTCGCGGCGCACCCAGCCCTTCTGATGGAGATTGTCCAAAACGGTCATCACGGTGGTGTACGCGATGGACCGCTCCTTCTGAAGATCTTCCAGGACTTCTCGAACGGTCACCGGGCGGTTCCACTTCCACACCCGCGACATGACCGCGTCTTCGAGTTCTCCCAATGGGCGAGGCACAGCTCAGAACAATAGTGGGAGATCCCGGTAATGGCGTGGCGGACGTGCGCTTCACCGGCGAACGGGAACAAAAAGGGCGTACGGCTCGGAAGTGCGGGCGCCCACGGGGCGGGTCCGCCGAGTCGTACGCCCTCGGAAGGGGTGGGTCAGGCGTCGGTCTTCGAAGGCGCCGTGCCGGACTGGCGGGCACCCTCCGCGCGCGCGAGGGCGGCGTCCACGGCCGCGTCCTCCTTGGCCTTGTTGGCGCCGCCCTGGGTCTTCACGATCACCCGGATCACGCCGATGAAGAAGACGGCCATGACGACCGGAGGCAGCAGCGCGGAGACGTAGTCCATGGAGCCAGGGTAGCCACGTCAGCCCGCGGCGAGCTGCTGGGGGTTCCCGGGTGGCGGCGGGGTCGGCTTGCGGCGCGGGAAGACCTCGCCCGGGGTGGGGATCGGGCGGGTGGGCTTGGGCGTGCCGGGGGCTGGGGCCGGGGCGGGGGGTCG
>NZ_LGEA01000118.1 GCF_001280065.1 Streptomyces sp. NRRL B-1140
TAGGCGCGGGTCAGGGCGGCGCCGCCGAGGATGACCGGGTAGCCGGAGGCCAGGCCGCGCTGGTTGAGCTCCTCCAGGTTCTCCTTCATGATCACGGTGGACTTCACCAGCAGTCCGGACATGCCGATCACGTCGGCCTTGTGCTCCTCGGCGGCTTCCAGGATCGCGGAGACCGGCTGCTTGATGCCCAGGTTGACCACGTTGTAGCCGTTGTTGGACAGGATGATGTCGACGAGGTTCTTGCCGATGTCATGGACGTCGCCGCGCACCGTGGCCAGCACGATGGTGCCCTTGCCGGCCTCGTCGCTCTTCTCCATGTGCGGTTCGAGGTGGGCGACGGCCGTCTTCATGACCTCGGCGGACTGCAGGACGAACGGCAGCTGCATCTGGCCGGAGCCGAACAGCTCGCCGACGACCTTCATGCCGTCCAGCAGGGTCTCGTTGACGATGTCGAGTGCGGGCCGCTCCTGGAGGGCCTCGTCGAGGTCGGCTTCGAGGCCGTTGCGCTCGCCGTCGATGATGCGGCGCTTGAGGCGCTCGTCCAGGGGCAGGGCGGCCAGTTCCTCGGCCTTGCCGGCCTTGAGGGACTTGGCGGTGGCGCCCTCGAAGAGCTGCATGAGCTTTTGCAGCGGGTCGTAGCCCTCGGCGCGGCGGTCGTGGATGAGGTCCAGGGCCGTCTGGACCTCCTCCTCGCTGAAGCGGGCGATCGGCAGGATCTTGCTGGCGTGCACGATCGCCGAGTCCAGGCCCGCCTTGACGCACTCGTCGAGGAAGACGGAGTTGAGCAGGATGCGGGCGGCCGGGTTGAGGCCGAAGGAGATGTTGGACAGGCCGAGCGTGGTCTGCACCTTCGGGTGGCGCCGCTTCAGCTCGCGGATGCCCTCGATGGTGGCGACACCGTCCTTGCGGGACTCCTCCTGGCCGGTGCAGATGGTGAAGGTGAGGCAGTCGACGAGGATGTCCTCCTCGCGGATGCCCCAGTTGCCGGTCAGGTCGTCGATGAGCCGTTCGGCGATCTCGACCTTCTTCTCGGCGGTGCGGGCCTGGCCCTCCTCGTCGATGGTCAGCGCGATGAGGGCCGCGCCGTGCTCCTGCGCCAGGGCGGTGACCTTGGCGAAGCGGGACTCGGGGCCGTCGCCGTCCTCGTAGTTGACCGAGTTGATCACCGCGCGGCCGCCGAGCTTCTCCAGGCCCGCCCGGATGACGTCGACCTCGGTGGAGTCCAGCACGATGGGCAGCGTGGAGGCGGTGGCGAAACGCCCGGCCAGCTCCTCCATGTCCGCGACGCCGTCACGGCCCACGTAGTCCACGCACAGGTCCAGCATGTGCGCGCCTTCGCGGATCTGGTCGCGGGCCATCTCCACGCAGTCGTCCCAGCGGCCCTCCAGCATGGCCTCACGGAACTTCTTCGAGCCGTTGGCGTTGGTGCGCTCACCGATGGCCAGGTAGGAGGTGTCCTGCCGGAACGGCACGGACTGGTACAGCTCGGGCTGCGGAGCGCGCTCGGTCGGGGTGACGTCCCGGACGCGCTCGACCAGCTGACGCAGGTGCTCGGGGGTGGTGCCGCAGCAGCCGCCGACGAGGGAGAGTCCGTAGTCCCGGACGAAGGTGCCCTGCGCCTCGGCCAGCTCGGGCGCGGTCAATGGATAGTGGGCGCCGTCCTTGGTCAGCACCGGCAGGCCGGCGTTGGGCATGCAGGACAGCGGGATGCGCGAGTGCCGGGAGAGGAAGCGCAGGTGCTCGCTCATCTCGGCGGGGCCGGTGGCGCAGTTCAGGCCGATCATGTCGATGCCGAGCGGCTCCAGTGCGGTCAGGGCCGCGCCGATCTCGGAGCCGAGCAGCATGGTGCCGGTCGTCTCGACCGTCACCGACACGATCAGCGGTACGGCGTGCCCGGTGGCCTCCATGGCCCGGCGGGCGGCGATGACGGAGGCCTTGGTCTGGAGGAGGTCCTGCGTGGTCTCCACGAGCAGGGCGTCGGCGCCGCCGGCGAGCAGGCCCTCGGCGTTCTGCTGGTAGGCGTCGCGGATGGCGCCGAAGGTGGTGTGGCCGAGGGTGGGCAGCTTGGTGCCAGGGCCCATCGAGCCGAGTACCCAGCGCTGCCGGCCGGTGCTGCGGGTGAACTCGTCGGCCACCTCGCGGGCGATCCGGGCGCCGGCCTCGGACAGCTCGGTGACGCGCTCGGGGATGTCGTACTCGCCGAGGGCGGTGAGGTTGGCGCCGAAGGTGTTGGTCTCCACGCAGTCCACACCGGCGTCGAAGTACTCGGCGTGGACCGAACGGACGATGTCCGGCCGCGTCAGGTTGAGGATCTCGTTGCAGCCCTCGAGGTTCTCGAAGTCCTCGAGCGTGGGGTCCTGCGCCTGGAGCATGGTGCCCATGGCTCCGTCGGCCACGACCACTCGGGTGGCCAGGGCTTCTCGGAACGCGGACACACGGGCCCGGCTGTCGGTGGAAGGGGTCGGCGGCAACGCGGCCATGGAAGAGGCTCCCTCGGATGCGACGGCTGTCGGCTTTGCGTCTTCCCGGACAGCCAGGGGGCATCCGGGGACGGGCGCACCGCGCCAGCGTAACCGGGAGTGGGCTTGGATGGGCAGCGCGTCCACGGGGCGGACTCCGGTGGCATCGGACCGGCCGTCCGGGTGACACGTCGGTCATCCTGGCGCAACAAAAGGCGACGAGCCATTAGCGAGAGGTCGACATCGACCGGTAGTGTTCGACATTGCCGAACGAGGGCTGTGGTGACGCTCGTCGGCGGTCGAAGGGGACGGAGGCAGTACGGCGATGGCACGGAACATCCAGTCGCTCGAACGGGCGGCCGCGATGCTGCGGCTGCTCGCGGGCGGCGAGCGGCGGCTCGGCCTGTCGGACATCGCCTCGTCGCTGGGCCTGGCCAAAGGCACCGCCCACGGCATCCTGCGCACCCTCCAGCAGGAGGGCTTCGTGGAGCAGGACGACGCCTCCGGGCGCTATCAGCTGGGCGCGGAGCTGCTGCGCCTGGGCACCACCTACCTGGATGTGCACGAACTGCGGGCGCGCGCCCTGGTGTGGGCGGACGACCTGGCCCGGTCCAGTGGCGAGAGCGTCTACCTGGGGGTTCTGCACCAGCAGGGCGTTCTGATCGTGCACCACGTCTTCCGGCCCGACGACAGCCGCCAGGTCCTGGAGATCGGGGCCATGCAGCCCCTGCACTCCACGGCGCTGGGCAAGGTGCTGTCCGCCTACGACCCGGTGGCGCACAGCGAGGCGCTGGAGGCCGACCGAAAGGCGTTCACCGACCGGACGGTGTGCGAGCCCGAGGGCTTCGAGCACATCCTCGACGTCACCCGCGCGCGTGGGTACGCGGCGGACGTGGAGGAGACCTGGGAGGGCGTGGCCTCCATCGCCGCCCCCATCCACGACCGGCGGCGCATGCCGGTCGGCTCGGTGGGCATCACGGGCGCCGTGGAGCGCCTGTGCCGACCCGACGACGAGGCAGCGCTGCGGCCCGAGCTGATCGCGGCCGTACGGGACTGCGCCCGCGCGGTCTCACGGGACCTGGGCGCCGGGCGGTTCTGAGGGCACACGAGCGGACCGGGGCGCCACAGGGCGTTCCGGTCCTCGGCATGTCCGCGCTCACCTGCGGCAAAGATCACTGGGGCGGCGGCGATCAGTAACGATCAGATTTTCGAGTCCACAGCCCTTGACGTGCTCGTAACGCCGAAGCAAGACTCCCGTCCATCGGTCGACATTGTCGAACAGCTACCGGCAATACGCGCTAGAGTGTGACAACGCCAGGCCGGTATCGAACTTCCCTGGACGTAGGACAAAGGAGTCGCGGGTGTCCAGCTCCGACATCTTCATCGGCGAGACCATCGGTACCGCCATACTCATCCTCCTCGGCGGCGGCGTCTGTGCCGCCGTCACGTTGAAGGCCTCCAAGGCTCGTAACGCCGGCTGGCTCGCCATCACCTTCGGGTGGGGCTTCGCGGTGCTCACGGCCGTCTACACCTCGGCGCCGCTGTCCGGCGCCCATCTGAACCCGGCCGTGACGCTGGCCATCGCCATCAAGGACGGCGACTGGAAGAACGTCCCGGTCTACTTCGCCGGCCAGCTCCTCGGCGCCATGATCGGTGCCGCTCTGGTCTGGGTCGCTTACTACGGTCAGTTCCACGCGCACCTCACCGACCGCGAGATAGTCGGCGGGCCGGGTGCGCAGGACACCACGGCCAAGGCCGTCGAGGCCCAGGAGCAGGGCGCCGGCCCCGTGCTGGGCGTCTTCTCCACCGGTCCCGAGGTCCGGGTCGCCTGGCAGAACATCGCGACGGAGGTCATCGGCACCATCGTGCTGGTGCTCGCCGTGCTCACCCAGGGCCTGAACGACAAGGGCAACGGCCTGGGCAACCTGGGCGCCCTGATCACCGCGCTCGTCGTGGTCTCGATCGGCCTGTCCCTCGGCGGCCCGACGGGGTACGCGATCAACCCGGCCCGTGACCTCGGTCCGCGCATCGTGCACGCCCTGCTGCCACTGCCCAACAAGGGCGGCTCCGACTGGGGCTACGCCTGGGTCCCCGTGGTGGCTCCGCTGATCGGCGGCGCCATCGCGGCGGGCATCTACAACGTCGCATTCGCCTAGGAGCGATTCCCCGTCCTGACGGGAAACTTCCAGCACGCGCCGTACGTAAAGCCCCATAAACCCGGAATTACCAGGAGCACACAGTGACCGACGCGCACACCGCCGGCCCGTTCATCGCCGCCATCGACCAGGGCACGACCTCCAGCCGCTGCATCGTCTTCGACCGTGACGGCCGGATCGTCTCCGTCGACCAGAAGGAGCACGAGCAGATCTTCCCGAAGCCGGGATGGGTCGAGCACAACGCCACCGAGATCTGGACGAACGTCCAGGAGGTCGTCGCCGGAGCCATCGAGAAGGCCGGCATCACCCGCGACGACATCAAGGCCATCGGCATCACCAACCAGCGCGAGACGACCGTGCTGTGGGACAAGAACACCGGTGAGCCCGTCCACAACGCCATCGTGTGGCAGGACACCCGCACCGACGCCCTCTGCCGCGAGCTCGGCCGCAACGTCGGCCAGGACCGCTTCCGCCGCGAGACGGGCCTGCCGCTCGCCTCCTACTTCGCCGGCCCCAAGGCCCGCTGGCTGCTCGACAACGTCGACGGCCTGAAGGAGCGCGCCGAGGCGGGCGACATCCTCTTCGGCACCATGGACACCTGGGTCATCTGGAACCTGACCGGTGGTGTCAACGGCGGCAAGCACGTCACGGACGTCACCAACGCCTCGCGCACGATGCTCATGAACCTGCACACCATGCAGTGGGACGACAAGATCGCCGAGTCGATCGGGGTGCCGCTGCAGATCCTCCCCGAGATCCGCTCCTCCGCGGAGGTCTACGGCGAGATCACCGGCGGGAAGCTGGGCGACCTGCTCGGCGGCATCCCGGTCGCCTCGGCGCTCGGCGACCAGCAGGCGGCCCTGTTCGGCCAGACCTGTTTCGCCGAGGGCGAGACCAAGTCGACCTACGGCACCGGCACCTTCATGGTGATGAACACCGGTGACAAGATCATCAACTCCTACAGCGGCCTGCTGACGACGGTCGGCTACAAGATCGGCGACCAGAACACGGTCTACGCCCTGGAGGGCTCGATCGCCGTCACCGGTTCGCTGGTGCAGTGGATGCGCGACCAGATGGGCCTGATCTCCACCGCCGCCGAGATCGAGACCCTCGCCCTGTCGGTCGAGGACAACGGCGGCGCCTACTTCGTGCCGGCCTTCTCCGGTCTGTTCGCCCCGTACTGGCGCTCCGACGCCCGCGGTGTGATCGCCGGCCTCACCCGGTACGTCACCAAGGCGCACCTCGCGCGCGCCGTCCTGGAGGCCACCGCCTGGCAGACGCGGGAGATCGCCGACGCCATGACGAAGGACTCCGGCGTGGAGCTGACCGCCCTCAAGGTCGACGGCGGTATGACCTCCAACAACCTGCTGATGCAGACCCTCGCCGACTTCGTGGACGCCCCCGTGGTGCGCCCGATGGTCGCCGAGACCACCTGCCTCGGCGCCGCCTACGCCGCCGGTCTCGCCGTCGGCTTCTGGAACAGCACCGACGACCTGCGCGCCAACTGGCGCCGGGCCGCCGAGTGGACCCCCCGCATGGACGCGGAGACCCGCGCCCGTGAGTACAAGAACTGGCTCAAGGCCGTCGAGCGGACCATGGGCTGGCTCGAGGACGAGGAGTAAGAAACAGCATGACCACCAAGTCCACCCTGCAGTCCGTGCCTGCCCTGGGGACGCACCCGGCCTCCGGCTCGAACCCGAGCCGAGCCGAGACCAGGGAGCAGCTCTCCAAGGCGTCGTACGACCTTCTCGTGATCGGCGGCGGCATTCTGGGCATCTCCACCGCCTGGCACGCCGCGCAGTCCGGCCTCAGGGTGGCTCTGGTGGATGCCGGCGACTTCGCCGGCGCCACGTCCTCCGCCTCCTCCAAGCTGCTCCACGGCGGTCTGCGCTACCTGCAGACCGGCGCGGTGAAGCTGGTGGCGGAGAACCACTTCGAGCGCCGTGCGGTCTCCCGCCAGGTGGCTCCCCACCTGGCGAACCCGCTCACGTTCTACCTCCCCGTGTACAAGGGCGGGCCGCACGGCGCGGCGAAGCTCGGCGCGGGCGTCTTCGCCTACTCCGCGCTCTCCGCGTTCGGTGACGGCGTCGGCCACCTCCTGTCCCCCGCCAAGGCGGCGCAGGACGTGCCGGAGCTGCGCACCGAGAACCTCAAGGCCGTGGCCGTCTACGGCGACGACCAGATGAACGACGCGCGCATGGCGCTGATGACGGTCCGCGGGGCCGTCGAGGCGGGCGCGGTCGTCCTGAACCACGCCGAGGTGACGGGCCTGCGCTTCACGCAGGGCCGGGTCACGGGTGCAGAGCTGAAGGACCGTCTCTCCGGTGACGAGTTCGGTGTCAGCGCCCGGCTGGTGCTCAACGCGACCGGCCCCTGGGTCGACCACCTGCGCAAGATGGAGGACCCGAACGCGGCGCCGTCCATCCGCCTGTCGAAGGGCGCGCACCTGGTCCTCAAGCGCACCTCTCCCTGGAAGGCCGCACTCGCGACCCCGATCGACAAGTACCGCATCACCTTCGCCCTCCCCTGGGAGGACATGCTGCTGCTCGGCACCACCGACGAGGAGTTCGAGGGCGACCCGGCGGACGTCTCGGTCACCGAGAAGGACATAGCCCAGATCCTCGACGAGGCCGCCTTCTCGGTGCGTGACCAGCAGCTGGACCGCGACCTGATCACCTACTCCTTCGCGGGCCTGCGAGTGCTGCCGGGCGGCCCGGGCGACACCTCCAAGGCCAAGCGCGAGACGGTCGTCACCGAGGGCAGGGGCGGCATGCTGTCCGTCGCGGGCGGCAAGTGGACCACGTTCCGCCACATCGGCCGGACGATCATGAAGAAGCTGGAGGCGCTGCCGGGCCACCCGCTGGGCGACGACTTCGAGCCGATCAGCGCACTGCCGAAGAAGCTGCCGCTGCCCGGTATCGCCAACCCGCGCGCGGTCGCCCACCGGCTGCTCACCGACCGGCCGGCCCCGGGCCCGCGCATGGCGGCGGACACGGCCAGGCACCTGGCCACGCACTACGGCTCGCTGGCCTTCGACATCGCCCGCCTGGCCAACGAGAGCCCCGAGCTCGCCGAGCGCGTCCACCCGGACGCCCCGGAGATCTGGGCGCAGGTCGTCTGGGCCCGGGACCACGAGTGGGCCGAGACGCAGGACGACGTGCTGCGCCGCCGCACGACGCTGACGATCCGCGGCCTCGCCACGGACGACGTCCGCGCCAAGGTGCAGGACGTGCTCGACAAGAAGTAGACGCGGGTACCGGGGGACCCCATCCCGGCAGGGGCGGCTCCACGCCGACGGAGCCGCCCCTGCCGCGTTCCCGTGGCCGCATAATGACCTGATACGTCGGAGGTCTTAAACGCACAGGGAGGCCGCCATGGCAGTCACCGACGAGGCGATCGAGAAGATCAAGGGGATGATCGTCTCCGGCGCGCTGCGCCCGGGCGACCGGCTGCCCAAGGAGAGCGAACTCGCCGCCGACCTCGGGTTGTCGCGCAACTCCCTGCGGGAGGCCGTGCGCGCCCTGTCGCTGATCAGGATCCTCGACGTGCGGCAGGGCGACGGCACGTACGTCACCAGCCTCGACCCGCAACTCCTGCTGGAGGCGATGAGCTTCGTCGTCGACTTCCACCGCGACGACACGGTGCTGGAGTTCCTGGCCGTACGCCGCATCCTGGAGCCGGCGGCGACCGCCATGGCGGCGCTGCGGATCAGCGAACAGCAGCTGGACGCGCTCGGCGCCCAGCTGGACAAGCTCGGCGACACCCCGTCCGTGGAGGACCTCGTCGCCTGCGACCTGGAGTTCCACCGGGGCATCGTGCAGAGCTCGGGCAACTCCGTGCTGTGCTCGCTGCTCGACGGTCTGTCAGGGCCCACGACCCGGGCCCGCATCTGGCGCGGTCTCACCCAGGAGGACGCCGTCGCCCGCACCCTGCACGAGCACCGCGCGATCCTGGCCGCCCTGCGCGACCGGGACCCCGAGGCGGCGCGCTCGTGGGCGACCGTCCACGTCGCGAGTGTCGAGCAGTGGCTGCGCTCCACCCTGTGACCAGGGCCTCGCGGACTGTCCGGGCGCATCCGGGGTGTTCAGGAGCGGATCACGGGGCAGTGATGGGGTCACTCCCCCTGCAAGGGGGCTGCGGGCGCCCCCGCGGCACGCCGTAAGGTTGGGTGGTCAAGCGAGGGCACGTCGGAAGGAGGCGCTGGGTGATCGAGCTCGAGGGGGTTCCCGAGCTGGTCGACCCGGTCATGGTGGCCGCGTTCGAGGGCTGGAACGATGCCGGCGACGCCGCCTCCACCGCGGTCGCGCATCTGAACCGGGAATGGAAGGGCGAGGTGTTCGCGGCGCTGGACGCCGAGGACTACTACGACTTCCAGGTCAACCGCCCCACGGTGTTCATGGAGGCGGGCGTCCGCAAGATCACCTGGCCCACGACCAGGCTGTCGGTGGTCCGGGTCGGCGGTGAGAAGCCGCGCGACCTCGTCCTCGTCCGGGGCATCGAACCGTCCATGCGGTGGCGTTCGTTCTGCAACGAACTGCTGGGCTTCGCGCACGAGCTGGGGGTGGAACTGGTGGTCGTCCTGGGCGCCCTGCTAGGCGACACCCCGCACACCCGTCCGGTTCCGATCAGCGGCACGACGTCCGACCCGGACCTGGCCCGCCGCATGGACCTGGAGGAGACCAAGTACGAGGGCCCCACGGGCATCGTCGGCGTCCTCCAGGAGGCGTGCACGCACGCGGGTGTCCCGGCCGTCTCGCTGTGGGCCGCGGTGCCGCACTACGTGTCGCAGCCGCCGAACCCGAAGGCCACCCTGGCGCTGCTGAACCGCCTGGAGGACCTGATCGACGTGCGTATCCCGCTGGGCGAGCTGCCCGAGGACGCGCGCGCCTGGCAGGTCGGCGTGGACCAGCTGGCCGCCGAGGACAGCGAGGTCGCCGAGTACGTCCAGTCGCTGGAGGAGGCCCGGGACACCGCCGAGCTGCCGGAGGCGTCCGGGGAGGCCATCGCCCGGGAGTTCGAGCGCTACCTGCGGCGCCACGACGGCGGCGGGCCGTCCGCGCCCGGCGGTCACGCCACGGCGGACGGCAGCGACAGCACGTCGTACCTGCGGGACAACCCCAGCGGCCGCACCCGCCCGCCGAAGCCGCCGAAGCCGGGCAAGGACGACGACGAGTCGTCGGAGGACTGAGCACCGCACGCATACGCCGCAGGGGCGTCTCCCGTCCGGGTGACGCCCCTGCGTGTGCCTCTCGTTACAGCGCCACGCCCAGCAGCGCGTCCACCGCCCGGGAGACCACCCCGGGCGCGCCGATGTCCGTGCCGCCGTCACGCTCCTGGAGCGCGACCCAGCGGTCGACCGCGGCGAGCGCGGCCGGGGCGTCCAGGTCGTTAGCGAGGGCCTCGCGGATCTCGTCGACGAGCGCCTCCGCCGGCGGCCCGTCGGGCCGGGAGACGGCGGCCCGCCAGCGGCCGAGCCGCGCGACGGCGTCCTGGAGTACCTGGTCGGTGTACTCCCAGTCGGCGCGGTAGTGGTGCGCGAGCAGCGTGAGCCGGATGGCGGCCGGGTCGACGCCGTCGTGCCGGAGCCTGGAGACGAACACCAGGTTGCCCTTGGACTTGGACATCTTCTCGCCGTCCAGGGCGACCATGCCGGCGTGCACGTAGGCCTTGGCCATGGGGAACTCGCCGGTGAGGGCCTGGGCGTGCGAGGCGCCCATCTCGTGGTGCGGGAAGGCCAGGTCGGAGCCGCCGCCCTGGATGTCGAAGCCCATGCCGAGGTGGTCGAGGGCGATGGCCACGCACTCGATGTGCCAGCCGGGGCGTCCGCGCCCGAGGGATCCGCCGTCCCAGCTGGGCTCGCCCTCGCGGGCCGCCATCCACAGCATCGGGTCGAGCGGGTTCTTCTTGCCGGGGCGGTCCGGGTCGCCGCCACGCTCGGCGGACAGCAGCCGCATCGCCGCGGCGTCGAGGTTCGAGACCTTGCCGAAGTGCGGGTCGGACTCGACGGAGAAGTAGACGTCCCCCTCCAGTTCGTAGGCCGCGCCGGCGTCCCGGAGCCGCTCGACGAGCGGGACGATGCCGGGTATGGCCTCGACGGCGCCTATGTACTGGCGGGGCGGGAGCATCCGCAGCGCCGTCATGTCCTCGCGGAAGAGGGCCGTCTCCTTCTCGGCGAGCGCGGCCCAGTCGACGCCGTCACGCTGCGCCCGTTCCAGGAGCGGATCGTCGACGTCGGTGACGTTCTGGACGTAGTGAACCTGCCGCTTGGTGTCGAGCCACACGCGCTGCACGAGGTCGAACGCGTTGTAGGTCGCCGCGTGTCCCAGATGTGTGGCGTCGTAGGGGGTGATGCCACAGACGTAGATACGGGCGACGGGACCGGGGTCGAGGGTGACGAGGCCGCCGGTCGCGGTGTCGTGGATCCTCAGGTCGCGGCCCTGACCAGGCAGGGCGGGGACCTCGGAAGCGGGCCAGGCATGCATGCCATGAGCCTAACCGGACTGAAGTTCCATATACGAATGGGAGCGGGCCACACGACCGAGAAGGCGCTCTTGCGGTGGCCCTCACGACTGTGCTGCTACACGGGTGGCCAGGGGATCGCCGGCCACTCACCGCTCGGTTCCGGGTGGGTCCCCGAGGCGAGCAGGGCAGTGACCCGTGCGCGGGTGGCCTCGATCTCGGCGCCGGTGATCAGCGGTTCGAGCCGCGCGGCGAGCGTCCCGCCCTGCGCCAGGTCCTTCCTGAGCCCTTCGAGGACGTCGGTGGCCTCCTGGGTGAGGGGCTCCCCCGCCCAGCCCCACAGCAGGGTCCGCAGTTTGTTCTCGGCGTTGAAGGTGACGCCGTGGTCGATGCCGTAGAGCCGCCCCTCACCGGTGGGCAGCAGATGTCCGCCCTTGCGGTCGGCGTTGTTGATGACCGCGTCGAGGACCGCGAGCCGCCGCAGCCTTTCGTCGTCGGCGTGCACGAGCAGCGCGGTGCGTCCTTCGCCGACCTCTGCGAAGCCGACCGCCTTCCAGCCCGGCTCCGGTTCCTCCGCGTCGACCAGGGCGAGCAGTTCCGCCTCGGGGCTCACCTCGACCCACAGCTGGCACATGCCCTCGCCGTAGGGGCCGTCGCGCAGCACGGTGGGCGGCACGAGGCTCCAGCCGGTCGCCTCGGAGACCTCGTACGCGGCGACCTCGCGCTGGGCCAGCGTTCCGTCGGGGAAGTCCCACAGGGGCCGCTCCCCCGCGACCGGCTTGTAGACGCAGGCCGCGTCCTCGCCGTCGTGGGACACCGTGCAGTACAGGGCCGCGTTGGAGGCCTCGCGGATGCGTCCGCGTACGGTCAGCTCGCCGCGGGCGAGCAGCTCGGCGGCGTTCGCGGGAGTCGTCACGCTCCGCGGCGGTATCCGTTCTGGCGCGGACATACGTGTCCTTCCGGGTCGAGCGGGAGGCTGCACAGCGGGCACGGCGGCCGTCCGGCGTTGACGACGTCGAGGGCGCGCTTGGCGAAGGCCCTGGCCTGGGTGCCGGTGAGGCGGACCCGCAGCATCGGCGGCCCGTTCTCCTCGTCCTGGAGCAGCCGCTCCTCGGCCTCGGCGAGGTCCTCCTCGGATTCCGCTTCCAGCTCCACGAGCGCCTGCGCCTCGACGATCATGAGCTGCTCGTCACCGTCCCAGGCGAGCGCCATGGTGCCGACCCGGAACTCCTCCTCGATGGGGGTGTCCAGCGGGGCGGTGTCGGTGTCCGAGGGGGCGACGGCGGGGACGTGGGCACTGCCGCCGCTACGGCGCACGACCTCGTCGAGCAGTTCGTCCATGCGCTCGGCCAGGGCGGCGACCTGGGTCTTCTCCAGGGCCACGCTGGTCACCCGGGAGCCGGCGGAGGCCTGGAGGAAGAACGAACGGCGCCCGGGCAGTCCGACCGTACCGGCCACGAAGCGCTCCGGATGGTCGTAGAGGAACACCTGACGGGACACGTCCTGTCTCCATTGGAATCGTGGGAACCGTGTGACCACGGCACTGCTGCGACCGCTTCACCCTACTGCGGTGAACGATCACGGTGCGCCCGCACCACCCCCGACTTCGGCCTCGCCGCCCGGCGCTTCCTCGCGCGGCACGAGGGACGTGAAGTCACCCGTGTCGCCGAGCCGTACGAGAAAGGGCCGCAGTCGTGTGTAGCGGATCGCTGTGATGGAACACGGTTCGACGGAAATCCGCTGGAAGAGGTCGAGGTGAAGCCCGAGGGCATCCGCCACGAGCGACTTGATGATGTCGCCGTGCGAGCACATGAGGTAGACGGCGTCGGCGCCGTGGTCGCGCTCCACGCGCGCGTTCCACTCGCGTACGGCCTCGGCGGCCCGCGTCTGCATGGACCGCATGGACTCCCCGCCGGGGAAGGCCGCCGCGGAGGGGTGCGCCTGCACGACCTCCATCAGGGGCTCGTCCGTGAGTTCGGCGAGCTTGCGCCCCGACCAGTCGCCGTAGTGGCACTCGCCGATGCGTTCGTCGGTGTGCGGGCTCAGCCGCGGCCGGGCGTCGAGGAGGGGCTGGATGGTCTCCTGGCAGCGCTGGAGCGGGCTGGTGACGATTTCGGAGAGGGGCACTTCGGA
Organism: Streptomyces sp. NRRL B-1140; assembly: GCF_001280065.1. Classification (GTDB taxonomy): domain Bacteria; phylum Actinomycetota; class Actinomycetes; order Streptomycetales; family Streptomycetaceae; genus Streptomyces. The sequence goes on from NZ_LGEA01000118.1 coordinate 13,208, forward strand.
CAGTCGCCCGGGCAGCGCGGCGGCCTGCGCGGCGCCGCGCTCGTCGAGGGCGACGCCGGGCGTCCAGCCGGCGAGCAGTCCCTCGGTGTTGGCGGTGGAGCGTCCGTGCCTGACCAGGATCAGCGTGGGCATGCGCTCCAGCGTAGGCGCACGCGCGCGTGTGGTGTCGTTCGAGTGACGGGAGACTCGTTTCGTGATCGTCGACTGTGCCATCTATCGCGACGGACAACGGACGGAGGGCCCTGAGGACCTCTCCGACGCCCTGGGGGACGCCCGCACGGCCGGCGGTTTCGTGTGGATCGGGCTGCACGAGCCGACGGAGGACGAGTTCGACCATGTGACCCGGGAGTTCGGGCTGCATCCGCTGGCCGTCGAGGACGCCCTCAAGGCCCATCAGCGGCCCAAGCTGGAGGTGTACGACGACTCGCTCTTCGTGGTGCTCAAGCCGGTGGCGTACGAGCCGCAGAGCGACACCGTGTCCTCCGGCGAGATCATGATCTTCCTGGGCGACTCGTTCGTGGTGACCGTCCGGCACGGCGAGGGCTCCCCGCTCAAGGCCGTGCGTCACCGGTTGGAGCAGGAGCCGGAGCTGCTGGGCAAGGGCCCCACGGCCGTGCTGTACGCGGTCGCCGACGCCACGGTCGACCACTATCTGGATGTGGCGACCGAGTTGCAGACGGATCTGGAGGGTCTGGAGGCGGAGGTCTTCTCGCCGGACGGCGGTGGCTCCCGCAACACCGCGTCGCGGATCTACGACTTCAAGCGGCAGGTGCTGGAGTTCCGGCGGGCGACCGGGCCGCTGGCCCCGCCGATGAGCCGGCTGGCGGGCACGGCGTCGACCGGCGTGACCGTGCCGTTCGTGGACGACCGCGCCCGGCCGTTCTTCCGCGACGTCAGCGACCACCTCACGCGCGTGAACGAGTCCGTGGAGAACCTGGACCGGCTGGTGTCGGACATCCTCTCGGCGCATCTCGCGCAGATGAGCGTCCGGCAGAACGACGACATGCGGAAGATCTCCGCGTGGGCTGCGATGGCCGCGATCCCCACGATGTTCGCGGGGATCTACGGCATGAACTTCGAGCACATGCCCGAGCTGCACTACATCTGGTCCTACCCGGCGCTGATGGCCCTGATGGCCGTCCTGGAGGTCATGGTCTTCCGGCTGTTCAAGCGCCGGGGCTGGCTGTAGCGCTGCTCAGGCGAACTCGGGCTCCGGGGTCGCGGGGCCGCCCAGGGCGTTGCGGCGCTCGGGCGGCGTCAGTGACACCATCCGGCGCCAGCCGCCCACGCGTTCGTAGGCGTACATCGCGTGGATGCCCGCCACGAGTACCGCCGACTTGGCCTTGGACCAGCCGAGGATGCGGCCCATGTGCGCCATCACGGCGAGGCTGACGTCGCGGTAGATCCGGATCTCGGCGAGCGCGCACTCGCGCAGGGTGCGCTGGATGACCCTGCCGTGGCCCGCGTAGGCGAAGCGCAGCAGTTCCTCGTGGCAGTAGGCGAGGTGGTTGTCCTCGTCGTGGGAGATCTGCTTGACCGCGCGGCCGATGTCCGGGTGGTCGGCGAAGTGCCTGCGGAGCAGATCCATCTGCTCCGAGGCGCGCTGCTCGGTGACCCTGCTGTGCGAGAGGTAGGTGACGATGTCGCGGACCGCGAGCCGCTCGTCACGCCTGAGCTGCTCGTGCGCGAGGCCGATGCCGTTCTTCTCCAGGAGCATGGTGTAGTCGGTCTCGGGCGGGACCGGGACGGGGTCGAGGCCGCGCTTCTTCATCAGGGCGCTGAAGATCCGGCCGTGCTTGTCCTCGTCGGCGCCGTGCCGGCTGATCTTGGGGGCGAGTTCCCGCTCGGCCTCGGGCACGAGCGCGGCGATACGGGCGTTCTCCCAGCCGCCCTGGGACTCGCCGCTCGCGGCGATGGAGCAGAACAGGGCGAAGGACTCGTCGTTGTCGAGGATCTCCTGGAACAGACTCTTGGCCGAAAGCATCGTGGGCACCTCTCCCGCGCGCGTGGGCGTACTGCGGCCTTCCGCAGGGTTCCGCGAACAACGAGTCAAGTGCGGGGTGGAGGGTGCTGCAACAGGTGTGGGGGACAACTCCGCCGAATGGAGGACGCGGGGGCCGCGACAGCCGGGCCGGAGAAGAGGCGGCGGTGCCGTAACCGCGGGCGGTCCCGGCGCGTTGTTCCGCGTGACGGCCGTGGCGGGGAAGACCCCCGAGCCCCCACCACGGCCGCTGAACTTCCGGTCGGGTTCAGGCGAGCCCGGCGCGCTCCAGGGCCTCCGTGCCGGCCCGCAGGGACGCGAGCCGCTCGTCGAGCGTGAAGCCCGCCGGTGCGAGGGACAGAGTGGTGACCCCGGCCGCGGCGTAGGCCTTCATGCGGTCCGCGATCCGGTCGACGGAACCGAGCAGGGTCGTCTTGTCGATCAGGTCGTGTGGCACGGCGGCCGCGGCGCCCTGCTTGTCGCCGGAGAGGTACTTGCTCTGGATCTCGGCGGCCTCCTGCTCGTAGCCCATGCGCTGGGCGAGCTGGTTGTAGAAGTTCTGCTTGGGGCTGCCCATGCCGCCGACGTACAGCGCGGTGTAGGGACGGAAGGTGTCGGCCAGCGCGGCCACGTCCTTGTCGTCGCCGACGGCGAGCGGCAGGGTCGGGCAGACGTCGAACCCGTCGAGCGTCTTGCCGGCCTTCTCCCGCCCGGCGCGCAGGTGCGTGATCGTGGTGTCCTCGAGGTGCTCGGCGGACGGGAAGATCAGCAGGGCGCCGTCGGCGATCTCGCCGGTCTGCTCGAGGTTCTTCGGGCCGATCGCGGCGATGTACAGCGGGATGTGCTCGCGCTGCGGGTGCACGGTCAGCTTGATCGGCTTGCCCGGGCCGCCGGGCAGGGGCAGCGTCCAGTGCTGCCCCTCGTAGGACAGCCGCTCGCGGGTCATGGCCTTGCGGACGATCTCGACGTACTCGCGGGTGCGGGCGAGCGGCTTGTCGAACTTGACGCCGTACCAGCCCTCGGAGACCTGCGGGCCGGAGACGCCGAGGCCGAGGCGGAAGCGGCCGCCGGAGAGGGAGTCGAGGGTGGCGGCGGTCATGGCCGTCATCGCGGGCTGGCGGGCCGGGATCTGGAAGATGGCGGAGCCCACGTCGATGCGCTCGGTCTGTGCGGCGACCCAGCTCAGCACGGTGGCGGCGTCGGAGCCGTAGGCCTCGGCGGCCCAGCAGACGGCGTACCCGAGCCGGTCGGCCTCCTGGGCGACGGCCAGATTGTCCGCGTCCATTCCGGCACCCCAGTAGCCGAGGTTGATACCGAGCTGCATGCCACATCCCCTTACTGATCAGTAACGTGCCTGTGCGGGCACCTTAGCGCGCGGGCCGGGGAGAGGTACACGGCCGCAGCCCGACCCGCTGCGGTGGCCCCGGGGCAACGGACCGGCCACCCGGGGAAATCCGTCGACGGCGGCCACCCACACGTAGGTTCTGGCCAGTAATCTCGGCGTTCATGGAGCAGAGGCATCTCGGCCGCACCGGCCTTCGTGTGTCCCGCATCGGACTCGGCACCCTGACCTGGGGGCGGGACACCGACGAACACGACGCCGCGGACCTGATGAAGACGTTCTGGGAAGCGGGCGGGACCCTCGTCGACACCGCGGACGTGTACGGGGACGGTGAGGCCGAGTACCTGCTCGGCAGGCTCATGGACGGGCTGGTGCCTCGCCGGGACCTGGTCATCTCGACCAAGGCCGGCAGCGTGCCGGACCCCGACCGCCGGTTCGACGGCTCCCGCGGTCACCTCCTCACCGCGCTGGACGCCTCGCTCGCCCGGCTCGGCACGGACCACGTCGACCTGTGGCACGTGCACGCCTTCGACCCGGACACCCCGCTGGAGGAGACCCTCCAGGCCCTCGACCTGGCGGTCTCCAGCGGGCGTGCCCGGTACGCCGCCGTCTCCAACTTCTGCGGCTGGCAGCTGGCCAAGGCCGCGACCTGGCAGCTGGCGGCCCCCGGCACCCGGACCCGGCTGGCCGGTACGCAGTTGGAGTACTCCCTGCTGCAGCGCGGTGTGGAGCGGGAGGTGCTGCCGGCCGCGCTGGACCTGGGCATAGGCCTGCTGCCCTCCTCGCCGCTCGGGCGCGGCGTGCTGACGGGCAAGTACCGGGGGGACACGGTGCCGCCGGACTCGCGTGGCGCCTCGGAGCACCTCGCGCCCTTCGTCGCGCCGTACCTCGACGACACGGCGAGCCGCATCGTGGACGCCGTGGCGACCGCGGCCGACGGGCTGGCGGTGACGCCGCTCCAGGTGGCTCTGGCGTGGGTGCGCGACCGGCCCGGCGTGGCCGCCCCGATCGTCGGCGCGCGCAACGCGCAGCAGCTCACGGCGGCATTGTCAGTGGAGACCCTTAGTCTTCCTGACGAGATCTGCCGGGCGCTCGACGATGTGTCGGTGCCCGTGCACCGCTATCCCGATCACGACTGGAGCACGCTGTGAGCACGGAGCCCGAGACCACGGAGAACGCCGAGCCGGGGACGCCGGGCGCCGAGGTCACACCGGCACCGGCCGAGGGGGTCGGCAGCGGCGAAGGGACCGACGCGGGCGCCGGGGAGAACCCGGGGGCGCAGAGCGGTGACGCGGGAACCGGTGAGAGCCGCGATGCGGGTGCCGGGGAGGTGGCCGAGGCCGAGAGCGAAACCGCGAGCGCCGGAGAAGCAGCCGAGGGCGCCGGGCAGCTGTCCGAAGCGGAGGCCGAGCTTCGGGCGCAGCAGGTCGAGCGGGAGCGCATCGAGCAGCGCAAGGCCGAGAAGAAGGCGCCGATCGACAGCGGCACCAAGCTGAGCGGCAAGGCCGCCGATCTGCTCGCGGCCGTACGGGCCGTGGAGAGCGGCGAGAAGCCGGTGGCCACGGTGTTCGAGGAACCCCCGCCCGCCCCGCGGCGCCAGGCACCCGAGCCGGAACGGCGGCCGCAGCCGGTGGCTCCCCAGCCCGTCGCCGCGTCGGCGGCTCCCGTGCCGGAGACGGTTCAGGCCGTCCGGCAGGTGCTCGGCGAAGGCGGTGCGCCTGAGGTGCTCGCCCCGCAGATCGCCGCGGTTCTCGGTGAGGACGCCCCCGGACAACTGCGCGCCGACCCCTGGCAGCTGCTGCGGATCGCCGGGGTGCGTCCCGAGCAGGCCGACGGTTTCGCGCGGGCCTTGCTCGGCGCGGGGTGCGGGCCGGACGACGAGCGGCGCGGCCGGGCCCTCACCGGCTGGCTCCTGGAGCAGGCGGCGCTGGCCGGGCACACCGCCCTGGAGATGCCCGCGCTCCTCGAGGCCCTGGCGAAGCGGGGGGTGCCGGACCCCGACGGCGCCGTGCAGGGCGCGATCGCGGAGGGCGAGGCCCTGGTCTTCCAGGACGCCCTGGAGACGGAGGCCGGCACCCCCAGCCGGGCCGACGAGGACGGCACGGAGGAGGACGAGGAGCGTCCGGTCCGTGTCCTGATCGGGCTGGAGCGGTACGCCCTGGCGGAGGAGAGCCTGGCCGACGGCCTGGCCCGGCTGGTCAACTCGACTCCGAAGCAGGACGGTTCGGCCTCGGACTGGGAGCGGGCCGCCGCCGCGGCCCAGGGCTCCACCGCGGAGCTGATCCGGGCGGTGGCCAGTCAGGGCCTGGTGCTGCACACCGGCGGGGAGGCGTCCCTGGCCGAGCCCGCGGCCCTGCTGAACGCCGCGCGGTCGCTCGGAGTGCGGGCCTGGGCGGCCACGCACGGCCCGATCGGCCGCACCCGTTTCGCGGCTCTGCTGGGGAGGGCCGACGGGTCGGCGGGTGAAGCGGCCGACGCTCCCTTGAGCTCGGGCCGCCCCGTCGCCACCGTCTCCGGCCTGCTCGCGGGCCTCGAAGGGCCCGGCCGGGACGCGGACGGGGCCCTCGATCTCGATCTGCTCGTCGTGCTCGACGCGCCTCAGCTCGATGTCGAGACGGCGGCTCTGCTGACCGAGTCGATGCCGGACGGGGCACGGCTGGTCATGGCGGGAGACCCGGCGGTGCTGTGGTCCGTGGGTCCGGGCCGGGTGTTCGCGGATCTGCTCGCGGCGCGGATCTGCCCCCAGGTGGCCTCGCGACGGCCGGACCCGGGGCCGCTGGGCGAGCTGGTCTCCGGTGTCGGCATCGGCGAGCTGAACAAGGTCGAGGCTCCTGGCAAGGAACTCGTGATCGTGCCGGTGCGCGATGCGGGCGAGGCCGTGCACCGTGCGGTCCAGCTCGTCGTGGACTCGGTGCCGCGGGCGATCGGTGTGCCGGCCGAGGAGACCCAGGTGATCACCCCCGGGCACGGCGGGGCCGTCGGGACGCGGGTGCTCAACGCCGCGCTGAAGGAGCGGCTCAATCCGGGCCCGGGCCGCTTCGGCGGCTTCGACCCCGGCGACCGGATCGTCCACTCCCCCGTGCCGGGGCGTGCGCTGCCGGGACGGGTGGTGAGGGCGGACGCCGAGGGGCTGCATCTGTCGTGCGGGGGCGAGAGCGTCGTCGTCCCGAAAGAACTGGTGGAGCAGTCGGTGCGGCACGGGTGGGCGCTGACCGCGCACCAGGCCGTGGGGAGCCGGTGGCCCGCGGTGGTCGTCGTGCTTCCCGGCGATGCGGCCCAGGCACTCAGCCGGCCGTGGGTGTACACGGCGTTCAGCCGGGCCGACCGGCATCTGTCCGTGGTGCACGGGGTGGAGCAGGCACTGCCCCGTGCCGTGGCCGGGGTTCCGGCGAAGCCGCGCACGACCCGGCTTCCGGTGCTGCTCGCGCCACAGGTCAGCGGCGCGTGACGGGGGTGGTGGTCACAGGCCCGGGCCCCTGACCACCACCCCCGCGGTCGTCGGCGTGTGCGCTCAGCGGCGCTCCGCGTCCAGCGGCTCCAGGTCCTCGTCCAGGTCGTCGCCGAGCTCGTCCTCCAGGGCGTCGCCGTCCTCGTCATCGTCGATCTCGTCGTCGAAGACGGCGCTGACGTCGAAGCGGCAGACCACCTGCTGCGGGTCGACCTGCTCGAAGGGCGCCTCCAGCCACTCGCCGGGATCGGCCGGTTCGTCCGCCGCCGTCACCCAGAGCGTGGAGTCGCCTTCCTCCAGCCCGAACTCCTTGTGGCGGGAGGCGATTTCGTCGGGCTCGAACTCGCCGAACAGCAGCCCGAGCGCGCCGTGCACCGTCCCCGAGGCCGGAGAGCCGTCATCGCCCTCCGCGGCCTCGATCCGCTCTGCCTGCGCCAGCAGGCGCTGCGGTTCGGAGACGGCGTAGTCACGACGGATCAGTACGCTCAGCGCGTTGGGTTCCTCGGGGCCCGTGTACGGGGGCAGCGCGTCCTCCGCACCGGGGATCTCGAAGGGCGTGACCTCGTCGTAGCGGTCGTAGAGCAGTTCGTCGTACACCTCTGCGGCCGCGGCCAGCTGGTTGAACGCCTCGAACACGGCCGGGTCGTCCTCCCCCGACCTGCGTTCGACCGCGGCCAGGTGGCGGTCGAGCGCGGTCTTGACCGCCTCGGCGGCGGCGCGTACCTCGGCAGCGGTGGGCTGCGCAGCATCAGACATAGTGCAGACGCTATCCGTACCGGGGCCCAGCCCGCACAATAGATGCGATGCCGGAATACGAATTTGTCGACGTGTACGTGCCGCGCGGGGTCTCCCGCAAGGAGGCGGCACGTCTGCTGACCGACCACGCGGAGTACGGACACTGGGAGTTGTACCGTCTGAGCCTGCTGCGCGACGGCAGCCGCAGGGTGCGGTTGCGCCGGCGGATCATCCGCCAGGTGCGGGCCACGTGGTGAGCGAGGACGGGGCACGGGAAGAAGGCACATGACGGAACGGGCCCCGCGGCTGCGGGGCCCGTTCCGTTCGCGGGGGTGTCAGGCCGAGGCCCGCGCCTTGCGGTAGAGGACCGCGCCCGCGAGCAGCGCGCCCGCGCCGGCCGGCAGGACCAGGCCGAGCGGCAGGTCACTGCCGGTGCTGGCGAGCTGGGACTCACCGTGGGGCTGGGTGACGAACCGGCCGCTCGGCTTGTCGCCGTGCGAGGAGCCGCCCGGGGTCTCGCCGCTCGTGGAGGGCGGTGTGCCCGGAGTGCCGGGGTGACCGGGCTCACCCGGGTGGCCGGGGTTCCCGGGAGTGCCAGGTTCACCCGGGTTGCCGGGAGTACCGGGCTCACCCGGGTTGCCGGGGTTCCCAGGGTTACCGGGCTCGCCCGGATTACCGGGGTTGCCGGGATTACCCGGATTGCCGGGGTTACCCGGCTGACCCGGGGTTTCGTGGCCGCCGCCACCGTTCGAGCAGTCGTTGCCCGTGCTGGGGTTGGCGACGCCGATGACGTCGACACTGTTGCCGCAGACGTTCACCGGCACATGGACCGGCACCTGAATGTGGTTGCCCGAACCCACACCGGGCGAGTCGGTGGCCTGCCCGCTCGCGTGGGAGCCGCTGTGTCCGCCGTGGCCGCCGTGGCCGCCCGACGGCTTTCCACCGCTCTTGTTGGCGCACTTGTTGCCCACCGACGGGTTGAGCAGACCGATGACGTTGACGGTGTTCCCGCACACGTTGACCGGCGCGTGCACCGGCGCCTGCACCGAGTTTCCGGAGAGCACGCCGGGCGAGCCCGACGCCGAACCCTGGGCGCCCGCGTCGGCGTGGGCGGAGCCGCCCGCGGCGGCGATCACGCCGGTCGCGGCCGCCACGGTCATCAGACCCTTGCGGGTGACCTGTCGCATTTACTGAATACCTGCCTTCGACCCTGTCTCGAATTCTTCTCGAATTCCCCGAAAGAAGCGTTCGGTCCCGGAGCGCATGGCATGCGCTCCGGGACCGATGGCTTGGGGCTCCCCTCAACGAGGGGAAAGCATCACTTGTTGATGCAGGTGTTGCCGAAGGCGGGGTTCAGCAGCCCGATCACGGAGACCGTGTTGCCGCAGACGTTCACCGGGACGTGAACGGGCACCTGGACAACGTTGCCGGACAGGACGCCCGGGGAGTGCACGGCGGCACCCTGAGCACCCGAGTCGGCGACGGCCAGGCCCGCGCCCGCGAGAACCAGCCCACCGGTGGCAGCCGCAGCAGCGACGACCTTCTTGATCATTATTCCTCCTAGTTGGCAAAGCGACCCATCTTGCGATCGCATTACCTGTAACGAGGAGGGAGTAATGAGGCTACGAGCTTATGGTCGCATTCACTCTTCCCAGTCGATTCCGTACGCGCGAGCGAATACCGGCGTTTTCGCAGGGCTGGCTCAGGACAGGTCGATGAAGCGGTCGAGCACCCGCACGCCGAACTGCAGGCCCTCCACCGGCACCCGCTCGTCCACGCCGTGGAACATGCCGGCGAAGTCCAGCTCCGGCGGCAGCTTCAGCGGCACGAAGCCGAAGCCCCGGATGCCCAGGTCGTCGAAGGACTTGGCGTCCGTCCCGCCCGAGAGCATGTAGGGGATCGCCTTGGCGGTCGGGTCCTCGGCCAGCAGCGCGGACTGCATCGCCCCCACGAGCGCCCCGTCGAAGGTGGTCTCCACGGCCTTGTCGGCGTGCACGTCCTCACGGCGCACGTTCGGGCCGAGGATGCGGTCGAGGTCGGCGAGGAACTCCTCCTCGTGGCCGGGCAGGAACCGTCCGTCGACGTGGGCGGTCGCCTCACCCGGGATGACGTTGACCTTGTAGCCCGCGCCGAGCTGCGTCGGATTGGCCGTGTTGCTCAGGGTCGCGCCGATGAACTTGGCGATGCCGCCGAGCCTGACGAGGGTCGACTCCATGTCCTCCGGGTCGAGTTCGGTGCCGAGCGCGTCACCGAGTTCGTCGAGGAAGGCCCGGGTGGTCTTGGTGACCCGCACCGGGAACTTGTGCCGCCCGAGCCGCGCGACGGCCTCCGACAGCTCGGTGATCGCGTTGTCCCGGTGGATCATCGATCCATGCCCGGCGGTGCCGGCCACGGTGAGCTTCATCCAGTGCATGCCCTTCTCGGCCGTCTGGATCATGTAGAGCCGCCGCTGCTCGCTGACGGTGAACGAGAACCCACCCACCTCGCTGATCGCCTCGGTGACGCCCTCGAACAGCTCGGGGTGCTTGCGCACGAGGTGCTTGGCGCCGTAGGTGCCGCCCGCCTCCTCGTCGGCGAGGAACGCGAGGACGATGTCGCGCGGGGGCTTGCGACCGCTGCGCAGTCGGTCACGGACGACCGCCAGGGTCATCGCGTCCATGTCCTTCATGTCGACGGCCCCGCGGCCCCACACGCAGCCGTCGGCGACCTCGCCGGAGAAGGGGTGGTGGGTCCAGTCGTCGGCGTTGGCCGGCACGACGTCGGTGTGACCGTGGATGAGGAGCGCGGGCCGGGAGGGGTCCTCGCCCTCGATCCGGGCCACCGTGGAGGCGCGGCCCGGGTGCGACTCGAAGATCTGCGGTTCGAGTCCGACCTCGGCGAGCTTCTCGGCGACGTACTCGGCCGCCTTCCGCTCGCCCGGACCCGAGTGGTCGCCGTAGTTGCTGGTGTCGATCTGGATCAGCTCGCGGCAGAGGTCCACGACCTCGTCCTCGCCGGTGACGCTCCTGGCCGTGTCCGTCTCGCTCACGTGCTTCCTCCCGGTGTCACTGCTGGTGGGTCCCCCTCATCCTCTCTCTCCCCGGCCCGCGCCCCAAGAGCGCTCCCGGCCCGTCACACGCCGTTCACGCCTCGCCGGGGCGCGGACGGGGGGTGATCGGCCACCCCGGAAAGCCTGGTAATGTTTACGTCGTCGCCGCGGGGAGAACCCACGCGACAGACACCTTGTCCGGGTGGCGGAATGGCAGACGCGCTAGCTTGAGGTGCTAGTGCCCTTTATCGGGCGTGGGGGTTCAAGTCCCCCCTCGGACACTTGAGGCTGAGGGCCGTGACCGCGAGGTCACGGCCCTCAGGCGTTTCCGTGACAGAGGTGACCATGACCAGGCGTTCCTGCCCCTGCGGGCTCCCCGAGGCCTACGACGCGTGCTGCGGTCGGTTCCACTCCGGGGCCTCCGCGGCGCCGACCGCCGAGGCGTTGATGCGGTCGCGGTACTGCGCCTTCGTGCAGGGGGACGCGGCCTACCTGCTGCGGACCTGGCATCCGCGGACGCGGCCCGGGACGCTGGAGCTGGATCCGGGTATGCGATGGACCGGGCTGGAGATCCTGGGCGCGAGCGGCGGCTCGGCGTTCCACACCACCGGGACCGTGGAGTTCCGGGCGTCGCACCGGGGCGGGTCGCTGCACGAGCGGAGCCGGTTCGAGCGGGTCGACGGGGCCTGGGTGTACGTCGACGGGGAGTTCCCCGCGTAGCGGGTGCTACGGCGCCAGGATGTCGAGTTCCTGGAGGGCGCCGACCGTGATCTCGCGGGTCAGTTCCTCCGCGCGGGCGGCGTCTCCCGCGCGGACCGCCTCCGCGACCTGGACGTGCAGGGTGACGGCGGCCGGGTCGGGATCCTCGAACATCACGTCGTGCTGGGTGCGGCCGGTCAGGACCTCGGCGACGACGTCGCCGAGACGGGCGAACATCTCGTTGCCGGATGCCTCCAGGACGACGCGGTGGAAGGCGACGTCGTGCAGGAGGTAGCCCTCCAGCTTGTGACCGCGCGAGTGGGCGACCATGCCGAGGGCGCATTCGGTGAGCTCGGCGCACTGCTCCGCCGTGGCGTGCCGGGCGGCGAGGCCGGCCGCGACCGGTTCGATCGCCGAGCGCAGCACCGTGAGGGACCGCAGCTGCCGGGGGCGGTCCGCGCCGGCCAGCCGCCAGCGGATGACCTGCGGGTCGTAGACGTTCCACTCGGACTTCGGGCGGACCGTGACGCCGACGCGGCGGCGGGACTCCACCAGGTACATGGACTCCAGCACCCGAACCGCCTCGCGCATCACGGAGCGCGACACGTCGAAACGCTGAGCGAGCTCGTCGGTGCGCAGGACACTGCCCGGCGGGTACTCACCCGCTGTGATCTCGGGGCCGAGGGTGTCCAGTACACGGCCGTGCAGCCCCCGGCCCGGTGTGGTCATGCACTCAGCGTACGGGGTAGATCACGGAGACAAAAAGTCAGACTTATTAGTGACGAGCTCTTGAATTCGTCGTACCTAATGGGTTTCAGTGGCGTCGACATCACGTGTCGACCGCGGACAGCAGACAGTGAGGCAGCGATGAAGACCCCCCACGTCGTCGTGGTCATGGGCGTAGCGGGCACCGGCAAGACCACCATCGGTCCCCTGCTCGCGGCCCGGATCGGCGTTCCCTACGCCGAGGGCGACGACTTCCACCCGCCGGCCAACATCGCCAAGATGTCGGCCGGTACCCCGCTCACCGACGAGGACCGCCTGCCGTGGCTCGACTCCATCGGCGCGTGGGCGCACGGGCGGGCGGGGCTCGGCGGGGTGGTCAGCTGCTCGGCGCTGAAGCGGTCGTACCGCGACCGGCTGCGGGCCGCCGCACCCGGCGTGGTCTTCGTGCACCTCGCCGGTGACCGCGCGCTGATCGAGGACCGGATGTCGCACCGGCAGGGGCACTTCATGCCCACGGCGCTGCTCGACTCCCAGTTCGCCACGCTCCAGCCCCTGGAGGCGGACGAGGCGGGGGTCGAGGTGAACGTCTCGGGCAGTCCGGAGGAGATCACCCGGCGGGCGGCGCTCGCTCTGGAGGACCTCCCCGAACCCGTCCGGTAGCCCCTGCCGGCCGCTTCCCCTCCCCTACTCCCCCAACGCAAGGGAACCCACCCGTGACCAGACTCAGCGTCGAGATGCTGGCAGCGGACGCACCCGAGCCGATCACCTCGGCCGGCCACGCTCAGCTGGGCATCGCCGTCCTGGCGGGCATCGCCGTCATCGTCCTGCTCATCACGAAGTTCAAGCTGCACGCCTTTCTGTCGCTGACCATCGGGTCACTGGCGCTCGGCGCGATCGCCGGGGCGCCGCTGGACAAGGTGCTCACCAGCTTCAGCGCAGGACTCGGCACCACGGTCGCCGGCGTCGGTGTGCTGATCGCCCTCGGGGCGATCCTCGGCAAGATGCTCGCCGACTCCGGCGGCGCCGACCAGATCGTCGACACCATCCTCGCCAAGGCCGGCGGGCGGTCGATGCCGTGGGCGATGGTGCTGATCGCCTCCGTGATCGGGCTGCCGCTGTTCTTCGAGGTCGGCATCGTGCTGCTGATCCCGGTCGTGCTGATGGTGGCCAAGCGCGGCAACTACTCGCTGATGCGCATCGGCATCCCGGCGCTCGCGGGCCTGTCCGTGATGCACGGGCTGGTGCCGCCGCACCCAGGTCCGCTGGTCGCGATCGACGCCGTCGGGGCGGACCTCGGTGTGACGCTGGCGCTCGGTGTCCTGGTCGCCATACCGACCGTGATCATCGCCGGCCCGGTGTTCTCGAAGTACGCGGCCCGCTGGGTCGACGTCCCGGCTCCCGAGAAGATGATCCCGCAGCGCCCCTCCGAGGAGCTCGACAGGCGCCCCGGCTTCGGTGCCACGCTGTTCACGGTGCTGCTCCCGGTGATCCTCATGCTCGCCAAGGCGCTGGTCGACATCGTGGTCGACGACCCCGAGAACCCGGCGCAGCGCGTCTTCGACGTCATCGGCGCCCCGCTGATCGCCCTGCTCGCCTCGGTGTTGGTCGGCATCTTCACGCTGCTGCGGCCCGCCGGGTTCTCCAAGGAGCGGCTCTCCCCGCTCGTCGAGAAGAGCCTCATGCCGATCGCGGGCATCCTGCTGATCGTCGGCGCGGGCGGCGGCTTCAAGCAGACGCTGATCGACACCGGTGTGGGCCAGATGGTCTTGGACGTCTCCAAGGACTGGGCCATCCCCGCGCTGCTGCTGGCCTGGCTGATCGCGGTGGTGATCCGCCTCGCGACGGGTTCGGCGACCGTGGCCACGGTCTCGGCGGCCGGTCTGGTCGCCCCGCTCGCGGCCGACATGTCGACCACGCACGCCGCCCTGCTCGTCCTCGCCATCGGCGCCGGCTCGCTCTTCTTCAGTCACGTCAACGACGCCGGGTTCTGGCTGGTGAAGGAGTACTTCGGGCTGAGCGTCGGCCAGAACATCAAGACCTGGTCCGTGATGGAGACGATCATCTCGGTGGTCGCCGGGGGCCTGGTCCTGCTGTTGTCCCTCGTGATCTAGGAGTACGGCGATGACGGCTCATCCCCTCTTCGACATCGGCGGCCGCACCGCCCTGGTCACCGGATCCAGCCGGGGCATCGGACTCGCTCTCGCGCGCGGTCTGGCGGAGGCCGGCTGCACGGTCGTCCTGAACGGACGTGACGGGGCCCGGCTCGCCGAGGCCGCCGCCGGGCTGCCCGGCGACCGGGTGCACACGGCCGCGTTCGACGTGACCGACGGACGCTCGGTGGCCTCGGGGGTCGCCGAGGTCGAGGAGCGGGTGGGCCCGCTCGACATCCTCGTCAACAACGCGGGCATGCAACTGCGGGCCCCGCTGCTGGAGTTCGGCGAGTCCGACTGGCACCGGATCCTGGACACCAATCTGACCAGTGCCTTCCTGGTCGGCCGGGAGGCGGCGCGCCGGATGACGGAACGCGGCCACGGGAAGATCATCAACATCTGTTCGCTGCAGAGCGAGGTGGTACGGCCCGGGATCGCCCCGTACGCCGCCACCAAGGGCGCGCTCAAGATGCTCACCAAGGGCATGTGCGCGGACTGGGGGCCGTACGGGGTGCAGGTCAACGGGCTGGGGCCGGGCTACATCGAGACCGAACTGACCCGGCCGCTGGTGGAGGACGAGGAGTTCAGCTCCTGGGTGCGGCGGCGCACACCCGCCGGGCGCTGGGGGCGTACGCAGGACCTGGTGGGCGGGGTGCTGTTCCTCGCCTCCCCCGCGGCGGACTTCGTCAGCGGACAGGTGCTGTATGTCGACGGCGGTATGACGAGCGTGCTGTGACCTGCCGGGAGGCTTCCATGCTGGGTTGTGTGATCCACGGTCAGGGTGATCTGCGGGTGGCGGAGCTGCCGGTGCCGGAGCCGGGGCCGGGGCAGGCGCTGATCGCCGTGCGGTACGGCGGGGTGTGCGGGTCGGATCTGCACTACTGGCGGCACGGCGGAGTCGGTGACTTCCGGCTGCGCGAGCCGATGGTGCTCGGGCACGAGGTCGTGGGGACGGTGGTGACGTACGGCCCCGGTGGCGCGGGACCGGCTCCGGGTACCGCGGTCGCCGTGCATCCGGCCACGCCGTGCGGGGTGTGCCCGGAGTGCGGGGCCGGGCGGCGCAACGTCTGCCGGGACACCCGGTATCTCGGGAGTGCGGCGCGGTTTCCGCACGTGCAGGGGGGTTTCGCGGATCGGGTGGTCGTGCCGTCCGGGCAGGTGCGGGCGCTGCCGGACGGTCTGGGGCTGCGGCGGGCGGCGCTGGCCGAGCCCTTGGCGGTCGCTCTGCACGCGGTGCGGCGGGCCGGGGAGGTGGCGGGGCGGCATGTGCTGGTGACGGGCGCCGGGCCCATCGGGTGCCTGGTGGTCGCGGCGGCGAAGGCGGCGGGGGCCGCGCAGGTGACGGTGTCGGACCTGCTGCCCGAGGCGTTGGAGTACGCGCGGATCGCCGGGGCGGGGACGGTCGTCAGGGCTGATGATCCCGATGACCGTGGATGGCCCGGGGAGGTCGATGTGGCCGTGGAGGCGTCCGGGGTGGCCGCGGGGCTGGACACGTGTCTGCGGCGGGTGCGGCGGGGTGGCGTCGTGGTGCAGCTGGGGATGCTGCCGGCGGGGCACAGTCCGTTCGCCGGGAACCTGGTGGTGAGCCGGGAGATCGAGCTGCGGGGGGCGTTCCGCTTCGACGGGGAGTTCGATGACGCGCTGACTCTGCTCGCCGGGGTGCCTGCGTTCGACGGGCTGATCAGTGCGGTGGTTCCCGTGGGGGAGGTCGAGTCGGCGTTTGCTCTGGCCGCTGACCGGAGTCGGTCGTGCAAGGTGCTGTTGGATTTCGCGCCTTCGTCGTAGGGGTGTATGCCGTTCGGCGGGTGCGGGTGCGTCGTGGTTGTTCGCGCAGTTCCCCGCGCCCCTGGGGTGAGGGACTGCGGGCGCCTTCTGAGGTGCTGGTGCGTTGTTGTCGATCGCGCAGTTTGCCGCGCCCCTGGGGCACACGGCTACCGGCGCCATAGAGGGTGCTCTCTGTCTGCCCACTCTCTGGCCACCTCGCCCGTGCGCATGCCCCTTCTCGATTCCGGGTCCGCCAGCGCCATGCCGATGTGGCTGGCCAGGACGATGCCGATGGTCAGGGCCAGCCAGTCGTGGACGAAGGTGGCGCTGGTGCGCCAGAGGAGCGGCGTGAGGTGGGTGAACCACATCATCAGGCCCGTGGCGAGCATGACCAGGGTGGCGCCGGCGATCCAGGCGGCGTAGAGCTTCTGCCCCGCGTTGTACTTGGCGGCGGGGCGTGACGCGGGGCGTTTGTCGCGGTGCAGGGCGGCGCGCAGCCAGGTGCGGTCGTGCGGGCCGAAGCGGTTGAGGCGGCCGAGGTCGGCGCGAAAGACCCGGGAGGCGAGGCCGGCCAGGACGGGGACGGGCAGCGCGAGGCCCGACCACTGGTGCAGGGTGACGACCAGGTCGCGGCGGCCGACGAGTTCGGCGAGCTGGGGGAGGTAGAGGCAGGCCGCCGTGCCGACGCAGACGCCCATCAGCGCGGCGGTGGTGCGGTGGATCCAGCGCTGCAGCGGGGTGAAGCGGCGCACTCGGGCCGTGGCCGGGGGCGTGTCAGCTCGTAGGGTCATCGTCGCGTCCGTTCGAGCGGCCCACCCAGGCGTCGACGTCGTAGCCGCGCTCCTCCCAGTAGCCCGGCCGGACCTCGTCGGTGACGGTGATGCCGGAGAGCCACTTGGCGGACTTGTAGAAGTACATGGGCGCCACGTAGAGGCGGACCGGGCCGCCGTGGGAGTGGCCGAGGTCCTTGTCCTGCATGCGCAGGGCGACCAGGACGTCCGCGCGACGGGCCTGGTCGAGGGTGAGGCTCTCGGTGTACGTGCCGTCGAAGCAGGTGAAGCGGATCGCCTTGGCCGTGGGGCGGAGCCGGGCCGCGTCCAGGAGCCGGGAGAGGCGTACGCCCTCGAAGGGGGTGTCGGGGACGCGCCAGCCCGTGACGCACTGGACGTCGCGGACCATGCGGGTCTGGGGCAGGGCTCTCAGGTCGTCCAGGGTGTACGTCGCGGGGCGGTCGACCAGGCCGTTCACGGTGAGGCGGTAGTTGCCTGCGGTCTTGCGCGGGACGGACGAGGCGACCGAGTAGTAGCGGAAGCCGCCGCCGTTGGGGAGCAGGCCGGTCAGGCCGGTGGGGTCGTTGTCGGCCGCGCCGCCGAGGAAGCGCTCCAGGCCGCGTTGCAGCGGCGGGGCCGCGACCACGCCGACGGCACCCAGGGCCAGGGTGCCGAGGAAGACGCGGCGGCCGATCGGGGTGCCCCGTTCTTCGGGGTGTTCGTCGCTCACACCCTTGGGTACGTCCTCGTTCACGTACTCATTCGAACACCCGCGGCCCCGGTACGACAGGGCTCGCGGGTGCGCGTCAGACTTCCGTAACCACTTCTTACGGGAGCCGCCTCAGGAGGAGGCCGCCTTGTCCAGCTGGAACGCCTCGTTGCCGAGGCCGATCCGGGCGTGCCTCTCGGGGGCGCGGGCGCGCAGCACCACGCCGAGGACCACGCCCGCGAGCGCGGCCAGGCCGATGATGCCGGGAAGCACCCAGCTCAGCGAGGAGTCGGGGCCGGCGCCGACCAGCACCTCGAAGTCCTTCACCGTGTAACCGGCGATCACCAGCAGGGCGATGCCCGCCAGTGCGGACGTGACCAGCCGCCAGGCCTGGGCGGCGGCGGCGCCGCGGCGGACGAAGAAGACCACGACGGACAGGGACGCCGCCGCCATCAGCACGATCACGCCGAGGGCTCCGACGTTGCCGAACCAGGTGAACAGCTGCAGGACGGGCGCGGTCGGGTCGCCGACCGGCTTGTCGTCGGCGATCGCGAAGGCGGCCACGACCACCACGGCCACGGCGGTCTGGAGCAGCGAGCCGGTGCCGGGTGCGCCGCTGCTGCCGCTGGTGCGGCCGAAGGCGGCGGGCAGCAGGCCCTCGCGGCCCATGGCGAAGGCGTAGCGGGCGACGACGTTGTGGAAGCTGAGCAGCGCGGCGAACATGCCGGTGACGAACAGGACGTGCAGGGCGTCCGTGAAGGTGCCGCCGAGGCGGGACTCGGTGAGGAAGAACAGCAGCCCGGCGCTCTGCTTCCGGGCCGTGCCGACGATGGCGGCGGGGCCGGTGGCGACGGTGAGGGCCCAGCTGCTGAGGGCGAAGAAGACGGCGACCCCGCCGACGGCGAGGAACATCACGCGCGGCACCAGGACGTGCGGGCGGCTGGTCTCCTCGGCGTAGACCGGGGCCTGCTCGAAGCCGAGGAACGCGGCGATGCAGAAGCACAGCGCGGTGCCGACACCGGCGCCGGTGAGGGTGTCGGGGTCGAAGGCGTGCAGCGACAGGCCCTCCTTGCCGGGGTCGGCCAGGGCGGCCACGTCGAAGACGACGACCAGGAGCACCTCGATGACCAGCAGCACTCCGAGCACGCGGGCGTTGACGTCGATCTTGAGCCAGCCCAGCAGCCCGACGGCGAGCGCGGCCACGAGCGCCGGTATCCACCAGGCGATCTTCAGGTCGGCGTAGGTGGCGAGGAGTCCGGAGACCTCGAAGCCGAAGATGCCGTAGATGCCGACCTGGAGCGCGTTGTAGGCGACGAGGGCGACCAGGGCGGCGCTCGCGCCCGCGGTGGCTCCGAGGCCCCGGCGGATGTAGGCGTAGAAGGCGCCGGCGTTGTGGACGTGGCGGCTCATCTCGGCGTATCCGACGCTGAACAGGATCAGGACGACACCGAGGATGACGAAGAGCAGCGGCTGGCCGACGATTCCCATCACCGCGTATGTGGTGGGCATGACACCCGCGACGACCATGAGCGGGGCGGTCGCCGCGAGGACGGAGAGCAGCAGTCCCCCGGTGCCGAGCCGGTCCGCCCGCAGGGCGCGCTCCTGCCCTTTGAACGTACTGATGCCGCCGGAGGCGGATGGGCTCGTTCTCGAACTGTCCGTGGTCATCGGGGGAGCGTCCTCACTCTTCGGGGCGGGGGGCGTCAGGCCGTGCCCAGCGCGGCGGCGCGGGCGGCGGCGAAAGCGGTGTGCGGGTCGCGGTGCGGGTACGACCAGGGGGCCGGGGTGGCGTGCCGGCCGATCCGGTGGAAGAGGGCGGCGGCCTCGGCTCCCCGCCCCTCGCAGAATTTGGCGTGGGCGAGGAAGTTCAGGTCGATCAGCCGCCGCGGGTGCCCCTCCAGCTCCCACTCCAGCCACCAGTCGAAGGCGGCTTTCATGACCTGCCGGGCGCGGCGGCCCGTCCAGTGGCCGGAGGCGGCCGGGTCGGCGCTTTCGTGCCCGGCGGCGGCCAGCGCGCGGTAGCGCTCGGCGTGCGCGATGACGGGCAGGATCGCGAGCGGGGAGTCGGCGGGTGCTTGTTCGGCGGCCCAGTTGGCGAAGTCGTAGACCTCGTGCAGCGGGTCCGGGCCGGCCTCGGTGCGGCGGGTGGCGAGCCGGGCCACCATCAGGTGGTGGGCGTGGTGGTGGTCGGTGTACCGGCCGCGTACCGCCTCGAAGCTGCGGACGGCGTCCTCGTCACCGCCGATCGCGCACTCCAGCATGAGCAGGCCCAGCCAGGGGGTGGGGTCGGCGGGGACCCGGGCGGCGGCGGTCCGGCACGCCTCACGGGCGTGGTCGGGTTTGGCCTTCCCCTGCAGCGCGCGCCGGACCTGGGCCAGGGCGAGCAGCACGGCGGCGTCGGCGGACTCGGGTTCGGCCAGGAGCCACTCCCGGGCCCAGGCGGCGCAGGAGGACTCCCGGGCGAGAACGGTGACGCGGTGGGCCCGCCGGTCCCAGTCGTCCCCGGTGTGCACCAGCAGGGAACGGGTGTTCTGCCAGCGGCCCTGCGCCAGTGCGGCGCGCGCGGCCACGAGTTCGGCGTCGTCGAGGGCCTCGTCGAAGGCCTGCGCCGCACGTCTGCGGCCACGGCCGAGGGGAGGCGGGGGTGGGGACACCGCGGGACTTCCTCACGCGCTCTTCTGGTGTTTCGGCTCACGGCGGCAGAAGGAGCGCGCATGTGCGCATCGCCATGGGCTGATCACGCACAGCCAACCCCCAGCCAATGGTCGCCGTCAAGAGCCGTCGGGGTGTTACACGCGTCAACTGCCGCCACTTGTGAGCCTTTTGTGATTCAGGAGGCGGCAGAGGCGCCTGTGAGCCGCATCCGATTTTTCCGTTACGTCCTTTGTGACGTACGTCATAGCGTGAGCTGTCACCGCCCCCGACGATGGCAGGACGTACGGGCGCGCCGGGTGGAGCCGGCCGGTACAGTCGGCCCCTACGCAACCGTGAACCCGACCTGACGATCGAGGTACACCGCGTGTCGGTTCCAGTCCTGGCGCTCGCCCTGGGTGCCGCCTGCTGTCTCGGCTTCGGCTTCGTCCTCCAGCAGAGCGCGGCTCAGCGGGCCCCGCTGAGCGATTTCCTCTCCTTCCGGCTGCTGCTCGACCTCGTGAAGGTGCCGCGCTGGCTCGGCGGCATCGCGCTGATGGTGGCCGGCATGGGCCTGGGCGCGGCCGCGCTGGGGCAGGGCGAGCTGTCCCTGGTGGAGCCGCTGCTGGCGACGAACCTGCTCTTCGCGCTGGCGCTCTCCCGCCGGCAGAGCCGGCAGCCCTTGGGCCGCCAGGGCTGGGCGGGCCTCTTCCTGCTGGCCGGCGGCGTGACCGCGTTCATCGTGGCGGGCCGGCCGGAGGGCGGCGCGGCCACGGCCGATCCGGTGCGGCAGTGGCTGATCATCGGGATCATGATCGGGCTCGCCTTGCTGCTCACGACCCGCGGCAAGCGGTCCCGGCTGAGTTCGGGTCCGGTGCTGCTGGCCCTGGCCGCCGGGCTGCTTTACGGCGTGCAGGACGCGCTGACCAGGGTCAGCGGGCAGAAGGTCTCCGACGGCGGCTTCGCCGAGCTGCTCACCGGCTGGGAGCCGTACGCGGTGATCGCGCTCGGGGTCACGGGGCTGGTCCTCGTACAGAGCGCGTTCGAGACCGCGTCCCTGCGCAAGTCGCTGCCCGCCCTGACCGCGGCCCAGCCGCTCGCCGGGATCGTGTGCGGCGTCGGCTTCCTGGGCGACCGGCTGCGCACCGACGCGGTGGCCCTGAGCTGGGAGGCCGGTGGCCTGCTGGCAGTCGTCGCCGGGATCGTGCTGCTGGGCATGCACCCGGCGATGCCGCACGGCGCACCGGAACGGGCCCGTGTGAACACACCCGCGGTGAGCCCGGCCTCACCCTGAGGGCCCTGCCCCGCCGGCGTCCCCTGCCCTGCTTGGATGAGGGCATGAGCGCTGCTGACGAGATCCTCGACATCGTCGACGAGAACGACCAGGTCATCGGGCAGGCCCCACGCGGCGAGGCCTACGCCCTCGGGCTGCGCCACCGGTGCGTCTTCGTCCAGGCCCGGGACGCCGAGGGCCGGATCTTCGTGCACCGGCGCACCCCGACCAAGCTGGTCTTTCCCTCCCTCCACGATATGTTCGTCGGCGGAGTCGTCGGCGCCGGCGAGTCCTACGACGCCGCCGCCCTGCGCGAGGCCGAGGAGGAACTCGGAGTGACCGGTCTGCCGCGGCCGCGGCACCTCTTCACGTTCCTGTACGACAACGGCTCCGGCCGGACCTGGTGGTCGGCGGTCTACGAGGTCCGCTGCGAGCTCCCGGTGCGGCCGCAGGCCGAGGAGGTGGCCTGGCACGACTTCCTGTCCGAGGCCGAGGTCGAGCGGCGCCTGGCCGACTGGGCGTGGGTGCCGGACGGGCTCGCGGCGTACGAGCGGCTCAGGGCGTTCCGGTCGGCCGGCTCGCGGGGGCTCGACGGGGCGCCCGGGTAGGGTCGCGCACGTGATCGAGTTCGTACGGAACGTCCGGTTGTGGTTCGCGCCCGCGGAGGTCAGGGAGGACGGCGAGACGCCCGACTACCGGTTCTCGCTGGCGAACGAACGCACCTTCCTCGCCTGGGTGCGCACGGCGCTCGCGCTGATCGGCGGCGGATTCGCCGTGGACCAGTTCCTGCCGGACCTGCGCTGGGGCTGGCGGGTCGGGCTGGCGCTCGCGCTGCTGGCCGCGGGCGTGCTGTGCTCGCTGCGGGCGGTCAACCACTGGGTGCGCTGCGAGCGGGCCATGCGCCGCGGCGAGGACCTGCCGGTGTCCCGGTTCCCGGCACTGCTGAGCCTGGTCGTCGCGGTCGTGGCCGTGGCCATGGTCGTGGTGGTGCTGGTGGGGTGGGAGGGGTGAGCGGTCCGGCCGTCCGGCAGCGGGACCCCGACCGCGACCCCGGACTGCAGCCGGAGCGGACCCGGCTCGCGTGGCGGCGCACGACCCTGTCGGGCACGGTCGTCGCCGTGCTCGCCGTGAAGACGGTGCTGCACGGCGGGGCCTCCGCTGCCGGGATCGTCGCCTGCGCCGTGTGCTGTGTGCTCTGGCTGGGCTTCCTGAGCGTCGCCCACCTGCGTATCCGCGCTCTCGCGATGGCAGCGACCCCCAGGGCGTTCGCGCCCCGGCACGCGGCGGCCGCGGTGCTGTGCACGGTGGCGATGGCGGTGTGCGGGGCGGCCCTCGTGCTCTGACCTGCGTCCGGCACCCAGCCCTGCCGGGAGGTCAGTCCCACGCGTTGAACAGCACCCCGCCCAGTGTGGTGAGCCCGTGGAGACGCACCTGGCGCCACTCGTCCCGGGTCAGGACCGAGGTGTCGACGTCGGGGAGCGGCAGGGTGAGCTGTGCGCGGTCGAGCACCGTGAATCCCAGGTCTGCGAAGGCCCCGGCCCACGGTGGCGGCGAGCGGAACTCGTCGGTGTACCAGTCCCGGCGTTCCCCGGCGAAGGCGATCCAGGGGTGGTGTGCGTGACAGAGGACGGCGCGCTCGCCGGCGGCCTCGACGACCGTCGCGGTGTGGAACGAACGGGGGTATGCCTGTTCCTCCATCTCGCCCACCCGGCCACCGGCCGCCCGGGCGGCCGCGTACAGCGCTGCCCGGAACGCCCGCGGGTCGCTTTCCGGCAACGGCCCGTCCTTCGGCCGGAAGAAGCCCGTGGCGCCTCGCGGCAGGGTGAACACCGCGTTCTTCTCCACGGCCACGGGGCCCCTTCTGCCTCGGAGGCCCGGCCGTCCCGGGCCGGCGCTCCTGAGCCTATGCCTCACCCTCGCTCTCCCAGTCCACCGTCACCACGATCTTGCCGCGGGTGCGGCCCTCCTGGCTCAGCCGGTGCGCGTCGGCGGCCCGCTCCAGGGGGAACGTCTCGTCGATGTGCACGCTGATCACGCCCTGTTCCGCCAGGCCGGCCAGGCGCCGCAGGTCCTCGGCGTCGGGGCGGACGAAGTAGTAGCGGCCGCCGTAGGTCACGACGTCGTTGTCGGCGATCGACGCCAGGCAGCCCTCGGGCGCCAGCAGGTTCGCCGACACCTTCAGGGCGTCCCCGCCGACGGTGTCGAACACCGCGTCCACGCCCTCCGGGGCCAGTCCGCGCACCCGCTCGCCCAGGCCCTCGCCGTACACCACCGGCTCCCCGCCCAGGCTCCGCACGAAGTCGTGGTTGGACTCGCTCGCCGTACCGATCACCCTGGCGCCGAGGTGCACGCCGAGCTGGACGGCGATCGATCCGACGCCGCCGGCCGCTGCATGCACCAGCACGGTCTCGCCCCGCTTCACCTGGAGCACCTTGACCAGCATCTGGTAGGCGGTGAGACCGACCAGCGGCAACCCGGCCGCCTCCTCGAAGGAGAGGTTGCGCGGCTTGCGCGCGAGGGTGCGCAGGGGTGCGGCCACGTACTCGGCGAAGGTGCCGCGGGAGAGGAAGTCCTCGCGCACGTACCCGATGACCTCGTCCCCGACGCCGAACTCCGAGACGGCCACCCCCGGCCGCACGACGACGCCCGAGACGTCCCAGCCGGGCACCACGGGGAAGACGGGGGCGAGGATCCCGTCGAGATACCCCTCCCGGCACTTCCAGTCGACGGGGTTCACGGACGCCGCCCGCACCTTGACCAGCACCGCGTCGGGGCCGACCTTCGGATCGCGCACCTCCCCGAACGCCAGCGCCTCGGGACCGCCGTACCGTGAGTAGCTGATGGCCTTCATGGCTTTGACCTTCCGGGCTCGCCGGGCGACGCGCAAGCCGGATGACCTGAACGAACCGGCCGAAACCTCCCCGGCCGCCGCACGGGAGGCCCCCTCGGCCTATCGTGGCCCCGATCACGTTTCGGTCCCGCTCTGGACGACATACCGACCGGTCGGCATCATGAGTCGGGAACTGTTCACCTGCCCGTAGGAGCGACGCATGAGCCCCGACCATCCGCCCGGACTGGATCTCGAACGGTTGCGCGACCTGCTCGACCGCGAGCGGCCCGGCCTGGTGAACGGCCCGCTGTCCGGCCGGCTGATCGAGGGCGGACGCTCGAACCTCACCTACGCGGTCTCCGACGGCACGTCCCGCTGGGTCGTGAGACGGCCCCCGCTCGGCCACGTCCTGGCCACCGCGCACGACATGAAGCGCGAGCACCGGGTGATCAGCGCGCTGCACCCGACCGCCGTGCCGGTCCCGCGTCCGGTGCTGCTGTGCGAGGACGAGGAGGTGCTCGGGTCGCCCTTCTACGTCATGGAGTTCGTCGACGGCACCCCGTACCGCACCGCCGACCAGCTCGCCCCGATCGGCGCGGAGCGGACCCGGGGCGCGGTGCTGAACCTCGTGGACACGCTGGTGGAGCTGCACGCGGTCGACCCGGGCGAGGTGGGCCTGGCGGACTTCGGCCGGCCCGAGGGCTTCCTGGACCGGCAGCTGCGGCGCTGGGGCAAGCAGCTGGACGCCTCCCGCAACCGGGACCTGGACGGCATCGACGAGCTGCACGCCGCCCTCGGGCGCGAGCTGCCCCACTCCCCCGCCCCGGCCGTCGTGCACGGCGACTACCGGCTCGACAACGTCCTCATCGGCGAGGACGACCGGATCAGGGCCATCCTCGACTGGGAGATGTCGACGCTGGGCGATCCGCTCACGGACCTCGGCCTGCTGGTGATGTACAGCATGCCGCTCGGCATGCCCGACTCGCCCGTCTCCACGACCGCCGAGGCCCCCGGGCACCCGGCGCCGTCGGAGCTCATCGAGCGGTACGCCGCCCGCTCGGGGCGGGACGTCTCCGCGGTGTCCTGGTACACGGCGTTCGCCTGGTTCAAGCTCGCCGTGATCCTCGAGGGCATCCACTACCGCTACACGCTGGGCCAGACGGTCGGACGCGGCTTCGACCGCATCGGCGACCTCGTCCCCGTCTTCGTCCGGCACGGACTGACCACGCTCCACGAAGGCCTCCAGGAGGGCTGATCCACATGGACTTCGCTTTCGACGCGCGCACCGAAGAGCTGCGCGCCAAGCTCCTCGCCTTCATGGACGAGTACGTCTATCCCGCCGAGGCGGTCGCTCACGAGCAGCGCGAACAGCTCGCCTCCCCGTGGGAGAACCCGCCCGTGGTGGAGGAGCTGAAGGCCGAGGCCCGCAGGCAGGGCCTGTGGAACCTCTTCCTGCCGGACTCCGAGTACGGAGCGGGGCTCACCAACCTCCAGTACGCGCCGCTCGCCGAGATCATGGGCCGCTCCCCGCAGCTGGCGCCGACCGTGACGAACTGCGCGGCTCCCGACACCGGGAACATGGAGGTGCTCACCCAGTTCGGCGACGAACAGCAGCGCAAGCAGTGGCTGGAGCCGCTGCTGGCCGGCGAGATCCGCTCGGCGTTCGCGATGACCGAGCCGGACGTGGCCTCCTCGGACGCCACCAACATCACCACGCACATCGAGCGCGACGGCGACGAGTACGTCATCACCGGCCGCAAGTGGTACATCTCCGGGGCGATGCACCCCGACTGCAAGATCTTCATCGTGATGGGCAAGACCGATCCCGAAGGGGAGGACATCCGCCGCCAGCAGTCGATGGTGCTGGTGCCGCGCGACACCCCGGGCGTCACGATCAAGCGGGCCATGCAGGTGTTCGGGTACGAGGACCACTACCACGGCGGCCACGCCGAGGTGATCTTCGACCACGCGCGCGTGCCGGTCTCGAACCTGGTCGGCGAGGAGGGCGGCGGTTTCGCCATCGCGCAGGCGCGGCTCGGTCCCGGGCGGATCCACCACTGCATGCGGCTGATCGGGATGGCGGAGCGGGCGATCGAGCTGATGTGCCGGCGGGCCGTCTCCCGCACCGCGTTCGGCAAGGCGCTGGCGCAGCAGGGCGTGGTGCACAACTGGATCGCGGACGCGCGCGTGACGGTGGAGCAGCTGCGGCTGCTGGTGCTCAAGACCGCCTGGCTGATGGACACCGTGGGCAATCGCGGTGCGCACACCGAGATCCAGTCGATCAAGATCGCCACGCCTCGGGCCGTGGTGGACATCCTCGACCGGGCGATCCAGTTGCACGGCGCCGGCGGCGTGAGCCAGGACTTCCCGCTGGCGGAGCTGTACGCCGGGGCGCGGACGCTGATGATCGCGGACGGGCCGGACGAGGTGCACCAGCGGTCGCTGGCACGCCGGGAGCTGAAGCGATACCTGTGACGTGCCGCGGTACGGCGGGGGGCGCCCCCCCCCACCCCCCCCCCCCCGCCGGGGCACCCCCCGGTGTGGGCGGGGGGTTGTGCGCGGAGTGTGAAACATCGCACGGTCTCGTGAACGCCCGTCCGGGTAGGGCGGGCATTTCGCGGGGTTTCCCGCCACGAACTCGTCCCTCGCCGCACCCTGGGCGATTCGGGTGCTTGCACCACGCACCCGGACTGAGGGACTGTGCACCGAGACAGTCCCCGTCCGTCTTCGCAGAGTGAGGTGTGGGTCACGCGTAGGGGCCCCGTACATGACTTCTTCCCCGGCCAGGCCCCGCACCGGTGCGCTGAGCACGGTGAGCGCCGCCTCGGCCCCCTGCCCGGTGGTGGTCCTGGACACGGACGGGCACCTCGCGGAACTCAACGACCCGGCCCGTGCCCTGCTGCCCGCGGCCCGGGTCGGACAGCCCCTGTCCTCCCCGGCCTGGCTCGTCGACGCCGACCGCGCCTGCCCGGCCCCCGTCGGCGGGGAGGTGGGCGACCGGTTCTTCTCGGCGCACCCGTCCGTTCTGGCGGGCGGCGGCACGGCCTGGTGGCTGACGGAGCAGACCGCCTACCGCTCCGCCGTGGCGGAGCTGACCGCCGAGCGCGGACGCACCCGGTTCCTCACCGAGGCCTCGGCGGCCCTGCTGGCCTCGCTGAACCTCGAGCGGTGCATGGAGGTGACGGCCCGCCTCGCCACCGAGCATCTGGCCGACGCCGCGCTGGTCGTCGCGCCCACCTCGGCCAGGTCACTGCCGGTGGTCTCCTGTGACCACCGGGGCGAGCTCACCCACAGCACGGTGCCCGAGCCGCCGGACAGCGTGCCGGGCCTCGCGGAGGCGCTGCGGGGCTTCCCCCCGGTTCCCTCGCGGTGGATCGACCCCGCGACGGCCCCCGACTGGCTGATCCCGCCCGGGTTCGGCGAGGTCGGCTCGCTGGTGATCACACCGCTTCCGGGACTCGGCGTGCCGGCCGGGGCGCTGGTCCTGCTGCGCCGGGCGCAGCAGCACGCGTTCACCGAGGCGGAGGAGTCGCTGGCCGGGCTGTTCGCCGCCCGGGCCGGCGCGGCGATGTCGGCCGCCCGCCTCTACGCGGAACAGAACTCGATCTCCGACACCCTCATGCGCGAGCTCCTGCCGCCCACCCTGCGGCAGACGCAGGGCGTGGAGTTCGCGGGCGGCTACCGGGCCAGCAAGGACACGGAGCGCGTCGGCGGCGACTTCTACGACGTCCACCCGCCCGCCGAGGACTCCCCCGAGACCCTCGTGGTACTGGGGGACGTGGCCGGCAAGGGGCTGGAAGCCGCGGTGCTCACCGGCAAGATCCGCAACGCCCTGCACGCTCTGCTGCCCCTGGCCGACGACCACGCCCGGATGCTGCGTCTGGTGAACAACGCCATGCGGACCAGCCACCACACCCGTTTCGCCACCCTGGTGATGGCCTCGGTCCGCCGGGAGGAGCGCGATGTCGTGCTGCGGCTCACGTCGGCCGGGCATCCCGCGCCCCTGATCATCCGGCGGGACGGCACCGTGGAGGAGGCCGACACGGGCGGCACCCTCATCGGCGTCCTGCCGGCCATCACCTCCCGCACCGCGCGGGTCCGTCTCGCGCCGGGGGAAACCTGCCTGCTGTTCACCGACGGCGTCACCGAGGCCAGGGGCGGCCCGCTGGGCGACACCATGTTCGGTGACCAGCGCCTCAGGCGCGCCGCGGCCGAGTGCGCCGGCCTGCCCGCGGAGGCGGTCGTGGAACGCGTGCAGATGGTCACCTCGCAGTGGATCGGCGACGGGCGCCACGACGACATCGCCGTCCTGGCCATCACCGCACCGCGCGGTGCCCACCTCAGCGCGGTGGACGGGGCCACCCGGGGCAGGTACACGGCATGACCGCACACCTCACCGGCCTCGACGAGGGGCAGGACCGCCACGGCGTGGCCGCCCGTCACCCCGCGGCGCACGGCGGGTCCGCTCCGTGGGCGGACAAGCTGTGGGCCGCCGTACGGGCGGCGGACGAGTACACGGCCGTCGACGTCGTCACCGACGCCCTCGATGACGGGCTGGAGCCCGAGTCCGTGCTGCTGGACGTCATCGGCACGGTCCAGCACAAGGTCGGCCTCGAATGGGCGGCCAACCGTATGAGCGTGGCCGACGAGCACGCCGCGACCGCCATCAACGACCGTGTCATCGCCGTCCTGCCGGCCCGGCGTCCGGCGAACAGCCGGGGCCGGGTCACGGTGGCCTGCGTGGACCAGGAGTGGCACGCCCTGCCCGCACGCCTGGTGTCCGAGACGCTGCGGCTGCGCGGCTGGCACGTGGACTACCTCGGGGCGCAGGTCCCCACCGCCCACCTGATCAGCCACATCCACCGCACCGGCCCGGACGCGGTGTGCCTGTCCGGCTCGCTGCCCACCCGGCTGCCCGGCGCGCACAGCGCCATCACCGCCGTCCAGGCGGCCGGCACCCCGGTCATGGCCGGTGGCCCCGCCTTCGGTGCCGACGGCCGCTACGCCCGCCTGCTGGGCGCCGACGCCTGGGCACCCGACGCACGCGCGGCCGCGGACCGGCTCGCGGCCGGTCCGTTGAGCCGCCCGTCGCCCGCCCACCAGGCGAGCGACGACCTGCCGCACCTGCGGGACCAGGAGTACACGCTGGTCGCCAAGTCCTCCACCCGCCTGGTGCGCGACACCTTCCGGTCTCTGGAGGAGCACTTCCCCGCGATGCGGGACTACAGCGACGAGCAGCGTGAGCACACCGCCGAGGACATCGCCCACATCGTCGCCTTCCTGACGGCCGCCCTGTACGTGGACGCCGACGACGTGTTCGTCGGCTTCCTCGTATGGACCGCCGAGGTGCTCACCGCCCGCGGCGTCCCGGCCCGTTCGCTGCTGCCGTGCCTGGACCTGCTCCAGGAGCAGCTGCACGACTTCCCCCGCGCCTGCCGGCTGCTCGAGGCCGGGCGCGGCGCGCTCACCCCCCGCCCCTGACCCCGAGACGCTGGACGAACCCGTGACCCCCTCTTTCGGCACCGGCCCGCACACCGTGCGGCTGGCTCTCACCGGCGATCTGGACTACGACTCCTGCGCGGAGCTGCTCGAGCGGGTACGCAGGGCCCTCGACGACGGCGGGGAGGTCCAGGAGCTGCACCTGGACTGCCGGGAGCTGGGTCTGGTCGACTCCATGGGGCTGTCCACCCTGCTGCAGATCCACCGCTCCGCCTGCCGGGACGGCATCGCCCTCCACCTGGCCGACGTCGGCCCGGCGCTGCGCCGCCTGCTCGAACTCACCGGCACCTACGAGTACCTGACGACGCCCCGGCAGTACGAACCCCCGGCGGAGAGCGGCCACGGCCGCTCCTGAACGAAGGGGCGGTGCGGCTGCTACGGACGCAGGGCGCGCAGCAGCAGGTCGGCCAGGTGGTCGGCGACCTGCTGGGGTGTGAGGGGGCCGTCGGGGCGGTACCACGTCGACAGGTGGTGGACCGAGCCGAAGTGGTAGTCGACCACCAGGTCCGCCGGGGTCACGTCGGAGAAGACTCCGGACTTCTGGCCCTCCTCGACGAGCGCGCGGAAGCGCTCGTGGTAGCGGCGCCGCTCGGAGCGGACCTGCTTGTCCTTCTCGGGGCTGAGGTGGTGCATCGACCGCCAGAAGATCATGGCGTCGTCGAGGTTCTCGATGGTCGTCACCACGACGTCCGCGGCGGCGTGCCGCAGCCGCTTCTCGACCGGCTCGTCGGCACCGGCCACGGCGTCCAGCCGCTCCTGCTGGATGCGCAGCACGCGCGCGTACACCTCGTGCAGCAGGTCGTCCTTGGAGCCGAAGTAGTGGTACAGCGCTCCCTTGGTGACCCCGGCCGCCTCGACGATCTCCTGCACCGAGGTGCGGTCGTAGCCCTGCTCGGCGAAGAGCCGGGTGGCGGCGGCCAGGAGCCGCTGAGGCACGGGCGTGCCGTCCGAGTCCGTGGTCCTGGGCACTGCCGCCACCTGCCTTTCCGTTCTGTTGTCAGTCGCCTTGCGTACGGGAACGCAGTTCCCGCCGGAGGATCTTCCCACTGGCCGTTTTCGGCAAGTCCGGCAGGATCTCCACCTGGCGCGGATATTTGTAGGCGGCCAGTCTCTCCTTGCAGTAGGCGGCGAGCGCATCCGGGTCCGTGTCGGCGTCCGGACGCAGGCTGATGTAGGCCTTGACGGTCTCCCCGCGATACCCGTCGGGCACCCCGACGACGGCGGCCTCGCGCACCGCCGGGTGCGTGTAGAGGACGTCCTCGACCTCACGCGGCCACACCTTGAAGCCGGACGCGTTGATCATGTCCTTCTTGCGGTCGACGACGTACAGCCAGCCCTGCTCGTCCATGAAGCCGATGTCTCCGGTGCGCAGTTCGCCACCGGGGAACGTGGCGGCGGTGGCGTCCGGGCGGCGCCAGTAGCCGGGCACGACCTGCGGGCCGCTGACGACGATCTCGCCCTGCTCGCCGAAGGGCACCTCCTCGCCGGCGTCGTCGACGATCCGCACCACCGTGTCGGGGCCGGGCAGTCCCACGGCGAGAGTCCCGGAGACCGGGTCGACCGGCGCCTGAAGACCCGGCGGCACCGAGGCGCAGGGCGCGGTGCACTCGGTCAGCCCGTAGCCGTTGCGGATGTACGGCCCGAATCCGGCCCGGAACTTCTCCACCAGCGCGGGCGGCAGCGGGGCGCCGCCGGAGGAGATCACCCGGAAGGAGGAGAAGTGGTCGCGGGTGACGGAGGGGTGGGCGGCCAGCGCCATGAAAGCGGTGGACGGCCCCACCGTGTAGTGCGGACGGTGCTCGGCGAACGCGTCGAGCACCACGCCCGGCTCGAAGCGGTAGGCCAGCACGAGCGTGCCCCCGCTGGTCAGGCAGGCGCCGAACTGGCACACCATGCCCGTGATGTGGAACAGCGGCGCCAGCGCGAAGTAGACGGGCCGCTCCGGCAGCCCGAGGCCGGTGCGCTGCCGCTCGGCGTTGTACATGATGTTGCCGTGCGTGTTGGTGGCGCCCTTGGGTGTGCCGCTGGTGCCCGACGTGTAGCTGATCAGCGCGATGTCCGAGGGGCCGGGATCACGGTCCCCGGGCGCCTGGTGGCCGGCGCGGGCCACGGTCGCCAGGTCGTCGGCGTCCGGGGCCTGCGGAAGGCGCTCGAAGGTCAGCACACGTGCGTCGCCGCGGCTCTGGAAGTCGAGCTCACATCCGGTGAGCACGATCCGCACGGGCGAGTCGGCGGCCGTCTCGCGCAGATACGCCTCCCAGGCCCGGTCCGAGCAGATCAGCGCGGCGACCTCGCCGTCCCGCAGGACATGCGCGACTTCGCCCGACTTGTACATCGGGTTGACCGGCACGACGACCGCGCCCGCCTTCCAGGCGCCCAGGAGGGCGAGCACGAAGTGCGGGGAGTTCTGCAGCAGCACCGCGACGCGTTCGCCGGGCCGCAGACCGCGCGCCGCGAGGTGCCCCGCTACGGAGTCGCTGAGCTCGTCGGCCTCCCGGTAGGTGAGCCGGCCGTCGAAGTAGGCCAGGAAGTCGCTTTCGGGAGTCTCGGCCACGGCCCGGCGCAGGGCGTGCACGAGGGAGTCCGGCGGGCTGATCGCGCCCTTCTGGGCGTCGCCGAGCAGGGCGAGCCAGGGCTTGGCGGCGTAACGGGACCCGGTCACCGGTTTGCCTCCCACTGCTGCTGGATGCGGTTCATGCCGGACAGCCACCGGTCGGGGTCGCCGGCCCGCGCCTGATGGTAGGCGCCGACCTCGGGGTGCGGCAGGATCAGGAACCTGTCCTCCTCGATGCCCTTCAGCAGGGCGTCCGCCACGGTCTCCGGCTCGATCGCGGTCGGTTGGAGCACGAGGTCACCCGCGCTGCCGGTGGCGGCGAGCATGTCGGTGCGCACGCCCTGGGGGCAGATGGCGTGGACCTTCACCCCCCGGTGCCGGTACGTCAGCGACAGCCACTCGGCGAAGGCGAGCGCGCCGTGTTTGGTCACGGCGTAGGGCGCGGCCCCGATCATGGTGAGCAGCCCGGCGGCGGACACGGTCGAGACGAACCGCCCGCTGCCACGCTCCAGCCAGCCGGGCAGCAGCGCGTGGGCGGCCCGGACGTGCGCCATCACGTTCACGTCCCAGGAAGCGGCCCAGGCCATCTCGTCCAGCGGCCCGTCGGCGGCCCCGCCCTCGAAGGCGACACCGGCGTTGGCGCAGTAGACGTCGACGCTGCCGCCGAGGGCGTCCCGGGCGTCCTCGACGATCGCCGAGGCGTCACCGGGCACGGCGATGCCGCCGACCTCGTCCGCGACCCGCTTGGCCCGCTCGCCGTCCAGGTCGTTGACCACGACCCGGGCTCCTTCGGCGGCGAACCGCCGGGCCAGCGCGGCCCCGATTCCGCCGCCGCCCCCCGTGACAACGACTCCGGCGTCTTGAAAGGCTCCCACCATCGGTCTCCTCGGTCGCGGCTCTGCAATGACGTCAGACTAACCGGTCGGTATGTACCAGGGAAGGGGTACCGGGGGTGCCCCGAAAGGGGCGCGGGGCTGTACCCATATGCGGCTCCGCCGCGCGGGCGCGACCGGCCACCCACCACCCGCACCCTCCCCACGGCCCGCGGCAGCGCATACCGTGCCCATGCCGACGGTCCCCGCTCAAGGAGGTCACCGCATGCGCCCTTCCAGACGAGCCGTACTCACCACCGCCACGGCGGCAGCCGTATCAGCCACATCCACCGCATCCGCATCCGCCGCCCAACGCCGCAGGCACCTGCGCACCGGCTTCGAACGCCTCGACCACGACGGCTACACCCTGCTGGAAGGCCAGAAGGTCGGCATCGTCACCAACCCCACCGGCGTCACCCGCGACGCCCGCCACATCGTCGACGTCATGCATGCCGACGCCCGGGTCGACCTCAGGGCGGTCTTCGGCCCGGAGCACGGCTTCCGCGGCACCGCCCAGGCCGGCGGTTCCGAGGGCCGCCACGACGACCCGGCGACCGGCCTGCCCGTCTACGACACCTACCTCAAGAGCGGCCGGCCCCTCGCCGACATCTTCACCGCGTCCGGCGTCGACACGGTCGTCTTCGACATCCAGGACGTGGGCGCCCGCTTCTACACGTACATCTGGACTCTCTACGACTGCATGGAGGCCGCCCGGCTCGCCGGCAAGCGGTTCGTGGTCCTGGACCGGCCCAACCCGGTGACCGGCCGGGCGGCGCTCGGCCCGGTCCTGCACCAGGAGTTCGCCACGTTCGTCGGACGGCAGCCGATCGCCCAGGCCCACGGGATGACCGTCGCCGAGCTGGCGCGGCTGTTCAACGGCGAGTTCCTGACCGAGCCCGTGCCGCTGCAGACCGTGACGATGTCGGGCTGGAAGCGCTCGGAGTTCTACGACGCCTCCGGGCTGCCCTGGGTGCCGCCCAGCCCGAACATGCCGACGCCGGAGACGGCCCTGGTGTACTCGGGAACATGCCTGTTCGAGGGCACGAACCTGTCGGAGGGACGTGGCACGACCCGGCCGTTCGAGCTGCTGGGCGCGGAGGGCGTCGACCGGCGCTGGGCGGCGGCCGCGAACGAACTCGCCCTGCCCGGCGTGCGGTTCAGGGAGGCCTACTTCGCGCCCACCTCCTCGAAGTTCCAGGGGAAGACGATCGGCGGTGTGCAGGTCCATGTGCACGACCGGGCCGCCTTCGATCCGGTCCGCACGGGGATCGCCCTGCTCGTGACCGCGAAGAAGGTCTGGAGCGGCTTCGCCTGGCGCCCGGACAACTGGATCGACAAGCTCACCGGCTCGGCGCGCGTGCGGACGATGATCGACGCGGGTGCGGACACCGACGAGGTGGCGGCCGGGTGGCAGGAGGACCTGGCGGCGTTCCGCAGGACCCGGCGGAAGTACCTCCTCTACCGCTGAGCCGAATGCGCCCGTGACGTATGGCCAAGCTCCCCCGTTGGCAGGACGATGCGCCCACACATGGCGTCACACAGGGGCTAGGGGGCCTGTCATGGCGGATCCGGCGATGAGTGTGACTCCCTACTGGGAGCTGGTCTTCGACGCGGACGGGGACCCGGAGAGCCGCCTTCGCGACCGGCTCCTCGCCGGGGTGGCCGAGCGGGGCGTGCGCGATCTGATCGTCTTCGCTCACGGCTGGAACAACGACCGCTCCGGGGCGACCCGCCTCTGCGACCGCTTCTTCGCGCCCGTGCCGCGGCTGGCCCCGGCGGCACGGGTCGGGTACGTCGGGGTGCTGTGGCCGGCGATGCGGTTCGCCGACGAGCCGATCCCGGACTTCCCGCGGGCCGTGGCGGCCGGTCCGCCGGGACGTCCCGTGCTGGACAAGGACACCCGGCACGCGTTGCTGGAGACCTTCCCGGGCCGGGCGATCCTGGTCGACCAGATCGCCCGGCTGCTGGAGCAGCAGCCGCCGGAGGAGGCCGAACTGGAGGAGTTCGGGCGGCTGGTGCGGACGCTGGTGGAGGTGGTCGGGCCGGGGCCGCAGGCGCTGTTCGCGGCGGACACGGTGGCGGAGGGCGTGCCGCAGAGCGAGCCGGAGATGTTCGCCGGACCGTCGGCGGCGGCGTGCGAGGAGTTCGCGCGGGCGCTGGCGCAGTCCGAGGCTCCCGGGTCGCCGCGGGGCTTCAGGATCCCCAACCCGTGGGACGGTGCGCACGAACTGCTGCGGCAGGCGACGTACTACGCGATGAAGCGGCGCGCCGGGACCGTCGGCGAGCGGGGGCTCGGCCGGGTCGTCGGGCAGCTCGCGAGGGCGGCCCCGGGGGTGCGGGTGCACCTGGTGGGGCACAGCTTCGGCGCGCGGCTGGTGTCGTTCGCGCTGCGGGGACTTCCCGAGGGCGTGCGCACGGTGAAGTCGGTGACGCTGCTCCAGGGGGCGTTCTCGCACTACGCGTTCGCGGACCGGCTGCCGCACGACGCCCGGGCCGGAGGGGTGCTCCAGGGGCAGCAGAACCGTGTCGACGGGCCCTTGGTGTGCTGCCACTCCCGGCATGACGCGGCCCTGGGCACGATCTACCCGCTGGCCTCGCGGATGGCGGGTGACAGCCGGTCGGCCGCGGAGCCGGCCCTGGGGCGGGTGCTGAGCGCCAAGTGGGGCGCGATGGGCCACGACGGGGTGCAGGCGGTGCCGGGCACGCGCGCGTACACCCTCGCCGAGGCCCTGGAGGCGAGACTTCCCGCCTCGGGGTGCGTGAACGTCGACGCGGCCGCTGTGGTCCGGCGGGGCGGCCCGCCGGCCGGTGCGCACAGCGACATCCTGCACGCGGAGCTGGCCCGGCTGGTCCTGGCGGCGGGCCGCGTGCGCTGACCCGCCGCCGGACGGTGCCTCACCGGTGTGAGGTGAACTCCACGACCTGCTGGTAGGTCGGCCGGTTCTGCCAGCCGATCTTGCCGTGCTTGATGCCTCCGAGGGTGCGGTGGTTGATCGAGTCGGCGCACCACTGGTCGCCCGCCGCGCACACGTCGTCGCCGGGGTAGACCTGGGCCGCGGTCTTGCCGGCCGCCTCCTTCAGGGTGCCGAGAAGGGTGTCCCGGCAGGCGCCGAGGCTGCCGTCGCCGCAGTACTTCCTCGCGAGCGGCCCCTTCACCTGCTCGCCGAGCACCGCGCGGACGTCCTTGTCGACGTAGCTCCACCAGCCGTACTGGAAGGAGCTCCCCGCGTGCGAACCGGTCGGGCCGTGCGCTGCCGACGGGGACTCGTCGACGGGGAGGCTGGCCGTCACGGCTTCGTACAGCTCGCTGCCGAGGCCCGGTTCGAACTCGGCCTTGACCAGGAGCGGCCACCAGGCGTCCAGGATGCGGATCGCGTCGGCGTCGGCGTACTTCCTGGAGCCGGCCGCGGTCTCCGTGCGCTTGCCGCCCGCGGCGGCCCAGGCCTGGAGTTTGCTCACGGCGGCCGCCGCGGCCGGGTCGGTGACGGGTGCGCCGGTGACGACCTTCAGGAGCTTGGGCAGGACGTCCTCGGCCCGCAGGTCCGCCAGCCCGGCGTCCGCCATGGCCTTCACCAGGGCGGCGCGGGTCACCCCGCCCTGCTGGACCAGCTTCCTCACCCGGTCCTCCAGGAGGTTGCCGCGGTGCACCGAGCCGTTGCCCCAGGGCGCGGCCGTGTAGTCCCTGGCCTGCTTGTTGTTCCAGGAGACGTAGTAGTCCTGGTCGATGGAGTTCGGGTGGGCGGAGGGCGGGGTGTAGTCGGCCGTGTTGGTCGCCGGGTCCCAGCCGCGCCACTCGTGGGCCGGCCGGGCCCACGCCGGGAACTCGGAGTCGACGCCGGCCGCGCGCACCGGGTTGTCGCCGCTGTTGTAGTACGCGGTGTGTTCGGAGTCGGCGTAGAACCAGTTGAAGGTGTAGTTGATGTGCTGCACGGCTGTCTGGAAGGACTCGGGGCCCTTGACGTGGTCCGGGTCGTTCAGCATCTGGAAGCCGATGATGGAGTCGGCCTCGTGCAGGAAGGACGAGCGCAGGGTGGTGTAGGCGACCTTCTTTCCGCCGACCGTGGCGCGGTACTCGACGGGTCCGTACTTGGTGCGCCAGACGCGCATCGTGTACGAGCCGGCCGCGGTGCCGTCGGCGGTCGTGGGCTTCCAGGCGTTCTTCTGCTCGACCTTCTCCATCGGCGTGCAGGTGCCGCGGTACAGGTAGTGGTAGTCGTCCTGGCACAGCTCGACCGCGTAGGAGTCGATGATGTCCTGGCCGG
The DNA here is from genome assembly GCF_001280065.1 of Streptomyces sp. NRRL B-1140. GTDB lineage: Bacteria > Actinomycetota > Actinomycetes > Streptomycetales > Streptomycetaceae > Streptomyces. The sequence continues at coordinate 50,481 of NZ_LGEA01000118.1, forward strand.
AGGTCGTGGCGCTCCAGGCGTAGTCCTGGCCGCGGCCGAGTTCGACGTACATGCTCAGGCCGGCGAAGGATGCGCCGCGGGCGCTGATGCCCGGGCCCTGGATCTCCTGGAGCAGGAGCAGTTGGGGGGCGAAGTAGCCGGTCTGCGGGCCGAACACGGCGACGGGGTGGCCGCTCGCGGTGTGCTTGCCGCTGACCACGAGGGCGTTGGACATGCCGCGTTTGGCGGACGACGTGGCGGCTTTCGCGGCCTGGCCGGACGCGCCGGTCGCCGCGGCTGTCGCCGCACTGCCGGTGCGGTCGTACACGAGCGGCTCGGGCTCCACCGAACCGGCGTCGGGCAGGGCCGTGCCCTGCGGGTCGGCCGGCTTGGCGCCGTAGGGGAAGCTGCCGTCGTGCTGGGTGAGGACGGCCTCCGGGTCGTTGCGCATCCGGAAGGACTCCCAGACCTTGGTGCCCTCGGTGACGCCGTACTTCTCCTGGGCGGCCATGAGCGAGAGGGCGTTGTTCACCTCACCGCCGCCGCCCGAGCCGAACAGCGCGCCGATGACGGAGGCCAGCGCGACCAGGTCGGTGATCTTGAAGTGCTCGATGGTGCCGGCGTTGGTGATTGAGTCCTTGTGCCCGGTGAGTACGTATTCACCGGGGAAGGTGCGCCCCTTGTCGGAGGCGTCGATGTAGGCGTTGATGCCGTCGAGGTAGGCCTTGACGTCGGCGAGGGCCTGCTTGCCGCGCTCGCCGTTGGTGGCCACGGCGTTGTCGATCTGCGCCTGCAGATCGGCCTCGCTGTACGGGGCGTGCCGCCAGAACTGCTGCTCCAGGCCCTGGTTGGAGGGCGCACCGCCCGCGAAGGAGGTCAGCTGACCACGCCCGACGTGCCGGAAGACGTCCATGAGCCACAGCCGGTCCTGGGCTGCCGCGTATCCGGCGCCGAACTCCGTGCCGTACCGGGTGGTGCCGGTGATGTGCGGCACACCGGTCTTCTTGTCTCTCACGATCGTCACGTCACCGCGTCCGGCGGGTTTGACGCTGGAGGCGACCTGGTCGGCGGGGACTCCGAAGGACGCGTCGTTGAAGAAGGTGTTGATCTTGTCGTTGGTGAGGGCGGGGTAGCCCTTGGCGAGGTCGGCGTAGGGGCCGAGCTGGTCCTCTGCGTGCTCGGGCTGGGTGCCGAAGGCCTGGTTGAGGAGGATCTGGGCGAGGGTGGCGTTGCCGTTCTGGCCGGGCGGGAGGATGTCCGAACACTGGTTGCCGCAGTGGTCGTTCGCCGCGGCGGTGGACCGCGTGGCCGCTGTTTCCGATGCGGCAGCCGGGGCAAGCGGCGACAAGAGACCTGCGATCAGGGTGCATACGGATGCTGTCTTCAGGAACCCGGGGATTCCGCTGGGAGTTCTCATTCTGTCGAGAACGGTGCGTGGGGCACGCCGTGGCATGGGGGGCTCCTCCCGACGGGGGTGGGCCGGATGTTACCGCCGGTATCCCCCGGCTTGAAGATGAACAAGCGTCACTTTTTGAAGTCGGCACAACAGACACACGGATCACGGCAGTCGACCGGCGGCCTCTTCGGGCCGCTTATGGAGGCCATTTGAAATCGGATGGAGCCGATTCGCTTGTCGATACGTCTATTCGGCGACGTCCTTACGACGACGCCGAAGTGACCGGATTACAGGTGCAGGTGTGACGGAGGTGCAGGACGATGGCCGGTTTCCGGAGTCTGGCGAGACAGGTCCGCGACCCGCGGTGCGATCTGGCCCTGCGGCGCTATTCGCTGCGTAAGTGCCTTGAGAGATTCGCCCCGTACGGGCACAGGGCGACCTGGGACCATCTGTGCTCCCGGGCAGGGTTCGGCCCCGAGGACCGCTCCCCCGATCCGGCGCGGCTCGTGGCCGCACTGGAGGAACTGGAGGAGGCGCGGGCGGTCTGGCTGGCCTACGAGGTCGAGTTCGCCGAGCGCCGCAAGAAGGAGAAGCACGACGGACTGCGCAGGCCGGGCAGTGTGGACGACTGGCACCGGCTGACCTGGGGCGGTTTCGGTGTGGCATGGTGCGACGACCCGGCGGTCCATCCCCGTGAACCGCTGGCCGAGGTGCTGCGCCGGCTGATCGCCGCGCTGGAACGCGAGCCGGGCTCGGCGTGCCCGGTGTGCGGCGGCGCGCAGCTCGTCTGGAGGTACGACCTGGACCACGAACCCTCGTCCGGTCCGGTCTGCGCGGACTGCGGAATCCTGGTGCCGCGTCCCGTGCTCACGCCCGAGGCCCTGGCCTACGCCAGGCGGACCAGGTTGCTGGTGTCGGCTTGACGGATGCGGGTGCGCGGGGGGTGCGCCGGGGATGCCGCACCCCCACTGTCGGTGGTGACTGGCACCATCGACGTCATGATGCAGGTGTGTCTGAACGGTTCGCGGACGGCCGCTGACGGCGTGGCCGTGCCGCTGACCCCGGAGTCGATGGCCGCATCGGCCGCCGGGGCCGTGGCCGCGGGGGCGACGGACATCCACGTCCATCCGAAGACGCCCTGTGGACGGGACACGTTGTCGCCGACGGTGCTCGCCGTGACGCTGGCGGCTATCCGGGCGCGGGTGCCGGTGCCGGTGGGGGTGACCACGGGCGAGTGGGCCGAGCCCGACCCGGCCGCCCGGCTGGAGCGGATTCGCGGCTGGACCGTCCTGCCCGACCACGCCTCGGTCAACTGGCACGAACCGGGGGCGGAGGAGACGGCCGCGCTGCTCATGGAGCGCGGGGTCGGAGTGGAGGCCGGCATCTGGTCCGGCACGGACGGGGCGGAGCGGTTCGCGGCGTCGGCGCTGGGGCCGAGGGTGCTGCGGGTGCTGGCCGAGGTGACGGACCCGGACCCGGTGAGCGCGGTCGCTTCGGCACGGGGACTGCTGTCCGACCTGGGGTCCGCGCACGGCCGTCCCGTGCTGCTGCACGGTGAGGACGGGGGTGCGTGGCCGGTGCTGCGGCTCGCGGGGCGGTTGGGGCTGGCGACCAGAGTCGGACTGGAGGATGTGCTGGTGCGGCCCGACGGGGTGCGGGCGGGGTCCAACGCGGAGTTGGTCGCGGTGGGGCTGGCGGAGCACCGACGCTCGTGAGGCGATCGGCGCGCCGGGGCACGGCCCGCCCGTCCGTGGTGTCCCGCGGCCAGGCGCGCTCCCCTCAGCCCTGTCCCCGAGGGCCCCGTTCGACCAGCAGCCGGGAGCCGGCGAGCCGTTCGCCGAAGACGTCGTCCGGGTTGGACAGGACGCAGGTGTCGAGGGAGAGGCAGCCGCAGCCGATGCAGTCGGCGAGATGATCCCTCAGGCGGTTCAGCTGCTTGATGCGCTCTTCCAGTTCCGTGCGCCAGGCTTCGGAGAGGTGCGCCCAGTCCTCCCGGGTGGGCGTGCGTTCCTCAGGGAGCTCGGCGAGCGCCTCCCGAATCGTCGCCAGGGGGATGCCCACCCGTTGCGCCGCCCTGATGAACGCGACCCGGCGCAGCGTGTCACGAGAGTAGCGGCGCTGGTTGCCCGCGGTCCGGCGGCTGCTGATCAGGCCCTTGGACTCGTAGAAGTGCAGGGCTGAGACGGCGGCACCGCTGCGCGTGGCGAGCTGGCCGACCGTGAGCTCGTGGATCTTCTCTGGAATCCTGTGCACCCCGCGAACCCTACCGATTCCGTTGACACAGCCCCCGCGGCCGACCATGCTAAGCAGTCGCTTAGAGATATGAGCGCGCAGACTCCCGCACACGAGAGGCCTGGAAGACATGGCAGAGCCGAGGATCTTCACGTCCGTCGACGACCTGAAGTCGGCGGTGGGCGAACAACTGGGGTACACCGACTGGCTCGACATCGACCAGAAGCGGATCGACCTGTTCGCGGAGGCCACCGGCGACCACCAGTGGATCCACGTCGACGCGGAGAGGGCCGCCGCGGGCCCGTTCGGCACCACCATCGCGCACGGCTACCTGACCCTGTCCCTGCTGCCCCTCTTCGGGCCGCAGCTGATCGCCGTCGAGGGCGTGAAGATGGGCGTCAACTACGGCACGAACAAGGTGCGTTTCCCCGCGCCGGTCCCCGTCGGGTCCCGGCTGCGCGCCACCGCGACGATCAGCGGCGTCGACGAGGTGCCCGGCGGCGTCCAGGTGGCCGTCGCCTTCAGCGTGGAGCGCGAGGGCGGCGACAAGCCGGTCTGCGTCGCCGAGTCGGTGGCGCGCTACTACTTCTGAGGCCGGGGCCCGTTGTGAGACCGGGGCCCACGGCCCCTCAGGCCGTCGGGCCCCGGGCTCCGACCATCCGCAGCACGAGGTCGGCGTACAGCTCGCCGACCTCCTCCGGCGTCCGGGGCCCGCCGACGTTGAACCACCGCGCCACGTCGATGCAGAGGGACAGCACGGCGAGCGTCGTGCCGTGCACGTCGATGACGTCGAACTCGCCCGACCGCACACCCTCCTCGATGATCCCGCGCACCTCGCCGTCGACCTCACGGCGCAGCGCGAGGATCTCGGCGCGGGCGTCGGGACCCAGCGATTCGAGTTCGTACTGCACGACCCGGGCGGTGGTACGGCCGCCCGCGTGCCAGCGCACGAAGGAACTCACCGCGTCGGCGAGCCGCTCGGTGGGGCTGCCCTCCCGCCGGGACGCCGTCCGCAGGATCTCCAGGGCCTTCTCGTGGCCGATCCTGCTGATGCGGTGCAGCAGCTCTTCCTTGGTCTTGTAGTGGATGTAGAGCGCGGCCGGGCTCATCCCGGCGCGACCCGCGATGTCGCGGGTCGTCGTGGCGTGGTAGCCACGCTCGGCGAAGGCCTCCACCGCGGCCACCAGCAGCCGCCGCGCCGCGTCGGGCGTGACCTCGCCCCACGCCTGCGCCTCGCCGCCGGCCGTCTCCTCCGCCGTACTCATCGCTCGCCCCTCTCGACTGGCAGGAGCAACACCATACCGCCGAAGGTGAGCGAGCGCTTAGTGTGGCCGCTCAGCGCTTCTCGAAGGGGGTGTACGCGGGAGCCGTCCCCTCCTGCCGGTCCCGGATCACCTTGGCCAGGGTGAAGGAGGACGTGACCAGGTACAGGACGGCGATGGCGAGGAAGGCCCGCACCCAGGCGTCGGCGCTCAACTGGTAGATGCCGATGGCCGTGGCCGCCATGGCGACGGCGAAGGAGGCGACGGCCTGGCCGTAGAAGGCTGCCGTGTTCTGCTGCTTGCCCGGTGTGTCACTCATGGGGGAAAGCTTCGGCGGACGTGGCCGGCGCCACATCCGCCGAAGTACTCAGAGACGTACTCAGAACGCCGAGACACCCGTCAGCGCCCGCCCGATGACCAGTTTCTGGATCTGGCTCGTGCCCTCGTAGAGGGTCATCACCCGGGCGTCGCGCAACAGCTTGCCCACCGGGTACTCGTCGATGTAGCCGTAGCCGCCGAAGACCTGGAGCGCGTTGTTCGCGGCGCGGACGGCGGCCTCCGAGGCGAACAGCTTGGCCTTGGACGACTCCACGGCGAACGGCCGCCCCCGGTCGATGAGGTCGGCGACCCGCCAGGTCAGCAGCCGGGCGGCGTCGACGTCCAGGGCGATGTCGCTCAGCAGCTCCTGGACGAGCTGGTGGTGGGCGATGGTCCTGCCGAACTGCTCCCGCTCCCCCGCGTACCGCACGGCCGCGTCGAGGGCGGCCTGGGCGATACCGACGCAGCCCGCGGCGACGGACATCCGCCCCTTGGCGAGAGCCGACATGGCGATCGAGAAACCCTTGCCCTCCTCCCCCAGCCGGGCGCAGGCGGGTACGCGCACGTCCTCCAGGACGAGTTCGGCGGTGGCCTGGCCGCGTAGCCCCAGCTTGCCGTGGATGGTACGGCGGGTCAGGCCGGGGGTGTCGGTGGGGACGAGGAAGGCGGAGACGCCCTTGTGACCGGGGGCGTCCGTGGAGCGGGCGAAGAGCAGGACGACGTCGGCCCAGGTGCCGTTGGTGATGAACATCTTGGTGCCGTTCAGGACGTAGTCGTCGCCGTCCCGCACGGCCCGGGTCACGAGGCTGCCCGCGTCCGAGCCCGTGCCGGGTTCGGTGAGGCCGAAGCAGCCGATCGACGCGCCGGAGGTCAGCCCCGGCAGCCAGCGCCGCTTCTGCTCCTCGCTGCCGTGGGCGGCGACGGTCTTGGCGACGAGCCCCAGGGAGACGGAGACGATGCCGCGCACCGAGGAGTCGCCCCGGCCCAGCTCCTCCGTGACCAGGCAGTACGCGAGGTGGTCGCCGCCGGAGCCGCCGTACTCCTCGTCGATGGTCAGGCCCAGGAAGCCGACCTCGCCGAGCTTCTTGACGATGGCCCGGTCGACCTCCTCGGCGCGGTCCCAGGCGACCACGTGCGGGGTGATCTCGCGCTCCACGAAGTCCCGCGCGAGCTGCCGGACCGCGCTCTGCTCCTCGCCGAGCTCCAGATTCACCACAGGTCACCCCACCGCACGCCGTAAGTGTACATTTAAATTAGCACTGCTAGTTTCTTGCCGCAGCCCTACTATGTGCGCCATGGCCCGACCGCGCAAGCCCTTGCTCAGCACCGACCGGATCGTCGAGACGGCCCGCGCGCTGGTGGACGCCGAGGGACTGGCCGCCGTCTCCACGCGGCGGCTCGCCGCGGAACTGGGGGTCAGCGGGCCGTCGCTGTACAACCACTTCCGCACCAAGGACGAGATCCTGGAGGCGGTCGCCGACTCGGTGAGCGGCCAGGTGGACCTGTCGATGTTCCAGGACGGCAGGGACTGGCGGACCGCGCTGCACGACTGGGCCGTCTCCTACCGGGCCGCGCTGCGCGACCACCCGAACATCGTCCCGGTGCTGGCCCGCGGCCCCGGCCGCCGCCCGGCCGGACTGCGCCTCGCGGACGCCGTCTACGGCGCCATGGTCGCCGCCGGCTGGCCACCGGCGCAGGCCACCTCCATCGGCGCGCTGATGCGGTATTTCGTGATGGGCTCCGCGCTCGGCTCCTTCGCCGGGGGCTTCGTGGACGACGCGAGCGCCTACGACCCCGCCGACTACCCCCACCTCCAGCAGGCCCACCTCCTCTCCGAGCGGCAGGAGAAGATCGACGAGCGGGCCTTCGAGACCGGGCTGACGGCCCTGCTGGACGGGCTGGCGCGGCAGTACGAGCAGGTGCGGCGCACGGCGTAGGCGACACTTCGGCGCCCGCCGAACCGTTCGTGTTCCATGCTGGAGGGCATGACCACGAGGGACCCTCGGGCGACGGCCCTGGCACGGCTCGCCGCGCTGTTCGCGGACGAGACCCGGGCCGCGTGCCTGCTGGCCCTGCTCGACGGACGGGCCTGGACCGCGAGTGAACTGGCACGGCACGCGGGAGTCGCCGCGTCGACGCTGAGCGAACACTTGGGCCGGCTCGTCGCGGGCGGACTGCTCGCCGAGGAACGGCAGGGCCGGCACCGGTACGTCCGGCTGGCCGACGCGCGGGTCGCGCAGCTGCTGGAGGACCTGGCCGCACAGGTCGCGCCGGGCGCGGCCGTACGGCCGCGCACCCTGCGGGAGTCGAGCGCCGGCTCGGCGATGGCCCGGGGCCGCACCTGCTACGACCATCTCGCCGGGCGGCTCGGCATCGCGGTCACCGACGCGCTGACGGCACGCGGCCTGCTGGAGCAGGACACGGGGTTCGCGCTCACCGACGCGGGGCTGGCGTGGTTCGCCTCGGCCGGGATCGGCCTGGAACGCCGGGGCCGCCGTCCGCTGGCCCGGGGGTGTCTGGACTGGACCGAGCGCCGCCCCCATCTCGCGGGCGTCGCGGGCGCGGCGCTGTGCCGGCACGCCCTGAACGCGGGGTGGTGCGTGCGCATCGGCTCGGAGCGGGCCGTGAAGGTGACGGTGGCCGGTGAGCGCGCCCTCTTCGACCTGCTGGGTGTGGCGTCGACGGCGCTGCGCTGAGCCCCCGGAGCCGGTCCGGAACCTGCCGCGACACCCCGCCGGGCAGCCCGGAACGCCCGGCCCGAAAACCGCGAGCGTTCGCCCCTGCGCTCCCCCTAGCCTCGGAGACATGATGATCAACTCCCCCCACCCTTCCGCCCGCCGCGCTGAACTGCTGGCCGCCGGTGCGGCCGCGGTCACCGTCGTGCTGTGGGCCTCCGCCTTCGTCTCGATCCGCAGCGCGGGGGACGCGTATGCACCCGGCGCGCTCGCGCTCGGGCGGTTGCTGGCCGGGGCGCTGACGCTCGGGGTGATCTGCCTGCTGCGGCGGGAGGGCCTGCCACCGCGCTCGGCGTGGCGCGGGATCGCGATCTCGGGCGTGCTGTGGTTCGGCTGCTACATGGTGGTCCTGAACTGGGGCGAGCAGCAGGTCGACGCGGGGACGGCCGCCCTGGTCGTGAACACCGGGCCGATCCTCATCGCGCTGCTCGGTGCCCGGCTGCTCGGCGACCCGATGCCGCCGCGGCTGCTGGCGGGGATGGCCGTGTCGTTCGCCGGGGCCGTGACGGTGGGTCTGTCGATGTCGGGCGAGGGCGGTTCCTCGGTGCTCGGGGTGGTGCTGTGCCTGCTGGCGGCGGTCACGTACGCCGCCGGGGTCGTGGCGCAGAAGCCGGCGCTGGGCACGGCGAGCCCGTTGCAGGTGACGACGTTCGGGTGCCTGGTCGGCGCTGTGCTGTGCCTGCCGTTCGCCGGGCAGCTCGTGCAGGACGCCGCCGCGGCGCCCGCCACCGCGACGCTCAACATGGTGTATCTGGGCGTCTTCCCGACCGCCCTGGCCTTCACGACCTGGGCGTACGCCCTGTCCCGGACGACCGCGAGCCGGATGGGAGCGACGACCTACGCGGCGCCCGCCCTGGTCGTGCTGATGTCCTGGCTGTTCCTGGGCGAGGTGCCGGGGCTGCTCACGCTGGTCGGCGGCGTGCTGTGCCTGGCGGGCGTGGCGGTGTCCCGGTCGCGGTCGCGGGCGGCGGTCCGGGCCGTGGCTCCGGGAGCGGTTCCGGAGCCACGGCCCGAGGAGGCGGCGGACTCAGCCCGCTGACCCGGCCTGCGTCTCCGGCTCGGCCCGGGTCTCAGGCTCGGCCTTGGTCTCCGGCGCGATCTGTGCCTCGGCCGCGCGTGCCCGGTCCGCGAGGATCTTGATCGACACCAGGGCGATCACCGAGAGCACGACGATGTAGCCGGACACGGCCATCGAGGTGCCGGTCGCCTCCAGCAGCAGCACCATCACGAAGGGCGCGAGGCCGCCGCCCGCCACGGCCGCGATCTGGTAGCCGAGGGAGGCGCCGGTGTAGCGCATCTCGGGCGTGAACAACTCGGCGAACAGGGCGGCCTGGGGGCCGTACATGATGCTCAGGAAGCAGCTCGCGACGAACGTGCCGACCGCGAGCCACAGCAGCGAGCCGGTGTCGATCAGCAGGAAGAGCGGCACGGCCCACAGGGCGATGCCGACGGCTCCGAAGGCGTAGATCCGGATGCGGCCGACCCGGTCGGAGAGGGCCGCGGCGGCCGGGATCAGCACGAGCTGGGTGAGGCTGACGCAGAGCGAGACCATGAGCACCGGGCCCTTCTTCATGTCCAGTTCCCGGGTCGTGTAGTCGAGGACGCCGGTGATGAGGATGTAGAAGGTGGCGGTGTTCACGGCGAAGGAGCCGCCTGCCAGGAACACCGTGCCCAGGTGGCCGCGCAGGATCGTGCGCAGCGGCGAGCTCTGCTCCGACTTCTCCTTCTCGGCGAGGGCCCGTTCGGCCTCCCGGAACGCCGGGGTCTCCTCGACGCGCGTGTGGATGTACCAGGCGAGGCCGAGCACCAGCAGGCCGACCAGGAACGGCACGCGCCAGCCCCAGGCCGCGAACGCCGAGTCGCTGGTGAGCGCGCCGGCCAGCAGGAAGACGGTGTTGGCGGTGACCACGCCGATGGGGACGCCGAGCTGGACGACGCTGCCGTAGACACCGCGCTTGCCCTCCGGGGCGTACTCGGTGGCCAGGAGCATCGCGCCGCCCCACTGGGCGCCGACGGCGACGCCCTGTGCGACCCGGAGCAGGACGAGCAGGATCGGGGCGGCCACGCCGATCGTGTCGTACGTCGGCAGCAGGCCGATGGCGGTCGTGGACACGCCCATCAGGGTGAGGGCGAGGACCAGCATCGGCTTGCGGCCGCGCTTGTCGCCGAGGTGGCCGGCGACGATGCCGCCGATGGGCCGGGCGAGGAAGCCGACGGCGAAGGTCGCGAACGAGGCGAGGACGCCTGCCGTGGCGCTGCCGGCCGGGAAGTAGAGGTCGCCGAGCACGAGGGCGGCGGCGATGCCGAAGACGAAGTAGTCGTACCACTCGACGGCCGAGGCGAGCGCCGCGGCGGTGGCCACCCGGCGTCGGTTGCCGACGGCGGGCGTGGTGGTGACGGGCTGAGCGGAAGGTGCCGTGTCCATGCGGTGCACGCTCCGGGGGTGCGGGGACGGAACGGGGGGTGGCTCGAGTTCCGGGGAACGTACTGACCGGACGGTATGGACGTCAACGGGTCGTGCACCAGGACTTTTACCTGTACTTGGCATCGATCACGGGCCCGGGCATGCCGAAGGCCCCGGCCTCGCGAGGAGGCCGGGGCACGCCGGGGCCGGGGCTAGAAGACGACCAGGGCCCGGCCGCCCTTGCCCGCCAGCATGTTCTCGAAGGCCGCCGGAATGCCGTCCAGGGAGATGCGCTCGGTCACCAGCGCGCTCAGGTCGAGGCGGCCCGCGCGGATGTGTCCGGCCAGGACCGGGAGGTCTTTCGCCGGGTCGGAGTTGCCGTAGACACAGCCGGAGAGGGTGCGGCCCCAGTGGAAGATCTCCAGGGCGTTGAAGGTGACCTGCTGGTCCTTGCCGCCGATGCCGACGACCGTGGTACGGCCGCCGCGGCGGGTGGAGTCCCAGGCCGCGCGGATGCTGACCGCGCGGCCCGCGCACTCGACGGCGACGTCGACGCCCTGCTTGCCGGTGAGGCCACGGATCTCGCGGGCGGTGGTCTCGGAGGCGACGACGTAGTCGGTGGCGCCTGCCGCCCTGGCCAGGTCCTCCTTCCCGGGCGACACGTCCACCGCGACGATCTTCGACGCGCCCGCGATCCGGGCGGCCTGGAGTGCGGCGAGGCCCACTCCCCCGACGCCGAACACCGCGACCGTCTCGCCCTGGCGGACCCGGGCCGCGTGGTGGACGGCTCCGTAGCCGGTGAGGACGGCGCAGCCGAGGAGGGCGGCGTCGGTGAGCGGGACACCGTCCGGGACGGGCAGCACGCAGGACGCGGAGACGACCGTCTCCTCGGCGAACGCGGCGACGTTCAGACCGGGATGGAGGCCGGTGCCCTCGGTGGTGCGGGCGTAGACGTCGGCCGCGCCCTTGAGGGCGTTGGCGCACAGCCATACCTCGCCGAGCGAGCAGGCGTGGCACCCGCCGCAGGACGGGGCCCAGTTGAGGACGACGCCGTCGCCGGGCGAGACGTGGCCGACCCCCTCGCCGACGGCGACGACCGTGCCGGCGCCCTCGTGTCCGAGGACGGCCGGGACGGGCACGCGCATGGTGCCGTCCGACAGGGACAGGTCGGAGTGGCACACCCCGGCGGCGGCGAGCCGGACCCGGACCTGGCCGGGTCCGGGGTCGGGCAGTTCGATGCCGGTGATCTCCAGTGGGGAGCCGACGGCGGGCAGGACGGCGGCGCGGACGGCCATGACGGAGGGACTCCCCTGGACTAGAACTGAAGGGACTTGGTCTGGAGGTACTCGGCCAGGCCGTGCACGCCGAGTTCGCGGCCCACGCCGGACTGCTTGTAGCCGCCGAAGGGGGCGAGGGGATTGAAGCGGCCGCCGTTGATGTCGACCTGGCCGGTCTCCATGCGGCGCGCGAAGGCCACCGCCTCGGCCTCGTCCCCGGCCCAGACGGCGCCGGCCAGGCCGTAGACGGTGCCGTTGGCGATGCGCAGGGCGTCCTCCTCGTCCTCGTAGGCGAGGATCGACAGGACGGGGCCGAAGATCTCCTCCTGCGCGATGGTCATGTCCTCGGTGACGTCGGCGAAGACGGTAGGGCTGACGAAGTAACCCTCCTCGCGCGGGGCTTCGGGGCCACCGGCGACCAGCCGGGCACCCTCCGCGACGCCCTTCTCGATGTAGCCGCGGACCCGTTCCTGCTGTTTGGCGTTGACGACGGGGCCGATGCGGTCGCCGTACTTGGCGGCGGCGGCAGCGGCGAGCTCGACGGCCTCGTCGTACCGGTCGCGGTGGACCAGCATCCGGGTCCAGGCGCTGCACGTCTGCCCGGAGTTGGACATGACGTTGGCGACCCCGACGTTGACCGCCTTGGCGAGGTCGGCGCTCGGGAGGATGACGTTGGCGGACTTGCCGCCCAGTTCGAGGGCGACCTTCTTGACCTGCCCGGCGGCGATCGCGGCGATCCGCCGGCCGACGGCGGTGGAGCCGGTGAAGGAGACGAGGTCGACACCGGGGTGCTCGGCGAGGGCCTGGCCGGCGACCGGGCCGAGACCGGTGACCAGGTTGAAGACACCTGCCGGGACACCCGCCTCGTGCACGGCGTCGGCGAAGAGCCGGGCCACCAGCGGGGTGTCCTCGGCGGGCTTCACCACCACCGTGCAGCCCGCCGCGAGGGCCGGGGCGACCTTGGCGACGATCTGGTGCAGCGGGTAGTTCCAGGGCGTGATCGCGGCCACGACACCGACCGGCTCCTGGTGCACCACCGAGTTGCCGGTCTTCTCCTCGAAGGCGTACGTCGCCGCCAGCTCCGCGTACGAGCCCGCCACCGCGATCGGCACGCCCGCGTGGACGGCCTGGGAGAACTTCAGCGGCGAGCCCAGTTCGGCCGTGACGGTCTCGGCGATCTCGTCCGCGCGGGCCACGAGCACGTCCCGGAGGGCGGCCAGCCGCGCCGCCCGCTCGGCCGGCGGGGTCGCGGCCCAGCCGGGGAGAGCGGCGCGGGCGGCCCGTACGGCGGAGTCGACGTCCACGGCGGTGCCCGCGGGGACGGTGCCGATGACCTGCCCGTCGACCGGGTTCACGACCTCGATCACGTCCTGGCCGGCGGCGGGGCGCCAGGCGCCGTCGATGTACATGCCGTCGTGTGCCTTCATCGCGCTTCCTCCGGGGCGGGGCGTCGTCGTCCGCCACATAAACTAGCGGCGATAGTTTTCTGGCGCCAGACACCACCGGTCATGAGAGCACGCGGACGGTCACACCCGGATGTGCCGCTCCTCACTCCCCCAGGTCGGGCAGGCGATCCGGGTGCGGGCAGATGCGGTCGCCGTGTTGGTCGAAGACGAAGAGGTGGGCGAGGTCCACCAGGAGCGGCACCTGCATGCCGTGGCGCAGTGCCAGGTCCGGTGTGGTGCGGACGATGAGGTCGCCGGGCAGGCGGGCGTCGGCGGTCGCGGCGGTCGCGGTCCTCTGTGGGTCCTCGGGGTGGTCCACGGCGATCACGGATCCGGCCCGTCCGGCACCGGACCGCTCCCGCAGCCGGGTGAGGACCGAGCCGTCGCGGCGCCGCCGCGCGGGGCGGCCGGGGCGGGGGCGCGCGGCCTCCAGTTCGGCCACGACGGCGGGGGTGGAGCCGGTATTGAAGTGGACCAGGATCTCGTGCCCCTGGAACTCCACGTGCTCGACCAGGCCGGTGATCGGCACCTCGCCGGGGCGGGCCGAGTTGTGGTGGGCGATCCGGACGGCCTCCGAGCGCAGGCCGACGATGACCTCGCGGCCCTGCTGGACGCGCAGCAGCTGGTGATCGAGGGAGAGCGGCTCCGGCAGCCGCAGGAACTGCTTGCCCAGGCTGATGGTCATCGCCCCGTCGAGCGGAGCGCGCACCAGGCCGCGCAGCAGGTTGATGCGCGGGGTGCCGATGAACGCGGCGACGAAGACGTTGCCGGGCAGCGCGTAGACCGCACGGGGGCTGTCGACCTGCTGCAGCACCCCGCCGCGCAGCACGGCGACGCGGTCGCCGAGCGACATGGCCTCGGCCTGGTCGTGGGTGACGTAGACCGTGGTGACGCCCAGCTCTGTGGTGAGCCGGGATATCTCGGCCCGCAGGTGGGTGCGGAGCTTGGCGTCGAGGTTGGACAGCGGCTCGTCCATCAGGAAGGCGGAGGGGTGGCGGGAGATGGCCCGGCCCATCGCGACCCGCTGGCGTTCGCCGCCGGACAGCTGCCCGGGCAGGCGGTCGAGGAGGTCCTCGATGCCGAGCATACGGGCGGTGGCGTCCACCCGGGCGCGATGATCCACGCCCGGGGACTCGATGCGCAGCGGGAAGCCGATGTTGTCGCGGCTGGTCATGTGCGGGTAGAGGGCGAAGTTCTGGAAGACCATCGCCATGTCCCGGCCGGACGGCGGCAGGTCGTTGGCGTACTGGCCATCGAGCAGCAGCCGGCCCTCGTCGATCTCCTCCAGCCCGGCGATCATCCTGAGGACGGTCGACTTGCCGCAGCCGGACGGGCCCAGCAGCACGAGGAACTCGCCGGGCGTGATGTCCAGCGTCAGCCGGTCCACCGCGCGAGGGCCCCGTGGGTAGGCCTTGCTCACGTCGTGCAGGGAGATGGCGCGTGTCATGAGGGGCCCCCGAGGGGTCATCCGGGCGATGGTGCTCCGCGATCGGAAGCCCCGTGCGGGTCGTACGGGGCTGTGGGTCACGGAAGTTAACGGAATGTGCGCGGCCGGGGGAAGACATCGGGCGAGATCGGGGGCTTCGGTCCCATCTGGCGAGAAGGCGGACAGGTCCGATCCGGCCATCGGCGGGACCGGGCCGGGTCAGCGGATGCCGGTGAGATGGGCGAAGACGACCAGGTTGCCGGAGTAGCCCTTCCTGCGGTCGTAGGAGCCGCCGCAGGTGATCAGCCGCAGCTCGGGGCGGCCCCGGGCCCCGTACACCTCCTGGCTCGGGAAGTGCGCCTTCTCGTACGACTTGATCCTGTCGACCCTGTAGACGGCGGTCCGCCCGTCGGCGCGCCGGGCCTCGACGATCCGGCCCCGCTTCAGTTCGGTCAGCCCCGCGAAGACGGCGGGCCCGCTGTCGGTGTCCAGGTGCCCGACGGCCACGGCGGTGCCCCGCTCGCCGGGGGAGGCGCCGTGCCGGTACCAGCCGACCAGCTCGGGGTCGTCGTCCGGCGGCGCGGTGAGGCGGCGGTCGCGGTCCAGGCCGAGGGCCATGACCGGGGCGTCGACGCCGAGGTAGGGGATGAGGAGGCGAGTGGCCCGGGAACGGGGCAGGGGGTGGAGGCCGGCGGGTGGGCGGGGCTTGCGGGCGCCGGGGCCGGCGGGCCTGGCGGCAGGGCGCTGCGGTGCGGTCGCGGTGCGGCCGGGGGGCCTGGCGGGCTTGGCGCTGCGGAGCCCGGGGG
>NZ_LGEA01000119.1 GCF_001280065.1 Streptomyces sp. NRRL B-1140
GACTTCCTCCACGTCTACAACTACCATCGCTGCCACACCGCACTCGGAGGCCAGCCACCGATCAGCCGTGTGAACAACGCTCCAGGTCAATACACCTAGCGCGCGTAAAACGTGCACACGTGCACGTGCACACGCGTGCACACGAGACCCCACTGTCTGTCAAGTCCCCCTGGAGGGAGGTGCACCGTGTCCGACGAGTCCGACGACGCGAGCGGTGGAACCCTGGTCCACGGCCCGTGGAGCGGTGATTCCACCTACACGCTGCCGCCGATCCCGGATTTCATCGACACCATTCCACCGCCGGAAGACATTCCGGAGGCTCCCCCGGAGATCCCGGAGGAGACCACGATGGAACTGCCGCCGATTCCGGCTGCTCCGAACCCGGCGGCAGCGCTGCGCTCCGACGGAATTGCAGCCCCGGAAACCGGAGAAGATGACGGCGAATACGAGGAAGGCGAATACGAGGAAGGCGAATACGCCCAGCCTCGTTCCCTCGCCGACCGTCTCGGTGACTGGCTCGAATTCCGGCTGGAAAGGGCGCGGGCCAATCACGAAAGCGAAGCGCCTTTCCGTGAGGCTGAAATAGCACGGAAGGCGGCGCTGCTGGAGGGCCGCACCGCTCAGGAAGTCGCGATGATGGAGCAGAACGGAAAGCTCCACGCCGCGATGATGAAAGCCAAGGGCGACAAAGCGGCGGCGCGGTCAAAGGCCGACGCCGACCGCATGAAGTCGCCCAGCTCCGGCCTGGGGACGGACAAGGGCCGCTCGAAGGCCGGCGGTGGCGGCGGGGCCTCGCGCGGCGGGGGCGGCAGCGGCGGCGGTCCGTCCCGCAACAACTCGGGTCCCGGCTCCAAAGGGCCCGGGTCGCGTGGCACCAACTCCGGCGGCAGCGCCGGGCGTTCGGGGTCCGGATCAGCCGGGGGCAGCGGAGGCGCCAAGGGCAGCACGAAGGCCTCCCAGACGGGCTCTGGCGGCCGTCCAGGCGGTTCCGGGCGCAACGGGCCGTCCGGGGGTTCGAAAGGCTCTCAGACGGGCTCTGGCGGCTCGAAGGGCGACGGCGGCCGGGGCCAGAACGGTCCGGCCTCCAACGCTCGTGCTGAGCGGGCCCGCGGCCGTCAGGAGCGCGCCGGGGCCCGGCAGGCCGCGCGGCAGGAGAGGCGCAGCACCGGGCACGCCGCTGGCGTCGCCGAACGATCCAGGGACCGTGACCAGGCCCGCGCTAACCGGCAGCAGAACTGGGAGGACCGCCGCGCGAAGCGGCAGGAGCGGGCAGAGGCGCGGAAGGCGAAGCGGGAAGCCGCGGCGTCGGCCGACTCGGGCCGAACCAAGTTGGGCCAGGCCGTCACGGAGGAAGCCAAGCGCCGCTTCGACAAGCGCCGCGCCGACGCGAAAGCCGCCGCGGACGCGAAGGACGCGAAGGACGCGAAGGACGCCAAGGCCGGCGCGGAGAAGGTGAGCCTGACCAAGGACAAGGACTCCAAGGCCAAGGGCACCGATGGCAAGGGCGAGAAGGACGCCAAGGAGGGCCCTGACGGGGCCTCCAGAGCCACAAAGGACGCCCCGGCGTCCGATGAGCCGAGCAAGGACTCCAAGGCCGGTGACGGGCCGTCTGACGACTCGAAGAAGCGGCGCCGGTTCCGGCGTCGGCGCACCGGCAGCGGAACCGGCCGGGCCGGTCGGCGGGGCCGCACCGGTCGTGCCGGGCGGCGACGCGGCTGGGCATGGGATGAGGCGAAGGATCCGGACCCGACGGTGGAATGGGCCGACGGCCGCCCGAAACGTCCCACCCCGAAGCCGGAGAGCAGCGAGGACATCACGGACGCGGTGATCGTCGACGACGAAGCCGACCCGTTCGGCTGGTATGCCGCCCGCCGTCCCGGCCTGCCCCGCGAGCCCAGGCAACCGCGCGTCAGGCGAGGGGTCATCAAGCGCCCCGGCACCAGCCGGCCGGACCCGGCCGACGCACCCGATCAGAGCGATCAGCCCGTGGTCGGCCGAATGGCAACCAGTAGCCGACCCACCAGCACCGAGGGGAGCAGCGTGAGCAGCGCGGAGGTCAGCAGGCCGTCCGGGCAGGGCAACTTGGCTGCCCAGCACCGGACGGACATCACGTTCGACGAGTTCTTGATGGAGATGGCGAACATCGCCATCCAGGCCGCCTCCGACCAGGAGAAGGCCGAAGCCCTCGCGGACGCGCTCGACAAGGTCGCCGACGCCCTGCGGGACATGTCCGCCGACCTGATCAGCGACCACAACATCGCCACCGAGGTCACCGAACTGATCTCGGACCTGGCCGACGCCGCGGCCCGGATGAGGCAGCAGGCCGAACGGTGCGCGTCCGAGTGCGGTCTCGCCCTGGAGGCCGCCAAGCTCGCGGCCGCGATGGTCGCCCGCATCTACGGCCAGGACATGGCCGCCAAGGAAGACGCGGGCCTGACGTACGCGTCGGCCGCCGCCCACCACGACTAAGAAGCAGGGAGGAACCCGCCGATGAGCAGCGATCTCGCACCCAGCGGCGCCAGCCCGGTGCCCGTCCCGGCCGACGACGACAACCGCTACAAGGCAGTCCAGGCCAAGCTCAAGACGCTCGCCAGCGCGCTGGACGACGCCGGCCTCGAGCTGGAGGCGCTGGTACGCAGCGTCAAGGCCAACGCCCAGCGCGCCCAGGACGTGGCCCGCGACATCGCCAACGCTGGACTCGACGCGAAGTTCGTGGAGCTGACCAGCAACGTCTCGGTCGCCCTCGGGGGCGCGGCCGTGCAGGTCAAGAAGCTGAGCGACACCGCCCAGGAGACCGCCGACCTCACCCACCAGACCCGGCGTACCCACTCCAAGCTCTACGGGGCGCTGGATGAAATCCGCTCCAATCGGCGCGAGAAGACCCCCAAGCCGGGCTTCTTCAACCGCTGACCCCACTCCCCCAACCCACCCCCGCCACGGGCGGCCCCGCAGATCGCGGGGCCGCCCGTCCCGTTTCCCGAAGGAGATTCGGTGACCACGCCGCGCAGTGTCACGCTCGAACGCCTCGCCTACACCCTCGCCGCTCCTGTGCTGGCCGTGGCCCCGAACGTCTACCCCGACAGCCGCGTCAACCAGGTCGTGCAGCTGGCTGGCGCGGCCGGGATCGGCGGCTGGTTCCTGGCCGCCAAGAGCGATGAGCCCGGTGCCGGACGCAAGATCCTGCGCTGGTCCCCGCTGGTCCTGGCCGCCGCCGTCGACGTCGCCGCCGGGCACACCACCGGCTTCGGCCCGTACTGGCTGGACGGGCTGCTCGCCGCCGGATGGGCGGCGGCCGGCTCCTTCGTGCTGCCGTTTTCCCGGCACACCCGCCGCCGTCACCGTCCCGCCGTCGCGGCCCCGGCCCCGCAGCTGCAGGTGACCGAAGTCCCGGAGCAGTCCCCGGTCGTGCCGGACGACGGCGCCGACCTGCTCACCCGCGAGGTGCGGATGATGTGGGAGAACGCCGGGATGCCTGCCCGCACGGACGTCGTCAAGGCCACCCGGCACCCGGGCATGCGGCACGACATGACGATCCTGCTGCGCGCCTCGGAGACTGGACGGCCGATCACCGGTCTCACCGAGGCCGCCGTCGCCGCCCCGTTCGCCGTGCCGTCCAGCGACGTCCGTCTGGCGGAGGTCGCCATCCAGCCCGGCCGCCAGGGCGGCCCCGGCTGGATGGAGGCCCACATCACCCCCGACGCCAACCAGCGCCGCCGCAAGGCGCCCACAGACCAGGAGCGCTGGGCGGACAAGGTCGGCTCGCCCAAGGGCGGCGCCCCTGGCTCCGAGCTGGTCCACAAGACCCGCGACGACGAACGCGGGGTGACCTTCTACCGGGCGAAGATGGCGGACTCCACCGAGACCCCGCGCATCGACCTGGCCAAGGTCTGCCGCGCACTGAAGCTGCCCGAGGACGACTCCTGCGTGTTCGTCCTCATCGACGGCAGTGAGTTCCTGATCAGCGCGTTCGATGAGCCGCCGCTGTCGCAGATCTTCCCCGCCACCCGCGAGCTGCTCACCCCGGACGCCAAGGGCATGTACGTGTGCGGGTTCACCATCACCGGCCAGCCGGTGAAGACGATGGTGTACCAGCACGACAAGAACGCCCCGGCCCACGGCCTGACCCTCGGGGTCAGCCGGTCGGGCAAGACGCAGTTCTTCGCGATCCACATGGCCGCCCAGTCCCTGGACGGACAGGTGGTATGGCTGGGCACCGTCCGCAAGGACGAGAAGACCACGGTGCTCGGCCGGTACATCGACCGGCAGGGCTCGAACGCCCTGTGGATGGCCCGCTCGCTGCGGGCGGCGAAGGCGCTGTGCGAGATCCGCGCCGATATGCCGTGGCCGCACGACGGCCAGCCGCACGACTACAAGCCGGGCGATCCCCGCTGCCCCTACCGGCAGCTGAACGTCTACGGCGATGAGTTCATGACCGCGGCGCAGGACGCGGACTTCGGCGAGTTCATCCAGAAGGACGGCGAGGACCTCACGGTCACCGGGCTCAAGTACGGCATCGGCTTCAACCCGGCCGGACAGAGCCCGTTCGCGCACAACGGGTTCTCCACCGAGATGAAGGACAACCTGCGGCAGAACTCGAGGCCGGTCATCTTCAACATGGGTTCGCCCGGCGCCACCCGCAAGGCGGCGGAGGGCACCATGGAGAACGCCTACGACGTGCCGACCATCCCGGCCCGCTACTCCCGCAGCGAGGGCTCCGCGATCGAGCGGGCCATGCGCGGCGAGGCCGACCCGGAGAACGGCGTCTCCACGGGCGGCGTCGCGGTCATCGTCCTCGACAACGGCCGCGCCGTGCTCATGCGGTCGCTGTACGCGGACTTCGACACCGACCTGTCCAACCTGTTCCCCGACGAGGTCAACCGGCTCACCGACTACGAGATCGCGGAGCTGGTGAAGCGCGGTCTGTGGTTCGACTGGAACGAGCCCGTGCGGCCCGGCGAGTTCTGGCCCGAGCCCGACGAGGACGACGACGGCGACGGCCGTTCCCGCCGCCGCGGCGGCGGTGGAGGCGGAGGCGGCAAGGGCGGCGGCAAGCGCAGTTCCGGCAGCCGCTCCGAGCAGGTCACCTCACCCCGCCAGGCGCTGGAGGCCATCAAGAGCCTCAACGACGCCTGACCGCTCCCCACCCCATCCCTCCCGGGGCCGGCCTGCCCGAGCGCGGCCGGCCCCACCCCTCACGAAGGAGCACCAACCGCCGTGGCCCTCTCGATCTCCGCCGCCGTGCTGCTGGGCATCATCGTCTTCGTCCTGCTCAAGGGCGGCTACGTCCGCGTCGGCTCCATGCTGGCCTGCACGCTGTTCGGCTTCACCCTCGCCGCCACCGGCCTGGCCCCGATCATCAACAGCGGCCTCGCCTCGCTCGCCGGACTGATCTCCAGCCTCTGACTACGCCTCGGTCCACGGCGGATCGGGCGTGTAGTTGAGCCCGTCGCAGAAGCGGCAGTCCCACTCCGAGGGGATCTCCCACTTGTCGACCCAGAAGCCGACCTGCTTGCCCACGAAGTAGTTGTCGCCCCCGCACCATCCGCACTCGAAGACGAACTCCACCAGATCCCCTTCCCCGCGCCTGATGGTTCGAGGATGCCCGGGGCGCAGGTGCGGTGACTACCCACCCGCCAGCCTCAACTCACCTGCTGCACAACGCCGAAGGGCGCCGCCGGACACGACTCCGGCGACGCCCTTCGGCGTTGCGCGCGGCCACTCCCCCACGCGCCCTCCCGGCCATCACGGCCAGGAGGGCGCGCCCCTTCCCGCGTGATCGGAGAAGAACGATGGACCCCCTGAACACCCAGCACGGCATGCCCGAGTCCGAGGCCGCGGCCGAAGCCCGCCGCCTGATCGACGAATGGGCGAGCAAGCCCGTCCAGCACCACCCCACCTCGTTCCGCGACGACACCGAGCCGCCCGCCTACGGCGACGCCCCGCCCGTCAAGCAGGAGGACCACCGGATCGTCCCGGCCTGGGCGGCCGGGATCGCCGTCGCGAGCATCGGCGTCGGCGCCGGAGTCACCGGCATCGGCTGCGGCGCCTGGCTCGTGCTCCAGGGCCTGGCCTCCGTCACGTTGAACAGCGTCCTCATGGTCACCCTGCCGTTCGCGGGCCTGGCCATGGCCGCCACCGCCATCGGCGGCGCGATCAGCAAGGCCCGCGCGGCCGTCACCAAGAACGTCTACGAGGGTCCGGTCACCCACCACACCGAGATCCACAACAACAGCACCACGCGGGGGGCGTTCTTCGCCCGCACCCGCAACGAGATCCGCTGACCGACTCCGGCCAGCCCCCACCGCTCACCGATCCCTTCGCCGAAGGAGCAGCTACGCCATGCCCAGCGACGACAAGCCCGTCAACGGCCAGGAAAACCCGTCCTTCCTCGACGTGCTCAACCAGATGCCGCCCGTGCCGCCGGCCCCCGAGCTGGAGGGCAAGCCCGGCACCGGGCGGTTCGCGCGGGTGCGCGCCGCGTGGAAGGCGTCCTGGGAGGAAGGCGGCTTCCTCTACCAGCGGTGGGAGGAGGTCTTCCAGGCCCGGCACGCCAGCCGACACGAGATCGCCAACTAGATCAAGGCCGTTGCACTGTTCGGCGCTGCCAGCCTCATCGTGATGATGCTGAACGCCGCCGGCGACATCGCCTCCGCCGCGCTCAAGGGCCTGTCCGACGTCCCGGCCACCAGCGCCAGCGACGGCAGCGGACTGTGGGGCACAGTCGGCCACCCCATCCGGGTCTTCCTCGCCGACCAGGCCGCGCACCTGGCCGTCGCCCCGGCCGCCCTGTACGCGTTCTGGCAGCTGACCGGGCTGCTCGGTCTGGTCGGCGGGTTCTTCGGCAACGCCGGAGCTCGCATCGCCTGGCTGCTGTTCGGGATCGGCAGCCTCGCCATGATCTGGTCCGCCGCCCCGGCCGGAGGCCGCGCCGCTGCAACCGGGCTCGCCGCCCTCATGTGGGCACTGGCCAGCATCTTCGCCCTGCGCGGTCTGACCCTGCGGCCCATCGTCCACAACCACCCGCCGCAGTACCAGTTCAACCCCGCGCTCCACCTGCACGCCACCATCCCCCACCCCGAGCCCGGCGGGCGACGACCACGGCGACAACATCCACCCGCTCCAGCGCTGACCGGCGCGGTCCTGGGCCGCCTGCATCTTCCGCACCACCCGCTGACCCGACGCCCTGCCTGGTCCTCGCCCACCCCGCTCTGGTGCCCGGCGAGGACCGGACAGGCCGCCCCGCCGCACGTGGCGCCCCGCCGACACCAGCACGACGTCGGCGGGGCGCAGCGCTGTCCACCGACCTGTTGGAGGAACCGCTCGTGCTCATTCCCCGCCCGCGCCGCCGGATCGGCCGGCCCCGCCCGCAACGTCCCGGCCCCCGCTACCCGCACCGCCCCGACCGGCTGCCCGGCGCCTGGAGCAGGTGATGCCGCGCCCGAGGAAGAAGCGCCGCCGCCCCGAGGTGACCCGGGTGCCGCGCAGTGACGCGGCGCTGCCTGAGTACGACCGCAGCACGGTGCCCGAAGGCTTGGTCACTAGGCGGCAGTTAAGGGAAATGGGGCTGAGCCCCGGCGACAACGAGGGCCCGGTCGCGATCCTGCGTTGCAGGCTGTGCGCGACCCGCCCGCAGTGGTCCTGCCGTCATCCCACCCGCGGCTACCTGCTCCGCGTCGACCTGGCCAAACCCAAGCGGACGCCGACGCTCGCTCAGGAGTGGGCGCTCGATCGGGCGATGGCAGCGAGGCAGACCTGTGGCGAATGCGGGAGGCGGTTTTACATCTGCCTCTCGAAGAAGCTCGGCTGCTGCCTGGAGTGCTTCGACGGTACGCCCGTCGACCCCAGCAGCCTGATGACCCTCCCGGCCCCGGCCGTTCACCGGCTGGCCGCGTGAGCCAGCCCCGTCCCGACCGTCCAGGCCGGGACGGGGCCCGCACAACCGGGCGGCCGCAGCACCGGCAAAGGCCGGCCGCCCGCTCCCTCACCCCTTCGAGCTCAGGAGAGAACCCAGCATGCAGCATCGTCCCGCCGTCTTCGCCGCCCTTCTCGGACTCACCCGCGCCGGAAGCGCGATCGGAGATTTCTGGGTCCAGTCCGACTTTTGCGCCCGCGTGAAGGGCGCCTCCGACGACCACCCGGTCACCTACCAGGACCCGGTCACCGACGAGACGACCACCCATGGCACGGCCGACGGCCGTAAGGCGTGCCTTCAGCACTGCCTGACCTACACGGCCACGCAGGCGATCGTCGCCGGGGCCGGCGCCCGCGCGCTCGGCATCCGAGTGCACCCGGCCGCCGCCGCGGCCGCGCTCGCCATCTCCTTCGGCACCCACTACGCCGCGGACCGACGCGTCCCGGGCAAGGGCCTGCTGGAGAAGATCGCCACCAAGACCGGCAAGGGCGGCTTCTACAAGCTCGCCGACTTCGGCATGAACGGAGCCTTCCACCTCGACTCCGCCTGGCACCACGGCTGGGAGACCGCCGCGGCCGTGGTCGCCACCACCAAGGCCACCACCCGGTGACCGGCCGCACCCGCACCCGCCTGGACAGGGTGCGCGCCTCCGTCGGCATCGCCCAGCTCGCCCTCCAGCAGATCGAGGACGACCTGAGCACCGACGACGTCGACGCCTCCGAGCTCGCCGCGATCCTGCGCGAGCTCCAGGAGGACGCCGACGTCCCCGGCGGCCTCTTCCCCGCCCTCGCGCAGCTGGTCACCGCCGCCGCACGCCGGGCGGAGCAGATCGAGCCGGACCGCGACGGCGACGCCTCCTGCCCTCTGCACGAGGCCGCCGCCCTGATCACCGACAACGCCGGGCAGCGCCTGAACTGGGCTGCCCGCTCCCTCGACCCGCAAGGAGACGTCGAATGACCTCGGTGCTGTACCCGGACCTGCCGGAGAACGGGCTGATCGTGCTGATCGGCGCCTCGGGCGCGGGCAAGTCGACGCTGGCCCGCACTTGGCCGGCCTCTCAGGTCCTCTCGCTCGATGGTCTGCGCGGCGTAGTCGGTGATGACCCTGGTCGGCAGGACGTCACGGCTGATGCCGCCGATGTCCTCAAGCTGATCCTGGAGCGCCGGATGACCCGCAGGCTCAACACGGTGATCGACGCGACCAATTGCGAGCAGTCCGTGCGGGTGGAACTGGTGATGGCCGCCAAGCGGCACGGCATGCCGACCGTCGCGGTCGTCGTCGCCACGCCGCTGGAAGTCTGCCTGGAGCGGCAGGGCCCGCGGCCGGACAACCGGCGCGTGCCCGAGGACGTCGTCCGCGCCCAGCACCAGGCCAGGGTCCACTCCCACCAGCGCCTCGCGGCCGAAGGGTTCAACACCATCGTCTTCGCCGACGCCCTGTACCGCCTGGAGCCGTTCCTGAAGCGGCTCTTGCAGGCCCGGGAGGCCGACCTCGGGCGCGACGGCAGCGACGGCCTGGGCGATCTGCTGCTGGTCCGCGGCTTCTTCGGCCCGGAGATCCTGCCGCTGTGGCGGTGGCGGCCGGGCTCGGACCTGGTGACCGGCCGGGACCGCGTCGCGGAGATCCGCCTCGGGCAGCAGTACCTCACCCTGGCGTTCCGCGACGACGTCGACGGCGAGGGCGACTTCGGCTTCGACGTTCTGCTGCCGTGCCCCTTCGATGCGGAGTGCGCCGGGCAGGCGTGGGCGCCGGTCTACTCGGTCACCGACCTGCACAAGGCGCTGACCGGCGCCATGGACAGCGACCCGGACATCGTCTGCACCGTCCACGGCGACGGCGTCGACGACCAGGACGACAACCCCGAGGGCCGCGCCGACCTCGAGGCGCATTTCGCGGATGCGGTCGCTTGAGCCGCGCCGCCGACGGCCCGCACCCACACCCGCTCACCCCGGCCGAACTCCCGGCCGGGGATGAGTGGTGGCGCGGCTGCCCGGAGTGCCACCTGCCTATCCAGGGCGGAGGCGCCGGCCTCGCCGCGCACCGCCGCACCGTCCACACCAACGCCGGTGATCCCCGGCGGCCCATCACGATCCATCTGGAGTTCTGACCCGCCCCCACCGGCGTGACGGACGCTCCGTGCCGCCCCGGCCCCGTTCGACGGAGGCCGGGGCGGTCGCGGTGGTCCCTCAACACCGAGGCACCAACACCGAGCAGAGAAAGGAGCTGGACGTCATGCACCTGCGCATCTCCGAGGTCGACGTCCCGATCCACGACACCACCGACCCGGACCGGCGCGGTCTGCACATCTTCACCGGCGTCGCCGACTCCCCGGCCGCGGCCCTGCGCCGCGCCCACGAGGTGTACGACGCCGCGCTCGCCGCGCACACGGCCGGCCTCGAGTCCCCGGCAAACAGCCGGACAGCTGGGGAGCGCGCGGGCTGCGGCCCGGCTGGCAGATGGAGTGGCCCGCCGCGAAGGCCGGCCTCTGGCACAACCCCGTCAGCTGGACCACCCGCAGCGACTTCGCGCTGTAGCTCCGCCCCGGGACAGCCGCTGTGCTTGGCGGCTAGACGGCTGTCCCGGGCCCATCCATCCCGTACGAGACGAGACGGAGAACCCAAGTATGTCGTCCCTCCTGCGCATTCACGGCCGGATCGGCCAGCGCACCCTCTTACTGACGACCGGGCGGGGGCGAGCCGGATGAGCCTCGCCACCCTGCCCGAAGGCGACTGGATCCGCGGCATCACGATCCGCCAGCCCTGGGCCACGTGCATCTTCGCGGGCAAGAACCCGGAGAACAGGCCGGTGCACTGGCCGTGGGAGGGCTGGGTCCTCATCCACGCCGGGAAGAAGAAGCCGGAGCCCGCCGTGCTGCGCGACCCGCTGGTCGCCACCGCAATCCGCGGCCGCGAACTGCACCTTGGCGCGGTCATCGGCATCGCTCGGCTCACCGGCTGCCACCTGGACCAAGGGCCGGAGAGGTGCCCGAGCCCCTGGGCGGAGCGCGGCGCGCACCACCTGGTCCTCGCCGACGTCCAGGAGCTCGCCCTGCCCGTGCCCGCCACGGGCGCGCTTCCGGCCTGGAAGCCGAAGCCGGACCTGCTGGAGCGCGTGTTCCAGCAGCTGCCCGCCTTCCGGCCGTGACCCGCAGGGGGCGCACGAAGAAGGAGAAGCCGCCGTTCGAGCCGGGCCTGATCCCGGCTCCCGGCGAGCTTCTCGTCTGGCGCGACGGCCAGCACTTCGACCGCTGGCAGGACCTCCCCTGCACGTTGTGCGACCAGCCCACGCCCATGCGCTCCCACTCCGGGGAGCCCGTGCACAAGGCATGCGCGGAGGGCTGGGTCACCGCCAACCCGGTTGAGGCCCGCCTCGGGCGGTTCGCCTCCGACCTCGCGCCGAAGCCCAAAGCCAAGAAGGGCCAAGGCGACCACGCCTGACCTCCACCTGGAGGACCCATGAGCAGCACCGACCGCGACGTCGACCACGCCCTCGCCTACCCCGAGCCGTCGGCCTCCCCGCTCTGGCACCGCCGCGGCGCGAAGGCCCGCCCGCTCACGCCCGCCCGGCAGCGGCGCAACCGCGAACTGCTGGACATCGCCCAGCGCACCACCCGACCCCGCTCCCCTCGCCCCACCCAGACCCTGGCGGAGGCCAACTGATGGACACCAAGCACTGCGCCGTCGACGGCTGGGTCGACGCGATACCCGCCCCCGGCCCGCGCATCGGGACCGCCACCTTCGACCTGATCGTCCGACCCGACGACATCGACGCGCTCGCCGACGACGCCCTCGACACGGTCGTCACCTGCACCAGCGGCGACCCCCGGATCACGCACGAGCTGCTGAACGGCATCCAGCCCGGCGACCTGCTGCGCGTCACCGGCATCCTGGTCCAGCCGCCGGCGCCCGGCGAGCCCACTCGGCTCACCGTCGACGCGCTGGAGGTCCTGGACACCGGACTCGTCCCGGTCCTGCGGGACATGGTGATGGACCGGTACGGCGACTACTGCTGCATCTTCGACGCCGACCGCGAGAAGGTGCCCGTCTTCACCGCGCTCGGGCAGTGGGTTGGCGAGGCGGACAACCCCGACGCCATCGCCACTCTCATCGACATCTACGAGCGCGTGAACGGCGGTGACGCCTGATGGCCACGACCAGCCCGCAGGCCCGCACGGTCCTGGAGCGGTTCCCCGCCGGAAGCCCCCGCGGCTCCTGGCCGGCGGAAGAGTACGCCGCCGCCCAGCGCGCCCAAGGCAGGCCGGACGCGCAGGTCGTGATGGACCTGTCCAGCGACCAGTTCCTCGTGATCACCGGCACCACCACCGAGTAGCGCCACCCCGAGCGCCGCGCCCCGCCCTTCCCGGCCCGGGCGCGGCGCACCGCACATTCCCGTCCTTCACCCCTGAGCAGGAGGCTCCCTTACACCCCTGCTGGAGCCAGTCCTGGCGGCCGCACTACCGCGGCTGTCCTGGACGCCTGCAGGCCGCCCGCTGACCTGCCGAGACCCCTGCTGCCCAAGCCGGAGTCCGCCTTCTGCCACCCCACGCCCCCGGCCTGGCTGTCCCCCGGACCGGTCCACACAGTCACAACAGCTCACCGATGAAGTGAGGCACCGCATGACGCTCATCAGCCCGAACACCGTCCTCGCGAACGCCCTGACGGACGTGGAGGACATCCTCGCCCCGCGCATCCGCGCCAGCAAACCCCAGCGAATCGCGCTGGTGGTGGGCACGCAGATCAACGGCGCACCGCACGCCGGCACCTCGCTGGTGCAGTCGATGGCGTTCGCCACGGCCGCCCGGCTCCGCGACCGTCACGGCCTGCCCGTGGAGGTCCGGTTCTCGGCACTGGACAACGCTCCGCATGAGCTGGTCACCGACCAGGTATCGGGGCACCGGTACCAGCGGGCCTACGCCCAGGCCCTCGGTACGGACGGCATCGCACAACTGGTCGCCTCCCTATATCAACCCCTGTTCGACGCCCTCTCGGAACGGCTGGCCGTGCCGTACGACGTGGAGACCTACTCGCAGCAGCAGGCGACCGGCCTCTTCCGAAGTACGTGGCTGCGGGTGCTGCCGCGCCTGGACGCGGCAAGCCTCTGGCTAGCTCCCTCCACGGGAGTCCCCCACCTGAGGGTCCCCTGCCCGCACTCCTGCGGCTGGGCAGAGAAGTACGCACAGCGCACCCGTGTGGAACGCACCAGCCGTGGTCTCGCCCGCGTATCGGCGGTCTGCCTGCACCATGGCCCCTACACGGCCACCATCACACCCACCGCCGGCGGCTACCTCGACCTCGCCACGCTCTACCGGAACATGGTCAAGGAACTCGCCGCGCTCGCGGAGACCGGCGTTCTCCAGGTCATGGTCAAGGGCACCGACTGGATGCCCGGGAGCCTCCTAGTCGACGGCGCGCTCCAGGCGGTGGGCCTGACCCGGGGCCAGCTGCCTGCTCGGCTGTTCTGCCCGATGATCGTCGCCGAGACGGGCGCCAAGCTCTCCAAAAGCCTCATCCGCTCGGGGGACGCGTCATTGCCCGCGGGCGCCAAACCCTGGATGCTCGACACCCGGAAGTGGCCCGGCACCGTGGGGGAGTTCGCGGATCGCCTGCTGAACCTGGCGGAACTGCTGCTGTCCCACCCCCGGCACTTCTTCCGCTCATACTCGGCTGCGGAGCTGTCGCGGCTGATGTCCTTACCCGCAGGGAGCCCCACTACATGAGCACCACCTCAGCCCGCGTCATCGAGCTGAATCTGTACCCCCGGTACTTCGACCTCGTGGCTGCCGGCCGCAAGACCCGGGAAGTGCGGGTGAAGTACCCGAAGTTCGACGGCCTGGCGGCCGGTGACCTGATCCGGTTCGCCGTGAAGGGCACCGACCGGTCATGCATGACGCGGGTGACACGCGTTGTCGAGTACGCCTCCTTCGAGGAGCTTCTGGACGCCGAGGGGCCTTCCCAGGTAAATCCCGAGGCGACGCGTGAGGAGCAACTGTCCAACATCCGGCGCATCTATCCGCCGGACAAGGAACGGCTGGGGTGCCTGGCCATCGGTATCGAGTTGGTCGACTGACCCCGCTTCCCGAGGCCCCGGGGCGCCCCTCAAGCGAGAGGCGCCCGGGGCCTTCCTGCGGTCTGGCCACGTCGAAGACACGTGCTCCACAGCACCTGAGGAGTTGGCGCCTGATGCGCTCCAACCGCACCAGGTCGCATACGACATCGCACGTGAACACAGTGAGATCAGCCGTCTTGGCGATCAGAACGGCTGCCGTCTGGCCGGAAGGCGATGCCACTGCGCACCTGGAAAGGGCCGACTTAGGATCACTGGGATGACCAGTCGTTTGTCGCGGTAAAGGAGCTCTTGTGGCCGAGCTTGTCCGGCAGCAACACCTTGATGCGGATGTGGGGTATCACGGCTTCGGACTTCAGGAGTCCGATGACGGTGAGCTGCCCGTCCCCTTCCCTGACGACTTCAAGCAGGGCGTGTTCCTGAACGACTTCCCCGGGCGTCTCGACATCTTCAGTGGCGGCCACACACATACCGCTGCGGTCACCGTGGAGGTGTGGGACGGCCAGCCGCCCGAGCAGGATCCTTCACTGTGGGACGAGCAGGCGGAGACCGACTTCGAGTCGACCAGTGGTGAAGTGGCCGTCTGGTCCATGAGCTTGGGGCGCGCCGACGAGGTGATCACCCTTGCCGATTCGGGGGGCTCCTGGCGGGTCCGGGTGAGCTGTGCTGGGCGCAGCGAAGCTCAGGCACTGTCGGAGCATGAGGGTACGGGCGAAGGCGTGGAGAAGTACCTCGTGCAGTTCTGGCCCGCAACGTCCTGAACACGGACCAGGGGCGGGAGCGCCGACAGTTCGACACTCCCGCCGTCGGCACGTCAGGAGACGATCTTCACGATGAAGCCGTCTTCCATGCCGTCGATGACCCGGTTCTTGGCGTAGAAGCTGAGCAGCAGGCTGCCGCCCGCTCCGTTGTCTTCCTTGGCGATCGGTTTCACGGAGAAGTTGAACTTCTTGGCGTCCGCGTCGTAGTCGTGCTCCGCGGCGCCCTCATAGGTGGTGGCAAAGGGGTACTCGTCGCACTCGCGCGCGCCACCTTGCGTGTAGTTGGCGCCCCAGTACCGTTTGCACTGCTTGACCGCCGCCTTGCGGTTGTCTTCCTTGCGCTTCTTGCTGACCGTCCGGCGCAGCGCCTGGTCGGGCGTCTGGCCGGGCACCTTCTTCGCCGACATGTACGGCTTGGTGTCCTGTGGTTTCGTGAACGCCGTCTTGATGTGCTGAGCCACAGCCCGCTCCTCGGCACCAGCCTTCGTGCTGTAGTTCAGCATGCCGACGTAGGCGAACGAGGCCGCGCCCCGCTTGTCCGGGTTGCCGCCACCGGTGGAGTTCGCCAGGTACTTGGCGGCATCCCAGCGCGGCGGCAGGAAGAACAGGTCACCCTTGAGGTCGCCGGTGAGCTGGGCGTTGGGTGGCGGTGTGATGGTGATGGACGGCTGGTAGATGGCTGCGATCAAGTCCGTGGAGCCTTGACTGCCCTGCCCAGGCTTGGCGTTGACGGTTTCGTCGAACGAGCGCAGCACCTTGAGTTCGGCGAACGTCTTCGTACCGGGCATGTTGCCACCCCGGGTGTAGCGCACCGTGGACGGCCAGCTGTTGGGGATCTTCCCCTTGGTACCGATCTTCATCGCAGGTGCCTCGGTGGTGCCCTGCGATTCCATCTCGGTGAAGTAGTACTTGAAGTTGATCGTGCGGCTGTTCTTGGCGATCGTTCCCACGACCCTGACGTTGAACATGCTCACGCCTGAGGGCCTGCCATTGACGAGCCAGGTCTGCACGAACGAGGCACCCGAACAAGCCGCGAACCGGGAGGTGAAGTAGAACCTGTTGGTGGTGCCCAGACCCTTCTTGCACTCGTCGAGCGTCATTGTGCGAGCCGGTTCCGGAGCCGTGATCATGGGCGTCGGTGAGCCGGTCGAATCGACGGGCGTGGTGCGGGACGGCTGCGTCGCCCGCTGCGCGTACGACGCCGCAGGGCCAACCGTCTCGTACGGCAACTGTGCGATCGGCTCCGCCTTGCGGGCGATGCCCCGCAGACGTTCCATCCCGCCTTCGCTCTGCAACTCCTCTAGAGACGGCGTCGCTGAGCCAATCGGCAGGACGTATGACTCAACCTCAAGATCAGCCGACGCGTCTGCCTGCGCCATAGACGGCATGGCCGACAGCAGGGCGACCGCGGTCGCCATTGTGAGCGCCTGTCTGCCGGCGCGCCTGAGCCACGGTATGTGCATCGAGAACCCCCGAACTCATGCGAATCGAATCGATGATCCGAACGTTTGGTCGAGAGAAGATCTACCGGCCGGGTATCCGTATACATGGGCGACACGCCGCATGTGACGCGATCAGGACTGCTGTTGGCCGAGATCGACTTTTGCACCGAGCTGTCGTTGGCGGCACTCCTGGGCTCCGGACCTGGAAGCCGGACGGCTCCCGTACCAAGTGCTGCAGGTCCGGCCACACCGGGCGCAGCAGCATCCACTACGCGTCGAAGTGCACCCACGGGAGTTGATCGCAGCTGAACCCGAAGGCGCTCGGGAGCGAGCGGACACGCTGACCACTGCGAAGGCCCGTACCCCCCGGCGAAAGAGGCAGGGGGTACGGGCCTTTTGCGTTTCAGCCTCAGGCAGGCTGCTGCTCTTGCTCCTGCTGGGCCAGTTCCTGGAGCAGCGCGCTGTACTCAGCGGGATGCTGCTCGCGCAGGATCTTCAGCCACACACGAGCGCCGTTCGCGAACACCGCCGGCTCCATCTTCACGTGCAGGTGGCTCACCACGAAGAAGGCATCGTCATACGGCAGCTTGCGCGGCTGGTCGGCCTTGTCCTTGCCCGTTGCCTCCGAGGCGGAGTCGCTGGAAGTCCTGGCCGCCTCCTGCTGAGGCTGACGTTGGGCTGGAGGCTTGTTGGCGACCTGCACCGGCTTGTTGTCCGCGGACAACAAGCCAGCGGTCGGTCGTTCTGTCTCCGCCTCTGCGTCACTCTTGTTGTCCGCGGACAACAAACCTCCGCCCTGGCCTTCGGAGGCGGGCTCACCCGTCAGGGGCTCCGCCTTGAGAGGCGCCAGTTCAGCGGGCTTGTTGTCCGCGGACAACAAGCCGCTGTCCGCAGCGGCGCGGAGAGCCTGGAGCTTGCGCTGCTCATCGGCCTTGGCAAGGGAAGCAGCTTCCTTCGAGGCCTTCAGATGGTCCAGGAGCGCTGCGGCCTCCAGGCCGGGATTCTCTTTCGCGTACCGGGCCAGCATTCGTCCGTCACGCTCGGCCAGGGAGCCGGCACTCAGCATCGCCTGCAGCTCCGCGGGCAACTCAAGCAGCACCAGCTGATTGGTCACCCACGAGCGATCCTTGCCCAGCTGCTCGGCTGCCCGCGTTCGGGCTCCGCGCTCCCCCGCCTCCGCACACACGGCCACGAGCTGCTCGACGCCTCGCGCACGCTCGATGACGTCGAAGTCTTCACGCTCGAGGTTCTCCTTGAGTAGGTGATTGATGAACGCTTCGCGGCTGGACGCCAGATCGTCGCGGACGACGAAGTCCAGAGCTTCGAGCCCGACGTGGACGGCGCTGTGAAAGCGCCGCTCACCGTTGACCAGAACGTGGGCGGCGTCGCCGATCCGGTCTTCGTGGTCGGGCCACAGCGCGAGATAGGCGGCTCGCGTAACTGCGACACATGCCGCCAACTGTGCATGGCGCAGTTCCTCGCCGAAGCGAGTCTTGTCCTCGTCAGTGCCGAAGTTGCGGCGCGGGTTGAGGGGGGTGGGGGAGACCTCGCTCAGCTGGAGCCGGACCAGCTCGTAGACAGGGACGTCGCCCTGGGTCACGGCCTTTGCGCGGCCGCGGGCGCTTCGGCTACGACGAGTTCCGCTGAAAGAAGAGCCGGTTCCCAGCCGGTCGGCGACGCTCATCCGCTGATCCTCCGTGCGATGGTTCGCATTGCTTCTGCCTGTTCGCAGTAGGGGGCGTGCGCCAGCAATGGCGCCTTCACCCGCACCGCTTCACGTTGGTCTTTCAGCTCCGGCACGACGGCCAGCACTGGCGGCTCCCCGACCTTCTGCCACTCCTCCAGAGACGACGTCGCCACGTAGCCCTTGCGGCTGTCGTACATGTTGACGACGAACCCGAGCTGGGCGATGTCGATCTCCAAGTCCTCGATCAGGTCCTCGATCTGCTCTTCGAGCATGTCGTAGGCGTCAGCTGAGGAGTCCTCGGACAGCACCGGGATGACGATGCCGGATGAGTCAGCCTCTTCGCCGTCCCGCGTACGGCAGTAGTAGATGGCCGTGTCCATGCTGTAGCCAAGGCTCGGGGGGCAGTCCACGACAATGAAGTCGAACTCCTGCTCCAAGGACTCCAGAGCCTTCTCCAGAGCTGTCTCTTTGATCCTCACAAACCGGCTGGTGGCCAGCTTGGCGTCCAGGAGGAAGGCATCCTTGCACGCCGGGAGGAGCCAGAGATGGTCCTCGAAGTCGCCGCCCTTTATAGGGACCAGCAAGTCCGCGAGCGCGCCGCCCTTCACCTCCCCGAGCATGTGCTTGGCGAGACTGGGCGCCTCGATGTCGATGAGGGGATGACCGAGTTGCTTGGTCAGGTGCCCCTGCGGGTCGAAATCGATGAGCAGGGTCCGGTTGCCAGACTCTGCGAGGGCTTGGGCGACGCCGGCCGACACCGAGGTCTTCCCAACGCCGCCCTTCTGATTGCCGAAGATGATGCGCCGGGCGCCAGTGACCCTCTGCGGTTTGGGGCGCGGCGAAGGATGTTCGTCCAGCCACAGCCGGACCGACTGCGCGATGCCCTGGTTGTAGGAGATCCCGCGGGACTTGCAGTCCTTCTTGAGCTTGTCGTACAGCCCGGCCGGCAAGTACGTGGCGAAGGACGTGCCGCCCGTGGTGTCCACGGGAGGCCTGCTCTTCGACCTTCTCCAAGCTTCGACGCCCCGGGTCACGGCGTCCTGGATGTCGGTATCCAACTCGGCAGCACGCACCTTGAGCTCTTTTCTGAGCTCAGAAGGCAGCTTAGCTACTACCTTTTCCCGATCGCTCGGGTCGTATGGGGCGGTCATGGCGCTACCTTACTTACTCGCCCTGCTCGTTGGACAGCACGGGGCGGATCGTGTCGCTTGTTGTCCGCGGACAACAAGCGACACCCAAGGCACAACACGCAGTCCGGTCCCCGACAACGCCCATGTCCTGTCTCATTCAATCGAGTCGTTTTCTCAACGAACCGAGTCGTTCGGGCTTCTGTCCCAGCGGACTCGATGCACGGACCCGCGTGATCCGCCCCCCAGCCGGTACAGCCGTCCAGCACCCCCAGGGCCCTCAGTCGCGCGATTAGGTTCCGTACGTGGGCGCGGTGTGCGGGCGCCGTCGCCGTCCGCTGCGGGACTGAGTGACGGGCCGGTTCGAGGATGTCGATCCGCTGCGTACGGCCCGCTGGTCGCACGGTGAGCGTCACTTCCCGGGCTGGGACTGGGCGGCGACGACCGGACGGCACGTCGGCTTCGAGTCGTGGCTGGAGCGGGACCGACTGCTGCTGATGGACTTCGATCCGAGCATGTTCCTTCTTCCAGGCCCCGGCCGCGGCGGTCTGTCGTGGAGCCGGCGTATTCCGCGACGAGGCGTGCGGGACGACGACGCTGCCGTGGTCGCAGACGATCGACACACTGCGACGGGCATGGTCGACATCCCTACCAGGTCGATCACCGCAGCGGTGCTACGGCCCTCCACGAAGGCCGCACAACGGCGATGTCAGCATCGACGCCACCGGCCCGCCGCCCCGCATCCCACTCCGCGGACCACGTGACATACCCGCCGGGCGCCCACCGCCGGCCGACACCGGTTGAGCCGATCCGCACGGAACAACTCCACCTCACCCCACAGGCAGCAGCGCGAGCCTTGCTCACAGCGGCGCTTTCCCGCCCGCCCTCAGACCTTTCGCATAGCCCAGAAACGCAGAGATCCCGTCCGATCGAAATGATCGGACGGGTACAACTGCCGGACTCTGGAAGCCCGCTGCTCGCGGCCCCGCCGCACCACTACCTCGACATCGCCACCCGCGTGCCCTGGCAGTACACCGGCGTCGCGGGCGAGGTCACCAACTGCCGGGTCGGGGTGACGCTGCACCTAGCGTCCGCTGACCCGTCGGCCGCGGTGAACCGGCGTCCGCTCCTGCCCAAAAGCGGGGTCCCACCTCGTCGAAGGCTGACGCCCGCCCGCCCTCACAGCAGTCCGGGCCGCTGCCACTCTTCACCAAGGACGTGGTGGTCGAGGAAGTTCAGGAACGCTTCGTACCAGACCTGGATGTGGCCCGGGGAGAGGATCCAGTGGTTCTCGTCCGGGAAGTACAGGTACTTCGCAGGCACCTCGAACCGCTGCAGATCCTGGAAGAGCGCGGCGCCCTGGCCGACCGGCACGCGGTAGTCCTTCGCGCCGTGGATGACCAGCATCGGCGTACGGATCTTCGCGGCGTCCAGGTACGGGGAGTGCGCCTCGTACCGCTCGGGCCGGGTCGCCGGGTCCCCGAAGATGCACTGGAAGTACCAGGGGGCATCGGTGTCGCCCTGGAAGGACCGCAGGTCCCACAAGCCCGCGTGGCTCACGATCGCCTTAAACCGATCGGTGCTCGTGGCGACCCGGTTGGCCATGTAGCCGCCGTAGGAGCCGCCCCCGAGCGCGGTGCGCGCGGCATCGATGTCGTCACGGGCCTCGGTTGCGTCGGTCAGCGCCATCACGTCCGTGTACGGGACCCCGCCCCACTGCCCCCAGCCGCGCCGGTGGCCCTGCTGACCGTAGCCGGTCGACAGGGCCGGGTCGGGCAGCAGCACCGCGTAGCCGCGAGCCGCGAACGGCCACGGGTTCCACCGCCAGGTCCAGCCGTTCCAGCTGCCCTCCGGACCGCCGTGCACGGCGACGAGCAGCGGCGCGGGGTTCTCGGCCGACGCGCCCTCGGGCAGCACGAGCCAGCCGCGCAACCGGTACCCGTCCGCCGCGTTGGCGTGCACCTCGGTGAGGGTGCCCGGCAGCGCGGCGAACGCACCGGGGGCGGGCAGCTCGACCGGCGTCTGGTCGGCGACGCCGGCCTCGAACCTGACCGGCCGCGGCGGCGAGTCGATTGCGTTTCGCAGCGCGTACAGCGTCCGCCCGTCGGGGGCCACGCAGAGCGAGCCATACGCGCCCGAGGCCGTGAGCCGGGTCACGGTGCCGTCCGCGTCCCGCCGGAAGACGGGCCCGTGACCCTCCACATCGGCCACGAAGAAGAGGGCGTCGTCGACCGTCGAACAGACAGCGCCGACGGGCCAGTTGTCGAACCCGGGCAGCAGATCGACGGCCTCGCCGCCGTCCACGCCGACCCGGACGAGCGTCATGTCCATCGACTCGTCGTAAGTCGGCCACGTCATCCGCGAGCACACGACTGCCGAGCCGTCGTGCGTGAACACCGGCGCCTCGTAGAGGTGCTCCACATCGCCCAGGACGAAGACCTCC
The DNA here is from genome assembly GCF_001280065.1 of Streptomyces sp. NRRL B-1140. Lineage (GTDB taxonomy): Bacteria > Actinomycetota > Actinomycetes > Streptomycetales > Streptomycetaceae > Streptomyces. The sequence goes on from NZ_LGEA01000119.1 coordinate 21,436, forward strand.
TCGCCGGTGGCCGCGTGTGCCACCACCACGGCGGTGCGGTTCTCGGCGGGCACCCGGCCGGGTACGAACCGGGTGTAGGCCACTCGCGTCCCGTCGGGCGACAGCGCCACGTCCCCGGGGTTCTCGAGGCCGACGCCCTGCCCGCCGGCGTCGACCACGACGCCCTCGGCCCCCGCGCGCACGAAGGTGTGCTGTTCCTCGGGGCCGAGATCGCGGTCCCAGGCGCGGGTCGGCCCGGCCTCGTACAGGATCGCGGATACCTTCGCGTCCTTGCGCGCCGTGCGCAGCTTGCCGTGCGCGTCGGCGTCGGCGGCCCCGGGCAGCAGCCCGGCGGTGTGGGCCAGCGCGCCGGAGTCCCTGGCGACGGTGAACGCGGTGATCCCGCCCGGGTGCCGGGCCACTACGGCGGCCTCACCACGCACAGGCAGCGCCCACAGCGCGGCACCCTCGTGCGTGTCCTCCGCACTGTCGTCCTCACGTACCGACAGGAAGTACAGCACCCCGTCCGGGCCGAACGCGGGCCCGGACTCGCCCTTCCCCGACCGGGTCAGGCGCACCGCCTCGCGCTCCCCGGCCGGATCGATCTCCCACAGCCCGGACACGAACCTGGTCCGGTCCTCTGACAGAGTCTGCACGGCGGCGACGAGACGGCCACCGTCGGCGGACAGCGCAAGGGAGTTGACGCGAGGCTGGGCGAGGAACGCTGGCAGGTCGTGGAAGGCGGTCGTGCCACCGGGGATCGCAGACATGCGGACGATTCTTGCTCGCGACGGAGGCGGTGAACAGCGGATAACGGGCGCCGCCCGCCAGGGGTGCCTGCCGCCCGTCCGGCGAAGCGCAGAGGTCCCGTCCGATCGAAGTGATCGGACGGGATCCCGTCAACCGCCTGCGAGCTGACTCGTGAACGGCGCCTCCGATCACAGCAACACGTTCAGGCCGCTGCACGCGCCCGACGCTCACGAACGCCCCTTCCAGGGGCGCGGCCCGCTCGTTGAGCGGCGAGGTCTGGCTCGGTCCACAGCCGTAACCTCAGCCGAGCTGCTTTAAGTTCGACATCTTCAGCACCGACGGACTCGAGCGCCGCACGCAACTGGCAGCCGGACACGGCCAGGACGGCGATCCTGAACGGCTGGCCGATGCACGACAGGAACTCGGAATATCTCCCTACAGCGCCCGCCCTCTGATCGACAGCATTCGCAAGGCATGGTCCCTGCCTCTCGGACCGGCCCCCGATAGTCATATCCCAGCATCAACTGCGAGGTGCCCCCGCCACAGGAGCCGCCCGAACATCCCGTGAGATCAACTCGGTCGACCGCCGATGCGCAGCATTTACATGGCCCGGCGGTGTCCGCAGAGCGGACATCATCCCGCCGAAAGTGCCCGTCGCACGGGATCGGCGGTGAAGTTCCAGTGAAGTCTCCCACCGGGCGGGATCACGCTTCCTTGCTGGTCAGAGCCGGTGTGTGCTGGGGCGATGCTGAGTGTCGCGAAGATCCAGAGGCGTAACGCGTGGCGGTACTACATACGTGGAGTCGCGTTCGGGGACGGCCGCCGCCCGGCCGGACAGTCGTTGAAGGACGCCCAGGAGCTGGCCGGGCTCCCACCGGGACGGTGGCTGGGGCGTGGTCTGCGTGCGCTGGGGCTCACCGAGGGCGCGGAGGTGTCCGAGCGTCAGCTGGAGCTGCTGTTCGGCGAGGGCCGGCACCCGGACGCCGACCGCATCGAGCGCGGCCTCCTGGACGACGGCGTCGACGCGGCCACGGCCCGCCGGTTGACGGTGCTGGGGCAGCCGATCGAGGAGATCGAGGCGCGCAAGCAGACGCCGCTGCTCGGCATGGACTTCACCTTCCGGCCGCAGGCGTCGCTGGTCGTGTTGTGGGCACTGGGCGACACTGCCACGCGCCGGGTCATCGAGCGGGCCCACGAGCGGGCCGTCGCCACGGCGCTGCGCTGGCTGGAGGATGAGGTTGCCGAGACCCGGTGGGCGTCAGGCCGCGGCCGCGCAAAGACGCCCGCGCTCGTGGTCGCCGCCTTCCGGCACATCGACAACCGCGACGGACTGCCGCTCCTGCACGAGCACTGCCTGATCCTCAACCGCGTCCAGCGCCTGGGCGCCGACGGCGAACCGGTCTGGGGCGCTCTGGACACCTACCGCCTCTACCAGAACGTGGTGGCCGCCGGGACGCTCTACACCCTGGCGATGACGACCGAGGTGTGCGAGACCCTCGGGCTGGCGACCGTGCCGCGCGAGGTCACGCCGGGCCTGCGTCCGGTCATGGAGATCGCCGGAGTGCCCGAGGACCTCATCAACTGGTCGGCGTCCCGCCGCCAGCGCATCGAGGACGCCCTGGAGGTGCTCACCGACCAGTACGTGAAGGATCACGGGCACCTGCCCTCAGAGCGGGTCCGTCACGGCCTGGGCTGGTGGGCGGCGCAGGAGACCCGGCCCGCGAAGAAGAAGCCGAAGCCGCTCGCGCAGCTGCTCGCGTGGTGGCGCGCCTCCGCGATCCTCCGCTTCGGACGGCAGCTCATCGACAGCCTTCTGGACAGGTGCCGGGCCGTGGGGGCGGCGATCCGGGCGCGGGTGGATCCCACCGTGGACGTGGCGCTCGCCGCCGTCGACGTCGCCGCGGTCGTCTTCACCGTGCGAGAGAAGTTCTCCCGGCGCCACATCCTGGCCGAAGCGCGCCGGCACCTGCTGGAGACGCTGCGCGGCCGCGAGTTCACCCGCGGCCTGGACGACTACATCGCCCACCGGGCCCTGCTCCGCTACTCCCGCCGCCACACGGTCACGAAGCCCGGCCGGGAGGCGCCGGCGGCGGACCGGATGACCTACACCGCCGACTTCCCCCTGCCGCACCGGTGGTGGATCGCCCCCGCCGAAGGCACACCGCCACGGGAGTCCAGCCGCTACGAGCGGGCCCGGGTCGCCAGCCTCGCCGTGCAGAACGCGATCCGCGACGCCCGCATCCGAGCCGACACCGCCACCGCCACCGAGGCGACGACCTCAGCCTCCTCCGCACCCGCCGACCACCGCGACCTCGAGGGCGAGACGGCGTCCGCTCCCCACGCCGTCGACCACCCGGGCCGGGACGCCGCCCCGACCCCGGCGCAGCGGGCCGCCGCCGTCCAGGCCCACCAGCAGGCCGCGATGCCCGAGGAGTACCTGGAAGGCCGCACGACCAACCCGGCGACGTGGCTGCGCACACCAAAGAACCTGGACCGGCTCGCCGCCTACACCCGCGCCGCCGACACCCGCCGCCGCGCCATGGAGAACCGAAAGACCCCGGCCGCCGACCCGGCCAGCCCGGTCGACCAGCACCGCCAGGAGCACGAGCAGCAGCGCCAGCAGCCCGACCCCGGCCAAGGCCAGGGCCTCCGGCCGTGAAGCGCCGCGCGGCCCGCACAGCGGGACGGACGACGAAGTCACCGCGCCAGGCACCGGGACGCGACCGGCCACCCACCCCCAAAGTCACCCGGGAGGGAGCGAGGGTGCCAGGGACCACCCCCTCAAGCACGGAGGCCCCCATGGTTACCCCGACCCCGCCGCACCTTTCGCCGGAGCAGCGTGAGCGCCTGGAGCAGCTCGCCGACGCGGCCCGGCTGCGTATGGCGCTGTACCCGTCGCCGACGCCGCAACCCGCCCGGCGCCGCTCCCGCTCACGGCAGTACCCCGGCGGCCGGCCGAACCCGTGGCGTACCGCGCGGGGCCGCCGCCGGCGATGAGTGGACACGGTGGACTCCACCGCGCGCCGCGCACAGTGGAGACCACGGTGGCGCGGATCGGGCGGTCCACTCGGTGCGCTCCACCCGGTGGGGGAGTGCGGAACATCCCGGCATCCGGTGCGCTCGGTGCGGTGCATCGGGCGCACCGGTGCGCCTGCTGTCTCGGACTACACCGCACGGAGGTCTTGCGGGGGTCTCGCCGTCAGGCGGCTTCTTCCCACCGGCTGGGGGAGTCGTCGTCCTCGTCGGGTTGGTGGGTGGCTTTCTCGCGGGCGCGCAGGACCGCCCAGAGTGGGATGGACAGGCCTGTGAGGTACCAGGGGGTGGGCCAGAGCGCGGTCCACCAGGTGGTCTGTGGTTCGAGGACCAGGTCGGTGGCGGCTGTGGCCATACCGGTGGCCAGGCTCCAGCACGTGAGGCGGCCGGCGTACCGGACTGCTCGGGCGAGCCGGTGGGAAGCAGTGCTGGTGCGGTAGGAGGGCAGGGTTCTGCCCGGTTCGCTCATCGCGAGGGAGTCCTTCACAGGGGGTGGACGGCGTCGAAAGGTGCCGGACGCGGTAAGTGTGCATGGAGTAAAGCTGTGCCCCTAGCAGCCCGGCCAGCTGTCTGCCGTCTCTGAGACAAGTTGTTCTGGTGTGGGTTTGGGTTCAAGGGCTGGTAAGCGCTCTCTCCGTACATCTCGATTAGGTCTGAACCTGACCGAAAGCAGTCAGTAGTCAGACGGGATGCACTGATTGAGATGCAGTCGAAGCGTTCCGGTCAGTGTGTCCGTCTAAATTGGTAACGGAATAGACAATTCCTACGTGGAGTGGTGCTTCATTGCTCCACCGTGTCCCCATTCGCCCGGTCGAAGCGGCGAGGCTGATTCCGGCCCGTATGGGATGGGTGTTGGGGGGCACGGCCCGCACGTTTGTGCGTTTCCTCTGGCAGCTTGTGTGTCTCCGGTGACCAACGGGTTCACCGGTTCTGACTGTCTGTCTGTCTTCCGTGGGGGAAGCTCATGCATGCACGTGCGAGAAGCACGTCTCTTTGGCGCGCCCGAAGAACACACAGCACCGCTCTCCTTTCCGCGATCACGACCGCCGCTGTGGTGCTCTCGGCGGCACCTGGGCTGGCGGCGACGCCGAAGCCGGAGTTACCGGAGCCGGAGAGCCCGTGGACGAAACCGACCAAGGTGGAGGCTCCTGCGACGCCGGCCGGGTCGGTCAAGGCACCAGAGTCGCAGGCTGAGGCCAAGCCGTCGGCGGAGGTCGCCGCGTGGCGGGCGGCGCAGCAGGCCCGTACGGGCGGCAAGTCCGGCGCGAAGCGGCTGGCCGCTGCCGAGGCCACCCCGTTCGTTCCCGAGGGGCAGGGCGAAGTGCCCTGGCACCGGATCATCGACACGCGCCTGAACGACGCGCTGGTGGCGCGGGTGAACGTCTCCAACGGCAACCTGATGCTCGCCGCGACGGACTTCGACATCGCCGGTGTGGGGCAGAAGCTGCAGCTGGCCCGGACGTACAACTCCCTGGAAGCGCCCTGGGGGAAGGTGTCGCAGCGCTGGTGGCAGGCCTACGAGCGCTACCTTCAGGTCGGCGACGGTGAGGTGGTCGTCTACGACGTCACCGGCAACGCCCTGCGGTTCAAGGAGACGTCCACCGGTGGCTACACCACACCGACCGGCTACTCCAAGGACCTGAAGAAGAACGCGGACGGCACCTACACCCTGACCGACCGCAAGTCGGGCACGAAGGACACCTACAACGAGCACGGCACCCTGACGAAGGTCACGGACAAGAACGACGGCACGATCACCGTCGATCAGCACGACGAGGGCAGCGAGCACAAGGGCTTCAAGCTGACCGAGACCCGCTCGGGCCGCTGGATCGACCTGGTCAAGACCTACCCGAACCAGTGGCAGGCCAAGGACCACACGGGTCGCACGGCCGTGTTCGACCTGGACCCGGCGGGCAACCTGACGAAGGCCACCGACACCGACGGCAAGGCCACCGCCTACGCGTACGACTCCTCACGCCGCCTGACCAAGGTGACCACCCCTGAGGGCACCGTCACCCTGTTCACCTACGACGCCCACAACCGCGTCCGGTCGATGCAGCGGGCCACCGAGTCGTCGAGCAGCGGCCACGTCGGTCCGACCTGGCGCTACGACTACACGGCCGCCACCCCCTCCGACGCGGGAACCACCACGGTCACCGACCCCGACGGCGACGCCACCAAGTACCTGCACAACGCGGACGGCGAGGTCACCAAGGTCACCGACCCCCTCGATCACTCCCGGCACTCCAAGTACACAGGCCACCTGCTGCAGAGCGCGATCGACGCGATGGGCACGGGCGCGGACGGCACCGGCGGCAACACCACCACGTACGGCTGGGACGGCCGCAACAACGCCGTCTCCCAGAAGCTCCCGCTCGGTGCGACGGCGTCGGTGACGGCCTACCAGACCGTCGCCGGCACCGACCTGCCCAACGACTTCACCAGCGCGGACGGCCGCAAGGACACCTTCAAGTACGACACCAACGGCAACACCATGTCGGTCACCACGTCCGGCACCGCAGGCGGCACCCGCGAGTACACCTATAACAAGGACACCCCGACCTGCGGCGGCTTCGAGGGCCAGCGCTGCGCCGCCAAGGACGCGGGCGGCAAGGTCACCTCGTTCGAGTACGACACCAAGGGCAACCTCAAGAAGGTCACCCCGCCCGCCCCACTGGGCACGACGACCTACACCTACGACCCGCTCGGCCGGGTGGAGACCGTCACCGACGGACGCGGCATCAAGACCGTCCACACCTACGACAACCGCGACCGCGTGACCAAGGTGTCCTCCACCAACGCCACGGTCACCTACTCCTACGACGGCGACGGCAACGTCAAATCCCGCACCGACGCATCCGGCACCACGGGCTGGACCTACGACAAGCTCAACCGCGAAAGCGTCCGCACCCTGCAGAACGGCGCCCAGACCGCCCTCGCCTACACCCCGGGCGGCGACGTCGACTACTACACCGACCCGACCGGCAAGACCGACTACACCTGGGACAAGGCCGGCCGCCTGGACTACCTGACCGCCCCCGACGGCAAGAAAACCGACTTCGACTACAACGAGAACGACAAGCGCACCAGGACCGTCTACCCCGGCGGCACCACCCAAGCCGTCGGCATCGACGACAACGGCCGCCCCGAAAGCATCAAGACCACCTCCGGGACGACCACGCTGATCGACCTGACCTACGGCTACAAGAACACCGCGGGCAAGGACACCACGAAGATCCGCACCCGCACCGACAACCTCACCAAGTACAAGACCACCTACGACTACGACTCCCAGGACCGCCTTCGCTACGCCCTGGAAGCCGACTCAGCGGGTGCCCGTAAGGCGTCGTGGCTGTACTGCTGGGACAAGGCCGGCAACCTCACCTCCCAGGACGGCAGCAAGAACGCCTGCCCGGGCGGCACCACCTACACCTACGACGACGCCAGCGAACTGACTGGCAAGAACGGTTCCACCACGGGCTGGTCCTACGACAAGCTCGGCAACGAGACGGCAGGCGCGAGCACCACCGCCCGCACGAACGAGACATGGACGGACCACAGCCAGCTCTCCTCCATCACCGCGGGCGGCAAGTCCTACGACCTGGTCCACGCGGGCACGGACAACTCCGAGCGCACCAAGCTGGGTTCGACCTGGTTCCACCACACCGCGCTCGGCCTGGCGTCCACGACCACCAACGGCGTGGACACCGGATTCATCCGCGAACCCGCGGGCACGCTGAATTCCATGACGACTGGGGGGAAGTCCTACTACTACCTCACCGACGCCACGGGCAACGTCCTCGGCCTGGTCGACGACGCGGGCAAGCGCACGCACACCTACGCCTACGGCCCCACTGGCCTGCCCCGCGGCACCACCACTGAGGCCGTCCCCCAGCCGCACCGCTACACCGGCGCTTACCTCGACCCGACCGGGCTGTACAAGATGGGCCACCGCTACTACGACCCGTCCCTCGGCCGCTTCACCCAACCCGACCCGTCGGGGCAGGAGACGAATCCCTATCTCTATGCCGCAGGTGATCCGATCAACTTCACGGATCCGGCTGGGCTCGGGTTCTTGGACGCAGTCAAGAGAGTCGGGAAGAAGTCCATGGCGACCGCCGTCGGCGGAGGCGTAACCGGATGCATCGCGTCCTTGGCCACCGGTTGCGTCGCGGGCGCGACGATCGGAGGTTTCGCCGGTGCTGTAGGCGGAGCTGTGCAAGGGACTTACGAGGAGCTGCAATGACGCGCAGCCGTGAGGAGTGACGTAGTGCTGGACAGCAAGGCCCAGACCAGGCTGGTAGTCGGCCTCATTCTCCTGGTCCTTACAGGGCCCTTCGTACTACCTCGGGTGGACTGGGGCACGGCTGGCATGCTCTGGCTCGTCATATGGGGAGCAGTGGTCGGGGCGCTCGCCTATCCCGCCGCGGCACTGTGGCATCGGCTCATCGCCAACCGGCGAGGACCGACCAGCTGAAACCGGCAAGCCAGGGCGAACGATCAGAAGGTTACGCCTTCAAGCACAGCTGCCCGGATACGGCGCTCACCGTATCCGGGCAGCGCTGATCCAGCGGGAGGAAGCCAATCGACGCGGCAGGTGAGAAATAGTGCTCGCAGCGCTATGAGCTGGGTTCCTGGCGCAGGTCCAGGAAGCAGCGCAGCCGTACGCCGGGCTCGCCGGGCTCCCGTGTCGCACGGTCCGCCGGTGCGATCGCGCATCGTGCGGCGAGCAGCTCCTGGACCGCGAGCGCGGTTTCGTCATCGGCGGCCGCGACCTCCACCACGGCCAGGCCCGGTTCTGCCACGTGCGCTTCGTTGATCGGCTTCATGCCCGGCACGACGTGTGAGCGGCCGCCAGGGTTTCCCGATCTCGCGCTCTTCACCCGACCGAGTAGAGGCCCGGCATGACGCCCGCATCACACAGCCTCCGCGTGGGGCCGGGCCGTGTCCGCGCCGGCAGCACGAAGACCTCGTGCAGATGCAGCGCGCCGCCGATGAGGCCCACACCACCGTCGGGCAGCTCCAGGACCAGTACGGTCCACCGGCCCAGACTGCCTGGACCGACGAGCAGCAAACTCCTGGGCGACCGCCTGGCGGGCCTGGCGCGACCTCGCCGGCGACATCCAGACCGCCGTCACGGAACACGCCAAGGAGCAGGGCACACCGCGCCACCAGGTCGAGGCGGACGTGAAGAAGGCAGCACGCCACCCGAAGCTCGTGGCCGGCGGCTGACCTACGAGTCCTCAGGCCAGCTGGCGAGCACCCGTTCGCCGCCGTCGGCGCGCTCGGTCAGAACGATCCGGGCGCCGTCGATGCTGCCCCATGAGCCGATCCATGACAGGTACTGGTGCTCGGCTGTTGGCTTCTTGCCCCACCAGCCGTGCATCACCGGCTTCCCGTCCGCGGTCAGGATGAGGTGGAACCGCTCGTCATCCACGTCACTCACCCTCCCACCCGGCCTCGTCGGTGTAGGTGCGCAGCCGCAGCCGCGCGTCGGCCGCGACCTCGCGCAGTTCCTCGAGGAACCGCCCCGGCGGCACATCCAGCGTCGGCGGTGTCGCGAGGAAGCACTCCCGGCATCGGTCCAGCCAGCGGCTCCCGTGGTCCGGGTCGTGGATCACGCCGCTGGTGCGTGACGGTCGGCCGCAGGCAGAGCAGGGCGGCTCCTGCAGCATCCGCGCCCAGGTCTGGGCGAAGCGGGGCGCGGCCGGGGCTGGGGAGAGGGAGGCCGGTTCAACGCCCAGCTTGCGGGCTGCCCCCTCACGATTCATGCCTGCTCCTGGGATGGGCTGCGTGACGCCACGATCATAGAATCGAACACGTGAACGATACAGAGTCGTCGCGACTCGCGCCGCTCCGCTTCCTGGAGCGTGTGCAGGAGCGCGACCTGGCCCGCACCCGCCGGTGGATCGCCGACGAGGAACGCCGCGAGGCAGAACGCCGCGTCGGCGAAGCACGGCGCCCACCGGCACCCGAGTGGCTGATCGAGCGCGGCCTGGACCGCAACAACACCGTCGCCGTACATACCGGCGAGTGCTGGGACCCGGGCAAGCGGGCGAAGCCTGCGACCCGGGCGCAGGCGATCGAGGCACTCCGCCATCAGGTACCGGCGTGCTCGAAGTGCCGGCCGGACACCGCGCTCGGCATCGAGGTCTAGGCGCTGCGCGGCCGGCGCCCGGATGTCTTCTTGGCCGCGGCCTTCTTCGCGGCGGTCTTCTTGGTCGGCTGCTTCTTCGCCGCCTTCTTCGGCAGCTCGTGCACATCGGCGTCCTCGCCGCGCGAGGCCCGGGCCTGCTGCACAGACTCGTTCAGGGCGGCCATCAGATCGACGATCTGCCCGGGTTTCGACTCCGGCTCGGCAAGCTTCGGCGGCTCGCGGTGCTCCCGCTTGGCCTCGATGATCTGCGAGAGGGCTTCGGTGTAGGAGTCCTGGAAGTCCTCACCCTCAAGGTCCTCACGGGTCATGCTGTCCATGAGCGCGAGCGCGCCGTCGATCTCGTCCCCGCTCAGCTCGACCGGCGGCGGCAGCAGTTCTTCCGGCGACCTGATCTCGTCAGGCCACCGCATCGCGTGCAGAACGATAACGTCCTCGCGTACCCGCAGCAGGCCCAACCGCTCCCTGCCGCTCCAGGCGTACTTCGCGACGGCCACCTTGCTGGACCGGGCCAGGGCCATGCGCAGCAGCTTGTAGGGCTTCGCGGCCACCTGCCCGCTCGGGGCCAGGTAGTAGCCCTCACCGATCTTCAGAGGGTCGACGGAGTCCAGCGGCACGAACGCGACGATCTCGATCGCCTTCGCTGTCGGCAGCGGCAGGTCCCGCAGCTCCTCGTCGCTGATCGGGATGACCTGCTCCTTGGTCAGCTGGTAGCCCTTGCCGATCTCACCCTGGTCGACCTCACGGTCCTCGATCTCGCAGTACTTACGCACCCGCACCCGGCCCATGTCCTCCAGGTGGTACTGGTGAAACCGGATCGAGTGGTCCTCGGTAGCGCTGGCCACAGAGATAGGCACGGTGACCAACCCGAAGCTGATCGCGCCGCTCCAGATGTTTCGAGGCATGACAGACCTCCGTGGCTACCCCGAGCAACACCAGGCTATGAGCGCAACTGCGCCCGCGCACGTGCACGGGCCCGCAGCTCTTCCGTCCTGCCGGGCGCCTGACTCGCCCCCCGACGTGGCGCTTGCGCACTTGGCCCGGTATGACCATTGCACCCACACGGGCGGCGCACTGAACAAACCGGTGATAGCGCCCCGTCACGGGCCGCTATCAACAGCTCATGCTCAAAGCCGTGCTGCGCGGCCTGGCCGCCGCCTCCCTCACTGTCCTGCCTCTCACCGTCTCAGCGCCCGCCCACGCGGCAGAGACCCTTCCCCTGACCGAAGCAGTCGCCGCCCTGCCCCTGGGGACGGAGTCCCGCGACGGCTACGACCGGGACGCCTTCCGCCACTGGAACGCCGGCGCCAACCCCACCGACGGCTGCAACACGCGCGCCGAGGTCCTGATCTCCGAGGCCGTC
>NZ_LGEA01000120.1 GCF_001280065.1 Streptomyces sp. NRRL B-1140
ACTTCCTCCACGTCTACAACTACCATCGCTGCCACACCGCACTCGGAGGCCAGCCACCGATCAGCCGTGTGAACAACGCTCCAGGTCAATACACCTAGGAAACCCGCGGCACCCCGGAGGACCCCCGCACCATCAGCTCCCCCCGCACCGAGGCGATCCCCCCGGGCGGTGCCTCCTCGCGCCCCATCGCGATCCGCCCGGCGCGGGCCCCGGCCTCGGCCAGCGGCAGCCGCACGGTCGTCAGCGAAGGCACCGCGTCGATGCTGAACGGCAGGTCGTCGAAGCCCGCCACCGACACGTCCTCCGGGATCCGCAGCCCCGAGTCCCGCAGCGCGGCGCACGCGCCCAGTGCCACGGAGTCGTTCGCCGCGACGACCGCCGTCAGTGACGGGTCACGCCGCATCAGCTCCAGCGTGGCCTCGTAGCCGGACCGCCGGTCGTAGCGCCCGTGCACCGTCCAGCGCGGGTCCTCCTCGATGCCGTGCGCGGCCAGCGCGGCCCGGTGCCCCTCCAGCCGGTGCCGTGTGGTCGTCCGCTCCTCCGGGCCCGCGATGTAGCCGAGCCGCCGGTGCCCGAGCCCGATGAGGTGCTCGGTCAGCTCCTGGCCGCCGCCGCGGTTGTCGAAGGTCAGCGCGATCGCCCCGGTGTCCGGCGCCTGCGGCCGTCCGCACAGCACGACCCGCGTCCCGGCCTCGGCCAGCTTGCGCACCTTCGCGTCCATGGCCGCCTTGTGCGGCGCGTCCTCAATCGCACCGCCGGTCAGCACCACGGCCGCCGCCCGCTGCCGCTGCAGCAGCGTGAGGTACGTCAGCTCCCGCTCGGGAGAGCCGCCCGTGTTGCAGACCACCGCGAGCCTCTCCCCGCCCGCCCGGCCGCCCGGACCGCCGATCTCGCCCTGGATCGCGCTCGCCATGATCCCGAAGAACGGGTCGGCGATGTCGTTCACCAGGATTCCGACCAGGTCGGAGGTGGCGGCGGCCAGGGCGCTCGCGGGCCCGTTGAGCACATAGTCCAGCTCGTCCACGGCCTTCAGCACCCGCTCGCGGGTGGAGGCCGCCACGGGGTAGTTCCCGTTCAGCACGCGCGACACCGTCGCGGGTGAGACCTGTGCGCGGGCCGCCACATCCGCCAGGGTCACCGTCATCTCGTCGTCCTCCGGTCGCGCATCTCGTCTCCGCCCTCCTACACACCCAGACCACTGGCCATGGTTCCGAGCGGAACAGCAGGTAGACCCCCGCTGCCTCGACGAACCCATGGCCATGGTTCCGAGCAGACCTTAAGCCCCCGACCCCCTGTTGTTCGCCCCCTCGAACAACTCGTCCTGGTCACGGTCTTGTCCGGACCGCGGTTCAGAGGCTAGCTTCTCCCTGTATAGAAAGCGCTTGCTGCATCGCTCACCAGTCCACGGCCGACTCGACGGGACGCCTGTGAAAGGTGGGGCGTACGCGGCGCGACGACCGCGTACGAAGGGAACGACGTGACACGCAAGACGGTGCGTATCGCCATGAACGGCGTGACCGGGCGCATGGGCTACCGCCAGCACCTGGTCCGCTCCATCCTCGCCCTCCGCGAGCAGGGCGGCCTCGACCTCGGCGACGGCACCGTGCTGTGGCCCGAGCCGATCCTGGTCGGCCGCCGCGAGCACGCGCTGAAGGCGCTGGCCGAGCAGCACGGGCTGGAGCACGTCTCCACGGACGTGGACGCGGTCCTCGCCGACGAGACGGTCGACATCTACTTCGACGCGCAGGTCACCTCCGCCCGCGAGTCCGCCCTGAAGAAGGCCATCGCGGCCGGCAAGCACATCTACACCGAGAAGCCGACCGCCACCGGCCTCGACGGCGCCCTGGAGCTCGCCCGGCTGGCGAACGAGGCCGGCATCAAGCACGGCGTCGTCCAGGACAAGCTCTTCCTCCCGGGCCTGCTGAAGCTGAAGCGTCTCATCGACGGCGGCTTCTTCGGCCGGATCCTCTCGATCCGCGGCGAGTTCGGCTACTGGGTCTTCGAGGGCGACTGGCAGACCGCCCAGCGCCCCTCCTGGAACTACCGCGCCGAAGACGGCGGCGGCATCGTCGTCGACATGTTCCCGCACTGGGAGTACGTGCTGCACGAGCTGTTCGGCCGGGTGAAGTCCGTCCAGGCGCTCACCGCCACGCACATCCCGCAGCGCTGGGACGAGAACGACAAGCCCTACGACGCCACGGCCGACGACGCCGCCTACGGCGTCTTCGAGCTGGAGGGCGGCGCCATCGCCCAGATCAACTCCTCCTGGGCCGTCCGCGTCAACCGCGACGAACTGGTGGAGTTCCAGGTCGACGGCACCGAGGGCTCCGCGGTGGCGGGCCTGCGCAACTGCCGCGTCCAGCACCGCAGCGCCACCCCCAAGCCGGTCTGGAACCCGGACATCCCCGCCACGGAGGTCTTCCGCGACCAGTGGCAGGAGGTCCCGGACAACACCGAGTTCGACAACGGCTTCAAGGCCCAGTGGGAGCTGTTCCTCAAGCACGTCTACGCCGACGCCCCCTACCACTGGGACCTGCTGGCCGGTGCCCGCGGTGTGCAGCTGGCCGAGCTGGGCCTGAAGTCCTCGGCCGAGGGCCGCCGCCTCGACGTCCCGGAGATCTCGCTGTGACGATCCGACTCCCCGGCCCCGCAGGGGCGCTGCGGACCTACGAGCCGCGCACCGAGCCCCTGGCGGTGACGCCCGGCACGCCCTTCACCTCCCGCACGGTCTTCTCGGCCGCGCATGTCGTGGCCGACCCGTTCGCGGACGTCTCCCCCGACTCGCCCGCCGCCGTCGACTGGGACCTGACCCTCGCCTTCCGCCGCCACCTGTGGTCGCACGGGCTGGGCGTCGCCGAGGCCATGGACACCGCCCAGCGCGGCATGGGCCTGGACTGGGCGGGCGCGGCCGAACTGATCCGCCGCAGCGCCGCCGAGGCCAAGGCGGTGGGCGGTCTGATCGCCTGCGGTGTCGGCACCGACCAGCTGACCGGCCCCGCGCCCCTCGCCGAGGTCCGCGCGGCCTACGAGGAGCAGCTCGCCCTCGTGGAGGAGTCCGGCGCGCAGGCCATCCTGATGGCCTCCCGGGCACTCGCGGCGGCGGCCTCCGGCCCCGAGGACTACCTGGAGGTCTACGGCCACCTGCTGCGCCAGGCCTCCGAGCCGGTGATCCTGCACTGGCTCGGCCCGATGTTCGACCCGGCGCTGGAGGGCTACTGGGGCTCGTCCGACCTGGACGCGGCGACGGACACGTTCCTGGAGGTGATCGCCGCCCACCCGGACAAGGTCGACGGCATCAAGGTCTCGCTCCTGGAGGCCCGGCGCGAGATCGACATCCGCCGCCGGCTCCCGCAGGGCGTGCGCTGCTACACCGGCGACGACTTCAACTACCCCGAGCTGATCGCGGGCGACGAGCAGGGCTTCAGTCACGCGCTGCTCGGCATCTTCGACCCGCTCGGCCCGCTGGCGGCCGAGGCGGTCCAGGTCCTGGACACGGGCGACAGGAAGGGCTTCCGCGAACTGCTGGACCCCACGGTCGAGCTCTCCCGCCACCTCTTCCAGGCCCCGACCCGCTTCTACAAGACGGGGGTCGTCTTCCTCGCCTGGCTCGCGGACCACCAGCCGCACTTCACGATGGTCGGCGGCCTGCAGTCGGCCCGCTCGCTGCCGCATCTGGCGAAGGCGTACGAACTGGCCGACGGACTCGGGCTGTTCCCCGACCCGAAGCTGGCGGAGGAACGGATGAAGACACTGCTGAGCGTGTACGGGGTGAACCAGTGAGCGGGTCGCTGGAGCGCTTCTCCATCAACCAGATGACGGTGAAGCAGCTGTCGTTGCCGGAACTGGCCGACGGCTGTAACCGGCTGGGCATCCGCAACGTGGGGCTCTGGCGCGAGCCGGTGCAGGCGCACGGCCTGGAGGCCACGGCCAAGCTGGTCCGGGACGCCGGGCTGACGGTGACGACACTGTGCCGGGGCGGCTTCTTCACGGCGATCGATCCGGCGGAGCGTGCCGAGGCCCTGGCGGACAACCGCCGTGCGATCGACGAGGCGGCGGCCCTGGGCACGGACACCCTGGTCCTGGTCTCGGGCGGTCTGCCCGCCGGCTCCAAGGACCTGCACGGCGCCCGGGAGCGCATCGCGGACGCCCTGGCGGAACTGGGCCCGTACGCGCAGCGGCACGGCGTCCGCCTGGCCATCGAGCCGCTGCACCCCATGTACGCCGCGGACCGCTGCGTGGTGTCGACCCTGGCGCAGGCCCTGGACATCGCCGAGCGTTTCCCGGCGGACCAGGTCGGTGTCACGGTGGACACGTACCACATCTGGTGGGACGACACCGCGCCCGCGCAGATCGCCCGGGCCGGTGCGGGCGGGCGCATCCACACCTTCCAGCTCGCCGACTGGACGACTCCTCTCCCGGAGGGCGTTCTCACCGGTCGCGGCCAGATCGGTGACGGGTCCATCGACATGCGGGAGTGGCAGGACCACGTCGAGGCGGCCGGTTACACCGGTGCCATCGAGGTGGAGCTGTTCAACGACGTCCTGTGGGCACGGGACGGCCAGGAGGTCCTGGCCGAGACGGCGAAGAGGTTCACCGAGCACACCCGCTGACCCGGCTCCCCGCCAGGCCGCCGCCCCGCCCCGCCGATCAGGGGGCGGGGCAGCGGAATGTCCGGGCCCGCCCGCCGGGTGGAACAGGGCGGCGAGTGCAGGGCACCACACAGCCGGGGTGCAGGGCGGCGGGTGCGGGGCACCACGCGGCCGGGGGTGCAGGGCGACGGGTGCCGGGGGGCCGCGCCGCTCCGGATGCAGCCGCTCCCCGGGCGTGACACGCTTTTCCCAAGGACTCGGCCGGTCGCAGTGCTCTTCCTTCCCCTCGCCCTGATTCGAAAGAGCAGCCATGGCTGACTTCCTCGTCAACACCACCAAGTCCGGCGACCAGCTCCAGCCCGCCGTCGACGCCCTGTTCGGCACGCAGTTCCTGGAGTTGTGGTCGGACGAGAGCGACTTCGTCATCAAGGGCCAGTTCCTCGGCGACGACGGCGACAAGCTGGGGGACGAGTTCGCGGTCAGTACGCAGCCGGCGGACGGACCGGGGGTGCGGCCGCTGTGGCCGTCCGTGCTGTCCGCGGGGATCAGCGGCCAGTTCGCCGTATGGCTGGAGACCCCGTTCGGCACGCCGGGCCCCAGCCCCTGCGTGAAACTCCAGCGGTTCACCGAGGGCCGGAAGTCCGGTCCCGCGATGCTGGTCACCGAGGACGCGGATCCGCAGGTCAGGCCGTGCCTCGCGTTCATGATCGACGGTGGTGTGCTGGTCACCTGGGCGAGCCGGCGGCCCGACCGGCGCATCCGCGCGCGGCGCTTCCACGCCGACGGCGGCCCGGCGACACCGGAGTTCACGGTCAGCACCACCGAGGGCTTCCACGAGAAGCCCGCCGCCTCGATCCTCACCAACGGCAATGTGGTCGTGGCCTGGTCGACGGACCCCTCGTCGGTCGGGGGCGGCCGACTCACCCTGCGGTTCTTCGACTTCGAGGGCAACCCGCTGGGCGGGGAGATCCAGCCGGACGTCGGCGGCTTCACCGGGGTCAACGCGATCACCCTGCTCGACAGCGGGCGCTTCGTCGTCGCGCACATCGAGGGCATCCAGCCCAGCGACCTGGGCAAACCGCAGACGACGGTGGCCGCGAGCATCTTCCAGCCGGACGGCACGGAGACCTTCGACATCACGGCCGGGAACCCCAGGGGTGTCACCCGGAGCTCCCCGGCCCTGTCCCGGCTGCCGAACGGACGCTTCCTGATGGCGTGGGTCGAGGAGAGCGCGGACACGCACGACACCGTGCCGACGGTGATGGCCAAGGTCTGCTCGGAGAGCCAGGGTTCACTAGGCGACCCGGTGCGGGTCAGCACGGCGGACCCCGGGCAGCGCTCCCACACCTGCGCCGCGACGGCCTTCGGCAACGGCCCCGAGAGCGTGCTGATCACCTGGGACGACGACAGCCACCTGGACGGCGACACGGGCTTCGGCGTACGGGCCCGCACGTTCCACGTCAGCCCGCCCGGGATGCTGGTCGAGGCGTCCTGACGACGGTCGCCGCCGGGTCCGCGGCAACCCCGAGTGTGGTGCGGCGCGGGGTCAGGGACGCCAGACCCACTCCGCCCACCAGCAGGGCCGCCGCGCACCACCGCAGCGGGCTCACCGGCTCGCCCAGGAACAGGAACGCCGACGACATGCCGAAGACCGGGACCAGGAGGGAGAACGGGGCCACCGTGGAGGCGGGGTGGTGGCGCAGGAGGAAACCCCACGCGCCGAAACCGAAGACGGTGGTGATCCAGGCGACGTAGAGGACGGTGCCGGCGCCCTGCCAGTCCAGGGCGCGCAGGGCCGCCAGGTCGCGTGCGGGGCCCTCCGTGAGGAGGGAGAGGGCCAGCAGGGGGAGGACCGGGACCGTGCTGACCCAGACCATGAAGTTCAGGGCGTCGGGCGGGGCCGCCTTGCGGGTGAGGACGTTCGACGCGCCCCAGCACGCCGCCGCCCCGACGACCAGGGCGAACGCGCCGAGCGGGCCGGAGGTGCCCTCGTCCACGGCCGCCACGGTGATGCCGGCCAGGGCGATCAGCATGCCCAGCAGACGGACGCGGGAGGGCCGTTCGCCCAGGGTCAGCGCCGCGACGGCCGCCGTGAACACGGCCTGGATCTGCAGGACCAGGGAGGACAGGCCGGCCGGCATGCCCGCGTCCATGCCGACGAAGAGCAGGCCGAACTTCGCCACGCCGAGGACCAGGCCGACCGCCACGATCCACTTCCAGGGCACCTTCGGGCGGCCCACGAGGAACACCGCCGGGAGCGCCGCCGCGAGGAAACGCAGGGCGGAGAAGAGCAGGGGCGGGAAGTGGTCCAGGCCGATCTCGATGACCGTGAAGTTGACGCCCCAGACGGCGGCGACCAGGACGGCGAGAGCGAGGTGTGACGGGCGCATGCCGTGAGCATCGCCCTGGACGACCGTGAAGCACCAGCGAGGATTGCTGCATGGTTGGATGAAGCATCGCTCAACGAACCATGAGTGGCCCGCTCAGCAAGGAAGGGACCCCCGTGCTCGACCTCCAGCGGCTGCGTGCCCTGCACGCCGTCTCCGTGCACGGCACCGTCGGCGCCGCCGCGCTCGCGCTCGGGTACACGCCCTCCGCGGTGTCCCAGCAGATCGCCAAGCTGGAGCGGGAGACCCGGACGGTTCTGCTGGAGCGGGAGGGGCGGGGTGTCCGGCTCACCGACGAGGCCCGGCAGCTGGTATCGGCCGCGCAGGAGTTGCTGGCCATCGTGGAGCGCGCCGAGACCGAGCTGGAGGAGCGGCGGGGCCGGCCTTCGGGGCGGCTGACCGTCGCCGCGTTCGCGTCGGCGGCACGCGGGCTGATGCCGGGCGTGCTGGCCGAGCTGGGCCGCCGGCATCCCGCCCTGGACGCCCGGCTCTCGGAGGTCGACCCGCACCTGTCCGTCGACCTGGTGGCGAAGGGGGCCGTCGACCTCGTCGTCGCGCACGACTGGGACATCGCGCCGCTGCCCGCCCCGCCGGGCCTGGAGCAGGCGGTCATCGGGAACGACCTGTGCGATCTGCTCGTCCCCGAGGGGCACCCGTTCGCCGGGCGGGCCGCCGTACGACGGGAGGAGCTGGGCGGGGAGCGGTGGATCTGCCAGCCGCCGGGGCGGGTCTGCCACGACTGGCTGCTGCGGACGCTGCGCGCGGCCGGGCACGAGCCGGACATCGTCCACCAGGCCGACGAGAATCCCACCCTCGTGGCCCTGGTCGCGGCCGGGCTCGGGGTCGCGCTGATCCCGCGGCTCGGGCGCGGGCCGCTGCCCGCCGGGGTGGTGGAGGTGCCGCTCGACCCGATGCCGGTGCGGCGGCTGTACGCGCTGTGGCGGACCGGGGCGGCCCGGCGTCCGGCCATCGTGGAAACCGTACGGGTGCTCGGTGAGCAGTGGCCGGAAGTGGCGGCTCATCCGCCCCGTTGACCTCCTGCTTCCCCGTGCGTCCCGACTTGCGGAAATCCGGGCCGAGTCGGGAACCCGGGGCGGACCGGCCCCGTCCAATCGCAGGCCTCCGGAGAGTCACCACGGTGCGGTGTCGGCCCTCGCCACTGGCTGCGATCGCTGACCACCCTCTCCGCCGTACCGCGGCCGGCGGCACCCGCCGCCATCGGCGCGCCCCCCTCCAACCGCGCCGGTGGCGGCCCCTTCCCCGGCCGCTGCGCGTTGTCTTGACTGGCAGAAACTTCCCGGATATTCGTGACCTCTTGGAAGTTTCCTTCAGTGGATCCGAGCGGATCACCTCCGGAAGGAGCGCACGTGCACGACACCGGCACGGGAAGCACGGGAAACACCGCTCAGCCCTCCAGACGTACCGTCCTCGCCGCCACGGCCGGGGTCACCGCCGCCCTCGCGGCCCCCGGGCCCGCGCAGGCCGCCGCCCCGGACGACAGCCGACTGCACGCCCTCCTCTCCCGCATGACGCTTCAGGAGAAGGTCGGCCAGCTCTTCGTCATGCGGGTCTACGGCCACTCGGCCACCGTCCCCGACCAGGCCGACATCGACGCCAACCTCAAGGAGATCGGGGTCCGCACGGCGGCCGAGCTGGTGGCGAAGTACCGGGTCGGCGGCATCATCTACTTCACCTGGGCGCACAACACCCGCGACCCGCACCAGATCGCCGAGCTGTCCAACGGCATCCAGAAGGCCTCCCTGGAGCTGCCGCGCGGGCTGCCCGTGCTCATCTCCACCGACCAGGAGCACGGGATCGTCGCCCGGGTGGGCGTGCCCGCGACGCTGTTCCCGGGGGCCATGGCCGTGGGCGCGGGCGGGTCGCGCTCCGACGCCCGTACCCTCGGGCGGATCGCGGGCGCCGAGCTGCGGGCGATGGGCATCCGGCAGGACTACTCCCCCGTGGCCGACGTGAACGTCAACCCGGCCAACCCGGTCATCGGCGTACGGTCGTTCGGCGCCGATCCGCGGGCGGTGTCCGCGCTGGTGGCCGCCGAGGTCGCCGGGTACCAGGGGTCCGGGGTCGCCGCGACCGCCAAGCACTTCCCCGGGCACGGGGACACCAATGTCGACAGCCACACCGGCTTCCCCACCATCACGCACAGCCGGGAGCTGTGGGAGAAGCTCGACGCACCACCGTTCAAGGCGGCGATCGCCGCCGGTATCGACTCGATCATGACCGCGCACCTGATGGTCCCGGCCCTCGACGGCTCCGGCGACCCGGCCACCCTCTCCCGCCCGATCCTCACCGGCATCCT
The DNA here is from genome assembly GCF_001280065.1 of Streptomyces sp. NRRL B-1140. Classification (GTDB taxonomy): domain Bacteria; phylum Actinomycetota; class Actinomycetes; order Streptomycetales; family Streptomycetaceae; genus Streptomyces. Next base: position 9,294 of record NZ_LGEA01000120.1, read on the forward strand.
GCGCGAACGCCTCGGCTACGACGGGGTCGTGGTCACCGACTCCCTCGGCATGGAGGGCGTACGGACCAAGTACGGCGACGCCCGGGTGCCGGTGCTCGCGCTGAAGGCGGGCGTGGACCAGTTGCTCAACCCGCCCGACCTGGACCTCGCGTGGAACGCCGTCCTGACGGCCGTGCGCGAGGGCGAGCTCACGGAGGCCCGGCTCGACGCATCGATCCTGCGGGTGCTGCGGCTGAAGTCCAGGCTGGGACTGTTCCGTTCGCCGTACGTCGGCCACGGCGGTGTGGACCGGACCGTCGGGACCCGGGCGCATCGGGCCGCGGCCGACCGGATCGCCGAGCGGACCACCACGCTGCTCGTCAACGAGGGACGGCTGCTGCCCCTGTCGCGGCGCCGGTACCCCAAGGTGCTGGTCGTCGGCGCGGATCCGGCCTCGCCGTCGGGCACGACCGGCCCGCCCACGGGCGTGCTCGCGGGCGCGCTGAACGAACTGGGCTTCACCGCCACGGCCCTGTCCACCGGTACGGCCCCTTCGGCGGCCACCATCGCCGAGGCGGTCGCCGCGGCGCGGGAGGCGGACGCGGTGGTGGCCGCCACGTACAACGTCACCGCGGGCAGCAGCCAGAAGACGCTGGTGGACCAGCTCGTGGCGACCGGGAGGCCGGTCGCCGCGGTGGCGATCCGCAATCCGTACGACGTGGCCCGGCTGCCGTCCGTGCGGGCCTGTCTGGCCGCCTACTCCTGGACCGACGTCGAACTGCGGGCCGCCGCACAGGTGATCGCCGGGCGGGTGAGGCCGCGCGGGAAACTGCCGGTGCCGGTGCAACGGGCGGATGATCCGGAACAGGTGCTGTACCCCATCGGCTACGGACTGTCGTACTAGAGGTACGCCAAGAACCGTGCGCACCACCCCCAACGTGCGCAAACCGCCCTGTGTGCCTGGCGTGTGCCCGCTACGGCGCGTCACGCTGGGCGAGCACACTCGGGGGGACGGCGATGCGTCAGCGAAGTCTTGTGGGGGTGGTCTGCGGGCTCCTGGTCCTGATCGGAGCGCTGCTGACCGGCTGTCAGAGTCCGTCGGAAGGCGTGGCGGAGGACGGCCGGCTGGGAGGGCCGGGGACCGGCAGGGCCGCCACGGCGTCGCCGGTGCCGACCCGGCCCGCCGGGTACGGGGCGGTGTTCCTGGCGGTCGGCGAGTGCTCCTCGTTCGGTACGACGAGCTTCACCGAGGTGCCGTGCACCGGCGAGCGGGCGGCGGCCCGGGTCGCGGCGCGGCACGACGGCACGGTGCGGGACGGACCACGCTGCCCGCCGGACACCGACTTCGTGCTGCACATCAGCGAGCAGCGGCCCGCGTTCGACGAGGACGGCGACGGGGTGGTCCCGCAGGGCTACGCCTGTATGCGCAACCTCCAGCCGCCGCACCCGGGCGACCCGGGCGGCGGGGGCGGACCCCGCACGATCGTCGGTGACTGCGTCTACGACTCCGGCGAAGGGCAGGTGCGCGAGACCGCCTGCGACGGCACCGGCGAACGGCGGCCGCAGTACAAGGTGGTCCGGGCGGTCGCCGAGCGGGCCGACTGCCCCGGCCCGACCGCCCTGTACGTCCGGCTGGGCGGGAAGCGGCCCGTGGGATGCGCCCGGCCGCTGTGAGCGGCCGGGCGCTGCGGCACTCGGGTGCCTTACGGGCGCAGCGTCATCTCACGCTGCACGTCCCGCTTGTCGAGCTTGGCGTCGAACGTCGCCAGCGGCTTCGCCGCCTGCGGGTCGGCCTGCACCGCGCCGGGGGCGACACCGGCCCAGTCGAGGATGCGGGCGGTGGCGAGGGCCTTCTGCTCGGGCACGAGACCCGCGACGTTGGCGCCGTGGTTCATGCCGGGGGCGGTGAAGACGTAGGAGTCCTTCGCGCCCTTGCCGACGCGGAACGGCTCCGCGCCCCACGGGTCGTTCTGGCCGTAGACGAACAGCATGTGGCGGGCGTTGTGCCGGACCCAGGTGTCCACGTCGCGCATCGCCGACGGCTGGAACTTCATCGGGATGTCCCGGGGGACGAAGTTCCGCGGCGGCTGGTAGCCGTAGCGGATGTACCGCTTCTCGACGTGCGGGAAGTGGATGGTCGGCGCGCCGAGCTGGGTGCCGGCCTGGTAGTAGTACGGCGTGTAGGTGGTCAGGCCCTGGTCGGCGTAGGCGGAGAAGCCGGAGATGGTGTCGACGGAGTCCCAGATCGCGTCGTCGGTGGCGTTCTTCGCGTCGGCCGGGATCTGGTCGCAGTCGGACAGCAGGCTGTACTGCCAGAAGCCCCACACGTAGTCGAGGACGGTGGCCTCGTAGGCCTTGTCCAGGCTGCCGATGGTGGTGAAGGTGAGGCCGTTCTCCTCGGCGTAGGCCGCGTACTTCTTCTCCAGCGGCTCGCGGCGCACCAGCGCCTCGCGCTGCACGGCGTTCAGCCGGTCGCGGCACTCCTTGGTGCCGACGCGCGCGAAGAAGCGGTCGTAGGCCGAGTCCTCGTTGTTCACCACGTCGTTGGGGGCGACGTAGGCGACGACGCCGTCCATGTCCCGCGGGTAGAAGCGCTCGTAGTAGGTGGCGGTCATGCCGCCCTTGGAGCCGCCCGTGGAGATCCACTTCTTGGAGTAGATGCCCTTCAGCGCCTTGAAGACGCGGTGCTGGTCGCTGGCGGCCTGCCAGATGTCCAGCTTGGACCAGTCGGCCGGGGCGGGCCGGGACGGGGTGAAGAAGCGGTACTCCAGGGAGACCTGGTTGCCGTCCACGATCTGGGTGGGCTCGCTGCGGCGGGGCGTCGTGGAGACGTTGTAGCCGCTGGTGAAGAACACCGTCGGGCGCGAGACGTCCTTGTGCAGCAGGGTGATGCGCTGCTGGAACGTGCCCTTGGAGGGCTTCCTGTGGTCGACCGGCTGCGTGTAGTTCAGGACGAAGAAGCGGTAGCCGGTGTACGGCTTCTCCTCCACCAGGCTCATGCCCGGTATGGAGAGCAGTCTCTCCTTGATGTCGGTGGTGCTGTCGGTGCCGGCGGCGTCGGCGGCGGTGGCCGCTCCCGCCGTGCCCAGTGTGCCTATGAGCACCGTGAGCGCCAGCAGCCATCTGAGCGCCTTGCGCATGCGCACTCCCCTGTGAGACAGATGTGCGCCGGAAGCTAGCGGACCAACTCACCGGAGCACCAGGGGACATAGGGAAAACCCTGTGCGCGGGGGCGTGTTACGGGGGGCGCGGCGTCAGCAGAGGATCCAGCCGGAGCTGAACTTCCCTCTGCCGGCCCGGCCCTTGAGCCAGACGCAGCGGCGCCCGGCGTGCACGATCACCGGGCCCGCGTGGTGACCGTACTGGCCCAGGTCCACGACGGGCCGGTTGCCGCGCGCCTGCACGCTGACCGACATCGTGCGCTTGGCGCCCGGCCTCTTGGTGAGGGTGACGGCGCAGACGTAGCCGCCCCGTTTGTAGACGAGCACGGTCCCGGTGGCGAACGGCAGGGTGCGGACCTTGCGCCCGGGGCAGAGCGCGTAGGCCGCGGCCTGTGCCTCGCCCGGGGCCGCGACGGCGAGCAGCCCGGAGGCGGTCAGCACGGCCAGCCCGAGCGCGAGCCGCCGGCGTATCGCTCCACTGTGCACTGTCGTCCTCCCGTACCGCGTCCACCGCGACCATCGGCGTACGCCGGGGCGGAGTCCCCCGCGAACATCGGCGTACGCCTGTACGGACGCATGACGTATGTCGGACGGTTGCACGAGCGTGATGAGAACGCGCTCACCGCTCTCAGCGGGACGCGCCGACCGGCTCCTCCGGCTCCGCCGCGCCGATGAACGTCCGCCACAGCTCCGCGTACCGCCCGCCGCGCGCGAGCAGTTCCTCGTGCGTGCCGTCCTCGGCGACCCGGCCGTGGTCCATGACGACGACCCGGTCGGCGCGGGCGGCGGTGGTGAGGCGGTGGGCGACGACGAGGGTGGTGCGGCGGCCGGCGAGCCGGTCGGTGGCCTGGTTGACCTGGGCCTCCGTGGCCAGGTCCAGGGCGGCCGTGGCCTCGTCGAGCAGCAGCACGTCCGGGTCGACCAGCTCGGCGCGGGCCAGCGCGATCAGCTGGCGCTGACCGGCGGACAGATTGCGCCCGCGCTCGGCGACCTCGTGGAGGTAGCCGCCCTCCAGGGTGGCGATCATGTCGTGCGCGCCGACCGCGCGGGCCGCCGCCTCGACCTCGGCGTCGGTGGCGGCGGGACGGCCGTAGGCGATGGCGTCGCGGACGGTGCCCTGGAAGAGGTACGCCTCCTGCGGGACGACCCCCAGCCGGTGCCGGTACGAGGTGAGGTCCAGGTCCCGCAGGTCGGTGCCGTCGACGGTGACCCGGCCGCCGGTGGGGTCGTAGAAGCGGGCGACGAGCTTGACCAGGGTCGACTTGCCCGCGCCGGTCTCGCCGACGAAGGCGACGGTCTGCCCGGCCGGGATGCGCAGGTCGACCCCGCCGAGGGCCTCTTCGTCGGTCCCGTAGGCGAAGTGCACGTCCTCGAAGGCGATGTCGCCGCGCAGCGACAGCACCTCCAGGGGCGTGTCGGCGGACTTCGTCGACGTCGGCTCCCGGAGCAGCTCCTGGATGCGCCCCAGCGACACGGTCGCCTGCTGGTAGCCGTCGAAGACCTGGGAGAGCTGCTGCACGGGCGCGAAGAACAGGTCGATGTAGAGCAGGTACGCCACCAGCGAGCCGATGGCGAGGGTCCCGTCGTCGACCCGGGCCCCGCCCACGATCAGCACGGCCGCGGCGGCCACCGACGACAGGAACTGCACGAACGGGAAGTACACGGAGATCAGCCACTGGCCCCGGATGCGGGCCGCACGGTAGTCGGCACTGCGCTCGGTGAACCGCCGCCCGCCGTCCCGCTCGCGCCGGAATGCCTGCACGATCCGCAGCCCCGAGACCGACTCCTGGAGGTCGGCGTTGACCACCGACACGCGTTCGCGGGCCAGCTCGTAGGCCTTCACGCTCGCGCGGCGGAAGAAGAACGTGGCGATGATCAGCGGCGGCAGCGTCGCGAAGACGACCAGTGCGAGCTGCACGTCGATCACGAGCAGCGCGACCATGATCCCGAAGAACGTGACGACCGAGACGAAGGCCGTGACCAGGCCCGTCTGCAGGAACGTCGACAGCGCGTCGACGTCGGTCGTCATCCGGGTCATGATCCGGCCGGTCAGCTCGCGCTCGTAGTAGTCGAGCCCCAGGCGCTGGAGCTGGGCGAAGATCTTCAGCCGGAGCGAGTACAGGACGCGCTCGCCGGTGCGCCCGGTCATCCGGGTCTCGCCGATCTGGGCCGCCCACTGCACGACGACCGTCAGCAGCCCCAGCAGGGCCGCCGCCCACACGGCGCCGAGCGCGGCCTCGGTGACGCCCGAGTCGATGCCGTGCCGGATCAGCACCGGCAGCAGCAGGCCCATCCCGGCGTCGGTGGCGACCAGGGCGAGACTGATCAGCAGCGGCAGTCCGAAGCCGCGCAGCAGCCGGCGCAGGCCGTAGGAGTCCTCCGGCTGGACGGCCTTCGCCTCGTCGACGTCGGGGACGTCGGTGGCCGGGGGCAGCGCCTCGACCTGGGCGAGCAGCTCGGGGGTGGCGGGGCTCTCCGCGAGGGCGGTGTCCTTGCGCTCGCGGTCGCCGGTCCACAGCCTGGGGGTGACCCCGCGCTCGGCGTCGAACTCGGCGTCCAGCTCGTCCCGGACGGAGGTGTCCTCCTGCGGGCAGGCCGGCTGGGTGTGGCCGGGGGAGACCGCGCCCAGCTCGTCGGGGTCGGTGAGCAGGCGCCGGTAGAGGGCGGACCGCTCCTGGAGTTCCTCGTGGGTGCCGATGTCAGCCAGGCGGCCGCCGTCCAGGACGGCGATGCGGTCGGCGAGGTTCAGGGTGGAGCGGCGGTGGGCGATCAGCAGGGTGGTGCGGCCCCGCATGACGCCCTTCAGGGCCTCGTGGATCTCGTGCTCGACCCGCGCGTCCACGGCGGAGGTGGCGTCGTCCAGGACCAGCAGGCGCGGGTCGCTGAGGATGGCGCGGGCGAGGGCGACGCGCTGGCGCTGGCCGCCGGAGAGGGTGAGGCCGTGCTCGCCGACGGTGGTGTCGTAGCCCTCGGGCAGCTCGGTGATGAAACGGTCCGCCTGGGCGGCGCGGGCGGCCTTCTCGATCTCCTCGAAGGTGGCGTCCGGGCGGCCGTAGGCGATGTTGTTGCGGACCGTGTCGGAGAAGAGGAACGAGTCCTCCGGGACCAGGCCGATCGCCGCCCGCAGGGACTGAAGGGACAGCTCGCGCACGTCGTGGCCGCCGACCAGGACGGCCCCGCGGCTGACGTCGTAGAAGCGCGGCAGCAGCAGGGAGACGGTGGATTTGCCGGAGCCGGAGGAACCGACGACGGCAAGCGTCTCGCCCGGGCGGATCTCGAAGCTCAGCCCGTCGAGGACCGGGCGGTCGGCGTCGTAGCCGAAGGAGACGTCGTCGAACTCGACCGTCGCGGGGGCGTCGGCGGGCAGGTCCTTGTGGCCGTCCTCGATCGACGGCTCGGTGTCGATCAGCTCCAGGACGCGCTCGGTGCCGGCCCGGGCCTGCTGGCCGACGGTGAGCACCACCGCGAGCATGCGGACCGGGCCGACCAGCTGGGCGAGATAGGTGGAGAAGGCGACGAACGTGCCGAGCGTGATGTGCCCGCGCACCGCCAGCCAGCCGCCGAGGGCCAGCATCGCGACCTGGCCGAGCGCGGGGACGGCCTGCAGGGCCGGGGTGTAGACCGAATTCAGGCGGATGGTGCGCAGCCGTCCCGCGAACAGCCGTCGGCCGACCTCGCGGAGCTTGCCGGTCTCCTGCTCCTCCTGCCCGAAGCCCTTCACCACGCGTACGCCGCTGACGGCACCGTCGACCACGCCCGCGACGGCGGCGGCCTGGGCCTGGGCGTACCAGGTGGAGGGGTGCAGCCGGGTGCGGCTGCGCTTGGCGATCCACCACAGGGCGGGGGCGACGGCCAGGGCGACCAGGGTGAGCGGCACGGACAGCCACGCCATGATCGCCAGGGAGAGCAGGAAGAGCATGAAGTTCCCGATGGTCATCGGGAGCATGAAGAGCAGGCCCTGGATCAGCTGGAGGTCGCTGGTGGCGCGGCCGACGACCTGGCCGGTGGACAGCTCGTCCTGGCGGCGCCCGTCGAGCCGGGTGATCGTGCCGTACATCTCGGTCCGCAGGTCGTGCTGGACGTCGAGGGCGAGGCGGCCGCCGTAGTAGCGGCGGATGTAGGTGAGGACGTAGACGACCAGGGCGGCGGCGATCAGGAGGCCGGCCCAGGTGGTCATGTCCCTGGTGTGGTCGCTGATGACGTCGTCGATGATCACCTTGGTGATCAGGGGGACGAGCGCCATGACGGCCATGCCGGCCAGTGAGGAACCGAGGGCGAGTACGACGTCCTTCGGGTGGCGCCACGCGTAGGCCCACAGTCGTCGCGCCCATCCCCGTTGCGGTGTCACGCCGATACCTTCCAGTCGTCCTGCTCTGCCGGAAGGCACCAACGCGATCGGGAGCCGTTTTCATCCCGCCGTAACAGTTTCGATTCCTGTTCGAGCACGGACGGACGGCAGGGTGAGGGGCCGGCCGGACCCCGGTCAGCTCGCCGCCAGGTCCTTGTGGATGACCTTGGCGACGGCCTGGATGGTGGCGATGCCGTAGTTCATCGTGCTGTTGCCGTGGGTCAGCACCGTCATCACGTAGTCGTGGCCGCCGCCCTTGAACGCGCCGACGCTGTGCACCCGCCACCCGTTGGTGGAGCGCTGCAGCCAGCCGTTCTTGACGGCCACCGTGACGCCCGAGGGCACTCCGTACGGGGTGCCCCAGCGCTGGGACGACACGACCTGGCCCATCAGCTTGATGATGTAGGCCCGGGAGTTGTCGCTCAGGACCGCGTTCTTGGCGGTGAGGAGCTTCAGCAGCTTCTGCTCGTCGGTGACGGTGATCTGGGTCAGGCCCCAGTAGCCGTTGGCGCCGGGCTTGGTCTGCGTCATGCCGGCGGCCGCGAGGAAGTTCTTGATCTTCGTCATGCCGAGCTGTTTCCACAGGGTGGAGGTCGCCTCGTTGTCCGACTTGGTGATCATCGCCTTGGCGAGGCTGTTCTCGCGGTCGGTGAGGTACCGGTTCGATTTCTTCGCGTCCCACAGCAGCGTGGCGAGGACGGTGACCTTGACGACGCTGGCCGAGTCGTAGGCGGAGCTCGCGCGCAGGGTGCAGGTGGTGTTGGTGCTGCGGTCGTAGAGGCCGACGGCGACCGTGCCCTTGCGGGTGGCCAGCGCGGCGGTGATGTCCTTCTTCAGCTTGGTGGCCAGCCCGGCCTTGGCCGATGTGCAGCTCACGGCCGGAGGGGCTGCGGAGGCGGGCGTGGCGGCGGCTGTGAGCGGCACGAGCACGCCGGTACCCACGGCCGCTGCCAGCACTCGCGCACGGCGGGATATCCCAGAAGTCATGCACCCCTTGACTCGCGGAGGTGGTCGAAAGGTTGCATGGACAGCGAGAGCTTGTACGAGTCGTTATCCGGAGCCGCCCGGCTTCACGGGCGGCGCACGGCTTCGCCACATCACACTCGCACCGCGGCTCCGGCCACGCGGCGGTGCCCTCGGCCGCCGCACCCCGGCCGACCTCCGCCGGAGTTCCGGCCGGCCCCGGCCGAAAACGCCGTCCTGAAGGCGAGTTGACTCCGCGTCGCTCACGGTCCTCGCCGTGGCTGCCGCGACGCTCGGCTCCTCGTCCGATCCGCCATAACCCCGCATGATCGAACGGCCCCCGACTTATCGGTCGGCGCCGCCCCCGCGTCCCCGATCATGGTCCCCGGTGTCCGGCGGACGGGTGAAGGGAAACGCAGCGGTGGGCTACTGCCTGGAGATGAGCACCGGCGACATGAGAACGGTGGTGCGGCTGCTCACGGCGGTGGAGCGGACCGAGCAGCAGGAGCGCACGCTCGCCCGGGTGCGCACGGAGTGCGAGCGGACCGACGCCCGCTTCCGGGAGCAGGGCATCGACCTGGCCGTCTCCATCAGCCGGGCCCTGGACGAGCTGATCGACGGCACCCCGAGCACCGACCTCTGTCCGGCCTACAGCTACGCCTTCTACCAGACCGTCGCGGCGCACTTCTCCGACCCGGCCGACCTCGGCACCTGGCGCCGGCCGGCCTGGTTCCACGCCATGGACGACGAACTGGCCCGGCACGGCGTACCGTCCGACCTGCTCCCGGGCGCCTTCCTGTTCAGCGGCCCGCCGCTGCGGCTGCCGCACCCCGGCGACGCGGTGCCGGCGATCGGCACCCTGCCGGTGCCGCGGGCCGCCGCCCTGGCCGACGCCTACGCGCGCGTGCTGGACCGCCTCGACCCCGAATTCCGGGGCCCGGCACGCCGGTTCGCCGATGCCCTGCGCTTCGAGGCGCGTGAGTGGGAGAGCGCCCGGCAGCTCCGGACGAATCCCGACACCCTGCTCTTCTGGCTCCACTGACCTCTGCCGGAACTCTTGACGCCCTTCTTCCCGCCGGGATACTTGCGGTCGACAGCGCGCCAACTGCCATGTGATTTCAGGGCTTTGACTGAACGGCGGCGCCGCTTGTCCGAGATCCCGAACGTCGTACGAGGTTTCGCAGGCTTCGTGACGACCACCCCCACTGGAGGATCCGCACATGAGTCCACGCAAGGTACTGGTGGCCGCCCTCACCGCGGCCCTGCTGACCGGCCCCGGCGTCGTCGCGCAGGCCGCGACCCCCCAGGCCCCGCCTGCCCCTGCCCGGGAACGTACGGCTGCGGCCACCATCACGTGGTCCCTGGTCCGTGCGAACAACCCCACCGAGGACCAGCGCTCGGCCTACGACCTGATCACGAAGGCCATGAACGCGGCGGTGGCCCGGTACAACAACCTCAGCGACCTGGGCAAAACCCTCACCGTCCGCTACGAACCGGGCGTCCCCACCGCCGACGGCAACCTCAACGGCACGATCCGCTTCGGCGGCAACCGCAGCTACATGAACGAGCGGACGGCCCTGCACGAGATCGCCCACACCATCGGCGTGGGGCTGAGCGCGGGCTGGTCCCGCCTCGGCGGCAGCGGCACCTGGACCGGCGGCCAGGCCACCGCTCTGGTCAAGCAGTACGACGGCTCGGGCGCCAAGATCTCCACGGGCGGCGGCCACTTCTGGCCCTACGGCCTGAACTACGACAACGAGTGGTCGGGCACGGCGGCCGACCGCCACGTCCGCATCGTCGCCGCGATGGTCCGCGACGGCCTGTAGTCCGCCGGGCCCTCGCTCGGCAACTCGTGTAGAACACGCCCGACTTGCCGGTTTCCGTCATCTGATTGCCATGTCGGATTCATTTACACGGCCGCATGTCCATGTCACTCTCCCGATTGCCGCCTCCGATCAACCCGCGTAGATGGGACCCCACATGCCGGCGACAACACGGATACGCAGATGGAAGCCCCTGGCTCTGGCCACGGCCGCCGCCCTGGCCGGCCTCACCGCCTCCACCCTGGCCGCTCCCCCGGCCGCCGCCACGACGACCGCGTACGACACGACGTACTACAAGAACGCGGTCGGCAAGACGGGCACCAGCCTCAAGTCCTCCCTGCACACCATCATCAGCAGCCAGACGAAGATCTCGTACTCCGCGGTCTGGAACGCCCTCAAGGTCACCGACCAGGACCCGAACAACAGCAACAACGTGATCCTGCTGTACAGCGGTGTCTCACGCAGCAAGTCCCTCAACGGCGGCGACCTCGGCGACTGGAACCGCGAGCACACGTGGGCCAAGTCCCACGGCGACTTCGGCGAGGTGACCGGCCCCGGCACCGACCTGCACCACCTGCGCCCCGCGGACGTGCAGGTCAACAGCATCCGCGGCAACAAGGACTTCGACAACGGCGGCAGCACGGTCAGCGGCGGGGGCGGCAGCCTCACGGACTCCGACTCCTTCGAACCGCGCGACGCCGACAAGGGCGACGTGGCCCGCATGATCCTGTACATGGCCGTGCGCTACGACGGCGGCGACGGCTTCGCCGACCTCGAGCCGAACGAGAAGGTCGACAACGGCAGCGCCCCCTACATGGGCAAGCTCTCCGTCCTCAAGCAGTGGAACGAGCAGGACCCGCCGAGCGCCTTCGAGGAGAAGCGCAACCAGGCCATCTACGACACCTACCAGCACAACCGCAACCCGTTCATCGACCACCCGGAGTGGGTCGAGGCGATCTGGTAGCGATCACTGTGACTGAACTCCTCTCTTTGCGAAGGGAGTTCAGTCCGACCTGCCCAGGTGGGTCGGCGCGAACATCCGCAGCACCGCCGGGAGCAGGACCACCGAGGGCCCGGGCGCGGCAAGCGCCTTCGCCAAGTCCTGCTCCAGGTTCTCCGGGGTCGTCCGCACCCCGGGGACGCCGAAGGACTCCGCCAGGGCCACGTAGTCCGGCCGGGTCAGTTCCGTCGCGGTCGCCTCGCCGAACGCGTCGGCCATGTACTCGCGCAGGATGCCGTAGCCGCCGTCGTCGACGATCAGCCAGGTGACGTTCAGGTCGTACTGGCGGGCCGTGGCCAGCTCGGCGATGGAGTACAGGGCCCCGCCGTCACCGGAGACGGCGAGGACCGGGCGGGTCGGGTCGGCCGCCGCCGCGCCGAGCGCGGCGGGGAAGGCGTAGCCGAGGCCGCCGGCGCCCTGCGCGGAGTGCATGTGGTTGGGGCCCTTGGCGTCGAAGGCCGACCAGGCCCAGTACGCGAGGATCGTCATGTCCCAGAACGACGGGGAGTCGGCGGGCAGCGCACCGCGGACCGAGGCCAGCACGTCCTGTTCCAGGGTGAGTTCCTGGGCGGCGATGCGGTCGGCGACCTTCGCGAGCACCTCCCGTACCCGCTCCGGGGCTGCCGGGTCCTGTCGTTCGGGCACCGTCTCCAGCAGCGCCTGCAACGCGAGGCGCGCGTCCGCGTGGATCCCCAGCGCGGGGTGGTTGGACTCCAGCTTGCCGAGGTCCGCCTCGATCTGGACGACCCGGCCGCGCGGCTTGAACGTGTGGTAGTTCGAGGAGAGTTCGCCGAGTCCCGAGCCGACGACCAGGAGGACGTCGGCGTCCTCCAGGAAGTCCGTGGTGTGCCGGTCCTCGATCCACGACTGGAGCGACAGCGGGTGCTTCCAGGGGAACGCGCCCTTGCCGCCGGGCGTGGTGACCACCGGGGCCTGAAGCCGCTCCGCCAGTTGCTTCAGCTTGCCGGAGGCGTCCGCCCGGACCACTCCCCCGCCCGCGATGATCGCCGGGCGGGCCGCCTTCGACAGCAGATCGGCGGCCACGGCGGTCAGTTCGGGGCGCGGCGGCAGCTCCTCGGGGAAGGCGTCGCCGCCGGTGACGACCGGGATCGCCGTCTCGGCGAGCAGCACGTCCTGCGGGATCTCCACCCACACCGGGCCGTGCGGGGCGCTCAGCGCCGACGTCCAGGCCGCTTCGATCGCGGAGGGGATCTGCGACTGGGTGCGGACGGTGTGCACGGACTTGACCACGCCCCGGAACGAGGCCGCCTGGTCCGGCAGTTCGTGCAAGTAGCCGTGCCGGCCGCCGCCGAGACCGGCCGTCGGGACCTGGCTGCTGATGGCCAGCACGGGCGCGGAGGCCGCCGCCGCCTCCTGCAGAGCGGCCAGGGAGGTCAGGGCGCCGGGGCCCGTCGACAGCAGCAGCGGCGCGGCCTCACCGGTGATCCGGCCGTAGGCGTCCGCCGCGAATCCGGCGTTGTTCTCCACCCGCAGGCCGATGTACCGGAGGTCCGAGCGGCGCAGGGCGTCGAACATGCCGAGCGCGTGCTGGCCGGGCAGTCCGAAGACGGTCGTCGCACCGAGCCCGGCCAGCGTCTCCACGACCAGGTCTCCGCCGTTGCGGCCGGGAGGAGGGTTGAGGGCGGCCTCCGTCTGGGCGGGCGTGGGGCGGAGCACCAGGTCGTGGTCGTGAGTCACTTGGCTTCCGAGTCCTTCCGGGCCGCGGCGATCTGGCGGGACATGATCGTGGTCAGTTCGTACGCCGTGTGGGACGCGGCCACCGACGTGATCTCGGCGTGATCGTACGCGGGGGCCACCTCGACCACGTCCGCGGAGACCAGGTTGCAGGAGGCCAGTCCGCGCAGGATCTCCAGCAGTTCGCGGGAGGTCATGCCGCCGGCCTCGGGGGTGCCGGTGCCGGGGGCGTGGGCCGGGTCGAGGCAGTCGATGTCGATGGAGATGTACAGCGGCCGGTCGCCGATGCGCTGGCGGAGCTGGTCGGCGACCTCGTCGGCGCCGCGCCGGTAGACGTCGGCCGAGGTGACGATGCCGAAGCCCATCTTCTCGTCGTCGGTGAGGTCCTGCTTGCCGTAGAGCGGGCCGCGGGTGCCGACGTGGGAGAGGGCCTCGGTGTCGAGGATGCCCTCCTCGACCGCGCGGCGGAACGGGGTGCCGTGCGTGTACTCGGCGCCGAAGTAGGTGTCCCAGGTGTCGAGGTGGGCGTCGAAGTGCAGCAGGGCGACCGGGCCGTGCTTCTTGGCGACCGAGCGCAGCAGGGGCAGCGCGATGGTGTGGTCGCCGCCGAGGGTCATCAGGCGGGCGCCGGTGCCGAGCAGGTCGTCGGCGGCGGCCTCGACGGTCTCGACGGCCTCGTTGATGTTGAACGGGTTGACGGCGATGTCGCCGCCGTCAGCGACCTGCGCCAGGGCGAACGGCGAGGCGTCCTGCGCCGGGTTGTACGGGCGCAGCAGCCGGGACGCCTCGCGGATCGCGTTGCCGCCGAAGCGGGCGCCCGGCCGGTACGAGACGCCCGAGTCGAACGGCACGCCGACCACGGCGACATCGGCCCGGCCGACCTCGTCCAGCCGGGGCAGCCGGGCGAAGGTCGCGGGTCCGGCGTACCGCGGGACGCGGGAGGAGTCGACGGGCCCGCGCGGAGTCTCGTTGCTGCTCATGAAGAAATGCCTTCTTTCCTACGCTTCATCGCGTATGTACTGCTTGCCTTACGACCTTACCGGGGAGCCGCGGCCGGTTCGGACGCGAGTTCGGGAGAGCGGCCCGCGAGCCGCTCGCGCCAGGCGGTGAGGACGGCGGTGTCGGTGGCCGGGGTGACCAGGGAGACGGCCAGGTAGGCGGCGAGGGAGGCGAGCAGGCCGTAGTAGACGGGCTCGTTGGCGAGGATGCCGTAGGTCGCCATCAGCACGATGACCGCGAGCCCGCCGGCCACGACGGAGGCGAGGGCTCCGTACACCGTGCCGCGCTTCCAGACCAGGCCGCCGAGGATCGGCACGAGCAGCCCGCCGACGAGGAGGTTGTAGGCGACGGTCAGGGCCTCCACGACGTTGTCGATCGCGATGGCCGTGGCGATGACCGCGAGGCCCATCAGCAGGATGAAGGCCCGGTTGCCCTTCACCTCGTCGTGGTCGTCCGCGTTCTCGGCCGGAGCCTTGCCGAGGCCCCGCAGCCGGGACCAGATGTCGTTGTTGGCGACGGTGGCGCAGGCGATCAGTGCGCCGGAGGAGGTCGACATGACGGCGGCGAGGGCGGCGGCCAGCACCAGTCCGCGTACGCCGACGGGCAGTTCGTCCTTGACGATGGTCGCGAAGGCGTCGTCGGGGCTGCCGAGCTTCGGGTACAGCACCTTGGCCGCCGTCCCGATCACGGCACCGGCGAGGGCGTAGGCGAGGCAGTAGGTGCCGGCGACGGTTCCGCCCCACTTGGCGGTGCGGTCGCTGCGGGCGGTGAAGACGCGCTGCCAGATGTCCTGCCCGATGAGCATGCCGAAGGTGTAGATCAGCACGTAGGTGAAGATCGTCTCGCCGCCGATGCCCAGCGGGTCGAAGTACTCGGTGGGCAGCTGCGCCTTCATCTCGCCGAACCCGCCGGCCTTCACGACGGCGATGGGCAGCAGCAGGAGCAGCACCCCGATCGTCTTCACGACGAACTGCACCATGTCGGTCAGGGTGATCGACCACATGCCGCCGAGGGTGGAGTACGCGACGACGATGGAACCGCCGAGGACGATCGCGACCGTGCGGTTCATGTCGAACAGCACGTCGAAGATCGTGGCGTAGGCGATGGTCGAGGTGACCGCGAGCATCAGCGTGTAGGCCCACATCACGACACCCGAGATGACGCCGGCACGGCCACCGCCGTAGCGCAGGTCGAGCATCTCGGAGACGGTGTAGACCTTCAGCCGGGCGATGCGGGCGGAGAAGAAGACGGACAGGGCGAGCAGGCCGAGGCCGATGGTGAAGACCATCCAGGCGCCGGACAGGCCGTACTGGTAGCCCAGGCCCACACCGCCGATGGTGGAGGCGCCGCCGAGGACGATCGCCGCCATGGTGCCGGAGTACATGGCGGGGCCGAGGCGGCGGCCGGCCACGAGGAACTCGCTCTTGGAGCGGGCGCGGCGCATGCCCCACCAGCCCATGGCCAGCATGCCGGCCAGGTACACGACGATGACGGCGTAGTCGACGGCCATGAGGGCCTCCTTCGGTCGGTGTCGCCGGCGGGTGACGAGGACCGACCTTAGGTGGCCGGAAAGAGACTGCGAAGTGTACGTTTCATCCATTCGTGCCGGTGCGGAATGGAGGGAACGCACATCATGCCGGACCCGGCGGTTCCGCCCACCCCACCCGTCCCGCTGACCGCGCTGCTGGCCCGCGAGGACCTGGGCCTGCGGCAGCTCGCCGGGCCGCCCGCCGAGGCGGTCGTCCTGCACTGGGTGCACACCTCGGAGATGGCGGACCCGTATCCGTATCTGCTGGGCGGTGAGCTGCTGCTCAGCGCCGGTGTGCACATCCCCGGGGCGGCCGACTCGGGGACCTCCTACTTCGACGGCTACGTCTCCCGGATCGTCGCGGCGGGCGGCGCGGCACTCGGCTTCGGGGTGGCACCGGTGCACGACACCGTGCCGGAGGCCCTGGTCGCGGCCTGCGGCGCGCACGGCCTGCCACTGCTGGAGGTGCCGCCCCGCACCACCTTCTCGGGCGTGGCCCGGGCGGTCTGGCAGCTCATGGCCGAGGCCCGCCTGGCCGAACTGCGCCGCGTGACCGAGGCCCAGCAGAGCCTCGCCGCCGCCGCGTCCCGCCCCGACCCGGTCCCCTCGGTGCTTCGTCAGCTGGCACAGCGGCTGGGCGGGTGGGCGGCGCTGTACGGGCCGGAGGGGGCGGAGATCGCGGGGGCGGGCCGGGAGCCCGGGGGCGAGGTGCGTGCGGCTCTGGCGCGGCTGGCCCAGGTGGTACGGCCGGCCGGCGGCCCGGGTGAGCGCGCCGCTCCCGCCTCGGCCACCGACTCCGCCGCCGGGGTCCACCTCGCCGCCTACAGTCTGGGCACCGGGCACGGCTTCGTGCTCGGGGTCGCCGCCCACCGGCGTGCCCCCGGCGACCACACCGTCGCCTCCGTCGCGGCCGTGCTGCTGACACTGCTCACCGGCGAACAGCAGAGCGGTACCGGAGCCGCCCGGTCCTCCGCGCTGGTGCGGCTGCTGCTGGGCGCGCCGCCCGAGGAGGTCGCGGGGTTGCTGGGCGACGGGCCGTGGCTCGTGGTGCACGCCCGGCCGGACGGGGACGGCGCCCCCGACCTCGTCGCGGCCTCCGCGCTGGGCGCCGCGCTCGGATCCGCCCTGGTCGACGCGGCGGGCGACGTCGTGCGGGCCCTGGTCCCAGCCGGCCGGGCACCGGACCCGCTACCGGGCTGGACCCTGGGCGTCAGCGCCGCCGTCGCCCCGCACGACTGGCCCGCCGCCGACACCCAGGCCGCCCGCGCCCTGGCCCGGGCCCGCGCCACCCGCTCCGCGCTGCTGCGCCACAGCGCGCGCCCCGCCCTGGCGGACCTGGTCCCGGCCGGGGAGGCGGCGGCCCACGCCCGCGCCGTCCTCACCCCCGTCACGGCCCACCCCGCGCTCACCGAGACCCTGCGCACCTGGCTGTCACTGCACGGCAGCTGGGACCGCACGGCCGTCGCCCTGTCCGTGCACCGCAACACCGTGCGCCAGCGCGTCGCCCGCTGCGCGGCCCTGCTGGAGACGGACCTCGACGACCCGGACGTACGGATGGAACTCTGGTTCGCGCTGCGGCACGTCTGAGTACGTGAGCGGGGGTCCCACTGAGCATGTGAGCGGGGTCCCGCCGAGTACGTGACGCACGTCCCAGCGCTCGATACGCCAGGGACGCCCCCCTGTCGGCTGCCTCACAATGGATGCCATGCCGATACCCGGGACACCCAGCCGCGCCGAACTCGTCGAACACCTCGTCAGGACGCGCATCGCGGGCGACGTCGCCACCCCCCGCGAGAACAACCTCTCCCACTACCGCAAGCTGGCGAACAGCGACCGCCACTACTGGCTCGGGCTGGAACTCGGCGACCGGTGGAACGACGAGCAGGACGTCCTCGCGGTGATGGCGGAGCGGGTCGGCGTGAACGACGACCCCGAATACCGGTACGGCCAGGACACCATCGACCCGGAGCTGACCGTCGACGGCCTGGAGCGGATGGCCGGGCGGCTGCGCAAGGCGGCGGACGGGCAGCAGCGCGTCCTCTTCGCCACCGGCCACCCCGGCGGCCTCCTCGACGTGCACCGCGCGACCGCGGCGGCGCTGCGCGCGGCCGGCTGCGAGATCGTCGTCATCCCGGACGGGCTGACGACCGAGGAGGGCTACGTCATGCAGTTCGCGGACGTAGCGGTCCTGGAGCACGGCGCCACCCTGTGGCACACCCACTCGGGCGAACCGATGAAGGCGATCCTGACGGCCCTGGAGCGCGCGGGCCGCCCGCTGCCCGACCTGGTCGTCGCCGACCACGGCTGGGCCGGCTACGCGGGACAGCACGGCGTGGACTCCGTCGGCTACGCCGACTGCAACGACCCGGCCCTGTTCATCGCCGAGGCCGAGGGCACCGTGCAGGTGACGGTTCCCCTCGACGACCACGTGGTCAGCCCCCGCCACTACGACCCGATGACGGCGTACCTCCTCGCGGAGGCGGGCCTCAGCTAGGGCCCCGTCCGTGCGGGACGCCGACCGCTGGCGGGCCTCAGCCGGTGCCCCGCTCGCGCGGGACCCGGACCACGCCCTCCTGGATCACGGTGATGGCCAGCCGCCCGTCCTGCGTGTAGATCCGCGCCTGTCCCAGTCCCCGGCCGCCGTACGCGGACGGGGACTCCTGGTCGTACAGCAGCCACTCGTCGGCGCGAAACGGCCGGTGGAACCACATCGCGTGGTCGAGCGAGGCCCCGACGACGTCCCCGACGGCCCAGCCACCGCGCCCGTGCGCGAGCAGCACGGAGTCGAGCAGCGTCATGTCGGAGACGTAGGTGGCGAGGACGACGTGCAGCAGCGGATCGTCCGCCAGCTTGCCGTTGGTGCGGAACCACACCTGCGAGTGCGGCTCGCGCGGCTCGCCGAACCGGCCGTAGGGCGGCTCGTCGGCGTACCGGAGATCGACCGCGGCCCGGGCCTCGAGGAACTTCTCCACCACGACGGGGTCGAGGTGCCGGTACTCGCGCAGCCGCTCCGCACCGGTCGGGAGGCTCTCGGGGTCGGGAGAGGCGGGCATCGGCTCCTGGTGATCCAGCCCGTCCTCGTACGTCTGGAAGGACGCCGAGAGATGGAAGATCGGCTTGCCGTGCTGGACGGCGACCACCCGGCGGGTGGTGAAGGAGCGGCCGTCGCGGATCCGGTCGACCGTGTAGACGATGGGCGCGCCGGGGTCGCCGGGGCGCAGGAAGTACGCGTGCAGCGAGTGCGCGGGCCGGTCCTCGGGGACGGTGCGCCCGGCGGCGACCAGCGCCTGGGCCGCGACCTGCCCGCCGAAGACCCGGGGGACGACGGCGGACCGGGACCGGCCGCGGAAGATGTCCTCCTCGATCTGCTCGAGGTCGAGCAGATCGAGGAGGCTCTGGAGTGCATTGCTCATGGCAACTGTTGTACCGGCCAGTTGATTTCGGTCGGCTTACAGGCCCATGTTCTTCGCGATGATCGACTTCATGATCTCGCTGGTGCCGCCGTAGATGCGGTTGACGCGATTGTCCGCGTACAGGCGGGCGATGGGGTACTCGTTCATGAAGCCGTAGCCGCCGTGCAGCTGGAGGCAGCGGTCGATGACGCGGTGGGCGACCTCGGTGCAGAACAGCTTCGCGGAGGCGGCCTCGGCGGGGGTGAGCTCACCGGCGTCGAGGGCCTCGGTCGCGCGGTCGGCGACGGCCTCGGCGGCGTCCACCTCGGCCTGGCAGGCGGCCAGCTCGAACTTGGTGTTCTGGAAGGACGCGACCGTCTTGCCGAAGACGGTGCGGTCCTGGACGTACTGCTTGGCGAACCGCACGGCGGCCTTGGCCTGGGCGTAGGCGCCGAAGGCGATGCCCCAGCGCTCGGAGGCCAGGTTGTGACCGAGGTAGTAGAAGCCCTTGTTCTCCTCGCCGAGGAGGTCCTCGACGGGGACCTTGACGTCCACGAACGCCAGCTCGGCGGTGTCGGAGGTCTTCAGGCCGAGCTTGTCGAGCTTGCGGCCGACGGAGTAGCCCTCGGACTTGGTGTCCACGGCGAAGAGGGAGATGCCGTGGCGGCGGTCCTCGGCGGTCGGGGCGGAGGTGCGGGCGCAGACGATCATGCGGTCGGCGTGGACGCCGCCGGTGATGAAGGTCTTGGCGCCGTTGAGGACGTAGTGCGTGCCGTCCTCGCTCAGCTTGGCGGTGGACTTCATGCCCGCGAGGTCGGAACCGGTGCCCGGCTCCGTCATCGCGATGGCCCACATCTCCTCGCCGGAGACGAACTTCGGCAGGAACCGCTTCTTCTGCTCGTCGTTGGCGAGCATCTTGATGTAGGGCAGGGCGAGCAGCACGTGCACACCGGAACCGCCGAAGGCGACGCCCGCACGAGCGGTCTCCTCGTACAGCACGGCCTCGAACTTGTGGCTCTCCAGGCCCGCACCGCCGAACTCCTCGGGCACGTTGATGCCGAAGATGCCCAGCTCACCGAGCTTGTAGTAGAAGTCGCGGGGCGCCTGGCCCGCCGCGAACCACTCGTCGTACACGGGTACGACCTCGGCCTCGATGAAGGCGCGAAGGGTCTCCCGGAACGCCTCGTGATCCTCGTTGAACACCGTACGGCGCACGCCGCCACCTCCAGGACTCCGCATGTCTAAGCGCTTGCTCAGCCCAAGATACCGGCGAGTATCGAGGAGCGTCCAGGGTGGGGGTGGGGAGACGCTCGTCACGCGTTGGGGGTGGG
>NZ_LGEA01000121.1 GCF_001280065.1 Streptomyces sp. NRRL B-1140
CCGCGGGGAGCGGCGGCGGGAGAAGGGTGGTCAGGCGGTGCGCGAGAAAAGCCGCCGGGTGCTTGATCGGCACTTGGGGCAGGTCCGACGTCAGCGTCCGTTCCACCGCCGTGACCGAGACGCCCCTCTCCAGCCACGCCGACACCTGCGGGGCCAGGCGGTGTACGTCGCGTTCGCTCAGCAGCAGGCGGGAGTCGGCCGTGCGCAGGCCGGTGAGGAGGTCGGCGGCGGTGCGGCAGGGCTTCGCGGCGGGGGCTTCCGTCCGGGGCGGTGGAGAGACCGGGCGGGGCAGCGGGGAGGCCGGGCGGTGCTCGGGGCTCGTCGTCCGGGGCTTGTTGTACGAGACCGTGCGGGTTACGACTCGGCCCGATTGAAGACGCTCCCTGGCGCGCGTCAGGTAACCGTGGGTCTCCAGTTCCCGCAGGGCGGCGGCGATCCGGATCTCGCCCTCCTGGAACTTGGCCGTCAGCGCCTTGATGCCGATCGGGCTTCCGGCCGGGAGCGACTGGATGTGGACGGCCAGGCCGATCGCGGTGAGTGACAGGTCCGGGTGCTGGGCCAAGTGGTTGCCCACCACGGTGAAGTTGTCCTCATGGCGTTCCGTCACGTGCTGGACACCGGAAGTGCCGGACTGTGCGCGTGCGGGCGCGCTAGGGTGCTGGTCAGTCATCGGGAAGGTCTCTTCTTCCTAGGTGATCAGGCCCTCGCAGTGGGATGCCAGTCCCCGCGGGGGCCGTATTGGTTTGTGGGGTTGTCAGCGCCGACGCTGCACCATCGACTGCCCTCCACGCCAGTCGAGTTGGCGATGTTCACCCCTGCGGGTGAGCCGCGGGGGCGGTGGGGGCGGGTTGGTTCTTTCCCCGGTTCTTTGGTTCTTGACGTCGGGACCGGCCGGGTCATGACGGGCCGCGATCCGGCCCGTCGAGTCACCTTGAAACCGGCCCCAGTTCGGCCCACACCGTCTTGGAGTGGGCAGGTGCCTCCTCCACTCCCCAGCGGCTCGCGTACGCCGCGACGATCCACAGGCCCCGGCCGGACTCCGCGTCCTGGTCCGCCGCTTCCGAGAGGTTCGGGATCCGGTCGCCCCGGGCGTCGGTGACCTCGACGCGGAGCGTGCGGTCGGCGTGCAGCTTCAGGGCCAGGCGGAAGTCCCGGCCCTGGACGCGCCCGTGCAGCACCGCGTTCGACGCCAGCTCCGCCACCACCTGCGCGGCGTCGTCGTACGGCTCACCCCATTCGTCGAGCTGGCGTTCGGCGAGCAGCCGGGCCAGTCGAGCACCTCTTCGAGTGGCGGACAGCTGGATCGTGAAGTGGCGTACGGGTGCGTTGACTTCAGCGAGGGATTTCCGGCTCATGTCACCCAGCGTGGCCGCCCGTCCCTACGCTGAACAGCAATGACCTCGGTACGGAGCGTGACTGTCCGGTCGCGTGGTGAGGTCGTACGGCTCGTACGTCAGGAGGGGAAAGCGTGGAGGACGAGGAAGCGGCGGCCGTGCTGCGGACGGTCGGGCGGCAGATCAAGATGTGGCGCGAGGCGGCCGGACTGAAGCAGGCAGAGCTTGGGTCGGCCATCGGGTACGGGGAGGAGATGGTGTCGTCCGTCGAGCGGGCGCGGCGCATCCCCAAGCCGGACTTCCTCGACAAGGCGGATGAGGTGTTGGGGGCGGGTGGCAAGATCGCCGTGATGAAGGAGGACGTGGAAAGGGCTCGGTATCCGAAGAAGGTGAGGGACCTCGCCAAGCTTGAGGACGAGGCCCTCGAACTCGGGGCTTACGACACCCACCAGATCAACGGGATGCTCCAGACACCGGAATACGCCCACGCGTTGTACGCCATGCGAAGTCCCGCCTTCACTGAGGACGAGATCGAGCGTCATGTCGCCGCACGCATGGCACGGAAGTCCGTCTTCGACCGCCTGCCGCGACCACTCATCACCTTTGTCCAGGAAGAGTCGACGCTTCGGCGGCCCATCGGGGGCAAAATGGTGCTGCGCCGCCAGCTCGAACACCTCCTGGAAATCGCTGCGTTGCGGCATGTGTCGATTCAGGTCATGCCGGTCAACCGGGAGGACCACGCGGGCATGGCGGGTCCGTTCCGGCTGCTGAAGTTCCAGGACGGCAAGGCGCTGGGGCACTGCGAAGCCCAACTGCACAACCGTGTGATCAGCGATCCCAGGGACGCCCAGATCCTCGACATGCGCTATGGAATGATCCGGGCGCAGGCCCTCTCGCCCCGAGAGTCCCTGGCCTTCATTGAGAAAGTTCTGGGAGACGAGACGTGACCACTGAACTCGCCTGGTTCAAGAGCAGCTACAGCAGCAACGACGGGCCCGACTGCGTCGAGGTCGCCATATCCCCGGCCCACTCCCCCGCCATCCACATCCGCGACTCCAAGCACAAGGACGGCGCCCGGCTGTCGTTCACCAACTGTGCCTGGTCCGAGTTCGTGGAGTTCACGGCAGGGCGCTGATGTCCGGGTCCAGTTCCCGGACGCGTGCCGCATCTGCCCGGGCCTCCTCCGTGTGGCCCATGGCCGTGTGGAGCACTGCCCGTCGGCACAGGGCCCAGACGTACCCCGGCCGCATCTCCACCGCCTTGTCCAGATCGGCCAGGGCCTCCGCGTGGCGGCCCAGTCGGGCCAGGGACTCGCCGCGGCTCGCGTAGGCCGACGTGTACGTGGGGTCCAGGGCCAGTGCGACGTCCAGGTCGGCGACCGCCTCCTCGTCGCGGCCCGCCGCACGCAGCGCGTCGCCGCGTTCGCAGCGGGCCCAGGGCCAATCGGGGCTTTGAGCCAAAGCCCGGTCCAGATCGGCCAGTTGGCGCTGGGAGTCGCCCAGGGCTCGCCACACCCGGGCGCGGCGGGCCAGCGCCCACGCGTAATCGGGGTCGAGGTCCAAGGCCCGTCCGAGGTCGGCGAGGGCCGCGTCATGGTCTCCGGCGCGCTCGTGCGTGGCGCCCCGTGAGGCCCAGGCGAACGCGGAGGCGGGGTCGAGGCGGACCGCTTCGGTCAGGTCCCGGATCGCCTCGGCGTCGCGGCCGGCGGCCCGGTGGTGTTCCCCGCGCAGTGCGACGTACCAGGCGTTGTCCGGGTCCAGCGCGACGGCCCGGTCCAGGTCGGCGATCGCCCCGTCGTGGTCGCCCAGGTCGCCCCGGATCCCCGACCGGTGCCGGTAGGCGAGGGCCAGCTCCGGATCGAGCTCGACGGCCCGGTCGTACTCGATAAGGGCCTGCGCGTACGCGCCCTCGCCGCGCAGTTCGTCGCCCCGCACGAGGCGGGCGCGGGCCTGGGCCGGGGCGTCGAGCACGGCACGGCGCAGGAGCAGGCCCAGGGCGGCGGCGGTGCCCTGCGTGTCGAGTGCCGCCGTCAGGTCGGTTCCCCACTCGGCCACCGGCCGGAGATCGGCGTCCTGCCCCGCGTCCACCAGCACGCGTGCCCATCGCACGGCCATGACCTCACCGGCGCCGCAGGCGTGGACGAAGTCCCGCAACGCCTGGGACAGCGCCTCCCGTTCACCGGCGCAGAGCAGATGGTAGAACTCGGCCTGGCGCAGGTCCCGCCAGGTGTCGTCGAGCCAGGGATCGGCCAGGTCCCGTCCGGCCTCCTCCCGCCACTCCCGGAACGTGCGCGCGAGGCGCCGCTGCCGCTGTGCCCACTCCCGGGGTGCTCTGTGGCGCTCCGCGCGCAGCATCGGCGCCCGTACGACGTCGTGGTAGCGCAGCCGTCCCCCGCCGCGCTCGCTCACGAACGGCATTCCCCGCAGCCACGCGTAGAGGGGCTCCAATTGGTCCGGCGGGCAGTCGGCCGCCGCCCGGAACACATCGCCGTCCAGCCACCTCGGCAGCGCGCAGGACAGCGCGGCGGCCCTGCGGACCGGGTCCTCCTCCCATTTCAGGAAGCGGTCCACGGCCGTCGCGCTCGGGTCGCCCACGTCGTCCGGGGCGGTGGGGTGCGACTCGGCGAGGGTGGAGACCAGGACAGGCAGGCCGCCGGTGAGGCGCAGCACCTCCTCGACGACCGGTTCGGCCGTCACGCCCTTGGCGGCCAGCAGTCCGCGTGCCTCCGGTTCCGTGAAGGGGGCCAGCGGGAAGTCCGCCACGAAGTCCGCCAGTCCGCCCCAGCGCGCCGGGTCCAGGGGCGTCCTGCCCGCCGTGGTCACCACCGTCGTGGCGGGCACGCCGCCGTGGCGGTCCGTCGTCATCGTCTCGTGCAGCCAGGGGTCCAGGTACGGGCCCGTCCGCTCGTACGTGTCCAGGAAGAGGGCGGTCCAGGGCGCGTCGGTGTCCGACAGTTCACGCAGGAACACCGGGGTGAGCACCTGCTCGGGGGCGAGGACCAGGCGGAGGTCCTCGTGGTTGCGGAAGCGGGCGACGAGGCTCGCGCGCAACCGGTCCGCCACTCCCGCGAGTTGCTCCGCGTCCAGCATCCCGGCCAGCGGGCCGACCACCGGCACCATCCCGGCAGCGACCACCCCGGCCCGTGCCACCATCCTGCCTCCCGTGGACGGGCCGGTCTCCTCCGGCGCGGTGTCCAGGACGGCCAGGGCGGCCAGTTCCGCCTCGTGCCGGTGTTCGCGGTGCGCGGCGAGCAGGCGGTCCAGCTCCTTCAGCCGCCGCCCCTGGGCGGCGAACTGGCGGCTGATCTCCGCCATCGCCTCCGGCACGCTTCCCGCACTGTCGTCGACGTACGCCGTCAGCGCGCCGTGTTCGCGGGCGGTCTGCTCCAACTCTCGCAGCAGGAAGGTCTTTCCGACACCGGCGTTGCCGTGCACGTGGAAGCGGAAGCGGTGGCGTTCGTCGTGCGGGGCGGTCGCGAAGTTGGCGCGGAAGGCGGCGCGTTCGGCGGAGCGGCCGACGAAACCGGCCCGGCCGCGCTGCCGTATCAGCTCCTGCATGGACGGTTGCGGCTGCGCCATCCGTACGTTCCCCTCGTCTCGTGCGGTCGGCCCGGGTCGTCATTCTCGCTCAACCGCCGCCCGGTACATCGGACGCGTGTACGCGGGGAGAATGATCAGCATGGCCACCTCCACCTCCACCTCACGCGGCGGGCTGTCGCTCGCCGCCACTCTGCTCACGGCGACCATCGCCCTCTACATGGCGCTCGTCGCCTTCGGGAACATCACCGACTTCGGGACCAACCAGCAGTTCGTCCGGCATGTGCTCGCCATGGACACCACGTTCAAGGACGAGGACCTGATGTGGCGGGCCGTCACGAGCCAGGGCCTCCAGGACGCCGCCTACGTCGGGATCATCGTCTGGGAGACCCTCGCCGCGCTGGTCCTCATATACGGGAGCTGGCTGTGGGCCAGACGCGATGAGCGGCGCGCCCGGCAGTGGTCCACGTACGGGCTGCTGATGGTGATGCTGCTGTTCGGGGCCGGGTTCATCGCGATCGGCGGTGAGTGGTTCTCGATGTGGCAGTCGAAGAGCTGGAACGGGCTGGACGCCGCGACCCGGATCTTCCTGTTCAGCGGGGTCGTGCTGATCGTCAACCAGCTGTCGGGCCGGCGGGCGGAGACGCCCGCCGCCTGAGCGCCGTCGCTACCGGACTTCCTTCACTGCCGTCTTCGAACAGGGAGCTTCGTCTGGATCTCGGAGTCCTGGTGTGTGAGCGCGCCCGTCTGCGGGCCTGTTCGCGTGCTGGGCGACGTAGATCCAGTCGAAGCCGTCGTATCCCTCGGTGTCGAGGTGCTGTGCCCGGCTGAGCCCGGCGCGTTTCGCCACCTGCTGGGAGGCGACGTTGGCCGGTCGCACGCGGGCGATCAGCGGGAGGCCGGGCAGGTGACGGGATACCCACCCGGCGACCGCGCCTGCGGCTTCACCGGCGAAGCCTCGGCCCCAGGCCGAGGTCGCGAAACGGTAGAAGAGGTTCAGGACCGGGGCCCCGTGCAGCTCCATGGTCTTGATTCCGCAGAATCCGAGCTGCTGAGCGGAGCCGTGCTGCCGGACGACCCAGTACCCGTACCCGTACCGCTGCCACTGGTCGTCCCAACGCCGGTAGAGCGCCTCCGCCTCCTCGAACCGGGCGAGTGCGTCGGACGGGTTGTGGATGCAGGTCCGCGGATCACGGTGGACGGTGAAGATCGCGTCGACATCGGCTGGGGTCGGGCGTCGAAGCAGCAGCCGGGCAGTCTTCAGCTCCACGGCCGATGGGTTCCGGTCACTCATGCCGAGATCCCCTCACCGGTGCGGAAGACTCGGTTCAGGTGATGGTCCAGGACGGCGGTCGCGGACTCCGGGCTGCGCTGTCCTACGAGGATGCCGGTGCCGAGGCCCGCGGACATGGCGAGCAGGCCGGCGGCCTCCCGCCGCGCGTCCACACCGGGCTCGAGCAATGCCGCTTCCTGGGCCTGCCGCAGGAGTTCGGTCAGGGCGTCTTCGGCGGCGTCAGGGTTCTTGATGAAGGGCTGGGCCGCGAGCGCCGGGTCGTTCACGGCCAGGACCGCGTATGACGTGTAGAGGTGGTGGAAGGTGCGGCTCTCGTCGTCCGTCGGCAGCGCCGCCATCAGCAGCGCCTCGACCATCGCGCGCGGACCCGGACTGTCCCCGGCGGCCCGCAGACGGGCGGAGACCCGCTCCGCGAATCTCTCCGTCAGCAGCTCGAGTCCGAAGAGCAGCAGCTTTTCCTTGGTCTGGAAGTAGTACTGCACCAGCCGCAGCGATACGCCCGCCTCCGCTGCCACATCGCGCATCCCGACGGCGTGCAGCCCGCGTCGGCCGGCGACCCGGACGAGGGCCTCGGCGATCTCGGTGCGCCGTTCTGCGTGGTCCACGCGCTTGGGCATCGGCCGGTTCTCCGCTCGTCGTTCCTGCTACCGCTCCCCCGGGGACTTGTGATGATACAGCTGTACCAACAGCGTGGTACGTTCGTATCACGAAACCGGAACACCGGAGGTGGCCATGCCCGAGACCGCTGCCCGAACCCGGGCCGATGTCGGCCGTTATGTGAGCGACGCCTGGCGGGAGCGCTACTTCACGGCCTGCGACGCGGTCTACGCGCTGGGGGCGCCCGCGCGCTCGGAAGAGGACGTGGAGACATCCTTCGGCACCACGCACGTCTACCGCTACGACACCGAGGACCGGGCTGCCCGGTTCCGCACCCCCGTCGTCCTGGTGCACGGGGCGGGTTCCTGCTCCGCCATGTGGTATCCGAACACCCCAGCCCTCAGCGCGAACCGCCCGGTCTACGCGATCGACACCCCGGGCGACCCCGGCCGCAGCGTCCAGCGCGAACCCATCCACCGGCCCGAACACGCCGCGCAGTGGCTGGACGAGACGCTCGCCGGGCTCGGACTCGACCGAGTCCACCTCGTCGGCTCCTCCTACGGAGGCTGGCTCGCCCTGAACCAGGCGCACCTCAAACCCGGTCGCCTCGCCTCGGTCACCCTGCTCGACCCCGGGGGTCTGGAGAAGGTAGGGCTGCGGTTCTTCGTCTGGATCTTCGCCAGCCTCTTCGCGACCTTCGCTCCCAAGGCGCTCCGCCCGCGACTGGCGGCCTGGCTCGAACAGCCGGTCCTCGTCGTGCCGGAACTGCGCGCGATGATCCGAACGGCGGTCCGCGCCTACCGCATACGTCGCCCGGCACCACTTCCCCTGTCCGAGGAGGAGCTTTCCACCATCCGGACTCCGCTCTATCTGGTGCTCGGCAAGCGAAGCCTCCTCGTCCACCCCCAGCGGCAGGCGGAGCGCGTGCCGCGCCTCGTCCCCGGCGCCCGAGCCGAGATCATCTCCGGCACGGGTCACGGGCCGCAGATCGATCACGCGGAGGAGATCAACCGCAGGATGCTGGACTTCATGGCCTCCGTCGACTGACGACCGCCCGTGCCGACGGGCCGGGACAGCACCGTGGTTGACGGCTCAGGGGGCGCAGCCACGAACGAGAAGGCCGCAAGCCTCGGGCCTCAGCCCGAGGTGCACGTCACTTGACCACGGTCACGGTCGTGCCGACCGTGCCGAACGTCCACAGGGCCGTGCCGTCCGCCTTCCGCATCCTGATGCCGCCCGTGGCGGTGCCGGAGGCGGCGGGCGGCGGTGAGGCCCCGTCGACCGCGTTGGAGAAGGCGACCGAGACGCCGGACTTCGCGGCGAAGTACAGGATGTGCTCGATCTGGACGCCGTCCGAGCCGGTCGTGGCCGGGTTGCGCGAGGACACCGTGTAGCGGCCCGGGTCGGGGCTGACCGAGCCCGGCCAGACGGTGAACGTCCGGCGGGTCGCCTCGCTCGCGTCGACCAGCCAGACCCGCTTCTCGCCGAGGGAGTAGACGACGCGCCGGCCGGTGCCGGAGCCGTCGGGCACCCGCGCGGGGGCCGACGCGGTCGGGGTGGGCTGCGCCGAGGCCGTGGCCTTCGGCTTGGCCGAGGCGGCGGTGGGGTGCGTGCCCTGGTCCGCTTTCACACCCAGGACCGTCACCGCGGCTATCGCTCCCACGGTCAGCCCGGTCACCCAGGCCCACGAAGGAAGTCGGGCAGGCACCGGCACGCATCTCCTCAGTCACGGGACCCCGCGCCGAAGCGGGGCTCCGATCATCGTACTGCGCGCCCGCGGCCCCCCGGCTCCCTCCCTCAGGCGCCCCCGGCGGTCTTGCGGACCGGGACCGGGCCCGTGCCGGCGCCGTGGGCGGTGTAACGGGGGGTGCGCACCGGGGCCGGGTAGGAGAGGTGCACCAGCCGGGTCTGCTCCTGGCGCATGTGCGTCAGCGATTCGAGGATGTACCCCACGAGCAGCACGAGCGCCGCGATGGTCATGATCGCGGCGGCGAGGATCGCCGTGGGGACCCGGGGCACGGTGCCCGTCTCGACGAAGTCGGCGATGACCGGGATGCCGAGGAGGACGGAGACCAGGGCGAGGACGCCGGCGAGGACGGTGTGGACCAGCGAGGGGCGCTCGCGCCGGGCCAGGTCGAGGATGACCCGCAGGATGCGCCAGCCGTCCCGGTAGGTGCGCAGCTTGCTCTCGCCGCCCGCGGGCCGGACCCGGTAGTCGGTGAGGACCTCTGCGGTGGGCAGCCGCAGGTGCAGCGCGTGGATCGTCATCTCGGTCTCGGTCTCGAACTCCCGGGCCAGCGCCGGGAAGGACTTCACGAAGCGCCGCGAGAAGACCCGGTAGCCGCTGAGCATGTCGGTGACGTCGTTGCCGAACAGGGACCGCACGGCCCCGGTGAGCAGCTTGTTGCCGACCGCGTGCCCGGCCCGGTAGGCCCCGTCCACGGTCACCCGGCGAGCGCCGACGACCTGGTCGTAGGGGCCTTCGAAGAGCAGGTCGACCAGGTCGCGGGCGCGGGAGGCGTCGTAGGTGTCGTCGCCGTCGATGATGAGCAGCGCGTCGGCGTCGACGTCGGCGAAGGCGCGGCGGATCACGTTGCCCTTGCCCTTGCGGGTCTCCTGCCGGACGATCGCGCCGGCGGCCCGGGCGACCTCCGCGGTCCGGTCGGTGGAGGCGTTGTCGTACACGTAGACGACGGCCTCGGGCAGGGCCGCGCGCAGGTCGCGGACCACCTTGCCGACGGCCGCCTCCTCGTTGTGGCACGGCACGACACACGCGATCGTCGGTTCCACGACCACTCCCTCCTCGACCGGTTCCGCACACCGCCGGCACCTCGTACGTCAGCACCTCATACATCAGCACCTCATACAGTCGGACATAGTGCGATATGAGCGCGCCTGACCGGATGGGGCAGGCAGGGTCGTTACGCTCGCCGTGTGCCGGTCCTCGACTCTGTGACGCTGCGTGCGCGTGACGCCATCAAGGGCATCTGGCGCGAGGCCGCGAAGTTCGGTGCCGTCGGGATCCTGGCCTTCGTCGTCGACAACGGCGGCTACAACCTGCTCGTCTTCGGTCTGCCCGGCGGTGCGGACGGCGGGGTGATGCGGACCGCTCCCGTGCAGGCCTCGGTCGTCGCGACGGCCGCCGCCGCGCTGTTCAGCTGGGTCGGGAACCGCTACTGGACCTACCGCGGCCGGCACCGGGCGAAGGTGACCCAGGAGCTGACGCTGTTCCTCGTCGCGAACGGCGTCGGGCTCGCCATCACCGCGGGCACGGTCTTCGCGTCCCGGCACCTGCTCGGGCTCGACTCGGCACTCAGCGACAACACCGCCCGGATCCTCGGCTGGGTCCTCGCGACCCTGTTCCGCTTCTACGCCTACCGGCGCTACGTCTTCGTCCCGTCCTGAGCCGCTAACATCCGGCATATGGGACAAAAGTCGCCGGTGGCACGGGTGCAGCGCTGGGTCTGGGTTCTGGCCGCCGTCGCCGCGCTCTGCTGCCTGGGCACGGTCCTCGTCTTCGCCCCCGGGTTCCTGAGCCCCGACAGTCTCGACCAGCTCCGGCAGGCCCAGGGCAAGGCCCCCCTGACCGACTGGCATCCGCCGGTGCTGAGCCTGGTGTGGCGGGCGCTCATCGCCGTGACCGGGTCGATCACGGCGATGCTGGTCCTCCAGTCCGTCGTCCTGTGGGGCGCGCTGTGGGGGCTGGCCCGGTGTGTGTGGGAGCCGACCCGGAGCCGCGGCGGGTCGGTCGCCGTGCTCGGCGTGGGGCTCGCGCCCTTCGTGCTGACCTTCGCCGGGGTCGTGTGGAAAGACGTGCACGCGGCGTTCGCGCTGCTCGCCGCCTGCGCGGTCGCCCTCACCGGCCTGCTGCTGCGGGACCGCGACCCCAGGCCCGCCGTGCGATGGGCTCTGCTCTGGCTGGGCGTGCTGTTCCTCGCCTACGCCATGCTGGTGCGCAAGAACGCCTTCCTCGCCGCGATCCCCGTCTTCGTCATGCTGGTCCTCGCGCTGTGGGGCGCCCCCGGCCGCCGTACGTGGGTGACCTGCACGGCGGCCCTCGCGGCCGGGCTCGTCGTGCCCGCCGCCGCCGTCTCCCTGCTCGCCTCGCCCGTGCAGACCAAGCAGGGGGCGCAGATCATGCTCGACGACCTCGTGCACGTACTGACCGTGGACGAGCTGCGCTCGGCGGACGTGTCACCCGCCCTGCGGGACCGGCTCGTGGCCTCCGCGCGGGAGTGCGAACGCGTCGGCGCCCTCTCCGACGCCTACTGGGCCTGTTACCGGCGCCCCGCGGACGGGCTGCGCGGCGACTCGGGCGAGATCACGTCCCTGTGGCTCCGGGAGATGAGTGGGCACGTGCCGCAGTACCTCCAGTACCGGCTGCTGCTCTTCACGACCCTGCTGTTCGAGACCGATTACCCGTACAAGGCCGGGATCAGCCGCAACGACCTGGGCGTCGAGGTGGCGCACCCCCGCCTGGAGGACATCCTCGGCACGTACGTCAAGGGCATGGCCCGGGACCTGCCGTGGCTGTTCCGCGGCTGGTTCTGGCTCGCCGTCGCGCTGGTCCTCGCCCTCCGCCCGGGCAGGGGCGTGTTCGCGATGCCCGTCCGGGCGCTGGGCGTCAGCTCGGCGGCCTACGTCCTCGGCTATCTGCCGATCATGCCCGCGACGGACTACCGGTACGTCTACTGGCCGGCGATCGCCTGCTCCCTCGGCGTGCTGCTGCTGTGGTTCGGCCGCGGCACCCCTCCCCCGCCGCCGAAGAGCCCCGGCGCCACGGCCGGCCGCACCCTCATGGAGCATCAGCCGGCGGACGCCGGGGGCCAGTAGGCCTCAGTCCAGCACCGGCAGCAGCTCCGGAAGATGTCCGTCCGACGCCGTCGCCGCCCGCTGCCGCTCCTCGGGGACCTCCCCATAGAGGGTGGTGCGCGCCTTGGCGGGACGCCCGGCCGCGTCCGCCACGGCGATCAGGTCCTTCACCGACTTGTACGACCCGTACGACGAGCCCGCCATGCGGGAGATGGTCTCCTCCATGAGCGTCCCGCCCAGGTCGTTCGCACCCGAGCGGAGCATCTCGGCCGCCCCTTCCGTGCCCAGCTTCACCCAGCTGGTCTGGATGTTGGGGATGTACGGGTGCAGCAGCAGCCGGGCCATGGCCGTCACGGCGCGGTTGTCCCGCATGGTCGGGCCCGGGCGGGCGATCCCCGCCAGGTAGACCGGGGCGTTGGTGTGCACGAACGGCAGCGTCACGAACTCGGTGAAGCCGCCCGTGCGCTGCTGGATGCCGGCCAGCGTGCGCAGGTGCCCGAGCCAGTGCCGCGGCTGGTCGACATGGCCGTACATCATCGTCGAGGACGAGCGGATGCCCAGCTCGTGGGCCGTCGTCACGACGTCGATCCAGTCGGCCGCGGGCAGCTTGCCCTTGGTGAGGATCCAGCGGACCTCGTCGTCGAGGATCTCGGCGGCCGTGCCCGGGATGGTGTCCAGGCCCGCCTCCTTGGCGGCGGCCAGCCACTCGCGGACCGACATGCCCGTGCGCGTCGCGCCGTTGACGACCTCCATCGGCGAGAAGGCGTGCACGTGCATACCGGGGACGCGTTCCTTCACGGCCCGCGCGATGTCGAAGTACGCAGTGCCGGGCAGGTCCGGGTGGATGCCGCCCTGCATGCACACCTCCACCGCGCCCACGTCCCAGGCCTGCTGGGCCCGGTCGGCGACCTGGTCCAGGGAGAGGGTGTAGGCGTCGGCGTCCGTGCGGCGCTGGGCGAAGGCGCAGAAACGGCAGCCGGTGTAGCAGACGTTGGTGAAGTTGATGTTGCGGGTGACGATGTAGGTGACGTCGTCGCCGACGGCCGACTTCCGTACGTCGTCGGCGACCCGGGCGAGGGCGTCCAGCGCCGGGCCGTCCGCGTGCAGCAGGGCCAGGGCCTCGTCGTCGGTGAGCTTCGTCGGATCGTCGGCGGCCGTGCGCAGGGCCTCGCGCACGTCGGTGTCGATGCGCTCGGGGACCATGCCCGGGGCGGCGGCCTCGCGCAGGGCGCCCCAGTCGCCGTACACCTCGTCGAAGTCGTCCCGGCGGTCCGAGGTACGGCCCTCGGTGTCGATGGAGCTGTGCAGGTCGGTTCGGCCGGACGCCGTGAAGACCTCCTCCGGCTCCTGCCAGGGCAGCCCCCGCGGGAGGGCCTCGGGCCGGGCCAGGCCGGTCTCCGGGTCGGCCAGCGCGGCCACGTGCGGGCGCAGCCGCGGGTCCAGCCAGGGCTCGCCGCGCTGCACGAACTCCGGGTACACGCAGAGGCGTTCGCGCAGCTCGAACCCGGCGGCCCGGGACTTCTCGGCGAGCTGCTCGATCTGCGGCCAGGGGCGCTCGGGGTTGACGTGGTCGATGGTGAGCGGGGAGACACCGCCCCAGTCGTCGATGCCGGCTCCGATCAGCCGCTCGTACTCGTCGTCGACGAGGTTCGGCGGGGCCTGGATGTTGCCGCTCGGGCCCATGAGGAGACGGGCGACGGCCACCGTGGCGACCAGCTCGTCGAGTTCCGCGTCGGGCATGCCGCGCATGGCCGTGTCCGGCTTGGCGCGGAAGTTCTGGATGATCAGTTCCTGGATGCCGTGGTAGGCCCGCGACACCTTCCGCAGCGCGAACAGCGACTCGGCGCGCTCCTCGAAGGTCTCACCGATGCCTATCAGGACACCCGAGGTGAAGGGGACGGAGGAGCGCCCGGCGTCCTCCAGCACGCGCAGACGCACCGCGGGCTCCTTGTCGGGTGAGCCGTGGTGGGGTCCGCCCGGCTCCGACCAGAGGCGGGTCGCGGTGGTCTCCAGCATCATGCCCATGCTGGGCGCGACCGGCTTCAGACGCTGGAAGTCGCTCCAGCTCAGCACGCCCGGGTTGAGGTGGGGCAGCAGGCCGGTCTCCTCCAGGATGCGGATCGAGACGGCCCGGACGTAGGCGAGGGTGTCGTCGTAGCCGTGCGCGTCGAGCCACTCGCGCGCCTCCGGCCAGCGGTCCTCGGGCTTGTCGCCGAGGGTGATGAGGGCTTCCTTGCAGCCGAGGGCCGCGCCCTTGCGGGCGATGTCCAGCACCTCGTCCGGCGACATGAACATTCCGTGGCCCTCGCGGCGCAACTTGCCCGGGACGGTGACGAACGTGCAGTAGTGGCACTTGTCACGGCACAGCCGCGTGAGCGGGATGAAGACGCTCTTCGAGTACGTGATGACGCCGGGCCGCCCGGCCGCCGCCAGGCCCGCGTCCCGCACCCGGGCCGCGGAGGCCGACAGGTCCTCCAGCTGCTCCCCCCGGGCCTGGAGCAGCACCGCCACCTCGGCGACGTCGAGCGACACGCCGTCCCTGGCCCGTTTCAGGGCGCGACGCATGGAGTTCTCGGTGGGGCCGGTTCCGGAGGTCGCGGGAGTCGTCATCCTTCGAGCATACGAGTGCGCTGATCAGGCTGGGAGAAGCCCCGTCAGTGGAAGGCCAGCCACCCGATGCCCAGGGCCGAGGTGAGACCGGCGGCGGCCAGGGCGGCGGGTCTGTTGCGGTGCAGGGTGAGCCCGACCAGCGCGGCGGTCACCAGTACGGCCGTCGTGCCGATCGCGGCAGGCAGCAGCCCCTGGCTGTAGCCGTACTCCGTGAAGTGCCGCAGAAGCCAGGTGAACCACCAGAATCTCAAGACGCTCTCCCCCGTGGAATCAGTGAGCCGGGCCGTCACCCCGTGTCGCGTGCGGTGGTCAGCCGCACACCGGTGTGCTCCCGGCCCGGTTGTTGACCCGCAGTTTAGTAGTAAGCGCCAACATCCCTGTTCCACAGGGGAGTTGTCAGAGGTACTCGGCGAGGTGGTCCAGGGTCTTGAGCACCTCCGCCTCCCCGGCCGGAGGCAGCTGCGCCACCACTTCCTCGATGCCCAGGTCGGCGTAGTGGGCGAGCTTGCCGGGGGTGGGGTGGACGGCGTAGGGGACGACCTGGAGGGCCTCGGGGTCGCGGGCCGGCGTCGGCCCAGACGGTGCGCAGCAGCGGCAGGGCCTCGCCCAGGCCCCGGCCCCCGATCGGCAGCCAGCCGTCGGCGTACTCGCCGATGTGGGCGAACAGCCCGGGTCCGGCGGCCCCGCCGACGAGCGTGCGCGGGCCGACGACCGGGCCGCGCGGCTCACGCACGGGCTTCGGGAACGCGTGGCTGGCCCGGACGCTCCCGAACTCCCCCTCGTAGGCGGTCGGGGCCTGTGACCACAGGGCCCGCATCAGCGCCATCCGGTCCCGGACCAGCGCGCGCCGGGTGCTCCAGCGCACGCCGTGGTCGGCGGCCTCCTCGACGTTCCAGCCGAAGCCGACGCCGAGGGTGAACCGGCCGCCGGAGAGGTGGTCGAGGGTCGCGACCTGCTTGGCCAGGTCGATCGGGTCGTGCTGGGCGACGAGCGTGATGCCCGTGCCGAGCCCGAGCCGCCCGGTGACGGCGGCGGCCTGGCCGAGCGCCACGAACGGGTCGAGGGTGCGGCCGTACTCGGGCGGCAGCTCACCGCCCGCCGGGTACGGGGTGGTCCGCTCCACGGGGATGTGGGTGTGCTCGGGCAGATACAGCCCGGCGAAACCGCGCTCCTCCAGTTCCCGGGCGAGCCGGGTCGGGGTGATCGTCTCGTCGGTGAGGAAGATCGTCACGGCGATGCGCATGACGTATCTCTACCGGAGGGCGGCCCGGCTGTCGATACCGACCGGTCGGACTTCCGGGTGATCCGCATGCGGGCCGGACTGCCGACAGCCGGTGCCCCACCGCGCCTGTCCGGTCTTCGCCGTCCGATTCCCCTCCCTTGCCCGCCCGTTCACGGCTGACTACAAGGGTGCACACACACCACCCCGCACCACCCGTGCCACGTCACCGACGACACCTGGGGAGCAGCAGCATGTGCGAGGACAGCCACGGCGGGTTCGGCCGGCGCGCTCTGTTCATGACGGGAGCGGCGGCCGCGCTTACCTTGGGAGGCGTGAGCTTCGCTTCAGCGGCCGACGGGGACCGGGAAAGCAGGACGGTGCGCGGCACGCTGCCGCCCGGTTCGCCGGACTTCGTGTACGTGCCCGTCGAGGTCCCGGCCGGGGTCCGGGAGCTGAAGGTCGCCTACACCTACGACCGGCCGTCCGTCCCGGCCGGCACCACGGGCAACGCCCTCGACATCGGCGTCTTCGACGAGCGCGGCACCGAACTCGGCGGCCGGGGCTTCCGCGGCTGGTCGGGCGGGGCGCGCACGGAGTTCTTCGTCCGGGCGGACGACGCGACGCCCGGCTACCTCCCGGGCCCGGTGCGCGAAGGCACCTGGCACATCGCGCTCGGCCCGTACACCGTCGCCCCGCAGGGCCTGTCGTACGAGCTCACGATCACGCTGGCGTACGGCGAGCCGGGCGAGACGATCGAACCCGTGTATCCGCCGGAGCGGGCCAAGGGCCGGGGGCGGGCCTGGTACCGGGGCGACTGCCATCTGCACTCCTGGCACTCCGACGGCCGCCGCACCCCCGCCGAGATCGGGGAACTGGCCCGGGCGGCCGGCCTGGACTTCATCAACTCCTCCGAGCACAACACGCACGCGGCGCACGCCCACTGGGCCGATGTGGCCGGGGACGACCTGCTGGTGATGCTGGGCGAGGAGATCACCACGCGGAACGGGCACGTCGTGGCGCTCGGCACCGACCCGGGCACCTTCGTCGACTGGCGCTACCGGGCCCGCGACAACCGCTTCGGCCGCTTCGCGCGG
Organism: Streptomyces sp. NRRL B-1140; assembly: GCF_001280065.1. Classification (GTDB taxonomy): domain Bacteria; phylum Actinomycetota; class Actinomycetes; order Streptomycetales; family Streptomycetaceae; genus Streptomyces. The sequence continues at coordinate 16,500 of NZ_LGEA01000121.1, forward strand.
CAGATCCGCCGCGCCGGCGGACTGGTCGTCCCGGCCCATCCGCACGCCACCTGTGTCGGCTGCAACTGGAAGTTCGGCTTCGACGAGGCGGACGCCGTGGAGGTGTGGAACGGCCCATGGACGCCCGACGACGAGGTGGCGCTCGCCGACTGGGACAGCATGCTCGTGGCGTCCCTGCGGGACGGCCGCGGCTGGCTCCCCGCGATGGGCGGCAGCGACGCCCACCGCTCCCCGGACGCGGTGGGCGGTCCCCAGACGGTCGTCCTGGCCGACGACCTGACCCGGGAGGCGATCCAGGAGGGCATCCGGGCGGGGCGGTCCTACGTCGCCGAGTCCGAGCGGGTCGCCCTGTCGTTCCGGGCGTCGGGCGGGCGCGGCGAGCACGCGGGCATCGGCGAGCGGCTCGCCGTGGGCCGCGACACCCCCGTCACCGTCCGCCTGGAGGTCACCGGCGCCCCGCGCTGCACGGTCCGTCTCGTCACCGACCAGGGCGTCCTGTACACCGGCGCCCCGCTGCCGGTCTCCGGCTCGGGCGTCGTCGAGTGGCGGACGACTCCGGCGTACGCGGCGTACGTACGGGCCGAACTGAGGCACGAGGCGGCCGCGGGGCCGCTGCCCGGGCCGCCGGCGGCGTTCACCAACCCGATCTTCCTGGGGCGGGAGGGTACGCAGGAGGAGTGAGGCGTCACGTCATCCGCGGTGCGGCGGCGCACGTGCCCCAGACCTCGCGCAGCACCCCGCACACCTCGCCCAGCGTCGCCCGTGCGCGCAGCGCGTCCTTCATCGGGTAGAGGACGTTGTCCGTGCCCTCGGCGGCGCTGCGCAGGCGCTCCAGGGCCGCGACGAGGACCGGTTCCACGCGCCAGGCCCGCAGTTTGGCGATGCGTTCCGCCTGCCGCGCCTCGACGAGGAGGTTCGTGGGGCCGTGCACGCGTGGTCCCTCCCGGGCCCCGGCGGCGGGGCGGCGGGACGAGGCACGCGCGATCTCCCGTTCCTGGAAGCCCAGTTCGACGGCCGCGGCCGCGCCGCCCAGCGCCTCCACCCGGGCCATCAGGGCAAGCGCCTCCGCTTCCCAGGTGTCCCCCGGGGGAGCCGGCCCCCAGGGCCACGAGCCGCGCGGACGGCGGCCGGGGGCGGGCAGCTCCGGGCCTGAGGTGGAGCAGCCGTCCCGGATGACGCGCGCCCACACGCGTCGCATCACACCGTGTCTCGCGACGGCCTCCGGGGTCGCCGTGCCCTCGGCCAGGGGGAAGGCGAGCCGGGACACGGCGTCCTGCGGGCGCGTCCCCGCCGCGACCGCCGCACGGAGGTACTCGACGCAGTTGGCCAGGGTGAACGCGATCTCCTGCACGGGAGAGGCACCCATGGCGGCGAGGCCCGCGCCGGAGGGCGAGACCACCTTCCAGCCCGGGATCTCGGTGCGGCAGTAGGAGAAGGTGTCCGCGACGAACCGCAACGCGGGCTTCACCGGGAACACCCACGCGCCCCGTGTGATACGGGCGTTGAGGACGTCGTTGCGGACCGAGCCCGCCAGCCGTCCGGCCGGCACGCCCTGCTCCTCGGCGACCAGTTCGTACAGCAGCAGCAGAACGGCGGCCGGAGCGTCGGTCAGCATCGACGTCCGCACCCGGTCGAGCCGGATCCCGTGGAACAGCACGCGCATGTCGTCGACCGAGTCGACGGCCACGCCCGTCCGGCCGACCTCGCCGCAGGCGGCCGGGGTGTCGGAGTCATGGCCCAGGCAGGTGGGGAGGTCGAAGGCGACGGACAGTTCCGTCGCCCCGTGGTCGACCAGGTGCCGGTAGTGGGCGTTCCACTCGACCGCCGTGGCCACCTCCCGGTCATGGAGCAGCCCCGACCGGGTCGTGGTCACAGGTTGAAGAGGAGACGGAACGCCTGCCCGTCCCGCTCCTCCAGGATGGTGCAGACGTCACGCAGGGCCGCGACGAACCGGTCGATCTCCGCGTCGGTGAGGTGGATCGACGGTTCCAGGCGCAGTGTCTGCACCGCGCTGGCCGTCGGGGCGACCCTGATCCGGTGCTCGATCAGCAGGTAGCCGCTGATCAGATAGCCGAAGGAGCCGGGCGGCAGCTCCGCGCCCAGAACCGCCTGGACCGCGGCGGCCTGGTCGTGGAATTCGAAGCCGAGAAACAGGCCTTTTCCGCGTACGTCCTTGACGACCCCGGGGAATTCCGCCTTCACTTCCTCCAGTTTGGAGGCCAGCCGGGCGCCGCGTTCCGCGGCCGTCCGGTAAGCGCGGCCGTCGTCCGCCTCCAGCATCTGGATCACCTTGTGGGCGATCGACGTCGAGAAGGCGTCCTTCGCGAAGGTGGAGCTGTGCATCAATTCGAAGGCGCTCTCGTAGACCGACTCGCGGAACAGGGTGACGGAGGTCTTGGCGAGCCCGCCGCCCAGGCTCTTGGCCAGGGCGTAGTAGTCGCCGCGCAGACCGATGAGCGAACTGGCCAGCAGGGCGCCGGTGCGGCCCATTCCGCTCTGGATCTCGTCCACCACGACCGGGCACTCGAGGGCCGCGCACTCGCGCTGGATCGCCTCGGCGAACTCCGCGCTGACGGGATTCACGCCGCCCTCGCCCTGGATCGGCTCGACGACGAAGGCGGCGAAGACCGGGAGATCACGCCGCACCACCTGGACCGCGCCGTCCACCAGTGCGACGTCGAACAAGGGCACCCGCTCGGCCTCGATGACCTTGCTCAGCGCGTCCGGGTCGTTGAGCGGCACGAACCGCGCCTGAGCGGCCAGGGCGCCGAAGGGCAGCCGGAAGTCGGGGTTGTGCGTGAGCTGGACGCTGCCGGTGAGTTTCCCGTGGAAGGCACGGGAGAGGGCCAGGAAGAGCGGGGGCCGGCCCACCGCGGCCTCGTTGGCCTCCGTCAGCGCGGTGACCACGGAGTGGAACGACCCGGGGTCGGCACAGTCCACCCCGTACTCCGTCAGCCGGGCGTCCGTGGAGGCGTGCAGTTCCGCGGTGCCGGCGGCGACGGCGGCCCTGGCGGTCTCCAGATGCGCCGCGATCTCGGCGGTGATGGCGTCCAGCCGGGTGCGGCGGGCCAGTTCGGCGTGCTTCATCGCGATCTCGATGGCCTCGGCACCGCTGTTGCCGAAGACGGCGTAGTAGGGCTCCTCGACGCCGGTTTCCCGCCTGATGGCCTGGTTGAAGGCCTCGGCCGTCCGGTGCGCCTCCGCACGGCGGGAGAACTGGGCATGTACCGGCACCTGCGCCGCCAGCAATTCCTGGGCGTGCGCGACGATCTCGGGGTGATTGTGGCCGAAGATCAGCGAACCATAACCGCCGAGCATGTCGAGAACGGGCACCTCCGTGTCGGCCTCGTCGAGAAAGTAAAGCGTGTTTCCCTCGGCGCGGACATATTCGACGTCCAGACCCATGGCCGTCAGGAGGGAGAGAAGGTGGGGTTCGGCGAGTTCGGCGGGCAGCGGATGCGTCACTGGTAGCCTTCACAATCCTCGATGGTTGCCGGAGCATGCGGGGGAGACGCTATTCACGGCCCCTCACCGGCAACTCACCTGTGGATAATCGCCTTTGCCCCGCGCCATGAGCGGGCGGTGGTCTGCGAGTTATCCGTCCTCATCAGCATGACGTACATGTCTGAACAGGAAAAACTCGTAGACTACCTGAAATGGGTCACAAAGGATCTCCAGAAGGCCCGTCAGCGCATCACCGAACTGGAATCCGCCGCCGACGAACCCATCGCCATCGTGGGCATGGCCTGCCGGTATCCCGGCGGGGTGGACTCTCCGGACGCCCTGTGGCGGCTGGTCGCGGACGAGGTGGACGCGATCACCGAGTTCCCGGACAACCGGGGCTGGGACCTGGACGGCCTCTACGGCACGGACGCCGGCGGGCCCGGCGGACCGGGTACGTCGACGACCCGGCACGGCGGTTTCCTGGGGGACGTAGGCGAGTTCGACGCGGAGTTCTTCGAGATCGCCCCGCGGGAGGCGCGGGCGATGGACCCGCAACAGCGCCTGTTGCTGGAGACCTCCTGGGAGGCGGTCGAGCACGCGTCGATCGACCCCACCTCGCTGCGCGGCCGCCGGGCCGGCGTGTTCACCGGCATCTCCGGTCAGACGTACCACTTCGTCGGTGAGGGCCCCCCGGAGCTGGAGGGCTATCTGATGACCGGAACGCTCAACAGCGTCGCCTCCGGCCGGGTCGCGTACACCCTGGGGCTGGAGGGGCCCGCGGTCACGGTGGACACGGCGTGCTCGTCGTCGCTGGTGGCGCTGCACCTGGCGGTGCAGTCGCTGCGCTCGGGCGAGTCCGAGATCGCCCTGGCCGGCGGTGCGACCGTGATGGCCACTCCCGGCGCGTTCGTGGAGTTCTCCCGGCAGGGCGGCCTGTCGCAGGACGGCCGGTGCAAGGCGTTCGCGGCCGCGGCGAACGGGACCGGCTGGGCCGAGGGCGTGGGCGTCCTCGTCCTGGAGAAACTGTCGGACGCCCGCCGCAACGGCCACCGGGTGCTGGCCGTCGTCAGGGGCACGGCGATCAACCAGGACGGCGCCAGCAACGGCCTGACCGCGCCCAACGGGCCCGCGCAGCAGCGGGTGATCCGTCAGGCGCTCGCCAGCGCCCGTCTCACCCCCGCCGACATCGACGTCGTCGAGGCGCACGGCACCGGCACCACCCTGGGCGATCCCATCGAGGCCCAGGCGCTGATCGCCACCTACGGGCAGCAGCGCCCGCACGGACGGCCCCTGGTGATCGGCTCGTTCAAGTCGAACATCGGCCACTCCGCCGCCGCTTCCGGGGTGGGCGGTGTCATCAAGATGGTGCAGGCCATCGAGCACGGCGTGCTGCCCAGGACCCTGCACATCGATGAACCGACCCCCCATGTCGACTGGTCGGCGGGCTCGGTGGAGCTGCTCGCCGAGGCCCGGCCCTGGCCCGAGACGGACGCCCCGCGCCGTGCCGCGGTCTCCGGCTTCGGCGTGAGCGGCACCAACGCCCACATCGTCATCGAGCAGGCGCCCGAGGAGGAGCCCGGCGTCACCGAGGGGTCCCGGTCGCCCGCGGCGCTGCCCTTCCTGCTGTCGGCGAAGACGCCGGAGGCGCTGCGCGCACAGGCCCGGCGGCTGCTCGCCTTCCTGGACGACACCGCCGAAGAGGACGACGACGGACGGTCGTTGCTGAACACGGCGTACTCGCTGGCCACGACCCGCGCGCAGTTCGACCGGCGAGCCGTGGTCGTGGCGGCCGACCGGGACGGGCTCAGGGCCGCCCTGTCCGCCGCCGCCGAGGGCGAGCCGGCCCCGAACGTGGTGGAGGGCGCCGTCGGCCAGGAGGGGGGCCGCCCGGTCTTCGTCTTCCCCGGGCAGGGCTCCCAGTGGGCCGGCATGGCTCAGGCGCTCCTGGACACCGAGCCGGTCTTCGCCCGGCGCATCGAGAAGTGCGCCGGGGCCCTGGCCCCCCACACCGACTGGGACCTCATGGACGTGCTGCGTGAGCGGCCCGGCGCCCCCTCACTGGAGCGCGTCGACGTCGTGCAGCCCGTCCTGTTCGCCGTCATGGTCTCCCTCGCCGAACTGTGGCAGTCCCTCGGAGTGCGGCCCGCGGCCGTCGTCGGGCACTCCCAGGGGGAGATCGCCGCCGCCTGTGTCTGCGGCGCGCTCACCCTGGAGGACGCCGCCAAGGTCGTCGCCCTGCGCGCCCGCGCCATCACCGCCATCGCCGGGCCGGGCGGCATGGTCTCCGTCGCCCTCCCCCTCGACCGGGCCGAGGCCCTCCTGACGCGCTGGGACGGCCGTATCACCGTCGCCGCCGTCAACGGCCCCAACGCGGTCGTCATCGCGGGCGACACCGAGGCACTCGACGAACTCCTCGCCCGGTGCGACGCCGACGACGTCCACGCCCGCCGTGTCCCCGTCGACTACGCCTCCCACACGCACCACGTCGAGCCGCTCCGCGACACGATCCTCTCCCTGCTGGACGGCATCGAACCCCGGCCCGCGACCATCCCGTTCCACTCCACCGTCCACGCGCGGGACATGGACACCACCCGGCTCGACGCCGAGTACTGGTACACCAACCTCCGCCGGACCGTCCTCTTCGAACCGACCCTGCGCACCCTCCTCCACCTCGACGACGGCCACCCCGCGTTCCTCGAGATCAGCCCCCACCCGGTCCTCACGCCCAGCGTCCAGGACACCCTCGAGGCCACCGGCACCCCCGGTATCGCCGTCGGCACCCTCCGCCGCAACCACGGCACCACCGAGCGCCTCCTCATCAACGCCGGCCATCTCCACACGCACGGCACCACCGTCGACTGGACGGCCCTGTTCGACGGCACCGCCGCGCACGCCGTGCCGCTCCCCACCTACGCCTTCCAGCGCCGGCTCTACTGGCTCAGCGCGCCGGCCCGGGTCCGGACGGGCGGGACGAGCAGGCGCGACGAGGTGTTCCGGCTCGACTGGACCCCGGTCACGCCGGGCGGGTCCACCGACGAGCGGAGCGTCGCCGAACTCGGCACGACCACGTTCCCGGACCTGAACGCCGTCGGCGAGGCCATCGCCGCCGGAGGCCGCGTCGACGTCGTCCGGGCGGCTCTGACCCCCGAGCCGGGCGACGTCGTGACCGCCGCGCACCTCGGCGCGCACCGGGCTTGGGAGCTGGTGCGGGACTGGCTGGGCGACGAGCGTCTGGACGGGACGAAGCTCGTCGTCACGACCACCGGAGCCGTCGTCCACGGCCCCGGCGGCGAGGCGGACACCACCGTCCCCGCCGGTGCCACCGCCTGGGGCCTGCTGCGCAGTGCGCAGACCGAGAACCCGGGCCGGATCTTCCTGGTCGACCACGACGACACCCCGGAGAGCGCCGCCCTGCTGCCCACCGCGACCGGCATGTCCGAGGCGCAGCTCCTCATCCGCGAGGGCGTCGTGTACCGACCGGGGCTCCGCGGCCTCGAAGTCCCCGCCGCCACCGGCGCGGAGGCTCCCGGGGTGCGCTGGAACCCGGAGGGCACGGTGCTCATCACCGGCGGCACGGGAGCCCTCGGCGCCCTGTTCGCCCGCCACCTGGTCACCCGCCACAAGGTCGGCAGGCTGATCCTCACCAGCCGCCGCGGCCCCGAGGCACCCGGCGCGGACGAACTCCTCGCCGAACTGACCGAGCTCGGTGCCCAGGTCACCATCACCGCCGGGGACGTCACCGACCGCGACTTCCTGGCCGGCGTGCTCACCTCCACTCCCCCCGGGCACCCGGTCACCGCCGTCGTCCACACCGCGGGCGTCCGCGACGACGGCATCGTCACCTCCCTCACCCCCGACCGGATCAGCCCCGTCCTCCTGCCCAAGGTCGACGCCGCGTGGAACCTGCACGAACTCACCCGGGACCTCGGCCTCGAACTCGACGCCTTCGTCCTGTTCTCCTCCATCGCGGCCATGTTCGGCGGCGCCGGACAGGCCAGCTACGCGGCCGCCAACACCTTCCTCGACGCCCTCGCCGCCCACCGCCGCTCCCTCGGCCTGCCGGCGGTCTCCCTCTCCTGGGGCCTGTGGGACGAGACGGTCGGCGGGCTGGCCGACAACCTCACCGAGGGCGATCTGCGCCGCATCAAGGCCCAGGGCATCCTGCAGATCACGCCCGAGAAGGGCATCGCCCTGTTCGAAGAGGCACTGAACGCGGGCCACCCGGTGCCGGTGGCCACCCCCGTCGACCTGGAGGTGCTGGAGAACGCCGCGGGCGCACCGGAGCTGCTGCGCACGCTCGTCACCACCTCCGGCACGGGGACCGACACCTCAGGCCCCGGTTCGTTCGCCCGGCGGCTGGCGGACGAGCCCGCCGAGGGCAGGCGCGGCCTGGTGCTCGACCTGGTCCGCCGGCACGCCGCGACCGTCCTCGGTCACGCCGAGCCCGAGGCCGTCGGTGAGGAGGCGAACTTCCTGAAGATCGGGTTCGACTCGCTGTCCGCGGTCGAACTGCGGAACATCCTGGACCGGGCCACGGGGCTGACCCTGCCCGCCAGGGTCGTCTTCGACCACCCCACACCGGGCACGCTCGCCGATGAGCTGCTGGCCCGGCTGGCACCGGCGCACGAGGCCACGTCCGCGTCCGGACCGGGCGCCTGGGGCGTGGACTTCGCGTCGGACATCCGGCTCGACGAGGACGTCACGGTCACGGACGGCCCCGTGCTCACCGGGCCCGGCGAGGCGGACGAGATCTTCCTGACCGGCGCCACCGGCTTCCTGGGCGCGTTCCTCCTCCGCGAGCTGCTGCGGACCACCGACGCGAGGGTGCACTGCCTCGCCCGCGCCGCCGACGAGGACGACGCGCTGCGCCGCGTCCGCGAGAACCTGACCTGGTACGGGATCTGGGACGAGGCGTGGGCCGGACGTGTGGCCGCCGTCCCGGGCGATCTCGGCAGTCCGCTGCTGGGGCTGGACGAGAAGGACTTCGACGCGCTGTCGCGCCGGATCGACGTGATCTACCACGCCGCCGCCACCGCCAACTGGATCTTCCCGTACCAGCAGTTGCGCGCCTCCAACGTCCAGGGCACCGCCGAGGTGCTGCGGCTGGCCGCACGGCACCGAGCCGTGCCGGTGCACCACGTGTCGTCCACCGGCGTGTACGCCCGGCCCGACCGGCCCGGCGTGCCGCTGACGGTCGAGGACCGGACGGGTCCCGCGGAGGAGCTGGTCAACGGCTACCAGCAGAGCAAGTGGGTGGCCGAACAGGTCGTGGAGCTCGGCAGGGAGCGCAAGCTTCCGGTGTCGGTGTACCGCGTCGACACCATCTCCGGTGACCAGGGCAACGGCGCCTGCCAGACACGCGACTTCATCTGGCTCAGCGTCAAGGGGATCCTCCAGTCCGGCGCCGTGCCGCAGGGGCTGTCCGGGACCTTCTACATGGCCCCGGTGGACTATGTGAGCGCGGTGATCGTCGGGCTCTCCGGCCGGCCCGAGGAGACCGGGCGGACGTTCAACATCGCCAACAGCCGGCCCGTCGAGTTCGAGCAGATCATCGCGTGCCTGCGGACACGCGGCTACGAGCTGCCGGAGCTGGACTGGCCCAGCTGGCTCGACCGGGTGAAGTCCGACAGCGACAACGCCCTGAACCCGCTGCTGGACGTGTTCGAGAGCTTCCGTGATCCTCGCTCCACCGGCTACTCCCGGATGGACGTGACCGCGACCGAAGAGGCGCTCGCGGGCACGGGAGTGTGCGCCCCGGACGTCGACCGGAAGGTGCTGGAGAGGTACGTCGACTTCTTCGTCGAAGCCGGCTACTTCCCGCCGCCGGCGGCCTGAGCCCGCCGGGGCCACGAAGCGGGAAGGTGCCCCACCGGAATCCGGTGGGGCACCTTCCTGTCACGCTCGTCGCGGGCCCGCGGTCGTCAGGCCTTGGTCTGGTCGTTGCTCAGCCACTTGTCCGGGCGCATCCGGATCAGCCGCGCCCGCTCGGGGGTGAGCGCCTGGTCGACGTAACTGCGCGCGTCCGGCTCGTCCAGGTACCGCCGTACGACGTTCATCGCCACCTCGTCGGTCGGCACCTCGTCCTCGTCGTTGACGACCGGGCCCTCCACGGAGACGTACGCGTAGGGCCACTCCTCACGCTGCACGACCAGCGTCAGCCTGCCCGCCTGGCGGATCAGCCCGAACTTCAGCGAGTCCTTGTTCACCAGGATGAGCACGTCGCCGCCGGGGGTGTAGTCGTACCAGAGCGGCACCGCGAGGGGTGCGCGGCCCGGCCGTTCCACCGCCAGGACGCCGATGTGTATCTCGGAGAGGAACGCCTCGCGCTCCTCACGGGTCATGACTACTGAGGACATGCTCTCCCTTGCCTGTCTTTCTGTCTGTCTGTCCGGTGTGGGGGAAACGCGGCCGCGGAGCTGCCCGTCAGACAGCCCCGCGGAGACGGTGAAGCGGTGTGGCTCAGTGGTAGAGCGAGATCGTCGGACCCGCGTCGAGCAGGGCACGGCTGTAGTCCTCGACGATCGCCGGCTGGTAGAGCATGCCGTGCCGACTGCCGATCTCCAGGTCGCGCCAGTACTGCTGGAGGGGGTTGGACAGGGCGAATCCGCCGGTGCCTGCGATGTCCAGCAGCTTCTGCATCGCTTCCTTGGCGCGCTGGAGCGCCGTGGCCTGGTGCATGCGGATCCGCGCGCGCTCCTCCCAGGGCAGCTCGGTGTGGGGGGCCGCGGCCGTGTGGGCGTCGAAGCCGTCCGCGATGGCGGTCATGTGCAGCACCGCGGTGTCCACCAGGTGCGCCGCCTGCGCGAACCACAGCTGGATGGCCGGTGAGTCGACGGCGTGCGCGTAGGTGGTGTAGCTCAACGGCTTGCGCTTGGCGAGCTGTTCGCGGACGACGTCGAGGGCACCGCGCGCGGCGCCGACCAGCGAGGCCAGGGAGTGCGTGTTCCCCTGCACCAGCTCGGTCGGCGAGACCGCCTTCTCCCAGCGGCCGTCGGGGTCCTGCTCGGCGTACAGGATGAAGTGGTCCGGCACGAAGAGGTCGTCCACGACCATCGCGTGGGTGCCGGTGCCCGTCAGGCCGGCCACCTGCCAGGTCTGTTCGATGACGATGTCACGCAGCGGCACCAGCGGGGCGAGGACGTCGACCATCCCGACCTGCCGGTCGCCCTCCATCAGCGGGATCGGCGCCAGCACCGCCCAGTCGGAGATCTCGCAGCCGGAGGCGAAGGGGAAGCGTCCCGAGATGACGACGCCGCCGTCGACCCGCTCGGCACGGGTGCCGCTGAGGGCTCCGGCCGAGAGCACGATGGCGTCCGGGTGTCCGTCGAAGACCTCCTTGAGGGCCTTCTCCGGCAGCGCGAAGGCGAACGGCACCGAGCCGATGTGGTTCGCGGTGATCCAGCCCGTGGACGCGCACCCCCGCCCGACCTCCGAGATGATCTCGAGCTGCGTCCGCATCGTCGTGCTGATGCCGCCGTACGCCACCGGGTTGGTGACCCGGAGGAGGCCGGCCTCCTTCAGCGCCGCGATGTTCTCCGGCGCCGGATTGCCCAGCTCGTCGGTGCGTGCCATGTTCTCCCGCAGGAGGGGCAGGAGGCCGCGGGCCCGGGCGACCAGTTCCTCCGGAGCGACCGGCGCCTGGGTGGTCGAATCGAGAGACATCAATTCACTCCTCAAGAGGATGAGTACCAGCGGATGAGCGCCGGTCCGCGACGGCTGGGCAGGGCTGATCGCCATGCCCCGGGTCGTCGCCCGCTCACCGGTGACCGCCCGCGCCGGACACGTCGGCCGTCACGCCGTGGACGTGCGTACGGCGTCCTCGGGACGGTCCGTGGGGCACCCTTCGCCGTGCACGGCTGTGTTGACGGCACGAAGCTATCCACCGCCGCTCACCGTGTGATCACCGTCGGCTCAGCGGGCCGGCCGGCGGCGGGTGATCGCGCGGTTGTCGGTGACTGACGAAGGCCCGCGACCATGGCCTCCATCGAGCAGCGCCTCAACCACCTGCCCTGCGGAGGCACCATGGCGACGACGTCGGAGTCCGGACTGCCCATCGAGCCGGTGTACGGACCGGAGACCGCGCGGGACTGGGACCCGGCGGAGAAACTGGGTGAGCCCGGGACGTACCCCTTCACCCGTGGCGTGTACCCCTCCATGTACACGGGCCGCCCCTGGACGATGCGGCAGTACGCCGGTTTCGGCACGGCCGTCGAGTCCAACGCCCGCTACCAGCAGCTCATCACCAACGGCACGACGGGCCTGTCGGTCGCCTTCGACCTGCCCACCCAGATGGGCCACGACTCCGACGCCCCGATCGCGCACGGCGAGGTCGGCAAGGTGGGCGTCGCGGTCGACTCCGTCGACGACATGCGGGTGCTGTTCGACGGCATCCCGCTCGACCAGGTCTCCACGTCGATGACGATCAACGCGCCCGCCGCGCTGCTGCTCCTGCTGTACCAACTCGTCGCCGAGGAACAGGGCGTCGGCGCCGACCGGTTGACGGGCACGATCCAGAACGACGTGCTGAAGGAGTACATCGCCCGGGGCACGTACATCTTCCCGCCCAAGCCGTCGCTGCGGCTGACCGCG
>NZ_LGEA01000122.1 GCF_001280065.1 Streptomyces sp. NRRL B-1140
GATGGACCGGCAGCTGGAGTTCTACCGCTGGCTGCAGTCGGACGAGGGTGCCATCGCCGGTGGTGCGACCAACAGCTGGCAGGGCCGGTACGCGACCCCACCGAGCGGCAAGTCGACCTTCTACGGCATGTACTACGACGAGAAGCCGGTGTACCACGACCCGCCGTCCAACCAGTGGTTCGGCTTCCAGGCATGGTCCATGGAACGCGTCGCCGAGCTGTACCAGCAGACCGGCAACGCCAAGGCCAAGACGGTCCTCGACAAGTGGGTCAAGTGGGCGCTGTCCGAGACCACGTTCAACCCGGACGGCACGTTCCGCATCCCCTCGACGCTGCAGTGGTCGGGCCAGCCCGACACCTGGAACGCGTCGAGCCCCGGCGCGAACCGCGGACTGCACGTCACCATCGCCGACTACACCAACGACGTCGGTGTGGCGGCCGCGTACGCCAAGACCCTGACGTACTACGCGGACCGCTCCGGTGACACCGAGGCCGCCGCGGCGGCGAAGAAGCTGCTGGACGGCATGTGGGACAACCACCAGGACGCCCTGGGCATCGCCGTTCCGGAGAACCGCGCGGACTACAACCGCTTCGACGACCCGGTGCACATCCCGAGCGGCTGGACGGGCACCATGCCGAACGGTGACGCGATCAACTCCTCGTCGACGTTCGACTCGATCCGCTCCTTCTACGAGGACGACCCGGCCTGGTCGAAGATCGAGAGCTATCTCGCGGGCGGCGCGGTGCCGTCGTTCACGTACCACCGGTTCTGGGCCCAGGCGGACATCGCCCTGGCCATGGGCTCGTACGCGGAACTCCTGGAGTAGCCCCTCGCCGAGGATCGCGTACGCGATCCCGTCGGAAGGGAGACGGGGTCACCCGGCTGGACGGTCCCCACCCGCACAGGGGGCCGTCCGGCTTCTTCGCACTTCGCTCTGGACGCCGGCTCCCATGGACCGAGCGGCGCGGCCCGACCTTTTGGGAGCGCTCCCAGTCCGGAACGCGTGCTCTCGGTACGTCCTGCTCGATCCCCCCATCCCTCCGACCCCACGAGTTCTTGGCCGATACAGCATGAGCCATGCGCATAATCCTCACGCCTGGTTCCACCGGCCCGTAAGATCGGTAACCTCGTGGGGAGGTGGTCATGGGCAGGCGACGCCCCGGCACGCCGACGTTGGAAGAGGTTGCCGCTCGCGCCGGGGTGGGGCGAGGCACGGTCTCGCGCGTCATCAACAACGCCACCGGAGTGAAGGAATCGACACGGCACGCCGTACAACGTGCCATCGAGGAACTGGGGTACGTCCCGAATCTCGCAGCCCGCTCTCTGGCCGGGCGCGGAACCGATGCTGTCGCCCTCGTCCTGACGGAGCCCGACTGGAGACTCTTCGCCGAGCCCTTCTTCTCGGAGATCGTGGGCTCGCTCGGGGACGCGCTGGCAGACACAGGAATGCAGTTGATGCTGACCCTGGTCCGCACGGGCGCCGAGCGGCAGCGCTTCCTCGAATACGCACGCGGTGGCCGGGTCGACGGAGTGTTGCTGATGTCCGTACACGCGGGAGATCCGCTGCCGGACATGCTGGCCGAGGCGCGGTTGCCGACCGTGATGCTCGGGCGCAGGTCGGGCGACGAGTACATCAGTTACGTGGACGCCGACAACGTGGGCGGTGCCCGCAGCGCCGTCTCCCACCTGCTGGCGAGGGGCCGCAGGTCGATCGCCACCATCACGGGTCCACTGGACATGTACGCCGCCCAATGCCGGTTGCGCGGCTACCAGGACGCCCTGGAGCTGGCGGGCTTGAAGTACCGACAGTCCATGGTCGTCGAGGGGGACTTCACGGAGGACAGCGGGCGCCGTGCCATGGCCGAACTGCTCCAACGGCACCCTGAACTCGACGGCGTCCTCGCCGCGTCGGACACCACGGCGGCGGGGGCCCTGCAGACGCTGCGTGAGGCGGGGCGACGAGTTCCCGATGACGTCGCCGTGATCGGCTTCGATGATTTTCCGCTCGCCCAGCGCACCGAGCCGCCCCTGACCACAGTCCGTCAGCCACTGGAGGACATCGGCCGGGCCATGATCCGCATCCTGCTGGAGGACATGGAGGAGCCGTCCGTGGCTTGGCGCCACGTCATTCTCCGTACGGAGCTCGTGGTCCGTACATCGTCCTGACCACCATCGGCGCTCGCCGGGCCACTCTGTCGATTGGGTTGAGCCACGAGGCGTGTTCGGTGCTGTCCGCCCGCGCGACCGTGCTGGTCGAGAGCTGACACGTCACTGCCCCGCTGTCGGCAACCCCCGTCGCCTGCCGACAGCTTGAACCGCTCGAGCCTCCATCAGACCCGGAGCGGTTCATGGTTCATGTGTCCAGCGACCCATTGGCACCGGCCGCCCCACCCGGGGCGCTCCGTCCAGACCGGGTCGGCGGCATGGATTCCGGGAAACACCCGGCAACCTTTTGGCCTCCCGCTGCCACTGAGAAGTGCACCACCGGCTCGATCTTCCGAAACGGACAGCACATGAACACACCAAGGCAGGCCGCGCGGCAGCGCAGACACAGACGCAGGCTCATCCTGGGCACCACGGTCGGGCTGACCGCCGTCAGCGTTCTCGCCTACCTGCTCCTGGGATCGTCGCCCGACCGCACCGCGGATGCAGGACCTGCCGCGGCTTCGCCCCGCGCCACCGCCCAGAAGAAGGCCGCCACCGCCACAGCCACCCCGAGCGCGACGGCGAGCCCGACCGGTTCCCCCAGCCCGAAGGCTTCCGCGACCACCACAACAGCAGCGCCGTCACCCAAAGCCAAAGACACCCCGCAGCCCTCACGAGAAGCGTCCACCACGGCGCCGTCAGCGGGACGGATCAAGCCCGGCACGACCTACCGGGGCGTGGCCACCGCCTACAAGGCCGGTGTCGGAGACGGCGCCTGCCTGTTCGGTCCGAGCCCCGACCTCATGGTCGCGGCCATGAACACCACCGACTACGAGACGTCCAGGGCGTGCGGCGCGTACGTGCTCGTCCGGGCGGCGAACGGCAAGTCGATCACGGTACGAATCACCAACGAATGCCCCCTGCCCTGCGCGCCCGGGCAGATCGACCTCAGTGAACAGGCCTTCGCCGAACTCGCCGACCTCAAGGTCGGCCGACTCCCCATCACCTGGAGCCTGGTCAGCCCGAGCACGGTCGGCACGATGTCCATCAGGTACAAGACCGGGTCCAGTCAATACTGGTGTGCCATCCAGGCGATCGGCCACAGAAACCCGATCAGTGGGCTGGAGGTCCGCGGCGCAGGCGGCTGGCGGAAACTGGCCCGCACCGCCTACAACTACTTCGTCTCCGCCGATGGCACCGGGTGCGGCGGCCCGATCAGAATCACCGACATCTACGGCGAACGGCTGACCGTCACCGGCCTCACGGTGCGGCCGAACGTCGTCCAGCCCACCCAGGTCCAGTTCGCCCGGCACTGAGCCCTCCGCCCGCCGGAAGCCACCAACAGTCCCCCCTGACGTCTTGATGGCATGGGCGACAGCCGCGCCGGGCGGCCGACCGTTCCGGACCGTGACGACGCAACGCGCCGCGCGGCGTACCGGGCGGCTGCACAGCGACGCTGTGCAGCCGCCACGGGGCCGGAATACGACCCGGCTCAGGACACCGGCTCGGGTACCGACGCGGGCTCTCTGTGCTTTGATACTGCTTTCTGCAGACGTGTGCCCTCGACGTCGAGGTCGGGCAGGATGCGGTCGAGCCAAGCGGGCAGCCACCAGGCGTGGCGTCCGGCAAGGGCGAGGACAGCCGGGACGAGGGTCATGCGGACGGCGAAGGCGTCGATGGCCACACCGACGGCCAGAGCGAAGGCGATGGGCTTGATCAGGGCGTCGTCGAGGGGGAAGAATCCGGCGAACACGGTGAACATGATCAGAGCGGCCGCGGTGACGACCCGCACGGTGTGCCGGACGCCGTCGATCACCGACCGGCGGGCCATACCGGTGGTGACCCACTCCTCGCGCATCCCGGAGACGAGGAACACCTCGTAGTCCATCGCCAGTCCGAAGAGCACGCCGATCAGGATGATCGGCAGGAAGCTGACGACGGGACCGGTGTGGGCCAGGCCGAGGGTGTTCGCCAGCCAGCCCCACTGGAACAGGGCGACGACCATGCCGAGCGAGGCGCCGACCGCCAGCAGGAATCCGACGGCAGCCTTGAGCGGGATCAGCAGCGAGCGGAACACCATGGTCAGCAGGATCAGACTCAGGCCGACGACGATCGCCATGAACGGCAGCAGGGAGTCGCTGAGCCGGTTGGAGACATCGATGTTGACGGCGGTCGTTCCGGTGACCGCGATCCTCGCTCCGGTCGCCTCGAGGATGTCCGGAGCCGCAGCCCGTATGTCCCGGACGAGGCGGCCGGTATGGGTGCTGTCGGGGCCGGTCTCGGGGATGACCTGGATGACGGTCTGCGAGGGGGCACGTGTGGGCACAGGAGGCAGTACCGCCCTGACCCCCTTGAGGTCCTGCAGCTTCCGCGCGGCCTGAGCACCGGCCTGCGCACCGGGCCCTTGGCCGGTCTCGGCAAGTACCAGGAGCGGGCCGTTGAAGCCGGGGCCGAACTTGTCGCCGACCACGTCGTACGCCTTGCGCTCGGTGGAACTCACCGGGGCCGAGCCGTTGTCCGGAAGGGCGAGACGCAGGTCCGCCCCCGGGAGGGCGAGCGCTACCAGGATGCCCGCGACGGCCAGAACGGTCAGCAGGGGCTTGGCGACGACCGCCTTCACCCAGCGGGCGCCCAGGGTGGCCCTTCCTTCGGATTCGCCGGAGTCGACGGCCCGCCGGGCCGCCTTGCTCCCCGGCTTGGGCGTCAGCCGGGCGCCGAGGAATCCGGTGAGAGCCGGAAGCAGGGTGATCGCGGCCAGGACGGCGACGAGGACGGCGCCTGCGGCACCGAGACCCATCACGGTCAGGAACGGGATGCCGATGACACTGAGGGCGGCGAGGGCGATGATCACCGTGCTGCCGGCGAAGACGACCGCGCTGCCGGCGGTGCCGTTGGCCAGCGCGATGGACTCCCGCGGATCGGTACCGCGGGCGAGCTGCTGGCGGTGGCGGGAGAGGATGAACAGGACATAGTCGATCCCCACGGCCAGACCGAGCATCAGCGCGAGCGTGACAGCCGTGGAGGAGATGCTGAACGCCGGGGTGAGCGCGAGCAGCCCGGTCAGTCCCACCGCCACACCCAGCAGCGCGGGCAGCAGCGACATGCCCGCGGCGAGCAGGGAACCGAACGTGACGACGAGGACGAGCAGGGCGACGCCGACGCCGATGATTTCCGACGGGCCGATGTGGACCCCTTTGCTGCCGTAGACGCTGCCGCCCACGAAGGTCCTGAGGCCCTTCCTCTCGGCCGTCTCGGCCGCCCGTTCGACCGCGTCCAGGGACGAGGCGCGCACCTCGGGCTGCTGCACCGAGTACTGCACCTGCACGATCGCGGTGGTCCGGTCGGCCGAGACGGCGCCGGAGGTGGTCGGGCCTATGACGGTGCTGACCTGGGGCGCCTTTGCTGCCGCCGCCTCGGCTCCGGCGATGGCCGCCGTATAGGGAGCCTCGGTGACGCGGCGGCCGTCGGGAACGGTGAAGACGATCTGGGCGGTGGCTCCTGATGCCTCGGGCAGCGACTTGCCGAGTCTGTCCAGGGCGCGCTGCGACTCGGTCCCCGGCACGGTGAAGCGGTCGTCGAGTTTGCCGCCGAAGAGACCGACGCAGGTGATGAGGGCGGCCAGGGCCGCGAGCCAGATGCCGAGCACCAGCCTGTGGTGGCGGTAGGCGCTTCGGCCCAGCCGGTGGAGCAGGACAGCCATGACGAACTCCCAAGTCGAGCGTTTTTCCGGACGCCTCGACACGGACGCCGGACGGGCAAGTGGGCGGGTCGGCTCACATGGCCGAGCGGTTGAGGGCGTGGAGGGGCGGTCCAGTGCCGAATGCCGTCTCGGAGCCTCCCAGGCAATCGACTTTATCACTCGCTCAAGTCGGATGAACAAGTCTTGCGCGTGATCCGGCTCGGCCCACCCTGCTCGGCCGGGGCCCACGGGACCGGTGAGATCAGCGCGGCCCAGGGCTGCGGGCCCGCAAGCGTGCTGTCGGTGTTGACGGGAGGCGGGTGAGTCGCATGGCCGGCGTGTCGGCCACCACGAGATCGGTGGGCGGCCGCAGATCAATGCCTATCCGCCGGCGCGTCATACCTGAGGCGTACCGGCGATCGGCGCCGAGTGGAACCCCGGTACCACTCGGGCGATCAAGTGTCCCCCGTGGTCCCAGAGTTCTGGCCGGCCGCGCTTCTAACGTCGACTGCGCAGGTCGCGGCGCTCGCCCGGCCGAGTCCGAGGGGAAAGGCCCACTCTCATGATCGAGGCCCGTGAGCTGACCAAACGGTACGGCGACAAGACCGTCGTCGATGCGTTGAGTTTCACCGTCAAGCCCGGTGAGGTCACCGGCTTCCTCGGCCCCAACGGTGCCGGCAAGTCCACCACCATGCGCATGATCGTCGGCCTGGACGCCCCCACCAGGGGTTCGGTCACCGTCAACGGCACGTCGTACGCGAAGCACACGGCACCGCTGCATGAGATCGGCACCCTGCTGGAGGCCAGGTCCGTCCACCCCGGTCGCAGCGCGTTCAACCATCTGATGGCGCTCGCGTACACGCACGGCATTCCGCGCCGCCGGGTCGACGAGGTCATCGAACTGGCCGGGCTGACCAGCGTGGCCGGCAAGCGGGTCGGAGCCTTCTCACTCGGCATGGGCCAGCGGCTCGGCATCGCGGCGGCCCTGCTCGGCGACCCCGCGATCGTCATGCTCGACGAGCCGGTCAACGGTCTCGACCCCGAGGGCGTGCTGTGGGTACGCAATCTGCTGCGCTCGCTGGCCGACGAGGGCCGGGCGGTCATGCTCTCCTCGCATCTGATGAGCGAGACGGCGATGATCGCCGATCACCTGGTGATCATCGGCCGTGGGCGGTTGCTCGCGGACACGACCGTCGACGACTTCACGCGGGAGGCGAGCGGAGGCGGCGTGAAGGTCGTCACCGCCGAGGCCGGCAGGCTGCGCTCGCTGCTGGCGGGCCCGGACGTGACGATCTCCTCCTCGTCCGCGGAGGAGCTCCTGGTCTCCGGACGCGACGCCCGGGAGATCGGGCGGATCGCGGCCGAGCACGGGGTGGCCTTGTACGAACTCACCCCGCAGGCCGTCTCGCTGGAGGCGGCGTTCATGGACCTCACCAGAGACGTCGTCGAGTACCAGAGCCATCCCGTCGAGACCGAGCGAAAGGCAGCCTGATGACGGTCACCGAACTTTCCCCCACTCGGGCGGGCACCCGGGTCTACAAGGTCACCGGTCCGCGGGTGCTGCGCGCGGAGTGGGCCAAGTTCTGGTCGCTGCGCTCCAGTTGGATCACCCTCACCGTCGCCGTGGTCCTGCTGATCGCCCTCGGCTCGATCGCCTCCGCCACCTACAGTCCCGACGCGGCCCCCCAGGACGGACCGCCCGGGCCCGGCTCCGGCGCGCAGGACGCGGTCAGCCTCGCCCTGCTCGGGGTGACCTTCGCGTCGCTGGCCGTAGGTGTGCTCGGCGTGCTGCTGTCGGCCGGCGAGTACACCACCGGCATGATCCGCTCCACCCTCACCGCCGTTCCCCGCCGCTTGCCCGTCCTGTGGTCCAAGGCCGCCGTGCTCGGTCCCGTCATCCTGGTCCTGACCACGCTCGGCGCCCTGGCCTCATTCCAGTTGGGCAGCCTGGGGCTGAGCGGCGAGAAGATCGCCCTGTCGCTGGGCGACGAGGGTGTGCTGCGCAGCCTGGCCGGTGCCGGCCTGTACCTCGCCCTGGTCGCCGTCGCAGGTGTGGCCCTGGGCGTGCTGCTGCGCTCCAGCGCCGGGGCGATCGCAGTCCTGGTCGGCGTCCTGCTCATCCTCCCTGGCCTGGCCTCCCTGCTGCCCGACTCCCTCTACGACAACATCAACCCCTACTTCCCCAGCAACGCGGGCTCGGCGATGTATACCCTGCACGAGTCCTCCGACGCCCTCTCCCCCGGAGTGGGACTCGCCGTCTTCGCCGGGTGGGTGGCCCTCGCCCTCGTCGGCTCCGCGTGGCGGCTCGTCAAGAGCGACGCCTGATCGGCGGTGCGAGACAGTGGGGTTCATGAGACAGGCCCCCGCGACCATCGCCCGGGGTACGGCCACCGCGCCGTCCCCCGGGCTCGCCGATGCCTGGGCACACCCGCTCCTGGGCCGGATACTGCGCGGTCGGAGCGCTCGACGCCGACTGGACCAGCGGCATCCGTGGGTGCTCGACACCGCGGTCGTCCTCGTCGTCGCCCTGCTCAGCCTCCCCGATCTGCTCTCCCGCAGCCGCCACGGCCCCTTGGGGGACACGACGGACCGCAGCCACCTGCCCACAGCGGTGCTGGTCGCCTTCGCCGTGGCAGTCGTCATACCACTGTGGTGGCGCCGCAGGAGACCGGTGATCACGTACGGGGTGATCTCCGCGGTGTTGCTGGCCCAGTGGTCGCTGGGGGTGTGGCCGCAGACCGGCATGGCCGCGCTCATCGCCCTCTACAGTCTTGCCCTGCACGGATCACTGCGCGCTCTGGGCTGGGCCGCCGCTCTCACCGCGGCCGAACTGTCCCTGGCGGTCGGGGTGCTGGCCCCTGTCGAGCACCCGTTCCTCGGTCTCTTCTTCCTGCTGGGCACGGCGACGGCGGCCATCGCCATCGGCCTGACGCTGCGGATCCGCCGCCTCTACCTCGCGGCACTGGAGGACCGGGCCACCCGCCTGGAGATCGAGCAGGACCAGCGCATCCGGCTCACCACCGCCGCCGAACGCACCCGCATCGCCCGCGAGATGCACGACATCGTCGGCCACAACCTCTCCGTCATGGTCAGCGTCGCCGACGGCGCCTCCACGCTCGCCACCAATCGCGGGGAGACGTCCGCCGACGCCCTGCGTATCCTCGCCGACACCGGCCGCCAGGCGATGAGCGAACTCCGGCGGGTTCTCGGTGTGCTGCGCGAGGAGCCGGGACACGAACAAGACGAACGGTTGCTCGGCCCGCAACCCGGCATCCGGGACCTCGACGCGTTGCTGACGCGCGTGCGAGCGGCGGGGCTGCCCGTGACCTACCGGACGACGGGCGACCTCGACGCCCTCGGCAGCGGCGTTCAGCTCACCGTGTACCGCATCGTCCAGGAAGCCCTCACCAACACCCTCAAACACGCCGGCCCGGGCGCCACGGCCGACGTCACCGTCACCAAGGACACCGACACCGTGCACATCAAGGTCGCCGACACCGGCGCCAACGCCGCCGGAGCGCGGTCCGGCGACGCCGGGCACGGCCTCGTCGGCATCCGCCAGCGGGCCGCCATGTATGGCGGCACCGTCACCCTCGGCCCGCCTGCCGCCGGCCACGGCTGGCTCGTCGACGTGGTCCTCGACGTCCCCCCGGGAGATCATCAGCCATGACCACCGTCCTCATCGCCGACGACCAGCCCCTGCAACGCATGGGCGTGCGCATGCTCTTGGAGGGCACCCCCGGCGTGACCCCGGTCGGTGAGGCGGCGCACGGCGCCGAGGCCGTCCGCATGGCCGCCGAGCTGCGCCCCGACGTCGTTCTCATGGACATCCGCATGCCCGGCATGGACGGCATCGAGGCCACCCGTCGCATCGTCGCCGGCGGCGGTCGCACCCGCGTCCTCATCGTCACCACCTTCGACCTCGACGAGTACGCCTACGAAGGCCTGCGCGCCGGCGCCGGCGGCTTCCTGCTCAAGGACGCCCGCCCCGAGGAACTCGTCGCAGGCATCCACGCGGTCGCCACCGGCGACGCCGTCGTCTCCCCCCGCCTCACCCGTCGCCTCCTGGACGCCTACACCCACCGGGTCCTGGCCCCTGCGGACAGCCCGCCCGCCGAGGACCCCCGCCTGAAGACCCTCACCGATCGCGAACGCGAAGTCCTCGTCGCCATCGGCAAGGGCTGGACCAACACCGAGATCGCCGAGCGCCTCGTTCTGACCGAATCCACCGTGAAGAAGCACGTCGGCCGCGTCCTCGCCAAGATCGGCGCCCGCGACCGCGTCCAGGCGGTCATCATGGCGTACGACTCCGGTCTGGTCAGAGCCAAGCCGTAGCCGGCCGATGTCTGCCGCGGGCCGGAGCGGACGTCGGCAACGGGAGTTCCTTGGCCGTGTCCCGGTCCTCGCTTCGGCGGCGGGACACTCCGGGCAGGCCGAGGTAGTCCTCGGCCTGCCCGGAGCAATGGCCGCGCGGGGAGTGCTCGCGCGTCTCAGACGACCATCCACTGCTGGTTCGCGCCGGAGGTGCAGGCCGACTGTTCCGTGGGCGCCCCGTTGGCGGTCGACGCCCCTGCGACCTGGAGGCACTTACCGCTGTTGACGTTCGTGAAGGTGACGTAGCCGCCGATCACCGGGGTCCTCGTCCACAGTTGGTGCGGGGCCCCGGTGCAGGTCGACTGGACGGCCATCGCTCCCTCGGCGGTGGAGGCGCCGGAGATCTGCAGGCACTTGCCGCTGTTGACATTGACGAGTCGGTAGTTGGAGCCGACGGCGGTGGGCACCCACTGCTGATTGGCCCCGGAGTTGCAGTTGCCGGAATTCACCGCCGCTCCGTCCGCGGTGCTCAGGCCCCAGACATCCGCGCACTTGCCACTGTTCCGGTTGAGCAGGTGGTTGTTCGCGGCGCCGAGCGGACCGGCGATGACCGGCCAGCCGTTCTGGAAGGTCACCTGTCGGATGTCGAGGGTCTCCCGCCCGGAGTTGTCGCCGTCGTAGTAGTGGTAGGCCAGGTACTTGGACGTGCCGTCGTCGTAGGCGTCGGCGCCACCGGCGGCCACCCTCGGGTAGGCACCGGTGAGGACGGTGGTCCCGCCGCTCGAGGCCATGTCCGTGCCGTTCTGGTCGAGGTATGGCCCCGTGATGCTGGTGGACCGGCCGACGACGGTGTAGTACGTGCTGCCGGTCCCGCTGCAGCAGAGGCCCTTGGAGCCGAACAGGTAGTAGTAACCGCCGTTGAGAATGATCGTCGGGTTCTCGATGTCGACGGCGATACGCCAGAGGTTGTGGTCGGTGGTGGAGAGCTTGCCCGTGGACTGGTCCAGGACGTGCATATACGTGCCGGAGCCGGTCCAGGAACCCCAGGAGATGTAGAGGCGACCGTCGGGGCCCCAGTCGACGTTGGGGTCGATCGGGTAGTTCACGTCCGTGACCATGCCCTGGTCGGTCCAGGGCCCCTCGATGTTCGTGGCGGTGGCGAGGCCCATCACGGCGTAGTTCGTGCCCCAGCGTGAACCGGCGTAGTACAGGTGGTACTTGCCGTTGAACTGCTTGATGTCCGGGGCCCAGATGTTCGGCGGGGTGGAGCCGAGCTTCTCGGTGATCCAGGAAGGAGCCGATTCCCAGACGTTCCCCACCTTTGTCCATCCGGACGCCGCGGTGCCGCCGCACGTCTTGCGGATGGTGATGGATCCGCTGGGGTTGAGCGGGTCGTTCTCGAACCCGGTGGAGAACCCGTAGTGGCAACTGCCCACCTTGATGACGCTCGGGTCGTGCATGCGGGTGTCGCCGCTGAGCGCCTGTGCCGGGGCAGCGCTGATCAGGCCGAGGAGGGCAAGGAGGGCGGACAGGACCGCGGCGAGTGCGGGCCGGCCGCGTCTTGCGCGGGTCCGGTGAGGCGGCCCGGGGTGATGGTGGACGCGCATGCGAGACTCCTTCGTATCGCTGTGGAGGGGCAGGGATCACCCCCCTTGGGTTCCGTCCGCTTCGGTCCGGCTGGAGCCGCCACCGAGGGTTCCTGCCTGTCCGCTCAGCCCTTCACCGCTCCGGCGGTCATGCCCGACACGATCTGCCGGTTGAAGAACAGGAACATGATCAGCGGCGGGATCGTGATGAGCAGGATGTCCATGAAGAGCAGGTTGTAGCTGGTGCTGTACTGGCTCTGGAAGGTGAACAGGGTCAGCTGCACGGTGGCGTTCTGCTCTCCTGGCAGGAAGTACAGGGGGTTGGTGAAGTCGTTGAAGACCGCCACCGACTGCACGACGATCACCGTCACGATCACCGACCGCAGTGTCGGGAAGATGATCCGGAAGAACAGCCGAAGCGGCGATGCCCCGTCGATGATGGCCGCCTCGTCGAGCTCGCGCGGGATGGTGGCGATGAAGGCGCGGAACAGCAGGATCGAGAAGGACAGCCCGAACGCGATCTCCACGAGGATCAGCCCGGGGAGGGTGCCGAAGAGGCCGGCCTTCTGCAGGACCCAGATCGTCGGCACCACCGCCGGCGGGATGATCAGCCCGGACAGGACCAGGAAGTTGATCAGTCCCGTCCACCGGGTGACCCGCCGCTGGAGGACGAAGGCGACCATCGCCCCGAACACGACCATGGCCGTCACGCTGGCGACGGTCAGGATCACGCTGTTGATGAAGGCGATGATGAGGATGTAGTCCCGGGCCTGCACCACCTGGACGAGGTTGTCCACCAGTTGGAAGCTGCGCGGCCAGGAGAAGTCGAGCTGAGCGGCTTGCTGGGGGTCTTTCACGGCCGTGAGCACGATGAACGCGAACGGGACGACGAAGACGACGACGCTGACGGCGACCGACAGGATGCCGAGCCATGTACGGGCGGGGCTCTTCATCGCTCGACCTCCTTGCGGGCCAGGAAGCGGGACAACGGGACGATGATCGCCGTCACGACCAGGAAGAGGATGACGTTTCCGGCGGTCGACAGGCCGTAGAAGCCCGCCTGGTACTGCTTGTAGATGACGGAGGCGACCACGTCGGAGCTGAAGCCGGGACCGCCGCGGGTCATGGCCCAGATGAGGTCGAAGGACCGCAGGCCGCCGATGAGCGACAGGATGATGACCGTCGATGTCGCCGGCCAGCTCAGCGGCAGGATGACGTTGCGGAACAGCTGCCACGGACCGGCTCCGTCGATCTTCGCCGCCTCGTAGTAGTCGTTCGGGATGGACACGATTCCGGCGATGTAGATGACGGTGGCCAGGCCCACCCCCTTCCAGACGTCGACGAGAGCCACCGAAAGCAGCGCCAGCGACGGGTCCGTCAGCCATCCGGGGCCGTCGATGCCGATGGCTGCCAGTGCCTTGTTGATCACGCCGTAGGAGGGATCCATGAACGCGGTGAAGGTGATACCGACGCCCACAGTGCTGACCAGCACCGGGAAGAACACCACTGAGCGCAGATAGCCGCGGGCGCGGATCTGGCTGGTCAGCAGGATCCCCAGGAGAAGGCCGAGGACGACCTTGAGGCCCGAGGTGACGACCGCGTAAATGAAGGTGTTGACGAAGCCCTTGACGAGGGCGGGTTCCTGGAAGAACTCGACGAAGTTGTCCAGCCCGATGAAGGTCGACTTGAAGATGGTCCACCGGGTCAGGCTGAAGTAGAACGACGCGAAGGTCGGGGCCAGGAACAGCGTCCCGTAGATCACCGCCGCCGGCAGATAGAACCAGGTGGGGTAGGCGCTGCGCATCCCGCCGGACCGGCGCTTCCTGGTCGTCGCCGTCGGCGGCTTGGCCGTCGGTGGCCTGGTCGGTGCAACTGTGGTCATCGGTCGACCTCTCTCGGGTGCCTCCCCGCATCCCTGCCGGGGCCGGGGAGGCACTGACTTCCGGTTGCTACCAGCCCGCCAGACCGAGCTGCTGAGCCTGCTTCTTGACGTCCTTGTCGTACTGGGCCGCTCCCGTCCTGGCCCCCGTGATGCCGGAGCCGACCTGGACGGAGATCTGCTCCAGGCTCGGGCCCTTGACCGGCGAGAGGAACTCGAGGGCCGGGCTCTGGGCGTCCTTCGTGAAGTAGGCCGCGACATCCTTGGTGATCGTGGGAACGTCCGACGGCAGGGTGCAGCCCTCGACCAGGTACGGACCGGTCGGCGTCGACGCCTTCGCCTGGGATGCGCAGCCGGCCGGGCTCGCCGCGAACGCGAGGAACTTGTTGACCGCGGTGAGCTTGTCCCCGCTGGTGGACTTCGGAACGTAGAAGGCGTTCGGGAACCACGCCGTCATGCCGTTGGAGGCGGCGTCGTCTCCGGGCAGCGCGAAGAAGCCGATGTCGTTGAGCTGGTCCGGGTTGCTGGTCCTGATCGCGCCTATGACGGTGGAGAGCATCGGGTACTGGGCACCCTTGCCGGTGGCCAGCATCTGCAGGCCCTTGACGAGGGTGGCCGAGGCGAAGTCGGAGTTCGTCAGCTTCAGGTCGTGGATCTGCTCCAGGTGCTCGAAGCCCTTGACCGCGTTCGCGTCGGTCGCGAACTTCACCTTGTTGGCGGTGTACTTCTCGGCGAAGTCCGGCTCTGCGGCGGCCACGTTGTGGAAGTCGCCCAGGACGAGGAGCTGGGATGTCCAGGTGTCCTGGTAGGTCTGGATCACTGGAGCGATGCCGGCGGCCTTGATCTTCTTGCTGTTGTCGATGAACTGCGCCCAGGTCGTCGGAACCTTGAGGCCGAGCTCGGAGTACACCTTCTTGTTGTAGAGGACGCCGCCGCCCAGAGCCGAGCCGAAGGGGACGCCGTAGGTCTGCTCGTTGACCGTGACCTGCGGGAGGAAGGACTTGTCGAGGTTCTTGACGTACGGGTCCCGGGTGATCGGCGTGAGGTTCTTCGCCGGGTCGATCTGCTGGAACAGCGAACCGGTGTTGTAAGTGAAGATGTCGGTCATGCTGCCTGTCTGCAGCCGCGTCTTGATGAGGTTGTCGCCGTCGGCTCCGCCGGGACGCGTCTCCACACTGACCCTGATCGTCGGGTTCCCGGCCGCGAAGTCCTTGGCCAGCTGCTTGGCGGCGTTGAGGTTGTCGGGCGCGTTGTCGACGAGCAGCTTGATCGTCGTCGCGCCGCCGTCCCCGTCGGCCGAGCCGAGAGAGCCGGCGCTGCAGGCGCTGAGCAGGAGCGGCAGGGCGGCGGCTGCGGCGGCGGCCGCCCGTCTCCTGGCGCGAGTGGTTGACCTCATGGGGTGATCCTTCATTCGGGGGTGAATCGTTTCAATCATTCGGGCGTGCCACTCACGACAGCGACGCGACATCTGCGGGCCCCCGACAGACGCCGGCACGGCCGATCAGACCCTCGAAGCCGCCGCCCGCTCCCCACACCGGGTCACTATCGACTCAGGCCGACGTGAGGGGCGCAGCAGCAGGACGGCCGGTGGAGCCCCGCCTCCCGGGCGGCTTCCGACACGATCAAGGAGGCCGACAGCAGTTGGTCAGCGGCTTCTGGCCCCTCTGGTCGCGATCAACGGCTTCTGACACCCTGGGCAACCCGGATGTACAGCGGCCCAGCAACGGCGGCCCCTGGCATGCGATTCCTTTCGTGTAACGTTCCACGAAGCGATGCCCCAAAGATTGAGGCGAACAGACCGGGGCCGTCAAGCCATCCGCGAGTAACGTTCCGGAAACACCACAAGGGCGAGTGCATGGCAACAGAGGGTCCGATGCAACCGGCAGCCGGCTCGAGAAGAGTCACCATCACCGACGTCGCGCGCAACGCGGGCGTGTCCACCTCCGCGGTGTCGAAGGTCCTGCGCAACGCCTACGGGGTGAGCCCGGCGATGCGGGAGCGGGTACAGGCGGCCATGACCGAGCTGGGCTACCGCCCGCACGCGGCCGCCCGAGGTATGCGAGGCAGCACCTACACGATCGGGGTTCTGCTCGCGAGCATCCGCAATCCCTTCTACGCCGACCTCCTGGAAGGGGTGGACGCACAGCTGCGGAGTACCGAATACGCGCTGTTCATCGGCTCCAGCGTCTCCTCGGAGATGGAGGATCAGACCAAGCTGATCCATGCGATGGTGGACCGGCAGATGGACGGCCTGATCCTGATCGCGCCCGCCGTGCCCCGTTCGGAGGTGGTGCGCATCGCGACCGAGGTGCCGACGGTGGTGATCGGCCACCATGACCCCTCGTCGGCGTACGACTGCGTCGTCAACCAGGACGGGGCCGGCGTCGACCTCGTCATCGACCACCTGGTCGGCCTCGGGCACCGGGACATCGCCCACATCTCGCATCCGACCGTGCGCGGCAGCCAGTGGGAGCAGCGGCCCGAGCACCACGTCCGGGCCGCCTACCATGCCGCCATGACCCGCCACGGCCTGGCGGACCTGGCCCGGGTGGTGCAATCCGGGTACTCGGACGAGGGGGGCTACCGCGGCGCGATGGAACTGCTCGCCTCCGCCTGCCCGCCCACCGCGATCTTCGCCGGGGCGGACGTCGCCGCGACCGGTGTCTTCAGGGCCGCGGTCGAGCTCGACCTGCGTGTCCCCGACGACCTCTCGATCGCCGGATACAACAACACCTCCATCGCCGCCCTCGCCCCGGTGAGCCTGACCAGCGTCGACCAGGCGGGCGCCATGATGGGCGAGACCGCGGCCCGGCTGCTGCTGGAGCGCATCGAGAAGCGACGTGACCGCGCGGTCGTCATGGCCTCGACACCGCACCTGGTGGCGCGCGGCAGCACGGCACCACCCCCCGCCTGACCGACAGACACGGCCCCTGGCGGCGCGGCGGGCAGCACCATGCCGGCCGGGCGCCGGACCACCGACGGAACGGCGGACGTCCGCCCGCCCGCGGGAGATTTGCCTGCTGCCCCTCTTGACGCGGCGAACATCTCCCCCTCAGGGTTGAGTCGTTTCAAAAGTAGAACGTTGCACACAACAGGGAGCGAGGCGGCTATGAGCCCTGAGCGTCCGGAACCCGGCACAACGGTGGGCGCGGTCCGCTTCGAGCACCGGGAGGACCCCCTCGGCGTCGGCACCCCCGAGCCCCGCCTGTCCTGGCAGGTCCGCACAGCCGACCCCGCCTGGCGGCAGACGGCCTACGAGGTGGAGTTGGACGGTGCCACGACGGCACGGGTCGAGTCGGCCGAACAGGTGCTGGTGTCCTGGCCCTTCGCGCCACTGCCCTCGCGCACCCGGGCGAGCGTCCGGATCCGGGTGGCTTCCGGGACACGGTGGAGCGACTGGAGCGCGCCCGTCGCCGTGGAGACCGGGCTGCTGGGCCCTGACGACTGGACGGCCCACTTCATCACGCCCCGACGCCACGGAGCCCTGGACGCACCCGCCCCGGAGCTCGTACGGGCGGTCGTGCTGCGGGCGGACGTGGTCTCGGCTCGCCTCTACGTCACCGCTCACGGTGTCTACACCGCGTCCTTGAACGGAGGCCGGGTCGGCGACGAGGTCCTCGCCCCTGGCTGGACCAGCTACCGTCACCGGCTGCGGTACCAGACCCATGACGTCACCACGCTGCTCAAGGAAGGCGAGAACACGCTGTCGATCGTGCTCGGCAACGGCTGGTACCGCGGCCGCCTCGGCTGGTGGGGTGCCCGCGCCCTGTACGGAGACCGACTGGCCCTGCTCGCGCAACTGGAAGTCCGCTACGCCGACGGTTCGGCGGAGGTCGTCGGCACCGACGGGGAGTGGCGAGCCCGGGACACCGGCATCGTCGCCGACGATCTTTACCAGGGGCAGCGCACCGACCTGCGCTTCACTCCGGGTGCAGCCGACGGCCCGGTGGACGTGCTGTCCGACGAGGAGGCGGACCTCGCGCGGCTCGTCGCGCCGGAGGGACCGCCCGTCCGCGCCATCGAGGTACTGCCGGCCCTTGAGGTCTGGCAGTCGCCGTCCGGCCGTACCCTCGTCGACTTCGGCCAGAACGTCGTCGGCTGGGTCCGGCTGCGCCTGCGCGACACCGTGGCCGGCACGGAGGTCACCGTCCGGCATGCGGAGGTTCTGGAGAACGAGGAGCTGTGCACCAGGCCGCTGCGCACGGCCGACGCCACCGACACCTACCTCTTGGCCGACAGCGCGGAGACAGACCTCGAACCCTCGCTGACGTTTCACGGATTCCGGTACGCCGAGGTCACCGGCGTCACCGACCTGAAAGCGGAGGACCTGCGGGCCGTGGTCGTCGGCAGCGACCTGCGCCGCACGGGCTGGTTCTCCTGCTCGGACCGGGATCTGGAGCAGTTCCACGAGAACGTCGTCCGCGGCACGCGGGGCAATTTCCTGGACGTACCGACCGACTGCCCGCAGCGCGACGAGCGGCTCGGCTGGACCGGCGACATCCAGGTCTTCTCCCCCACCGCCGCCTTCCTCTACGACACCGCGGGCTTCCTGTCCTCCTGGCTCGCCGACCTCGCCGCCGAGCAGCACCCCGACGGCGCGGTGCCGTGGGTGATCCCCGACATCCTGGACGACGCGGCTCCGACCGCGGCGGCCTGGGGCGACGCGGCACCGGTGGTGCCCTGGGTGCTGTACGAGCGGTACGCCGACCGCGGCGTCCTTGAGCGGCAGTACCCGAGCGCCCGCGCATGGGTCGACAAGATCGCCTCGCTCACCACCGACGGCGTGTGGGCGGGCGGCTTCCAGTTCGGCGACTGGCTCGACCCGACCGCGCCGCCCGACGACCCGTTCGCCGCCCGCACGCCCGCGGACGTCGTCGCCACCGCGTGCCTGGTCCGGTGCGCCGACATCGTCGCCCGCACCGCGGAGGTACTGGGCCGCTCCGAAGAGGCCGCACGGTACTCCGCGCTCGCCGAGCGGACCCGGGAGGCATTCGCCCGGACCTTCGTCACCCCGGCGGGCCGGATCCTGGGCGACTCACCGACCGGCTACGCCATGGCCCTGCAATGGAACCTGCTGCCGACTTCCCGATATCGCGCCGTGGCCGGCCACCGGCTCGCCGACCTCGTCCGCACGAACGGCTTCAGGATCGCCACCGGATTCGTCGGCACCCCGCTGATGACCGACGCCCTCACCTCCGCCGGGCACCCGGACCTCGCCCACCGGCTGCTGCAGGAGAAAGGCTGCCCCTCCTGGCTGTATCCCGTGACGATGGGCGCCACCACCGTCTGGGAACGCTGGGACAGCATGCTGCCCGACGGCACGGTCAATCCCGGCCAAATGACCTCCTTCAACCACTACGCCCTCGGAGCCGTCGCCGACTGGATGCACCGAGCCGTGGCCGGGCTGGCCCCGGCCACACCCGGCTACCGCGAAATCCGCGTGCGCCCGCTCCCGCACTGGTCGCTCACCCACGCCACGGCCGTGCATCTGACCCCGTACGGCGAGGCGTCGGTGAGCTGGCGGCGTGAGCACAGCCGCTTCCACCTGCAGGTCGTCGTACCCGTGGGCGCACGGGCCACCGTCCACCTGCCCGGTTCCGAGCAGCCCCCGGAGGAGGTGGCCCACGGCACGCACTCCTGGATCACCGACGATCCCTGCCCCGCGCCGACACCGTCCGAGGTGGTCACTGTGCGGAACCTGATCGACGACCCCCGGCTCTGGGGGCGCACGGCCGGTGCTCTGGCCCGGCACGGTCTGGGCAGCGACCCGGCACAACTGGCCCGGCGACTGGGCCCCTTCCTGGACCTGCCTGCCCGTCGACTGCCCTCGCTGTTGAACAGGGTCCTCTTCGAGGACGGCGGCGCGGGCGCGGCTGCCGAGCTCGAAGCACTACTGAACGGCGGAACGGACTGACGACCGCACATGCTGCAGCGGCATCAGGTCCTGATGGGATCTCAGGTGACGCTCATCGCCCGCCGTCATGGTGACGGCGGCAAAGGCGTGGCGGCCAAGGCCCGCAGCGCGGCGACCGGTTTGCGCAGTCCGTAGGCGACCACCGTCGACGTTCCGTCTGCACGGGTCCAGGTCAGCAGTGCGCGTCCGTCGGCCACGCTGCCCTGCACTGTGGTGGGTTCGCCAAGGAGCGGCAGACGACCGACGATCTTGACGGTGAGACCGGCGACCTCGGTCCAGAAGTAGTCGTCCTGCGCTGGTCCCGGCGCAGCGAGGCCGAGGGCGGAGGCCGCCGCGGTCCTGCCCTGGGCGACGGCGTTGGACCAGAAGGGCGCACGCCGGTCGGGTCGTGTGCCGTCGCCGCGGAGGTAGGTGACGTCGCCGGCGGCGAACACGCCGGGCACGGTGGTGGCGCAGGCATGGTCGATGCCGACGCCGAGGCGGTCGGCGAGGTTCGTCCCTGCCAGCCAGCCGACGCTGGGTACTTCTCCGGCGCAGGTGACCACCAGATCCGCGGTGAGCTCGGTGCCGTCCGGGAGCGCCACGCCGCTGACGGGGTCGCCGGTCAGGGTGGCGAAGCCGGTGGCCTGTATGAAGCGGATGCCGTACGCCGCGGCGCGTGCGGTGATCTCGGCGGACAGATGGTCGCCGAGGATGCGTTCCAGCGGGCGGTCGGCGTCCACGACGGTGACCGGGATGCCGCGGGCGGCACAGGCGCTGGCCACCTCCATGCCCAGGAAGCCGGCGCCGACCACGATCGCCGACCCGGCGTCCGCCAACCGGGCACGGAGTCGGCGGGCGTCGTCGAGGGTGCGCAGGACGAGTTCGCCCCGCTGCCCGGGGGCGGCGAGGCGGCGGGCGCCCGCGCCGGTGGCGATGATCAGCGCGTCGTAGCCGACCTGGCGCCCGTCGCCGGTGGTGACGGTGCGGTGCCGGGTGTCGGCGGCGACGGCGGGCGAGCGGATGACGTCGGCGTCCAGTCCGTCGAGGGCCAGGCCGAGGGTGTCGTCGGCGGCCGGGTCTTTCAGGACGGCTTTGGACAGGGGCGGGCGCGAGTAGGCGCCGAGTTCCTCTGCACCGATGATCGTGAGGGGCCCGGTGTGGCCGAGGGTGCGCAGGTGCCGAGCGGCGGTGGTGCCGGCGAGTGACTCTCCGACGACGAGTACCGAGCGCGGTGCGGTCACGACAGGACTCGCAGGGCGGCGACCGGGCAGGCGTTGACGGCCGCGCGGGCGGCGAGCTGATGCTCCTCGGGGACGTCGGTGCCCTCGAAGTGGTAGGTGAGTTCGGCGTCGTCGTCCAGGCTGAAGATGTCGGGGGCCTGGTCGGCACATAGGCCGTGGCCTTCGCAGCGTGGATGGTCGACGGAGATCTTCATGGTGCTGTCCTCAGCTGTCCTCGAACGGGCGAGCGGCGGGGTTCAGGCGGGGATGAGTTCGAGAGGCAGGCTCTCGAGGCGGTGGATGATGTTGTTCAGGGCCCACTCGGGTGTCCCGGCCACCTCGATGCGGTCGACGCGTTCGACCAGGGCACGGAGCATCGCCGAGGTCTCCATGCGGGCCAGGCCCTGGCCGGCGCAGCCGTGGGTGCCCTGCCCGAAGCCGAGTTGGCGGGCGGCGTCGCGGCGGATGTCGAAGGTGTCCGGGTCGTCCCACTCCAGCGGGTCGCGGTTGGCGGAGCCGTAGAGGACCAGCACCCGGGAGCCCTTGGACAGGGGGATGCCCGCCAGTTCCGTGTCGCGGGCGGCGATACGGGAGAAGGCGCGGATCGGGGACGCGTAGCGGACGACCTCGTTGACCGCTTTCGGGACCAGGTCGGGGTCCGCCTTCAGCAGGCGCCACTGTTCGGGGTGAGTGGCGAACAGGTGCAGGGCACTGGAGATGGCACTGATGGTGGTGTCCAGGGACGGCGCCAGGTAGTCGATCATCATGGTGGCGCACTCGGCGGGCATGATCCGGCCCTCGTCGGCGGCGCGCAGCAGGTCGTGGCCCATGCTGCCGTCCAGCACGGACCGGTCGCGTACGACACCGCGCGCGTAGCGCAGCATGCCGAGGGACGCGGGGAGGGTGCGCGCCGCCTGGCGATTGAACGGACCCAGGGCATCGAAGGTGGCGCCGGCCCAGCGCAGCAGGTGCTCGCGGCCCTGCTCGGGCCAGCCGACCAGGTCGGGGACGACCGACATGGGCAGCGCCGTGGCGACCTCCACCGCATCCACCGTCCGGCGGGCTACGGCTGCCGCGACCACGGCTGCGGCCTGCTTCTCGACCGTCTCCTGCATCGTGCGCAGCGCCCTGGGGGTGAGGCGGTGCGCGAGGAGGGAGCGGCGGCGGGCGTGCTCCTCGCCGTCACTGAACAGCGTGGTGCCCTGGCCCACGCGGTTGGCGACGGGGTTCAGGCCGACGCCCCCCGAGGAGACGAAGGTCTCGTCGTCCAGCAGCACCTGCTTGCATTCGGCGTAGCGCGGCAGGGCGTAGACCTTGTGCTTGCTCAGCCGGACCACGGGGCCGAGGTCACGCAGCGCGGCGTAGTGCGGATACGTGTCGCGGATGGCCGAGGCCGAGTACAGATCGGGGTGGTAGACGGGGATCTGCGTACGCATGGGCATGAAGAGCCCTCCTGAGTGAACCGTGCGAAAGCGAGGGTCAGGACAAGGCGTGCGGGGCGGGCTGGTCCGTGGATGACTGACGGGAGCGCAGCCTCGGCGAACTCCCGTTCCTTGGCCCGTTGTCCAGACGGGCGCCGTCAGCGCAACAACTCGCGATGATGAAATAGTCAGGCTTGATGGAATGCGCCGTCAAGGGTTACGGCAGAGAAAAATGATGAAGTCATCAGGGTTGCGGCAGGGCAGGACGGCTGAGCGAGGAGAAGCACTTCGGGGCCGGCCGGGCATGACGCGTTCCCCAGACGAAGCCGTGTTCGGGAACGCCGAACGGGAAGCCCGTGAGCCGCCGGGCGTCGACAGCCTCCCGCTCGATGCGGCGCGCCCCCGGGCTGTCAGCCGGCCGTGATCGCCACCCCGGCGTACGCCACCGCCGTCAGGGCCAGTACGGCGGCGGGCAGGGCCCGCACGGGCGGGTCGCCTTGGCGCAGGTGCACCACCGCGGCAGCCACCATGAGCAGAGCCAGCCCGGCAGCGGCGGCCACGCCGAGCGGGGCCGAAGCCAGACCGAGCAGCAGCCCGGCGGCCCCGGCGAGCTCCAGCGTGCCGATGATTCGGTAGAGGCCCGTTGACATGCCGACGTGCGCGGCCGCCTCACGCATGAACGGCACGGCCGCGACCTTCGCCAACCCGAGAGGGAGGAAGACCAGGGACAGCGCGACGGCGAGGATGGTCTGTGCGGTCGTCATGCCGATCGGTCCTTGCGTGCCGCGCCCAGACGGGCGTAGTGGTCGATGAGGTCGGGAGCATCCACGGCGGCCAGGTTGACGACCTGTTCGACCGGGGCGCCCTGAAGGAGGCGTTTGACCGGGACTTCGAGTTTCTTGCCGGTGCGGGTGTGCGGGATGCCCGGCACTTCGATGATCTCGTCGGGGACGTGGCGGGGTGAGGCGCCGGTCCGGATGGCGTCGCGGATCCTGTCGCGGAGGGCGTCGTCCAGGATCACCCCTGCGGCGGGAACGACGAAGAGCGGCATCCAGTAGCCGCCGTCGGCTTCCTCGGCCCCGATGACGAGGGCTTCGGTGATCTCCGGGAGGCGTTCGACGACGTCGTGGATGTCGGCGCTGCCCAGGCGGACGCCGTTGCGGTTGAGCGTGGAGTCGGAGCGGCCGTGGACGATCACCGAGCCATGGGAGGTGAGGGTGATCCAGTCGCCGTGCCGCCACACACCGGGGTAGAAGGAGAAGTAGGCGTCGCGGTAGCGGGTGCCGTCGGGGTCGTTCCAGAAATACAGCGGCATCGACGGCATCGGGCGGGTGACGACCAGCTCGCCGACCCGGTCCACGACCGGGAAGCCCTCGGCGTCATAGGCGGCCAGCGCCACACCCAGGTGAGGCGCGGACAACTGTCCCGCCCAGACGGGTGTGTTGGGCGCGCCGCCCGCGAAGCCGGAGACGACGTCGGTGCCGCCGCTGATGGAGGCAAGCAGTACGCGGTGGCCGACGTGGTCACGGACCCAGGGGTAGGCGGAGGCAGGCAGGGCGGAGCCGGTGCATCCGACCACACGGATCGAGGACAGGTCGTGGACGGACGGGTCGATGCCGAACTTCTCCATGCCGAGCAGATACTGGGGGCTGGTGCCGAAGACGGTCACCCGGTGACGCGCGGCCAGCTCCCACAGGACGTCGGGCTTCGCGAGGGGCGCCGGGCTGCCGTCGTAGGTGCAGGTCGTGGCACCGGTCAGCAACGTCGAGGCGACGAGATTCCACATCATCCAGTGCGTGGTGGTGTACCACAGGAGGCGGTCGCCGGAGCCCAGGTCGGAGTGCAGGCCCAGAGTCTTGAGATGCTCCAGCAGGACACCGCCGTGGCCGTGCACGATGCCCTTGGGCAGGCCGGTGGTGCCGGAGGAGAACACGACCCACAGGGGGTGGTCGAACGGCACCGGCACGCAGGTGGGTTCCTCGGTGCGGGTGGAGGCGTCCTCCCACGGGACGATCAAGGACGGGTACGCCCGCGACGGCCACGGCAGGCCCACATGGTCCACCAGCAGCGTGGCCTTCAACGACGGCAGGGCACTGGCGAGTTCGAGGACGGCGTCGCGGCGGTCGTGGGCGGTCCCGTTGAAGAGGTAGCCGTCGGCGGCGACCAGGACGGTCGGCTCCAGCTGGGCGAACCGGTCGGCTGCCGCCTTGGGGGCATAATCCTGCCCGCACACCGACCACACGGCACCCAGGCTCGCGGCGGCCAGGAACGCGACGATCGCATGCGGCGTGTTGGGCAGGTAGCCGACGACCCGGCCACCCTTGTCGACGCCCAGGTCGCGCAGGGTGGCGGCGACGGAGGCCACCTGGGCGCGCAGGTGGCCGGCGGTCACCTCGTAGCAGGAGCCGGTCTCGTCGAGGGCGATGACCGCCACAGCGTCGTCGGCCAGGTTCCGCAGCGCGTGGTGCGCGTAGTTGAGGGTGGCGCCCGGGAACCAACGCGCGCCGGGCATCCGGTCCTCCGCCAGGACCTTCTCGTAGGGGGTGTCCGCGTCGATGTCGAAGTACTCCCACACCCGACCCCAGAAGCCCTCCAGATCGGTGACCGACCAGCGATGCAGGGTGGCGTAGTCGGAGCCGGGCATCCCGACGTGGCGGGCGAAGTCCATGATGTTGCTGTCCGCGACGGCCCGCGGATCGGGCGTCGTGAAAGGTTCGAGCACGGTCATCGGGCGGCGCTCCTCAGCAGGCTGTTGTCGATGGTCCGTTGGCGTGGCAGGGGGCTGCGGGTGGTGTGCAGGAGGGATGCCCAGGCGGCGGTGTCCGTGAAGTCGCGGGCCCCTGCCGGGACGACGTCCATGACGACGCGGTCGGGGCGCAGCAGTACGGCGTCCGCCCGGCCCGCGCGCAGCCAGGCGGCGAGGGTGCCGTCGTCGCCGAGTTCGGTCACGGGGACCGCGAGTACGCCGAGGCCGCGGGCGAGCGCGGTCAGCGAAGGCCCGGGTTCGGTGGCGGTCAGAACGGTGAAGGAGTCTCCCAGCACCTCGTCGAGGCGGACCCGCCGGCCCTCGGAGATGATCCACGGTTGCGGGCAATGGGTGCCCACCAGCCTCCTGCGGAGGCGGCGTCGGACGAGGGGGCCGGTGGTCAGCGGCGGGCTGAGATCGCGGCCCGCCAGTTCGGTCAGGCCGGGGAGGTGGCAGGCCGCGGCCAGGAGTCTTCGGCGGAGTGCGGCGGCACTGTCCTGGCCGCCGGTCATGGCCCAGCCCATGGCCACCGCGAGCCGGATCACATGCCGGGCGTGCGGCTTGCGTTCACTCTCGTAGGTGTCCAACATCCG
>NZ_LGEA01000123.1 GCF_001280065.1 Streptomyces sp. NRRL B-1140
GCCCGGATGGCGGAGCTGGAGGAGGGACCCGAGCGGGAGGCCGTCCGGGACGAACTGGTCACCCTGTGGCTGCCCATGGCCCACCGGATCGCCGGCCGCTTCCGCGACCGCGGAGAGTCGATCGAGGATCTGCGGCAGGTCGCCGCACTGGGCCTGGTGAAGGCCATCGACCGGTTCGACCCGAGCCGGGGTGCCTTCGAAAGCTACGCCGTCCCGACCATCACCGGCGAGGTCAAGCGGCACTTCCGGGACCGCATGTGGGCCCTGCGGGTGCCCCGCCGTGTGCAGGAACTGCGCAACAAGGTGCGGGTGGCACGCCGTGAACTCACCCAGAATCCGGGCAGCCCCGAACCCTCCGTGGCGGACCTCGCCACCCACACCGGCCTCAGCGAGGAAGAGGTCAACGCCGGGCTCGAGGCCCTGGACAGCTTCAGCACGCTGTCGCTGGACGCCGAACTCTCGGCCGACGACGACGGCTACAGCCTCGCCGACACCCTCGGCGCGGCCGACTCGTCCTTCGACGTCGTCGTGGACCGCGAGTCCGCCAAGGAAGGCCTGCGCCGCCTGCCGGAACGCGAACGGGCCATCCTCTACATGCGCTTCTTCGAGGACATGACCCAGAGCCGGATCGCCGACCATCTCGGCATCTCCCAGATGCACGTCTCCCGCCTCATCAGCCGCAGCTGCGCCCGGGTGCGCGACGAGGTCCTGGGGCAGCGGACGGGCAACCGGGGCACCGGCGGCCCCGCCACGACGGCCTGACCACCCGACATCACGAGGAGCGAAACCCACCATGCTGAGGCCCCACCCCGCCGTGCTGCGCCGGCTCGTCGACGAGTACGAGGCTCTGGCCGCCGCCGAAGCCACCGGCGGACCGGCGGAGCAGAACCCCCGGGTACGCGACCTGGCGTACACGCTGTGCGTGTCCACCGGCACCCGGACCGTCGAGCGTGCCCTGGAGGCCGCACACCAGTGGCTCGCGAGCGCACCCGCACCGGTTCGCGAACCCGCCGCGCCGATGACCGGGCGGCGCATGCCGGTCACCGAGCCAGCCTGATCCCGGCGCGCCACTGAGCGACGGGGAGGACGAGGCCGAACGAGGGCCCGGCCGACGGCGCAAGCCGCGGCCGGGCCCTCGTTCGTGCCCTGACATCGAGCGCAGTCGTGCCGCTGGGGAGTCAGAACCCGGACGGAAACCGGAATCCCCTGGTCCGGCGGTTGTGCAGGGTGTGTGAACGCCGACCCGGGGCATCCGGACTGCCGGGAGGTCTACATGAACACGAGTGCGATGGCACAGGGCGGTCGGATGCGGGCCCGGCGGATGGCGCGGGGTTCGGTGACCGAGGGGGCGGCACGGGCGGGTTTCGCCGCCCGGGGCGTGATCTATCTGCTCGTCGGGGCGCTGGCCCTGCAGATCGCCTTCGGCGACACCGGCCACCAGGCCGACCGCGGAGGAGCCCTGCAGGAACTCGCCCAGAAGCCGTTCGGAGCGGTACTGCTGTGGGCGCTGGGCATCGGTCTCGTCGGCATGGCCCTGTGGCGGCTGTCCGAGGCCCTCTTCGGCTCGACCGGCAAGGACGGCCGCAGCGCACGCAAGCGGCTCATGGCGGCGGCCCGGTTCGTCTTCTACGTCTTCGTCGCCTACTCGGTGCTGAACTTCGCGGTCAGCCGCCACCAGAGCGGCGGATCCAGCGACCGGCAGTCCCGGGACGCCACGGCCAAGGCGCTGGAGATACCCGGCGGCCAGTGGCTCGTCGGTGCGGCGGGGGTCGGCGTCGTCGTGGCCGGCGGCTGGATCGCGGTACGCGCGGTGATGCGCAAGTACCACGACAAGCTCCGGCTGGGGCAGATGAGCCACCGCACGCGGCAGCTGGTCGACGTCACGGGCGTGGCCGGCGGCGCGGCCCGGGGCCTGGTCTTCGCGGTGGCCGGGGTCTTCGCCGTCCGTGCGGCCATCGACTACGAACCCGACAAGGCCAAGGGCCTGGACGACACCCTGCGCACCTTCGCCGACACTCCGCTCGGCCCCTGGCTGCTGGCGTGCGTCGCGGCCGGGCTGGTGCTCTTCGGGGTGTTCTCCTTCGCCATGGCCCGGTGGCGTCGCGTCTGAGCCGGGATTCGCGGGGAACACGATGCCAATGAGCGATTCCGAGATTCCGCATGGCGATGGCCGGCCCGTGGACATGTACCTGGACCTCCTGCGCATCCGGATGGACACGGAGGACTACCGCCTCCTGATGCGCGCGGTGGAACCGGTCCTCGAGGCGATCGAAGAGGAACGCCTGTCCAGCCTCGACTTCGCGCTCGACTCCGGGGGCGACGACGAACTGCCCCAGGAGGTCCGTGACGAGGTGGCTCTCGTCATCGCCACCGCCGTCACCGGCCGCCTGGACAACGAAGTCGTCGAACTCGACATCGACGACACCGGCCCGGTCAGGATCGTCACGGACGCCACCACCGCGTCCGACCCGATCCGCCTCGGCGAGATA
Source organism: Streptomyces sp. NRRL B-1140 (assembly GCF_001280065.1). GTDB lineage: Bacteria > Actinomycetota > Actinomycetes > Streptomycetales > Streptomycetaceae > Streptomyces. Next base: position 2,490 of record NZ_LGEA01000123.1, read on the forward strand.
GCCGACTACATCCGGGACCGGCACAAGCAGACCGAGGAGCTGCGGGGCATCGCCGAGGTGAGCGGGCTGCCCACGGACTTCTGACCGGCAGTGGCTCGTGGCCCTTCCTCATGGGCCCGGAGGGCTCTCACCGCACGCGGGGGACCCTCACCCCTTGGGCGCAGCCACCGGCACGTCCAGCGGCCGGGCCAGGCCCACCACGGCCTCGTCCAGCCGCTCCAGATGCCGCAGCACGCGATCGGTGATGCGGCCGTAGCGCGGCGTGCCGGCATCGGACCCCAGCAGGGACGCGATGCTCGGCCCGGTCTCGACCCGCGCGCCCGCGTGCTCGTCGGCGACCCGGGCCGCGATCGCCCCGATGTTGCGCACGGTGCGCCCCGCGGCCCCGCGCAGCCGTGGGTCCGCCGCGATCGAGGGATGCGTGGGCAGCAGCTCCGCGGTCGCCGCCAGAGTCCGCGCGTGGTACGCGCACGTCTCCAGCAGCGCCACCACGTAGCGGGCCGTGTTCCGCCGGGTCCGCAGCGGAGTGACCGGGTGGATCAGGGGCTGGGTGGCGGCCCGCAGATCGGCCAGTGCCTGGTCCAGATCGCGCGCCTTGTCGAGCAACTCGTCCGCGGGCCCGCCGCTGAGCTGCCCGACCGCGGCCTCCGTGACCTCGGCCAGCCGCTCCAGCACGGTGCCCAGCAGCTCGTTCGTACGGCGGTCCGTCTGCACCGGCAGCACCAGTGCCGCCGCGACCACCCCGCAGGCCGCGCCGAGGGCCGTCTCCTCGATGCGCAGTACGAGCACGTCGAGGCTGTAGGTGTGCAGCAGCGTGTAGAGCAGCCCCAGCATCGCTGTCACGAAGAACGACATCAGGGTGTACGACAAGGGCGCCGAGTAGAACATCGCGAAGATCAGCACCAGGACCAGGGCGAACGCCGTCCACGTGTGGTTGCCCACCAGCCCCGCCAGGACGATCCCGGCCACCACGCCGAACACCGTGCCGAGCAGCCGCCGGTACCCCTTGACCAGGATCTCGCCCGTCGAGGCGGTGTTGAGGAAGACGATCCAGCACGTCAGCACCGCCCAGTACCAGCGCTGCGTCGACAGCAGTTCGCCGCCCACGATGGCCAGCGCGGACCCGACGGCGACCTGCACGGCCGCACGCGTGGTGGGCCGTCGCAACCCCGTCTGCTCCTCCTGCGCCGTCTCCTCGCCGCCGCCGTCGATCGCCGCGTCCTCGGCGTCCAGCTCCTCGCGTGAGCGGGCCGTGGCGGGAGTGTCGTCCGACTCGTCCTGCGGGCCGTCCAGAGCGATCCGCAGTCCGAGCACCGCGCGGGCCGACTCGCCGATCCCGCGGAAGACGTCCTGGACGGCGGCCGAGGCGGGCGGCAGGTTCTCCTCGTCGCGGTAGCCGAGGAGCCGGTTGCGCACATGGGCCAGGCCGGTGCCCGTGTCGCCGCTGCCGGCCCGCAGCACCAGAGCGTGCAGTGCCCGCAGATCGCGGCGCAGGGTGGCGCCCGCCTCGTCCGGCATCTCCGGCCCGGTGAGCGACGGGGCGGGCGCGCCCGGCAGGTGCAGGGTCAGCGTGTCCGCCCGTTCGGCCGTACGGGCGGTCAGCAGCAGCAGGCCGAGCCGCTCCGCGGCGATCTCGGCGTCCGCGATCCTGCGCTGCACCAGCCGCGCCGCCGACTCGTCCGGGGTGCCCTCCTCCAGCCGTCCCTGGATCATCATCGCCGTCTCGTGGAGACGGGCGGTCCCCTCGCGCACGGCCTCAAGGGCCTTGTCCATCTCGTCCGCGGAGGCGTCGAGGAGTTCCGTCTGCGCGGACACCAGCTGGGCCAGCCGGGCGCGGAAGGCCAGACGCAGCCGCAGCAGCACACCCGTGGGCGTCGCGGGCACGATCGCGAAGCGCATCAGCGCACTGGAGCAGAACGCCAGCGCCATGGCACCGCACAGCGCCGGCAGCGTGGCGACGGTGGCGCCGACGAACAGGGACAGGAAGTAGACCTGGAAACCGATCAGCCCGAGCGCGGTGCCCCGGTCGCCGAACCGGCGGCCATAGACAGCGCAGAAGATCAGAACGACGAAGAAGGCGTCACCAACGACGACCCGCGTGTTGAGGACCGCCCCCAGGGAGACCGAGGCCAGGGCCACCGGCAGTCCCAGTGCGAGCGTCACCGCCTGCGCACCGAGCTGATTCTCGCGGATGGCGAAGGTGGCGACCATCGCCGCCATGGCCCCGGCCACCAGCAGGTGCACATCGGCCTGCAGCAGGGACAGCACGGCCACGGTGAGGGTGATCGCGCCGACCGTCCGCAACCCGGCGGTCAGACGCAGCAGTCCGGGGTCGGACGCCGCGATCCGGTCCCGCAGTCGTGCCCGTACCGCGCGTCCCGCTGCCCTCACGCCGCCGCACTCTCTCCCTGCTCACACCAAGATCCGTATCTCAGCATGACATGCCGCGAGCACAAGCTCCCGTCCGGGCCTTCCTACTCCGCCCCGCCGGACCCCCCGGCCTGCGCCCGCACCTGCTCCGGCGTCAGATAGGCGTCGGTGTACTCGAAGTCCTTCAGCCGCGCGGCCTTGCGAGCCTGGAACCCCGTCCGCACGAAGTCGTCACCGGCGACCGCGTTGAGCAGCCAGTTCGTCATCACCCGCGTCTTGGCCACATTGGTGCGCAGCGCCGACCAGTGGTAGCCGCGGGCCACGGCCTGGGCGGGCAGCCCGCGCAGTTCGATGCCCAGCGGCTTGGACACCGCGTCCGTGCCGCCGAGGTCCACGACGAGCCCGAGATCCTTGTGCACGTACGGCTTCAGCGCCTGGCCCCGCAGCGACGCGATGACGTTCTCGGCGACGTGCCTGCCCTGACGCAGGGCGTGCTGCGCGGTGGGCGGGCACATGGCCCCGTCGCCCTTGGCCAGGTCGGGCACGGCGGCCGAGTCGCCGAGCGCGAACACCCCGTCGTCGCCCGGCAGGTTCATCTCCGGGGCGACCGCGAGCCGGCCCTTGACGGTCTCCGCGCCCAGCGTGGCGATGAGCGGGCTGGCGACGACCCCGGCGGTCCAGATGAGCGTGCGGGTCGGGATCACCCGTCCGTCGGTGAAGGTGACCTCCTCGGGACCGGCCTTGGCGATGGAGGTGCCCAGGGAGATCTCGATCCCCCGCCGGCGCAGGATCTCCTGTGCGCTGCTGCCGAGCTTGTCGCCCAGCTCCGGCATCAGCTTCGGCGCGATGTCGATCAGGTGCCACTTGATCAGACCCGGGTCCAGCCGGGGGTAGCGCTTGACCGCCGCGTGCGTCAGCCGCTGCAGGCACGCCGCCGTCTCGGTGCCCGCGTAGCCGCCGCCGACCACCACGAACTGCAGCCGCGACGCCCGCTCGGCGGGGTCCTGGCTCGCGTCGGCCAAATCCAGCTGCGAGATGACGTGGTCGCGGATGTACGCGGCCTCCGCGAGCGTCTTCATCCCGAACGCGTGGTCCGTCAGCCCCGGGATGTCGAAGGTCCGGGTGATGCTGCCGGGGGCCAGCACGATGTAGTCGTACGGCTCGTTGACGATCTCGTCGGTGATGGTGCGGATGACGCAGACCTTGGACTTCAGGTCCACGCCGATGGCGCCGCCCGGAATGATGCGCGTGCGGTACTTCTTGCTGCGGCGCAGGGAGACGGCGATCGACTGCGGCGTCAGCACGCCGGAGGCGACCTGGGGGAGCAGCGGCAGGTAGAGCTGGTAGGCGAACGGCGTCACCAGCGTGACGTCCGCCTCGTCCGGGGAGAGTTTCCGTTCCAGACGGCGGACGCACTCCACGCCGGCGAAGCCTGCGCCAACCACCAGGATCCTGGGTCGTGTCACGGTGTTCATCCCTTTCTGCGGCTCCAGGCGGTCTGCCTCGAACGCCTTCCGACTGCCCCTGGATCGCTGGTTCGCACCCTTTCGATCCCACCGTGTCTCCGGCCGGCACGCCAGCCGGACGCAGCAGGCAGACGAACGCGTCGATCACCACCATGCCCGCACCCTGGCCGAAAAGCACCAGGCGGGAGTGAAGAACGCGTGCACACCCGGACGGCCGGACCCGTCGTCAGGAGTCCCCGCGACCTTGGACATGACACAGCAACAGGCACACGTCGTCGTCCCGCTCGGAATCGCTCAGCAGCGGATGCAGCAGCCGGTCCGCCGAACCCTCCAGATCCGCGTCCAGTTCCGCGGACCGGAACCCGCCGAGCGCCGTGGCCAGCCGCTCGATCCCGGGGTCTATGCCCTGGGCACGCCGCTCCACCAGCCCGTCCGTGTACAGCGCGAGGGTCGAGCCGGGTTCCAGGTCCTCCGTGTGGTCGGCGATCTCCTGGGTGAGCGGGATGCCGAGCATCGCACCGGGTTTGGCGTCGAGGGTGCGCACGGTGCCGTCGGGCAGACGCAGCACCGGCGGGGGATGCCCTGCCGCGGCCCAGGTGAGTGTGGGCTCGTCCGGGTGGAACCGGGCGATGACGGCGGTGGCGTACAGATCCGGCTGGAGATGGTGCAGGAACCGGTGCAGGCGGGTCAGCAGCCTGCCGGGGCTGTCGCCGTCGACGGCGTACGCCCGCAGCGCGGTGCGCAGCTGGCTCATCATGACCGCCGCGTGCAGACCGTGTCCGGTCACGTCGCCGATGACGGTGATGAGACCGCCGTCCCGCTGAGGGAACGCGTCGTACCAGTCGCCGCCGATGTTCAGACCGTGGGTGGCCGGAAGATACCGTGCCGCCAGGCTCAGACCCGGCGTGGCCGGCAGATCCGTCAGCAGGGCACGCTGCAGCGTCTCGGCGATGTCGCGGTTGTGCTCGAAGCGCCGGGCGTTGTCGATCGCGATGCTGGCTCGCCGGGTGAGCTCGATCAGCATCACCGCGTCGTCCGGATCCCAGCGTTCGCCGGGCGGCGAGAGCGTCAGGATCCCCAGCGGAGCCCGCCGCGTCGGCAGCGGCACGCACAGCAGCGGCCGTCCGGGATCCAGGGCCGAGGGCGGCTGGTCCTCCACGCCGGGCAGGTTGCCGGGATGGTCGGCGGCGTACTGGGGCCGCCCGGTACGAGCCGCTACGACCGCGGCGGCCGGATGCGGCGCCGACCGGTGCTTGTCCTCCTCGTGGTCGAACAGCCAGACGTCGACGCTGCTCGCGTACTCGGGCACCAGCAGGTCCGGCAGCCGGCGCACGATCTCCTCGTGGTTGAGCGACGCCGTCAGCACCGCGCTCGCGTCCGCGAGGAACGTCAGCCGGCGCCGGGCGCTCTCCGCCTCGTTGCGGGCGCTGCGCTCGGCGGCGAAGGCCTCGCGCTGGGCCCGCCCGGCCGCGTCCAGCTCGGCGTGCAGGGCCAGGACGCCCTGGTTGGTCTGGTGCAGCTCCTCGCGGTGGAAGAGGACCAGGTCCTCCTGCTCGGTGAGTTTGTCGAGCACCACGGCCGTGTCCTCGTCGGCGCCGAGCAGGGCCTCCGACAGGGCGGCCGGGTCGTCGGGGACGGTGCCGTCCTCGGTGGCCTCGGCCGACTCGGGGCAGGGGACCGTGACCTCCCAGAGCGGCTCCCCGGCGGCGCACGCCTCCGGCGACGGAGTCACCACGACGTGCAGCAGGCCCTCCTGGGCGGGGGAGCCCGCCAGGTCCATCGTGAGCTGCCAGGTTCCGCCCTTGGTGAGGCACTGCCGCAGGTGGGCGCTGAGATCGGCGGCGAGCCGGGTCCGTTCGACGGTGGGCACACCGTACGCGGCGGCCAGACGCGCGAGCGAGATGCGGGCGCGGGCCGCGTCGGTGACGGTGGTGATCTGCCAAGTGCGCATCATGGGCGTTCCGGCGGGTTCGAGGTCAGCACGGCCACGGCGGTGTCGTCCCGCACCGGTCGGGCGGGACTGCTGGCGTCACGTATCGTCACGGCGGCCGTCACGGCCGGGTCGGTGGCGGGCAGACCGGGGTCGGACGGCGGCGTCCAGCGGCTGGGCAGGCCGTCGGTGTGCAGGATGAGGATCGGGTCGCCCACCCAGCCGGCCTCCTCCTCGCGGAGGGTGCCGGGCCGGTGGACGCCCACGATGCCGGGCCGCGACAGCAGGGGACGCCAGATGCCGTCGGTGCGCAGTCGCGCCCCGACGTTGCCGATGCCGGCGAACCGCAGCCGCCCGGCCGTCAGGTCGAGCTGGGCCAATGCGACGGCCGCGCCCCGCGTGCCCCGCAGCGCGTCGTGCAGCCGCTGCAGCGACTCGGCGGGGGACAGGTGGGCCCAGCGGTGCAGTGCGGTGACCGCAGCGGACGAGGCCCGGGCGGCCTCCGGCCCGTGCCCCAGCCCGTCCGCCAGCATCAACGTCACCCGGTCCCCGGCCCGGACCCACGCCCAGGCGTCCCCCGAGTACTCGGCTCCGCCGTAGGGAATGTTCACCCCACCGGCCCGCACCCCGGAAACCGGCACGGAACGGTGCTGCGCGCCGACCTCCGCGACCGGAAGAGCGCGGTCCGGCGCCCCGCGGCGCTCTGCCGGATGCGTCCCGGTGCCGCCGTCGGCGGCACCGTCCGACGCGGGAGCGCGCTGTGCGGTGGTCCGGGACACCGAGCCCGTTCCCGGGGTGCCGGAGACCGCGGGATCGTGGGCCGTCGGCGCCGAGGGGGCGGAGCCGGTCCTCGAGGCGCCGCCGTCTGCGCGATGGTGGGCCGGTGCCGTCCGGGACGCGCCGCCGTGTCCCGACGTGCCGGCGTCCGCCGAGCCACGCGTCGGTGTCGCTCCGTACAACGACACGTTCCCTCGTGCGCCGACGTCCGCGAGGCCCTGAGCCTGCGTCGTCCGGGATACCGAGCCCTCCGACCGGGCGTCGGTGTCCGGCGAGCCGTCGGCCGGTGCCGTCCGGGGAACAGGTCCGGTTCCCGGTGAGCCGGTCGGAGGGAGATCGTGGCCGGGGGCCGCGCCGGGCGCCGGGCCGGTTCCCCGGGCGGCGTCGGCCCGGCGCGCGGGGCCGACGGGAAGCGACGGACCCTGGCCGGTGTGACCGGGCGCAGCGGCCGGCACCGGCGCGTGGCCCGTCAGGCCGCCGCATGCCACCGCGCCGAACGGCGGTGTGCCACCCGGCCACCGTCCCCCTGCGGATGCCCGGCCCCCGGGCCCGGACGGCCCGTCGGCGGCCCGGGGTGTCGAGCTCACGCGGGCTACCGCGACGGTGCCGCGGCCGGGGACGCTGTGCAGGGCGAAGTCGTCGGAGAGGCGCAGACACGTGCCGAGCCCGGCGCCGAGCGAGCGGGAGGTGGAGAAGCCGTCGCGCAGCGCCGCCGGCACGTCGGGGATGCCCGGGCCGTGGTCGACCGCGGCGATCTGCACCACTCGTGCCCCGAGCGGCCCCTCCCGCAGCACGGGCGGGGCCACGATGTCGATGAGCACCTGGCCACCCTCGGCGTGCTTCAGCAGGTTCGTGGCGAGCTCGGTCGCGACCAGCGCGGCCGCCGCGGTACGCCGCTCGTCCAGCCCGGCCAGCGCGGCGGCGTCCTCCGCCGCGACCCGCGCGTCGCGCACCCGGGTCGCGTCGCGCACCGGCACGTCCCACACGCGGGGCATCAGACCTCCTCGCGCGGACGTGGCGGCCGTCCCACCCAGCACGTCACCCGCACCGTGGTGCCCGAGCCCGGCGCGGTGTCGATGTCGAAGTCGTGCACCAGGCGCCGCGCACCGCTCAGCCCCATGCCCAGACCGCCGCCGGAGGTGTAGCCGTCGCTCAGCGCCAGGTCCAGGTCGGCGATGCCCGGCCCCTCGTCGGCGAAGGCCAGCTGCAGCCCCTGCACGCCCGCGCCGCCGACCTGCCTGGCCTGCATCTGTCCGCCACCGCCGTGCACCAGGGTGTTGCGGGCCAGCTCGCTGGCCGCGGTGATGAGCTTGGTCTGGTCCACCAGGCCGAAGCCGAGCCGGGCAGCGGCCTGCCGTACGTGCTGTCGCACCCACACCAGGTCCATGTCCGACCGGATGGGCAGGCAGGCCTCCACGCCCGAGGCGGTGTGCATCACGGACTCTCCTGACGCGGGCTGCCGGGACGGGGCACGGGGGCCGGCTGCGCGAGCAGCTCCATGCCCGCCTCGGTGCTGAGCGCGGTGCTCAGCCCCGGCAGTGTCAGACCCAGTTCGACCAGGGTGATGGCGACCGCAGGGCGCATCCCGGCCACCACGGTGCGCGCGGCCAGCAACTTGGCCTGAGCGGCGATCTCGGCCAGCACCCGGCCGAGGAACGAGTCGACGATCTCGACACCGGAGATGTCGATGAGGACCCCGCCCACCCCGGTACGGGAGATGGTCTCGGCGAGGTCCTGCTGGAGCTGCTGCGCCATGCTGTCGTGCAGTTCCCCCTGGAGCGTGACCAGCAGGACGTCGCCGAGCCGGAGCACCGGCACGTGGCCGGTCACGGGAGGGGGGTAGGCGTCGTTCACCGCTGACCCGCACCCGGCCTCACGATGTCCGCGCCGAGCTGGTGCAGCGCATAACCCAGCGCGTCGGCGAGGCTGGCCCGGGTGATCACGTCCAGGTCCAGACCGAGATGCACGATGGTCTGCGCGATGGCGGGACGGATGCCCGAGACGATGCACTCGGCGCCCATGAGGCGTGCCGCGGCGACCGTCTTCATCAGGTGCTGCGCCACCAGCGAGTCGACCGTCGGCACCCCGGTGATGTCGAGGATCGCGAACCGGGCGTGCTGCTCGACCACGGCGTTCAGCAGCGTCTCCATCACGATCTGGCTGCGGGCGCTGTCGAGGGTGCCGATGAGCGGCACGGCCACGATGCCGTCCCACAGCCGGATGACCGGCGTGGCCACCTCCATCAGCTGCAGCCGCTGCCGGTCACTGAGCGCCTGCCACTCGCTGAGGGCCGTCTGCATGGCCACCAGGCGCAGCGTGCCCATCAGAACGGTCAACGCGGTCGAACACGCCCGCAGGTGCTCGGGCGACACCTGCGTCAGATCGGCAACCAACAGGTTCTCCACCGGCGGCCGCAGGGCAGCCAGCTCGCTGGAGACCTGGGTGTTGCTCAGCCCCGCACGCGAGCGGGCCGCGCCCATCCGGCCCAGCTGCTCGCGCACCGAGCTGAACCCCGCGGCGTCCGGATCCTCCACCTGCTCCGAGTCGGCCACCTGGGCCAGCGCGTCCACGACGGCCTTGCCCGCTTCCACCGCCTCGTCCCGCGAGACGGTGAACACGGTGCGGAACAGGGGCTCGTCCGCCCACCGCTGGGCGATCTGCTCACGCCGGCGGTACAGGAAGTCCCTGACCTCGTGAGTGGGCGTCGCGAGCTGTCCGTCCGCTTCGTGCTCCGGCACCTGGTTCTCTCCTCATCCGCGTTGCGTCGACCGAGCCCGCTTCTGGCAACGAGACGGCGATGTGACACTTGCCGGGCGACAACTCTAACCATGCGCCGACCTCGTACGACACCTGCTTCCAGGCAAGTGATCCGGTCCGGGCGAACGGCGGTTGGCGCCGCCGTCGCCGCGTGTGCGCGGGGTGAGCCGTCGTGCGGGCAGGGCGGAGCGAGGGCCGGGCGCCGATTTTCGCCGGCACCGGGCCCGAGGGGCATCCTGGACGTCAGACGCTCTGTCCCCCCGGCTCCTCGGGGTGCTCCGGTCCTTCGTCGACACGGGTCAGGGCCTCGTCGACACTCTCCGATATCGGCACGGTGATGCTGACGCCGGTCAGATCGAGGATGCGCCGCACGGCCGGCGTCGGACTGATGACGTGCACACTGCCCTCGGTCTTACGGGTCTCCTGGTACACCCGCAGGATGATGTTCATCCCGGACGAGTCCATGAAGGGGACGGACGAGAGGTCCAGCAGGAAGTGCCGTCGGCCGTGGTGGAGTTGGTTGGCCAGATGGGCCTGGAACTCGGTCGCGGTGTCGACGTCCAGGTAGCCGTCGACCGTGATCAGGGCCACGTCCTCCCGGGGCAGCTCGACTTCCACGGACAGCGGGTTCTGGGCGAGGGGCACGGATACCTCCAACAAGTGCTACGGCCTGGGCTGGTCACCTCTGGGGATGACCGCGGTGCGAGGGGAACCCGGTCGTTCTCCGGACTCGAATGCCGTTTCTCATGTGCCTCCCTCCACTGACGGGCTTCGGATCTCACCGCGCCCCCGCGATTACCCCGGAATCCACCCTCCATGCCCCCTCGGCCGAACATCGTCGGGACGGGCCGCCCGGACGTCCCGTGCGGTAGCAGGCGTGTGCGCCGAATGCGCTTGCGGCAGCAGGGTAATTGCTGCTGTGGAACGGGGCGGGCGCGGGCGTCCGCCCGAGGACTTCGCCATCAGCACATCGCCAGGGAGGGTGGAACAGCGTGGCCATCGACAGGATCTGGTCGTACGCGCCGGACAGCGGTCACACCGAGGGGCAGGACCTGACCGGGTTCGCGGTCGCCGCGACCGACGGCACGATCGGGCACGTGGACCGGGAGGCCGCCCCGCACGCCATGCGGCACCTGGTCGTCGACACCGGGGTGTGGGTGTTCGGCCGCAGCGTCCTGGTGCCGGCCGGAGTCGTCACCGGCGTCGACACCCAGGGGAGAAAGATCACACTGGCCTGCAGCAGGGCGGACGCCAAGGCGGCTCCCCGCTTCCAGACCGACAGTGAGACGAGGGACCGGGAGTACCTCAAGGCCGTGGGTGACTACTACGACCGGCTGCCGCCGCGTGAGACCGCCACGGTCTGAGCCGGGCGGCGTCATCAGACCGCCACGGTCTCGGACCGTGGCGTCCTGAGAGGGCCGCGGCCGGGCCGGTCACGGGCGCCTCGCGCCCGTGACGCTCCCGGCTCACCAGGGCATGAACACGTGCACGTCCTTGCCCCGGTCGTCGGTCACCACGCTGACCTGGTCGCACAACGTGTGGACGAGGTGCCAGCCGATGCCTCCGCCGCCGCTGCGCGGATCGAAGGGGCGGGGGGCGGGCTCGGTGGTGCTGGTGTCGTGCACCACCACATGCACCCCGTCGAAGGTCCGGCGCATCCGCAGCGCGAACGGACCGGGGGCGTACTGCACCGCGTTGGCGGCCAGTTCCGTCACCACCAGCAGGATGTCGTCCCAGTACTCGGGGGCAGAGGGCGGGGAGGAGCGCGCGAGGTCGCGCAGGAACTCTTCCGCGGCCAAGCGCGCACCTGTCACGTCGTGCGGCTCGCCCACGAAGGCGTTCGTGCGGCTCGGGATCTCCTCGGAGGTCAGGGCGTCGTCCCCACGTGGCTCGGTTGACATATCGCCTTTCCGGCCCGGGCGTCAGCTACGGCTGTCGTCAGGGCTGTCGTCCTTTCTCTTGCGTCGCCACTGTTGCGTGTTCCCGAGGGGACGAGGCCTACGCGTCCGGCCGCATGCTCAGCGGAACACATTGTCGGAGTCGTCCCAGCTCGACGGTTCGGCCGGGCCACTAGGCCGCCGGGGACGCCTGCGGGACTGGTACATCGCGTCGATCTCGGAGGCGTAGTGCCGCACGATCTCGTCCCGCCGGAGCTTCATCGACGGCGTCAGCAGCCCGTTGTTCACGTCGAACGCCTCCGGCAGGACCCGGAACACCCGGATCGACTCCGCGGGCGACACGACGCTGTTGGCCGCGGCCACGGCCCGTGCGACCTCCTCCCGCAGCGCGTTCTCCTCCCGGGCCTCCCGCATCTCGCCCTGCAGGGCCAGTCCGGCCCGCCAGTGCGCGAGGAAGTCCGGGTCCAGCGTGATCAGGGCTCCGATGCAGGGCCGGTTGTCCCCCACGACCACTGCCTGGTGGATGAGCGGATGCATCCGCAGCCGCTGCTCCAGCGCCAGCGGGGCGACGCTCTTGCCGCTGCTGGTGATGATGATGTCCTTCTTGCGGCCGGTGATCGTCAGATAGCCCTCCGAGTCCAGCAGCCCGAGGTCCCCGGTGGCGAGCCACCCCCCGCGCAGGGCGGCCCGGGTGGCGGCCTGGTCGCCCACGTAGCCCTGGAACACCGACGGGCCGCGCACCAGGATCTCCCCGTCCTCGGCCACCTGGATCTCCGTGCCCGGCAGGGCCTGCCCGACCGTGCCGGACTTCTCCCGGCCCAGCGGCTGCATCGTCACCCCGCCGGCGGTCTCCGTCAGGCCGTACCCGTCGTGCACGTAGATGCCGATGCCCTCGTAGAAGAGGGAGAGATCGCGGCTGAGGGGGGACCCCCCGGACGTCGCCCGCTGCACCCGGCCACCCAGTGCCACCCGCAGCCTGCGGTACACGGTCCGCTCGTACAGGGTGTGCTGGAGCCGCAGGTCGAAGCCGGGTCCGCGGCCGCGGCCCAGCCGCTGGCGCTCCAGGGCCGCGGCGAAGTCCCGGGCGGTGTCGGCGGCCCGCTCGAACAGGGCGCCGTGACCCGCCTGCTGAGCCGTGCGCAGGAAGTTCTTGTAGATCTTCTCCAGGACGGAGGGGACCGCGTAGAGGTACGTCGGCCGGAACGAACGCAGCGCCGACGCCAGTGCGTCCCCGCTGAGGTCGGCCTGGTGCCCCATCAGCAGCCCGCCGCGCACGCACAGCCCCTGGATCATCAGCCCGTAGACGTGGGAGAAGGGCAGGAACGCGAGCACGGAGCCCCGCTCCCCGCGCGGCGCCGCCGTGTGCCCCCAGCCCGTCAGCAGCGTGTCGCAGGGGCCGGCCAGATTGCGGTGGCTGAGCGCACAGCCCATGGCCTGGCCGGAGGTGCCCGAGGTGTAGGCGATGACGGCCGTGGAGTCCGGCAGCACGATGCGGCGCATCGAGTCGACCGTGGCGATCGGGACGAACTCGCCCCGGCCCGTCAGTTCCTCCAGGGCGCCCGCGTCCAGTTGCCAGACGTGCCGCAGCAGCGGCAGCGTGGCACACACCGAGCCGACGGTCATGACGCCCTGCTCGTCCTCCACGACCACGGCCACACAGCCGGCGTCCCGCAGGATCCACTCGACCTGATCGCGTGAGGCGGTCGGGTAGACCGGGACGACCTCGGCGCCCACGGCCCACAGCGCGTAGCACAGGACCGTCCACTCGAACCGGGTGCGTGCCATGATCGCCACGCGGTGGCCCGGCGCGATCCCCGAGGCGATCAGCCCCTTGGCGACGTCGACCACCGCGTCGCGCAGCTCGATCGCCGTCACCTCCTCCCAGGTCGCGGAGGCGGGATCGGCCCGCCGGGCGAGCATCGGCAGGGTGGGTTCGCGGTCCGCCGTCTCGAAGACGCTGTCGGCGAGCCCGCCGGTCAGGGGCGCCACGGCCGGGGGAGCGAGGGCGAGGTCGCGCATGCACTGCTCCTGACATGTACGGGGTGTGACGTTGCCGACGGGTACCGTCATCAGCGGTGCTCGAATGTAGTCGAGTCGAGACCCTTCGGGGTCGGAAAATACGGAAGTCGACCCGCTGATGATCCCGGCGTGATCGGGGGACCCGGACCGCATGACTCACATCAGTCCCGATCCCGAACCCGAACGCACCCCCGGTCTGGAACCCGGCGGCGGTGTACCGCCGGGTGAGACCCCGCCCGCGGAGAGCAGCATGCCCGAGACGCTCCCCCGCGAGACGCACAACCCGACCAAGGGCTGGTCCAAGGGCCCGATGACCGTGATCATCGTCCTCGTGGTGCTGATCGCGGCGTTCTTCCTGGCCTACGCCCTCGCACTGATCCTCTGAGGTCCCCGCCCGGGCCCGACGGGACGCCTCACGCCTGCGTGTGGCGGACGCACTCGGTGACGACGTCCCGCAGGCTTCCCGTGCGCTCCATCAGCGCGCGCTGCACCTGGGCGCCGTTGCCGTCCCGCAGCAGCTCGTCGCAGCCGGACCGTGCCCGCTCCAGGTCGCCCGTGCCGTCGAGGGCCTCCTCGACATGGTCCAGCAGGGCACGCACAACGGCTTCGGCCGGCATGCGCCGCATGGTCGCCGGGTGCAGCAGCTCCCCTGAGAGGCCGGACCGGGCAGCCTGCCAGTCGGCCAGCCGCAACAGGCTGACACTGTGGTCGAGCGGTTCACGGCCGGCCCGCCACTCGCGCGCGGCCGTCTCGACCAGTGCGCGCACGAGCGTGGCGACCAGCACGGCCGTGCCGGAGTGCAGACAGACGTCCGCGACGCGCAGCTCCACCGTCGGGTACCGCTGGGACAGCCGCGCGTCGAAGTAGATCATCCCGTCGTCGAGGAGGGCGCCGGTGGCGACCATGTCCGCGATCAGCCGGTGATACCGCTCGGCCGAGCCGAAGATCTCGGTCGGGCCGGCCGACGGCCACCGCAGCCACACCCGGCTGCGGTAACTGCTGTACCCGGTGTCCTCGCCCTGCCAGAACGGCGAGTTCGCGCTGAGCGCCCGCAGCACCGGCAGCCACGGACGCAGCCGGTCGACGACCGCGACGCCCTCGTCGTCGGAGTCGACCGACACATGCACATGGCAGCCCATCACGAGCTGCTGCCGGGTGGCGATGCCGTACTGCTCCGCCATCCACCGGTACCGCCGGTTGACGCTGATGGCGGGGCTCACCGGCAGCGGGGAGGTGGCGAGCGCCGCCACGGTGCAGCCGATCTCCCCCGCGTGCCGCGCCGCCTCCTTGCGGCAGCGGACGATCTCCGCGTGCAGGCTCTCCATGGACGACTGCGGATGGGTGGCGAACTCCAGCATCTGCTCGTGGAGTTCCTTCTCGAAGACGTCCTGATCCGCGTCGTCCTTCTCGGCCCGGGCGAGCACCGCTGCGGACAGCGCCCGCGGTTCCCCCGTCTCCGGATCGACCAGGAGAAGTTCTTCCTCCACTCCCACGGTGCGCACCTGATGCCCGCCCTTCTGTGCCAGTCCGCGTCGTACCACCGGGGGGTCCCGGTGGTACGACCCCCAGTGCCCCTCCAGGCGGACAGGACACCTGGTGGGGCCGCGGGACTTCACACGGCGAACGGCGTCAGCCACACCGTGGCGAGCGGAGGCAGCGTGATCCGGACACATCCGTCCTCCGGCTTGACCGGATCCGGGTTGGTCACGCCGCTGCCGCCGTAGCGCGTGTCGTCGGTGTTGAGGCGCTCCTCCCAGGCGACGACATCGCCCGGCACCCACAGGCCGTAGTCCTGCCGGACGACGGGGGAGAAGTTCGACACCGCCAGCAGCGGACGGCCCGCGGCGTCGTAGCGGAGGAAGGCGAAGACGTTGTCGTCCGCGGAGTCCACCGCCACCCACCGGAAGCCCTCCGGGCGGGTGTCGCACTGCCACAGCGCCGGCGTCTGCCGGTACGCGGTGTTCAGGTCACGGACCAGGTCGCGCACGCCCCGGTGGTCGCCCGCCGAGTGGTACCCGTCGTCGAGCAGCCACCACTCCGGGCCGTGCTCCACCGACCACTCCGCTCCCTGGGCGAACTCCTGCCCCATGAACAGCAGCTGCTTGCCGGGGTGGCCCCACATGAAGCCGAGGTAGGCCCGGTGCGTGGCGCGCCGCTGCCACCAGTCGCCGGGCATCTTCGACACCAGGGCCTGCTTGCCGTGCACGACCTCGTCGTGGGAGATCGGCAGGACGTAGTTCTCGCTGTAGGCGTACACCATCGAGAAGGTCATCTCGTGGTGGTGGTACTTGCGGTGCACCGGCTCGTGGGCGATGTACTCCAGCGAGTCGTGCATCCAGCCCATGTTCCACTTCAGGCCGAAGCCGAGCCCGCCGGTGTCGGTCGGCCGGGTCACCCCTCCCCAGGCGGTGGACTCCTCGGCGATGGTCACGACCCCGGGAGCGCGCCGGTACACGGTCGCGTTCATCTCCTGCAGGAACCGCATGGCCGCCAGGTCCTCCCGGCCGCCGTACGCATTGGCCTCCCACTGCCCGTCCTCGCGCGAGTAGTCCAGGTACAGCATCGAGGCGACCGCGTCCACGCGCAGGCCGTCGATGTGGAACTCCTCGCACCAGTACACGGCGTTCGCGACCAGGAAGTTGCGCACCTCGGTGCGGCCGAAGTCGAACTCGTACGTGCCCCAGTCCGGGTGCTCCGCGCGCCGGTCGTCACCGGGCTCGTAGAGCGGCTCCCCGTCGAACCGGGCCAGCGCCCAGTCGTCCTTCGGGAAGTGCGCCGGCACCCAGTCCATGATCACGCCGATACCGGCCCGGTGGCAGGCGTCGACGAAGAAGCGGAAGTCGTCCGGCGTGCCGAGCCGGGCCGTCGGGGCGTAGAACCCGGTGACCTGATACCCCCAGGACCCGTGGAAGGGGTGCTCGGCGACCGGCATCAGCTCGACGTGCGTGAACCCCAGGTCCTTCACGTACTTCGGGAGCTCCTCGGCAAGCTGCCGGTAGGTCAGCCCCGGCCGCCACGACGCCAGGTGCACCTCGTACACCGAGAACGGCGCCTCGTGCACGGGCGTGTCGGCGCGGTGCGCCATCCACTCGGTGTCGCCCCACTCGTAATGCGAGGCCGTCACGATCGAGGCCGTATTGGGCGGCTCCTCGCAGCACCGTGCCATCGGGTCGGCCTTGAGGAAGCGGTGGCCGTACCGGGAGTGGATCTCGAACTTGTACGGCGTTCCCTCGCCCACGTCCGGCAGGAACAGCTCCCACACGCCCGAGGCGCCCAGCGACCGCATCGGGAACTGCGTCCCGTCCCAGTGGGTGAAGTCCGTGGCGACCCGCACGCCCTGCGCGTTCGGCGCCCACACCGTGAACCGGGTGCCGGTCACGCCCTCGTGGGTCATGGGCTCGGCGCCGAGCGCCTGCCACAGCTGCTCGTGGCGGCCCTCGCGGATCAGGTGCAGGTCGAGCTCGCCGAGCGCGGGCAGGAAACGGTAGGGGTCGTGCGTTTCCAGTTCACCCTCCTCGTACGCCACGTGCAGGGTGTACGCGGGGACGGCGTCCAGCGGCAGCACGCCCGAGAAGAGGCCGTCGCCCTCCGAGACGAGGGCCGTACGCCTGCCGTCGACGACCACGCTCACCGCGCGGGCGAAGGGACGCAGTGCCCTGAACACGACCCCGCCCGGCACCGGGTGGGCACCCAGCAGCGCGTGCGGATCGTGGTGGGCACCCGCCAGCAGCCGTCCTCGGTCCTCCGGGCTCAGGGCGGGGGCGGTCGTGCTCGGGACCGGGCCGGACGGCTCCGGGATTGAGGTGTCTCGCAGGGCCACGGCTCAGTCTCCTCTCACGGCGAGGCGCTCGATCGCCGCCATCGGTACAGGCAGCCAGTCGGGGCGGTGCCGTGCCTCGTACAGCACCTCGTACACGGCCCGGTCCGTCTCGTAGGCGCGGAGCAGTCCGTGTTTCTTCCGGGGGTCCCAGCCGGCGCGGGCGGCATAGCCCGCGCAGTAGGCCTCGCGGCAGCGCCGGGCCCACTCGGGGCGCCAGGGGCGGCGCTGCCGGGCGGCGTAGTCGAAGGAACGCAGCATCCCGGCGATGTCCCGCACCGGGGAGTGGGCGCTGCGCCGTTCGGAGAGCGGCCGGGACGGCTCGCCCTCGAAGTCGATCACGAACCACTCGCGCCCGGCCCGCAGCACCTGACCGAGGTGCAGGTCGCCGTGGATCCGCTGGGCGGGCGGGCCCGGGTCGCAACTCGTGAGGGCGGCGAACGCGGTCCGCAGGCCCGGCACGAACGGCTGCAGCGCCGGCACGCAGTGCGCGGCGGCGTCCAGCCGCTCGGTCATCGCGGCCGCCGTCTGCCCGTTCTCCCCGGGCCCGCCGACCGGGAACGCCGACGCCAGCGCGAGGTGCACCTCGGCGGTGGCCCCGCCCAGTGCGCGGGCCTGGACCGTGAAGTCGTCCCCGGCGGCCAGTGCGTCGAGCCCAAGCGTCCAGCCGTCGGAGGCGTCCCGCAGGTACGGCTGCAGCACACCGAGGGTGGCCTTGAAGGGATGCCGGGTCTGGAACCAGGCCACCGGCGCGGGAACGCGGTGGCAGCCCTGGCGGGCCAGGGCGCCGGGCACCTCCAGGTCCGGGTTGACGCCCGGCTGGATGCGCCGGAAGACCTTCAGGATGTACTCGTCGCCGTACACGAGCGAGGAGTTGGACTGCTCGGCGTCCAGCAGCCGTGGAACCAGGCCGGCGGGCACCCGCTGGTCCGGGTCGCAGTCGAAGCGCAGGGGGCCGGCGGTGCCGGGTTGCCGCAGCCGGTCCAGCAGGAGCTGGGCCGAGCGGGGGTCGTGCAGCGCGTCGTACACCGTCAGCCCGGCCAGTGGCCCCTCCTGTACCCGTCCGATGAGCGCCCGCCCGAGCCGCGGCGACGGGTGCTCCCGTACGCCGAGCAGGAGCTGGTAGCAGTCACCTGCCGGAGGAGCCCCGCCGGGCGAGGGCACGCCCGTGTGGCCGGCGTGTCCGGCGTGGATCAGCAGATGCAGACAGCCCGGGAAGAGCTCGGTCATGGACAGCAGGCCGAGCTCCGTGACCGGCCGGTCCTTGCCCGCGAACCAGCGCTGCCGGGGCAGCCACTCGCGCAGCAGCCCGCCGAGCGACTCCATGGGCTCGGCCAGGCGCCGCAGGTCGGGGCGGAGGAATGCGGTCTTCGGCATGGTCACGCCTCCTTTCGCCGGCGCAGGCTCACAGCCGCCGGCCGATGCGGGAGGCGACCCGGGTGAGCCGGAACCAGTAGAAGCCGTGGCCCCCGAGGGTCAGGAGGTACGGCAGCTCGCCGATCGCCGGGAAGCGGACCCCGCCGAACAGTTCCACCGGGTGCCGCCCCGCGAACTCGCGCAGGTCCAGCTCCGTGGGCTGTGCGAATCGCGCGAAGTTGTTGACGCACAGGACCAGGTCGTCCTCGTACTCGCGCAGGAACGCCAGCACCGCGGGGTTGGAGGAGGGCAGTTCGGTGTACGAGCCGAGTCCGAAGGCCGGGTTCTGCTTGCGGATCTCGATCATGCGGCGGGTCCAGTGCAGCAGCGACGAGGGCGACGACATCGACGCCTCGACGTTGGTCACCTGGTGGCCGTAGACCGGGTCCATGATCGCGGGCAGGAAGAGACGGCCGGGATCGGAGGTCGAGAAGCCGGCGTTGCGGTCGGGCGTCCACTGCATCGGCGTGCGCACCGCGTCCCGGTCGCCGAGCCAGATGTTGTCGCCCATGCCGATCTCGTCGCCGTAGTACAGG
>NZ_LGEA01000124.1 GCF_001280065.1 Streptomyces sp. NRRL B-1140
CCGCTGGGTGCCGATGCAGTTCTGGCCGGCGGCCCAGAACGCGCCGGAGACGCAGGAGGCCACGGCCTCGTCGAGGTCGGCGTCGTCCATGACGATGACGGGGGCGTTGCCGCCCAGGTCCATGGCGAGTTTCTTCAGGCCGGCGGTGCGGGAGATGACCTCGCCGGTGGTGAAGCCGCCGGTGAAGGACACCATGCGCACGTCGGGGGCGGCCACGATCGCGGCGGCGATGTCGGCATCGCCGTTGACGACGGTGACGATCTCCTCGGGCAGGCCGGCCTCGATGAGGGTGTCGGCCAGGCGCAGGGCGGACAGCGGCGTCAGGGCGGAGGGTTTGAGGATGACCGCGTTGCCGCCGGCGATGGCCGGGCCGAGCTTGTGGGCGACCAGGTTGAGGGGGTCGTTGAAGGGGGTGATGGCGGCGATGATGCCCAGCGGTTCGCGGGTGAACCAGCCCTGCCGCTTCTCCGAGCCCTCATAGGAGTCGAAGGGGATGACCTCGCCGGCGTTGCGCCGTGCCTCGGCCGCGGACAGGGACAGGGTGTTGACGGCACGGGCGACTTCCTTGCGGGCCTGGGTGATGGTCTTGCCGGCCTCGTCGACGATCAGCTGGGCGAAGGACCCGGCGCGCCGCTCGACCAAGCGGGCGGCGCGCTCCAGGACCCCGGCCCTGGAGGCGCGGGAGAGCGCGGCGGCGGTACGGCGCCCGCGCCTGGCCTGCTGCAGGATGCTGCCAACGGCGCCTGCGTCGACGGTGAGGACCGAGGCGATGACCTCGCCGGTGTAGGGGTTGTGCACGGGCGTGGTGTCGGCGCCGAGTTCGATACCGGGGGGTACGACGGTGTCAGACACGGTGAGTCTCCTTCAGAACGGGGTACGTGGGCGCGGCGTCGTCGTCGGCGTGGCGCTGGCGGTTGGCGATGATGTCCGACAGCAGGGCGTAGGCGGTCTCGATGCGGCCGGCGCCCGGACCGGACACCGCGACGTTGCCGAGGAGGCTCGGGTCGTGGACGTCGATGGTGCCTCGGGCGCCCGCTCGGCCGCCGCCGATGCGGGCCACGGCCTCATGGGCGGCGGCCCTGGCGGCCGGGTAGGCGGTGAGGAGTTGTGCGGTGGAGGTCATGTCAATCACTTGCTTTCCTCTGCTCGCAGTCGCGGTAGAACGGCTGCCAGATGCGCGGCGAGACCAGGACGCCGCGCAGCGGGGCGTTGCCGAAGGTGACGCCCTTGGGGCAAGGTGACCAGGTCAGGGTCGAGGCCGTACCGCTCATCCTCGTGCGCTTTCTGCTCGGTGGCTGCGGTAGTCGTCGAGCCATCCGAGACCTTCGCTCGTGCCGGCGCGGGGCCGGTACTCGCAGCCGATCCACCCGTCGAAGCCCAGCTCGTCGACCACCTCAAGCAAGTGGCGGACGTTGAACTCCCCCTGGTCGGGCTCACCCCGGTCGGGCACGCCCGCGATCTGCAGATGACCGACCCGGCCGGTCGGCAGGTCGCGGCGCAGTGTCGTGGTGAGGTCGCCCTCGACGATCTGGCAGTGGTAGAGGTCGAGCTGCACCTTGAGGTGGGAGGCTCCCACTTCCCGCACCACGGCATGGGCCTCGGCCTGGGTGCTCAGGAAGTACCCCGGCATGTCTCGGCCGTTGATCGGCTCGATCAGGACGTCGACGCCGGCCGCGGCGGCCCGCTCCGCGGCCCACGCCAGGTTGGTCAGGTAGGTGTCGCGGTGCTCGGCCCGCTCGGCCGGTGGCGCGTCCGGCCAAACCAGCCCGGCCATCAGGTGCACCCGCGGGCAACCCAGCGCCGCCGCGTAATCCAGCGCCCGGTCGACCCCGGAACGCACCTCCGCCTCGCGTCCGGGCAGTGCCGCCATCCCGCGCTCCCCGGACTCCCACGCTCCTGCGGGTGCGTTGAAGAGCACCTGCACCAAGCCGTGGTCGTCGAGCCGGCGGCGCAGCTCGGCGGCGTCGTACGCATAGGGGAAGAGGTACTCCACGGCCTCGAAACCGTCAGCCGAGGCCGCGGCGAAGCGGTCGAGGAAATCGTGCTCGGTGTACATCATGGACAGGTTCGCTGCGAACCTCGGCATGTTGGCTCCTGTGTTCCGGCCGGGGACGGCCAAAGGGCTGTGGTTGACGACCTGCTCGTGGTCCGACCCGGCCGTGCTCACCTGCGTGGACGGAAGATCCGGGCGGTGATCCCGGAGCAGGCCGTCCGGTCGGCCGTTCACCTGGCTCCGCAGCCTCCCTGCCATTCCAGGGTCTCGAAGGCCCTCCCTGTGGCATGGGCAGGTTCAGCCGTCTGCTCGTGCAGCACACGCACCGCGTTCTCCGTTCCGCTGCGCGGGCTCGAGAGCACGGGCTTGCCGACGGCTTCGGCGATCGCGGGAGCCAGCGGTGCCATGGATGCCTGGGCCAGCACGATCACATCGGCCTCGGTGGCCAGCGCCCGTGCCCCGTCCAGCACCATCGCGTCGTGGCGGTCGCGGTCACCGGACATCAACACCGAGAAGGCGCCCTCGCACAGCCGCTCCTGGACGGTGATGTCGCGGCCGGCCGCCCGGGCCTTGTCCTCGACGAGGGCACGGGTCGGCGGCAGCGTCGTGGGGACCGTCGCCAGGACGCCGATGACGTCCGCGGTCTCGACCGCGGACGCGGTCATCGCGTCGTCGATCTTGACGATCGGGACGGAGACGAGGCGTCGGGCCACGTCGATGGCCGGGCCGACCGAGGAGCAGGCGGAGAAGATGACGTCGGCGCCCGCGGCCTGCGCGGCCTGGGCCAGGTGCACCATGCGCTGCGTGCTGGCAGGTGAGACCTCACCGTCGCGCACTACGGCTGCGAGCACGTCGCTGTCGACGAAGTGCAGGACCTTGGCGTCCGGCGCGAGTTCCGCGAGGTACTCGTTGATGATCGAATCGGGGCTGGCGAACAGCAAACTGGTGTGCAACACAGCGATCGAGGCAGTGGTGGACATGGTGGCTCCAACAGGGTGCGGGTATCGGCCCGCGTGCCGATTTGGGCACGAGAGCGCGGGACGGAGTGGTGCGGACCGCGCACAGCGCGCACGGCCGGGGCTGGACGACGATCTTGTGTCCGCCGGTGCGGTGCGGTGCGGCTCCAGGCGGCGGGGCCGCGTTCAGGTCATGCGTCTGCCCCCTCGGCGCGGGGGCTCAGGCGGCCGATGACCTCTAGGGCGGCGTCCCGGACCGCGTCGCGGCCCGCCGCCCACAGGGAGACGACGTTGGAGCCGGACAACGCGGACGGGAGCGTCTCGCGGGTGGCCTCCAGGTAGGCGCGGCGCAGTTCGGCGTTGACGTTGACCTTGGCGACGCCTCGGGCGAGGGCGCCGTGCAGTTCCTCGACGGGCAGGCCGCTGGCGCCGTGCAGGACGAGCGGGACGAGCGGGACGGTTACGGCCTCGTGGATCGCGGCCAGCCGCTCCAGGTCCAGGCGGACCGGGTGCTGGGTGAAGCCGTGGACGTTGCCGACGGCGACTGCGAGCGCGTCCACGCCTGTCGCGGCCACGAATTCGGCCGCCTGCTGCGGGTCGGTCATCGCCGCGGTGTGCGCGACTGCGTTGGTGGAGACGTCCTCGTCGCCCGGCAGGGCACCGAGCTCGGCCTCCACCCAGGCACCATGGTCGCGGGCCCGGCGGACGGCCTCCTTCGTCAAGGCGATGTTCTCGGCGAACGGCAGGTGGGAGCCGTCGACCATGACGGAGGTGTAGCCCGCCTCCAGGCAGGCCGTGATCTCGTCCAGGTCCCGGCTGTGGTCGAGGTGCACACCGAGGCGGGCGGCGGAGTGTCCGGCCGCGTGCAGCGCCAGCCGCATCAGGGCCTCGCGCCCTGCGTGCTTGAAGGGGCTGGAGCCCGCCTGGATGATCACCGGCCGTCCGGCGGTCTCGGCGGCGGCCGTGATGCCCTGGACGGTCTCCAGGTTGTAGGCGACGAACCCGGGCAGGGCGTGACCGGCGGCCGCGGCCTCCTTCAGGGCCTCGGTTCCGTGCAGCAGCATCAGGCACTCCTGAGCAGGTCGAGGGCGTCGGCTAGGGCGTCGGCGCCCCCGACGTTCCCGGCGAAGACGATGTAGGGGATGCCGGCCGCGGGGCCGTCCACCGGCTCCCAGAGCGAGACGATGCCCGGCAGCAGCGTGCCCCGGGCCCAGGCACGGCGGATCCCGAGGCCGTGGGTGGCGGTGTCGCTGGAGGTGATACCGCCCTTGGCAACGACGAAAGCGGGCCGCCGGGCGGCGTTGACCTGGCGCACGGCCTCAACGAGCGCGGCGGAGACCTTGCGGGAGATCGCCAGACTGTCGTCCGCGTCGGCACCCGTCACCAGCGTGCGAGAGGTGCGGATCACGGCGTCGGCCGAGTCCAGCGCGCCGGCGGCCGCGGCCGCGACCTCGGCGATGTGGGCGTCACGCCGCTCCTCGTCGAGCAGCAAGGCCACGTCCAGCTCGTACTCGGCGATCCCGCCGCGCTCCCGCAGCCGGTCCAACTGCCGTGTCGTCAGCGCGACATGAGACCCCACGACGACGAGACCGTGCGGCGCGTCCCCGTGCAGCGGGCGCAGTTCGGCCGGGGTGAGCGGTGCCCGCCCGGCCTGTCCGGCGCGGGCCCTGACGAAGGACGGCCCGACCCGGTACAGCAGCCGCGTGCCGTTCTCCTCCGCCTGAGCGAGGGCCAGGGCCAGCACCCGCAGATCCTCGTCGCACACCGCGTCGACCACGGCCACCCGTCCGCCGCGCAGCGAGGACAGCAGCCGCGCCGTGTGCCCCGGGCCGCCACCGCGCAGGTCGTCGAGGGTGACGCGCAGGACCTCCTCCGCGGGCATGCGTCCGCCCGTCTTCTCCTCCACCCACTCGGGCAGCGACGAGCTGCGGTAACCGAAGGTCGCGTCGCGGGCGAACTCGCTCATCCCGACCGGCAGCAGTCCCTCGGCCGTCCGCATCCAGTGGTTCGAGCCGACGGTCAGCCGACCCGCCTCGATGTAGGCGGGGACCAGCACCACACCGTCGGGAGCACCTGCGCCCAGCCCGGTCAGCTCCTCGGCGAGGACATCGGTCTCCAGCGGGAAGTGACCGCGCAGCGTCGAGTCCCCACGGCTGGCCAGGACGTAGCCGGTGCCCTCGGCCACAGCGGCCGCGTGCAGGGCACGGACCACCTCGCGGTTGCGGGCGGCCGCGTCCTCGGGCGACAGACTGCGCGTGTTGGTGAGGACGAAGAAGACGGCACTGTCCTGGCGCAGCGCCCAGCGCAGGTCGTCCACCGTCCAGGACGTCAGGACGGGCACGTCGGCGACCGTCTGGGTGCCGGTGGGATCGTCGTCGAGGACGACGAGACGGGGACCACCGGATATCCGGGCGGCCACTTCCGCGGCGCTCACCTCACGGACTGGGGGCAGCCCTTGAAGCACCGCTGCCTCGGGGACGGGCCGCGTCTGGGCATGGAGGGGTAGAGACATGGCGAATTCCTGCTCCATTACGGGTAGTTAGGGGGAGCGTCAGTCGGGGTCGCGCTTGATCACGTCACACCAGGGCCTGACCGGGTCCCGCGACTGCCTCGGGACACAGCAGCTCGGCGAGGGCGCAGGCAGGCAGCAGGCCCTTGTCCAGGACGAGTTCGGCGACCCCGCGTCCGGTGGCGAGGGCCTCCGTGGCGATGCCGGTGGCCGCCTCGTAGCCGATGTACGGGTTGAGGGCGGTGACCAGGCCGATCGAGTTCTCCACCGCCGCCCGCAGCGCCTGGGTGTTGGCCGTGATCCCCGCGGACGCACCGCTCGGCGAGCGCCAGGCACGCGCGCTGCAGGTGCATGATGCTCTTCGAGAAGGAGTGCCAGATGACCGGTTCGAAGGCGTTGAGCTGGAGCTGCCCGGTCTCGGCGGCCTCGAAGGCGACCTGGTTGACGACCTCCGGGATCACCGGGTTGACCTTGCCCGGCATGGTCGACGAACCGGCCTGTACGGGCGGCAGGTTGATCTCGCCGAGCCCGGCGCGCGGCCCGGACGACAGCAGCCGCAGGTCGTTGCAGCTCTTGGACAGCTTGACCGCGATCCGCTTGAGCACACCCGACATCTGCACGAACGCCCCGCAGTCCTGGATGGCTTCCACCAGGTTGGCGGCGGTGACCAGCACCAGCCCGGTGATGACGGCGAGGTGGCGGCGGGCGGCCTCGGCGTAGCCGGCGGGGGCGTTGAGACCGGTGCTGATCGCGGTGGCACCGAGGTCGATCTCGTGAATCAGCTCCACGGCCTCGGAGAGCCGGCTGCGGTCCTCCTCCAGCATGAGCGCGTATGCCGAGAACTCCTGCCCCAGCGTCATCGGCACGGCGTCCTGCAGCTGAGTGCGGCCCATCTTCAGCACGTCACGGAACTGAACCGCATTGGCCGCGAAAGCGTCCTGCAGCACCGCCATCGCCTTCAGCAGCCCGCGCACCGCATACACTGTCGCGATCTTGACGGCGGTCGGATAGACGTCATTGGTGGACTGGCCGAGGTTGACGTCCCGGTTGGGGTGTAGGTGCTCGAACTGGCCCTTGGCGTGCCCCAGCAGCTCCAGCGCGCGGTTCGCCACGACCTCGTTGGCGTTCATGTTGGTGGAGGTGCCGGCGCCGCCGTGGATGACGTCGACGACGAACTGGTCGTGCAGCTTGCCCTCACGGATCTCACGGCAGGCCGCCGCGATGGCGGCCGCCTTCCGCGGCTCCAGCAGGCCGCGTTCCTCGTTCGCCAGGGCGGCTGCCTCCTTCACGGCGGCCAGAGCGTCGATCAGATGCGGGCAGGCGGCAATCGGCGTGCCTGAGATGGCGAAGTTCTCCCGAGCGCGCAGGGTGTGGATGCCCCAGTACGCCTCGGCGGGGACGTCGCGGTCGCCGAGCAGGTCGTGCTCGCTGCGGTGCGCTACGGCGGTCATGGCAGGCCGGGCCTTCTCTCGGAGCGTGTTCAAGCGTGCGGGTGCGTGGCGTGCGGCAAGGGGGCGGGCGAAGCACGACCCGCAGGGGCGGTGGGGACTTGCCACGATCACGCCGCGAAAAGTCTGGGCAGTGTCACCGCCGTCGGTATCGGCTCAGAACGACTCGTCCTTCGCCTTGTCGCAGGCGCCGCCGGACGGCAGGAACCAGGCGGTGGCGTCGTGGAAGGGGACGGGCACCATCGCCGAATCGCCGGGTGGGCGGCAGGACCTCGGCCCGGAGGCCGTCACCGGGGACGAGGGCGAGGCGGTGGTTCTGGTTCGTCACAGGCCGATTGCAGCAGCAGGCCGGGCAGCGCGTCCAAGACTCAATCCCGATGTGCCTTATAAGGCCGCCCTATAAGGCGGCTTTATCGCGGCTCCGTGGGCGCCCGCGTCCTGGACATCGAGCCGGAGAACACCTTGGACATCGCCCTCGTCGCCCGCCGCGGTCTCCTGTCGCCCGCAGCCGCCGCGTTCGTCACGGCCGCGACCTCGACCACCGACAGCTGATAGGCACCGCTTATAAGACAGATCCGCTTTGCGTCTTGGACGTCCCACGGACCACCCTGCTGCAATCGACGCCATGACGACGAACCACCGGATCGCCCTGATCCCGGGCGACGATGTTCTCGGCCGCCGCCACGGCTTCAGCCTGTCCTACACGTCGTACGACTGGTCGTGCGAGCGGACGAGGAGGCCGGTCTCGCGCAGTCGGCGCGGGATCAGGTCGACGAGCAGGCCGACGCGGGCCGGCCCTCACAGGCCGTCGATGTAGCGCTCAAGGCGCCGATCCACGCGGTACTCACGGCTGAGGACGCCAGGCCTACAAGCCGCGCTACCAGGCGTTCGAGTACATGTTCAAGCAGCTCAACTGCCGGCCGGACGAAATCCTGCACGTCTCCGGGAGCCCCCGCTATGACTTGATGGTCGCCACGACCTGGGCATCAAGCACAAGGTCTTCGTCAACCGCGGATACGAGCTCGGCACGCCCGGTTACGGCTACCACCAGGTCGACCTGCTCTCCCAGGTCCCTCCGCTGCTCGGCCTCTGACCCGCACTGTCCCCGTTCTCACCGCACGTTTTCCAGGAGCAGCAATGAAGTTCACGCCGGATACCCCGCGTTCTGACCTGCAGGTGAGCGACATGGACAGCGTTGGTACGGCGGAGGCGAATCTCATCACACCGAGTGATCTCCACGTGGCGCAGGTGCGGATCGGCACTACCTGCCTGCGGACGCCGGTACTGCAGCTGCCCCGTCCGGCGGGGGCTGGTTCGGTGTGGGTGAAGGCTGAGTCCCTTCAGCGGACCGGTTCGTTCAAGCTCCGCGGGGTTGCCAACGCCGTGGCGGCGCTCGGTGAGGTCGGGGGCGCGCGGGGTGTGGTGACCTATTCGGCCGGCAACCACGGCCGTGCCCTGGCCTATGCGGCTCGGAGGGCCGACATCGCGGCGACGGTCGTGATGCCCCGGACGGCTTCCCCATACAAGATCGACGCCACCCGGGCCTTGGGCGCGACGGTGGTGCTCCGGGCGCCGGACGAGATCGTGCCGCATGCCCACCACCTGGGCGACGTCCGCGGCCTGGCCGTGGTGCCACCGTTCGACGATCCTCACATCATCGCCGGGCAGGGCACCGTCGGGCTCGAGATGCTCGAACAGGTCGACGACATCGACACGGTGCTGGTACCGGTCGGCGGCGGCGGACTGCTGGCCGGCGTGGCCGCCGCAATCAAGAACCAGCGACCAGGCGCGCGGGTGGTCGCGGTCGAACCCGAGCTCGCCGCGGACCTGGCCGAGGGCTTCGCCACCGGGAAGCGGACCGTCTGGTCACGAGAGCTGACCGGACGCACGATCGCCGACGGGCTCCGTTCCGCCGCGGTCGGCGAGCTGACCTGGTCGCACATCACAGCCCTGGTCGACGATGTGGTCACGGTCTCCGAGGAGGCCATCGTCTCAGCGATGCGATGGCTGGCGGAGTGCGGGAAGCTCGTGGTCGAACCCAGCGGAGCCGTTGCGGCAGCGTCCATCCTCGAGCACACCCACCGACTGGGTCGCGGAAACATCGCTGCAATCGCGACTGGCGGAAACATCGATCTCCGCGACTTCGCCGCACTGGTAACCGCCACCCCGACGCCTGCCGTCTGATCCACGCGGGCATGCCCGTGGTCAGCGATTGGGTCCCCGATCAGGTCATCCTCGACGCTGGAACTGGCGTTCCTGGACAAGGCTCCTCCCGCTGCAGGTCGGCGAGTTCCGCCTCGGCGTCGCCGGCGTGGTGCCGGTGGTGCAAACCCACGGATGCCCGGGTTCCCCGATTTCGAGGACCTGCTCGTCACCGACAGCGCGGGCACGTCGCCGCAGCGGTGGCCGGTCGACGCCCGCAGATTCCCCGACTGCCTGTCCCCGGGACGACTCCCCCTGGCCGAGTGTGACTCGACCGCCCCCCCCGTGAAGGAATACCTGACATGAGACTCAAGAACGTCGCGGCCCTGGTGACCGGCGCCAGCAGTGGCATCGGGCAGGCGGTGAGTTCCCACTTCCGCCGTGAGGGCGCGCGACTGCTGCTCACCGGTCGCAGGGAGCGGCTCGACAGCGCTGGGCCCGACGACCTGTACATCCCTGGAGACCTCAATGACGAGGCATTCGTCGAGCACCTGGCCAAGCAGGCCGCCGAGTCCCTCGGCACCGTCGACGTCGTCGTCCTCAACCACGGCCTGCAGGCCAGCAGTCCGCTTACCGAGATGGCCTCCGTCGACGCGAAGAATGTGCTCGACAGCAACCTGCTCAGCGCGTTCCTGGTGATGAAGCACTTCGCGCCGCTGATGCCTTCCGCGGGTGGCTCGTTCGTCTGTGTCAGTTCACGGCTCGGCATGGTCGGCAAGCCCGGGGAAGTCCTGTACTCCGCCGCCAAGGGAGGCCTCATCATGCTCGCCAAGGGCGCAGCGATCGAATGGGCCCCCCGCAACATCCGCGTCAACGTCGTCGCTCCTGGCCTGACCGCCACCCCGATCATCGAAGCAGCGATCCAACGCAGCGCCGATCCCGAGGCCTACCGCCGCGAGCGCGAGGGTCAAATCCCGCTGCAACGCCTCGCCACCCCTGAAGAGGTCGCCGACGCCGTCCTCTTCTTCGCATCATCAGAGTCGTCGTACATCACCGGAGCAGTTCTCCCGGTTGACGGCGGATACACCGCCTTCTGAACAGCACTAGGAGGACTCATGGGATTCGAGCCAAGCAAGGTGGTGGCGGCATGAGTCAGCCCCTGTCTCAAACCGTGAAGGGTGACTCGGCTTCGGAAAGGCTCCAGAACCTCGGACTGGAGCTACCCGACCTCGCCGGTAACGCGTACTTCGTGCACCACCGGGCGGTGGGCTCCAGTATCCACATCTCCGGCCAACTGCCCTTCAAGGACGGCGAGCTGCTGGGGCAGGGCGTTGTCGGCCGGGACGTGGAGCTGGAGACCGCGAAGGAGCTCGCGCGCCATGCCGCGCTCAACTGCCTGGCCGCCGCTGTGCAGGCGGTGGGTGATCTGGACCGGGTCCGGATCGTGCAGATGCTCGTCTTCGTGGCCAGCACGCCGGACTTCGGTCTGCAGTCGCAGGTCGCCAACGCGGCCAGTGAACTGCTCATCGAGGTGCTGGGCGAGAACGGACGGCACGCCCGGACCGCGATCGGTGTCGCGGGACTGCCCCTCAACACCCCGGTGGAGATCCAGATGATCTGCACTGCGGTGTAGCGGCGAGCCAATCATGGGCAGTACAGCTGTGAACCGGCTCCAACAGGCACTCGGCGCCCTCGTCGACGGCATCGACACTCCGGCGCCGATCGTGCCGGCCCAAGTGATGCGAAACGACATCGACCGTATTCAGGGCTTCGCCGCCGAGCACAGTCTCGACGCCAGGCCGCACGTCAAGACGCACAAATGCGTTGAGATCGATCGGCGCCAGGTCAAGGCGGAGACCAACGGAATCCCCGCGGGCAACGTGGTGAGGCCGAGGTCTTCGCCGAGACCGGATTCGACGGCATCTTCAGCGCCTACCCGATCCGGCCCGCGGGGACGAAAGGGCCGCCGATCCGGTGGCTGGCCGAGACGACCCGGGGCGTCGCCAACGTCGCGGCCATCAGCGCCCTCGCCGATGCGACGGGGGACGACGCCGGGCGGCTGGAGGTTCTGATCGAGGTCGCCGGAGCCCGTCGTTCCGCCCTCCTGTGGCGGTCACACCGCCTTCCAGTACCGGCCCACGCGGTTCCCAGAGACAGATGAACGGACACACCAATGAACACCCTTGCGGCACGACCCCGAAACGGAGAGCTCGGTTTCTGGGTGGCCCAACTGGCCGACAAAAGGCCGTCATTCCCGCGCTTCATTGGCCAGGACTCCGTCGACGTAGCCATTGTCGGCGGCGGCTACACCGGCCTGTGGGCGGCGTACTTCGCCAAGAAGCTCGAACCGTCGCTCTCGGTTGCCGTCATCGAGGCCGAACAGGTCGGCTACGGCGCTTCCGGGCGGAACGGCGGCTGGCTCTCGGCGATGCCACCGGTAAACCGTGCCACCTTCGCCCGCACCGGGGGCGGGCTGGAGGCGAGCCGGGCGCTGCAGCAGGAGTTCGTCGCCGGCGTCGACGCGGTCCTGGACAGCCTCCAGGCCGAAGGAATCGACGCCGATCAGCACAAGAGCGGCGCGCTCGTCGCCGCCCACACTCGGGCAGGGCTGGGCCGACTCGTCACCAGGCGTGATGCAGACCTGAAGTACGGACTGACCGAGGACGAGATCCAGCTGCTCGACCGGGACGAGTTCCAGTCCAGGATCAACATCTCCACCGTCCACGGCGGGCTCTTCTACAAGCACTGCGCGCGGATCCACCCCACGAAGCTCGTCTACGGCCTCGCCGACACCCTGACCTCCATGGGGGTGAGGATCTACGAGGGCAGCCGAGTGCACAGTGTCGGCGGCAGAACTCTCACCTTGGCCGACGGACGCGTCACCGCGGCCAAGACCTTCATCTGCACCGAAGGCTATTCAGGACAGCTGCTCGGCCGCCGGAGCCTGATCCCGGTCAATTCCTCGATGATCGTGACCAAGCCCCTGCCGGAGGAGGCGTGGCAGGAGATCGGCTGGGAAGGGCCGCAGTGCCTCAGCGACTCCGCGCACACGTTCATCTATGCCCAGCGGACGTCGGACGGCCGTATCGCCATGGGGGGCCGTGGTGTCCCCTACCGCTTCGGGTCCGGCACTGGGGGAGCCGGTGCGACCGCCCGGTCCACCATCGACCTGATCTCGCACAAGCTCAGCTCCTTCTTCCCGGGGGCCCCCTTCGAGGTGGAACACGCCTGGTCGGGAGTCCTGGGCGTCACGCGGGACTGGAACGGCGGCGTGCTCTGGGACCCGGCATCGGGAATCGGATCGTCCTCCGGCTACGCGGGGCACGGGGTCACGTCGGCCTACATCGGTGGCAGGACTCTCGTGGAGCTCGCCTTCGAGAAGGAAACCGAACGGACCACTCTCCCCTGGGTCGGCTACCGGGCACGGAAGTGGGAACCGGAGCCCATCCGCTGGCTGGGCGTTCACGCCATGTACCGGCTCTTCGGCATCGCGGACCAGTGGGAAGAGCGCAGGGATTCCAGCAAGACCTCACTGCTGGCCCGATTCGGCAGCCGCCTCGCCGGACTTCGCGAGTAGACGAAAAGGGAACTGCTGTCATGGACGCACAACTCGCCGTCATCGGCTTGGGCAGCATCGGAAGCATGGCTTTGTGGCAGGCCTCCCAACTGTCCGACTCAGTGGTGGGCTTCGAGTCCGCCACCCCGCCCACGGCCGCAGTGCCGTGGGCGGGGACACCCGCCTGTTCCGCATGGTCTACCGCGGCAGGCCCGAGTACTACCCCATCATCGAACGCTCTCGCGGCCTGTGGGCCGAGCTCGAAGCGGAAACCGGGCAGGCAATCCTCACCACTACCAGGGGCCTGTCCATCGGCACGGCGAACGGCAGCTACATCAACAGCCTCCTCGAGGCCGCGCGCGTCACTGGAGCCGAGCACAGCGTCCTGAGCCGGGGGGGAGTTGGCGCAGCGCTACCCCCAGCACAACCTCCGCCCCGACGACTGCGCCGTCTATGACCCCCGCGCCGGCGTGCTGCGTACGGACCGTGCGGTCGGCGCCGCCGTCGCGGCGGCTCAGGCAGACGGCGCCACCGTCCTTCAGAACACACCCGTGGACAGCATCACCGGAACCGACCATGGCGTGGTCGTCACCTCGGGCGACAGGACCTGGACGTTCGAGAAGGTCATCGTCGCCTCCGGCGGCTGGTCGCGCAGGCTCATGCCCCGGACGGCTTCCCCATACAGATTCGCTTGCAGATCCTCGCGCTCGAAGCGACCGCGGGCGTGGCGGCGGCCGAACTCCTCGAGCTCGGCGTTTGTCCAGCGACGGGAGGCCGCGAACACGTCGATCAGGTCGCGTGGCGCTCCGCGGTCGGCGAGGGCGCGGACCTTGGTCCCGATCACGTCCTCCTCCGCGAGGACGGGCCCGTACGGGCTCTGGGCGACCGGCCGCCAGAAGATCTCCTTGAGGATGTCGACTTCGCATTCCTGCCCGGTGGCCGGGTCGGACACGGTGAAGCGGGCGGACAGCGGGGCTGTCTCCAGCGCGTGCACCGTCCAGCCGCGGGCTTCCAGGCCGGAGCGGAGCGTGGCGGCGATGTCGGCCATGGGCGCCGGGTTCTCGGTGGCGACGTCGAGGTCCTGGCTGGGGCGGTTCACGAGGCGGTGTGCCCGCACGGCGTATCCGCCGGTGAGGACCAGGGGGTACGGGGAGCCGAGGGCGATCACGTCCGCCAGGAGCCGCGTGTGCAGCTCCGGCATATCCTTCACGCCGCTGCCCTGGTGCGGGTGGGGAGCTGGGGGAAGGCGTCTTCCCATACGGTGCGCACGGTGCGGCCGACGAGGGCGCGCAGCACCGGCCACAGCTGGAGGAGCGGGTCCTGGTTGAGGTAGCGGGGCAGGTCGTCGTGCAGGCCCTCGTGCAGGACGGTGCGGTACAGGCCCATACGCTGGCGCGGCTTACCCAGGTCGTATGAGAAGCCGTATCTCAACCGATCTTGGAACGTGTGAATCGAACGGATTTCCTGGACGGCTGATCTTCCGGCGGTACGCGCGTGAAGCCAGGGGCGAGTGCCCGCTTGTGGTCGTCGCGAGGTGAGCTGAGGGGGCTTTGAGTTCAAGCCGGGGCTAGCCTGACGGGCCCTGCTCGCTCGACGGTGAGGAGAGTAAGTGCCCACTCTGATCAACGCTGTTGATGTCCGCCCGCGCGTGTACTACAGGACCATCCAGATCGGCCCCATCCTCTTCGAACAAGCACCGGCGGAGGACGACATCGTTCAGATCCCCGGTGAAGGCTGGAGCCTCACCTCCAGCGACAACGATTTCTACCCTTTGGTGCGTTTGGAGGTGTGGGACGGGCCCGCTCCTCAGCCATCAGGCTCGTGGGAGTACGAACGGGCTTTCCATTCTCCGATGGCAGATCACCTCGCAGTGGTCGACTTGGGTGGCGTCTGCTACGGCGAGATCGAGCTGCGGCCGGGGCGCTATCACCTGCGTTTACTCTGCCGAGGGCGAGATCATGTTGAGGCTTCGCTGGCACTCGACCCCTTCCCTCCTGAAGGGCCGCATGACGATCCCCTTGAGGTGTGGGTTGTTCAGATTTGGCCTGGTGCTGACTGAGAAGCCGTATCTCAACCGATCTTGGAACGTGTGAATCGAACGGAGTTCCTGGACGGCTGATCTCACGGCGATACGTGCATGAAGGCAGGGCCTCCTGGTAGCTCGGGGGTGCGACCCCATTCCGAGCGGTTCCCGGAGGCCCTGTTGTCGTTGTTGTACGCGCCCGAGCCCGTTGACTTCAACTCGCCCGCCGTGTCGTGCGATTGCCTCGCGCACGTGTACGGCAACGCGGCCGATCATCCCGATCGGGTTCGCCGGTATCCGTCGGACATGACGGACGCGGAGTGGGCGGCCATCCAGCCATTGTTGCCGGTGCCGACCTGGCTTCAGGGGCGGGGCGGACGGCCCGAGGGCTACTGCCACCGCCAGCTGCTGGACGCGATCCGCTACCTGGTCGCGGGCGGGATCTCCTGGCGGGCGATGCCCGCGGACTTCCCCGCATGGGGCCGGGTCTACGCCTTCTTCCGCCGCTGGCGCGAGCACGGGCTGATCACCGAGTTCCACGACCGGCTGCGTGGGAAGGTCCGGGAGCACGAGGGCCGTGAGGCCGAGTCCACGGCCGGAATCATCGACGCGCAGTCGGTGCGGGCCGCCGCGACGGTGCCGGCCGCCTCACGCGGCTACGACGGAGGGAAGAAGGTGCCGGGCCGCAAACGGCACATCGTGACCGACACCCTCGGTCTGCTCCTGGTCGTCACGGTCACCGCCGCGAACATCGGCGACCGGGACGCCGCGGCTGGCCTGCTGAGGCGGCTGCGTCGCCTGCACCGCGACATCACCCTTGTTTGGGCCGACGGCGGCTACACCGGCTCCCTCGTCGGCTGGTGCCGGGACAAACTCGCCCTGACCTTGGAGATCGTCAAGCGCACCGACGACATGGCCGGGTTCGTGGTGCTGCCGAGGCGCTGGGTGGCAGAGCGCACGTTCGCGTGGCTGATGAATTCCCGCCGTCTGGCGCGGGACTACGAGACCCTGCCCGCCACCAGCGAGGCGATGATCCGGTGGTCGATGGTCACGCGGATGAGCCGGCGTCTGGCACGGCCCCGGGCCGCCGGCCGGCGCTGAATGCCCCAGACGCCTCCAGGAGAAGCCACCCGCGCTCCGCCAGGCGCCGGGCCTTCGACCGCAGCCCCTCGACCTTCGCCGGCGTCGCCCCAAGGCCCAGCTCCACCGCGATCTCCTTGGCTCGAAGTGGCCCGTGACCAGTGGATCGCTGCTGTTCCAGCACGCCCACAATCCGCTGATAGTCCGGCGCCAGAACCGTCATCGGCAGCCCTTCCCGCCAGGGCGGCACCGTCGAGCCCGGCACCGGCGCGAGCGGCGGCGCCGCCTTCTCCTCGGCCTCGGTCGTGGTCACGGCAGTGGACTCGGCCGCAGAGACTGCCAGGGCCTCGACCAGTTCCTCCCGCGCAATCACCCGCCGGTCCAGCTCGATCTCCGCGGCCTCCAACACCTCAGCCAACCCCGCGACTTCCTCTCGCAAGCCCTCCACCCGCACGCGGGCAGCCGCCTCCCGTTCCTCCAGCATTCCCAGCACCGACGCCACCGCACACCCCTCGGTCATGAAGCGGACACAAGACGCCGGCATGCCTTCCTCGCCCTGCGTGAAACCATGCCTGACCAGCGAAAACCTAGAGATCACGTTCGGTTGGGATACGGCTTCTGAGGTCATCCCGGACCAGGCCATGTGCAGCGGCAGCTCCACGACACCGTGGGTCGGCCCGTGCAGCTCGTCCAGCGACTCCGGCAGACGGCGGCGGAACTTCTCCCAGTAGAGCGCGAGGTCCTCGGCGTCCGCGCCCGGGAAGTCCCTCGGCGGGGGTGCGGCGTGCTGTGAGCTGGGGGGCATGAGTCCAATATGGCGGCCGGAGGAGGGGCGCGGGTCATGATGAGCGAGCCGGGCCGGGGTCTGAGGGGCAGATCCTGCTGGGGGAGCTGGTTGTGACAACTTGGTCTGCCCCGAGTGGGCGGGATGGGCTTACGGCCGCGACGCTCGTTTGACGCTCTGGGCGCCCGCACGCCGCCCGATGAGTCGAGAAAGCGGCTCTGACCTGGTCTTTTCTCTGGTTCACTCAGGCCGACATCTTTCCGATGACGTCGCATGTGGAGTGTGTGGCTATCCTTGAGCCTGCCGTGAAGGGCGCTTGACCTGCGGCTTTGTGCCGCAGGCGGTTCGACCGACCTGTTCCTCTCCATGCAGCGGGTCGAATGGATGGATCGATCCCTGAAGGTTGCCTGACCTGCGACTTCTTGAGGCAGACGGTCGCTTCGGCGGCGCTTTCAGGGGTTCCGTCGAGGAATCTTGACGCTCGGCTGACGCTCGCTTCGGGGCTCTGGGCGTTACCGGGGCCATCGCGGGATGATCTCGGTATCTCGCACCACAGTGGGCAGCTCGGTTCTCGGAGTTCGAAAGTCAGCAACCGGGTGGGGGCCACCCGCACGATACCGAGGCACCCGACACGGTCGTCCTGGTCATCGCCGAACTCGCCGCGAACGCCGTCCTCCACGGCCGTGTCCCGGGCGGTGCTTAGACCGTGTCCTACGTGGTGAGGCGGATGAGTCGTTTGTAGCAGCAGAGGGCGGCGGCGAGTCCGAGGAATGCCAGGTAGTTGCGAGGGTGGCGTTCGTAGCGGTGGTTGAGTCGGCACGACGGCTCCCCATTTCATCGGCCGCGTCGGGGCCAGCAGCTATGGCGTTCGGTTGACCGGACGGTCGGCCCCGAAGCCACGCCCAGGGCATTACGGACCTGGGCGTGGCGGTATTACGGTTGCTCTCCGAGCGGTGCCCTGACCGCTTTCGAGGGGGAAACGGTCGTCGCACAGGGCACCGGGGTGAGGGGAGCCGCCGTGCAGGCGCTGTATGCCGTCAGTTTCGACATCCGGTCCGCCCAGGAGCAGCCGGGCCACGTCTACGAGAGCCTTCGCGGCCATCTCGCCGACTGGCTGGGCCACCACGGACGTGTACCGGCACCGTCGGCGACCGAACTCGACAGGGATGGCCGGGCGGTGCTCGCCGGCAAGATTCCCGGCCATGGTGACCGCACAGTGAGCTGGACCGTGGCGGGCGACGAACTCACCCGCGCCCTGCGCATGACCATCCACCAGCCGCTGTCTACGGGACCGGCCCAGTTTGTCACCCGGGTCACGGTCTCCGAGTCGGGGGAAGGCGGCGGGCTCAGGATCGTCATGGGCAGGGAGATCCCCGACGGCTGGATAGCGCCGGTGCAGGATCCGCCGCTCAAGCGCCCCAACCTGTTGCGGGCGGTGCTCGGCGACGAGCAACTTGAAGTGCGGGTGCTGAGCCAGCTCGCCACGGGGCGGTACGAGAGGATCCGGGAGGAGAGTCACGCTGACGTACTCCTTGATGTCCTGGCGCTTCGCACGCGCCTCCCCATCCTCCTGATGCACCCCAGGGACCAGGCGGGATGGAGCGCGGCGGCCGATGCGTCGGGACAACTCGCCGGCCTGGCCCAGGTGGTGACCCTGAACTACGTGACCGCACAGGCCGTCCGCCGGGCCCACGAGCAGGTGGCCGTACCCAGCGGTGGCGCCCGGCTGGTCTGGCCCGACCTCGGCCTGGAGCACCCCGCCTACTCACGGGAGGAGGTGTCTCAGACGTCCTTCGTGGAACGGCGGCTGATGCCGTCGCTCGCCCCTCTCTCTGTCATCGCCCGCGGCAGTGACACGGCGTGGGAGCGTGCGCGACAGGCGTCGTACCGCGCGGGAGCCCGCAGGGCGGCGGAGCAGTTGTCGCGTGCCCAGGCCGCCGGAGACACGACCGCCGAGCTCGAAGCGCTGCAGAAACGTGTCCGGCAGCTCGAAGAGGACGCCACATCCTGGGAGGACATGGCACAGAGCTGCATGGAGGAACGCGACAAGGCGCGAGACGATGCCGCCACCGCTGAGGCACTGCGTCAGGACCGGGACTACTGGAAGAACGAGTACCTAAATCTGTCGAAGGGCGGGAGCGGGCGGGCGGCCACTTTCGACGCCTGGAGCGAGATCCCTCCTCTGGGAACGGACGCCGTAC
Source organism: Streptomyces sp. NRRL B-1140 (assembly GCF_001280065.1). Taxonomy (GTDB): domain Bacteria; phylum Actinomycetota; class Actinomycetes; order Streptomycetales; family Streptomycetaceae; genus Streptomyces. Next base: position 18,693 of record NZ_LGEA01000124.1, read on the forward strand.
CCACTTTCGAAGCTCTCGTTAAGGCATCGGAGGAGCACATCGTGTTCACGGCGAGAGCGGCGCGCGCCTGGAAGGACTCCCGCTACCCGTACGCCCAGGAGATGACCGACCGGCTGACCGCCCTCGCGCAGGCTGCGACGGACCTGTACTCCAATTCCGGCAGGATGCCCAGGCTGGCCCAGTGGTTTTACGACAACCACGGACTGAAATTCGCGCCCAACGACGAGAAACTCAGCAAGGACAAGGACAAGCGCTACTTCATGTTCAACGGAAAGCGTTGGGACGGACTGCCGCACATCAAGGTCCGGGACGCCGTCTCGCCCAATGAGGTCGGACGCATCTACTTCGCCCTCGACTCCGAGGAGAAGCGGTTCATCGTGAACCATGTGGGATTGCACCTGTAGCCGGCCCCGGCGGGCACCTTGCATCCGTGGGCACTGGTGGTGACCACCCTGGCACTGTACGGGACGGCGGATTTCAGCGCGCAAGCTCCGCGTCTCACCGCGAGCCCTCATTTGGACGTGATCAGTCGATGTGCGGATCAACGGACTCTTCGAGGAGACGGGTCGCGAGGTCGTCGGCCCACTCCACGGCCCAGGAGCGGAGAGCGGTGATGGTGGCGTCATCGAGCCCATAGGCGGCAAAGGCTTCATCGTCGGTCCACTCGGCGCCTGTGAGGTTCGCCTGCAGATCCTCGCGCTCGAAGCGGCCGCGGGCGTGGCGGCGGCCGAACTCTTCGAGCTCGGCATTGGTCCAGCGGCGGGAGGATGCGAACACGTCGATCAGGTCGCGCGGCGCTCCGCGGTCGGCGAGGGCGCGGACCTTGGTCCCGATCACGTCCTCCTCCGCGAGGACGGGGCCGTACGGGCTCTGGGCGACCGGCCGCCAGAAGATCTCCTTGAGGATGTCGACTTCGCATTCCTGGCCGGTGGCCGGGTCGGTCACGGTGAAGCGGGCGGACAGCGGGGCGGTCTCCAGCGCGCGCACCTCCCAGCCGCGGGCTTCCAAGCCGAAGCGGAGCGTGGCGGCGATGTCGGCCATGGGCGCCGGGTTCTCGGTGGCGACATCAAGGTCCTGGCTGGGGCGGTTCACGAGGCGGTGCGCCCGCACGGCGTATCCACCGGTGAGAACCAGTGGATACGGGGAACCGAGGGCGATCACATCCGCCAGGAGCCGCGTGTGCAGCTCCGGCATGTCCGTCACGCGGCTGCCCGGTGGCGGGAGGCGAGCTGGGGGAAGGCGTCCTCCCATACGGCGCGCACGGTGCGACCGACGAGGGTGCGCAGCACCGGCCACAGCTGGAGGAGCAGGTCCTGGTTGAGGTAGCGGGGCAGGTCGTCGTGCAGGCCCTCGTGCAGGACGGTGCGGTACAGGCCCATACGCTGGCGCGGCTTGCCCAGGTCGTATGAGGTCATCCCGGACCAGGACATGTGCAGCGGCAGATCCACGACACCGTGGCTCGGCCCGCGCAGCTCGTCCAGCGACTCCGGCAGACGGCGGCGGAACTTCTCCCGGTACAGCGCGAGGTCCTCGGCGTCCGCTCCCGAAACGTCCCTTGGGGTGGGTGCGGGGTGCTGTGGGCTGGAGGGCATGACTCCATTATGGCGGCCGGAGACGTTGTGAGGGTCATGATGTGCGAGCCGGCGTCCGGAGCGAGCGGGGGCGGATCCCCGGGTGAGCTGGTTGCCGCAGTCTGCTCTTCCGTGAGCGGTGCTGACTCCTGGCAGTCCGCCGGGCGTGCTGGTCCCGCCCTCGGGGGTCGTCCGTCCAGCGGGTTAATGCGTATGGCGGCAAGCATCTGCAGGACTTTCGAGAGGCGGGGCAGAGGGTCGCCTTCGGCGATTCGCACACCGCGAATCGCTGCGATGACGGAATGAAGGAAGGAGTCCAGGACCCCGGGCAGTAAATCGGGAATGGCGTCCCTAGAGCGCCTTCCCGCCTGAGGGGGCGGTCAAGGTGGCTCTGGCGGTCTCTTCCCGACCAACATCCGCCCCTCTTTTCCCAGGGGTCACGGAACGCGCCGTCCGTGCCCCTCGCGCGCCCCCCGTGCGCACTGAGCCGGTCCTTTCGCCTCCAACAAGCTGTGTCTGCGGTGATCCACCGTCCGTGTCCACAGCTTGGAGGGGGACAAGGTGCCGGAGGAGTGGATAAGGGCTCTCGTGGCGGACTTTGGGTCCGAGTGCAAGGTGCGTCTGCGGGTCAGCGACACGGAGGCGTCCATCAGCCTGCCGGTGGCGAAGCTGGTGGAGACATTCGGGGCGCGCTGGAAGCTGCGTCCTCGCCTACATCCTGAGTATTCCTTGCCCGAGGCCCGGGTGCGTCCGGATTACGCGGTGGAGACATCGGGGCGCATCACCGGGTTCCTCGAGCTGAAGGCCCCGGGGCACGACGTCACGCCTGACGGCTTCTCCAAGCGGGACCGGGAGCAGTGGGAGCTGATGCGCCGGCTGCCGAATGTGCTGTATAGCAACGGTCACACCTGGTGCCTGTACCGAGGCGGGTCGCGGCCTCTGCGCACGGTACGGCTCGAAGGTGATCTGTACCGGTCCGGAAGCCGGTTGCGTACCAGTGCAGCCGACGGAGCTGCGTTTCGGGATCTGCTGCGGGAATTCCTCGGTGGCAGCCCCGACGCATCACGACTGTGGGCCAGTTGGTGTCGTCTATCGCTCCGCTGTGTCAGTATCTGCGCGAGGAGGTGCTGGAGCAGCTCGCCCTCGAACGCAGAGCGCCAGACGGTCCTCGCAGCCGGCGGCTTGTCCCCAAGCCTTTCACCGCCTTGGCACACCACTGGAGCAAGGTGCTCTTCCCACGCTGCCACGGAGGAGTAGGAATACCGGCGCCGCGCAGTCGTCCCGCAGAAAGCGACAAGATCCGTAGAGCTCTTGATGAAGGTGACGCGCCTGCCATACCGAGGGCGGGTGCGTCCGGCCAGTCGTGACGCTCATTTGACGCTCTGGGCGCCCTCAGGCTGCCCGGCGAGCCGAGGAAGTTGCTCTGACCTGGGCTTTTCCATGACTCACTCAGACCGACCTCTTTCCGATGACGTCGCATGTGGAGTGCGTGGCGATTTTGGAGCCCGCTGAGAAAGGACTCTGACCTTTGGTTCTTCTGAGTTGCTCAGGCACTGCCAGGTGGGCTCGACCTGTTTCCCGGAATACCTCACATGGAGCTCGCACTTCCAGCTCGCGGCATCGGTGACCTGCGGTTTCGTCACGTCCAGCAGTTGGCTCTCCTGGATCGGGCACGCCAGGAGCAGCTCGTGGTGCATTGTCTTGACGCTCGTCTGACGCTGCACCTGATGATGTGTCAAAGGGGGACGGTCAGTCGCCTCGCCCGGCCCCGCCTCTGGCCATCCGTCCGGCGGCATCCTTGAAGGTGACACGGCCCGGCTCGTCGTGAGTGACGGAGATGACGACGTCGCCGAGCGGCAAGCCCTGCGTCCTGCTCGGCCTCGAGCGGCGCCAACCGATTTCGTCGGTGCTCGGTGAGCAGTTGCGCGTGGCCTCGGACGCAGGTGCGATGTCGAGCGGCGAAAGCCGTGGGCAGGGGGTGCGCGGCGTCGGTGAGGCTTCAGCCCACTACGGCGCCGTGCTGGGCCAGGTCCATGTCGGTAGCTGGGCCTGCCCGTCCTGGGTCTTCGTCCTTCCAGTAGGTCGCTGACACAGTCGCGGAGTTGAGGAGGAAGGCCGGCGAGAACGATCTCCCGCAGAGGTGCGATGTGCTCAAGGCCGACATGGCCGGTGGACGTCAGTTCGATGAGAGCGTGCAGTTCGGCTTCCAGGGCGGAGTTTTCCTTTTCGCAGACAGCGGCTGCCGCGAGCAGTGTCGCCAGAGCCGACGCCTGGGCGGGTGTGTACGCACCCAGGTGGTCGGTCACTTCGTCGGCCGCGCGTTCTCGTGCCTGTGCATCTGCTTCCGAAATCATGCGCGCGATACCGATGAAGTCGTGAGACTTCAATGCGAAACACCCGTTCGTCACTAGTACGGAAGTGGAAATTGAGCCGCCAGGGATGTGTGTGGCATGGGCCGCGTCCGGATTGCCTGGCTGCCGAATGTGTCCGCGAGGAACTTCTCCCGTTCCACCCGGTCCGTATAGGGGGAAACGATCAGGAAAGTACCGAGGAGACGGGGAACGAGGTCGAGCGGCTCGTCCGTCACCGTCGCGGACCAGCCGCCGTCGAACTTCGGTTTCGTCGTCATCACTGCCTCATCTGATCTGTACCGCCGGAGGCTGGAAGGGGCCGTCCTCGGCGGGAATCCTGCCGTTCACGATGTCCTCGTGCGTCACCGGGTGTCGGGGTCCGTGGGTTTCCCGCCGTGCGCCGTGGCCCCGGAGTCGCCCTTGATGCCCGAGGGACCGTACGCCGCGATGACGTGGCCCCTGGGTGTTGCCGGGGCCGTCGATCACCACGATGTCGTCGCCCTGTCTGAAGGTGAACGTCTCGGCCGTGCCCGTCGGGTGGTACACGGCGTCCGGGTTCTAGAGGATCTCGACGACCCGACGATGTCGTCCCAGACCTTGTTGATCCGCTTCTGCGCCCGCTCCTCCTTCGTGTACTTGGGCATGAGGCCCAGCGGGTCGCACCCGCTGTGCGGGTTGTCCACGTACGCGACGGGGTTCGGGGCGGGAGCGAGGCCGAGGGGGTCGGGGGAGGTGTAGCGGCCGGTTTCGGGGTGGTAGTGGCGGAAGTAGTTGTAGTGGAGGCCGGTTTCGGGGTCGTAGTACTGGCCGGGGAAGCGAAGTGGGGTGTAGGTGCTGCTGTCCCGGGACCAGGCCGTGGTGCCCCAGAGCGTGCTCCGGGTGCGCCACGCGATGTCGCCCGTCTCGTCGATCACTTCGGTGGGGGTGCCGATGAGGTCGGTGGCGATGGCGAAGAACCGGCGGTCGAAATCGACCGGGAAATTAGGCTCGTGACGCTCATCGGAACTCAGAATTCGTGTACTACGACCCAGTAGTCGGATTCTTCTACGGAGGTGGCACACAGGTGGCGGCCGTCAACCGAAACGGCAATGAACTCGGGTGAACCCGTCGCCGCGCAGATACGGGACGGGTGCCCCAGCGCGCCGCGTTCTTGCCGACCGGGTCTTTTACGTGCATCCAGCCGACCTGGCTCCCGCCAGGTACGGGCGGGAGGATCAGAAACTCTCCGTCCTTGCCGTAGAGCGAAACTTGTGCAGCATGGCGATGCCACGCATCGTCCAGTTCGTCGGCGGCGTGGGGGGAGGAAGCGGGGATTGCGGTGACCGGCTCCACCTCGAATCCGCTGACCGCATGGATGGCCGCGTTCACGGGTGGGCCGTCAGGTGCCGCCTTCCCCATCACCTCAAGTCCGCAGCGGCCAAGGGTGTCCAGCCACTCCGGCGCCTGCCGGTCGTTCATGATTCCGGACCTTTCGTCGGACCCCACGGCATTCAGCCGCCTTCGTAGAACAGGTGCTGATCGGCCCCCCGGGGTTCGTGGGCTTGGCGCCGATTGCCGTCACACCGGAGTGGCCGCCCCTGATCCCCGACGGCCCGTACGCCGTGATGCCCTGGCCGACTTGGGAGCCGACCCCTTGGTCACGACGACGTCCTTGCGGTGCCGGAAAATGAGACGGACGTGCCCGTCGGCTGGGACTCCGCGTCCGGCTTCTGCGACATCTCCAGGTCGGAGGAGCCGTGCCGTGATCCGGGAGCGTCACGCGATGTCGTCGGACTCCCGATCAGTTCGGTGGGTCTATCGATCAGGGCGGGGGCTATGGCGAAGAACCGCGGTCGATCTTCTTCCCTCGGTCGGCGGCAGCCGCCTGGAACTCGGTACTGGCGGTCGGTGTGTCTGGTGGACCACAGTGTCGACAACTCCTGCCGCCGGGTCCGGCTGTCGTTCCTCGGGTAGTCCAGGTCACGCCACAACTGCGGGGCCGCATTCGTGGCGCCACGGATGGGCTCGGACAGTGCATCTGGCAAGGCCTCTCCGGAATTCAGGCTCTATTCCAGTTCCGCCGCGCGCCTCTTGAGGTCCTCGGCGAACGTGTCCCAGTCGGGTCCGAAGGACAGCAGATCTGAGGCTGCTTCCCGGAGCAATTGCGGGTCGTCGGGACGTTGCAGGCAGGCCAGACGGTAGGCGAGGTTCCGGGCCCAGGGCGGCAGGGCCATCCAGTCCTCGGTGAGGACGTCCTCGAGCATGGCGAGGATTTCGTCCGCCGTCGCGAAGGTGAGCTTCTCGATGAACTCACGGGTCGTTTCGTTGACCTGCTGGCTGTCACCGCCGTCGATCGCCTGGCTGAGACTCCTGGCCGCAGGGGTCGGATCGGGCATGGCGCGCTTCTCCAGACGGATTACTTTCGGCGCCCCGGAGCGCCGTGGTGGTGGACGGAATGGGCGCCCAGACCCTAGCAGTCGATCCCGGCGCTGCCCGGGCAGCCCGTGCGGTGCCGAGCTCGGGGGACCCGTCCCTACGGATTCAGCCAGTAGGTGGACAGTTGGTAGGCGCCGTCGGGCCGCTGAATGACCCGGTAGCCGACGTCGTGCCCGTCGATCTGCACCGACCTGTCGAGCGGGCCGCTGAACTCGGGGGTCCTGGCGCGGGGAACGACCCCGCCGTCCCTCATGTACGCGTACACATCGGAGACAATTGCTTGTTCAATCTGGTTGGGTTTCAAGTTGGTGGTCCGCAGATCGTTCGTGGTTCCGTCCGGGCCGGTGTGGGCTCGGTCGTAGCCGTGGCCGGTGTTGAAGTGCCACTGGTCGTCGCCCACCATGGCGGAGCGTTTGAGATCCTGTCCCTCGCCTTTGGAGGTGTACTCGCCGATGGCCGGGCCGTCGCCGTTCGGGTACGGCGACAGGCCGAATGGGTCGCAAACGGTGTGCGGGTTGGTCACGTAGGCGACCGGGTTCGGCGCCGGCGAGAGCCCCAGAGGGTCCGGAGACGTGTACCGGCCGGTCTCCGGGTCGTAGTGACGGAAGAGGTTGTAGTGGAGGCCGGTCTCTGGGTCGTAGTACTGGCCGGGGAAGCGAAGGGGGGTGTAGGTCGTGCTGGAGCGGGACCAGGCGGTCGTTCCCCACAGAGTGGTGCGGGCGCGCCAGGCGATGCGCCCGGACTCGTCGACCAGTTCGGTGGGAGTGCCGAGCAGGTCGGTGGCCACGGCGAAGAAGCGCCGGTCGACCTCCTCCTGACGGGCGTCCGGGGTGAGGATGCGCTCGGTTTGTGCGAGAGGCGTGAGGCCGCGGTGCTCCCAGGTGAGCGCTACCGGACGAGGCAGGTCGCTGGAAACGGTGGTCTGTTCGCAGAGGGTCAGGCCGTCCCAGGTGAAGCGGATCTCCTCTGCAATGGTTTTGCCGTCCGCCGCCAGGCGCTGCTTGGCAGTGCGCCGGCCCAGGGGATCGTAGCGGTAGCGCCAGTGGGTGTCGTCGGGGGTGACCACGGAGATGAGGCGGTCCTCGGCGTCCCACGTGTAGCGCCAGGTGTCCGGTTTGCGGGAGAGCCGGACCTTCTGGCGCAGGGTGACGCGGCCGAGGGCGTCGTGCTCGAAGCGGATGTCACCCGCACGCGTGACGGTCGTGCCGGTGTAGGCGCGAGGGCCGGTGGCCTCGTGGCCGGGGTGTGAGTCGGGCCAAGCGGCCGAGGTCTGGTTGCCGCTCGCATCGTATGCGTACCGCTCGCTCCAGCCGCGTGCGTGAACGGCGGTGACCCGGCCGGCCGGGTCGAGGTCGAAAGTTCGCGCCCCCGACACCCAGTCGGACGTTGCGGTGAGACGGCCGTCGGCGCGGTAGGCGTACGTGCGCCGGTTGAGGGTGCGGGAACCAGCCATGAGGTGCTGGCCCGACAGCCGGCCGGCCTCGTCCCAGACGGACGCCTGGGTGACGATGCCAGCGAAGACCCGTTCCACTTCGCGTCCGGCCGCATCGTGCGTGAAGGTGATGTCGTGGCCTCCGGAGGTTACCCGGATGGGGCGACCCGCGGCATCGTAGGCGTAGCTCGTGACCAGTCCGGTAGGGGTGGTGCGACGGATCCGGCGGCCGGCGGGGTCGTAGGCGTGGTCGAGGGCACGGCCGTCGACGAGTTCGGTCTTGAGCCGGCCGCACCGGTCGTAGCGGCGCACCAGTTCGCTGTCGGGACTCGACGCCTGAATCAGGCGTCCGGCCCGGTCGTAGGCGTGGACAGTGGCCCGGCCCGCGACCTCCTTGCGGACCATCCGGCCGAGTTCGTCGTACGCGTATGCGGCCACGCCGCCGAGGTGATCGGTCCGGGTGGTGACCTGTCCGGCGGCGTCGAGGCCGTAGGTGACGGTGCGGCCGTCGAAGTCGGTCTCGGACACGAGCCGGTCAGCCCGGTCGTACCCGTACGTCCAGACGAGCCCCTGCGGGTCAGTGACCCGGGTGAGCCGCAGACCCGTGTCGTGCTCGAACTCGTACCGTGCGCCGTCGGGCTGAGTGCGGGCGGCGAGGAGGTCGAAGTGGGTGTATTCGAAGCGGGACACTCCGCCCGCCGCATCAGTGTGGGTGAGACAGTTGCCCTCGCCGTCGTAGGTCCATGACTCGGTAGCGCCGTCGGGGCCGGTGCGTCGGGCGAGTTGCCCGTCGGCGTGCCACTGAAGGCGGGTGACGCCGCCTACCGGGTCGGTGATGCGGACCGGCCTGCCGAGGGCGTCGCGTTCCAAGCGGGTGGTGCCGCCGTCAGGGGCGGTCACCTCCACCGGGCGGCCTGCCTCGTCGCAGCGCACGACGGTGGTGGCCTCCAGGGCATCGGTGACAGACGTCAGGAGACCGGACTCGTCGTAGGTGTAGCTGATGGTACGGCCGGCGGGATCGGTGACCGCCGTGCGGTTTCCCCGCTCGTCGAACTCCTGGAGCCACCGGGCGCCATCCGGATCGTGACGCTCCGTGGGCAGGCCGGACGGGGCGCGTACGACGCGGAGTTCGGTGCCGTCGGGACGTGTGACCGTGACAAGCCGGCCCTCCTCGTCGTAGGAGAACGCAGTGGTGCGGCCCAGTGGGTCCGTGCGGAACTGCAGGTCGCCGCTCGGGCCGTAGTGGAACCGGGTGGTGTTGCCGAGAGGGTCGGTGGTGGCCAGGAGGCGGCAGCCGGGGCCGATCAGGTGCCGGGTGGCCCGGCCGTCGGCGGTGGTCAGGATCGTCGTCCGGTGGCCTGTCTCGGGGTCGGATTCGGTGTAGGTGAGGGTGATCTGGACGTGGCCTGCTTCGCCGCCTTCGGCGATGACGCGGTCGCGGTCGTCGTAGGTGTAGTCGTAGCGGCTGTTGTTGGAGTCGATCCAGGCGATGACGCGGCGGCGGTCGTCGTAGACGAAGGTGGTGGCGGCGCCGGAGGGTTTGGTGACGGTGGTGAGGTTGCCGTCCTGGTAGCCGTAGTTCATCAGGGGCAGGTCCGCGCCGCCTTCGCCCGCGTCGGCGAGGGACAGGGCGGTGACCAGGCCGTCGGCGGTGGTCAGCTTCACCTGGTGGCCCGCCGAGTGGACCAGGGCCAGCGGCAGGCCGTCCTCGCCGCGGTCGACGGTGATGGTGTGGCCGTTGCGTTCGGTGATGGCGGACAGCCAGGCCTCGCCGTCGCCTCCCGGTTCGCTGTCGGGCGGGGCGGTGAAGTGGAAGGTCAGGCCGCTGTCGGGGTCGGTGAGCGTGTAGTCGCCGTCGGCGTCGCGGGCCAGCAGGGTGCGGGCTCTGCCCGATGAGGGGGTGGTGGGGGCGCCGGGGACCGGGTGCGGGTAGGGGATGAGGAGGCCGTCGGCGGTGACGTGGACGACGCCGATGGCGTCGATGCGCAGGTGTTCGTCGATGGTGGAGGTCCAGGAGGGGCCGAGGAAGCGGCCGACCGCGCAGCCGGATTCGGTGCGGCGGGTGAAGACCAGTGGCAGGATGCCGGGGATTTCGACGTCGGTCTGGGGGAGGAACATCCGGCCGGAGGCGAGGTCGACGGGGTCGGTGCCGTCGGTGGTGCGCTCGCCGTCGGGGCGGTTGTGGGTGCCGTCGGGGGCGTCGTCGAGCAGTCGGCGCGCCTTTGCGAGGTCGGACGCCTCCTCGGCGATGCGGATGCCCTTGACCGCGGCGCCGCCGCCACCGGTGGCGGCTGTCAGTGCGAGGTCGGGGATCAGCCGGCCGAAGCCCTCGGCCGGGTCCTTCATGAAGTCGCCGATCATCTGCTTGCCGGTGCCGACCGGGTCGTTTCCGGCGACGATCAGCCCGGCGGCGAGGCTGTTGAGGGAGGTCGCGTACTCGGCCGGGTGCGTGATGTTGTACGGGTCGACGGGGTTGACGCTGCGGACGAAGTTGAGGATGCCCGCCGTGCCCTTGATGATGCCGCCGCCGACGTGGTCGCCCATGATCTGGAACTCCTGGAACCCGCCTGCCAGTTGCTCGGCGTAGGAGGGCTTCTGCGGGGCCATGTCGCGGGCGGCGCGGACCGCGGTGCGTGCCGTCTCCGCCGCCGAGTTCCGCTGCTTGCGGGCGTCGGCGAGGATGTCCTGCGCCTCCTGCATCAGCTTTTTGCCGGGGTCGTCGAACGTCGAGGCGGGCCTGGGCGGGAGCGAGGCCGGGTCGCGCTTGTCGGCGGGCTGGGCGTTGTAGCGGTCGACGGCGCTGTTGTAGGCGTCGACCTTCTTGCGGTGGGCGTCGGCGGCGTCCTCGGAGGCCTTGACACCCTCCTTCCACTTGTCGATCGCCGTCTGGGCCTGCGCCTGTGCCCAGGTGATGGTGCCGGCGAAGGCGTCGAGCGCGCCGAGCGCCTTCGCGCAGGCGTCGGCGGCGGCGTACCACTTGGGTGGCTGGGTGCTCACCGCGGTGCGCAGGGCTTCGGCCGTCTCGCCCTTGAGCCGGGAGGAGTCCAGCCCTTTCAGGCCGTCACCGGCGTCGTCGAAGGCCGTCTGGAAGGCCCGGAGTTTGTCGGCGGTGGCGGTGACTTTGCTCGGGCTGCCGTAGATCAGCTTGGTCTTGTCCTCGGTCTGCCCGAGGTCCATCTCGTCGACCTCGGCGCCCATGCGGTTGGCGACCGAACGGGACTGCTCGCGCACCCAGTCCGAGCCGGACTCCCAGCCGACGTCCTGCAGCCGGTCGGCGGTCCAGTTGCCGGCGTCCTCGACCCGGTTGCCGGCCCACTCGACACCGTCCTCGATCGCGTTCTCGACCGAGTCGGGCGTGACGTCGCTGAGGAAGTCGCCTATACCCACCGTCAGTTCCCCCCGGACTCACCCTGCTGCTGCGCCTGCTGGGCGCGTTCCTCCGGCGACGGGCCGAAGGTGTCGTCCAGCGCCTGGTTCCACTGCTCCTCGGAGACCCCCGACGCGTCGATGATCGCCTGCGACCGCCGGCCGCCCTCGCCCTCGGTGAGAACCGTGCGGCCGGTGTCCTTCCACGTCTGCTCGATGTCCTCACCCGCCTTGTCGAACGACTCCGCGCTCCAGTCCGGGTTCAGGTAGTCCGGCGTGACGATGTCACCCCAGCCCTGCTGGGCGATCTCCTCCTCCGTGGCGTGCGGGTTGCCGCCCATCACGGAGTTGACGCCCACCTTCAGCGTGCCCTCGACGTACTGGTCGTGCTCCCACTGGGTGCCCGCCGCCAGTCCGAGGCGGTTCGCGAGCGCGCTGGCGTCGCCCACGAGGGCCCGCACACCCCACTCCCAGCGTTCGCAGAAGTCCTCGAAGTCGACCGAGAGGCCGTGGTGCCCGGCCTCCATCCCGGTCATCGCCAGCTCCGAAAAGCCCTTGCCCATCACCGAGCCGGTGGCGCCGCCCAGATCACCGAGCCCGTCGATGGTCGCGCCCACACCCTGCGTGAACTTCGCGACAGACGCCTTGTCGAACTGCAGATCGGCCCCGTCAACGCCCATGGCCGCGTCCCTCCTTGGCCTCTCCGGAGTCGACGGCGACGTCGTTCGCAACGATGCCGACGACCGGTGGGAAGAACATCGACCCGTCCTCGGTGGCGATGTCGACGGCCAGGCCGGCTGGTTCGTCCAGGGAGGGCACGACCTCGTCGACGATGCGCGCGCCCAGCAGCGCCGCGTAGCCCATGGGCTGATCACCGGATCCGTGCAGCAGAGCGAACCGGGCCAGTGCGGCCTCGTCGGTGAACCCGCAGATCCACCGCACCCCGCCCGACCACGCCGACCACAGGCCCCCATCGGCCACAGGCACCAGAAGGACCGAGCGCCGCATCTCACCGACCAGCGCCCGGGGGTCACCGACTCCCCTCCTCTGCTCGGCAATTCGCTCGGCGAACGCTGTACTGGTCCGCTCCACGGGCCCTCCCCGGCGTAGGCGACTGATGGCACCGTAGATCACGACGCACGCGAACGTGTCGGCGGTTCTCCTGGAAGCCCATCACGGCCCTGCACGCCGCCCTCAGTTCGAGACCGCTGTGGAGACAGGGCAGCCCTCACGGGGCAGATTCGCGCCAGGAGCCGTGTACGGCTTCGGTATGTCCGTCACGCCGCCGCCCGGGTGCGGGTACGCGAGCTTCGGGGAAGCGTCTTCCCACAGGGTGTGCACGGTACGGCGCCGACGAGTGTGCGCATACCGGCCACAGCTTGAGGAGTGAGCGGGAGCCGGCTCGTGCAGGTGAGCTGGTCGCGGCGGCATCTTCCGCCCAAAAGGGAGGGATGGACTGTCGGTCATGACGCTCATTTGACGCCCTGGGCGCCCGCAGACGGGGCAGAGAGTCGATGATCCGGCTCTGACCTGGGCGTTTTTGTGACCCGCCCAGGTCCATATCTTTCCGATGACCTCGTCACGCACGACGGCCCGGGCGATGACGATGCCGGCGGCCCCCGCCAGGCCCTGGATCAGACGCATGCCGATGAGCACCGGATCCGGGGCGAGGGCGCACAGGGCACCTGCCACCACGTACACCGACAGGCCCGTGATCAGCGGCCTGCAAGAGGTGCGTCGGTCGGCGGCCGCGGGCGTCAGGGTTGCCTGCCGCGCGCGGCCGCCGCGGATGGGGGCAGCCGCTGCGTTCGCTTCAGCGGTCGAGGTGCGCGACGAGTGGGGCGCGCCGGTGTCGGGGGAGAGCCCGCGTACGGTCGTCTACGGCCGCGGTGGGCGCAGGACGGGGACGCTGTCGCGGAACGCGGCCGCGTGCTTGTCGATGTCCTGGGGGTCCGGCTCCAGTGAGGCGGCGCTCAGCAGTTCCCGGTAGTGCTCCTCCAGCTCCGTGAGGGTGTGGACGGAGGAAGCGGTGCCGGCGGGGGAGAAGTCGACCCGGACGTCGCCGTCCTCGACGACGAAACGGCCCGCGGCCCCACAGGTGCCGCATTCGGCGCGGTCGCCGCGCAGCACGATCAGGTCGAGGTGGCACATCGGGCAGGTGCCGGGCTCCCCCAGGAATTGGACCTCGTCGTGGGGGAGACCGAGCTGCCGGGCGACCGCGCCGCCCAGCCGCTCGGCGCGCAGCACAGCCGCTTGGTCGGTGGCTGTGCCGCCCAGGCCGCCGGGGGTGCGGACTTCCATCTGGTCGGCGACGGCCAGGTGCAGGGGGAAGGCCAGGGCGTGCAGAGTGGGCAGGGTCAGCGTGCGCCAGTGAGGTGACGGGCAGCCGCCCACGGCGATGAAGCCGGCCACGCGCGGCTTGAGGACCCGCGGATCGGGGGCCGTGTCGAGGCCCAGAAGGACGCGAGGTTCCTCCTGCTCGGCCGGGCCGTGTTCGCGACGGGCGAGGGCCTCACGGACGAAGACCACGTCCGTGCGCGGACCGAAGGCGCGGTCGATGAGGAGCTTCAGCGCGCCCGGCGCGCTGCGGGTGTAGGTGGGGGAGCTGACGATCACGCCGTCCGCGTCGAGCAGCCGGTCGCAGAACCAGGCCGCGTCGTCCCCGGCGTCCGCGGTGGCGGCGGTCACCAGGGACAGGTCGTTCAGCCGCACCATCTCGACGGCTGTCCCCTCGCGCGCGGCCGCTGTGAGCGCGGCCTTCAGCAGGACCTCGGCACTGCCGTCCTCCTGCCCGCAGGCAAGTCCGAGCAGACGCATCGACCACACCTCTCTGTGTTCGGGGGATGAGGGTCGGTCCGCCGGGCCACGCGGGCTGCGGCGGACCGGACGGGAGCGGAGCGTGGGGCGGTCAGCCGCGCAGGGTGGCGGCCAGCCAGTCGGCGCTGCGGGTGACGATCTCGGAGAAGTGGTGCGAGAGGATCTCGTAGTGCTGGCCCGGGTACTCGATGACCTCCTTCGGGTCGGGGATCCGCTCGTACATCTCGCGGGCCTCCTCGACGGGGGCGACGGTGTCCTTGGAGGCGAGGATCATCAGGACCGGGGCGGTGATGCGTTCGGCGTAGGCGCGCACCTCCATCTCGAAGATGCGGTCGAGGGTCGAGATGGTGATCTCGTTCCGGAAGCTGGGCAGGTGGTGGATCATGTTCTCGACGAACTCCAGGCCCTCCTGGTCGCTGAACATGACCGGGTCCCCGGGTTCCGGGACGCCGTGCAGGCGGATGCTCGCGGCGGGCTCACCGCGGAGCTGGGCCTGACGGTCGGCGGGGATGAGAGCTTCCAGCTCCGCGAGCGTGTCGGCCGGTTGGAGGGTGCGCGCGCTCCAGCCGCTGACCGGGGGGATGATGCTGACGACGGCTTTGACCCGGCGGTCGGTGGCGGCCGTGAAGAGGGAGTTGGCGCCCCCGATGCTGATGCCCCACAGGGCGATGCGGCCGGGGTCGACGTCCTCGCGCAGGGTCAGATGGGTGATGACGTCGCGCAGGTCCCGGCACTGCTGCCAGGGATCGAACTGCTGACGGGGTTCGCCGTCACTGTAACCGGTGTTGCGGTGGTCGTATATCAGGCAGGCCAGACCGGCGTCGGTGAAGCCCTGGGCCATGGCGAACATGGATTCCGCGGGGCCGCCCAGGCCGCCCTGCAGGATCGCGACGGGCGGGCGTTCGGGGCCGTCGGCCGGGCGGAACAGTTTGCCCCGCAGGGTCAGTTCCGATACGCGGAACTCGATGTCTTCGGTGACGGGCATGGTTCTCCTCGTGGTGCGGCTCGTGGCGGGGAGGCGGCGATCAGGTGTGACTGACGGGGAGGTCGTCGGGCAGGAAGTCGGTGTCGGCGGCCCGCGGGTCGGCCGAGGCGCGCAGGATGGGGAAGACCTCGGCGCGCATCTCGGTCTCGTACTCGGCCACGGCCTCCGCCACGGGAGTGCCGCCGTGGGCGGCGCGCTCCAGGGCCCGGGCGAGTGCCGCGGCGTCGCGCAGTGCCGTGTTGGCGCCGGAGCCGAACGAGGGGGGCATGGCGTGGATCGCGTCTCCGAGCAGGGTGACGCGGCCGGCCGGCCAGGGATCCGCCGGCTGCAGGTGACGCGTGGACACCGGGAAGATCGTCGACGTGTCGATGTGCTCGACGAGTCCGGCCAGGGCGGGATCCCAGCCCCGTACCGCGGTGCGCATCAGCGCGTGCAGGGTTTCGGCGGAGCTGTGCCACAGGTCGGGAGCCCCGGCGGCGACAGGGCTGCCGGGCGGAAGGCCTAGGTTGACCATGATGTAGGGATCGACGGGATCGACGGGGGCGCCGGGCGCCAGTTCGGCCACCGCCTCGGCGACCGGCCTGCGCGGCCGGTACACGCCGTACGCGAACATCGCGCCGTTCGGCCCCACGGCTGCGGCGAAACCGTCGAACAGTGCCTCGGGCAGACTCGCCGCCAGATCGTCGGTCAGCGGTGCGGTGGAGTACAGGCCGCGCATTCCGGTGTCCACGACCGGGACACCGGGCAGCAACTGCCTGCGCACGACGGAGTTGATGCCGTCGGCGCCCACCAGGACGTCCCCGGTCTCGCTCGTGCCGTCGTCGAGCAGCACCCGCACCTTCTCGCCGTCCGTCTCGAAGCCGGTGACGGTGCTGTCGTAGCGGACGATGTCCTCCAGGCCCAGGCCCATGATCTGGCGCAGCGTGCGCCGGTTGACCGCTGTGTGGGGCCGCCGCGGGTCGTTGGGCGGGCCGATGTGGGGGCGAGCGCCGAGTTCGCGGGTCTGGTGATCGAGCATGACCATGACCTCACGGCGCGGCGTCTCGCGCGAGGTCTGCATGTAGAGCTCGAAGAGGTTGTCGGGCAGGCACTGCTGGAGAGCGCGGCCACCCGCGCCGTTCATGTGCAGGCGGTAGCCGGCCCGCCCGATGCCCGGCGCGCTCTCGTGGACGGTGCAGCTGATGCCGGCGCGGCGAAGACCCTGCGCCAGACAGAGCCCTCCGATGCCTCCGCCGGCGATCAGGACGTGGAACGACGGCATTGTCGCCTCCTTGATGGGCTCGGAACACCTGCATCGATCGGTGCAGGCCCGAGAACGCGAACGTCTGGGGTGGTGGCGGTTCGTCTGACACGAGGTCCCGCCGAGCCGTGCCACCACTCTTGCGTCCGCCCCGGGATCAGGGAAGCCGAAATCACCTATGCTCGACATAGACCGGGCTGATGATCATCTAGGTGGGTGCCGTGACGCTGGACCTCAACCTGCTGCCACCGCTGGACGCGCTCCTCCAGGAGCGCAGTGTGACGCGCGCAGCACAACGGCTCGGTCTGAGCCAGCCCACGCTGAGCGCGGCCCTGGCCCGGCTGCGCCGGCACTACGGCGACGAACTCCTCGTCAGGGTGGGCAACAGCTACGAGCTGACCCCTCTGGCGGAACGACTGGTGGAACACACCGAGCAGGCCCTGAGCTGGGCGGACCGGGTTCTCCAGACGCGCCCCGGCTTCGATCCCACCCAGGCCCGGCACGAGTTCACCGTGATCATGGCCGACTGTCAGCTGCCCACGTTCGGGCGGGCCTTGGCCGACCTGGTCGGCACCGCCGCGCCGAACGTGCGGCTGCGGTTCCAGCACAGCACCGAACGGGTCGTGCAGCAGGCGCTGGACAACCTGCGCACGGTGGACGCCCTCGTCCTGCCCCAGGGCATCCTGTCGAACATCCCCACCTTCGACCTCTACAAGGACCGCTGGGTGTGCGTCGTGTCCGCCGACCGCGCCCCGGCCGTCCTCGGGCGGCAGGAACTGTCGGAACGCCCTTGGGTGTTGCCCTACCGTCACCCGTCACCGGTCTTCTCCCCCCTGAACCGCCTGCACGCCGAGGGCATCGAACCGCGCGCGGAGATCGTCACGGAGAACTTCCTGGCCATTCCCCACCTGGTCGCGGGGACCGACCGGATCGGCCTGATGCCCGAGCGGGTCGCGATCCCCGACCTCTCCGGACAACCGATCACCGTCGTCCAACCCGGCTTCGAGATCGGCCACTTGGTGGAGTCCCTGTGGTGGCATCCCCTCCATGAGCGGGAACCGGCCCACATGTGGCTGCGCCGCATGGCCGCTCAGGCCGGGCAGGCAGTCGAGAGCGGCCCCGTGGTGTGAGGACGTGCCCTTGGGCGGGGGGCGGGAGGTGTACAGCCACCGGTCGGCATCGAGCGCGGGCACCCCGGTGTCGGCCCTTGCGGCGATCCGGTCCGGCTCCGGGCATGGAACCGGCGGTCACCAGGGGGGCCGCCGCGCTCGCCCGCGCCCTGCCGTCCGGTGCCGACGACGACCGCGTGGCAGTCAGGTCCGGCGAGAACCTCCCATCTCTGGATGTCACGCGATGTCCTGATCGGATGCGGTGGTTACAGGAGTGCCGGTGGTGGAGGCGGCAGACGCGGCCGGGGCATGGACCGCGGGCGAATGATAGGCGTCGCTGATGGCCCGGAGCCTGTCGACCTCGACGTCGAAGTCGAAATCCGCAGGGAGCTGGGGACTCGGTTGCGCATTGCCTGCCGGTGCCGGTGATGTGCCGGCGAGCTTGGCGGCAACGGCCGTGTGCAGCCAGATGGCCTCGGCCAGGGCGGACCTCTGATCGGGGGTGGGTTCGTGCTGGTCGGCTGCAGCGTCGGCTCGTTCGCGAAGGTCCGGTGAGGCATAGCCTGCCAGCACCAGAGTGGCGTCACGGATCTCGATCACTGCTCGGTGCAGCCGGACCCGCGGGCCGGGACGCATGGACTGGATGTCCAACACGACGTGGGGAACGGCCCTGGTGAGCACTGCCCACAGTGGACGGATGTCTCGCAGCGACCGCCAGTCACGCAGCACACGCCACCGGACGCCGATGGCAGGTATGGAACTTCCCAGGATGATCAGCGAGATGGAGGTGTACTGGAGGATGTCGGCGACCTGGTTGGTCCACGCGGCCTCGATGCCGGTGTGCGACAGGCCCAACAGCATCAGGATGGTGCGGAAGAGGCTGTACAGCAGTCCGAAGGCACTGCCCGCCCCGAGTGTCCGCAGGCCCCAGCGCAGCCATCGGGCGCCCGCATGTCTGCTGCTTCCCCAGAACAGCCGAGTGGCCACAGCCATGGCCAGCGCGAGAGACCCGAAGCAGACCATGTAGTAGGCGGTGCCCGAGGCAGACCCCATGTTCGTCTCGAAGAAGTTGTCAGATTCCTCTGGCCGAGAGGTGAACGCGAAGAGGACAGCCAGTGACGTCATGGTGATCGCGGATGCCGGAATGAGGACTCGGCGTAAGCCGGAGGCGGACTCGGGCCGGGTGATAACGGTGACAAAGTCAAGAATCGCGGCGGATGCGACGATGCCGAACAGGTTCTTGCCCAGGGTGGCCAAGTTGTGGACGCCGCACAAGGCGTCAGCCGCGTGCATGACGGCCGGCACCCCGAGGGTCATCGCCACCGCAATCGACGCGAAGGCGACGCACAGTGCACGCTGCCTGGGTGTGCGGATGGCGCCGGGCAGGCGCCAGGCCGCCACGGCCCACAGCATGATCAGAGTGATGCCCTTTACAGCTGTCACGTCCTTCCCCCTGGGTGGCCGAGAGCGTCGTTGAGGCGGGCAAGGACGTCCGACGCGTCGTCTGACGTAGAGATGGCCTCGTTGCGGCTGGCGCGTTCAAGGATGAGGGTTGCCAGGGTCTCTGCCTCCTCCTCCTGCCGGTCCATGAACTTGGTGCGGCCCAGAAGGTGAAGGATGCGGTCGGTGGACAGCCCCAGTTCGATGTCGCTGGACGTGGGTCTGGTGGCGGCCACTTTGATCCGGGCGGCCTCGGCACGCATAGCCTTGGCGATGGATGAATCGGGATGCGATCCCTCTTCGAAGTCGCTGGTGCACGCCAGAAAACGCCGGAAGTGCTCCGAGACGGTGACGAGTTCCTCGTCGGCATCACCGCTGACGTGCAGCTGAGGCGAGACGTGGCCGAGCAGCATGTGGGCGATCTCGTGCAGGACGATCTGGATCTTGAGTATGTCCGCGGCCCCGGCCTCGTAGAACACCAGATCCGCCGTGTCGAGGCCCACCCAGATGCCGCACGGCAGGTCGGTACCAGCCGGGCCGTCGAGGGGAAGTACGAGGAGCGGACGTCCTCGTTGTGCAGAGATGTTCGCGCAGAAGACCTCCAGGTTGAACGGCTGAGGGATGATCAGCCCGTCCGCAACTTCCGTGTGCACGACGCCGCGCCCGCGCCTCCACCACCTCATACTTGGCTCCCCCGCCATTTCCCGGCACAGACACAGGCACAGTCCGGTCGGACACTCGCGCCGATACGGTGCTTGCGAACTACCCGCGACGATGTCTCGACGGGGGAAGCTTGACCTCGGACAGACCCTCGGCTTGACGGAACCCCTCGACGATGCTCTTGATTCCGCGAATCGACCGAGCTGACAAGCCGCCGAGGCGGAACGCCACGGCGCGAACCTCGTGGTCCTGCAGGACGTCGGCAAGTTCATCGGCGGCTTCGGCCGCTTCAGCGCTCTCCTTGATCTCCCGGATCCGGTCCTCAACGGCTTCTGAGACGTCGTCATCAAGGAAGTAGGCGGTCGGCACGCCGAAGAAGTCAGCCAGTGCGCGGAGCGAGTCGACGCTGGGGTTGGTGACCTTGCCGGTACGGATCGCCTGGACGGTGCCGTGGGAGACCGTGGGGTCTCCTTCGCCGGCACGGTCCCTGATCAGTTCGGCGATCTCGTGGTACGTGAAGGGCCCACGTCCCGCGGGATGGATCGCGCCGATTAGGTAGTCCAGTCTCTGAGCAATCGTACGCCGACTGTTCGCCGAGCCCCTGCCGCTCATCCGTCAGCCTCCCTCCGCCTGTGTGGTCGCGGACGGGTGTCCGTCCGCGTCTCATTGTCTCCTTCGCTAGATATGGTCGCAACCAACCTCAGATTCGCATCAAATTTACTTGACAGGCCGGAGTGGTCGCCGCGTACATTCACCTCGCGTCTAGCCAACTAGCGCGACGGTAGGAGGCGTCTAGTTTCCAAGATGCGTCGCATGGTGCGCTCGAGGAGTGCCGGCCAGAGGTCTCTGTGCTGAAGCACTTGGGCTTTCGCCTGGTGCGGCGAGAGTGCGCACCGAACGCCGCGCCGGTGTGTGTCGTCTTGTTGCGGTACGTAGCCGCATCGGCACGGAGAGGTGCGCGGAGCGTCTAGTTCGCTAGGCGGGTCTATTCGGGGGGCGCTGGGCTGAGGGTCGGAGCTTCGGGCTTACGAACACGGACGGAGGGGCGGGGCGCTCCGCCGAAACGTTTGGGCTCGACAGCGTGCAACCGTGCGGATTTACGCGATGTTTCCACAGGGTCACATTACGGGGGAAAGATGCAGTTTCAGATACTCGGACCATTGGAAATCGAAACGAAAGACGGGCAGCGCGTAAGCCCTCGAGCGCTCAAGCTGCGCTCACTCCTGGCTTACCTGTGCATGCACAGCACACGGCCCGTTTCGATGGACCGCCTCATCGAAGCCCTCTGGTCCGGGACGCCTCCACAGAGCGCCACCACAGCGCTGCACGTGTACGTTTCGCAGCTGCGGAAATATCTGTCGAGCGTGGGAGTCGATCCCAAGCTGATCGTCACGCAGCCGCCCGGGTACCGGCTGGACCTGTGCAGCCAGACGCTTGACCTGCGCCGATTCGAGTCCCTGCTGTGCCACTTCCGCAGCCTCCACGCGCAGGACCAGCTTGAGGAGGCGGCGGAGGCCCTCAACGCGGCCCTGGCTTTGTGGCGCGGTCCGGCCCTCGAAGATCTTCACGCGGTGCCCTTTTTCCACAATCTGTGCCGGCAGTTGAACGAGAAGCGCGCCTTCGCTTACGAGCAGAAATTCGAGATCGAACTCAAGCTCGGACGTCACAACTCACTGATCGGTGAACTCTACTCGCTCATTGATGAGCAGCCGACCCGCGAGAATCTCTACTGGCACCTGATGATCGCTCTTTATCGCAGCGGTCGCATCGCGGAATCGCTCGCAGAGTACGGCAGGATTCGAAAGACCCTCGTTCAGGACCTGGGGGTCGAGCCCGGGCTGAAGTTGCAGAAGTTGCATCGAGCAATTCTTGCGCGAGAGGCGTGGCTGGACGACTCGTGGGACGACGTGAGGTCCGCGTACGCCTGCTGACCGGGTCGCCGGCACGGCGTTCCACGCACTCGGTACCGACTCGCCCGGAATGCAGCGACCGCTGAATCCGACGGTCGATCTGAACCGGCTGTGCCCACGGTCACCCATGCACCGCGGTTGAGGCCGCTCACGGCCCGGCCCCCGGCCCGTGGGTCACCGCGTGGTGGCCCGGCGATGGCCGCGGCTGCTGCCGGGGCCGGAGACAGTTGTAAAGCCGTCCGATCACGCGGTCGAACAGGCCCCGCTGGACCTGAGGGCCTCGGCGGCCGGCGCCGGCTCGCAGCATCTGCGATAAGGGGAAGTTGGCCGATCCGCCGGTTTGTGGAAAGCAGACCGGACGAGTTCCGGCGTCATGTGCGCTTTGCAACCGTCGTATCCAGGAATCAGCGTCGACGGTGCTGCGCTGTCGAGCCGACGGCGACCTCCTCCCCACTCCCACACACATAACAGACTCAGAGGGATCTGAACGTGAAAGACATACTGGAAGCCATCCTCTCCGATCATGCGACAGCCCACGATTTCGCCGCCGTCGCTGTTCCGGCGAGCTATCGGGCCTGCGTCCTGCGCAAGGAAGACGTCGGAATGTTCGAGGGCATGGCTACCGCAGAAAAGGATCCCCGCAAGTCACTGCACCTCCAAGAGGTTCCGACTCCGCAGCCCGGTCCTGGCGAGGCTCTGGTGGCGGTCATGGCCAGTTCGGTGAATTACAACTCCGTCTGGTCGGCGATCTTCGAACCCCTTCCGACCTTCGGCTTCCTGGAGCGCTACGGCCGCACCAGCGACCTGGCCAAGCGCCATGACCTGCCGTACCACATCATCGGCTCCGACCTCGCGGGAGTGGTG
>NZ_LGEA01000125.1 GCF_001280065.1 Streptomyces sp. NRRL B-1140
GGGGAAACGCCCGGTTACATTCCGAACCCGGAAGCTAAGCCTTACAGCGCCGATGGTACTGCAGGGGGGACCCTGTGGGAGAGTAGGACGCCGCCGAACTCCTTTTACAGCTCTGGTCCTTGGGTAAACAGCCCAAGGGCCAGAGCTTTTTTGCGTTGAGGTAGGGTCAGGGGGCATCGTTGGCACGTTTCCCACAGGAGGCCCCCGGGTGGAGGTTCAGGAGACTCGCGTCCAGACGGACCGTGTGCTCACCATCCCGAACATCCTCAGCATGGCCCGCCTCGTCGGCGTACCCGTCTTCCTGTGGCTGATCCTGCTCCCTGAGTTCGGGGGGCCCCAGAGTGACGGCTGGGCCCTTCTGGTACTCGCTCTGAGCGGAGTCAGCGACTATCTGGACGGCAAGCTCGCGCGGCGTTGGAACCAGATCAGCAGCCTGGGTCGGCTCTTGGATCCCGCGGCCGACCGGCTCTACATCCTCTCGACCCTGGTCGGCCTCACGTGGCGGGAGATTCTGCCCCTCTGGTTGACCGCCGCACTTCTGGCGCGCGAGCTGGTTCTCTTGGTGATGGTGGGCATCCTCCGCCGGCACGGCTATCCGCCGCCCCAGGTGAACTTCCTGGGTAAGGCCGCCACCTTCAACCTGATGTACGCCTTCCCCCTGCTTCTGCTGAGTGACGGAAGCAGCTGGATCTCGTCACTGGCTGCTATTTTCGGATGGGCGTTCGCCGGATGGGGTACAACGCTCTACTGGTGGGCAGGAGTCCTCTACGTGGTACAAGTCCGCCGCCTGGTCCGTGCGGACGCCATAGCCGATTGAACTCTCGGATGGTCCTGCTTCCGTAGCGGAGCGTTGGCCCGTACCGGATAAGTGCGGGACAATCCTGGCGGGGGAAGTCGGCTAGACCGTCTCTTCGAGGAGGACGCTTCCGACATGAAGGCCGTCGTGATGGCCGGAGGCGAAGGCACGCGCCTTCGCCCTATGACCTCAAGCATGCCCAAGCCGCTCCTGCCAGTGGCCAACCGGCCGATCATGGAGCATGTTCTTCGGCTGCTCAAAAGGCATGGGCTCAATGAAACAGTCGTGACCGTCCAGTTCCTGGCCTCGCTCGTCAAGAACTACTTCGGTGACGGCGAAGAGCTGGGTATGGAGCTCACCTATGCCAATGAGGAGAAGCCACTCGGTACCGCCGGGAGCGTCAAGAACGCCGAGGAAGCCCTGAAGGACGATGCCTTCCTCGTCATCTCCGGTGACGCTCTCACCGATTTCGACCTCACCGAGCTCATCAATTTCCACAAGGAGAAGGGCGCACTGGTCACCGTCTGTCTGACGCGTGTGCCCAATCCGCTGGAATTCGGTATCACCATCGTCGACGAGGAAGGCAAGGTGGAGCGCTTCCTCGAGAAGCCCACCTGGGGCCAGGTCTTCTCCGACACGGTGAACACCGGCATCTACGTGATGGAGCCCGAGGTCTTCGACTACGTCGAGCCCGATGTGCCCGTCGACTGGTCCGGTGATGTCTTCCCGCAGCTGATGAAGGAAGGCAAGCCTGTCTACGGCTACATCGCCGAGGGCTACTGGGAGGACGTCGGCACGCACGAGAGCTATGTGAAGGCGCAGGCCGATGTCCTCGAGGGCAAGGTCGACGTCGACATCGACGGCTTCGAGATCTCCCCGGGCGTGTGGGTCGCCGAGGGGGCGGAAGTCCATTCCGACGCCGTACTCCGCGGGCCCGTCTACATCGGCGACTACGCCAAGGTCGAGGCCGGTGCCGAAATCCGTGAGCACACCGTCGTGGGTTCCAACGTGGTCGTCAAGAGCGGCGCGTTCCTGCACAAGGCTGTCGTGCACGACAACGTCTACGTGGGTCCGCACAGCAACCTGCGCGGCTGCGTGGTCGGCAAGAACACCGACATCATGCGTGCGGCGCGGATCGAGGACGGGGCGGTCATCGGTGATGAGTGCCTGATCGGTGAGGAATCGATCGTCCAGGGCAATGTGCGGGTCTATCCCTTCAAGACCATCGAGGCCGGCGCCTTCGTCAACACCTCGGTGATCTGGGAGTCCAGGGGCCAGGCGCATCTCTTCGGTGCCCGCGGTGTGTCCGGCATCCTGAACGTCGAGATCACACCGGAACTCGCGGTGCGGCTCGCCGGCGCCTATGCGACGACCCTGAAGAAGGGCTCGACCGTCACCACGGCCCGGGACCACTCGCGCGGTGCCCGTGCCCTGAAGCGGGCGGTGATCTCGGCGCTGCAGGCCAGCGCGATCGACGTGCGGGACCTGGAGAACGTGCCGCTGCCCGTGGCCCGTCAGCAGACGGCGCGTGGCAGTGCGGGCGGCATCATGATCCGTACCACCCCCGGGGTGCCGGACTCCGTCGACATCATGTTCTTCGACGGGAACGGTGCGGACCTGTCGCAGGGCAGCCAGCGGAAGCTGGACCGGGTGTTCGCGAGGCAGGAGTACCGCCGCGCGTTCCCCGGTGAGATCGGTGACCTGCACTTCCCGGCCAGCGTCTTCGACTCGTACACCGGGTCGTTGCTGCGCAACGTCGACACGACAGGCATCTCCGAGTCGGGGCTGAAGGTCGTCGTGGACGCGTCCAACGGCAGTGCGGGCCTCGTTCTGCCCAGCCTGCTCGGCAAGCTCGGCGTCGACTCGCTCACGATCAACCCCGGCCTCGACGAGTCCAGGCCGACGGAGACGGCCGACATGCGGCGGTCGGGGATGGTGCGCCTCGGGGAGATCGTGGCGTCCTCGGGAGCCGCGTTCGGCGTGCGGTTCGACCCCGTCGGCGAGCGGCTGTCGCTCGTCGACGAGAAGGGCCGGATCATCGAGGACGACCGGGCGCTCCTCGTGATGCTGGACCTGGTCGCCGCCGAGCGGCGCAGCGGCCGGGTCGCGCTGCCGGTGACCACCACCCGGATCGCCGAGCAGGTCGCGGCGTACCACGGGACGCAGGTCGAGTGGACGACCACCTCGCCCGACGACCTCACACGCGTGGGCGGCGAGGAAGGGACGATCTTCGGCGGTGACGGCAAGGGCGGGTTCATCGTCCCCGAGTTCAGCAGCGTGTACGACGCCACCGCGGCCTTCGTACGGCTCATCGGGCTCGTGGCGCGGACGCAGCTCACGCTCAGCCAGATCGACGCGAGGATCCCGCGGGCGCACGTGCTGAAGCGCGATCTGGCGACCCCGTGGGCCGTCAAGGGGCTCGTGATGCGCCGGGTCGTCGAAGCGGCCGGAGATCGCTTCGTGGACACCACGGACGGTGTGCGTGTGGTGGAGACCGACGGCCGCTGGGTGATGGTGCTGCCCGACCCGGCCGAGGCCGTCACCCACCTGTGGGCCGAAGGGCCCGACGACGCCTCCGCGCAGGCCCTGCTGGACGAATGGTCGGCGGTCGTGGACAGCGCCGGCCGGTAGAACGGGCTGCACGCGTGCGTGCCGGACAAGTGTCCTCAACGGGGCCTGTCCGGCACGCCGGTGGGCCCGTTCGGAGGTAGTGCTCGCGACGTGCGACGATGTGCGGCATGCCGCAGCAACCCCCCATTCGGAGCACACCCACGCGGCCTCGGCGCCCGGATGCGTCCATGTCGTTGCTCACCAATGTCATGGACCACAGCCTCGACGACGGCTATGCCGAGGCGGCCGCGCGGAAGAAGGCGGCGGGTGACAGCGGCATGCCGAAGACGCTCAGGGCGAAGCTGGGGCTCGCCGCCGGACTCGTGCTCGCGGCCCTGGTCGTGACGGTCGGGGCCGCGCAGGCGCGGGTCGCCGCCCCGGTCGTCGCCAAGGAGCGGGAAGAGCTGGTCGACCGCATCGACCGGGAGACCGAGGCGGCGGACAAGCTGGAGGACTCCGTCGACGAGCTGCGTGCCGACGTGGGCGCACGGCAGCGCGAAGCCCTGAAGCACAGCGGCGGCGGGGACTCCGACCTGGCGGGCATCCTGTCGGGTGCCGTCGCGGTGCACGGCCCCGGTGTGAAGCTCGTGGTGAACGACGCCAAGGAAGCCGCCTCGGGTGGCGACGGCAACCCGCGGGAGACCTCCGGCTTCTCCGACACCGGCCGCGTCCGTGACCGGGACATGCAGCGCGTGGTCAACGGGCTGTGGGAGTCGGGTGCCGAGGCCGTCTCCATCAACGGGCAGCGGCTGACGGCGCTGTCCGCGATCAGGGCCGCCGGGGACGCCATACTGGTCGACAACAAGCCGCTGGTGCCGCCGTACACGGTGCTCGCGGTGGGGGACGGGCAGCGGCTGAGCACACGGTTCCAGGACAGCGCGGACGGGTTGTATCTCAACGCGCTGCAGGAGAGCTACGGCATCAGGACAGGCATCTCCGTGGAGGACGACCTCAAGCTGCCTGCCGCACCGAGTGTGATCGTACGTACAGCACAGCCGAGCATCGAGAAGAGCGAGAAGGGCACATCGTGATCGCCGTACTGGGCCTCGTCGTGGGAGTCGTGGCCGGCCTGTTGGTCCGGCCTGAGGTTCCGGCGGTGGTCGAGCCTTATCTGCCGATCGCCGTCGTGGCGGCTCTGGACGCCGTCTTCGGGGGGCTGCGGGCCATGCTCGACGGCATCTTCGACGACAAGGTCTTCGTGGTGTCGTTCCTGTCCAACGTGGTCGTGGCCGCTCTGATCGTGTTCCTGGGCGACAAGCTGGGCGTGGGTGCGCAGCTGTCCACCGGTGTGGTGGTCGTCCTCGGCATCCGGATCTTCTCCAACGCCGCGGCGATCCGCCGGCACGTTTTCCGGGCGTGAGGCCGATGAGCGAGCACGACGAGAAGCCCGCCGAGGCCGCCGACCCCACCGAGGGGCAGGGCGACACGCGCGACGGCGGCGGCGAGTCGGGGAACAGGCTGCGCAAGGAACTGCCCCAGGAGGTGCCCGGGGCCGGGTCCGCGGCGGGGCCCGCGGCCGGGGACGCCCCGGCAGAGCCGGAGACCGAGCAGGCACCGGAACCGCGGGCGGATGCCGAGCCGCGGCTGACCGGTCGGCAACGGCTGGCACAGGGGGTGTGGCCGCCGCGTGTCACACGGGCCCAACTCATCGTCGCGGTGCTGCTGTTCGGTCTCGGGTTCGGGCTGGCGGTGCAGGTGGCGTCGAACAGCGACAGCGACAACGCGCTGCGTGGCGCGCGGCAGGAAGATCTTGTCCGCATCCTCGATGAACTGGATGACCGCACTCAACGTCTTGAAGACGAGAAGCAGGGTCTCGAGAAGCAGCGCGACGAGCTGGAGAACAGCTCCGACCAGGCCGAGGAGGCCCGGAAGCAGACGGTCGAGAAGGAGAGGCAACTCGGCATCCTGGCGGGCACGGTGGCCGCGCAGGGGCCCGGCATCACCATGACGATCCAGGACACGAAGGGGACGGTCGAGTCGGACATGCTGCTCGACGCGATCCAGGAGCTGCGCGCGGCGGGTGCCGAGGCGATCCAGGTCAACGGTGTCCGGGTGGTCGCGAGCACGTACCTCACGGACTCCGGCAAGAGTGTGGGCGTCGACGGGAACAAGATCAACGCGCCCTATCGTTTCAAGGTCATCGGCAAGCCGCAGGACCTCGAGCCGGCGCTCAACATCCCCGGAGGCGTGGTGCAGACTCTCGAGAAGGAACACGCCACCGTCATGGTCGAGCGGTCGACCGACATCGTCGTGGACGCCTTGCGAGCAGCGAAGCGGCCTGACTACGCTCGGTCGTCCTCGCAGTGAGCAGGGGGTGCATGGGCGACGTCAGGCGAGGGCATGAGGTTGCGGGGGGTCGGCGCACCGAATGGGCGGTGCGTGGTGGAAACTGTCTGGTGCAGACGGACGTTGTCAGGATGTCCGGGTCGGCCAGAGTGTTCAGTCAGGGTTCGTCCTGCCCCACGGGCGGGTCTGTTTCGGTCAAGGGGAATCGCCCGTGAAGTTGTTTGCGAAGTTGTTCGGCAAGAGCGCGCGAGAGGGCAGCGACAACGCGACCGCTCGTCATCGCGCACAGCCTGACGCGGAGGGCCAGCGGCCGCTGTTCCGGGACCAGGTGGGCGGCCCGGGCGGCGATGTCTCCGGTGGTCAGGGCGTGCCGGTTGACCCTGCTCAGGCCGGCGGAATAGGTTTCGGGCAACCGTCAGCCTCGAGTGCGGGTGGAGGGTTTTCCGACCCGTACGCGTCCCATGCCCCCGGTGGGCAGCCGCGGCAGGAGGATCCGATGTCGGCCCTGGTGTGTACGAGGTGCGGTAACCGCAACGCGGAGAACAGCCGTTTCTGCTCCAACTGCGGCGCGCCGCTGCGGGCGGGGGCGGTACCGGAGCGTCCGTCCGAGACGACGTCCACGATCTCCATCTCCGGTCTCGAGGCCTACGACAGCGAGACCACCGGTCAGACGCCGATGCCGACCCTGTCCCCCGAGGCGCAGGCGGCTGTCGACGCGCTGCCGCTGGGGTCCGCGCTTCTGGTCGTGCGCCGCGGGCCGAACTCGGGCAGCCGCTTCCTGCTGGACGGCGACCTGACCACGGCCGGCCGGCATCCGCAGAGCGACATCTTCCTGGACGACGTGACGGTCTCCCGGCGACACGTGGAGTTCCGCCGGGCCCAGGACGGCTCGTTCACCGTGGCCGACGTGGGCAGCCTGAACGGCACGTACGTGAACCGGGAGCGGATCGACCAGGTCGCCCTGAACAACGGCGACGAGGTGCAGATCGGCAAGTACCGGCTGGTCTTCTACGCAAGCCAGCGGGGTTACTGACCGGCTGCGTCCGGGGCAGACCCAGCGAAGGTCCATCCGTCAGGGAAGGTCCATGCTTCATACACCGAGCGGCGGTGCCGGGCACGGCACCGCCGCCACGGACAGTGGGCTGATGAGCATCGGCGCGGTGCTGAACGCGCTGCGCGGTGAGTTTCCCGAAGTGACCATCTCCAAGATCCGCTTCCTGGAGTCGGAAGGGCTCATCGAGCCGCAGCGGACCCCCTCGGGGTACCGCAAGTTCAGCGCCCAGGACGTGGAGCGTCTCGGACACGTGCTGCGGATGCAGCGGGACCACTATCTGCCCCTGAGGGTGATCCGGGAGCACCTGGAGGCCATGGAGCGTGGTGAGGCCGTGCAGCTGCCGGTCGTGGGCCGTCAGCGGGACGGGCAATCCGCGTCGGAGCCGCTCGAGCCGCCCTCAGCGGCCCGGATCGGGCGGGACGAGCTGCTCTCGGCCGTCGGCGTGGACGCGCAGGAGCTCGAGAAATGGCAGTCCTACGGACTCCTCACTCCTGTGGAGGACGGGGCCTATGACGCCGAGGCGGTCACCGTCGCCCTGCTCGTCGTGGAGCTCGGCCGGTTCGGGATCGAGCCGCGGCACCTGCGGGCGATGAAGGCCGCTGCCGAACGCGAGGCCGGGCTCGTCGACCAGGTGGTGGCACCGCTGAAGCGGCACCGGAACCCGCAGACCAGGGCTCACGCCGAGGCCCGGGCCAAGGAGCTGGCGGGGCTCACGGTGAAGCTGCACGCCGCGCTGGTGCGGACGGCGCTGGGGCTGCGGCTTCCCTGAGGCGGCCGGGCGCCGGCGAGGCCGGATCAGGCGCCCGATCCCGGCCCGACTACCCAAACATCCCGGGCACGGCCTAGGGTTGCTGTGTGAACGAGCTCGATGTCGTAGGTGTCCGGGTCGAGATGCCCTCCAACCAACCGATCGTGCTGCTGCGTGAAGTGGGAGGCGACCGTTACCTCCCCATCTGGATCGGACCGGGGGAGGCGACGGCGATCGCCTTCGCCCAGCAGGGCATGGCTCCCGCGCGGCCGCTGACGCACGACCTGTTCAAGGACGTGTTGGAAGCCGTGGGCCAGGAGCTCACGGAGGTGCGCATCACCGACCTGCGTGAGGGCGTCTTCTACGCGGAGCTGGTCTTCGCCAGCGGCGTCGAGGTGAGCGCTCGCCCGTCCGACGCCATAGCGCTCGCGCTGCGCACCGGGACGCCGATCTACGGCAGTGACACGGTGCTCGACGACGCGGGTATCGCGATCCCGGACGAGCAGGAGGACGAGGTGGAGAAGTTCCGCGAGTTCCTCGACCAGATTTCCCCGGAGGACTTCGGCAGCAGCAGTCAGTGAGGTCCTCGGGAGCGGCAGCGGCCTGAGAAGCGTCTGGGCGGCCCGGCGGACGATGTGGTCCGTGCGGGGCCGCCCGCCGTGTGTGACGGGTGAAATATCCGCATGTGCCGATGGCGTGTGAGAGCGTCACGAGGCCCGTCCCGGACACATTCGGCTAGCCTTTCCCCGCGACGGGGCACGGGAAACCACTCTCAGGGTGATTATCACTCGGCGTGGCGAGTGTGGCGATCGTTGACGCACCCCAGGTGACTGCCTACCGTCGAGAAGGCAGGTCAAGGACGGAGGTCGGCGTGAGAAGCAGCGGCGACGGTACGGCTGGGGGCGGCCCCGAGCGCAGTCTCAGGGCGAGCGGTCCGTACCCTCCCCCCGGCTCACGGCCCCTCCCGGGCGGGGCGTTCCCCCAATCCGGTGGTGCGGCCGATCACGCTCGGCAGCGACCGGCAGCGGTGCCGAGCAGCGGAGGGACGACGTCCATGGCGTCCGAGCAGATCGGCTATCGCGGCCCCACGGCCTGCGCGGCCGCCGGTATCACCTACCGCCAGCTGGACTACTGGGCCCGCACCGGGCTCGTCGAGCCCAGTGTGCGCCCCGCCTACGGATCCGGGACGCAGCGGCTGTACAGCTTCCGGGACGTGGTCGTCCTCAAGATCGTCAAGCGGTTCCTCGACACCGGGGTGTCGCTGCAGAACATCCGCACCGCCGTCCAGCACCTCAGGGAACGCGGTTTCAGCGACCTCGAGCGCATGACGCTGATGAGTGACGGCGCGACGGTCTACGAGTGCACCTCGCCCGACGAGGTCCATGCCCTGCTCCAGGGTGGTCAGGGAGTCTTCGGGATCGCTGTCGGGGTGGTGTGGCGGGACGTCGAGAGCGCGCTGTCCCAGCTGCACGGCGAGCGGATCGACACCGGCGAGACCCTGGTCGGGCCCAATCCGGCGGACGAGCTGGCGCGGCGGCGGAACCGGGCCGTCTGAGCCGCCCTGCGGCAGGGGGCGTGCGCGGTCGAAGGAGGCGGGACGTTTCCGCACCGGATGTAAGCGGTTGCTGCCGAGCCGCAAACCACCTCTCCCAGGCCGACGGAACCGGCCGGGCGGGACGTTGTCAGTGGCGTGGGGCAGCATCGGGGGTGTGAGAACCTCGCCCACGATCCTGCATCTCGACATGGATGCCTTCTACGCCTCGGTGGAGCAGGCGTCCAAGCCGAGTCTGCGCGGGAAGGCCGTGGTCGTGGGCGGGCTCGGGCCACGGGGCGTGGTGGCGACCGCGTCGTACGAAGCCCGGGTGTTCGGGGTGCATTCGGCGATGCCCATGGGTCAGGCCCGCCGGCTCGCGCCCAACGCCGCGTACCTCGTGCCGCGCTTCCATTTCTACCGTTCGATCAGCGAGCGGGTGATGGAGCTGCTGCGGGCGCTGTCGCCGCTGGTGGAGCCGCTGAGCCTGGACGAGGCGTTCGTGGACCTGGAGGCCGGTGGAGTGGCCTGGGACGAGCGGTCGGCGCGGCTGGCCGGGGCCAGGCTGCGCGCGGACATACGGGCCGTCACGGGGCTCACCGGGTCGGTGGGGCTGGCCGCCTCCAAGATGCTCGCGAAGATCGCCTCCGAGGAGGCCAAACCGGACGGGCTGGTGGTGATCGAGCCGGGGACGGAGCGGGCCATGCTCGGGCCGATGCCGGTGCGGACCCTGCCCGGAGTGGGGCCGGCGACGGGCGACCATCTGCGGCGGGCCGGGATCACCACCGTCGAGGAGATCGTGGAGGCGGGCGAGGACGAGCTGGTCCGGCTGCTGGGCAAGGCGCATGGACACGGTCTCTACGCGATGGCCCTGGCCCGGGACGACCGGCCCGTGGTGGCGGAGCGCGAAGCGAAGTCGGTGTCGGTCGAGGACACCTACGACGTGGACATCCACGACCGGACGCGGGTCGGGATGGAGGT
This sequence comes from Streptomyces sp. NRRL B-1140, assembly GCF_001280065.1. Classification (GTDB taxonomy): domain Bacteria; phylum Actinomycetota; class Actinomycetes; order Streptomycetales; family Streptomycetaceae; genus Streptomyces. Next base: position 10,007 of record NZ_LGEA01000125.1, read on the forward strand.
GCAGCGGCTCGCCGAGCGGTGCGTGCGGCGGCTGCGCGGGGCGGGGCTGTCCGGGCGGACGATCGTGCTGAAGGTGCGGCGCTACGACTTCTCGACGCTGACCCGCTCCGAGACGCTGCGCGGCCCCACGGACGACCCCGCGGTGGTCCGTGAGGCGGCGGCCAGACTGCTGGACTCGGTCGACACGACCGGTGGGGTGCGGCTGCTCGGCGTGGGGGTCAGCGGGCTCGCCGACTACACGCAGGAGGACCTGTTCGCCCAGGCGGCGGGGGAGCGGGCGGTCACGGAGAGCCCGGCCGAGGAGCGCGCCGTGGCGCCGGCCGAGGAGCAGCCGCCCCTCGCCGAGCGGCGCTGGCCCGCCGGGCACGATGTGCGGCACGCCGAGTTCGGGCACGGCTGGGTGCAGGGCAGCGGGCTGGGGCGGGTCACCGTACGGTTCGAGACGCCCGCGTCGGAGCCCGGGCGGGTGCGGACCTTCCGGGTCGACGACCCGGATCTGGAGGCGGCGGATCCGCTGCCCCTGGTCTTACGGGCGCCCGAGGAGGGAGACCGGACGTCCGGGGCGGTGTCTCAGGCCGTTTCGTCGGTGCCCGCGAGCTTGCCGAAGTCGTGGTCCGGCAGCGGGGGCGGGGCGGCGACATCGAGACCGTAGTGGTGGTAGAGCTGCAGTTCCTGCTCGGGGGAGAGGTGGCGGCCCACGCCGAAGTCGGGGGCGTCCTTGATCAGGGCGCGTTCGAAGGGGACGTGCAGGGCGCCCTCGATCAGTTCACTGGGCTCCAGGGGGACGAAGGCGTCCCTGCTGAACAGGCCGGTCCGTATGGCCGCCCACTCCGGCTCGCCGGTGGCGTCGTCGAGGTAGACCTCGTCGATGGTGCCGATCCTGGTCCCGTTGCGGTCGAACGCCTTGCGGCCGATCAGGTTGCGCGGATCGATATCGGTTCGCACGGGCCCTCCACATGGTCGCAACTCATACGTAGACACTACAAAACGGTACAAGCGGGGATGTGGCCACTCGAAGGTTCGTGCGCTGACCTCGCTGGTACGCTGGCAGCGGCTGCTGACCCCGTGCGGGAGAGTCCTCCAGACACCATCGGAGGCGCCGAAGGAGCAAATCCTCCCCGGAATCTCTCAGGCACACGTACCGCACGGACGAGGTCACTCTGGAAAGCAGAGCGGGTGTCGACGGCTTCCGCTCTCACCGACGGTGAAAGCCGGAGGCCTTCGGGCGATCCGGTGAAGCTCTCAGGTTGAGATGACAGAGGGGGAGGCCGTCCGGGTACCCGTGCCGTGGTGCCCCTCGCAGGTCGTGTCGACCAGGAGGCCTCCGTAATGACCGCCCACCGCATTCCGCTCTCCGAGCTCGAAGAGGCAGTCCCCTTCGAGCAGCGCCACATCGGCCCCGACCACGAGGCCTGCGCCAAGATGCTCGCGCACGTCGGTTACGGCTCGCTGGACGAGCTGACCGCCGCCGCGGTCCCGGCCGTGATCAAGAGCGCCGAGGCGCTCGACCTGCCCGGCGCCCGCAGCGAGGCCGAGGTGATCGCCGAGCTGCGCTCCCTCGCCGACCGCAACCAGGTCCTCGGCTCCATGATCGGCCTCGGCTACTACGGCACGTTCACGCCGCCGGTCATCATGCGCAACGTCATGGAGAACCCGTCCTGGTACACGGCCTACACGCCGTACCAGCCGGAGATCTCACAGGGCCGGCTCGAGGCGCTGCTCAACTTCCAGACCATGGTCGCCGACCTGACCGGACTTCCGACCTCGGGCGCTTCCCTGCTCGACGAAGGCACCGCGGCCGCCGAGGCCATGGCGCTGTCGCGGCGCCTGGGCAAGAACAAGAAGGGCCTGTTCCTGGTCGACGCGGACACGCTGCCGCAGACCATCGCCGTGATCCGGACCCGCGCCGAACCGACCGGCGTCGAGGTCGTCGTCGCCGACCTGAGCGAGGGCATCCCCGCCGAGCTCGCCGAGCGCGAGATCAACGGCGTGCTGCTCCAGTACCCGGGCGCCTCCGGTGCCGTGCGGGACATCAAGCCGGTCATCGACCAGGCGCACGGGCTGGGCGCGCTCGTCACCGTCGCCGCCGACCTGCTCGCGCTGACGCTGCTGAAGTCGCCCGGTGAGCTCGGCGCGGACATCGCCGTCGGGACAACGCAGCGCTTCGGTGTGCCCATGGGCTTCGGCGGACCGCACGCCGGCTACATGGCGGTCCAGGACAAGATGGCGCGCAGCCTGCCCGGGCGGCTCGTCGGCGTGTCCGTGGACGCCGACGGCAACAAGGCCTACCGGCTCGCCCTGCAGACGCGCGAACAGCACATCCGCCGCGAGAAAGCGACCAGCAACATCTGCACCGCGCAGGTGCTGCTCGCCGTCATGGCCGGCATGTACGCCGTCTACCACGGTCCTGAGGGACTGAAGGGCATCGCGCGGCGCACCCACCGCTACGCCACCGTCCTCGCCGCCGGGCTCGCGGCCGGCGGGGTCGAGATCGTGCACGAGGCGTACTTCGACACCCTGACCGTGCGCGTCGGGGGCCGGGCCGACGAGATCGTCGCCGCCGCGCGGGACAACGGGGTCAACCTGCGTCGCGTCGACGCCGACCACGTCTCCCTCGCCTGTGACGAGACCACGACCCGCGCCCAGCTGCGCGCCGTGTGGGCCGCCTTCGGCGTCGAGGGCGTCGTCGAGGCGCTGGACGCGGCTACGGAGGACGGGCTTCCGGGCACTCTGCTGCGGACCGACGACTACCTCACGCACCCCGTGTTCCACCAGCACCGCTCCGAGACCGCCATGCTGCGCTACCTGCGCAAGCTGGCCGACCGCGACTACGCGCTCGACCGGGGCATGATCCCGCTGGGCTCCTGCACGATGAAACTCAACGCGACCACCGAGATGGAGCCGGTCACCTGGCCCGAGTTCGGGCAGCTGCACCCCTTCGCGCCTGCCGGGCAGGCCGGCGGCTACCTCACCCTCATCCACGAGCTGGAGGACCGGCTCGCCGAGGTCACCGGCTACGACAAGGTCTCCCTCCAGCCGAACGCCGGGTCGCAGGGTGAGCTGGCCGGTCTGCTCGCCGTCCGCGGGTACCACCGGGCCAACGGGGACGAGCAGCGCACCGTCTGCCTGATCCCGTCGTCCGCCCACGGCACCAACGCCGCCAGTGCGGTGATGGCGGGCATGAAGGTCGTCGTCGTGAAGACCGCCGAGGACGGCGAGATCGACGTCGAGGACCTGCGGGCGAAGATCGAGCAGCACCGCGACGAGCTGGCCGTACTGATGATCACCTATCCGTCCACGCACGGTGTGTTCGAGGAGCACGTCTCCGAGATCTGCGCCCAGGTGCACGAGGCTGGCGGGCAGGTCTACGTCGACGGGGCCAACCTCAACGCGCTCGTCGGGCTCGCCAAGCCGGGGCACTTCGGCGGCGACGTCTCGCACCTGAACCTGCACAAGACCTTCTGCATCCCGCACGGCGGCGGCGGTCCGGGGGTCGGCCCGGTGGCGGTGCGCGAGCACCTCGCGCCCTTCCTGCCGAACCACCCGCTGCAGCCCGAGGCGGGCCCGCAGACGGGCGTCGGGCCCATCTCCGCCGCGCCGTGGGGTTCCGCCGGCATCCTGCCCATCTCGTGGGCGTACGTCCGGCTCATGGGCGGCGAGGGGCTGAAGCGGGCCACGCAGGTGGCCGTGCTCAGCGCCAACTACATCGCCAAGCGTCTGGAGCCGCACTACCCGGTGCTCTACACCGGCCCCGGCGGACTCGTCGCGCACGAGTGCATCATCGACCTGCGGCCCCTGACCAAGGCGACCGGAGTGAGCGTCGACGACGTCGCCAAGCGGCTGATCGACTACGGCTTCCACGCGCCGACCATGTCGTTCCCGGTGGCCGGCACGCTGATGATCGAGCCGACCGAGTCGGAGGACCTGGCCGAACTGGACCGCTTCTGCGAGGCGATGATCGCCATCCGCGGGGAGATCGAGAAGGTCGGCTCCGGCGAGTGGCCCGCGGAGGACAACCCGCTGCGCGGCGCCCCGCACACCGCCGGCGCGCTCGCGGGAGCGTGGGAGCACGCCTACAGCCGTGAGGAGGCCGTCTTCCCCGCGGGGGTGTCGGCCGCCGACAAGTACTGGCCGCCGGTGCGCCGCATCGACCAGGCCTTCGGCGACCGGAACCTGGTGTGCTCCTGCCCGCCGCTGGACGCGTACGAGGACTGATCGGCCGACCGGTCACAGGGAGGGGCTCCGCGGTGCGGGGCCCCTCCCGCCGTTCACCGCCGGGCGGGTTGGGGCTGTATGCGTGGAGATGCGTCGATCCGCCCTGTCGTGTGGGGCTCAGACGCGGTCGATGTGGACGTTCGTCGACTTCACGCGGGCCGTCGCCTCCATGCCGACCTCCAGGCCCAGTTCCTCCACCGCCTCGCGGGTGAGCAGGGAGACGAGCCGGTGCGGGCCGGCCTGGATCTCGACCTGGGCGGCGACGTCGCCGAGTTTGATCGCGGTGACGATGCCGGGAAACGCGTTGCGGGCCGAGGTGTACGGGGTGTCGTCCTCGGCGATGCCGGACCTGGCGAGCTCGACCGAGAAGGCCGCGAGGTCCCGCCCGTCGACGAGCCGTCGCCCGGACTCGTCGCGATGGGTCGTGATGCGGCCCGCGTCGGCCCAGCGGCGGGCGGTGTCCGGGCTGACGCCGAGCAGCCGTGCTGCCTGGCCGATCGTGTAGGACTGCATGCCGGTCACGATAGGCGCGGGGGAGAGCGGGGGCGGATGCGGGGCCGGCCGTCGGGTGTCACGCGCCGGAGCGCTCGACCGTGAACGACAGTGCGAACCCGGGCCCGCTCAGCCCACGTGGACTTTTGGCCGCAGCCTGCGGTCCGGTTCCGCCTCGCGCAGGACCTCGCGGGTCACCGGAGCGACCTCGCCCTGGCCGAACAGGAAGAAGCGCAGGAAGTTGGCGAAGGGCCCGCCCTCGGTCCACTCGAAGTAGATGTGCGGGGTGCGGCCGGTGGCGTCGCGGACGTGCAGCAGCAGCGCGGCCAGGGCGTTCGGGACGGAGGACGACTCCAGGGTCAGGACGCGGTAGCGGCCGTGCAGCACCTCGCCGCGTACGGTCAGGTCCGCCTCGAATTCGGACGGATCGGTCACCGTCACCTCGACGAAGACGACGTCGTCCTGGCCGGGTACGTCGTTGTCGGCCCGGATCTGCTCGATCTTGTTGCGGTACTCGGCGATGTCACGCCGGTCGGGCTCGTTGGCGATGAACCGCATCCGGCGGCTGGCCATGTCCCGGACGAAACGCTCGGCCATGTCGTCCAGCGTCACGCTGGTCACGCGCAGCTCGAACGCCCGGGCCAGGCGCGACAGCAAGGAGACAAGGATGATGCCGGCGATGAAGCAGGCACCGATCTTCACGCCGTCCGGGCGCTCGATGACGTTGAGCACGGTCGTGTAGAGGAACACCGCGGAGATCACGGCGAAGGCGATCGTCCAGTTCCGCTGCCGGGCCTTGCGGGCGGCGATGGTCACCGCGATCGCCGCCGAGCTGATGAGGACGAGCACACCGGTGGCGTAGGCGCCGCCCTGGGCGTTGACGTCGGCGTCGAAGATCCAGGTGACCAGGAAGGCGATCAGCGTGAACACGACGACCATGGGCCGTACCGCGCGGGCCCAGTGCGGGGCCATGCCGTAACGGGGCAGGTAGCGCGGCATCAGGTTGAGCAGCCCGGCCATCGCGGACGCGCCGGCGAACCAGAGGATGGCGATCGTCGAGACGTCGTAGACGGTGCCGAAGGTGTTGCCGAGGTAGTCGTGCGCCAGGTAGGCGAGCGCACGGCCGTTGGCCTGGCCGCCCGCCTCGAACTCCTTCTCGGGGATGAGGAGGGTGGTGATGAAGCTGGTCGTGATCAGGAAGACGCTCATGATCAGGGCGGCCGTGGTGAGCAGCTTCTTCGTGTCGCGGATACGCCCGGCCGGCCGTTCCTCCGTGTCGCCCGCATCGCCCTTGACGTGCGGCATCACGGCCACGCCCGTCTCGAAGCCGGAGAGGCCGAGGGCCAGTTTCGGGAAGACGAGCAGGGCGACGCCGACCATGGCGAAGACGTTGCTGTGCTGGGCGGTGAGGGCGCTCGCCCAGTCGGTGATCACATGGCCGGCCGTGACGACGTGGTAGAGGCCGACGACCACCACGACCAGGTTCAGCGCGAGATAGGCACCCACGAGGGCGACGGCGACGCCGATCGCCTCCAGGAAGCCCTTGAGGAACACCGCGCCCAGCAGGGCCACCAGGATCAGCGTGATCAGCATCTGCTTGTCGTGCAGCGCACCCGTCAGATGCGGGTTCTCCACGAGGTGGGTGGAGGCGTCGGCGGCCGACAGGGTGATGGTGATGAGGAAGTCGGTGGCGGCGAAGCCCAGCAGGGTCAGGACGAACAGCTTGCCCTGCCAGAAGGACAGCAGCCGCTCCAGCATCGCGATGGAGCCTTCGCCGTGGGGGCTCTCCTCGGCCACGCGACGGTAGACGGGCAGGGCGCCCGCCAGCGTGACGACGACCAGGACGATGGTCGCGATCGGTGACAGCAGCCCGGCGGCGAGGGCCGCGATGCCCGGCTGGTAGCCGAGGGTCGAGAAGTAGTCGACGCCGGTCAGGCACATCACCCGCCACCACCGCTGACCCCGGTGCGCAGGCTCCGGCTCGGCGTGCGGCCCGGTGTGGCCACCCTCCTTGCCCATGTCCGACAGGCCCTCCAGCATCCAGGCGCGCAGACGGCTGGGTGGAGAAGGCTTCGGACGGCTCGGCGCCGGATGCTCGGTGGTGGCCATCGACGTGCTCCCGATCGTGTGGCTCAGGGGGGTTCCGGCCATCACTGGACGGCTCGATCAGCGTAAGCGGAGCGTGACGCCGTGGCCCATGGACGAAGGGGCCGAGCGCGTCAAGCTTCCGTTAAGACTGACGGCCGAGACGGCCGCGGCTCCGAAAACACGAGCTGAGCGCGCGTCCGAGGGCAGGGGCGGCGGCCCCTCGCCTTCGCACGGGCGGACACCCTGAGTGATCACGTCGGGGACCACATCGTAACGTTCGTCTTCGAATCCGAATGTTTCGCATCCGCTTCAAGTCCCGGTGTTCCCGAGAGATTCACCCCGTACAAGGGGTTGCCACCGTTTATCCGCTGTCTCTAGGGTGCGGCAGCAGCGAAGCTTTCTGGTTTTGATCCGAAACTTTCGACACTCTCGAGGAGCGCATGATGGGCGACCCCGCACTGTCCCGCCGCGGTTTCCTGGCGGCCTCCGCCGCGGCCGGCCTGGGGATGACGGCACTGACCGCATGCGGCGGGGACTCGGACGGGGGGTCGTCCGGGACGACCACGATCGAATGGTGGAACATCTCCACCACCGAGCCGTCCAAGACCGTCTGGGCCGCCCTCGCGCGGAAGTTCGAGGCACAGAACCCCAAGGTCAAGATAAAGATCGTTCAGCTGGAGAACGACGCCTACAAGTCGAAGATGACGGCCCTGACCGCCTCCGGGAAGCTGCCCGACATCTTCCACACCTGGGGCGGTGGCGTACTGAAGCAGCAGGTCGACGCGGGGCTCGTGGAGAACCTCACGGACCGGACCAAGCCGTGGGGCGACGCCCTTTTGCCGGTCGCCCGGGAGCCTTACCTGATCGACGACCAGGCCTACGGCATCCCGTTCGACATCGGCATGATCGGCTTCTGGTACAACAAGGCGCTCTTCCGGAAGGCCGGCATCGCCGAGCCGCCGACCACCTGGGACGGCTTCCTCGACGCCGTGCGCAAGCTGAAGGCCGCCAAGATCACGCCGCTGGCCCTGGCCGGCAAGGAGAAGTGGCCAGGCATGTACTACTGGGCCTACCTCGCCATGCGCACCGCCGGGGCCGAGGCGCTGCAGAAGGCCTACGACGACAAGGACTTCACCGGCACTCCCTTCCTTCAGGCCGGCGAGCACCTGAAGGAACTCGTCGCCCTCCAGCCGTTCCAGAAGGGCTTCCTCGGCGCCGCCTACTCGTCGCCCACCGGCCAGGCCGCCGCCGTCGGCAACGGCAAGGCGGCCATGGAACTCATGGGCCAGTGGGCGCCCACGGTGCAGGCCGACGCGGGCAAGGGCCTCGGCAAGGACCTCGGCTTCTTCCCGTTCCCCGCGGTCGAGGGCGGCAAGGGCGCCCTCACCGAGGTGTTCGGCGGAGGCGGCGGGCACGCGCTGCGCAGGGGCGCCCCGCAGGAGGCCGTCGACTTCCTCAAGTTCTTCGCGTCCGAGGCCACCGACCTGGAACTGGTCAAGAAGACCGGTGTCCTGCCCGTGGTCCCGGCGGCCGAGAGCGCCATCGCCGACCCCAACATCAAGGCCGTCCAGGCGCAGCTGAAGGCCGCCACCGGCTTCCAGCTCTACCTCGACCAGGCGTACGCGCCCGCCGTCGGCCAGGAGGTCAACGACAGTGTGGCCGCGCTCATCGCGGGCTCCAAGTCGCCCGGGCAGGTCGCGCAGTCGATCACGAAGACCGCGAAGGAAGAGCAGTAACCGGCGATGACCTCCACGTTCCTGCCGGACAAACGGACCGGCCCCGGCGCCGGTTCCCCGCCGCCGGCCGCGGCCCGGCCCACCGGGCGGGCCCGGCGACGCGCGCTGCACTGGCTCACCGCGGCCGGCTTCCAGCTCCCGGCCCTGGTGCTGTTCATGGGGCTCGTGCTGCTGCCGATGCTGTTCGCCCTGTACGCCGCGTTCTTCCGCTGGGGCGGCTTCGGCATGCCCACCGACTACATCGGCGGCGAGAACTTCACCCGCCTCTTCCAGGACGACGTCTTCCTCGGCGACCTGTGGCGCTGCCTGCTCCTGGTGGTGCTGTCGCTCGCCTTCCAGCTGCCGTTCGCGCTCGCCATGGCCGTCCTGCTCAACCAGCGGATGCGAGGCCGGGCGGTCTACCGGATGCTGTTCTTCGCCCCGTACGTCCTGTCGGAGGCCATCACCGGCATCCTCTTCGGCATGATCTTCGCCCCGGACGACGGCTTCGCCGACCAGGTCCTCGGCAGGATCGGCCTCGACGGGCTGGGCGGGGAGTGGTTCGCGGATCCGTCCACCGTCATGGCGACCGTCTTCCTTGTCATGACCTGGAAGTACTTCGGCTTCCACATGATGCTGTACCTGGCCGGGCTCCAGGCGGTCCCCAGGGAGCTGACCGAGGCGGCCCTCATCGACGGGGCGGGTGCCTGGCAGCGGTTCCGCAACGTCACGCTGCCGCTGCTCGCGCCCACCCTGCGCATCAGTGTCTTCCTCGCGGTCATCGGGTCGATCCAGCTGTTCGACCTGGTGTGGGTGACCACCGCGGGCGGCCCCGACCACCACTCCGAGACCATGGCCGTGACCATGTTCCAGTACGGCTTCAAGCGCTACCAGGTCGGCTACGCCAGCGCGATCAGCGTGGTCATGTTCGGCATCAGCCTCGTCTTCGCCCTCGCCTACCAGCGGTTCGTCCTCCGGCGCGACCTGGAAGGGGCCACCACCACCATGCGGGGTGACGGAAAGTGACAGCCAGTCAGAAAACCCGCGCGCACGGGAAGACCTGGAGCCTGCACCTCGTCCTGGCCGTCGTCGGGGCGGTCATGGCCGTCCCCCTGCTCTACGCCGCCCTCTCCGGCTTCAAGACCACCGACGAACTCTCCCGCAACCCGGTCGGCCTGCCCGAGTCGTGGGTCACCTCCAACTACACCCAGATCCTCGGCTCGGGGGACTTCTGGCGGCTGATCGGCAACAGCACGCTGATCGCGATCGGCACGACCGTCCTGGTCGTCGCGGTCTCCGCCCTGTCGGCCTTCTCCTTCGCGCGGTTCGCCTTCCGCGGCCGGGAGGTGCTGTTCACCCTCTTCACCATGGGGCTGATGTTCCCGTTCGCCGTGGCTGCCCTGCCGCTGTTCCTGCTGCTGCGCTCGCTGGACCTGCTGGACAACCCGCTCGGCGTCATCCTCCCGCAGGCCGCCTTCGGGCTGCCGATGACGATCATCATCCTGCGGGGCTTCTTCCGGCAGATCCCCGGCGAGCTGGAGGAGGCGGCCACCCTCGACGGCTGCAGCTCGTTCGGCTTCTTCTGGCGGGTGCTGCTGCCCATGGCCCGGCCCGCACTCGGCACGGTCTCCGTGCTGGCCGTCGTCACCAGCTGGAACAACTTCTTCCTGCCGCTGCTGGTGTTCACCGACGCGCAGTGGTGGACCCTGCCGATCGGCGTCCAGCAGTTCCAGGGGCAGTACTCCGCGGAGTACGCCAAGGTCTTCGCCTACCTGGTGCTGGCCATGGCCCCCGCCCTCGCCTTCTACTCGGTCGCCGAGCGCCAGCTCGTGGGCGGCCTCACCGCCGGCGCCACCAAGGGCTGACACGCGCCGCGAACGTACGGCTCTACCCACCCACCCGTCGTGAGGAGTCGCACCATGCGCACCACCCGTCTCAGACTCGTCGGCGCCGTCGCCGCGCTCCTGGTCGCCGCCGGCATCGGTGCCGGCACGCCCGCCCAGGCGGGCCACCAGCAGCCCACCCTCGCCGACCTCGCGCAGCGGCACGGCCGCTACTTCGGCAGCGCCACCGACAACCCCGAGCTCGTGGACGGGCCGTACACGGCCCTGCTCGGCAGCGAGTTCGACCAGATCACGCCCGGCAACGGCATGAAGTGGTACGCGACCGAGCCCCAGCAGGGGGTGTTCGACTTCTCGGCGGGCGACGAGATCGTGAATCTCGCCCGCGCCCACCACCAGAAGGTGCGCGGCCACACCCTGGTCTGGCACAGCCAGCTGCCCGGATGGCTCACGGACCGGGAGTGGACGGCCCCCGAGCTGAGGGCCGTACTGAAGAAACACATCCAGACAGAGGTACGGCACTACCGGGGCAAGGTGTTCGCCTGGGACGTCGTCAACGAGGCGTTCAACGAGGACGGTACGTACCGGGAGTCGGTCTTCTACAAGACGCTCGGGCCCGGCTACATCGCCGACGCGCTGCGCTGGGCCCACCAGGCCGATCCGCGCGTGAAGCTGTACCTCAACGACTACAACATCGAGGGCGTCGGCCCGAAGAGCGACGCCTATTACCGGCTGGCCAAGGAGCTCAAGGCGGCGGGCGTCCCACTGCACGGCATCGGCCTCCAGGCCCACCTGGCCCTGCAGTACGGCTATCCGGCCACCCTGGAGGACAACCTCCGCCGCTTCTCCCGGCTCGGCCTCGACACCGCGCTCACCGAGGTCGACATACGGATGCAACTGCCCGCGACCGAGGAGAAGCTGGCGCAGCAGGCCGAGTGGTACGCCGACCTGACCGAGGCGTGCCTGGCGGTCCGCCGCTGCGTGGGCATCACCCTGTGGGACTACACCGACAAGTACTCGTGGATCCCCGCCTTCTTCCCGGGCGAGGGCGCGGCCCTGCCGTGGGACGAGGAACTGCGGCGCAAGCCCGCGTATTTCGCGCTGCGTGAGGCGCTCGGCGGGCGGTAGCGGGGCCGGGCGGCGCCCCACCGGACAGGGGGTGGTGGGGCGCCGTTCCTCGTTGCGGGGTCAGGCCAACGGCGCCGTGCTCGCCCGAAGCATCAGCTCTGTGCCCAGCTCCACCCGCGGTGAGTCCGGCTGCTCGTCACGGGTCAGGCGGAGCACCGTACGCACGGCCAGTCTGCCCATGTCGGCCAGGGGCCGGCGGACCGTCGTCAGGGGCGGCGCCGACCAGCGCACCTCCGGAAGGTCGTCGAATCCGACCACGCTCATGTCCTGCGGCACCCGCAGACCACGCCGGCGCAGTGCCTCGATCGCGCCGAGTGCCATCCGGTCGCTTGCCGCGAACAGGGCGGTCGGCGGCTCGGGCAGGTCGAGCAGGGTGTCGCAGGCGGTGAAACCGGACTCGGGGCGGAAGTCGCCGGGGACGACGAGGGAGGCGTCCACCGGGAGGCCGGAGCCTTCCAGGGCCGCGCGGTAGCCGTCCAGCCGGGCCCGGGAGCACAGCAGGCGGGGCGGTCCGGCGATCAGGCCGATCCGGCGGTGGCCGAGAGACAGCAGATGCTCGGTGGCCGCGAGGCCGCCCGCCCGGTTCGCCGCGCCGATCGTGGGAGCGTCGAGGGCCGGGGAGCCAGCCGGGTCGACGACCACCAGGGGCACACCGAGGATCCGCAGCTCCTCGTGGAGCGTCGGCTCCAGGGCGGACGTCACGAGGACGACCCCGTCGGAGGCGCGGGCCCTCAGGTTGCGCATCCACGCGCGGGCGTCGCCGGAACGTCCGTGGACGGCCGACACCACCGTGCCCACCCCGGCGGCGTGGGCGACCTCCTCGACCCCGCGGATGATCTCCACGGCCCAGGGGCTTTCCAGGTCGTCGAAGACCAGGTCGAGCAGGGCGGCGCGGGTGCCCGGTGCCGCGGGACGCTTGCGGTAACCGTGCCGGATCAGCAGGTCCTCGACCCGGGCCCGGGTTTGCGGAGACACGTCGGACCGGCCGTTGACGACCCGGGACACGGTCGGTACGGACACGCCGGCCTGCCGGGCGATCTCCGAGATCGTGACCTTGTCTCCGGTGCCGGCCCCACCTGACCCCACCAGCCCACCTCCGTCGACGGGTCATCGCGAAACGTCCAGGAGTCTTCCGGAAAGGGCGTGTCCGTGGGAAGCCGTGCGCGCGGCGAACGCCACGTCGCGGGAGGTGACGATCAGTGACCATGGACATGCGTGGGGTCGGTGTGCAGGACGTCCTGCGCACCGACCCCTCATGTCGTGCAACGGGGCATCGCCCCTCAGACGGCCTCAGGCGGCCGTCATCACCTGCCCGGCCAGCGGACGATGCGGGGCGATGGCACTGCCGTCCGGCAGGAGTTCGCCGGTGTCCTCGAAGAGCACCACGCCGTTGCACAGCAGGCTCCATCCCTGCTCCGGGTGGTGCGCCACGAGACGGGCGGATTCCCGGTCGGCGGATTCTGCTGAGGGGCACTGGGTCTGGTGCTGGCACATGGGTGGGATCTTTCGCTGTGTCGAGACGGACGATGGCATGGACGTGTCCGAGTGGGCTGTCGTGTCTGTTCCGCGGCTAGAAGTGTCGTTCATGGCCGCCCCCCGTTGTGATAAGTCGTCGGAACCCAGTGTTGCCCCACGGCCGTGAATCCGCAGGGATTTCGCGGCACCACTTCTCACAGGTTCAGGACGCGTCACCCGCGCGGACGGTTCATCCCAACTGGGCTGTCCCTTCGGGTGGTTCGCGGTGGCCGGATAGGGCTAGTCATTCCGGGGCGACCACCGTTCCGTCTCGCACGAGCTACTCATCGCTCGTACGAGCGATCGTGTGAGCGATAAAGCGATCGTGCGAGCGGCCGATGGCCGATCGGCGGTAAAAGGACGACCCCGCCGCCGAAATCCGGCGACGGGGTGCGGGGAGCCGTGCGGTGCTCAGGCGGGTGATCCGAGAAGTCTGGTGGGAGCCACTCGATGGGTCAGCACCGGAAGGAGTTCGGAGACGCGGTGCGGGCGGTGGGCCGCGATGCCGGGAGGCGCCGGCGCCAGCGGGACGAGCAGGTCGGTGGCGGCGGGGTGGCCGGTGGCACCGTCAGCGGAGCAGTCCTCGTGCAGCCAGAGCGTCAGCATGTACAGGCCGGGCACCGACAGCAGGCGGGGCTGGTACGGCTGCTGCATGGTCTCGGCCTGACGCAGGGCGCGCTCGGTGGAGGTGATGTACGGGCCCTCGAAGAAGTGGGAGAAGGCCCAGCCGTCGGCGGTCAGCATGGTCTCCGCGGCGGCCACGGCGTGGTCGCCGCAGCGGATCAGGAAGCGCCACCCGGCCAGCCGGGTCGCGGAGACGCCCTCGGCCGTGACGTGGTCGAGGACGTGCACGGGCAGGGGCAGTTCGGGTGTGGCGGGTCCCTGGGTGCCGAGCAGGGAGGGCGTGCGGGCTTCGCGGACCGCGGTCGGAGAGGAGAGGGCGGTGAGGACGGAGCGGAGTGCGGGCGCGGGAGCCGGAGGGACATGCAGCGGCATGGTGGGTCGCCTCTCATTCAAAGGCACGGTGGCGCGAGGGCGGGGGCGGACGGCGCTGTCTGCTCACGGGGTCAGAGCGGCAGGGGCCGGGGTCAGGAGAACGAGAGGGGGTGGGGTCCGCGTCGCCGCGACGGCAGGACCCATCGACCGTGGGCGCCGGCCTTCTGCCTTCTTCGCGGAGTTTATACGACACGGGTTCGCACTGTGTTTCGCCTAGCCGTTTCCGGTGAGTAGAACAAGGGTACATTCGGTCGGCGATATGCGAGAAAAATCCCGATTCCGTGCGGGGGTGCACAACGGTGACCTCGGTGAATGTCCGCGAACCGGTCGGCCCGTTCTCGTCGGCGTTTTTTACGAGTTGCCGAGGCCCGAAAGCTGTCCAGTGCGTCATGCCGAGTGAATGTGCCACCGGTCACATGGGCCCAGGGTAGCGGTCGCCGGGGCCGCCCGGGACGTTATCGATCGCTTTCGCTGGGCATCCTCCACCTGACCGGGGCCCCGACGGCCGGTCCCCGGCCCGCATCATCCAAGGAGGGACGCTTCGATGGGGGAGAAGGTGGTGGCAGGGCGGTTCGACCTGTCCGATCGCCAGCGCTACCGCGACAAGCTGCGTCAGTGCCTGACGGGCTTGGAGCGACTCCTGGCGGAGAAGCGGTTCGATCGCCCCAAGAACCTCATGGGGCTCGAGATCGAATTGAATCTCGCAGGCTCCGACGGCCTGCCGAAAATGTTGAACGGGCAAGTCCTCGAACGCATCGCGAGTCGTGATTTCCAAACAGAACTCGCCATGTTCAATCTGGAAGTGAACATCCCTCCACACCGTCTGGGTGGCCGGGTATTCGACCGCCTGGCGGAGGAACTCCGCACGTCGCTGGCATATGCCGACCGGAAAGCCGGCGAGGTCGACGCGGGAATCGTGATGATCGGTATCCTGCCGACTCTGGACCGTGACGACCTGGTGTCGTCGAACCTCTCCGACGTCGACCGGTACACCCTCCTCAACGACCAGATCGTGGCCGCCCGCGGCGAGGAGTTCACCCTCGACATCAACGGCGTGGAGCATCTGAGCTGCACCTCGAAGTCCATCGCCCCGGAAGCCGCCTGCACCTCCGTGCAGCTGCATCTGCAGGTCACCCCGGGCCGCTTCGCCGACGTGTGGAACGCGGCCCAGGCGGTCGCCGCCGCGCAGATCGCCGTCGGCGCCAATTCGCCCTTCCTCTTCGGGCGCGAACTGTGGCGCGAGTCGCGGCCCCCGCTGTTCCAGCAGTCCACCGACACCCGCCCGCCCGAGCTCCAGGCCCAGGGCGTCCGGCCGCGCACCTGGTTCGGGGAGCGCTGGATCACCTCCGCGTACGACCTCTTCGAGGAGAACCTGCGCTACTACCCGGCCCTCCTGCCGATCTGCGACGACGAGGACCCGCTCGAGGTGCTCGACCAGGGCGGCACGCCCTCGCTCGCCGAACTCGTCCTGCACAACGGCACCATCTACCGCTGGAACCGCCCGGTCTACGGCATCGCCGACGGCGTCCCGCATCTGCGCGTGGAGAACCGTGTCCTGCCGGCCGGGCCCACCGTCATCGACGTCGTCGCCAACGCGGCCTTCTTCTACGGCGTCGTCCGGGCGCTGGCGGAGGAGTCCCGGCCGGTGTGGTCCCGGATGCCCTTCGAGGCGGCCGCCGCGAACTTCGACGCGGCGTGCAAGGACGGCATCGACGCCCGCTTCACCTGGCCCCGGCGTGGCCGCTACAGCGGCACGGCCCAGGTCGACGCGGTGAGCCTGATCCGCGACGAACTGCTGCCGCTCGCAGAGGCCGGGCTGGACGCCTGGGGTGTCGAGCCGGCCGACCGCGATCTGTACCTGGGTGTGATCGAGGAGCGCTGCCGGCGCCGGGTGAACGGGGCGAGCTGGCAGGCCGCCACCTTCCACAAGGCACTGGACGCGGGCCTGTCCCGGGAGGACGCGCTGGCCGCCACGACCCGGCGCTACCGCGAGCTGATGCACAAGGGCGAGCCGGTGCACAGCTGGCCGGTGGGACTGCCGGAGCCGGTGTCGCTGGGCTGAGGTCGCGAGCCGGTGGCGCTGGGCCACGAGGCAGCGAGCCGCTGTCTCCGGCCCCGGCCGGCCGGCCCGTGTACCGCGGCCGCCTCAGGGGGGACACCCCGCTGCCGCCATACTGACCCGACAGGTCGGTGAAGTGGAGGCGGGTGTGCAGGCGGAGTCGAGCCCGGTCGGCGATTCCATTCCCCAGCAGGGGCTCTCACGGCGGATGCTCCGCAACGAGACGCTGCTGGTCCTCGCGCTGTCGCTGGGCGCCAGTGGGCTGTCGGCGCTGATCAGCTTCATCGGGTCGGTCACCAAGCCGGGCGGCCTCAAGGACCAGGCGGCCACGATGAACGCCTCGGCCGCGCCCGGCCGGCCCTGGCTCGACCTCGCCTGGCAGCTCTTCGGGATCACCACGGCGCTCGTTCCCGTCGCTCTCGTCGCGCATTTCCTGCTCCGCGAGGGGGCGAGCCTGCGCACGATCGGCTTCGACCGCACCCGCCCCTGGCCCGACCTCGGCCGTGGCGCGGCGATCGCCGCGGTCATCGGCAGTACCGGCATCGCCTTCTACCTGGCGGCCCGCGGCCTCGGCTTCAACCTCACCGTGGTGCCCGAGGCACTCCCTGCGGTGTGGTGGAAGTACCCGGTGCTGATCCTCTCGGCGATCCAGAACGCCGTGCTGGAGGAAGTGATCGTCGTCGGTTACCTGCTGCGCCGCATGGGCCAGCTGGGCTGGACGCCGACCGCCGCGCTGGCCGGCAGCGCGGTTCTGCGCGGGTCCTACCACCTCTACCAGGGCGTCGGCGGCTTCGTCGGGAACATGGTGATGGGCGTCGTCTTCGTGTACCTCTACCGCCGCTGGGGGCGCGTCGGCCCGCTGGTGGTGGCCCACTCGCTGCTCGACATCGGGGCGTTCGTCGGCTACGCGCTGCTGGCGGGCAAGGTGGGCTGGCTGCCGACGGCGTGAATCAGCGGGCGAAGGGGCGTACGACACCGTCGTACGCCCCTTCGCCCGTCTCAGGCCAGCAGCTCGCCCTCGATGACGGTGACCGCCGTGCCCGTCAGCAGGGTGCGGTCGTCGCGCAGCTCGGTACGGACCAGGCCGGACCGGGGTGAGGCCTGGAGACCGGTGAGGCGGGAGCGGCCCAGGCGCTTGGACCAGAACGGGGCGAGTGCCGTGTGGGCGCTGCCGGTCACCGGGTCCTCGTCGATGCCCACGTTCGGGAAGAAGCAGCGCGAGACGAAGTCGTGCCCGGCGCCGGGGTCGTCGGCGAGGGCGGTCGCGATCACACCGCGCTCGGAGTGGACGGCGAGGGCCGCCAGGTCCGGGGTGAGAGTGCGCACCGTCTTCTCGTCGGCGACCTCGACGAGCAGGTCGCCGACGTTCGGGCCGGTGTCGTGGACCGTGAGCACCTCCGCGCCCAGCGCCTCGGCGAGGCCGCCGGGCGGCGGGTCCATCCGGGTGAGCGGCGCCGTCGGGAAGTCCAGGGTGACGGAACCGTCCGCCGCGGGCGTGGCGACCAGGACGCCGCTGCGGGTGGCGAACCGCACCGGCCCCGAGTGGGCGCCGGTGGTGTGCAGGATGTGGGCGGTGGCGAGGGTGGCGTGGCCGCACATCGCGACCTCGGTGGCCGGAGTGAACCAGCGCAGCGCCCAGTCCGCCTCGGAGCCCTCCGGGAGCGGGTGCGCGAACGCCGTCTCGGCGTGGTTGACCTCCAGGGCGACGTGCTGCAGCCAGGTGTCGTCCGGGAAGGCGTCCGCGCCGGGCAGGAGCAGGACCCCGGCCGGGTTGCCGGAGAAGGGGCGATCGGTGAAGGCGTCGACGATTCGGATCCGCATGCACCTGACGCTAGGGCGCCCACGAAGCAGCGGACCAAGGCCAATTCACAAACGCTGGCCCGACTTCCGCCGGTGGACAACCGGGGAGAGGGCCTTGTCGTTCGAGTGTTGCCGATATATCGTTGAAGCATCGCGACAGATCAACGATGGAATGGAGAGTGGTTGCGATGCGTACCCACGGATTCGAGCGTGGACATGGACACCACGGCGGCCCGCACCGCGGGCGGGGCGGTTTTGAAGGACTGCGTGCGGCCTTCGGTCCCTTCGGCCCAGGCGGCGGCCCGGGCGGTCCCGGCTGGGGCGGGCCCGGAGGGCCGGGCTTCGGTCCGGGCCCTTGGGGCGGCCGAGGGCGCGGAGGGCCCAGGGGAAGGGCGCGGCGCGGCGACGTACGCGCCTCGATCCTGGCCCTGCTGAAGGACCGCCCGATGCACGGCTACGAGATGATCCAGGAGATCGCCGAGCGCAGCGGCGGGGCGTGGAAGCCCAGCCCCGGCTCGGTGTACCCCACCCTTCAGCTGCTGGAGGACGAGGGGCTGATCACCAGTGCCTCCGAGGGCGGCAAGAAGCTGTTCTCGCTCACCGAGGCGGGCCGTGAGGCCGCCGAGGAGGGGCCCGAGGCTCCCTGGGAGGAAGCCTCCCGCGGGGTCGACTGGGAGGCTCTCGGCGAGATCCGCCAGGCCGGCTTCGGTCTGATGGAGGCCTTCGGCCAGGTCTGGAAGACCGGCAGCAAGGAGCAGCGGGAGAAGGCCCTCGGGGTCGTCAACGAGGCCCGTAAGAAGCTGTATCTCATCCTCGCCGACGAGGACTGAGCCGCCCGGCGGAAGAAAGCCGCGGCGGATGAGGAGCGCCCCCGGTGTGGTCCGGGGGCGCTTCGGCGTGCCGGGGTGTCAGGTCACCAGCCCGTCCAGCTTGCGCAACGACTCGTGCAGGGCGGTGGTCGCCGAGTCCTTGAGCTTGCCCGCCATCAGGGACACCGTCGCGCCCGTGAACTCGCCGTCGATGCGAACCGTCGTGGCGTTGCCGTCGGGTGTGAGGGTGTAGCGCGTCGCGACCGTCACCGCCATCGGTCCCTTGCCGCGGATGGCGAGCACCCGCGCGGGTTCCAGTTCCTCCACGGTCCATGCCACCTCGGCCGGGAAGTTCATCAGCCGCATGTTCTCCTGGAACGTCGCGCCCACTTCGAGGGGTTCCGGGCCGCCCTGCGGGAAGCTCGTGTGGGTCGCGTTCCAATCGCCGTACGCGGACCAGTCGGTGAGCTTCGCCCACACCGTGCCGGCCGGCGCCCCGATGCGGGCCTCCGCGCTGACTTCGGCCATGCGACCACCTCTCGATTCGGGCTGGTGTCGCGGACCGTAGCGGCGGCGGTCGCAATGTTCAATACTGACGAACTGTCAGCCAGGCCGGGTCTCCACCCGAATCCGCCTGATCTCCTCCGCAAGGAGGAGATGCGGCCGGCGGAGTCCACTTTCCGTGGGACGCGAGAATGCTTCGTACCGTGGATGACGCGGGCCCGGGAGGCTGGTGGGCTGGGGGATGTGCAATCCCGCAACCCCCGGCAGTCGGCCCACGAGCACGGCATTCAGCGCGTGGACAACGATGCCAGGCTCAGTGACGAGCTGGCGTCGGTGGTCGGTGGCGCCCGGCGCAGGGCCGTCCGGGACGGGGACCGGCAGATCGACACCGCCCATCTGCTCCACTCGCTGCTGGAGTCCGACCCCGCGGCGCGTGCCGCCTTCGTCGAAGGACCGCGGATCGCGCGCCTGCTCGGCTATCTCGTCCAGCGCAGCATCGGGTACGGCCTGCGCTGGCAGAGCGGAGTCGAGGACTCCGGCGCCGTCCCCGTGGTGACGGGAACGGCGGGTTTCTCCCCGCTCGCAGCCGCCTGCATGGACCACGCCTGCGAGCGTGCCGCCGAGCGCGGCGAACCGGCTCGTGGCACGGATCTGCTCGCGGCGATCGTCGCCGACCCGCAGGCGCGCGCGGTCGAGGTGCTCGGACGGGCCGGCGTCGACCCGCGTGAGGTCCTGACCCGGCTTGACGGCCGGCCCGGCACCACCGAGGAGTGCGGCGAAGCCGCCGGCTGAGCGGGACGGCACGGGGCCGGTCGTCCCGTCCGGGCTGTGAGACAGGTGTCATAGGGGATGACGCTCCTGTCGTGGCCTGTCATCATGTGCCGGTGTGTACCACTGACAGCAGCGTGAGCGGGCGCGGCAGGGGCGTGGGGCTCGGACTCGCCCTCCTGTCCGCGGTGGCCTTCGGCGGATCCGGTGTCGCGGCCAAGCCGTTGATCGAGGCAGGCCTGGACCCGCTGCACGTGGTGTGGCTGCGGGTGGCCGGGGCGGCCCTGGTCATGCTGCCCCTGGCCGTGCGGCACCGCGCGCTGCTGCGCAGGCGCCCCGGGCTGCTCGCCGGGTTCGGTCTGCTGGCCGTCGCCGGTGTCCAGGCCTGCTACTTCGCGGCGCTCTCCCGGATCCCCGTCGGGGTGGCGCTGCTCATCGAGTACCTGGCGCCCGCGCTGGTGCTGGGCTGGGTGCGGTTCGTGCAGAAGCGGCCCGTGACGCGCGCCGCGGCCGTCGGCGTCGTGCTCGCGGTCGGCGGGCTCGCCTGTGTCGTGGAGGTGTGGTCGGGCCTCGGGTTCGACGTGCCGGGCTTGCTGCTCGCGCTCGGCGCGGCCTGCTGCCAGGTCGGCTACTTCGTCCTGTCCGACCAGGGCAGCGACGCCGGGGAAGAGGCCCCCGACCCGCTCGGCGTCATCGCCTACGGGCTGCTCGTCGGCGCCGCGGTGCTGACCGTCGTCGCCCGGCCCTGGACCATGGACTGGTCGGTGCTCGGGGGCACCGCGAGCATGGACGGCAGGCCCGTCGCCGCCGGCGTGCTGCTGGCGTGGATCGTCCTGGTCGCCACGGTCGTCGCCTACGTCACCGGTGTGGTCTCCGTGCGCCGGCTCTCCCCGCAGGTCGCCGGGGTCGTGGCCTGTCTCGAGGCGGTCATCGCCACCGTCCTGGCCTGGGTCCTGCTCGGCGAGCACCTCTCGGCGCCGCAGATCGCGGGTGGGGCGATCGTGCTGGTGGGCGCGTTCATCGCGCAGTCCTCGACGCCCTCGAAAGGATCCGGGCAGCCGGTGGCGAGCGGTGGCCCGGAAAGGGAATTGTCCCGGCGCGGGACCAGCGCCTAAGGTGTCGATCATGCCTTCGAACGCACTCGTTCTTCCGCCTCCGGCCGCCTGAGGCGGGCCCTCCGGAAACCGCGCCCGGCGACGCGCCGGCGCGCAGAACGGTGCTGCCCGCAGACGAAGTCCGCGGACCCCGCTGATCACGACTGATCCGGGGCCCTTCCCGAACTTCCGCGCACCCGGCCGCCGCCCGACGCGGGCGCGGCACGCCGTGCGCGTCTGCGGAGAGAACACATGTCGAACACCGCCTCCGGCCTGCCCGTCGGGCGAGGCCTCCTCTGTCTGATCGTCGCAGGCGTCGCCTGGGGCACCGCGGGCGCGGCCGCCTCCCTGGTCTACCGGGTCAGCGACATGGGGCCCGTCGCCCTGTCCTTCTGGCGCTGCGCCGCCGGCCTCGTGCTGTTGCTCGCGGTGCGCCTGCTGCGGCCGCGCGCCCAGGATCCCGTGCGGCAGCCGCTCGGCCGCCGGGCGGTGCGGGCCGGGGTCACCGGCCTCGGGCTCGCCGTCTTCCAGACGGCGTACTTCGCGGCCGTCTCCGCCACCGGCCTGGCGGTGGCGACCGTCGTCACACTGGGCGCCGGACCCGTCCTCATCGCGCTCGGGGCACGGCTGACCCTGGCCGAGCGACTGGGCCGGGGCGGCGCCGTGGCCGTCCTGGGCGCCCTCGCCGGGCTCGCGGTCCTCGTCCTCGGGGGCGGCGGCACCGCCGTACGCCTGGCGGGTGTGCTGCTCGCCCTGCTGTCCGCGGCCGGGTACAGCGCGATGACCCTGCTCACCCGCCGGTGGGGCCGCGACGGCGCAGGTGACGCCACCCGGACGACCGCCGGTGCCTTCGCCGTCACGAGCCTGTGCCTGTTGCCGTTCGCCCTCGCCGAGGGACTGCTGCCGCACACCGAGGACCCCGGCCGGCTCCTGCTCCTGTTGCTCTACGTCGCCGCCGTCCCCACGGCGCTCGCCTACGGCCTCTACTTCGCGGGCGCGGCCGTCGTACGGTCCGCCACCGTCTCGGTGATCATGCTGCTCGAACCGGTGAGCGCGGCGGTGCTCGCCGTCCTCCTCCTCGGCGAGCACCTCACGGCGGCGACTTTGGCCGGGACCCTGCTGATGCTGGGCTCGGTGGCGGGCCTGGTGCTGGGGGAGGCCCGGGGCGCGCACAGGAGGGAGGAGCCGGTCATGGCGATGTGAGGCGGGGACCCGCGGCCTGTGCCTCCCGTCTGCGCAGGAGGTGGTCGCGCGCCCTGGAGTCGCCCGGGCCGCCGCGGGCCGCGAGACCCGCGGCGATCCGTTCCCGGACCTCGGCCGGTCGGTGGTTCGCGTACTTGAACTTCGCCCGCACGTCCGTCACCTCCAGGCGCAGGCCGCGGATGCCGGCGAGCATTCTGCCGTAGGGGGCCTCGCCCGCCGCCGCCCGTGCGGAGCCGCCACCCGGCTGGAAGTGATCGACCTGGCGGTTGAGCAGCGCGGCCTTCTGCGCCGGGTCGTCCACGACATGGGCGCGGCAGCGCAGCTGGACGGCCGCGTAGAAGCTCGTCGGAGTGCCGTGCTCGGGCGGGGCGTCCGGGGCGGCCTGCCACGGGCCGGGTACGAACACGTAGTCGTCGACCACGCTCAGCAGGACGTCCGGGGCGGCCTCCAGCGCGGGCCACAGCGGGTTGGGGCGGGCGAGGTGGGTGACGACCTCGCGGCGCCCGGCGTCGTAGGCGAAGTGCAGGGGCTGGACGTGGGGCGGTTCGCCCGGCGGGCCGTTGACCGCGAGCTGGCCGAAGTCGTGGCCGGCCAGCCACCGTTGCCATTCGCTGTCGTCACGGGGCGCGTCCCAGGGGTGGATCAGCATCACAGCGCCGTGAGGTAACCGGGCAGCTCGGTGCCGGGGGCCAGGCCCGGGTCGGGGAGCGGGGTGCCGTAGGTGCGCCGCACGGGGACTACGCCCGCCCAGTGGGGGAGGGCGAGGTCCTCCGGTTCGTCGTTCACGCCGCCGGTGCGCAGCTTCGCCGAGACCTCGTCCAGGTCCAGACGGATCACGGCCGTGGCGGCCAGTTCCTTCTTGTCGGCGGGGCGCGAGTCCGCGGAGCGGCCGGGCACGACGTGGTCGACCAGCGCGTCCAGGGCCCGCAGCTTCTCCTCGGGGTCCGTCACGTCATGGGCGGTGCCGTGCACCACCACGGAGCGGTAGTTGATCGAGTGGTGGAAGGCCGAGCGGGCCAGGACCAGGCCGTCCACGTGGGTGACCGTCAGGCAGACCGGGAGGCCGGGGCCGGCCTGACCGGCCGCCCGCAGCGGACGCGAGCCCGTCGAGCCGTGCACGTACAGCCGTTCGCCGACCCGGGCGTACAGGGTGGGCAGCACGACGGGCGCCCCGTCGCGGACGAACCCGAGGTGGCAGACGTAGGCCTCGTCGAGTATCGAGTGCACCAGGTCCTTGTCGTACGAGGCCCGGCCCGGGGAGCGGGTGGGGACGGTGCGGTCGGTCGGGGTGTAGGCGGTGTCGGGCTGCGACGGCGTCTGCGCGGTCCCCTGCATGGCGCTCTCCATTGCACTAGTGCATAATTGGCTTTGTGCTAGGAGAGTATCGGATCAGTGGGCGTCGCGCAGCGGACATTTCCGCGAGCATCGAGCGCGCGGTGGGAGCCGGTGAGTTGCAGCCGGGCCAACTGCTGCCTCCCATGCGGCAGTTGGCGGATGAGCTGGGGGTGAATCCCAACACGGTCGCGGCCGCGTACCGGACGCTGCGCGAACGCGGGGTCATCGAGACGGCGGGGCGGCGCGGCAGCCGGGTGCGTCCCGCACCGGCCACGACCGGGCGGGAGCACTTCCGGGTGGACGTCCCCGAGGGGGTGCGGGACCTCGCGCAGGGCAATCCGGACCCCGCGCTGCTGCCGCCGCTCGCGGGCGCGTTCGCGGCGGCCGCCGCCGAGGGGGACCGGGCGCCCGTGCTGTACGGCGACACCCCCGTCGAACCGGAGCTGGCCCGGATCGCACGGGCCGGACTCGACGCCGACGGCGTGCCGGACGGGCCGCTCGCCGTGGTCTCCGGTGCCCTCGACGGCGTCGAACGGGTACTGGCGGCCCATCTCAAGCCTGGTGACACCGTCGCCGTCGAGGACCCCGGCTGGGGCCGCACCCTCGACCTGGTGCCCGCGCTCGGGCTGCGGACCGTGCCCGTCGGCGTCGACGACGAGGGGCCGTGCGCGCAGGACGTGCGCCGGGCGCTGGAGGACGGGGCGCGGGCCCTGATCGTCACGGACCGGGCACAGAACCCGACCGGCGCGGCGGTGGGTTCCGCACGCGCGCGTGCGCTGAAAGCGGTGCTCCGGGCATATCCGGAGACCCTGCTGATCGAGGACGACCACGGCCACGGCATCGTCGACGTGCCCCTGCACCCGCTGGCCGGAGTCACCCGGCACTGGGCGTTCGTGCGCTCGGCCGCCAAGGCCTACGGCCCGGATCTGCGGCTCGCCCTGCTCACCGGGGACGCCGTCACCGTCGACCGGGTCCGCGGACGACACCGGCTCGGACCCGGCTGGGTGAGCCGGCTGATGCAGCGGGCCCTGGTCCGGCTGTGGGCCGAGGGGGCGGTGGACACGGCCGAGGTGGCGGCGTCGTACGGGCGGCGGCGGGACGCGCTGATCAAGGCACTCGAACGGCGTGGTCTCGCGGCCTGCGGGCGCAGCGGCATGAACGTCTGGGTGCCGGTGCCGGACGAGACCGGCGCCGTCGCCCGTCTGCTGCACGCGGGCTGGGCCGTGGCCCCAGGCGCCCGCTTCCGGCTGAGCGCGCCGCCCGGCGTCCGGGTCACCGTCTCGACCCTCGTCGACGGAGAGATCGAGAGGCTGGCCGACGCGATCGCCTCGGCCCTGCGGCCCGCCCCGGCGCGCAGCTACGACTGAGACGCCGGGCCGGGTGGCCGGGCGCCGGCCGGGGCTTCTGCCGAGCCGTCGGCTACTGCCGAGGTCCCGCACCGGCCTTCGGCCGGATCTGGGTGAGTGCCGCCCCGGCCAGTACGATCACGGCCCCGACCGGCGTCGACCAGGTGAGCCCCTCGCCGAGCAGTGCCACGCCCGCGGCCGTGGCGATGACCGGGATGAAGTACGTGACCATCTGGGCGGTCGTCGGGCCGACCTCGGCGACCAGGCCGTACTGGAGGAGCACCGCGAGGCCCGTGCCCAGGGCGCCCAGGGCGGCGACCGCCAACAGCGGCCCGACGGACAGGCGGGTCGGCAGGGTCGTGAACAGCGGCGTGACGACGGCCAGCTGGGCTGTCGCGAGCAGCAGCTGCGCGCCGGTCATCGACAGGTGCGAGTGGCCGGTACCGGCGAGGGTGCGGCGTACGTAGATCCAGCCGATCGGGTAGCTGAGGGAGCCCAGCAGGGCCAGTGCCGTGCCGGTGGCGTCCAGGCCCTGGAAGCCCTGCCAGGCACCCAGCACCGTGAGCACCCCGAGGAAGCCCAGTCCGAGGCCCGCGACCCGCACCCGGGTCGGGCGGTCCTCCGACAGGGCGACCAGGGACAGTGCCATGCCCCACAGCGGCGAGGTCGCGTTGCAGATGCCCGCGAGGGCGGACGGGATGGTCAGCTCCGCGTACGCGAAGAGCGAGAACGGCAGGGCGTTGAGCAGGAAGGCGGCGACCGTCAGGTGCCCCCACACGCGCGTCCCGCGCGGCAGCCGCTCGCGTCGTATCGCCATCGCGGCGGCCAGCACCGCGGTGCCGAACGCCAGACGCCCGAGCGTCACCTGGAACGGCGCGTAGGTCGCGGTGCCCACTTTGATGAGGAGGAAGCTGAAGCCCCAGATCAGGGACAGGGCGGCGAACCGCAGGCGCCAGTCGAGAAGGCGGCGGGGCGGTGCGGCCGGGGCGGTGGCGGCGTGGCCGGCCGGGGTGGTCACGGTGCTCATGGCAGCCAACGATGCGCCGCCGGAACCTCGTAGCACAATCGAGAATTCGCACCCGGTACTGCGTAGCATTGCTTACATGTTGAACCTGGAGCGCCTGCGCACCCTCGACGCCCTGGCCCGGCACGGCTCGGTGAGCGGCGCGGCCGAGGGCCTGCACATCACGACGTCCGCCGTCTCGCAGCAGCTGTCCAAACTGGAGCGGGAAGTCGGTCAGCGGCTCCTCGCCAGGAACGGCCGGGGCGTGCGGCTGACCGACGCGGGCCGGCTGCTCGCCGAGCACGCCGCGCGCATCCTGTCCCAGGTGGAACTCGCCCAGTCCGATCTGGAGGCGCAGCGCGGGCAGGTCGTCGGCGAGCTGCGGCTGTCGGCGTTCCCGACGGCCGCGCGAGGGCTGTTCCCGCACGCGCTGGCCGCACTGCGCGAGCAGCACCCCGCGCTCCGGCTGCGCTCCTGCGAGCTGGAACCGGAGCGCGGCATCGCCGGAGTCGTGCGCGGCGACCTCGATCTCGCCGTGGTGCTCGACTGGTACAACAAGCCGATGGCGTTGCCCGACGGCCTGGTCAAGGCGTCGATCCTGGACGACCCGGCCGAGGTCGCCCTGCGGGCGGACCACCGGCTCGCCGGGCGCGAGGAGGTCGATCTCGGCGAGTTCGCCGATGACGAGTGGATCACCTGGGGCGACGGCGAGTTCTGCCACGAGTGGCTGATGTTCACCCTCCGCTCCAAGGGCGTCGAGCCGATCGTCGGCCATCGCGCCGCCGAGACCCACACGCAGCTCGCCCTGGTCGCCGCGGGCCTCGGAGTGTGCATCGCCCCCCTGCTCGGCCGTCACCCCGTGCCCTCCGGCGTCGTGACCGTCCCCCTCCGGCAGCGGGTCCGCCGGCACGTGTACGTCGTGTGGCGCGCGGACGCGGACCGGCGTCCGTCGATCCGCGCGGCGGTGAAGGCCCTGCGGGCGGCGGGGGAGAGGGTCGGCTGACGCTCCGGAGGGGCTACTGCCCGGACAGCTTGCGGAAGTCCCAGGAGACGATCTTCTCGGGAGTCAGCCGGATCCAGGCGTGCCGGCCGTCGTGCGGCATCTCCTCCAGGCGGAAGTTCTTCCGTGCGAACAGCATCTCGGGGACGTCGAGTTCGGCGCGCAGCTCCCCCGTGCGGGGTATCTCTCCCACGAACTCGACGGTGCCCGACAGCTCGGCGCCGCGCAGCTCGTCGTACTCCTCGCCGGTGTCGACCACGATCGCCACCCGCGGATCGCGCCGCAGGTCGGTCCAGCGCTTGCTGCGCACGACCGAGTACAGCCACATCGAGGTGCCGTCCCAGGCGAACCACAGCGTGCTCACGTGCGGCGCCCCGCCGGCCGACACCGTGGCGACCCGGCAGGTGCGCTGGGTGGTCAGAAACGCGTCCAGCTCGCCCGGCGTCATCATGATCTTCCGGCCCCTGCGCTGCTGCGTGATGGTCATGCTCCCCCTCTTTCTCCCACGTCGTGTCAGAGGAGATCCTCTGACATCACGTCAGAAAAGGATGAGTGCTCTTCCGTCCGTGCGCAATGGTGGCTACGCTCGCCCGCCCGGCCGCCGGTGACAGGGGGAAACCCGTGCCCTCGTACGCAGCGCTCAGTGAACTCCTCGAACCGCGCACCACCGTGCTGCTCACCGTCGAGTGCCAGGAAGGCGTCGTCGGGACGGACAGCGCCCTGCCCGAACTCGCCGAACAGGCCCGCGCCGGCGGCGCCCTCGCCAACGTCGCCCGTCTGGTGTCGGCCGCCCACGACGGCGGCGTCCAGGTCGTCCACGCCGTCGCCGAGCGCAGGCCCGACGGCCGCGGCGCCAGCCGCAACGCCCGCCTCTTCCGCGCCGCCGCACGGCTGCCCGTCCAGCAACTGAGCGGCACGCCGGCGGTGCGGGTGGCCGCTCCGATCGAGGTCTTCGAGGAGGACCTCGTCGTCCGGCGGCTGCACGGGCTGTCGCCTCTGCAGGGCACCGACGTCGATCCGCTGCTGCGCAACCTCGGCTGCCGCACGCTGATCGTCACCGGCGTCTCGGCCAACGTGGCCGTGCCCAACGCCGTGTTCGACGCCGTGAACCTCGGCTACACCGTCGTCGTCCCGGCGGACGCCATCGCGGGAGTGCCCGCCGACTACACCCCCGCGATGATCCGCCACACCCTCGCTCTGGTCGCCACGGTCGCGACCACGGACGAGGTACTGGCCTGCCTGGAGCGTGCGCGGGGCGTCAGGCCAGCGTGATGGAGTCGCCCTTCACACTGATCTGCTTCGCCTCCAGCGGCTCGACCGCCGGTCCCTTCTTCACGCTGCCGTCCAGCACGGAGAACTGACTGCCGTGACAGGCGCAGGAGATGATGTCGTCCTTGAGGTCCACCATCGGACACTTCTGGTGGGTGCAGATCGTCGAGAAGGCCTTGTAGTCGCCCGCGGCCGGCTGCGAGACGACGACCTTCTCGTCCTTGAAGATCTTGCCGCTGCCCTCGGGGATGTCGGCGGTCTTCGCGAGCGCCGCACCACCGGCTCCCGCCCCGGCGGACGAGCCGCCCCCTTCGTTCGTCGCGCCGCCACCGCCGGCGCTCTGTTCGGTGGACGGGTCGGACGCCTTGTCCTCCGAACCGCACGCCGTCAGCGCCACGGTGAGTCCCGCCGCGCCGACCGCCGCCACGACGGTACGGCGGCTCGGTCCCGACATCGGCTGAACGGATTCGCTGGTCATGCTGACGTTCCTTCCGGGGGAATTCGTGATCTGCGGAGAGGTACGGCCCCTGGGGACCGGCTGTTCAGACCCTGCGGAAATCCTGACCCGTTCGGGCAAGGACACGGGTAAAGCGGAGCTGTCGGCTTGCTGTCGGGTTCCGGCCCGCCGCCGCGAGGCCGTCGGCACAGCCGCCGGATGCGTCAGTAACCTGGGGCGATGCTCAAGGAAGTGATCGCGACCCGTTTCATCGCGCCCCTGCGCGAGGGCGGTTCGCTGCCGGGTCTGGTCGAGGCGGACGACTTCGGCACCTACGTCCTGAAGTTCACCGGCGCGGGACAGGGGCGCAAGACACTCGTCGCCGAAGTGGTCTGCGGGGAACTCGCCCGGCGGCTGGGGCTGCGGATGCCGCGTCTGGTCACCGTCGCGCTCGACCCGGACCTGGGACTGGGCGAACCGGAGGAGCAGGTGCAGAGCCTGCTCCGGTCCAGCGGCGGCACCAACCTCGGCATGGACTTCCTCTCCGGCGCGCTCGGCTTCGACCCGCTCGCGTTCCCGGTGAGCCCCGAGGAGGCCGGCCGTGTGGTCTGGTTCGACGCGCTGATCAACAACGTCGACCGGTCATGGCGCAACCCCAACCTGCTGAGGTGGCGCGGCGAGCTGTGGCTCGTCGACCACGGCGCGACGATGATCTGGCACCACAACTGGCCCGGCGTGGAGGCCTCCGCCGCCCGCCCGTACGACGCCTCCGACCACGCGCTGGCGTCCTTCGCCCCCGATGTCGCCTCCGCCGCCGCCGAGTTGGCGCCTCTGGTCACCGAGGATCTGCTCGCCGACGTCACCGCGCAGATCCCGGACACCTGGCTCACGGACGAACCCGGCTTCGCCGCGCCGGACGATCTCAGACAGGCCTACGCGCGCCCGCTGCTGGCACGGGCCGCCGTCATCCACGACCGCATCCAGGGGCTGAAGTGAACGACCGGCACATCATCAGGGGCGGCCCCCGGGACCGCCACGTCTACGAGTACGCCGTCCTGCGCGTCGTCCCGCGCGTGGAGCGCGGCGAGTGCATCAACGCCGGGGTCCTGGTGTACTGCCGCGCCGAGGCCTACGTCGGTGCCCGCACCCACCTCGACGAGACCCGCCTGCTGGCCCTCGACCCCCTGGCCGACGTGGCCGGGGTCCGGGCCGCCCTGGGGGCCGTGGAAGGCCTGTGCGCGGGCGGGAGCGCGGCCGGGCAGGCGGCCTCCGACGACCCGGGCCGCCGCTTCCGCTGGCTCGTCGCCCCCCGCTCCACGATCGTCCAGCCCGGCCCCGTGCACACCGGCCTGACCACGGACCCGGCGGCGGAGACCGAACGGTTGCTGGACCTGCTGGTGAGGTGAGGGGTCCCCGCCCGTCAGCGCCGGCGGCGTCTGACCACGAGACCGGCGGCGACAGAGGCGCCCACCGCGAAGGCCAGTCCGATCGCGATGTCCCAGTCGCTCGGCCCCGACGCGACAGCACCCCCCAGCCCGCCCCGCACACCCCGGCTCGGAGCGCTGGTGGGCGCGATGGTGACGGGCGTGGAGGGACTGGCCGAAGGACTCGCGGAGGGGCTGGGCGAGGTGGGGGACCTCGTGGGGTCGATGATCCCGCGGTGGGACAGCGCCTCGCACGCGACGCCGTCGTCGGCGCCCTGGTCCTCGTCCAGCCTGTTGGGATCGCTCGGATCCGCGTCGAAGACGGCCTGCGCGTCCTCCTGGAAAGCGAAGTCACGGCAGTCCAGGTCCTGCCGGGCATGAGCGGGGTCGGCCATGGGCACGATCGCGACGATCGCGAACAGCGCGCCCACGACACCGGTGCGACGGCGCATGGAGCGCCTCCCTTCCGGCCATGGGTGGCTCGCGATCCGACGCTAGGCGCCGAGGAGTGCGGCGGCGCGCCGTCATGGGCCGATCGGGTGTTCCCGGGGACGGGGCCGGGCCGTGTGGGCCCGGGTGATGGATCACATGCCGCCTCCGGCCGTTGACACCGCGTGCCAGGGCTTCTAGCGTCACACCCACTGAAGGTACTAAGCGGTCGCTCACCTGAGGAGTAGCAGTCATGTCCACCACTGAGCAGCGGGTTGCCGTCGTGACCGGTGCCGCGCGCGGCATCGGTGCCGCCACCGCCGTACGACTGGCAGCGGAGGGCCGCGCGGTCGCCGTGCTCGACCTCGACGAGGCGGCCTGCAAGGACACCGTCGAGAAGATCACCGCCGCCGGTGGCAAGGCCATCGCCGTCGGCTGCGACGTCTCCGACGAGGCGCAGGTCGAGGCGGCCGTCGCGCGGATCGCCGAGGAGCTCGGCGCCCCGACGATCCTGGTCAACAACGCGGGCGTGCTGCGCGACAACCTGCTGTTCAAGATGAGCGTCTCGGACTGGGACACCGTCATGAACGTGCACCTGCGCGGCGCCTTCCTGATGTCCAAGGCCTGCCAGAAGCACATGGTGGACGCGGGCTTCGGCCGGATCGTCAACCTGTCCTCGTCGTCGGCGCTCGGCAACCGCGGTCAGGTGAACTACTCGGCCGCCAAGGCGGGCCTGCAGGGCTTCACCAAGACCCTCGCCAAGGAGCTCGGCAAGTTCGGCGTCACCGCCAACTCCGTCGCGCCCGGCTTCATCGCCACCGAGATGACCAAGGCCACCGCCGACCGCGTCGGCATGGGCTTCGAGGACTTCAAGGCCGCCGCCGCCACCCAGATCCCGGTGGCCCGGGTCGGTGAGCCGGAGGACATCGCCAACGCCATCGCCTTCTTCACCGGCGAGGCGGCCGGATTCGTCTCCGGCCAGGTGCTGTACGTGGCCGGCGGACCGCTCGACTAGAGGACGAAGAACATGACTTCCGTGGAACTCTCCGGCAAGGTCGCCCTCGTCACGGGCGCCAGCCGCGGCATCGGCTACGGCGTGGCCGAGGCCCTGGTCGCGCGCGGCGACCGTGTGTGCATCACCGGCCGCAACGAGGACGCCCTCAAGGAGGCCGTCGAGCAGCTCGGCGCCGACCGCGCGGTCTACGTGGCGGGCAAGGCGCACGACGAGGCGCACCAGGCCGTCGCCGTCGAGCGCACGATGGAGGCCTTCGGCCGCGTCGACTACCTGGTCAACAACGCCGGCACCAACCCGGTGTTCGGGCCCATCGCCGACCTCGACCTGAACGTCGCCCGCAAGGTGTTCGAGACCAACGTCGTCTCGGCGCTCGGCTTCGCCCAGCGGACCTGGCACGCCTGGCAGAAGGACAACGGCGGTGCGATCGTCAACATCGCCTCCGTCGCGGGCCTGTCGCCCTCGCCGTTCATCGGCGCCTACGGCGTCAGCAAGGCCGCGATGATCAACCTGACCGTGCAGCTCGCGCACGAGTTCGCGCCCAAGGTGCGGGTCAACGCGATCGCCCCGGCCGTCGTGAAGACCAAGTTCGCCCAGGCCCTGTACGAGGGCCGGGAGGAGGAGGCCGCGGCGGCCTACCCGCTCGGCAGGCTCGGGGTGCCCTCCGACATCGGGGGCGCGGCCGCCTTCCTCACCTCCGGGCAGTCCGACTGGGTCACCGGTCAGACGCTCGTCGTCGACGGCGGCATCTTCCTCAACGCCGGAACCGGCTGACACGAGGACCACGCAGAAGGACCGGAACGGGCACCCGACGGCACGACGGGGGCCCGTTCCGGCGTAAAAGCTCCTCAAAGTGCGATGACAACGTCGTCAAAGGTTTATCGATCAAGCGGTCATGGACGGGGAGGGTCAGGCGGCGCGGCACTGCGGTATGGTCTGCCGACCCTTGGTATGGCAGATCGAGGAGCGTGCGCGTGTTCAAGCGGAACCGGTGCCTGTGGCAGGTGGCGGCCATCGCGTCCATATCGTCCCTGCTCGCCGGGTGCGGCGTGCTGTCGTCCGACACCCCGGAGGACGAAGGACCGATTGTCCTGGGTACCACCAGTGCCCCCAGCACGCTCGACCCTGCCGCGTCGTGGGACAGCTCCTGGGAGCTGTTCCGCAACATCTACCAGACGCTCCTGAGCTACCCGACGGGCGCGAGCACGCCTCAGCCCGACGCCGCCGAGAGCTGCGGCTTCAGCGACTCCTCGAACCAGGTCTACCGCTGCGAGCTGCGCGAGGGCCTGAAGTTCTCCAACGGCGACGCGCTCGACGCCCGGGCGGTGAAGTACTCGTTCGACCGGATCCGCAAGATCAACGTCAACGGCGGCCCCGCGGGTCTCCTGGGCAGCCTCGAGCGGGTCCAGGCGCCGAACGAGCGTGAGGTGATCTTCCACCTCAACAAGCCGGACTCGACCTTCCCGTTCGTGCTCGCCACCCCCGCCATGTCGATCGTGTCCCCGGACGCGTACCCGGACGACAGCCTGCGCAAGGGCGACGACGTGGTCGGGTCCGGGCCGTACACCCTCGACTCGTACTCCGACGGCAAAGAGGCCGTCCTCGTCCGCAACGACTCCTACAAGGGCTACGCGGAGCGCCGGAACGACGCGGTGACCATCCGCTACTTCCAGGACTCCGACGCCATGGTGACGGCGCTGCGGGACAAGGAGATCGACGTGACCTACCGCGGTCTGGCGGCCGGTGACGTGGTCGAGCTGCAGAGCAAGTCCTCCAAGGACGAGGAGATCCAGCTCGTCGAGGGCACGGGCACCGACATCAACTACCTCGTGTTCAACCCCAAGGACTCCTGGGCGAACAAGAAGGCCGTGCGCCAGGCCATCGCGCAGGTCGTCGACCGGGCGGCGATCGCCCACAAGGTCTACAAGGACACCGTGGACCCGCTGTACTCCATGGTCCCCAAGGGCCTCACGGGCCACACCACCGGCTTCTTCGACGACTACGGCGATCCCGACGTGGCCAAGGCCCGCAAGATCCTCACCGAGGCGGGCATCAACCAGCGCGTCCCGCTCACCTTCTGGTACACCAGCGACCGCTACGGCTCCGAGACCGCCGGGGAGTTCAAGGAGCTGAAGCGCCAGCTCGACGCCTCCGGACTGTTCTCGATCAGCCTGAAGAGCCGGCCGTGGAAGACGTACGTCGAGGGCTACCGGAAGGGCGAGTACCCGGTCTTCGGGCGCGGCTGGTTCCCCGACTTCCCGGACGCCGAGAACTTCATCGCGCCGTTCGTCGGCGACCAGAACGCGCTCGGCACGCCCTACCCGGCCCCCGAGATCACCGGCGACCTGCTGCCCCGCTCGCGCCGCGAGAGCGACCGCGCGAACGTGGTGAAGGAGTTCGAGGAGGCCCAGCAGATCCTCGTGGACGACGCGCGGCTGCTGCCGCTGTGGCAGGGCCGGCAGTACGTGGCGGCCAGCCGGGACGTCTCGGGCGCGGAGCGGGCCCTGGACCCGTCGACGATCATGATGATGTGGGAGCTGCACCGCAAGACCGCCTGGTAGGCGGTCCGGCAGCCGGCTTTCCCGGGCGCGTTGTCAGTGGTCGCCTGTAGGTTCTGAGGCCTGGAAGTGACCGCACATCGTGAGGACGTTGACGTGACCGACACCGCCATGCTGCCCGAGTCCTGGCGCGGGGTTCTGGGCGACGAGCTGCAGCAGCCCTGGTTCAAGGAGCTGACGGAGTTCGTCGAGGAGGAGCGGGCGAAGGGTCCTGTCTACCCGCCGCGCGAGGAGGTCTTCGCGGCGCTGGACGCCACGCCGTACGAGGGAGTGAAGGTCCTGATCCTCGGTCAGGACCCCTACCACGGCGAAGGTCAAGGGCACGGTCTGTGCTTCTCGGTCAGGCCGGGCGTGCGGATCCCGCCGTCCCTGCGCAACATCTACAAGGAGATGCAGCAGGAGCTGGGCACGCCGATCCCGGACAACGGCTATCTGATGCCATGGGCCGAGCAGGGCGTGCTGCTGCTCAACGCGGTCCTCACGGTCCGGGGCGGCGAGGCCAACTCGCACAAGGGCCGGGGCTGGGAGAAGTTCACCGACGCCGTGATCCGGGCCGTGGCCGAGCGCCCCGACCCGGCCGTGTTCGTCCTGTGGGGCAACTACGCGCAGAAGAAGCTCCCGCTGATCGACGAGTCCCGGCACATCGTGGTCAAGGGCGCGCATCCCTCGCCGCTGTCGGCGAAGAAGTTCTTCGGCTCGCGGCCCTTCACGCAGATCAACGAAGCGGTGGCGGCGCAGGGCCACACGCCGATCGACTGGACGATCCCGAACCTGGGCTGAGGCCTGCGGGACGTACGGCCGTGCCGTGACGGCCGGGTGGCGTCCGGAGACGCCTGCGCCGGATCGCCCCCGCCTGCGGTTAGCGTCGGGGGAACAGCCGGCGAGTGGGCGGAGGGCGTCGTGGCGGAGCGGCAGGAGCAGACGGCGCCGGATGCCGTGCTGACCCGGATCGGGCAGGTGGTCATGCTGCACCACGCCGGTGACCGGGAGGAGGCCCGGCACCGGTTTCTCGGCCTGTGGGCGGAGATCGGCGAGGACGGCGACCCGCTGCACCGCTGCACCCTCGCCCACTACCTCGCCGACACCCAGGACGACCCCGCGGACGAACTGGCCTGGGACCTGCGCGCGTTGACGGCCGCCGGGGAGGCCGGGGAGGAGGCTCTCGCGGTGACCGCGCTCTACCCCTCCCTGCACCTGAACCTGGCCGACGACTACGACAGGCTGGGGCGCGGCGACGCCGCCCGCGCGCACCTGCGGTGGGCCCGGCAAGCCGCCACCGCCCTCAGCGACGACTGCTACGCCGAGGGCGTGCGGGCGGCCATCGGACGGCTGGAGTCCCGGCTGGGGGAGGGCGGCACGGGGACCTGGACGCCGCCGCGTCAGCGACCCTGACGCGGCAGGTCAACGCCGGTACGCGTCATGGCAGATCGTCGCCTCCGGGCTGTCCGCCCGCCATCCTCCGTAGCGCTTGCCCAGCGCGCACACGTCCGCGTCCTTGCCCGGGACGCTCTTCTCGACGTTCCGGCGTACGGACTCCGACACGTCGGGGATGTCGGCGTAGGACCGCTGGGGGCGGCGCGGTGCGGTCTCGGGGTGTTCCGGGTGGGCGGGGCGCGGGGGGACATCGCGGTGCCCGGCCTGCGGCGCCCCGGTGTGCCGCGAGGCCGCCGGGGGAGGGGCAGCGCGGCTCGCCGACTTGGCCGGCTCCGGACGGCCGGACGCCTCTTCGATGAGCGACAGGGCCTCGCGGGCCGGTGCCTGCACGATCGGGGTCTGCGCCGCACCCTCCGGCTCCGGGGCCGACGGCCGGGACGGTGTCGCCAAGGGTCCCGGCGCGGCGGGCTGCGGAACCGTCGTACAGCCGGCGAGGGCCGAGACCGCCACGGTCACCAGGAGCGTCGCTGTGGTCGTCGTTCGATGCACCCGCGCAACTCTGGTGCGTCCGGCCCGCGGTGGGGCGGTGGAACAGGCGGAGATTGCCCCGCACGGGTGATCTCGCGCCCCGTACGGAGGGCGTCAGCGTGACGCGGGTGACGTGGGTGATGCATGAGGCGATGGTGAAGCAGTAGCCGGATGCGGGCGGTGGTGACGGCAGACGCTCGCTCGGGTGGGGACGTCAGTCGCCGGTCGCGCCGTCGATGCGCTGGCGCAGCAGGTCGGCGTGGCCGTTGTGCCGCGCGTACTCCTCGATCATGTGGGTGTAGAGCCACCGGAGGTTGAACCGCTCGCCGGTGCGCCGGTGTTTGCCCTCGGTGATGTCGTCGAGGCCGAAGCGGGCCGCGTTGTGCCGGGCCGTCTCGATCTCGGCCTGCCAGGAGGAGTGGGCCTCCTGCCAGGTGTCCGCCTCGGTGAGGTGGAACTCGCCGTCCGGGTCCTCGTCGCTCCAGTAGATCGGCCGCACGTCCTCGCCCGTCAGCACCCGGCGGAACCAGCTGCGTTCCACGTCCGCCATGTGCCGGACCAGCCCCATCAGGGACAGGTCGGACGGCTCGACGGCCGCGGACCTGAGCTGTTCGTCGCTCAGGCCCTCGCACTTCCAGGCGAGGGTCTGCCGGTGGAAGTCCAGCCAGCCTTCCAGCATCGTGCGCTCGTCGGCCGTGGGGGCGGGCATGGTGCGTTCGTTCGTCATGGAGGCATCCTTTCCGAGCCGGCCCTGGCGCACCAACAAGATTTTCAGCCCTTGAGCATCCCTTCCAGCAGTTCCCGCAGCCCGGCCCGTACCTCCGCCAGGCTCGGCACGTCGGCGCCGAACGACCCCGCCACGCAGCTGAACATCAGCCCGTCCGCCCAGGCGATCAGGGAGAGGGTGTGCCGGGCGGGATCCGTCGAGCCCATTCCGGCGACCAGAGGGGTGAGTTGGTCCCGGAAGCGGGCGCCCGTGGCATCGAAGAAGGCCCGCAGCTCGGGGCGGCGCGTCGCCTCCAGGGCCAGTTCGTAGCGGGCGAGGGTGAGCGCGCGGTGCTGCGTCAGGGCCCGGTGGGTCGCCAGGGCCAGGGCGTCCGCGAGGGGGCCGGTTCCGGTCTCGGGGCCCGGCATCTCGTGCAGGGCCAGCACCCGGGCCTCACGGTCGGCCAGGCGCCGCACCGCCAGCTCCAGCAGGGCCTGCCGGGTCCGCGCGAGGTTCGACGTGGAGCCCTGCGGGAGCCCGGCCGACTCGTCGACCGCCCGGTGCGTGAGGCCGCGCATCCCCCGCTCGGCGAGCAGGGCGAGGGCGGTGTCGGCGACGAGGTCGGAGCGGGCGGGACCTTCGGTGCGTACGGACATGGGCCTCACGCTACCCCTCCGACTACACCTGTAGTAGCGTCGACGGTGTCACTACAGGTGTAGTCGCAGAAGGAGAAGTCATGGGACAGCCCGGACATGCCGTCGTGATCGGCGCTGGGATCGGAGGCCTGACGGCGGCGGTCGCCCTGCACCGGCGCGGTGTGCGGGTCACCGTGCTGGAGCGGGCCCGTTCGCTGGAACCGGTCGGCGCGGCCATCTCCCTCGCGCCCAACTCCCTGCGCGCGCTGGACGTCATCGGACTCGGCGACGAGATCCGCGAACTCGCCGCCTGGTCGGGGGACGGAGGTCTGCGCAGCCCGAAAGGACGGTGGCTCTCCCGCTCCTCCGCCGAGGCTGCCACCCGGCGCTTCGGCGGGCCGCTCGTCCTGCTGCACCGCGCCACCCTGATCGAGCGCCTGGCCGCGCTGCTCCCCGCGGGAGCCGTCCGGACGGACGCCGCCGCGACCCTCCTCGACAGCGGCGGTCCCGGCCGGCCGGGTCGCGTCGCGACCGCGGACGACGAACTGGAGGCCGACCTCGTGGTCGGCGCGGACGGCATCCGGTCCGCCGTGCGCGGGACGCTCTTCCCGCACCACCCGGGCGCCGTCTACTCCGGCTGGACGACCTGGCGAGTCGTGGTTCCCGTCCCCGGCGCCCGGTTCGCCTCGCACGAGACCTGGGGCCCGGGCCGCATCTGGGGCACCCACCCGCTGAAGGACGGCCGCGTCTACGCCTATGCCGGCGCCACGACCCCCGCCGGCGGACGGGCGCCCGACGACGAGAAGTCGCAGCTGCTGCGTCTCTTCGGCGACTGGCACGACCCGATCCCCGCCGTCCTCGCGGCCGTCCGCCCCGAGGACGTGCTGCGCCACGACGTCCACCACATCGCCGACCCCCTGCCCGCCTATCACCACGGCCGGGTCGCGCTGCTCGGCGACGCCGCGCACGCCATGCCGCCGAGTCTCGGCCAGGGCGGCAACCAGGCCATCGAGGACGCCGTCGTCCTCGCCCACCACTGCGACGACCTCGCCGCCTACACCGCCGCCCGGCGCCCCCGCACGACCGCCATCGCCCGCCAGGCCGTGACGGCGTCCCGCCTCAGCCTGATGAGCAGCCGGACCGGTATCGCCGTGCGCGACACGGCCATGAGCCTGCTGTCGTCGGCCGGGCCCGCCCTGTTCCTGCGCGGTTTCGACGGCATC
The DNA here is from genome assembly GCF_001280065.1 of Streptomyces sp. NRRL B-1140. Classification (GTDB taxonomy): domain Bacteria; phylum Actinomycetota; class Actinomycetes; order Streptomycetales; family Streptomycetaceae; genus Streptomyces. Next base: position 48,512 of record NZ_LGEA01000125.1, read on the forward strand.
GCCGACTGGCGGCCCCCGCGGACGGACGCCGTATGCTCCGAGCAGACCCCGGCAGGCAACGGTTAGAGGAGATCACCCCGTGAAGGTCGGCTGCATCGGACTCGGCGACATCGCGCAGAAGGCCTACCTCCCGGTCCTCGCCCTCCGGCCCGGCGTCGAACTGCACCTGCAGACCCGTACGCCCGCCACGCTCGACCGGGTCGCCGAGAGCCTCCACGTCCCGCTGGAACGACGGCACACCACCCTCGACTCGCTGCTCGCGGCAAACCTCGACGCGGCTTTCGTGCACGCCCCCACCCTCGTGCACCCGGAGATCGTGACGCGGCTTCTCCAGGCGGGCGTACCGACCTACGTCGACAAGCCGCTCGCCTACGAACTGGAGGACTCCGCGCGGCTGGTGGCGCTCGCCGAGGAGCGGGCCGTCAGCCTCGCCGTCGGCTTCAACCGGCGCCACGCACCCGGCTACACCCAGTGCGCGGACCATCCGCGCGAGCTCATCCTCATGCAGAAGAACCGCATCGGGCTGCCGGAGGAACCTCGCGCGATGATCCTCGACGACTTCATCCACGTCGTCGACACCCTGCGCTTCCTCGTGCCCGGCGAGATCGACGACGTGACCGTGCGCGCCCGCGTCCGCGACGGCCTGCTCCACCACCTGGTGCTCCAGCTCGCCGGGGACGGCTTCACCGCCCTCGGCGTGATGAACCGGCTCAGCGGTTCCGCCGAGGAGGTCCTCGAGGTGTCGGGGCAGGACACCAAACGGCAGGTGGTCAATCTCGCCGAGGTCGTCGACCACAAGGGGCAGCCGACCGTGCGGCGACGCGGTGACTGGGTTCCGGTGGCCCGGCAGCGCGGTATCGAGCAGGCGGTGCTCGCGTTCCTCGACGCGGTCCGGGCGGGCAAGGTGCTCAGCGCCCGGGACGCGCTGGAGACCCATGAACTGTGCGAGCGGGTGGTACGCGCGGTTCAGGAGCGGAGCGCCTGATCCGCAGGGCTTTCGCGCCTTCGCCCGCGAGCCACAGGGCGAGGATCAGCATCGACGCGTGCACCGTCCAGTCTCCGTGGCGGACGTAGGGCGTGGTGCCGTGGGCGAGGGGGACGTCGTAGACCCGCGCGGCGGAGGCGTCCGTGCCGAGCCACGATCCCAGGCGCTGTCCGTCCGGGCCGTAGACGGCCGAAACGCCCGTCAGGGTCGCGTGCACCATGGGGCGGCCGGTCTCGGAGGCCCGCAGCGCGGCCAGCGACGCGTGCTGCTCGGGTGCCCAGCTGTGCTGGAACGTGGACGTCGACGACTGGCCGATCAGCACGTCGACGCCCTCCCGGGTGAGATGACGGGTCATGTCCGGGAAGGCGGTCTCGAAGCACACCAGCGGGCCGACGCGCAGATCGTCCCCGACGTTCATCACGACGGGCTGCGAGCCGCGCCTGCGGTCCTCGCCCGCGGCCTTGCCGACGGAGGTGGCCCAGCCGAGCAGGGAGCGGGCCGGGATGTACTCGCCGAACGGCACGAGCCGCATCTTGTCGTAGCGCTCGCCGGTCAGGCCGTCGGGCCCGACCAGGACCGAGCTCTTGTAGATGCCGGGCTTGTCCGAGCGCCGGGCGTCCACGTTGACCAGGATGTCGGCGCCCGTCGCGCGGGAGAGGTCCGCGAGCCGCCGGGCGAGGCCGGGCCGGTCCCCGAGGTCGAAACCGACGCTGCTCTCGCCCCAGACGATCAGGTCGACGTCCTGCCCGGCGAGACGGCGGGTGAGCTGCTCCTCGCGGTCGAACCGGCCGTCGGGGCCGGCGATGACCCCTGGCTGCACGACCGCGATCCTGACGTGGCCGTCGACGGCGGGGCGGGGCGAGAAGGCCCAGGCGGCGGAGGTGGCCGCGGCCGTGGCGACCAGACCGGCCACGGCGGGCACCCGGGACCGGCGGACCGCGACGAGAACGGCGATCGCGACATTGACCGCCACGAGCAGATAACTGAGCAGCCACACCCCGCCGACCGAGGCGAGCCGCAGCGCGGGTTCGGCCTGCCACTGGCTGCTGCCGAGCATGCCCCAGGGGCCGCCGAGTCCCTGCCAGGAGCGGACCAGCTCGATGGCCAGCCAGCCGGACGGCAAAACCAGCAGTGCCACCGCGACCCGGCTCCCGGAGGGGAAGCCGCCCAGCAGGTGGCGCACCAGCCGGCCCCAGGGGGCCCACAGGGCGCCCAGGAGGGCGGCGATGAGGAACGTGAACACGTTCAGACTCGGCAGGAGCCAGTGGTGCATGGCCAGCATGAAGCCGAAGCCGCCGCACCAGCCGTCGTACCCGGCCCGCCTCCCGGTCGGCGCGGTGCGCAGCAGCAGGAGCCAGGGCACCAGGGCCACGTAGGCGCACCACCACAGGGACGGCGCGGGGAAGGCGAGGACGGGGAGGGCGCCCGCGACCGCGGCGGCGCCCGAGCGGCGCCAGGGGGAGGCGAGCCAGTGGCCGAGCGTCTTCATAGGCGCCTCCTACCCGCGGGTGCCTCCAGTGTGCGCCCTGCGGACGATCTAGGACACCGGGCGCCGGGTCAGTGGATCACAGGTGCCCTCCGCGGATCGGGAAGGCGTCGCCACTTCTCCCGCACGACCACCTCGCTCAGCCGCCAGCCGTCGGCCGTGCGCAGTACCGCGAAGGAGTACCGGCCGCCGCACACGAAGTCGGGAGCGGTTCCGGAGGTGGCCATGGGATTGACGTAGTCGGCCTGGACCTCGGCCGTGTCACCGGTGTCCTGCTCCCAGATCCCGAAACGCACCCGTCGGTTGACGATCAGATGCTGCCGCATGGGAAACAGCCCCAGGCTCTCGGCGAGCCAGGCGGCGACCGCCGCGGCCTCTCCCTCGATGCCGCCCGCCGAGCGGTAGTCCGCCCGCCCACGCGGGGCGAACAACCCTCGGTACGCCTGCCAGTCGCCGTCGTCGACCGCCACCGCGTAGTCGGTGATCAGTTCGTCGACGGCGAGCCGGTCTCTCACGGTGGCGAGTTCCACGCGCTGCGTCATCGGCTCAGTGTTGGGCATGGCGGGGGCCGGGCCAAGGGCCGTGCGGGCGTGATATTCGGTGGCCGCCGAGGGGCGCCGGGGCCCAGCCTGTCCCTCGTGAACCATCGAGACGAACCGAAGTACCGGGTGCGGGCCCGCCACACCGAGTCCACGCTCACCGTCTACCAGGCCTACCGCCCGGAGATCGGCGGCCCCGCCGCCCGCCACGGCCGCTTCCCGGCTTCCTGGAAGCGGGAGCGCATGACCTGGATCAAGCCCTCGTTCCTGTGGATGATGTACCGCTGCGGCTGGGGCACGAAGGAGGGCCAGGAGACCGTCCTGGCGATCGAGATCGACCGCGAGGGCTTCCTCTGGGCCCTGCGCAACGCCTGCCTGTCCCACCACGTCCCCGCTCTGCACGGCGACCAGGCTTCCTGGAAGCGGCAGTTGAGGCAGGCACCCGCGCGGGTGCAGTGGGACCCGGAACGGGATCTGCGCCTCGACCCGCTGCCGCACCGGTCGCTTCAGCTGGGGCTCGCGGGGGAGGCGGCAGCGCGCTACGCGGACGAGTGGATCAGGGGGATCGAGGACGTCACACCGCTCGCCGCGGAGATTCACGGGCTGGTACGGGCGGGGCGACTGGATTCGGCCGCGGGGCTGTTGCCCGAGGAGCGGCCCTTCGCCGTCGACGACGAGGTGCTGGCGCGGCTGCGCGCCTAGAGGGTGCGGCTGCCCGTCTCGGAAGGTGCGATACGGATCGGAAAGGGGGCGGCGGGAGCCGCTCAGGCCGCCTTGGCGACGCCGCCTCGGAGTGCGGCGGCCCATTCGACGACGAGAAGCTCGTACTCCGCGCGCTCCTCAGCCGACAGGGTGCCGCCCGTGCGCTGCCACAGCGCACGGATCTCCTCGTTGACCTCGGCAGCGGACCGCACGGAACCAGGGGTCACGAAATCGGGGGACATGCGGACAAGCCTAGGGGCAGCCACTGACAGCCCGCTACCGGACGGCTACCCCACGGCTATGCGGTTGGTCACGAGACCGGGGTCACAGGCCCCCGCGCTCAGCCCGCCGACTCGGCGGCGTGAGGGCTCAGGGCGCCCGTGCTGACCAGGGCGATGATGACGATGCCGAGCACGATGCGGTAGTAGACGAACGGCATGAAGCTCTTGGTCGAGATGAACTTCATGAACCAGGCGATCACCGCGTACCCGACGACGAAGGCGATGACCGTCGCGAAGATCGTCGGCCCCCAGGAGACGTGGCCCCCCTCCGTCGCGTCCTTCAGCTCGAACACGCCGGAGGCGAGCACGGCGGGGATGGCGAGCAGGAAGGAGTAGCGGGCCGCGGCCTCGCGCTTGTAGCCCATGAACAGGCCGCCGCTGATGGTCGCGCCGGAGCGGGAGACGCCCGGGATGAGCGCCATGGCCTGGCAGACGCCGTAGATCAGGCCGTCGCGCACGCCCAGGTCCTCGAGGGCCTTGCGCTGCTTGGGCGCCCGGTGCTTGCCACCGCTCTCGTCGCGGGCCGCCAGCCGGTCGGCGACGCCCAGGACGATGCCCATGACGATCAGCATCGTCGCGGTGATCCGCAGGTCGCGGAACGGTCCCTCGATCTGGTCCTTCAGCGTCACGCCGAGCACACCGATCGGGATCGAGCCGACGATCACCAGCCACCCCATCCGGGCATCGGGGTCGCTGCGCATCGCCTTGTTCGTGAGCGAGCGCGTCCAGGCCGACAGGATCCGCCCGATGTCCTTGCGGAAGTAGATCAGCACGGCCGCCTCGGTGCCGATCTGCGTGATCGCCGTGAAGGCGGCGCCCGGGTCCTTCCAGTCGGCGAAGGCCGCCGTCAGCCGCAGGTGTGCGCTGGAGGAGACGGGGAGGAACTCGGTCAGCCCCTGGACGAGTCCGAGGATGAATGATTCGAACCAAGACATGAGGTAGCGGAGTCCAAGTGCCGATCGTGGGACGGACGACGGGCGCACCGGGCCGCCGTTGCGATGAACGGGGGATCAGGTGTGCCGAGGGGGAAGCGTAGCGTCCCCCGACGACCCATCGGACACAGGGGTTTGGAAGCGCTCCCGACCAGCGGCGATCAGGCCGCGGTGGGCCCGGTCACCGTCCAGCCCGGGGCCTGGGGGCGGGCCGTGAGGTCCTCGTGGCGCACCTCGTCGCCGCAGGCTCGGCAGGTGACGGCCGGGTCGAGAGGCCGCCCGCAGGCGTGCTCCAGGATCATCGGGCGGTCGCCGTCGGGCCGGAGGTGGCGGTCGCCCCACGCCATGAGGGTCGTCAGCACCGGCTCCAGTTCCAGTCCCGCCCGCGTCGGCCGGTACTCGAAGCGCTGCGGGCGCTCGCTGTAGGGCTGCTTGGCCAGGATCCCGGCGTCGACGAGCCGGCGCAGCCGGGTGGCCAGGATGTCGCGCGGGGCGCCGGTGTTGCGCACCAGCCGGTCGAACCGGCCGTTGCCCAGGCACACCTCCCGCAGCACGAGCAGGGAGTACTTCTCGCCGACGAGCGCGAGGGTGTCGGCGATGGAACAGGGGCGCGGGTCTTTGCGGTCGGCCATGAGGATCAGTCTAGGAGAGGGTTGGATTTTCCAACCCTGCAGGCTACGGTGAGTTCGGATTTCCTACTCACTGGTAGCCGTGGAGGCCCGCACATGCGTGACGCAGTGATCGTCGAAGCCGTACGCACCCCGATCGGCAAGGGCAAGCCGAACGGCGCCCTGGCACACGTCCACCCCGTGGAGCTCCTCGCCCACACCCTGCGCACCCTCGTCGAGCGGTCCGGCATCGACCCGGCGCTGATCGACGACGTCATCGGCGGCACCGTCGATCAGGTCGGCGAGCAGGCCATGAACACCACCCGCTACGCCGTCCTCTCCGCCGGGTTCCCGGAGTCCGTGCCCGCGACCACCGTGGACCGCCAGTGCGGCTCCTCGCAGCAGGCCGTGCACTTCGCGGCGCAGGGGGTGCTCTCCGGTGCGTACGACATGGCCGTGGCCTGCGGCGTGGAGTCGATGAGCCGGGTGCCGATGTGGTCGAACGTGCCCGAGGGCAAGGACCCCTTCGGCCCCGGAGTCGCCGGGCGCTACCCCGAGGGGCTCGTCCCGCAGGGGATCAGTGCCGAACTGATCGCCGCCAAGTGGTCGATCGGCCGCGAGGCGATGGACGCCTTCGCCGTCTCCTCGCACCACAAGGCCGCCGAGGCCTGGGAGAACGGACTGTTCGACGCCGAGGTCGCGCCCCTCGAGGGCGTCGCACGCGACGAGTGCGTACGTCCCGGCAGCACCACCGGGATCCTCTCCGGCCTCAAGCCCGCCTACCACGACCCGGTCTTCGCGGAGCGCTTCCCGCAGATCGAGTGGAACGTCACGGCGGGCAACGCCAGCCCCGTCAACGACGGGGCCTCGGCGGTCCTCATCACGTCGAGCGAGACCGCGGCCCGGCTCGGCCTGCGTCCGCTCGCCCGCCTGCACAGCTTCGCCGTCACCGGCTCCGACCCGTTGCTCATGCTCACGGGCGTGATCCCGGCGACCGAGAAGGTGCTGCGCAGGGCCTCACTGACCCTCGACGACATCGACCTGTTCGAGGTCAACGAGGCGTTCTCCAGTGTTGTACTGGCGTGGCAGCAGGAGACCGGGGCCGATCTCGCCCGGGTCAACGTGCACGGCGGGGCCATCGCGCTCGGGCATCCCCTCGGCGCGAGCGGGACCCGGCTGACGACGACACTGGTGCACACGATGCGGCAACGAGGCGCCCGGTACGCGCTCCAGACCATGTGCGAGGCGGGCGGACTCGCCAACGCCATGGTGCTGGAACGCGTCTGAGCCCCGCGTGACGGGACGTCAGAGACGGCGCAGCTGGTGCCGCTTGCGCCAGGCCACCACCATGCCCGCCAGCGCGGGCAGCGCGATGCACGCCATGGCGATCAGGAAGGCGGGGGAGGTCGGAGTGGAGGCCCGGGCGCCCGCGACGGCGTAGGCGGCGGTGTTCGGGATCGAGCCGAGGCCCGTGGCCAGCAGGAACGGCAGCAGGCCCATGCGGGAGAAGGATGCGCAGTAGTTCGCGGCCCAGAACGGCACACCCGGGAACAGCCGCAGCATCAGCATCGAACGGAAGCCGTGCCGGCTGAGCTGGCCGTCCGCGGCCTTCAGCCAGCGTCCCCGCAGCAACGGCCGCAGGGCGTCCTGGCCCAGCGCCCGGCCGAGACAGAAGGCGATGCCGGCACCGAGCACCGTGCCCGCCAGGGCCACCCCGAGGCCGAGCTGCGAACCGAACAGGGCGCCCGCGGCGAGGTTCAGCAGCGGCCTCGGAACGAACGCCACGGTGCACACGCCGTACCCCACCGTGAACACGGCCGCCGCGGCGGCCCCCGAGAGCTGCGGCGGCAGGCCCTCCGTCAGCAGCCGCTGCGGCTCGAACAGGAGCATCCCGCAGGCGCCCGCGGCGAGCAGTACGACGAGCAGGGACAGCCGCGAGTACGGGGAGAGCAGAACTCTCGTGCAGCGAGCGGCGAAACGGGTGGGTACGGCGGACGAGACGGTCGTTGCCGGGGGAACGGCGACGGCGAGCTCCGCGGCGGTGGCCCGGGGAGAGGCCGTGGCGGTGCCCCCAGAGCGGGTGGTGGCATCGAGCATCCGGTGACACTAACCGACAAATGTGTGTGATCGCCGTATGGTTCGTCTCACCGGCGTCACAGGACGCGGCCCGCGCGCCTGTGCGCAGGGCGGACGAAAACCATTCGACGTGCGGTAAAGCGTCGGCAATGATCGACGGCATGTTCCGGCACGCCTTCGTCCTCGCAGCATCCGTGGTCACGGATGCCCCGAAGGCTGCCGTCCTCGATCTCACGGCCGTCATGGACGGCGCCCGAAGCTGACCCTCTCCGGTTCGTCCGGCGGACCCCGCAAGGGGAGGGTCGGGCAGGTCCTCGGGGTCCCCCTTCTTCTTCGCCGATCACACGCTTCGAGGTACAGCCATGTCCAAAACGGCTTATGTCCGCACGAAACCGCATCTCAACATCGGCACGATGGGTCATGTCGACCACGGCAAGACCACGTTGACGGCCGCCATCACCAAGGTCCTCGCCGACCGCGGCAGTGGGGCGTTCGTGCCGTTCGACCGGATCGACCGGGCGCCCGAGGAGGCGGCGCGCGGCATCACCATCAACATCGCGCACGTCGAGTACGAGACCGACACCCGGCACTACGCGCACGTCGACATGCCGGGCCACGCCGACTACGTGGTTCGTCCACCCTGTCATACTGGCGGCGAGGCACAGCGAGGGGTGGGGACGTGGAGGAAATTGACCTCTACCTGCGTAAAAGCAGGATCGTACGTGAGGGCACCGAAGCGCTCACTTTCGAGACGCAGGAATCGAAGGGGCGGGAATGGGCGCGTCGACATGACTTCCGTGTGCGCAAGGTGTGGAAAGACAACCTCAGCGCATGGACCGACACGAAGCGACCGGACTTCGACAAGGCGCTAGCGGCGCTTCGGCGCAAGGAAGTCCCGGCGCTGTGGTGTTACGCAATCGACAGGTTCGACCGAAAGGGCGCGCTGTCGGTTCTTCAACTCCTCGACTCCGGCGTCCGGATCATCTTCGACTACGAGCGACTCGACAGCGCTGACCCGCGCGACCGTGGTCGGATCGTCGACGACGCGGAACGCGCAAAGGCGGCGTCGGATCTCCTCTCGACGCGCGTGCGGGACACGAAGCAGGTGCAGCGACGAAAGGGCGTCTGGCTCGGGGCTGCGCCCTACGGGCTGCGGAAGGATAAACACGGAAAGCTGCATCACGCTAAGGAATGGGACTGTGTGATGCGCGTCCTGGCCGAAGTTGCCGACGGCAAGACTCCCCGAAAAGTGGCACGCAGTCTGACGGACGACCGCAAGCCGTCCCCCAAAGGCGGGGCGTGGAATGCGTCGACGGTTCGTCGCATCGTCTACAACCCCGTGTACGAGGGGTGGCAAGTCGTGGCGCTGTCCCGTGACTACACCTGGCCTGTTGCCTATCGCGACGAGGCGGGCAACCGCGTGGGGGTGTTCGCGGAGGGAGTCGAGCCCGCACCTGCGGATGTAGTCGCCAAGGCGAGACGAGTGCACGCCGGCCACCAGCGTGGGGCGTTGGGGCCGCGTGTCGGTAAGGCGTCTCACCTCCTGACAGACCTACTGCGGTGTGCGGGCTGCGGAGCGAAGATGCCGACGAGCGGTCGCTCCTACGTCTGCAACGGTCACCAGATGGGCAAGCCGTGCCCTGCCCCAGCCTCCGCCATGCGTGCCCGCATCGAGGAGTACGTGTACCGAGAGTGGGTCGGAGCTGTGAGTGCGGCCGACGTCGACGAGGGCGACCCTCTGATGATCGCTGTCGCGGAGCGGTGGGCGGCGTTGACGGCCCCAGAAGACACGGAGGAGGCACACGAGGCGCTAGCAGCCGTCAAGGCTGCGGAGGCTGCCGTCGAGCGCCTGGCCAACGACCGCGCGCAGGGGCTTTACGACGGGGCGATGGGCAAGCACTTCCCCCGCCTCGTCGCGGAGGCTGAGGAGACTCTGCGGGAGGCTCAGGAGCACGCAGACGAGCTGAGTGGGCACCGGATTGACCTCACCATGTTCGACGACGCGGGCCTTCTGGAGGAGGCGTGGGAGGCCGCGGACCTACCCATGCGCCGTGACCTGCTCCGCGTCGCTATCGACAAGATCACCGTAACCAGGGCTGAGCGCCGTGGCGCCCTCTTCGACGGTGACGCCCGATGTGACATCGAATGGGCGACGCCGGAAGAGGACTAGCCAGACACCAGAGAGCCCCCGTCACGTCGACGGGGGCTCTTCGTCATGTCTGCGGTGGCGTGCTCCATGGGCCGGCTTGGGGCCGCTCAGGGAGCTTCGCCCCCGGCCTGCGTAGATACCACTGCACGAACTCTCTAATGACGCGCCCCCGCGGACTGCGCCCCGTGGGATGCATGGTCTTCGCGGCCTGGAGGAGTGGCTCCCATTCGTCGTCAGGCATGCGCACGCGACGGGCCTTGTCGTACTCGTTCTCTTCGACGTCCATGCGCAGACGGTAGCTCGCTTGTGGCCACAAACTCAAGTTGCCATGGGGTTGCGCTTGTGGCCACAAGAGGGCTAGCTTTGTGGCCACAAGGACAGCACGCCGAAACGGCGAGCGCCCCGCAGTCCTGGCAGACCATCACGGGGCGCTCGTCCTCTACAGAGGAGCCTCCATCATGACGCACACGACCCCCGTTGTCCTCGTCGTCGGTAACACCTCGTCCCCCGTCGCCCTGGCCGACCTCACCGCCTTCGCCTGTGACGTCGCTGACCGCCTCCGCTTCCCCACTGTCGTCGCCACCGGGCGCGACTACGACCCGACGCAGTACGAGGCGGTTGTACTCGCCGACGGATGGTCGGAGACCTTCGAGTCGGCCGCGCTGGGCTGTGAGGCCATGCTCGCCGACATGTGCACGCTCTGGGCGGATGACGTCTACGAGTACCCCGTCAACACGACGTGCGGGCACTGCTACGAGACCGACCCGGAGGCGGCCCCGGTGCGCATCGAGGGCGGCTGGACGACGTCGGTGTGCCCCTCCTGCGTCGCTGCTGCCCGTCGGGAGGCACTCCCCGGCGTCCTCGTCGCCGCGTGACGTAACAATCAGTGACGGAAGGCCCGCCCTGGCTTCGGCTGGAGGCGGGCCTCCGCGCGTTCAGGGCACGGCAGTTTGGCTCGGCCGACGAGCGCTCGCGGAGAGTGCGTGCAGAGGGCACGCGGATGGCGGATGCGCAGAGTGACGAAACCTGCGCCCGCCGTCACTCTCCGTCCCCACCGTGCCAATCTGGGCGCCAAATCGCCAAACTAACCCCCTCCTCCAACTTCTCCTTAACGCGTATAGAGAGAAGTTGAGAATGGGGGTTAGTTTGGCCAGTTTGGTCAGACTGGCCCGCGGAGGACGTCGAGGCCCTCGCTTGACGGATACCGACGGAGGGTGAGGGGCGGACGAGGCGCGAGAGCGTGTCCATGCGCCCGCCTGGGCGGGTTTCAGGCCGCCTGCGGCCCTGGAGTCACACCGGGGCCTGAGAGCCCCTGAGCGACGCACACGGCGTTTCCTGCCGCCCTCGACCAGGGTCACGCTGAGTGATCATTCTCCGGTCCCGAACATCCTGCCCCCAGCGCCCCATAACTCACGTGTGAGGGCGCGTCACATCTCCCGACGTCCGCCCCATAACCCATATGTACCCGCGCACTCGCGCGGCTCGACGACACACAAGGGGCAGACATGTACGACGACAACGGCGCACCAATCCAGCGACGCACCCACCTGACGGACGAGGCGGAGGAGCTCCGTTATCTGGCGCTGGAGTTGGAGACGGACCACGACGCCTACGTCTCCCGGGGGCGCGCACCGTGGAGGGGACTGAGTGGGCATGACCCGCTCGACGACATCCCCGACGAGGAGTTCGGGGAGCGTCAGTGGGAGGACTGGCACGACGGCATGTACGACGAGGGCGACCCGGAGCGCCCCCGTCGTCGCCGGCCGTCAGGGCGGGAGGTTGACATCGTCCCGCCCGTCGTGGCTCCCGTGACGGTCCGCGTCGACCCCGCGATAGCGGCGGCGTTCGCTGCGCGTCAGGCGGAGGCGACGGAGGGGCCGTCATGGGAGGTCGACGGAGGGCGCGTGACCGTCGTCGGCGACTTCAAGGAGTGGTCCGGGCCATGCATCGAGTGCGGGCAGGAGTTCACGCAGCGACGCCCCGCGTCCCAGCGTCGCAAGTGGCGCCGTCTATGCGGTGAGGAATGTTCTGCGGAGCGACGCCGAACGGCGAACCGTGAGCGCATGCGCGCCGTGAGGGCGGACGCCGCCTGATGTGCGCACGTACATAGGGAAGGGGGAGGGTAGAGCTGCCCCTCCCTCCCCCTCTCACGTCGTGAGACCTCCGGCCCCCAGAGTGCCTAGCCGTTGACGGTCCACGAGCCGCGTGACGTTGACTCTCCTCCGACGTCACGCAACAGCCCTCACCATCCGCGTCCCTTCGGGGAGCGCGTAGAGCGCCGGTTTCCCCTTCGGCCGTGCTGCTCCGCGTACCGCTATTCCGCGGATGGTGAGGGCTTTCTCATGCCCGAATTTCGAGCGGTAGAGAGAAGAACGACCGATAGAGCGAACACCCCCGGACGGAGAGACATGACTTGCCTCGACGTGCGCGGCCCTGAACGACGGCCGTGCCGAACATGCGGTGACCGGTTCCCCGTGACGCTGGACTACTGGCCGCGGGATCCCGCGGGCCGGGACGGCGTCCGGCCTCACTGCATCACCTGCTACAACGCGAAACGCCGTGAGTCCTATGCGGCTGATCCTGAGCCTCAGCGCCGGCGGATGCGAGAGCGGTACGCCGCACGCGCTGAGCATTTTCGAAGGGCCCTGTCTCCAGAAGAGCAGGGCCCTTTTTCGTACCCGAACACGAAGGGCTGACCATGCCACGGAGGAAGACTTCCGCCCCCGCGTCCGTCTGGGGCTCCGTCCCTGAAGTCGCGCAGGCGGAAGAACTGTTGAAGACGACGGAGGCCCGGCTCTCCGCACTCCCCCCGACGCCGTCCCCGGAGGAGGCGCGACAGGCAGTCATAGACGCTGCCGTGGAGGCCATGCGGACCGACGGAGCCCCGATCCCTGGGGACATCGGGGAACGTGCCTCAGCGGCCTACACAGAGGCTCTCGCACCCTACGCGGAGCGGCTCGCCCTGCACACAGCCGTCAACGCCCTGCGCCGCCGCATGCCGTTCCTGAAGTCGCGCGGCTCACGCACCATCCTGGCGGCCCTTGCGGCTCAGCTCGACGATGTCCTGTCGGAGGTGCGGACCATCATCGAGCGCTCCGGGCACCTCGACGGGGACAGCGCCATCGAAGCGGGTGACCAGGGCATCGCGGACTACAAGCGTCTGCGGGAGCTCGTGGGCACCGTCGACGAGATCCGGCGCGCACAGCGCTCTGTGTACGCGGAGACCGGCGACATGGGCGTCCTGGCGTCGCTCTACCGCGAGGGACACGACCAGTTCCGCGGCGTGCGGTCTGAGCCCCTGCCGGCCGACGTCATGGCCGTCGTCAAGGGTGGGCGACGAGACGTTCGCTTCCTGCTCTACATGGCCGAGAGCGGCCGTGCCTGGCTCCCCGTCGACGTGGAGGAGCTGACCGACGAGGCGCGCGACGCGGAGGACGTCGGCAGTCCCGACGACGGCCGCAACCCCTTCTGGCAGCGCGAGACCACCGTGCCTGAGCCGTCCGCCCCTCGACGCTCCCGCATCTGACCTGACTACCTGAGAGACGACCCATGCAGCTTGTTACCGAATACGCCACCCCTGCGCACCTCAGCGGCTATGCCCGCGCGGCTCTGGCGGAGTTCGAGGAAAACACGTTCACCCTGTCCCAGTGGCTACCGAGTGACACCGTCGACGACCTGTTCTACCGATTCGAGCAGGGCGGGGGCGGACTCGTCGAGGCCGCTGTGTTCCGCGCCTACGACGCTGAGTCGGACATCGGTCACCGAGCCGGCGCGACCCGCGTTAGCGGCATGCTTCCGCCCATCTCCCGGAAGATCCCAGTCGGTGAGTACGAGCAGCTCAAGGAGCGCAACCTCACCGACACTGAGGGCGTTCGGGACACCATCGAGGGCCTGTCGGAGAAGCTGACGCGCGAGATCGCCGCCCGTGTCGAACTGGCCCGGGGCGACGCCATCTTCAACGCCGGCGTCACCATCGCCGAAAACGGCGTGAGCGCCTCCGTCGACTACGGACGCGACCCCGCGCACTCCGTCGAGCTCGACGGTGTCACTGACGCGCTGTGGGACGACACGGAGACCTCGAAGCCCTTCGACAACCTGACGGAGTGGGTGGAGGTCTACAACGACACCACCGGCGAGACGCCCGAATTCGTGTTGATGCCGGAACGCGTGCTCCGTCTGCTTCAGCGCAACGTGCAGCTCTGCCGCCTGTCGACGACTGACCCTGTGCCGCCCGTCATGCTCAGCAGGGACGAGCTGAACGCGCTCCTGAGGTCGTACGAGCTCCCGCAGATCGTGACCAACGACGCCCGCGTCAGCTTCAAGGGCGTGACGACGAGGGTGACGCCCGCGGACAAGGTGGCGCTGCTGCCGGCCAAGGGTGGCGCGCTGGGCCTGACCCTGTGGGGGACGCCCGTGGAGGCGACAGACCCGAGTTACGCCCTGGCGTCCGCCGATCGTGCGGGCGTCCTCGTCGGCAGCTTCCGCAGTGAGGACCCTCAGACGCTGTGGACGCGGGCCACTTCGATCGTGCTGCCTGTGGTGGCTGCACCTGACCGCACGTTCGTGGCGAAGGTGGTCTGACCTACCGCCTACGCCAGAACCTCAGCGCCTCCGCCCACGCTCGTACGACGTGCGCCAAGCTGCGCAGGATGGCAGAGCGTTGGGCAGGAGTAGTGCCGCGTAGTGCGACGAGTACCAACACGACGGCAGTGCAGCACACCACGGTGAGGCAGTAGGCAAGGGTGGCGAAGGGGACGAGCGCGGATGACATGCGTGTGACTCCACGAAGCGTGTGCCGTCGAGTGGAGTCCTGCTAGAGCGCGTCATCCCACTGACGGACGTGTACAGTCCGGCGGCCTTCTGCGTGAAGGCGTCCCAGTGGGATCGCTCTGGGTAGCGTCCCGAATTACGCTCCGGGCGGCTCTGAAACAGAGCGTAGCACCGGCGCACGCTGCGTAGCCCAGGCGTAGGGGCATGACCCCCTCCCGGCCGCCCTGGAGACCGTTAAGGTGCTGGGTCTCGCGCTCTGTACGGGTCTGGGGATCTGAACGGTAACGCTTTTAGGCGCCTGACCAGGGGCTCTGTAAACGCCCTGGAGGCTCTTTCGCGTTCCGGACGAGTCGGATCGTGTCCGCGGAACGATCAAGCGTTAGGCGAGAGCCGCTGAGAAAGCGTGACATCACCGCAGGTCAAAGCTCTAAAACCGTTACATCGCAGAGCCCCGGAGGATTCGTCTCCGGGGCTTTCGCATTCCTGAAGGGCCAGCATGACTTACAAGACCATGCCCGAATGCCGCCGGCCGTCGTGCCACTTTCCGCGGTCTCCCCGTCGACGCCAGGACGGAACTCAGGATCTCCCGAAGTTCTGCTCCGCGGACTGCGCCGCCTTCATGTACCGCGCTAAGCGAGCCCTGCGCGACGAGGACGGAGCGGAGGCAGCCGAACTCCTGCGCCTGACCGAACTTCTGGACGCCCGTAAGTACGCGTCTGAGCGGGTACCGGAGGTGTTCAAGCACGGCAGGGAAAAGGCGGCCTGACGTCGACGAGCAGTGCCCCATAAACCATTCAACCCCGTTGGGACGCCAACGGGGTTTTTCTATGCCCGGGAACACCTATGAAAACGCATGAACCGGCGCGTTGTCTGCGGCCTGATTGCCGTTGGGCACCGTTGCCGACGGTAAACGACACGGGAGGGCTAGAGGTATCTCCCTATTGCTCTGAGGCGTGCCGCATCGTCTGTATAGCGGCCTACTACACCGCCAACGCGGAGCCGTCGCCAGAGACAGAACGTCAGATACGGCAGCTCGTCCACGTGATGGCGCTGCTCGACCTGCGGGAGCATCCCGCGCAGTACAGCGACGGCCTCCCCACCGTCGAGGAGCTGCGGGAGGTGTTGGATGCCTGACCTGGACATCGTCGGGACAGTCGGGGTCGACGTCGTCCCCCTCGCCCCCAACTTCCACGACCGTCTGAAGGCGGCCGTCCTCCCTGCCGCGGACAGGGTGGGACGGGACGCCGGCGAGCGTATCGGCGACCAAATCGGGCGCCATATCGCGACGTCCATCCCAAGCGCCATCGTAAACGGTGGCAACGCGGCACGAACGGCGTCGACGCGAGCAGGCAACGACAATGCAGGCGCGTTTGGTCGGGCGTTCAAGAACCGTTTGGAGGTGGCATTCCGTAGCCTTCCCCGGCCTGACGTTCGTCTGAGTACAACGGGCTTCGACGCCGACCTTGCCCGCGTTCGATCCCGAATGGAATCCCTCAGCGGAAAGCGTATCGGCATCGACATCGACGCCGATACTGCCTTTGCTGAGCTGGAGGCCATTGACGCAAAGCTGGCGGAGCTCGGAGCGCGCTCTCCGAACATTCAGGTCCGCTCAGATATCGCCACGGCGCGGGCAGAGCTCGCGGAGATGCAACGTCAGGTCAACGACCTCGACCGCGACGACGTCCGCATCCGCGTCACAGCGAACACGGCGCAGGCGAACGCGGCCCTTCTGCAACTGGCCGTAGCTCTGGGCGCTGTAGCGGCAATCCCTCTCGTCCCCATTGCGGCAGCCGGCATCGGCGCCATTGCGAGCGCTGCTGTGGCGGCCGGCGCAGGCGTCGGAGCTCTCGCCCTCGTCGCCGTACCGGCAATCAAGTCCGTGACGTCGGTGATCCAGGCGAAGAGCGCTGCGGAGAAGGAGGCTGCCAACTCGACGAACAACGCGGCTGCCGCCACCGTGCGCGCTGCGCAGTCCACCATGCAGATGACGTCCGCACAGGCCGCCCTGCGCAACGCGCACCGTCAGGCCGCGCAGTCCATCGCTCAAGCCAACCGGCAGATCGAGGACGCGGAACGAGCCGTCGCTCAGGCCGCTCAGCGCGCCATGGAGCAGCGACGCCAGGCCGCGGAGTCCGTCGAGCGGGCGGAACGATCCCTCGTCGACGCGAAGCGCCAGGCACGCCAGGCGGAAGAGTCGCTGACGCAGGCCCGCAAGGACGCCGCGCAGCAACTTCGCGACCTGAACGACCAGTTGCTTGACGGCATGCTGGATCAGCGGGACGCCACTCTCCGCGTGCAGGAGGCGCAGGAGGAGCTTGACAGGGTCCTGGCCGACCCGACGGCAACCGACCTCCAGCGTGAGCGTGCCCAGCTTGGCTACGACGAAGCGGTCCGCAACGCGGACAAGCAGAAGCAGAAGCAGGCTGAGCTGAAGAAGTCCGTCGAGGAGGCCAACAAGGCCGGCATCGACGGGAACGAGGGCGTCAAGCGGGCGCTAGAGCAGCAGGCCGACGCGCAGCAGAACGTCAAGGATCAGACTGACGCCCTGGCGCAGGCTCACCAGGACGCCGCCCGAGCAGAGGTCGAAGCGGCTCAGACCGTTGCCGATGCTCAGCGCAACCTTGCCGACGCTGTGACCAACGCAGCGAACACACAGGTTCAGGCTGCCGAGTCCATCGCCTCCGCGGAACGGGGTGTCGAGGCTGCGCGGTTGTCGGGCATCGACACGACGGCTAAGGCTGCGTCGAAGGCTGACGAGTACCGCCAGGCGCTCGCGAAGCTCACCCCGGAACAACGGGACCTCTACGACTCCATAGCTGGGCCCAAGGGTCTGACGGCCGCGTTCAGGGAGTGGGTCCGGGAGCTGCAACCCGACGTGCTCCCGCTCTTCACGAGGGCTGTGAACGGAGCGAAGGCCAGCCTCCCGGGACTGTCTCCCCTCGTCCGCAACTCCGCGGATGCTGTCGGTGAACTCTTCGACCGTGCGTCGGCCGAACTGAAGTCACCGTTCTGGACGCGCTTTAAGCGCGGAATCACCGACAGTGCAAAGCCGGCGATCGTCGGTCTGGGCGTCGCCATCGGAAATGTTTTTAAGGGCGCTGCGGGGGTCGTTGACGCCTTCCTGCCCCACATGGACGACATATCCAGCCGGATGCAGGACATCACGGGTGACTTCGCCGACTGGGGGACGAGCCTTAGAGGATCTCCGCAGTTTGAGAGATTCCTCGACTACGCGGCAGAAATGGGCCCGATCGTCGCGGAAACCCTCGGCGACATCGGAGGCGCATTCTTCGAAGTCGGACACGCCCTTTCGCCACTCTCTGGCCCGCTCTTCAAGGTTCTTGGAGCGATGGCGTCAGGGATAGCGACGATCGCGGAAAACGCGCCGTGGCTCGTTCAGGGCATCTGGCTCGCCGTGGTCGCCACGAAGGCATGGACGCTGGCAATGGTGGCGTTCAACTTCGTATTGAACGCGAACCCCATCGTGAGGATTGCCGTTCTGATCGGCGTCCTTATCGGAGCCGTCGTTCTGGCCTACCAGAAGTGGGGATGGTTCCGCACTGCCGTCCAGGCGACGTGGGAGGCAATCCAGACGGCCGCACTGTGGGCGTGGGACAACGTCCTCCGACCGGTGTTCTTCGCCATCCGTGACGTCCTGTCGGCCGTCGGAGCCGTCGCACTGTGGCTCTGGAAGAACGTGATTGATCCGGTGTTCACTGCCATCTGGCTAGCGGCCCGGGTGCTCTTCGCGGTCGTGGTCACGGCAGTGCTGACGCCGATCTGGCTCGCCATACAGGCCGTCGGAGCCATCGCCCTGTGGCTGTGGCGGGAGTCCTTCAAGCCGGCGCTGAACAACATCGCCACGATCGCGAAATGGCTTTGGGACAAGGCTCTTCAGCCCGTTTTCCGGTGGATCTGGGACGGCCTGAAGTGGGTCGGAGAAAAGGTCTCGTGGCTCTACGACAAGACGGTCAAGCCCGTCTTTGACTGGATCGCCGACAAGGCGAAATGGGTCTACGACAAGGGTCTCCGTCCTGCGTTCAACAGCATCCGCACTGCCATCGGTCTCGTGGGCGACGCCTTCAAGTCGGCGCGGAAGACGATCGAGACGGCCTGGAATGCCGTTGCCGGTGTGGCCGCTAAGCCCATCAACTGGGTGATCGACTTCGTGTACACGAAGGGCGTGAAAGCCGTCTGGGACAAGGTCGCTGACTTCGTCGGACTCGACCCACTCCCGAAGGCGCCTAAGCTCCTCGAAGCCCCGCAGAAATTCGCCGACGGTGGACGGACGCACGGAGGAACTCCGGGCGTCGACTCCATTCCGATCCTGGCCATGGCCGACGAATTCATCATCAAGCGTGAAAGCGCCCGGAAGATCGGATTCGATAAGCTCGCCTACATGAACGCTACGGGTGAACTGCCCGGCGTTCAGCGGTTCGCCGACGGTGGCATTGTCGGTGCACTTGGGTCTGCGTGGGACTGGACGAAGGACAAGGTTTCGGGCGCAGTCTCCAAGGGCGTCGACTGGGCGAAGACGGGTGCAGACCTGATCGCCAACCCGTCGAAGATCTGGGCGAAGCTGATGAAGCCCATTCTCGACAAGGTGAAGTCTCACCTCGACGTGGGCGGGCTGGGCGCGAGCCTGGCGAAGTTCCCCGTGAAGATGGTCGCCGGCCTGAAGGACAAGATCGTCGACGCCGTGACCTCCCTCGGCAGCAGTGGGGGCGGAGGCGGCAACATCGGCGGGACCATCCCGACGGGACAGCGGGCAGGCATCATCCGCGCTGCTATGGCTGCCGCGCACGTGCCTCCGCCTGGCACCGTCGAGCAGTGGCTCCGTGGCATGAACACGCTGATCACCCGTGAATCCGGCTGGAACCCGAACGCCCGCAACAACTGGGATATCAACGCCAAGAACGGCGTCCCGTCTCAGGGGCTCGCCCAGACGATCCCGCCCACGTTCAACGCCTACGTGCCGGCGTCCCTGCGCTCCCGCGGGATCCTGGACCCGGTGGCGAACGTGGCGGCGTCCATTCGCTACATCGTGGCTCGCTACGGCAACATCACGAACGTCCAGCAGGCCAACGCGAACCGCCCGCCGGCGGGCTACGCGATGGGCGGACGTATCGTCCCGACGTGGTACGACGACGGCGGGTACCTGGAGCCGGGGTTGAACCTCGTCGCGAACGGTACGGGCAAGCCTGAGCCCATCTTCACATCGCAGCAGTGGGCGACGCTCAGCGCCGCGAAGGGCTCCGGACAGCCGATCACGGTCAACGTCGAGTCGAGGACGTACCTCGACGGCCGCGAAGTGGGCGGCATCATCGACGAGCGCATCAACATCTACGACGGCGAAGTAGCCCGTGACCTGAACAACGGTCGCTGGGGCTGACACACACCACCACGCACACAAGGGCCGCCTCCGGCATGGGGGCGGCCCTTCCCTATGCCTACGGAGGAGCACCCATGTTCGGACAGCCGGCGAAAAACCAGACGATCACTTGCCCGCACTGCAAGGCGGACGTCGAGCAGACCCCGGGCGCGGGGCGCCTGCGGCAGTACTGCACCCCGGAGCACGGCCGTGCCTGGCGACGGCGCATGCGCCACGCCGGTTGGCTCTAGACGGTCTTGCGCAGCACCCCCCATCGGCGGGATGGTCATAGACATTCGTAGAACCCGCAGGAGGGTTGGAGCAGCCATGACGCTACGGTTCATCGCGAAGGACCCCAACACCGACGGAGCGAACTGCCCCACGGTGTGGGTGGACGAGGAACGGCAGGAAATCGTCATTCAGGGCTGGAAGGTTGACGAGGAGACTCGGACCGACTGCCTGACGGCAGGGCCGATCCCGGACAGTGAAGATGTCGTTCGGCTGCCGGCCCGCATGGTGGCAGCCATTCGGGAGGCATGTGATGTGGCAGACCGCTCCGCCGTTCAGTGAGCTCCTGGCGGGCTGTCAACGGTCGGCCGTGCATCTTGAGATGCGCGACCACTACGACGACCCGGACGAGGCTCCGCGGGTCGAAGCGTGGAAGTCCGGATACCGCCCTGACCCGGACGACCGTTCGACGTGGTGGCGTCCCTGGCTCGACATGGTGGCGGAGACGGTAGCGCGGGGCGTCGAGATCCGGCGCGCCCGGATCGTCTCGGAACCCGTCAGTGAGTACACGCGGTACCTCTACGACGGGACGTTCACGAACGTCGCGGCCGGCGAGGAGATCCGGTGGTTGCCCCGCCGGGATGCGTCAGACCTGGCGTTGCCTGGCAACGACTTCTGGGTCTTTGACGATCGCCTCGTCCGCTTCGGCTACTTCTCTGGGGAGGGCGCCTACCTAGGCGACGACGTCACGGACGAACCGGCCGTGGTGAAGCTCTGCGTCGACGCCTTCGAGGGCGTGTGGAGCAGGGCGACGCCCCATGAGGAGTACAGGATCTAAGAGCCTCCACACATGCCAACGTCGCCATCATCGAGTGTCCAGGCTGCCCGCAGGGCCGTAGCCGACAGGCTCCGGGAGATCCGCAAGGATGCCAACCTGACGGGTAAGGACGTCGCGGAGCGGATCGGGTGGCAGCGCTCGAAGGTCTCCCGACTGGAGAACGCCACGACGCCTCCGTCAGACGACGACATCCGCGCGTGGTGTCAGGCTTGTGGCGCTGACGGGTTGGCCGCAGATCTGATTGCGGCCTCCCGCTCAGCCGACTCGATGTACGTCGAGTGGCGCCGGTTGCAGCGCACGGGGCTCCGCCGGTTGCAGGAGTCCTACGTACCGCTCTTCGAGCGTACGCGGGTGTTCCGAATTTACTGCTCGAACGTCGTCCCGGGACTCCTCCAGACGGACGGCTATGCGAGCGCCCTACTCGGCTCCATCGCTGCTTTCAGGGAGACGCCTGACGACGTGTCGGAGGCCGTGGCAGCGCGTATGGAGCGCTCACGAGTGATCCGTGAGGGCAACCACCGGTTCGCGCTCCTCGTCGAGGAGGCGGTGCTCAGGCACCGCGTAGGTGGCTCTGAGGTCATGGCCGGCCAACTCGGCTATCTGCTCTCCATCATGGCCCTGCCCTCCGTCTCCCTCGGCGTCATCCCGTTCTCAGCCGACAGGCGCATGTGGATGCTGGAGACGTTCAGCGTCTACGACGAGGTACAGACACAGGTCGAGCTACTTACGGCTCAGGTGAACGTCACGGCGCCCTCAGAGGTTGCCCAGTACCTCAAGGCTTTCGGTGAGTTCTCGAAGTTGGCTGTCTACGGAGCCAATGCCCGCGCTCGGATCACAGCGGCAATCGACGCTTTGGAGTGAAAGCCGCAGAACTTCGTAGAACTTCCTGGAACCCGCGCCTACTTGCTCCGTAGCGTCGCCCGTATCAAACCCGCGCGGCGGAGGTGCAGGGATGGCCCTTGAAACAACGCTCAGAGAACCGATCCATCTGACGGACCCGCTCGAAGCGGAGGCGCCTCAACCCGTCAGGGGGTGCGACATGTGCGAATCGCGGTTCGGACAGTGGCGGGAAGCCTCTAACCCGCGGAGCACCGCTTACGACCCGTCGCACGCAACGGACCTGGCAATCGAGATCAAGCGCCATCCGCACGAGTGGAAGAAGACGGCACGATGAACAACGGGCCGTTTCCCTGGGTCGTGACCAAAGAGGAACTAGAGCAGGTCCCTACAGGCGCCTTCGTCGAGTGCGCGGACTGCCTTGGAGACAACAGGGCCCTACGCGACGGAGATGACCCGCTCAGGTGGGCCCGGGATCACGTGGCGGCACTGCCGCACCACAACCGGTTCCGTGTCGTCACCCTGACGAACTTCAGCATTGCGTCGGTGCTATCGCCGGCCCCTGATCCCGCGCGCTGACTGCCCTGAGCAATCGGCCCGCGGAGGGCGCGGCGGGGCCTGAGGCCGGCATACCCGGCCCCGCCTGCGTCCTGAACTCCTCGTCCCGTTCCTATGGATCTCCGCGGGACGAGGACCGCCCGACGACGACAACGCCCGATCATGGCGGGCGTTGGGGCGGACTGAAGCCCCGTTCACCTCCCGACCCCCGTGGAGGTGGGCGGGGCTTCTTTGCGTCTCTGACCTGCACCGCTATAGTCATGACAGGGTGCGCAAACCACGTACGTCAAGAACATGGTCACCGGCGCCGCCCAGCTCGACGGGGCGATCCTCGTCGTCTCCGCGCTCGACGGGATCATGCCGCAGACCGCCGAACACGTCCTGCTCGCCCGTCAGGTGGGCGTCGACCACATCGTCGTGGCCCTCAACAAGGCCGACGCCGGGGACGAGGAGCTGACCGACCTGGTCGAGCTGGAGGTCCGCGACCTGCTCACCGCGCACGGCTACGGCGGTGACTCCGTGCCCGTCGTACGCGTCTCGGGACTGAAGGCGCTGGAGGGCGATCCGCGCTGGACGGCGTCGATCGAGGCGCTGCTCGACGCGGTGGACACGTACGTGCCGATGCCGGAGCGGTACCTGGACGCACCGTTCCTGCTGTCGGTGGAGAACGTGCTGACCATCACCGGCCGGGGCACCGTGGTGACCGGAGCGGTCGAGCGGGGCCTGGTGCGCGTCGGTGACCGGGTCGAGGTGCTCGGGGCGTCCGTCGAGACGGTCGTCACGGGGCTGGAGACCTTCGGCAAGCCGATGGAGGAGGCGCAGGCCGGGGACAACGTGGCCCTGCTGCTGCGGGGGGTTCCGCGGGACGCCGTCCGGCGGGGGCATGTGGTCGCCGCGCCGGGGAGTGTGAAGCCGCGGCGGCGCTTCTCGGCACAGGTGTACGTCCTGTCGGCCCGGGAGGGCGGGCGGACGACGCCCGTCTCCTCCGGGTACCGGCCGCAGTTCTACATCCGGACCGCGGATGTGATGGGAGTGGTCGACCTCGGTGAAGTGGCCGTGGCGCGGCCCGGCGACACCGTCGCCATGAGCGTGGAGCTGGGGCGGGAGGTGCCGTTGGAGGCGGGGCTCGGGTTCGCCATCCGTGAGGGTGGCAGGACCGTGGGGGCGGGGACCGTGACAGCGGTCGTATGAGGTTGTGGGGAACCGCGGGCCGCCGTGGGCCGGCCGCAGTTCCCCGCGCCCTTATAGGGCGCGACACAATGGGGCGGTGAACGAGTTGCTCCCTGTCTCCCGTGTCGTCGACCTCGGCACCGCCAAGCTGATGCCCGACGTCGACCGGGAGCGGGCCTGGCTGCTGACCGTGGACGGGGCGCCGCAGTCCTACGTCGATCTCGACGAACCCGCGCACCTGGAGTTCGAGTACACCCGGCGGCTCGGACACGTCCTGGATGTCGTGGCCGAGCCGGGGCGGGCGCTGGACGTGGTGCATCTCGGGGGCGGCGCCCTCACGTTGCCGCGGTACGTGGCCGTGACCCGGCCCGGCTCGCGGCAGGACGTCGTCGAGGCCGACCGGGGGCTGCTGGAGCTGGTGACGGAACATCTGCCGTTGCCGGGAGGCGCGGACGTCGCCCTCCACGCGGCGGACGCCCGGGCCTGGCTGGAGAACGCCTCCGCGGATTCGGCGGACGTTCTCGTCGCAGACGTCTTCAGCGGCTCGCGGGTGCCGGCACACCTCACCTCCGTCGCCTATGTCCGCGAGGCGGCGCGCGTGCTGCGGGGCAGCGGGGTCTACCTCGCGAACCTCCCCGACGCCGCACCCTTCGGCTTTCTGCGGTCGCAACTCGCCACGCTGGCGGACTCCTTCCAGGAGCTCGCGCTGATCGCCGAGCCGGGTGTGCTGCGAGGGCGGCGGTTCGGGAACGCCGTGCTCGTCGCCGGATCACGGGCGATCGACGTCGCGGCCCTGGCCAGGCTCACCGCCGCCGACGCCTTCCCCGCCCGGGTCGAACACGGCTTGTCCCTGCGGAGGTTCATCGGCGACGCGCGGCCCGTCCGGGACGCTGACGCCGTGCCGTCACCCGAGCCCCCCGACGGGGCGTTCGGCATCGGCTGACGCGGGTTCGGCGCCGCTCCGGGCGACCGGTGTGGTCCGGCGGCGCAGTCCGCGGACGTCCGGCACGCACAGCACGGCCGCCGTGACCAGGACGACCAGGCCGGCGCACCCCCACAGGGCCGCAGTGCGGCCGAAGGCATCCTCCGCCGGCCCGGCCGCGGCCGTGGCGAGGGGGACCAGGGCCACGGAGCCGAACCAGTCGTACGCCGCGACGCGGGAGAGCTTGTGCTCGGGGATCTCCTGGTGCAGCGCGGTCATCCAGGAGACGCCGAACACCTCCACCGTCGCGCCGGCGAGGAACATCACTCCGTACAGGACGCCGATCGGCACCGGGACGGCGAGGGCGGCCGAGGGCAGGGCCAGCGGGAACACGCAGAGGGTGCCGGCGTAGAGCAGACGGCGGGGCTTCCAGCGGGTCATCAGCAGGGCACCGGCCACCGTACCCGCACCGAAGGCGCCCAGGGCGAGCCCCCAGGGGCCCGCGCCGCCCAGGTCGTCGCGGGCCACGAGCGGGCCGTAGACCGCGTCCGCGGCGGCGACGACCGCGTTGGCGATGGAGAACTGGACGACTATGCCCCACAGCCAGGGGCGGCCGGCGAACTCGCGCCAGCCGTCCCGCAGATCGGCGAGCAGGCCGCCGCCCGGCGCCCGGGGCGCGATGTGGCCGACGTCGAGGAAGGCCCGCAGCGCTCCGGCGAGCGCGAAGGCGGCCGCGTCGGCCGCGAGCACCCAGCCGGGTCCGATCGCCGCGACCATGGCGCCGCCGAGCGCGGCACCGCCGAGGGCCGCGCCCTGCATCGCCATCCTGAACACGGCGAAGGCGCGTCCCGCGTTCTCACCGTCGACCGACGACATCAGCATGCCCTCGGCGGCCGGACCGAAGAAGGCCTGACCGGTGCCGCCGAGCGCCGCCAGCAGCATCATGAGCCACAGCCGCGGCTCCCCGGTCAGCACGAGAAAGGCGAAGGCGGCCTGGGAGAGGCAGTTCAGAAGGTTGGCCGCGACCATCACGTGGTGGCGGGGCAGCCGGTCCGACACTGCCCCGCCGATCAGCAGGAACAGCACCAGCGGCAGGGTCCGCGCCGCCGCCACCAGGCCGACGTCACCGCCGTCACCGCCCGCTTCGAGGACGGCGAACGCCGACGCCACCAGGGCGCCGTGGCTGCCCAGGCCGGTGACGACCGCCGCCGCGGTCAGCAGGGAGTAGTTGCGGCCCGCCCAGGCGGGTCTGCGGGGGCTGCGGGAGGGGGCGGTGGGGGATGTCACCGGCCGACTATCGCCGCCCGGGGCCCCTCCTGCCAAACCGTTTGCGCGGGATGACGGCGGATGGCAAGGGGGTGCCCGCGGAGCAAGGCCGGGGGCGACGGCCGGTCCGCGCACGCCCCGTCCGGGGCTGCCCCTCTCCACGCTCCGGCGACCGGGCCCGCCTCCGTCGCAGGGGGCGGGCCCGGTCCGCCCTTCCAGGTCAGCCGCCGGTCGGCTCGCCGTGCAGGCGGACGGTGCTGAGGATCTTCATGATGGTCTTCTCGGGCACCTCACCCTTGACGCCCTTGGCACCGAAGAAGCTCCATGCGACGAAGTCGCCGGCGGAGTTCTTGAAGCCGAACGTGACCGCCTTGCCGTCGCTCGCGCACTTGCCCGTGTCGGGCGTGTTCTCCGAGTGCGCCCAGGCGACACTGCCCTTCACGCCCGAGGCGGTGGTGTAGGGCTTGGCCTTGTCGTCGGTTTTGACGCTCTTCTTGTCCGGTTGCGTGTAGCCGCCGTACACCCACGCGGCCGCCTGGTTGACCGCGACCTCGTCCGTGTTCTTGGCGCCGTCGGCGCCTTTGGTGCCCACCCCGCCCAGGGACTCGGTTTCGGTGCTGCCGTCCTTGTTGTCGTCGCTCGTGCACCACTTGGACTTGTAGAACGCCGGTGCCGACATGAGGATCAGCGGCTTGCCGTCGTCGGACTTCTCGTCTTCGAAGAAGACATACGACGTGGGGGACGCCACCTCCCAGTCGGCCGGGACGTCGAAGGCCGTGCCCCACTTGGGGTTGATGACGACCTTCCAGCCCTTGACGGTGGGCTGCGCCGCCTCGCCGCCACGCGGGTTGTCGTCCGAGGCAGGGGCGCTCGGCTCCTCGGCCGACGGACTCCTCGTGACCTTGTCGTCCTTGCCGTGCTTGCCGCCGTCGGCCGTGTCGTCCTTGTCGCCGCCCAGCACCAGGAAGCCGGTGACACCGGCCGCCACGACCACTGCCGTGGCCGCGATGATCGCCACCAGCTTCGTCCGGCCGCCGCCACCGCCCTGCGGCGGCTGCGGGGGCTGCGGCGCGCCGGCCGGCCCGGTGGCTCCCCACTGCGGCTGCTGCCCATAGGGATGGGGCTGCTGCTGGTATCCCGGCTGCTGGTAGGGATTCGGCTGCTGGTACCCCGGCTGCTGGTACGGGTTGTTCGCTTGCGGGTTCTGCTCGCCCCCGGGCGGCTGCTGTCCTGGCCACATGGGCAGCCACCCTAGCCGCGCCCCGGACACGATTCGGTCACCGCCCGTGGACGGAGGCGTGGCAACCCGGGGTCGGCCGGGTGTGGATGTCGTTCGAGGGATGCGGTGGTCGTCACACCGGCCTGGCCAGGCGTCTCTACTCGTGAGTAACATTCGGGCATGAGCGCAGACCAGATGTCCATCGGCGAGATGCTCGCCGCCACGGTGCCCATGGCCCGGACCCTGAACCTCCAGTTCCTGGAGACCACGCCGGAGCGGGCGGTGGTGTCGCTGCCGGACCAGGGCGAATACCACAACCACGTGGGCGGTCCGCACGCCGGTGCGATGTTCACGCTCGGCGAGTCCGCGAGCGGGGCGATCGTGCTGGCCGCGTTCGGGGACCAGCTCTCGCGCGCCGTGCCGCTCGCCGTCAGCGCCGAGATCTCCTACAAGAAGCTGGCGATGGGCGCCGTCACGGCCACGGCCACCCTGGGCCGCCCGGCCGCCGAGGTCGTCGCACAGTTGGACGCCGGAGAGCGCCCCGAGTTCCCGGTGGCCATCGCCATCCAGCGGGCCGACGGTGCCGTCACCGGCGAGATGACCGTGGTGTGGACCCTGCGGCCCAACGGCTGACCGGGCTGGCGCGTGCGTGCCGCCCCAGCGGTACGCCGACCCCCTCGCGGCCCGGGCCGCCGTGTCCCGGTGTCCCGGGAGCGCTCCGTCCAGCCTTCCGAGAGGATCCGGGGTCGCGTCACGAACTCCGGCCCCGCATCAGGACGTTCTCGGGCCCTCCTGGCCATCCCGCAGATGGCCGGCCTCGGCGCCCGTGTCATGGCGCCCGCCGTTGAGGACCGCCCCGTGCGGCGTGGTGCCGCAGCCATCTCCCGCAGGGCGTCGGCCGGCCGGATCTCGCCGCCCCGGCCCGGCAGGGTGCGCTCCAAGGCGGGGAAGACGGCCGGGTCGAGGACCGGGTGGCCGGTGACGGCACAGCGGCCGGGCACCTGACTGCCCGTCGGCTTCCCGACCGGGCCTGTGACGCGGACCAGGCCCTCCTTGCCGGCCGGCTCCACGGCGACGCAGCCGTGACGGTTGATCTGCTTCGGGCGGGAACTCCGCGGCGGGCGCACGGCGCGGCGTGGCCGAGGCCGAGCGGGTCGTCCTCACGAACAGGGTGGACGCTCGCCGCCTCGCGCGGGAGGGGGAGATTGTGTGACCAACCGCCTTTGCGTGCACACAACTCGCGGCCCCGGGCGCCGACGTTTTCGAAAGCCGGTGCGGATACCGCCGGTAACATATCTGAAATCCCGGCGTTTTGAACGTGGGTCATCCGAACTTCTTGTTACCTGTCAGTCGTGTGTGCGAAAGTGAGCCGGCTCACAGTCAAGTCCGCGGCTGACGCGGCACAGGTATGCACCAATCACGCACCTGCTTTCCGACGGACGCGCAATTAGCCTGCCTTCTGCGGCTGGAAGGAAATGGTTCCGTGCAATCCCCCACCCCCCCACGCCCGCCGTACGCGCCACGCCCCGGAGCGGGACCCGCGGAGTCCGACCGCAATCTCCTCGCCCGGGTCGGTGAACCCGCCGAAGGGCCGAGAGTCGTCGCACTGTTGCTGGCCCGGCACTGGCGCCCGGTCTACGAATACGCCGTGATCTGCCTGGCGTCCGCCGAGGATTCCGCGTCGATGGCGGCGGCCGCCGCCTTCCGCAGGGAACTCGCCCGGCCGGGCGGCGGCGCCCTGCGTCCGCGGCTGCTTGCCGCCGTCCGGGAGACGGTCCGGGAGTGGGCCGCCGACGACGGTATTTCCCAAGTGCTGCCGGAACTCCGCAAAACCGTCGGCGCCCGCGGTCTGCGTGCCGCCCGGCCCGGAACATCCGAAAGGCGACGCCTTGCGGAGCGCGCTTTCCGCGGCCTTCCGGGGGCTTCCCAATGCCTGCTCTGGCACACGGACGTCGAGGCCGAACCCATATCCGTACCGGCCGGTCTGCTGGGAGTGGACGCCGGTACCGCGTCGGCCGCCCTGGAACAGGCACGCGAGCAATTCAGGTCGGGGTGCGTACGCGCCCACCGGGAACTCGCGCCGACACAGGAATGCCGCTACTACAACCGTCTGCTGGACGTTCCCATGCGCCGTGGTGGGGCGCTGCTTCCCGATGTGCAACGGCACCTCATGGCATGCCGCTACTGCCGCCACGCCGCCGAACAACTCAGCCATTTCGAGGGCGGTCTGGAAGACCTCCTCACCGAGACGGTGCTGGGCTGGGGTGCCCGCCGCTACCTGGAATCACGGCCGGGCCGCGTCGAGGGCCAGGGCGCCGTGTCCGCCGGCGGACGCCACCGCCTCCGGCCCCGTGTCCTGCCGGCGGACGGCCGGCCCGGGGCGCCGAGGAGGCACGCGAAGGCGCTGGCCGCCGCCGTCGGGGTGACCTCCCTCGTGCTGCTCGCGACCCTGCTCGCCGCCCGGGGCTGGACCGAGGAGGGCGGCACCGTCGCCCCGCAGGCCACCTGGGGCGCGGTCAGCGGCCACTCCGTGGACCCGAACAGCGCGGGATCCTCGTCGGCCGGGCCGGACTCCGTCGCACCCTCGCCCGCCCCTTCCCCGTC
Source organism: Streptomyces sp. NRRL B-1140 (assembly GCF_001280065.1). Classification (GTDB taxonomy): domain Bacteria; phylum Actinomycetota; class Actinomycetes; order Streptomycetales; family Streptomycetaceae; genus Streptomyces. Next base: position 78,053 of record NZ_LGEA01000125.1, read on the forward strand.
GGCCGCCTCCGCGGCCACCGCCGCCGAAGTGGCCCGGGGACGGCTGCGCAACCTCGACGAGGGCCTGTGCGTCGGCCTCCTCGGCGGCCGCACCCGCGCCGGCGCCCGTGTCGTGCTGACCAGGTGTTCCACGGGCGGATCCCAGCAATGGTCGTACCAGGACGACGGCGTCCTGCGCAGCGCAGCCGACCCCACGCTGTGCCTCGGCTCCGGCACCGCGGACGGCTCGGTCGCCCTGGCCGGCTGCCTCGCCCACGCGGGAGTCGTCCGCTACGACCTGACCGTGCGCGGTGAACTCCTGCCGCGTGGGGGCAAGGGGCTGGCCCTGGCGCCCGGGAAGGGCCGGGACGTGATCGTCACCGCCCGCGACGGATCCGGGGCGCAGCGCTGGGCGCTGGAACCGGCCGCGATGTCCGGAGGGAGGGGGGAGTCGCGGGAGAAGCGCGCGCAGGACGCTCCGGGGGAGAGCCGCCGGGAGCGCGAGCAGCGGCCGTACGACGACGCCCCGCCCGGGCGGCGGCCCGTGCCGCCGCGCACCGACCCCGGGGAACTGCCGCAGGAACGGTACGAGACGCGGTTCGCGCAGGTGGGCTGCTGCGGTGGAGCCGAGTCGGGGGCCGGTGGGGCCGGGGCTGAGGGAGCCGGTGGGCCCGCGCCGCGGAGTGGCTTCGGCTCCGGCGTCCTCGGACGCGCGCCTGCCACCGTCACAGACGCCGTGACGACGCCGCACTCGGCGGTGCGCTTGCCGTAGGGGCCGTGCGCTTCGCGCACGCCGTCAAGCGGTACAGGGTGGCCGCCCGGGGTCCCGAGCGAGGGCCCCGGCACGGCGCGGTAGAGCCAGGCCGTGCGGGGGTGAGCCGGCCCTGCGGCGCGGAGGCCGCCCGGGGCGGTCCGAACCCGCTCGACACGTCCGAGTGCGGGACGACCGACAGGCGCCTGGCATCGAACCGGAACAAACTGGTACTCCTCCTGAGTCCGCCCGCAGAACCCAGGGAGTCACCCATGCCCGAGGCCCCGCGCCAGGACAGCAGGACCGCGCCGACCGACGAGGAACTGCGCACGCTGGACGCCCACTGGCGGGCCGCCAACTACCTGGCGGCCGGTCAGATCTACCTGCTGGCGAACCCCCTGCTCACCGAGCCGTTGCGGCCCGAGCACATCAAACCCCGGCTGCTCGGCCACTGGGGCACGTCACCCGGGCTGAACCTCGTCCACACGCACCTCAACCGGGTGATCAAGAACCGGGGGCTCGACGCCCTGTGCGTCTGGGGCCCGGGCCACGGCGGGCCGTCGGTCCTCGCCAACTCCTGGCTGGAGGGCAGCTACAGCGAGAAGTACCCGGACGCGTCCCGGGACGCGCAGGGCATGGAGCTGCTGATGCGGCAGTTCTCCTTCCCCGGCGGCGTGCCGAGCCACGTCGCCCCGGAAGTGCCCGGCTCGATCCACGAGGGCGGTGAACTCGGATACTCCCTCGCGCACGCCTACGGTGCCGCCCTGGACAACCCGGATCTGCTCGTGGCCTGTGTGATCGGCGACGGTGAGGCGGAGACCGGGCCGCTCGCCGGGTCCTGGCACGCCAACAAGTTCCTCGACCCCGTCCACGACGGTGCCGTCCTGCCGATCCTGCATCTCAACGGCTACAAGATCGCCAACCCGACCGTGCTGTCCCGCCTCCCCGAGGAGGAGCTCGACGCGCTGCTGCGCGGCTACGGCCACGAGCCGATCCACGTCGCCGGGGACGACCCGGCCACCGTCCACCGCGCCATGGCCGAGGCCATGGACACCGCGCTCGACCGCATCGCCGCCGCTCAGCGTGCCGCACGCGAGCAGGGCGCGACCGAGCGCACGCGCTGGCCGGTGATCGTGCTGCGCACCCCCAAGGGCTGGACCGGCCCGGCCGAGGTCGACGGCGACCCGGTCGAGGGCACGTGGCGCGCCCACCAGGTGCCGCTGTCCGGCGTCCGCGACAACCCCGAGCACCTGCGGCAGCTGGAGTCCTGGCTGCGCTCGTACCGGCCCGAGGAACTGTTCGACACCGAGGGCCGCCCGGTCGCGGACGTCCTCGCCTGCGTCCCCGAGGGCACCAGGCGTCTCGGCGCCACCCCCTACGCCAACGGCGGCCTGCTCGTCCGCGACCTGCCCGTTCCGTCCCTGGACGACTTCGCCGTGCCCGTCGACAAGCCCGGCACGACGACGCACGAGCCGACCCGCGTCCTCGGCGACCTCCTCGCCCGGATCATGCGCGACACCGCCGGCCGCCGTGACTTCCGCCTGGTCGGCCCGGACGAAACCGCGTCCAACCGGCTCCAGGCCGTCTACGAGGCCGGCGGCAAGACCTGGCAGGCCCAGGCCCTGCCCGTGGACGAGCACCTCGACCGGCACGGCCGGGTGATGGAGGTGCTCTCCGAACACCTCTGCCAGGGCTGGCTGGAGGGCTACCTGCTCACCGGCCGGCACGGGTTCTTCTCCTGCTACGAGGCGTTCGTGCACATCGTCGACTCCATGGTCAACCAGCACATCAAGTGGCTGCGCACCTCGCGCAGGCTGCCCTGGCGGGCCCCCATCGCCTCCCTCAACTACCTGCTGACCTCCCATGTGTGGCGGCAGGACCACAACGGCTTCTCCCACCAGGACCCCGGCTTCGTCGACCACGTCCTCAACAAGAGCCCCGAGGTCGTCCGCGTCTACCTCCCGCCGGACGCCAACACCCTGCTGTCGGTGGCCGACCACGCCCTGCGCAGCCGCGACTACGTCAACGTGATCGTGGCCGGCAAGCAGCCCTGCTTCGACTGGCTGTCGATGGACGAGGCCAAGGTGCACTGCGCCCGGGGCGCCGGCATCTGGGAGTGGGCGGGCACCGAGGACGGCGGCGAGCCCGATGTCGTCCTGGCCTGTGCCGGTGACGTCCCGACCCAGGAGACCCTCGCCGCCGCCCACCTGCTCCGCCGGTACCTGCCCGAGCTGTCCGTCCGGGTCGTCAACGTCGTCGACCTCGCCCGGCTGCTGCCCCAGGGCGAACACCCGCACGGCATGAGCGACTTCGAGTACGACGGGCTGTTCACCACCGACAAGCCGGTGATCTTCGCCTACCACGGCTATCCGTGGCTGATCCACCGGCTCGCCTACCGCCGCACCGGCCACCAGAACCTGCACGTGCGCGGCTACAAGGAGGCCGGCACCACGACCACGCCGTTCGACATGGTCGTCCGCAACGACCTCGACCGCTACCGCCTGGTCATGGACGTCATCGACCGCGTCCCCGGCCTCGCGGTCCGCGCCACGGCCGTGCGCCAGCGGATGGCCGACGCCCGCACCCGCCACCACGCCTGGATCCGCGAGCACGGCACCGACCTGCCCGAGGTCGCCGAGTGGAGCTGGAACGCCTGAGCTCCGAGGGACGTCCTAGAAGCCGGTAGGCTTCCCCGGGCACGCAGGGAGGCTCAGCGAAAGGAACCGGCGTTGCACGTCCAGGAGTGGCTCGAAACCGTACCCGCGGTCGCCGTATACGCGCTGGTCGGGCTGGTCATCGGCCTGGAGAGTCTGGGCATCCCGCTGCCGGGCGAGATCATCCTCGTCTCCTCGGCGCTGCTCGCGTCCCAGAACGGCGAGATCGACCCCGTCGTCCTCGGCGCCAGCGCCACGGCCGGCGCGATCATCGGCGACTCGATCGGCTACGCCATCGGCCGCAAGGGCGGACGGCCCCTGCTGGCCTGGCTCGGCGGCAAGTTCCCCAAGCACTTCAGCGAGGGCCACATCGCCACCGCCGAGCGCTCCTTCGAGAAGTGGGGCATGTGGGCCGTCTTCTTCGGCCGCTTCGTCGCCCTGCTCCGCATTTTCGCGGGCCCCCTCGCCGGTGTGCTCCGCATGCCGTACTGGAAGTTCCTCATCGCCAACGTCCTCGGCGGCATCGTCTGGGCGGGGGGCACGACGGCGGTCATCTACTACGTCGGCATCGTCGCGGAGTCCTGGCTGAAGCGCTTCTCGTGGCTGGGCCTGGTGGCGGCGGTCCTGGTGGGCCTCACGTCCATGCTGGTGATCAAGCGCAGGGCGAAGAAGGCCCAGCCCGTGATCGCCGGGGAGTAGCACGCCTTCAGGGCCGCGGGGAACTACGCGCGCAACCACCCACCCGCACCCGCCGGACAACCTACGCATGCACCTCCCGGTGCGCCTTCGCCAACTCGGCGTACATCGTGCCGTTGAGGGTGACGCCCTGCTTCTCCTCCTCCGACAGCTCCCGCCGGACCTTCGCGGGTACGCCTGCCACCAGTGATCCGGGCGGCACCACCATCCCCTGCGGCACCAGCGCCTGTGCGGCGACCAGCGACCCGGCCCCGATGACGGCCCCGTTCAGGACCGTCGCCCCCATGCCGATCAGACAGTCGTCCTCGACCGTCGCCCCGTGCACCACCGCGTTGTGCCCGATGGACACGCGCTCACCCACCGTCACGGGAAATCCGGGGTCGGCATGCAGCGTGCAGTTGTCCTGGACGTTGCTGCTCGCCCCGACGGAGATCGCCTCGACGTCGCCGCGCACCACGGCCCCGTACCAGACGCTCGCTCCCGCCCCCAGCGTCACGCTTCCGATCACCGACGCCGTGGGCGCCACGAACGCCGTCCCATGGATCTCCGGCTCCCTGCCGCCTATCCCCGTGATCATCGCCCGCTGCGACATGTCCGCCTCCAGGAACGTCGTAGACAACGCGCAAACCGTACGCCACCCGGTGGGGCGAAGATCACAGGCCTGCGACGCCGCGGGTGGAGCTACCGGTGAGTACCGTGAGGTCGTGCCGAAGCGCAAGAACACGTTCTCATCCTGGCGGCGGGGCTTGACACAGCGCGCCGTCCACGCGGGCTGGGCCTGGCTGCAGCGCACGGGCTCGGTCACCGCCGAGCACCCCGGCCGCTACCGCTTCGGCGCGATGGGAACGAGTACCAGACTGGCCTTCCCGCTCGGCACGGTCTTCGGGGAACCCTGGATCCACCTCGGCTCCCACTGCATCATCGGCGAGCAGGTCACCCTCACCGCGGGCCTGATGCCCGACCTCGACCTCGGCCCCGACCCGATCCTGCGCATCGGCGACGGTGTCGTCCTCGGCCGGGGCAGCCACGTCATCGCGGACACCACGGTCACCATCGGCAGCGACTGCTACTTCGGCCCGTACGTCTACGTCACCTCCACCAACCACTCCTACGACGATCCGCACGAGCCGATCGGCAAGCAGTGGCCGCGGATGGAACCGGTGGAGATCGGGCCGGGCTGCTGGATCGGCACGGGTGCGGTGATCCTGCCGGGCGCCCGGATAGGGCGGAACGTGGTGGTGGCCGCCGGCGCCGTGGTGCGGGGCGCTGTGCCCGACCACGCCGTGGTGGCCGGCGCGCCCGCCCGGGTCGTACGCCGCTGGACACCCGCGGACGGCTGGCAGCCGCCGCTGCGCACTCCCGCGCCGGTGCCCATACCGGAGGGCGTCACCCCCGAGCAGCTGCGCGCGCTGTCGGACCTGGACGAGGAGACGGCTGCCCGACTGGCCCAGCTGGACGAGGAGAATGCGGCCGGTCTGGCGAAGCTGGAGCCGGGTTCCTGAACCGCCGGGCTCAGCCCGATGCCAGCAGTACCGTCCCGACGAGGGCGAGCCCTGCTCCCGCGGCCTGTACCGCCCGCAGCCGTTCACGCAGGACGCCCCGCGCCGCCACGGCCGTCACCACCGGGTACAGAGACGCCAGCACGGCGGCCACCGTCACCGGGCCGTGCTGCGCGGCGATCGAGTACGTACCGTTCGCGGCGACGTCCGCGAGGCCGACGAAGGCGAGGGCGGGAAGAGAGCGCCAGGGGAAGCCGTCCGCCGGAAGCGCGGGCGACCCGCGCCGCACCGAGACGCAGAGGGCCAGTCCGCCGGCGGCGACGTTCGTCACCCGCTGGACGAACAGGGCGAGGAACAGGCCGGTCAGTGTCGTCGACGCCTCGGCGATCAGCGCCATCACCGCGCCGAAGCCGAACGCCGCGAGCAGGGTCAGGGCGATGGCCTGGCGCTGGACCGGGGCTCCACGGAACTGCGGGCCGCCCGCGAGGCACACACCGGCGACGGCCACCAGGATGCCGACGAACTGCAGCAGGCCGGGGCGCTCGCCCAGCACCAGCCCCACCCCGACCGGCACCGCCACACCGATCGAGCCCAGCGGCGAGATCACGCCCATGGGGCCGAGCGCCAGCGCCTTGTAGAAGGCGAGCATCGCCACCGGCCCGACCAGCCCGGCCGCCACGGCGAACCACAGCTGCGGCCCCGTCTCGCTCCAGCCGCCGGTCGCGACCACGACGGCGCCGAGCACCACCACCGCGATCGACTGCGAGACCACGACCACCGTGAGGGCGGGCGTGCGCCGGGTCAGCAGACCGCCGCCGAAGTCGGCCAGGCCCCACAACAGGCTGGTGGCCAGGGCGAAGAGCGCTGTCATGGGACGGATACCTCGCAGTACAGTGCAGTGAACGATCAGGTCAACCACACCATAGTGCAGTCTGTTGCACTGTGTCATACAGAATATTGGACGGAACGTGTCGGACCTCGACCTGCTGACCCAGTCCCTGGCGCGGAGCGTCAAGCACTGGCGCGCGGTGCGCGGCTTCACCCTGGACGTGCTCGCCGCCCGGGCCGGTGTCAGCCGCGGCATGCTCATCCAGATCGAGCAGGCCCGCACCAACCCCAGCCTCGGCACCGTCGTCAAGATCGGCGACGCCCTCGGCGTCAGCATCACCACCCTGCTCGACTACGAGCAGGGCCCGAACGTCCGCGTCGTCCCGGCCGAGCAGGCCGTACGGCTGTGGCACACCGACGCCGGCAGCTACAACCGGCTCCTCGCGGGCACCGAGGCACCCGGCCCGCTGGAGATGTGGGACTGGCGGCTCATGCCCGGCGAGAGCAGCCCGTCGGACCCGCACCCCGCCGGCACGACCGAACTGCTGCACGTCACGGCGGGCGAACTGACCCTCACCGTCGACGGCGTCGAGCACCGCGTACCCGCGGGCGCCAGCGTCCACTTCGAGGCGAACGTCCCGCACACCTACGGCAACACCGGCGACGCCCCCATGGACATGGTCATGGCCGTCTCGGTGCCACCCGTGACCTGAGCCGGTGAAACGCAGGGCCTGCCGTTCGGATCAGGTCACGGCGTCGCCCGTCTCCGCGACAGGCCGTCAAGTCGACTGTGAAGCAAGGGCGTCGGCCTCGGAGGTGAAACCGGAGTGTGACGCCGGAAGGACTTGGTGACGGACCGAGGTGCGGGCCGGGAGGGGCAGGTGGAACATGGGAAGGGGGAGAGACCGAGGCTCTGGTCGCATCAGGTGTACACGGTCCGCCGTCGGGGGTGTACCGCCCGTGCGTCCCGTCGGCCGCCCTCATCCTGATTGCGGAAGTGGTGGCGATGAGCAGCGAGGACGAGAACTCCGGCCGGAACGCTCACGCGGAGAAGGCCGCCGAACTACGGCCCCGGCGTATGCGGATCCCCGGGTTCGTGACCGGTGACGAAGAGGTGGGGCTGGGAGACGTCGTCAAGCGCGTGACGTACGCGGCGGGGATACGGCCCTGCGGCGGCTGTGAGCGACGGGCCGCCGCCCTGAACCAGTGGGTGGCGTTCTCGAACCGACGTGGCCGCCGGTAGCTGACGACGGCTCACCGTAGATGTCATGACGGCTTGTGGGAGGAGTCACCCATGGAGTCCGAACAGACCGGCATGCTGACGAGCCAGTCCGTGGACGAGAGTGACGACGAACGGACGGGGGTGGTGCCGGCCGAGGACCCCTCGCTGACGCGGGCCGCCTGCCACTGTTCCGGAACACCCCTGTCCGCCACGGACGAGGAGCAGCCGCTGGAGGCCGCTCATACGGAGACCGGCGGAGGCCCGGGCTATGTCTACGCATTGGGGCAGATCCGTGTGCAATTCCCCAGTCTGGGCGTGGAGAAGGAGTTCGCCCAGGCCGTCGGACGGGCCGAGCCACCGGATCTGACGGACGACGAGGCGCTGTACCGCGTGCTGTCGGATCCGGACAATCGTTACCTGGTCAGACAGTTGTGCTTCGTTCTGTCCGTTCAAGGGGTCGAGACCTACATCCTGCACCCTCGTGACTCGGCGGGTTACGACCTGCTGATCGAGGCGATTCGTCCCGTGAGCGGCCCCTGGGACCTCGACGTGGTGATCGGAAGGCGCGGGCCTGTCGCTCCGCCCGAGTTGTGCAACGGCCTGACCGTGCCGGTCGTCGTCTTCGAGCAGATCTACTCATTCGACAGCGGGGAACTGATCAGGGCGGTCGAGCGCCCTTCCGAGATACCCGCCGAAGACTTCGAAACGGCGTCCGGGAAGCTTCTTGAAAGGCTCCTGCAGATCGGCGACAACTCCGGCGCCACGGATGAGCATCGTGCCATCAATTACGCGGCCGTCCGGAACGAGAAGATTTATCAGGAGACGGTCAGGGAGTACGCGAGGGGATTCCGTCTGAGCGCTGTGGAAGTCTGTCCCTCGAGACTGAGCGGCAGTCGAAGGATCCTGGACATCGTGTTCTCGTTCACGAGCCGCAAGGTGGATGTGACGGAGAAGTCTTTCATGCGCATCGACGTCACCGAGATGTTTCCCTTCACGAGGACCAACTGGTCGCCGTACTACGACCGATGAGAGACAGGTGGAGGTGGACGGAGAGGGCGGGGAATGCGAACAGAACGACACAGTCACGTGTCTGCCGACCTGGTCGCCCGCATGGACCGCTGCGTCGGTGAAGACGTCGACCTGTGCGAAGGCCCGTATCTCGGGCTGACGCCGAAGGAGAAGCGATCACCATGAGGATTCCCGGCTTCACCGCCGCATCGGCGGTGTACGAGACAAGGACAGCGGGAGGCGGCCGAATGCCGCGCCCCGAGGGCGGACCGTACGGAGACCGGATCGTCCCCCAAGGACTCTGCGAAATAGAGTTCAGGCCGGTGTGCCAGACCAGTTGCAAGCGTTCCTACGACCCGCGACGCTGCGTTGCGAAGTGTCTCGACTACATGTGCTCGCAGGAGTACGGCGGCGGCAACGGCTGGTAGCACGAATGAACCCGTTGACTCTGGTCGGGCTCACTCCCTTGATGGAGCGCACGCCCGGCCGGTCCAACATCGCCGTCGGACTGATCGACGGAAGAGTGGCACGGGATCACCCCGATCTGCGGGGCCATCCCGTGCGAGAGCTCCACCCCGCGCAGCAGGGGGGTTGCGGCGCGGACGACCCCTGCTGCGCTCACGGAACCTTCGTCGCCGGAATCCTCAGCGCGCGACGAGGGTCCGCGGCGCCGGGCATCTGCCCGCACTGCACCCTGCTGTCGCGGCCCGTCTTCTCGTCCCGCCCGGCCACGTCTGCCGGTGCCCCGGAGTACGGATGCCTCTCCGGAGCGCGGGCCGAGGAGCTGGCGGCGGCCATCGTCGAGACCGTGGACGCGGGCGCCCGAGTGCTCAACCTCAGCCTCGCGCAGGCGGAGCCGTCCAGCGGCCGTCACCGAGTGCTGGACGAGGCCTTGGACCATGCCGCGAACAAAGGCGTGATCGTCGTCGTCGCGGCAGGCAACCACGGAACGCTCGGCACCTCGGTCATCACCCGTCATCCCTGGACGATTCCGGTGATCGCCTGTGACGGCGACGGCCGGCCGCTGAGTCTGTCCAACCTGGGGGCGGAGATCGGCAGACGCGGACTCAGCGCGCCGGGCAAGGACGTCACGAGCCTCGGCAGCGCCGGGAAGCCGCTGAGGATCACCGGCACCAGCGCAGCCGCGCCCTTCGTCACCGGTGCCATCGCGCTGCTGCTCTCACAGTTCCCGGCGGCACGGCCTGCCGTTGTGCGCTTCGCGGTCACTCGGTCCGCCGCGGGCCGGCATCGGCGCGGTTCGGTGGCCCCACCGCTGCTGAACGCCTGGGCGGCGTACAACGCCCTGTGCCGCGACACCGGGTGACGCGAGGCGGTGGACCTGACTTTCGCCAGGACCGGCCACCGCTGATCCACCCGAAACCGCCGTGTCGCTTGACCTACGCCGCCATATGGTGGGCCAGCGGGAGATGGGGATCGCTCTCGCCCGGCACCGGCTCCGGGTCCGCGTGCACCAGAGCCGCGGTCAGCCGCGGCACAGCATGCAGCAGCGCGTGCTCGGCGTCCACGGCGATGCGGTGGGCCTCGCGCACTGTGGCCCCGCCGTCCACCACGACCGCCACCTCGGCGCGCAGCCGGTGGCCGATCCAGCGCAGCCGCAGTTCACCCACCCCGCGCACCCCGGGTACCTCGGCCAGGGCCTGCTCGGCCCGGTCCACCAGGGCCGGGTCGACGGCGTCCAGCACCCGGCGGAACACCTCACGGGCGGCGTCCCGCAGCACCAGTACGATCGCCGCCGTGATCAGCAGACCGACGATCGGATCGGCCGGCTGCCACCCCAGGGCCGAGCCACCGGCTCCCAGCAACACAGCCAGGGAGGTGAAGCCGTCGGTCCGGGCGTGCAGACCGTCGGCGACCAGCGCGGCCGAGCCGATCGAACGGCCGACGCGGATGCGGTAGCGGGCCACCCACTCGTTTCCGGCGAAGCCGACGACAGCGGCCACGGCGACCGCCGGGACGTGCTCGACCGGGCGCGGATCCAGCAGCCGCTCGACAGCCGTCCAGCCCGCGAAGACCGCGGACGCCGCGATCGTCAGGACGATCACGAGCCCGGCGAGGTCCTCGGCGCGTCCGTAGCCATAGGTGAAGCGGCGTGTGGCCGCGCGCCGGCCCAGCACGAAGGCGATGCCGAGCGGGACGGCGGTCAGCGCGTCCGCGGTGTTGTGCACCGTGTCCCCGAGCAGGGCCACCGATCCCGAGACGGCGACGACGACGGCCTGGGCCAGCGCCGTCACGCCGAGTACGGCGAGGGAGACCCACAGCGCCCGCATCCCGCGCGCCGAGGACTCGAGGGCGGAGTCGACCTTGTCGGCGGTTTCGTGGGAGTGCGGGGCGAGGAGGTGGGCCATCCGGTGGCGCAGGCCGTGCCGGGGGCCGTGCTCGTGGCCATGGTCGTGCTGGTGAGAGTGGGCGTGCTCGTGCCGTTCGCTCACGTGGATCCCCTTCCGGTGCGCGCGGGAGTGGACGTACCCGTGCCGTGCCGCCATTATGTGCGTATGAGCGCACGCATGCACCTGTCATCTGCGCACGATGCGCATCCGCGCAGCCCCGGCGAGGAACAGCTCGCCCTCGCCGCGGAGCTCCTCGCCCTGCTGGGGGACCGGACCCGGCTCGCCCTGCTGCACGCGCTGACCAGGGGAGAGGCCGACGTCACGACGCTCACGGAGGTGTGCGGGGCGGCCAGGCCGGCCGTCAGCCAGCACCTGGCGCGACTGCGTCTGGCGGGCCTGGTGACCACGCGCAAGGAGGGGCGCCGGGTGATCTACTCGCTACCCGACGGCCACCTGCGCAGGCTGGTCGACGAGGCACTGAACGTGGCCGACCACCGGCTCAGCGACCGCCCCCTGCACGACTGAGCACGGCTCGCCGGGCAGCGCGCCACAGCCGCCGAGGACGGCCCGCTCCGCCGCGCGCCGCGGTCTCGACGAGTACGCCGCCTCCGTGTGGCGGTCCCGAGGACGCGTACGGCCCGCTCAGTGACGAACCGCCGTCCCGAGGTACTGCTCGGCGAAGGCGGCCGCCGCGGCCGGAGAGGTGAACAGGCGGCGCAGCCTGGCGCGCGCGGTGCCCGCCCGGAACGCGTCGTCCGCCGCCGCGCCGTGGAACACCTCGGACAGCCACTGCGAGAACTCCTGGTAGTCCCACACCCGTCGCAGGCACGCCTGCTCGTAACCGGCCAGACCGCTGCCGTCACCCGTGACCAGCCGGGTGACCAGGGCGTCGCCCAGCAGGAAGGCGTCGTGCAGGGCCAGGTTCATGCCCTTGGCGGCGATGGGGGCGACCAGATGGGCCGCGTCGCCGGCGAGGTGGAGGCGGCCGTGCACCATCGGCTCGACCACATAGTCGTGCATGTCCAGCACGCGCTTCTCGATCAGCCGTCCCTCGGTCAGCGGGGGCGCGCCGGCCGCCCCGAGCCGCTGCCGGAGCTCCGACCAGACGCGTTCGTGCGGCCAGTCGTCCGGGGAGTCACCGGGCGGGCACTGGAGGTAGTAGCGGGTCACGTCCGGGCTGCGTGGCATCTGGCCGGCGAACCCGCGCGGGTGGCAGCCGAACAGCACGCAGTCGGCGGACGGCGGCGCCTCGGCGAGCAGGGCGAGCCAGCCGACGCCGTAGTCGTGCCGCGCGATCCGGAGCCGCTCGGGAGGGAGCGAGGCCCGGGTCGCTCCGCGTGCCCCGTCGCACCCGGCGACGAAGTCGCAGTGCACCAGCCGGCGTTCGCCCGTCCCGGGGCAGGTGTACGACACCGACGGCCGGTCGCTGTCGATGTCGTGCAGCTCCACGTCCCGGACGCCGAAGCGGACCTCGCCGCCGCGGACGTCGGCGTACTCGCGCACCAGGTCGGTCACCAGCAACGGCTGCGGGTAGACGAAGTGGTGACTGCTCGTCAACTCACCGTAGGGGAACCGGTAGCGCTCCCCGTCGAAGCGGAACTCGCACGCGGTGTGCAGTTCCGCCCGGTCCAGGAGGTTCCGGGCGAGGCCCCGCTTCTCCAGGCCCCGTACGGCCCATTCCTCGATGACCCCGGCGCGGGGCCGCTGTTCGATGAACTCGCGGGTCTCCGTCTCCAGCACCAGACAGTCGACGGACGCGGCCCGCAGGATGTTGCCGACGGTCAGACCTGCCGGACCGGCGCCCACGACAACGACTGGGAAGCGTTGCGGGGCGCCGGAGTTCGGGGGCGGAGAGGCGTGGGGCATGCGCACATTATGGAGGCGGGTCTCAGTGGACCGGCACCTGAGTGACGGCCACCTCCTCGATGCTCCGCTCGATCTCGCCGGACAGGGAGGCCGAGGCCCGGGCCCAGTAGTAGATCGCCAGCGAGAACACCGCGACGACCAGGATGTCCCACCACAGTCCGAGGTGCCCCTGGCCGCCGAATCCGCCCTGCCAGGAGATGACGCCCATGCCGAGCAGGTAGACGGGCAGCCACTGGGCGGCCTTCCAGTCGAGCCGGGGAGCGTCGGGCAGGCCCTTGCGCGTGGCGTACCAGGCGTAGCCGCCGAGCAGGACGTAGCCGAGGACGATGGCCACGCCGAGCCGCCACAGGGTGTCCCAGGTGGACCAGTAGATGATGAGGTTGGCCACCACGAACGACAGCGGTGAGAGGACCTTCCCGCCGGGCAGGCGGTAGGGGCGTTCCCGGTGCGGCAGCCGGTCCGCGAAGACGCCGTAGGCCAGCGGGGCGCCCGCGTACATCAGCACGCTCGCCGAGGTGATGAAGCCGACCAGCTGCTGCCAGCTCGGGAACGGCAGGAAGCAGACCACGCCCGTCACGAAGGACACGATCAGCCCGAACCACGGCACGCCGCGCGCGTCGGTGCGGACGAAGATCTTCGGCGCGTAGCCGTTGCGGGCCAGCCCGTAGGAGACGCGGGAGGTGGCCGTCGTGTAGATCAGGCCGGTGCCGCCCGGGGAGACCACCGCGTCCAGGTACAGCACCACGCTCAGCCAGCCCAGGCCCAGCAGGGTCGCGAGCCCCGCCCACGGGCCGCTGATGCCCGGGTAGTCGAGCTTGGTCCAGCCGTGCGCGAAGGAGCCCAGCGGCAGGGCGGCGATGAAGACGATCTGCAGCAGGACGTAGACGGCCGCCCCGATGGCGACCGAACCGATCGTCGCGCGCGGCAGGTCCCGCTGCGGGTCCCGGCTCTCGCCCGCCAGCTGGATCGCCTGCTCGAAGCCCAGCAGGGCGAAGATGATGCCGCTGGAACTGACGGCGCTCAGCACACCGCGGGCACCGAACGGCGCGAAGCCGTGCTCGGTGAAGTTGCCCGGGTGGAAGTTGCCCGCCGCGATGATGAAGATCGCCGCCAGCGGCACGGCCACCTTCCACCAGGTGGCGGCGCTGTTGGTGTGCGCCAGGATCCGCACCCCGAGGAAGTTGACGACGACGAACACGGCCATCAGGGCGACCGCGACGACGAAGCCGCTCGTCGTCAGCGTTCCGTCCTTGGAGTGCTGGAAGCCCTGCGCCCAGTGCCAGTGCCCGGCGTAGCCGATCATGGCCTCGACCTCGATCGGTGCCACCGTCGCGGCCTGCAGCCAGGAGAACCAGCCGAAGGACATGCCGGCCAGTCCGCCGAACGCGTAGTGCGGATAACGGGCGGTGCCGCCGGCGACCGGGAACATGCCGCCGAGTTCCGCGTGCACCAGCGCCAGCAGCACGATCGCCACCGCACCGATGAGCCAGGACAGGATCGCCGCTGGGCCGGCCGCCACGACGGCCTTCTCGGCGCCGTACAACCAGCCCGAGCCGATGATGGAGCCGACCGAGGCCCACATGAGCCCGATCAGCCCGACATCACGGCGCAGGCCGTCTCTTTCCATGAATTCAGGGCCTCTCATAGATGAACTCGGGGAGTTCGGTGAGCAAGAGGCCTCAGATTAGGAATCGACTGCCCAAGGGCAGAAGACGAGTTGTGGAGCCTTGACCGGGCGCGGGAAGCCTTGACCGGCTGCGGGTATTTCCTGGGGAACGCTTCAGGATTCCTGTACGCGGTGATGAGGCAGCCGTGGGATCTCGATGGCCGGGCAGCGGTCCATCACCATCTCCAGGCCCGCCGCGCGGGTCCGGTGGTACGCCGCCTCGTCGATCACGCCGAGCTGGAACCAGACGCCCTTCGCGCCCTTGGCGAGCGCCTCGTCCGCGACGGCTCCGGCGAGGTCGCTGTTCACGAACACGTCCACGACGTCCACGTCGAAGGGGATGTCCGCGAGGCTCGCGTACCCCTTCTCCCCGTGCACGGTCTCCGCCTTCGGGTGCACCGGCACGACGCGCTTGCCGAAGCGCTGGAGCACGGCGGCGACGCCGTACGCGGCGCGCTGCCGGTTCGACGACAGGCCCACCACGGCCCAGGTGTCGCCGAGCTCGGTGAGGATCCTGCGGACCGTTGCCTCGTCGCCGTACACCGGCGGCCTCCTCGCGAGTCGTGGACGAACTGCTTTCCGTTCAACGGCTCCGGGTGCGCGGTGATTCCCCGGACGGCCCCCGTGATAGCTTGCCGAAGCCAGTCGAACCCATGTACGTGGGTCAGGGAATCCGGTGCGAATCCGGAACTGACGCGCAGCGGTGAGGGGGACGGGCGGGGCCTCGGCCACTGGACTTCCGCACGGACGTCCGGGAAGGCGCTCCGACCCGGGTGAACCCGAGTCCGAAGACCTGCTGGCGGCCCCCGCGGCCGCGCGCGGCGGGGGAGCACCGTACGACCGGGCCCCGCGATCGGGCCCTCGACGACTGAGGACTGGTTCCCGTGCCCCTGGCCCGACCCGCTCGCGCCGCCGTCCTGCTCATCACCGGCTCCCTGCTCCTGACCGGCTGCGGCGGCGGCCCGTCCACCGACGCGAAGGCCGCCGTCACGCTCACCGACTGCGGGCACGAGGTCCGTGTCGCCGCCCCACCTCGCCACGCGGTGTCCCTCAACCAGGGCACCACGGAGATCCTGCTCTCCCTCGGTCTCGCCGATCGCCTCGCGGGCACGGCCACCTGGACCGACCCCGTGATGAAGGGATTGGAGAAGGCCAACGCCCGGGTGCCGCGCATCGCCGACGACAACCCGTCCTTCGAACGCGTCCTGGACGCCGAGCCCGACTTCGTCACCGCTTCCTTCGTCTCCACCCTCGGCAAGGGCGGCGTCGCCACCCGCGAGCAGTTCGAGAAACTCGGCGTCCCCACCTACGTCTCCCCGTCCGACTGCGCCGGCAAGGACAACTCGGGCGGGGGCGACGGCACCCGCGACAAGGCCCTCGACATCGACACCGTCTACGGCGAAGTCCACGACCTCGCGACCGTGTTCGGCGTGAGGAAACGCGGCGACGCACTCGTGGCCTCCCTCCGGCAGCGCATGACGAAGGCCACGCAGGGCATGGACGCCTCCGACGTCAGCCTCCTGTACTGGTTCGCGAACTCCGAGTCGCCCTACATGGCGGGCTGTTGCGGAGCACCCGGCATCATCACCCGGGCCCTCGGCGCGAAGAACGTCTTCGACGACACCCACGAGGAGTGGCCACAGGTCAACTGGGAGACCGTCGCCGACCGCGACCCCGACGTCCTCGTCATCGGCGACCTGACCCGCAAGTCCCAGACCGCCGAGTCGGCCGCGAAGAAGATCGCCTTCCTGGAGTCCAACCCGGTCACCAGGAACATGGACGCCGTCCGGCACAAGCGGTATGTGCTGCTCAGCGGGCAGGCCATGAACCCCACCATCCGCACCGTCGAGGGTGTGGAACAGGTGGCCGCGGGGCTGCGCCGGTTCGGGCTGGTGAAGTGACCGCCGGGGAGCAGGGGCTGCCCGCCGCCGGGCCCGGGCGCCTGGCCGGGCTCGCACTGGGCCTGGCCGGGGCCGTCGCGCTCGTGGCGTCCCTCGCCGCGGCCATCACGATCGGCCCCGCCGATCTCGGCGTCGCCGACGTGTGGTCCGTCGTGGCCGCCCATCTCGGCCTCGGCGACGCGGGTCTGACGCCGATCCGGGACGGCATCGTCTGGCAGCTGCGGCTGCCTCGCACGCTGCTGGCCGCCGTCTGCGGGGCAGGACTCGCCGTGTGCGGGGCGGTGATGCAGTCCCTGCTGCGCAACCCGCTCGCCGATCCGTTCGTCCTCGGGGTGTCCTCGGGTGCCTCCACCGGAGCGGTCCTCGTCGTCGTGCTCGGGGTGGGCGGCGGCGCCCTCCCGGTGTCCGCGGGCGCGTTCCTCGGCGCCCTGCTGTCCTTCGCCCTGGTGCTGCTTCTCAGCCACACCCTGGGCGGCACCACCGACCGGGTCGTCCTCGCGGGCGTGGCCGCCATGCAGCTCTTCTCCGCGCTG
This sequence comes from Streptomyces sp. NRRL B-1140, assembly GCF_001280065.1. Taxonomy (GTDB): domain Bacteria; phylum Actinomycetota; class Actinomycetes; order Streptomycetales; family Streptomycetaceae; genus Streptomyces. The sequence goes on from NZ_LGEA01000125.1 coordinate 95,004, forward strand.
ACCTCCTTCATCGTGATGACCTCCGCCGACGCCGAGACGACCCGCGGCGTGCTGTTCTGGCTCCTCGGCTCGCTCGGCGGCGCGGGCTGGACCGACGTGTGGCTGTGCCTGGGCGTGCTGGCGGTGGCACTGGTGGTGTGCCTGTCGTACGCCCGGACCCTGGACGCCTTCGCCTTCGGGCAGGACGCCGCCGCCGCGCTCGGGGTGTCCGTCGCCCGGACCCGTCTGGTCCTGCTGTGCGTCACGGCCCTGCTCACGGCGGCTCTCGTCAGCTCGGCCGGGGCGATCGGCTTCGTGGGACTGGTCCTGCCGCACGCCGCCCGGGCCCTGACCGGCCCCGGGCACGCACGGCTGCTGCCGGTCACCGCCCTCGCGGGAGCGGTCTTCCTGGTGTGGGTGGACACCCTGGCCCGTACCGTCCTCGATCCGCAGGAGGTCCCCGTGGGAGTCGTGACCTCGCTGATCGGAGTGCCGGCGTTCGTGGCGGTGCTGTACCGGACCCGGAGGGTGCGGTGAGCGGCGCGGAGACGTCGGCGGGGACGGGGCTGCGGGCCGACCGGGTCAGCCGCCGTGCCGACGGGCGCCTCATCCTGGACGGCGTCGTCCTCGCGCCGAAGACCAGCTCCACGGTCGGCGTCCTCGGCCCCAACGGCTCCGGCAAGTCCACCCTGCTCAGGCTGCTCGCCGGGCTGCTGCCGCCGTCATCCGGGGTCGTCACCCTCGACGGCACGCCCCTGGCCGAGCTGCCCCGCCGCACGGTCGCTCGCCGCCTCGCGGTCGTCGAGCAACAGACGGACACCCAGGTCGAGCTGACGGTCATGGACGTCGTGCGGCTCGGACGCGTCCCGCACCGCCGCGCCTGGACACCCTCCTCCGCCGACGACGAGCGGGCGGTGCGCGCGGCCCTGGAGCGCACCGGTCTCGCCGACCGGGCCGGCCGGCTCTGGCACACCCTCTCGGGCGGTGAACGCCAACGGGTGCAGATCGCCCGCGCCCTCGCCCAGGAACCCCGCGAACTCCTCCTCGACGAGCCCACCAACCACCTCGACATCCACCACCAGCTCGACCTGCTCGCCCTGGTCACGAGCCTGCCCGTCACCACCGTCGTCGCCCTGCACGACCTCAACCTCGCGGCGATGTACTGCGACCGGGTCGTCGTCCTGCGCGCGGGAAGGGTGGTGGCGGCCGGTCCTGCGGGAGACGTCCTCACGGCGGAGCTCATCGCCGAGGTGTACGGGGTGCGGGCCGCCGTCAGCCGGGAAGGGCCCGAAGGACGGCCTCATGTGCGGTTCCTCGGCACACTGGACTGAAAGGAGCGGCCGTCCCCGACAGAGGTCTGCAGATCGCGCCACGGTGGCCGGAAAACGCTCGGCCTGCCTGCGCGGGCCCGTCCGCCCGCCTACGCTCGCCTCGTGCTGCGCATCATCGACGCCCGAACCCGTGAACCGGTCGACGCCGCTCCGGCCCGCCGTGGTCTGACGCGCGTCCAGGTGCACGCGTCGGGTTCCGGCACGACGGACCTGCGGGTTCTGCTCGTCGGGGACCTGCTCGTGCGGACCCTGGAGCTCGGCGGCACACCGGTGTGGGCCCTGCTGACCGGCGGCGACCGGCAGGCGGAGCTGCGCGCGGGCGCCACGGCCCTCGGCATCCGCCCCTTCGAGGACAGCACCGACGTGGGTGCCGGTCTGGGCGAGTCCCAGGTCGTCCACGTCGCCGCCGAGGGCGAGGCGGTGACCGGCGGGGTACGGATCACCGTCGCTCCGGTCGAGTCCGGCCCGCCGGATCACAGCGACCCAGCCGCCCTGCGCCTCGCCCTGATCACCCGGCACCACAGCGCCCCCGTCCGGCTGGAGCCCGCCGGACTCGACGAGGCCGGTGCCACCCTCGCCCGCTGGCGCACCGCGGTCGCCCGCTGGGCGCGACAGCCCTCTCGGCCTGTCCCCGACGGCGTGCGGGAGCGGCTGCGCGAAGCGTGGGAGGCCGACCTCGACGTGCCGCGAGTGCTGGAGGTCCTGCGCGGGGTGGAGAGCGACCCGGAACTGGCGGACGGCGCCCGCTTCGAGACATACGCCTACGCCGACCGGCTCCTCGGCCTCGACCTCACCAGTGACCTGGGAGCGCCGTCATGATCGCCCGCAGCAGCGCCGGCCCGCTGCGCCGCCTGGTCGTGCTGCGGCACGCCAAGTCGGCCTGGCCCCTGGACGTCGCCGACCACGAACGCCCTCTCGCCCCGCGGGGCCGCCGAGACGCCCCCGCGGCGGGACGGGCCCTGGCCGACGCCGATCTCCTGCCGGACCTCGCGCTGTGCTCCACCGCCGTCCGCGCCCGCCGCACCTGGGACCTGGCCGCGGCCGAGTGGGGCACACCCCCGCCGGTCCGGCACGACCGGCGCCTGTACGCCGCCGGCCCGTCCGGCCTGCTGGCCGTGGCGCACGAGGTGCCCGCCGAGGTGGAGACGCTGCTGCTGATCGGGCACAACCCAGGGCTGGAGGAACTGGTCCTGGCCCTCGCCGCTGACGGCCTCGACGACACCCTGGAGCAGGTCCGCACGAAATTCCCCACCTCCGCGATCGCCGTCCTGTCCTGGCATGGCACGACCTGGCAGGCGCTGGCCCCCGGCGTCGCGCTGCTGACGTCCGTGACCGTGCCCCGGGGGCCGAAGCACTAGCCCTGCCCCCGGGGGCACGGGCATGCGGCCTTTCCGGTGATGTGCGCCCCGCCCGCGCTGCGCACACGTCCCGCGGCGGGTAAGGCGTCTGAGTCGAACGCCGTGCCGACCCATGAGGAGACCAGTCATGCACGCAGTGATCCGGCGGTACGAAGGGGTGACCGACCCGGCTGAGGCGGGTCGCCGGGTGAACGAGGAGTTCCTGCCGCTCGTCCGCCAGGTCCAGGGGCTCGTGGCCTACTACTTCGTCGATGCCGGCGGCGGGGTGATGGTGTCGACCGGGATCTTCGAGGACCGGGCCGGCGCCGAGGAGTCGACCCAGAGGGCGGGCGGCTTCGTCCGGGACCGGCTCGCCGAGCTGCTGCCCAACCCGCCCCAGGTCACGGCCGGTGAGGTCGTGGCCCACTCGTAGCGGGGGTTTCCCGACGGCTTCGGCGGCCCGCCCCGCCGGGCCGTCGTGCGTCACCCCGTCAGACATCTCAGGGGGCTAAGAAGTCAAGCCGGCCGCGGCGATGTGCGTGTCCCGATCGCTCACGGGCGGCTGCCGGACTATTCACTCCAGCCTGCTGTCGTTGCGGTGCGTTCCTGCCACTGCCTCACGCCTGGACCGTTCGCCTCCCAGCGGTCGCAGAACTGACGCAGTTGTTCGCATCTGGCCAGCATGGCGGCCCTGCGGTCCGCCCACGTGGGCACCTGCCCGCCGTAGGCTCGGAAGAAGTGGTCGAGGGCGTGGACGCATCCGGGGTGATGCATCCGCACGACCCACTCGCACCAGGCAAGGTCTTCGACGGGAGCTCCGAGGTGGGCGAACTCCCAATCGACTACGGCGGTGACTTCGAGAGTGTCGGGATTGAGCAGCACATTGTTGGGCCCGAAGTCCCCGTGCACCAGGACCTCGCCGGCCTCGCGCCTGCCCGCGGTCAGCACGGCGGGCGCGACCGTGTGGATGCGACGCAGCAGTTCTCCGCAGCTCGCCAGCACCGCCGCAGGCTGAGCTTCCAGGAGTTCCTGGCCAGGGGCGCCTGCCACGAAGCCGAGCGTCAGGGTGGCTGTGGTCGCTGCGTGCACCGGCGGCACTGGCAACTGGTCCTGGAGCCGGGTCAGCAGAGTGTGCTCGCGACGCAGTCTGAGGTCGGCGTCGGGTCCTTCATAGGTCTTTTTCACAACGGCACCGTCGCCAAGGGTGCTGTTGGTGTAGCCGTGCTTCAAGGGACGCATCCGCAGATCATCGATCATCTGCGGTGCTCCGGTCACTCCCGGCTGCTGCCTACCCGGTCGCGGACGAGAGCAGGGGTGCGAAGGCCCGGTCTTCGTCGAAGGGCTGCCGACTCTGGAGGCCGGTCGTCGCCGATCTCGGCGAGGACGCGGGCTGCGAGCAGGGGGCCAAGCCAGGGGAAGCTGAGCAGGATCTTGCTGTCGGCGTGCTGGTGGAAGGCGGCTTCGGCGGCTGCGGCGAGATCATCCGCGGCTTGGCAGGTCGCGTCCAGCTGTTTGAGCAGGGCCCGGAGCTGGTGGCCGAAGGCGTTCCGCTGTTCGTCGCAAGCCGCCCGCTGGCCCCTTGCGGGGGCCGGACCAAGCCGCTGGATTAGGCTGGCCGGATGCAGGACCAATACCGCACGGTGGCCGGTTCCGGCGTGCACGAGACCGAGGTCAGCCGCTCCCGCTTCCTGTGCGCGCTCGCCCCGGCGGCCACCGAGCAGGAGGCGCAGGACTTCATCGCCGCGGTCCGCAAGGAGCACGCCGACGCCAACCACAACTGCTGGGCCTACGTCATCGGGGCCGACGCCTCCGTCCAGAAGGCGAGCGACGACGGCGAACCCGGCGGCACCGCCGGCGTCCCCATGCTCCAGATGCTGCTGCGCCGCGACATGCGGTACGTCGTCGCCGTGGTCACCCGCTACTTCGGCGGGGTCAAACTCGGAGCGGGCGGGCTCATCCGGGCCTACGGCGGAGCGGTCGGCGAAGCCCTGGACGCCCTCGGCACCCGCACCCGACGCAGGTACCGGCTGGCCACGGTCACCGTCGACCACCAGCGGGCCGGCAAGCTGGAGAACGACCTGCGCAGCACCGGCCGCGACGTCCGTGACGTGCGCTACGGCGAGGCGGTCACGATCGAGATCGCCCTCCCCGACTCCGACGTGGACGCCTTCCGCTCCTGGCTCGCCGACGTCACCGCCGGTTCGGCCGGCTTCGAGACGGGCGGGGAGGCGTACGGGGACGTGTGAGGCATCCCGGTGGCCAGGGGACGGCGCCGCCCCGGAATGACCTGCTTCACAGCCCAGTTACGGACATAACCCCTGAATTACCACCGGACGGGCGTGGCGCTCCGGGGTTCGTGATGGACCAGATGCCCACAGGCGTTAGCGTGGTGAGCTGACAGCGAGCCGGACCGGCTCGCGTCGCCGACGAACGAACCGTAGGGGGAGACATGCAGGTCGGAGCGGCGTCTTGAGGCTGCTGCACACCTCCGACTGGCATCTCGGCCGGGCCTTCCACCGGGTCAACATGCTCGACGCCCAGGCCGAGTTCATCGGCCACCTCGTCACGACCGTGCGGGAGCGTGCCGTGGACGCGGTGGTCGTGTCGGGGGACGTCTACGACCGGGCGGTGCCGCCGCTCGCCGCCGTCGAGCTGTTCGACGACGCCCTGCACCGCCTGGCCGGCCTCGGCGTGCCGACCGTGATGATCTCCGGGAACCACGACTCGGCCCGCCGGCTGGGCGTCGGGGCCGGGCTCATCGGGCAGGCCGGCATCCACCTCCGGACGGAGCCCGCAGCGGCCGGCACTCCGGTCATGCTGGCCGACGCCCACGGCGACGTCGCCTTCTACGGGCTGCCGTATCTCGAACCGGCCCTGGTCAAGGACCAGTTCGGCGTGGACAAGGCCGGGCACGAGGCCGTTCTCGCCGCCGCGATGGACCGGGTCCGAGCCGACCTCGCCGCCCGCCCGCCCGGCACCCGCTCCGTGGTCCTCGCGCACGCCTTCGTCACCGGTGGTGAACCCAGCGACAGCGAGCGGGACATCACCGTCGGTGGCGTCGCCGCGGTCCCGGCCGGGGTGTTCGACGGAGTCGACTACGTGGCGCTCGGGCATCTGCACGGCTGCCAGGCCCTCACCGACCGCGTCCGCTATTCGGGTTCACCTCTGCCCTATTCGTTCTCCGAGGCCGCCCACCGCAAGAGCATGTGGCTGGTCGACCTGGCCGCGGACGGCTCCGTCGACGCCGAGCGCATCGACTGCCCGGTGCCCCGCGCCCTCGCCCGCATCCGGGGCACCCTGGAGGACCTGCTCGACGACGCGGACCTGGCACGCCACGAAGACGCCTGGGTCGAGGCGACCCTCACCGACCCCGTCCGCCCCGCCGACCCGATGGCCCGGCTCACCGCACGCTTCCCGCACACCCTCAGCCTCGTCTTCGACCCCGACCGCGACGAGGACGAGTCCGAGGTGTCGTACGCCCGGCGCCTGGCCGGCCGCAGCGACCAGCAGATCGCCGAGGACTTCGTCGCCCACGTACGCGGCGCCGGACCCGACCCGCACGAACAGGGCGTGCTGCGCGAGGCGTTCGACGCGGTACGGGCGGACGAGACCGTGCGGGAGGTGGCCCGGTGAGGCTCCACCGGCTCACCGTCACCGCCTTCGGCCCTTTCGGCGGCACACAGACCGTCGACTTCGACGAACTGTCGGCGGCCGGGCTGTTCCTGCTACACGGACCCACCGGCGCGGGCAAGACCTCCGTCCTGGACGCCGTCTGCTACGCCCTCTACGGCTCGGTGCCGGGCGCCCGGCAGGGCGGCGGCCAGGGCACGGCCCTGCGCAGCGACCACGCGGCGCCCGCGACCCGCACCGAGGTCACCCTCGACCTCACCGTCGCCGGGCGCCGTCTGGAGGTCACCCGTCAGCCGCCCTGGGAGCGCCCCAAGAAACGCGGCACCGGCACCACCCTCGACAAGGCCCAGACCTGGCTGCGCGAGTACGACCCGACGGCCGGGACCTGGAAGGACCTCAGCCGCTCCCACCAGGAGGTCGGCGAGGAGATCACCCAGCTGCTCGGCATGAGCCGGGAGCAGTTCTGCCAGGTCGTGCTGCTGCCGCAGGGCGACTTCGCCCGGTTCCTGCGCGCCGACGCCGAGGCCCGCGGCAAACTGCTGGGCCGCCTGTTCGACACCCGCCGCTTCGCCGACGTCGAAAAGCGCCTCGCCGAGCGGCGCCGCAGCACCGAGACCCAGGTGCGGGAGGGGGACGCGGAGCTGCTGGCCGACGCCCACCGCATGCAGCAGGCCGCGGACGACGCCATGGAGCTGCCCGAACTCGCCCCCGGCGAACCGGGACTCGCCGAGGCGGTGCTGAGCGCCGCCGCCGTCGCCCGCAGCACCGCCCGCGAACAACTCACCGTCGCCGCGGGCACGCTCACCGCGGCCGAGTCCGCGCAGGCCGCCGCCGGCCGGACTCTGGACGAGGTGCGCGAACTGGCCCGGCTGCAGCGGCGGTTCGACGAGGCACGCGAACGAGCGGCGCGCCTGGAACAAGGAGCCGAGGCCTACCGGGAGGCCCAGGCCCTCATGGAACGGGGCCGCAAGGCCGAAGCCGTCGCGCCCGCCCTGGAACTACGGGAAGCCTCCGAAGCGGAACACCGCCGGGCAGCCGCCGCCGAGGCGCGTGCGCGTGCCCTGCTGCCGGAGACCTTCGCCGGCGAGGGCGCGGCCGGACTCGCAGCCGCCGCACGCCGGGCCGCCGAGGAACTGGGCGGGCTCGACTCGGCCCGCCGTGCCGAGCGGCGACTGGCCGAACTCCTCGACGAGCGCGCCGGCCTGGACCGCCAGGAACGCGCCGACGCCGACCTCCTCCAGGAGGCCGAGGCCTGGCTCGACGGCTGGGAGGAGCGGCGCACGGCACTCCAGACTCGCGTGGAATCCGCGCAGCAGGCCGCAGCTCTCGCCGAACAGCTCGGCGCACGGCGCGAGCCCGCGCAGCAGCGGCTGCGGGCGGCCCGCACGCGTGACCGGCTCGCGCAGGACACGGACCGGGCGGTCGACCGGGTCCGCACCGCGCAGGACGAGACGCTGCGGGCCAAGCAGCACTGGCTCGACCTCAAGGAGCAGCGCCTGAACGGCATCGCCGCCGAACTGGCCGCGAACCTCACCGACGGTGAGCCCTGCGCCGTCTGCGGCGCCACCGAACACCCGGCCCCCGCCCGCAAGGTCGCCGGGCACGTGGACCGCGAGGCGGAGGAGCACGCCCTCACCGCCTACCAGCGCGCCGACGAACAGCGCGCCGAGGACGAAAGGCGCCTCGGCACCGTACGGGAGGCACTCGCCGCCGCCACCGCCGAGGCCGGCGACACGCCGACCGCGCAACTCGACGACGAACTCGTGGACCTGGAAGAGCGGTACGCGCGGGCCCGCAGTGCCGCCGCCGAGCTGCACGCCGCGCAGGAGCGGCTGCGGCAGGCCGGGCAGGAGCACGAACGACGCTCCGCCGCCCGGCAGGAGACCGCCGTGCGCACCGCATCCCGGGTCGGTCACCGCGAGCGCCTGGACCGCGAACGGGCCGCGCTGCAGGAGGAGCTGGACCGGGCACGCGGCTCCCTGGACAGTGTCGCCGCGCGGGCCGCGCAACTGGAGCGGCGGGCTGCGCTGCTCACGGACGCCGCCGAAGCCGCACGCGTGGCCGAGGACACCGCCCAGCGGCTGAAGGACGCCGATGCCCGCCTCGCCGACGCCGCCTTCCGCGCCGGCTTCGACACCCCGCAGGCCGCGGCGGACGCCCTCCTCGACCGCGTCGCCCACCGCGAGCTGCAACGCCGCCTGGACGACTGGCAACACGAGGAGGCCGCCGTGCGGGCCGTTCTCGCAGAGGCCGACACCGCCGCCGCGGCCCGCGAGCCGCGGGCCGACCCGGACGCGGCGCAGCAGGCCGCCGACGAAGCGGACCGGCGGCTGCGCCACGCCGCCTCCGCCCACGACGCCGCCGAGCGGCGCTGCGCCGACCTCGACCGCCTCTCCGCCCGGGCGGCCGCCTCGGTCCGCCGGCTGGCGCCGCTGCGCGAGGAGTACGACCGCGTCGCCCGGATGGCCGGCCTCGCCGCCGGCACCTCGGCGGACAACGAACGCCGGATGCGCCTGGAGTCGTACGTCCTGGCGGCCCGGCTGGAGCAGGTCGCCGCCGCCGCGACCGTACGGCTGCGCCGTATGTCGTCCGGCCGCTACACCCTCGTCCACTCCGACGACCGCACCGGACGCGGCCGCAGCGGGCTCGGACTGCACGTGGTCGACGCCTGGACCGGCCGCGAACGCGACACGGCGACGCTGTCGGGCGGTGAGACGTTCTTCGCCTCGCTCGCCCTGGCCCTCGGCCTCGCGGACGTCGTCACGGACGAGGCGGGCGGGGTGCGCCTGGACACGCTGTTCATCGACGAGGGCTTCGGCAGCCTCGACGACCAGACCCTGGACGAGGTCCTGGACGTGCTCGACTCCCTGCGGGAACGCGACCGCAGCGTCGGCATCGTCAGCCATGTCGCCGACCTGCGACGGCGGATCCACGCCCAGCTGGAGGTGGTGAAGGGCCGGTCCGGGTCGACCCTGCGGCAGCGCGGCACCGGCTGAGGTCAGCGGCCCAGGGGGCGCCGGGGGAGAGGCGAGGAGTACACCACGCTCGTGGTCACCGAGCCCAGCGCCCCGATCTTCCCCGACACGGGTCGCAGTGCCGCAGTGTCACGGGAAAACAGACGGCAATGAGGCCCCAATGGTGCGGAACACAAACTTCAAGCATTCAACGACGCGGCTGCCCGAACGCCGTTGATTCCTTGGGCTTGTCAGGCTTCCACGTTTGATTCGCGGCGCTCACATGCGTATGCGACTCTGGAGGAGAAGCGAGATCCCTCTCATCTTCATCCAGACATGCAGCCGACACTGGGGTGTTGGCGGCCCTTCCGGAATGCAGCTCCCGGAAATCTTCTCTTTCACTGCCGCCCTCCCCCTTCTGATCAAGGGCCGGCCATGGGGGCGGAAAGAATTTCTGGTTTGCACGACTTTCTCGTCGGCACGACCGGCCTCGACTGCTTGTGCACCTACCGTAGTTACAGGGCTGGAGGCCCACATGACCAGTCGTGACGACATCTACGTGGCGGAGAATCCGTCCGTACCGCGGGAACCCGCACAGCCAACGCCGGGCCGTACCATTCATCGGTACGGGAGGCTGAACATCGTCGGCGAAGCCGACCACGAGGTTACGAACGGCGAAGTGCCATCGGCATCAGCCCTCGGGGAGGCGGAGACCGACCTGGCAGAAGTCGAGCAGCTCGGGCTGGCGGCACTGCAACTTCGCGAGTCGGACGACTTCCGCACAGCCAAGAGTGCCCGTCCTCGGGCGGGTGAGCGGTGGGACATGGCCGGCTGTGCCAGCGTGGTTCCGACGCCCACGGTGGCCACCCATCCGGGCGCGGCGTCCTTCGCCCCGCCGACGAGCGCCTACCTCGAAGGCAGCGTCGCAGTAGGCATCGTCATCGTTGAGGGTCCCACCGCCGCTCTGCAGTTCTCCGAAGAGGAGCGTACGAAGGTCGTCGCGGAGGTCCAGAACGGGCTCGGGTGGCTCGCGAGCGTGAATCCCTCCGCAGGCGTCAGCTTCGCCTACGACATCCAGCACGTCGCGCTGAACACTCAAGCGAACCCGAACGCTGCCGACCTGGAAGCGCACTGGCGAGACCCGGCCATGGCTGCCCTGGGGTACAGCGCCGACTGGAACGGAGTGCTGAACTACGTCGAAGCCATACGCGGCCGTTTGGGCACCCGGTGGACGTACTGCGGCTTCTTCACCAAATACCCCGTCGGCCACTTCGCCTACGCGAGCATCGGTGGACCCCGCATCGTGATGGACTACAACAACGACGGATGGGGACCGGATAACATCGACCGGGTCTTCGCCCATGAGACCGGGCACATCTTCGGTTGCCCCGACGAGTACGCGAGCAGCGGGTGCGACTGCGGCGGCAGGTGGGGGCGGTTCGGCGTCAACAATGGAAACTGCGCGAGTTGTGCGTCTGGCGGTGGCACTTCTTGCCTCATGAAACAGAACGACTTCAGCTACTGCGAGTACACGGCGAGTCACCTCGGCTGGTCCGTGGTGACGCCGCTCTTCGCAAAACACAGCGGCAAGGTGCTGGACGTTTCGGGTATTTCACCGGACAACGGTGCCCCCGTCATCCAATGGGACTGGTGGGGCGGCGACAACCAGCGCTGGCGACTCGAGGCCCTGGGCGACGGCTACGTTCGGGCAGTGGCACAGCACAGTGGCAAGGTGCTGGACGTGTCGGGCATTTCACCGGACAACGGTGCTCCCCTTATCCAGTGGGACTGGTGGGGCGGCGACAACCAGCGCTGGCGTTTCGAATCGGTCGCCGATGGCGTCCATCAGTTGACGGCCAAGCACAGTGGCAGGGTGCTGGACGTGTCGGGCATCTCACCGGACAATGGCGCCCCCGTCATCCAGTGGGACTGGCACGGAGGTGACAACCAGCGCTGGGAGTACCAGTTCCAGCCGCTCTTCGCCAAGCACAGCGGCAAGGCGCTGGACGTCTCGGGCGGATCGCCGGACAACGGCGCCCCGCTCATCCAGTGGAGTTGGTGGAGTGGGGACAACCAGCACTGGAGGCTGGAACCGGTTGGTGATGGCTGTGTACGCATCATCGCCAAGCACAGCGGCAAGGTCCTCGACATCGAGCAGGCGTCCACGGAGAACGGCGCCCGCCTCATCCAGTGGGAATGGTGGGGTGGCGACAACCAGCGTTTCCGCCTGGAACCCGTCGAGAACGGCTACTTCAAGCTGACGGCCAAACACAGTAACAAGGTGCTGGACGTCTCCGGAATTTCTGCCGACGACGGAGCGCCGATCATCCAGTGGGACTGGTGGGGCGGTGACAATCAACGCTGGCGCTACTGACTACCCCCAGCGCCTTCTCATCCTTGCTCGCCGGGTCCGACAGGCCCGGCGAGCGATCGTCTCCGACCCCGGGAAAGCCCATTAATGGAGCGGTGTGCTATGGACAGCGAGAACCGTGAGGCACTCGTGATGGTAGAAGCCGGCGACTACGAAACTGCGCTCATCGCATTGCGTGCGCTTGCCAGGGTCACCCAGGTGATGCCGCCGAGGCTGGCGCTGGTGGTTGCAGATCCGGGATCGCGCACGGAGGCTTCCGCCCTGCCCGGCACAGCCTGGTACGAGGATGACCTACCTCCCGATGTCTATTCCGGCCTCTCGCCGCAGGAACGGTTGTTCGTCGATGCCTGGAGAGCGCGCCGAATTCCGAAAGAGCGACCGGGCGACCAGCTGCCTTGGGATGCCCCCGGCCACCTTCCTCCCGACCAGCCTCCTGCCGAGTAGGACAAGGAGATGCTCGGCGGCTTCGAGGACGACTGCGGCTGCTGAACCCGTGATCCTCTGCCGCGCGGCAGCCCTGTAGGTTCTGACGCCATGGTGCGATACGCGGAGCCGGGCGCTGTGGAGTGGGTGGAGTCGGGCGGGGGGCCGCTGATAGCGGTACCGGAGACCGTCCTGCCGTTCTGGGCGGGGGCCGACGGCGAGGAGACGGCCTCGGACTACGACCGGGCCTGCGAGGTGGACGGCCACGTCGGCCTCCTCCCGGTCGGCGACTGCACCGCCCTGGTCCTGGGCGACGAGCCCGCCGCGACCGCCTATCTGCCCGGCCACGGCGTGTTCGTCCGCTGGTGCGCCGGCGACTGTGAGGACGAACTGCTGGCGAGCGTGCCGTCGGCGACCGCCACGGCGGAGTGGGGACCGGAGACGACCTGGAAGGTGCCCGGGCCCGTCCGCCTCTTCGACGCGGCCTGGCCCGGGACGGGCCTCGCGGACGCCGACCAGGTCCGGGTGGTCCTGGAACCCGGCAGATACGCGGTCCGGGCGGCGAGGGTCCAGCCGGGGCCGGAGACCTGGCTGGACCTGATCGAGCTACGCCTTCTGGCGCCGCGATAGCGACTCCGGGCAGACGCGCCTACAACTGCGACAGTTCGTCCACCAGGTCGTCCAGACCGAGCGATCCCTGCGACAGCGCCGCCATGTGCCAGGCCTTCGGGTCGAAGGCGTCGCCGTGGCGCTTGCGGGCGTTCTCGCGGCCCAGCAGCCAGGCCCGTTCGCCGAGCTTGTAGCCGATGGCCTGGCCCGGCATGGACAGGTAGCGCGTCAGCTCGCTCTCCACGAAGTCGGCCGACCGGCTGCTGTGCGAGCCGAAGAACTCCTGTGCCAGCTCGGCCGTCCAGCGCTCGCCGGGGTGGAAGGGCGAGTCGTCCGGGATCGTCAGCTCCAGGTGCATGCCGATGTCGATGATGACGCGCACGGCCCGCATCATCTGCGCGTCCAGGTAGCCGAGCCGGCGCTCCGGGTCCGTCAGGAAGCCCAGTTCGTCCATCAGCCGCTCCGCGTACAGCGCCCATCCCTCGGCGTTGGCGCTGACCATGCCGACGCTCGCCTGGTAGCGCGAGAGGTTCTGCGCCACGTGCTTCCACTGGGCCAGCTGGAGGTGGTGGCCGGGCACGCCCTCGTGGTACCAGGTCGACACCAGGTCGTAGACCGGGAAGCGCGTCTCGCCCATGGTGGGCAGCCAGGTGCAGCCCGGGCGGGAGAAGTCGTCCGACGGCGGCGTGTAGTAGGGGGCGGCGGCGCTGCCCGGAGGGGCGATGCGCGACTCCACCCGGCGCACCCGCTCGGCCAGGTCGAAATGGGTGCCGTCGAGCGCGTCCATCGCCTCGTCCATGAGGCCCTGCAGCCAGTCGCGGACCTCGTCGACGCCCTCGATGTGCGTGCCCTGCGCGTCGAGGTGGGCCAGCGCCTCCCACGGCGTGCCGGCGCCCGGCAGGATCTTCTCGGCCTCGGTCTTCATCTCGCCGAGGAGGCGGTGGTACTCGGACCAGCCGTAGGCGTACGCCTCGTCCAGGTCGAGGTCCGTGCCGTTGAAGTAGCGCACCCAGCGCGCGTACCGCTCCCGGCCCACCACGTCCGGCGCGCCCTCGATCGCCGGCGCGTACACGTCCCGCATCCAGTCGCGCAGCCGCACGACCGCCTCGGTGGCCGACCGGGCGGCGGTGTCCAGCTCGGAGCGCAGGGCCTCGGGCCCGGCGGCCGCGTACTGCTCGAACCAGCCGTGTCCCTCGCCGTCCGCGTCGGCCCACTCGCCGAGCTGCCGCACGAACGTGGCCGTGGCGCGGGGCCCGGCGTACAGCTTGCGTTCCAGGCCGAGTGCCAGAGACTCCCGGTAGCCCTCCAGCGCGGCCGGGACCCCGCGCAGCCGCTCGGCGATAGCCGCCCAGTCCTGCTCCGTCTGGGCCGGCGTCACGGTGAACACCTGTCGCACCGCATGGGCGATGGAGCTCAGGTTGCTGACGGAGCGCAGACTCTCGTCGGCCTCGTGCACCGCGAGTTCGGCGCTCAGCCGCTCGCGCAGCAGCCGGGCGCACCGGCGCTCGATGTCACTGTCCGCGCCGGGCTGCCGCTCGGCCTCGTCCAGCCGGGCCAGTGTCCGGCGCGCCAGCTCGGCGAGTGCCTCCTGGCCCGCCGGTGAGGTGTCGGGCAGCCTGCTCGAACTCTCCTTGTCGCCGAGGAACGTACCGGTGATCGGGTCGAGGGCGACGAGTTCGTCGACGTAGGCGTCGGCGACTTCCCGGGGCAGCTGGCTCTTGATCTCAGACATGCGGCCATCCTCGTACGACGAACCGCCGACGTCACGCGGATTGAGCCGAGGGCGAAGGCGGCAGCAGCGGGCCGCACTCCCACTGCTGGAAGATCAGCCGGGTCTCCACCCGCGCCACCTCCCGCTGCGACGTGAACTCGTCCAGCACCAGACGCTGCAGATCCGCCATGTCGGCGACCGCGACATGGACCAGGTAGTCGTCGGGACCGGTCAGATGGAACACCGTCCGCGACTCCGGCAGGAGCCGGATCCGCTCCACGAACGGCCCCACCAGCTCCCGCCGGTGCGGCCTGACCTGCACCGACAGCAGGGCTTCCAGCCCGCGCCCGAGCTTGGCCGGATCCAGCTCCAGCCGGTGCCCGAGGATCACGCCCGAGCGGCGCAGCCGCGTCACCCGGTCGAGACAGGTCGACGGTGCCACCCCGACCTGCGCGGCGAGATCCCGGTAGGTCGCCCGGGCGTCGTTCTGCAACAGCCGCAACAGATGGAGATCCACCGGATCCAGTACGACAGATTCAGCCATCGGCCGAACGTAGCACGGGATCCGCACCCGGCAGCCCGGCCGATGTTCACCCTTGCGCACCATGGACATGGACACAACGAGCACGCGCGCCCACGACGACATACGCACCGCACCGCGAGCCCTCGCCACCGAGGCCGTGCACGCCGGGCGGGACGACCTCGCCCGGCAGGGCCTGCACGCCCCGCCGATCGACCTGTCCACCACCTACCCGTCGTACGACAGCCGTGGCGAGGCGGCCCGGATCGACGCCTTCGCCACCACCGGCGCCGAGCCCGACGGCCCGCCCGTCTACGGGCGGCTCGGCAACCCGACCGTGGCCCGCTTCGAGACGGCCCTGGCCCGCCTCGAGGGCACCGAAACCGCGGTCGCCTTCGCCAGCGGCATGGCCGCGCTCAGCGCCGTCCTGCTGGTCCGTGGCTCCATGGGTCTGCGGCACGTCGTCGCCGTACGCCCCCTCTACGGCTGCAGCGACCACCTGCTGACCGCAGGGCTGCTGGGCTCGGAGGTGACCTGGACCGACCCGGCCGGCGTCGCCGACGCCCTGCGCCCGGACACCGGACTGGTCCTGGTCGAGTCCCCGGCCAACCCCACGCTCGCCGAGGTCGACCTGCGGGCCGTCGCACACGCCTGCGGCTCGGTGCCGTTGCTGGTGGACAACACCTTCGCCACGCCAGTCCTCCAGCGCCCCGCCGAGCACGGCGCCCGGCTGGTCCTGCACAGCGCCACCAAGTACCTCGGCGGCCACGGCGACGTCCTCGCGGGTGTGGTCGCCTGCGACGAGGAGTTCGCCGGCCGGCTGCGCCAGGTGCGGTTCGCCACCGGCGGCGTCCTGCACCCGCTGGCCGGCTATCTGCTGCTGCGCGGCCTGTCCACCCTTCCCGTCCGGGTCCGGGCGGCGTCGGCCACGGCGGCGGAACTGGCCCGCCGCCTCGCAGCCGACCCGCGGATCGCCCGGGTCCACTACCCGCGCATCGGCGGCGCGATGGTCGCCTTCGAGGTGCACTGCGACCCGCACGAGGTGATCGCCGCGGTCCGTCTGATCACCCCGGCGGTGAGCCTGGGCAGCGTGGACACCCTCCTCCAGCACCCGGCCTCCATCAGCCACCGCATCGTCAACGCGGACGACCGCAGGGGAGCGGGCGTGAGCGACCGGCTGCTGCGCATGTCGGTGGGCCTGGAGGACGTGGACGACCTGTGGTCGGATCTCGACGCAGCCCTCGGACAACGCCCCGAAAGGGGCGCGGGGAACTGCGCGAACCACCACAGCGCACCCGCACTCGCGAACTGACGCACGCCCCTAGGACGCGGAGGCGCTCCCCAGCCCCTCCGCACTCCTCACGACCGCCTCGCCCAGCCGCGCCGTGATGACCAGCGTCCCTTCCTCGACCTGATAGTCGAGAGGAAGCCCCAGCCCCCGCATGGCGGCGACCATCCCCGTGTTGGACGCCTGCGTCACGGCGTAGACGCTGGAGCACCTCGCCTCGACAGCCATGGCGACGAGCCGCGTCAGCAGCTCCGCCCCGACACCCCGCCGCTGCCACGCGTCCTCGACGAGGAGCGCGACCTCCGTCTCGTCCCCGTCCCACAGGAGGTGACCGAGCCCGACGATCCGCCCGGAAGCCGTCTGCACGGCGAGCGTGCGGCCGTAGCGCGGGCTGAGCAGGTGGTTGAGGTACCGGTCGGCGTCACGGACGGGCCCGTGATAGCGCAGCTTCAGCGTGCGCGGCGAGCAGCGATCGTGCATCGCCCGGGCCGCTTCGAGATCGCGTGTGTCGGCCCGCCGCACGGTGATGTCGCTGCCCTCGGCCAGCGTGAACACGTCCCGTCCGTGCGGCAGACGCGGTCCGAGCCGGGCG
Organism: Streptomyces sp. NRRL B-1140; assembly: GCF_001280065.1. Lineage (GTDB taxonomy): Bacteria > Actinomycetota > Actinomycetes > Streptomycetales > Streptomycetaceae > Streptomyces. Next base: position 111,749 of record NZ_LGEA01000125.1, read on the forward strand.
TCCAGCTCCACCAGAGCCCGCGCCCGGGCGAACTCGGTCGGGGTGAACGGCAGATACGGCCGTTCCACGATGATCATTCCGCCTTCCGGGGCGCGCAGCCGCATCACCGTGTCGTCGAGAGCCCCCTCGACGGCGAGGCCCTCCGGCGCCCGGCCGTCACCGGTCGGCGCGGGCAGGGACCGGATCGTGCACCGGCCCAGCAACTGGCGCAGCGCCAGCGGGAGTTCCGCCGAGTCCAGAGCGGTGCGGGCGGCCAGCCCGAGGACCCGGGTCGGCGCGTCGACCAGGTCGTGGGCGTCGGCCCGCTCGATCCAGGTGTCGGTGCCGCCGGCCGACTCGACGGCCGTGGTGATCGCGGACGCCGGCAGGCCGTCCGGGCCCCGTAGCAGGAACTCGTCGACCGTGCCATCGGCCAGCGGGTGCGTCTGCAGGCTGAGGATGTCGACGCGCTGCGCGGCCAGGGCGCCGCACAGCGCCGCCAGCGACCCCGGTTCCTCCTGAACCGTGGTCCGCATCCGCCACAGGGTGTTCGCCCCCGGCACCTGCTCCGGTGCCGGGGACCCGGTATCACTCGTGGGCGGCGCGTGTTCCTGGCGTCGTGTTCGCCAGGCGTGGAACGCCGCCGCGACCTTCCGCCACGAGGTGGCGGGGTGGCGGTCGGCTTCGGCGTGCGTCATCCGGGTCACTTCTCGCGTCATGCACCCACTGTGACCGAACGGTGTTGCGTGATCGCGAACGCATTGTGACCGATGGGTAAAGGGCCCATCTTGCCCTCTTTATCGACGCTTCAAACGTTGAGTTCCGTACCTACTGGCCGACCCGGCCCGGCTGGAGCGCCTGCGTGAAGAGCACGGTGCCGTCCTGCTCCCGCAGACGCACCGTCAGCTCGCCGCTGTGGCCGTCGATGTCGACCTCGCCGAAGAACTGGTAGCCACCGGCGGGGGAGACGTTGGCGGTGGCCGGCGCCTTCACGAAGACGCGGTCCGGGCCGAAGGTGCCGTCCAGCGCGTTCGCCGGGAAGGCGCCCGCGTTGAGCGGACCCGAGACGAACTCCCAGAACGGCTCGAAGTCCGTGAAGGCGGCCTTCGACGGCTGGTAGTGCTGCGCCGAGGTGTGGTGCACATCGGCCGTCAGCCACACCGTGCCCGTGATCCGCCGGTGCTTGACGAATCGCAGCAGTTCGGCGATCTGCAGCTCACGCCCCAGGGGCTTGCCGGGATCGCCTTGCGCGACGGCCTCGATGTTCTGGCCGTCCGGGACGACCAGACCGATCGGCATGTCGGAGGCGATCACCTTCCACACCGCCCGCGAGCGGGACAGCTCGCGCTTGAGCCACTCCAACTGCTCCCGGCCGAGGATGCCCTGCGGGTCGGTGGTCTGGTCGCCGGGCGAGTTCGCGTTGCGGTAGGTGCGCATGTCCAGGACGAACACGTCCAGCAGCGGGCCGTGGCGCTGCACACGGTAGACCCGGCCGTCGGGACGGCGCAGCGTGGAGATCGGGAAGTACTCGGAGAAGGCCTGGCGGGCCCGGGCCGCGAGCACGTCGACGCGTTTCTCGGTGTACCGGGCGTCGGTGAGGATCTCGCCCGGGTACCAGTTGTTGACGACCTCGTGGTCGTCCCACTGGACGATGGACGGGACCCGGGCGTTGAAGGCGCGCAGGTTCTCGTCCAGCAGGTTGTAGCGGAAGTTGCCGCGGAACTCCGCAAGCGTCTCGGCGACCTTCGCCTTCTCCTCGGTCGTGACGTTCCGCCAGGTCCGGCCGTCGGGCAGGGGCACGGTCCCGGTGATCGGGCCGTCGGCGTAGATGTTGTCGCCACTGCAGAGGAAGAAGTCCGGGTCGAGGGCGGCCATCGCGTTGTAGATCGTGTAGCCGCCCGACTCCGGGTTGATGCCCCAGCCCTGCCCGGCCAGGTCGCCGGACCAGACGAACCGCACGCCGTCGCGGCGCTTGGCGGACGCCGTGCGGAACGTGCCGGTGACCGGTTCGCCCGTGCGGCGCGGGTCGTCCGGGTCGGCCAGCAGCACGCGGTAGTGGATCTGCTCGCCGGACGGCAGCCCGCGCAGCCGGGTCGTGCCGGTGAAGTCGGTGCCCGGACCGAGCAGCGGGCCCTGCCACCGGTGCGGGTTGCGGAACGCCTCGGTCGCCGACGTCTCGACGATCATCCGGGCCGGCCGGTCGGAACGCACCCACACCAGCCCGGAGTCCTGGGTCACGTCGCCCGCCTGCACCCCCCACCCCGCGGCCGGGCGCCCGGAGCGTGCGAAGGCGGGCGCCGCGCCGAGAGCGGTGGGCAGGGTCAGGGCCGCCGACGCGGCGAGGGAGCCACGCAGGACGCTGCGGCGTGCGGGCGAGGGACGGTGCGACATGGATACGCCTCCGGGACGGGATCCGGCCAAGTGTGCAGAGCCACACCTACGGGCACATCGCGGCGCACACACGAACCTCAAGTGAACAACCGACCGCAGGGTGGGGGAACGCGCGAACCGGTCGCCTCACCCGTTCGCGGCCCGCGCCATCAGGCGGACGCCCTCGGCGATCCTCGCGGGCGGCACATGGGCGTAGCCCAGGACCAGCCGGACCTCCCCGGCCGCCTCGGGCCCGGCCGGACCGTGGGCGTAGGCCGAGAGCGGGCGCACCGCCACCCCCGCCTCCGCCGTGCGCGTGAGAAACCGCTCCTCGGGTCCGTACCGCTCAGGCAGAGTGGCGATCACGTGCAGGCCCGCGGCGATCCCGGACACCTCCGCTCCGGGGAAGCGGGCGTCCAGGGCCGCGACCAGCGCGTCACGCCGTTCGCGGTAGGCGCGCTGGCAGCGGCGCAGCTGACGGTCGTAGTCGCCGCGCTCCAGGAAGCGGGCGAACACGGCCTGGTCGAGGGCCGGGTGGCCGAGATCCATCGTGCGTTTGCGTTCGACGACCTCCTCCGTCCAGGACTCCGGCACCAACAGCCAGCCCAGCCGCAGGCCCGGCGCGAGGGACTTGCTGACCGAGCCCGTGTAGGCCACGTGGTCCGGGTCGAGGCCCTGGAGCGCACCGACGGGGGCACGGTCGTAGCGGAAGTCGCCGTCGTAGTCGTCCTCCAGGACGATGCCGTCCACGGACCGCGCCCAGTCCAGCAGTCCGGCGCGCCGCCGGGCCGAACAGGCGATGCCGGTGGGGAACTGGTGGGCCGGGGTCGTCACCACGGCACGTACGCCGGACGCCCGCAGCGCCTCCAGGCAGACACCCTCGTCGTCGAGCGGCAAGGGCACGGCGGCGACCCCGGCCGAGGCGTACAGCGCGTCGTGCTGGGGGCTGCCCGGGTCCTCCACTCCGACGGCGCGCATCCCGCGCGCGTGCAGTGCGGAGCCGAGCAGGGCCGTCGCCTGGGCCACGCCCGAGACGACCACGATCCGCTCGGGGTCCGCCGCCACGCCCCGCCGCCTGGCGAGCAGTTCGGCCAGCGCGGTACGCAGCCTCGGCAGCCCGCGCGGATCGGGGTAGCCCAGCTCCTGGTGCGGCAGGTCCGCGAGCACGGCGCGCTGCGCGGCGGCCCACGCCGCGCGCGGGAACAGCGCGAGGTCCGGCGTCCCGGGCACGAAGTCCGCCACGGCACCCGGCGAGCGCGGAGCGAGATCGTGGGCCGGTGGCCGCGCGGCCCGTACGGCCGCGCCCACCCACGTTCCGGCGCCCCGGCCGCTGCGCAGGTATCCCTCGGCGGTCAGCTGCTCGTACGTCTCCGTGACCAGCCCGCGGGACACCCCCAGGTCCGCCGCGAGGTCCCGGCTCGACGGCAGCCGGGTGCCCGGCGCGAGGCGGCCCGAGCGGACCGCCTCGCGCAGTGCCGCCTGCAGGGAACGACCACGTGTGCGGGCCGGTGCCGAAGCGGCGGGGAGCAGCAGCTCCCAGGCGGCGGACGCCGTACCGTCGCCCGGGTCGCTCCGCGTCGGCCTCATGAGGAGAGACCTTAGAGGCTTCGCCGCCCCTTCGTGCGGGGTCAGCGGCTGCCGTCGAGCACCACCCGGGCCACCAGCGCCGGATCGTCGTTCATCGGAACGTGTCCGCAACCGGGCAGCCGCACCAGCCGGGCCCCGGGTATGACGCCCTTGGCGCGCACACCCTGGCGGGGTATGAGCAGCCGGTCCCGGTTGCCCCACGCCACGGTGACCGGCGTCCCCACGATGTCGTCGGTGAACTGCACCGTCCGGCCGGAGCGCAGCGTCTCGGAGAACCCCTGGGCGCGGGCCAGGGCGAGCGTCTCGGCGACCACGGCCTCGGGCGAACGGCGGCCCGGGCGGGCGTAGATGGTGCTGGTCAGCAGGGTGCGGCCGAGGGCCGGGCGGGCCAGCCGCTCCACCAGGGGCGGCGGCATCCGCCGGGCGATCTGCCGCATGGCCATCAGCACCGTGAAGGCGTAGCGGCGCTCGGCCTCGTTCCAGAACCCGGCGGGGGACAGGGCGGTGACGGAGCGGACGAGCTGCGCCCGGGCCAGGTCCAGCGCCAGCAGACCGCCCAGCGAGTTGCCCGCCACGTGCGGCCGGTCGATCTCCAGCGCTTCGAAGAGGGCGGTCAGGACCGTGCTCATCGTGGGCAGGTCGTGCGCCATGCCGTCGGGGAGCGCCGGCGACGCACCGCAGCCCGGCAGGTCCACGGCGATCACGTCGCGTTCGGCCGCCAGCGCCGGGATCACCGGGTCCCACACCTGCCGGTGGTGACCGATGCCGTGCAGCAGGAGCAGCGGTTCGCCACTGCCCCGGCGCGTGTAGGACAGGGTCACGCTCTGCTCGCCCTGCGCGGAGGCGACTTTGAAGGAGACGGTGGCGGACATGGGGTGCTCCTCGGCTGTACTCGCTGACGGACGCCGTAGACAGCTTGTCAGCAATTACTACCCGCGGGTAGCCCCAGGGGGAGGCGACCTTCGCCGCGCCGGCCCGTTCAACGCGACCGTCGCACCTCCAGGTTGAACGCACCGTGCCCGAACTTCTGGAACAGGTGGGCCCACAGGGGCAGCCACATCTCCACGGCGCGGGCCGCGCGGATGCCGCCGAGGTCCAGCACCCGCTCGGCCGGCCAGCCGAACTCCCCGAGCAGCGCCGTGACCTGCTCCCTGGCGTCCGGGTCGTCCCCGCAGACGAAGACGTTGTGCTCGCCGGGCACGCTGCCCGGATCCACCATCACCCGGCAGTTGACCGTGTTGAGCGACTTCACCACGCGCGCGTGGGGAAAGGCACGCTGGATCTGCTCGCCGACACTGTCCGACTCGACGGGGGACAGCCGCAGCTCGCCCTCCTCGAAAGCCAGCGGGTTGGACACGTCCACGACGACCTTGCCGTCGAGGTTCCGAGCACCCGCCGCCTCCAGCGCGGCCAGGGCCACCCGCCCCCCGACCGCGTTGACCACGACCTCCCCGAACTCCGCCGCCTGTGCGAACGTCCCCGCGCCCGCCCGGGGACCCGCGGCGGCGGCCCACTGCACGGCGGCCGTGTTGTCCGCCGTGCGCGAGCCCAGCCGCACCTCGTGCCCCAGCTCCACCAACCGCCCGCCGAGCGTACGCCCGACCTGTCCCGTGCCCAGCACTCCGTACCGCATCGCCACCTCCGCAGCCGTACCGCCGATCACCGGATCCCTCTCGGCCATTCTGTCCGGCAAGGGGTGATTCCGCCTGGACAGGGCAGCAGCGGTGGGCTGGGATGGAGCCCGTGACCACCGAGACCGCTACCGACGTCTTCGAAGCACACCGCCCCGTCCTGCTGGGCGTCGCCTACCGGATGCTGGGACGCGTGGCCGACGCGGAGGACGTGGTCCAGGAGGCCTGGCTGCGCTGGTCCGGCAGCGACCGCGGCGACGTGCGCGAACGGCGCGGTTACCTCGTGCGGATCACGACCCGCCTCGCCATCGACCGGCTCCGCCGGATCAAGGCCCGCGGCGAGACGTACGTCGGCCCCTGGTTGCCCGAGCCGTACCTCACCGACTTCGGAGACACCGTGCCGGACACCGCCGAGCGTGCCGTGCTCGCCGACTCCGTCTCCCTCGCCGTGCTCGTCGTACTGGAGTCGCTGTCACCGCTGGAGCGGGCCGTGTTCGTGCTGCGCGAGGCCTTCTGCCTCCCCTACGCCGACATCGCCACCATGCTCGACCGCGGCGAACCGGCGGTGCGCCAACTGGCCGGGCGGGCCCGCAAGCACGTCGAGGAGCGACGCCCGCGCTACGAGGTCGACCCCGCCGAGCGCCGGGACCTCACCGAGCGGTTCCTCGCCGCGGCGGCCGGCGGCGACCTCGAGGGCCTCATGGCGCTGCTCGCCCCGGAGGTCCGGCTCGTCGGCGACAGCGGCGGCAAGTCCCGGGCGCCGCTGCGGGTTTTGCGGACCGCCGGCAAGGTGGGCCGCTTCCTCGTCGGCGCCGCGCAGAAGAGCCTGCCCGGCCTGACCGTGCGCTTCCTGGAGCTCAACGGCGGCCCGGCCGCGCTGATCCTCTCCGACGGCAGACCCGACTCCGTCGTCCAGATCGATGTCGCCGACGGCCGCGTCCAGTCCGTCTACATCATCCGCAATCCCGACAAGTTGCGGTCCCTGGACGCCGGTTAGACGCACCGCGGGACCGGCCCACGGCCCTTCATGAACGCCCCGTGAACGTTCCCGGCCATTGGTCTTGACCAAGAATCAGGGCCGCCCTATGGTCGCAGAGAAGTGCAACAACCTTTAATAAACAAGGGCGCCAAAACGTTGCCGACCACGGCGAATGCGGAGGACAGGGTGGGGACCACGCAGCTGGAATCGGTGCAGGAACCGAAGTACTGGCACCTCAAGACCGTGCTCAGTGAGGCGCTCGACTCGGAGTTCTCCGTGGGGGAGATCCTGCCCAACGAGCGCGACCTCGCGGCCCGCTTCGGAGTCGCCCGTGCCACGCTCCGCCAGGCCCTGGAACAACTCGAACTCGAAGGCAGGCTCCAGCGGCGGCGCGGTGTCGGCACGACCGTCGCGCCGCCCCGCGAGGGCGTCTCCCTCGGCACCGGCCCGCAGGCCTGGCCGGGCGGCCCCGAGGACGCCTGGCAGCCCGCCGACTGCACGGCGGCCGTGCCGCCGGCGGGGGTCGCCGACGCGCTGGAGACCGGCCGGGACGAGACCGTGCACATCGTGCGGCGCTCCCGCGTCTCGCACGGCCGGCCGGTGGCCGCGGAGCTGCTGTACATCCCGCGGTCCTCGGTCCCCGAGCTCTCCGGGATCGACGCGCCGTCCGGAGCGGCACGCGCGCGTGCGGTGCTGCGGGAGTTGCAGCGGCTGGAGCTGGAGCGGCAGGAGAACGCGGTGGAACTCGGCTCCGCCGGGGCCGAGGAGGCGAAGGAGCTGGACCGGCTGCCCGGGGCGCCGGTCCTTGTCGTAACGACTCGTTTCATCGCCCTGGGGCGTACTGCTGCGCTGTCCGTGGCGACCTATCGCGCTGATACGTGCCGTCTCACCTTCGGTGATCCGGGGGGAGTCGAGATCCACGCCGGGATTCAGCGGCAGGCTTCCTGACCTTGGCGCCGTGGGCGGTGCGGTGAGTGGGGCGCTGCGGGTTCGTCGTGGCCTGTCGCGCCCACGCGGCGGTGCCGCATGTCGACGGGGTCCCGCACCCCTAAAGGGGGCGCTGCTCCACCGCGAAGAGCTGCTCCTCCACGTGGTCCAAGGCCAGGCGCAGGGCTCCCGTCGCCACGGCCGCGTCCCCCAGGCGCGACAGGGTGACCTCCGGGGGGCGCAGGCAGTAGCGGGCGAGTTCCTCGCGCAGGGGGGTCAGGACGCCGTCCAGGCCCGCCGCCCAGCCGCCGATCACCACCAGCTCCGGGTCCAGGGCGAGGACGAGGGCCGCCACGTCGTGGACGAGGCGCTGAATGAAGCGGTCGACGGCGGCCCGGGCCCGCTGGTCGCCCTCGCGGGCCTGGGCGAACACCCCGGCGACCGCCTGCTCGTCGAGTGGGTGCAGTGGCTCGTCCGTGGTCGACAGGAGCGTCTCGGGCGTCACCCCGCGGCCCAGCAGATGCAGCGCCCCGATCTCGCCGGCCGCCCCGCCGTAGCCGCGGTGCAGCCGCCCCCCGATCAGCGAACCGGCGCCCGGGCTGAGCCCGGCCAGCACGAAGACCACGTCGTCCGACTCGGTGGCCGCTCCTTTCCAGTGCTCTGCCACGACAGCGGCGTTGGCGTCGTTCTCGACCAGGACAGGGCACTTGAACGACCGGCTCAGCCGCTCACCCAGTCGTAGCCCCGTCCACCCCGGCAGCGCCGTGCCCAGCCGCACCGTGCCGTCGGCCTCGACGATCCCGGGCGTCGCCACGCCCACGGCCCGCAGCGAGCCGCGGGCGACCCCGGCCCGTCGCAGCAGCTCGGCGACCGACCCGCGCAGCCGCTCCAGCCGCTCATCGGCCCCGGCCGTCTCGGGGACGTCCTTCGCCTGGGCGCCGATCACCCGGCCGTCCAGGTCGGACAGCAGCGCCGCCACCCGGTGCGCCCCGATCTCCAGCCCCATCAGATACCCGGCCTCCGCCCGGAACCGGAACCGCCGCGCCGGACGCCCCTGCCGCCGGGCAGCCCCCTCCTCGGCCGCCTTCTCGACCACGAGCCCGGCTTCGATGAGTCCTTCGACGACACCTTCGACGGTCGGCCGGGACAGCCCCGTCACCCGGGTGATCTCGGTCAGCGTCGCGCAGTCCGTGGCACGCAGCGCGTGCAGCACCACCGCGGAGTTGATCCTTCGCAGCAGCGAGGGATCCCCGCCGGTCAGCCGCCCCACCGTCCGTCCTCCCAGGTCGTGCGCGTGTTGGCCGGATCGTACTTCGGTCCGGCACACCCCGGCGAGGGGCGGGCCCCGGCCCCGCCCGCCGTCAGCCGGGCGCCACGAACCCCGACTCGTACGCCGCGATCACCGCCTGGGTGCGGTCCCGCGCCCCCAACTTCGCCAGCACCGAGCTGACGTGCGACTTCACGGTCTCGGTACCCACGACCAGCCGGGCGGCGATCTCCGCGTTCGACAGGCCCCGCGCCATCAGCCGCAGCACCTCGGCCTCCCGCTCGGTCAGCTGGGCCCGCTCCAGCACGGCCCGGGCCGCACGGTTCCCGCCGGTCTCGCCGTACTCGGCGGCGAGCTGCCGCACCGAGGCCGGGAACAGCAACGACTCGCCCTCGGCGATCAGCCGCACCGCGTGCACGATCTCGGCGGGCCGGGCCCGCTTGAGCAGGAACCCGTCGGCGCCCGCCCGCAGGGCCTCGTACACGTACTCGTCGTTCTCGAAGGTCGTCACCACGAGGATCCGAGGAGGGGCGTCGACCGTCCGCAGCAGCGCCCGGGTGGCCTCGATGCCGTCCAGCAGCGGCATCCGCACGTCCATGGCGACCACGTCCGGCCGCAGCCGCCGCACGAGCGGGATCACCGCCGCCCCGTCGGCGGCCTCCCCGACGACCTCGATGTCGGGCTGCGCCTCCAGGACGGCCCGCAGACCCGCGCGCACGAGAGGCTCGTCGTCGACGAGGAGAACGGTGACCGGCATCCGGTCAGACTAGATCAACTCAACGGGAGTTCGACATGGACCTGCCAGTCGCCTTCGTCGGGCCCGGTCCGCGCGCGTCCGCCGAGCAGTGCCGCGCGCTCGCGTATACCGCGCAGGCCGCTGCCGCGTCCGGAAGTGGTCGCCCCGGACGGCAGGGGGTTGCGTATCGCGAGGAGCACGGTGGCGTCTGCCACCTGGACGCGGACGCGCACCGGGACCGCGCCCGCGTGCCGCAGCACATTGGTCAGCGACTCCTGGAGGATCCGGTAGCCCTCCCGGGACACCGGCCCGGGCACCGTCTCCACCGGGCCCGTCACCTCGGCGTCGACCTTCGCCCCGGAGGCGCGGGCCGACTCCAGCAGCCGGTCCGCATCCGCCAGGGTCGGCCTCCCGCTCGCCGGTGTCCCCGACTCGCGCAGGACGCCGAGCACCCGCTCCAGATCCTCCAGGGCGGCCCGGCCGGTCTCCTCGATGGCGACCAGCGCCCGGTCGGTGAAGGCCGGATCACCCGCCGCCCGGGCGGCACCCGCCTGCACGACCGCCACCGTGAGCGCGTGCCCGATGGAGTCGTGCAACTCGCGGGCGATCCGGGTGCGTTCCAGGAGCTGGTCCGTACGCTCCTCCAGCGCGGCCAGCCGCTCGGAGGGGGAGGGGCCGAGCAGGCGCAGGGCGACGCGGGTGACGAGGTTTCCCGAACCGACCACGACCGCGGCTGCCAGGACCACGGGCACGGGGACCAGCAGGGCATGCCACCCATGGCGGCCCTCGACGGGCAGCCAGGCGCCGCCTGCCCGCCCACCGCCCAGTGCGGTCGACACCAGGTCCATCGTGAGGAGGAGAAGCTGGACGGCGAGATGCGACGCCAGGGCGCCGAGGACCAGCCTCGTCAGGAGCCAGACCACCATCCGTCCACGGTCGCCCCAGGTGGCCGAGGGGGTGACGACGATCTCCTCGCTCTCGCCCCCGTCCCGACGGCCGGTCAGCAGCAGCCTGGCCTGGAAACCCTCCACGACCCGCATGGCCGGGACCAGGCCGGCGAGGCCGAGCAGCACGGTCGCCGTGCCCACGGTCCACCACGCCTCGTCGATGAACAGCCACAGAGACGGCCACACGATGGCAATCGAGAGATGAAGCCATCGCGTGTACGTCACCGCACGGGTGAACGGACGCAGCATGCGGACCAGGACCATCACGCCATCGTGCCAGCGGCGACCGGCGACGGGCCTCCCCCACAGGGGGGAGACGATCTCCACCACCGGGGGAGGACCGCACCCCGGTCCGGCCGCGACGATGCTGGCATGACCAGCATCGACGTGCAGGACCTCACCAAGGAGTTCGGCGACCGGCGAGCCGTGGACCGGCTCACCTTCCGTGTGCTGCCCGGCCGCGTCACAGGCTTCCTCGGCCCGAACGGAGCCGGGAAATCCACCACCATGCGGCTGGTGCTCGGCCTCGACCGGCCGACCGCCGGTTCCGCCACGATCGGCGGCCGGCCCTACCCGGCGCTGCGTGAACCCCTGCGCCACGTGGGGGCCCTGCTCGACGCGCGGGCCGCGCACGGCTCACGCACCGCCCGCGACCATCTCCGCGTCCTGGCGGCGAGCAACCGCATCCCGGACGCGCGGGTCGACGAGGTCCTGGAGGAGGCGGGCCTGGCGTCGGTGGCCCGGCGGCGGGTACGGACGTACTCCCTGGGCATGCGCCAGCGGCTCGGCATCGCCGCCGCCCTGTTGGGCGATCCCGAGGTCGTCATGCTGGACGAGCCGTCCAACGGCCTCGACCCCGCAGGCATCGTGTGGATCCGGCGGTTGCTGCGCCGCCTCGCGGGAGAGGGCCGCACGGTCCTGGTCTCCAGCCACCTGATGAACGAGACCGCGTCCTTCGCCGACCACCTGGTCGTCCTCGGCCGGGGCCGGCTGCTCGCCGACACCCCGATGCGGGAGTTCATCCACGCACGCGTGCAGCCCCGTGTCCGCATCCGTACGACCGACCCCGGCGCCCTCACATCGGCGCTCGCCCGGCACGGCCGCACGGCCGAGGAACACGCGGACGGACACTGGACCGTGCACGACGCGCGTGTGGACGACATCGGCCGCATCACCTCGGCCTCGGGTGTGCCGGTCCTGGAACTGGCCGCAGAGGAGGGCACCTTGGAGCAGGCCTACTTCGACCTCACCGGGGCCGAGGCCGAGTTCACCGCGCAGCCCCAGGAGGCCTGACCATGGAATGCACACCCCTACTGCGCTCCGAATGGCTGAAGGTCCGCACCCTGCGCTCGCTCCCGGGGGCCCTGCTGGCCCTGCTCGTCGTGACGACGGCGTTCTCCGCGATCGCCGGAATCTCCGATGCCTCGGACCCGGGGTTCGATCCGCTGTTCACGGCCCTGTCGGGCGTCATACCGGGGCAGATCGCGGCCGTCACGTTCGGGGCCATGGCCGTGTCGTCGGAGTTCCACCAGGGCGCGCTGCGGCTCTCCCTGGCCGCAGTGCCGCAGCGCGGACGCTGGTTCGCGGTCAAGGCCGCCGTCATCGCCCTGCCGGCGCTCCTGGTGGGGCTGGTCACGGCCCTCGCCGCCCTCCTGGCAGGGCGGGCCGGGCTCGGCGCGGCGGCCGACGGGCTCAGCACCGGCGAGCAGGTGCGCGGAGTGGTGGGCTGTGGTGTCTACCTGATGCTGATGGCCCTGTTCGCCGCGGGGATCACCACCCTGCTCCGCAGCGGCACGGCCACCCTCTCCCTGCTGATCCCGTTCATCCTCGTCGTCTCGTTCGTGATCGGCGACGCGACGGGCACCGTCGCCGACTTCCTGCCCGACAAGGCCGGGCAGCTGGTCCTCCGGGAGACGTACGACGGCACCCTCGGCCCGTGGTCGGGGCTCGCGGTGACCGCGTTGTGGACGGCCGCGGCCCTGCTCGCGGGAGCCTGGAGCCTACGCCGCAGGGACGCCTGACGGGAAGCCGGATGACGCCCCGCCAAGTGTCAGTGGCGGCGGGTTTACTGGACCCATGAACATCGCACAGCACCTCGCCCTCATCGACGAGCTGTGCCACCGCCCCTTTCCGGCGGAGCACGGCCCGTCGGACGTCGGTGTCTCGGGGCCCGGTCACCACCTCGCGGTGTTAGCGGCCGGGACCGAGGGCGACCCCGGGGCCCGGGCGGTGACCGTCGACCAGTTCGAGAAGGACCGGGACGCGGTCCACGAGCTCCTCGCCTCCCGTTGGGGCGACACGGACCCCTACAACCTGCAGACCGTGCTGCTGCGCACCGAGCGGGAGCACGTACCCGGGCCGTGGGCCGAGTTGAGCGCGCGGGCCGGCGTCGCCCACCTGTGGGAGGTGGAGGGCACGGGCCGCTGGGTCGCCGTGGCGGTCGCGGACCGGGACGCCTCACGCGAGGTCCAGTTGCTGGCTCTGGTCACGGAGACGGACCCGCCGTAGCGGATCAGTCCCCGGCGGCCTCCCGCAGGCGGCCGAACTCCTCGGCCATCGTGTCGAGCGTCCAGTGGGCGTTCAGCCCGCTCGGGTTGGGCAGCACCCACACGCGGGAGTCACCGATCGTCCGGGCCTGCGGCCCCACCCGCGCCGTGCGGTCGTCGAACGCGGCGCGATACGCGGTCACACCGACCACGGCCAGCCAGCGCGGCCGCAGCCGCGCCACCTTCGCCGCGAGCAGCCGCCCGCCCTCGCGGTACTCCTCGGCGCTGAGCTCGTCCGCCCGCGCGGAGGCCCGCGCCACGACGTTGGTGATGCCGAGGCCGTACGACAGCAACTCTTCCTGTTCGGACGGCTTCAGCAGCCTCGGTGTGAACCCGGACCGGTGGAGCACCGGCCAGAAGCGGTTGCCCGGCCGGGCGAAGTGATGGCCCGTCGCGGCCGTCATCAGACCGGGGTTGATACCGCAGAAGAGGACGTGCAGGCCCTCCGCGACCACGTCGGGCACGACGCGGTCGCGGGCGGCCTGCAGTTCCTCGGGCGTGAAACGCACCATCGGGGAAGACGCGTCAGAGGATCGCGCCGGGCGTGTAGCCCGCGGCCTCGGGGTGCTGCTTGACGATCTCCTCGACCCGGGCGACGACGGCGGCGACCTGGTCGCCCGCGGCACCGGTGAAGGACAGCTTGTCGGCCATCAGCGCGTCCAGCTGGTCCCGGTCCAGCGGGATGCGCGCGTCGGCGGCCAGCTTGTCGAGCAGCTCGTTGCGCTCGGCACCCTGCTCGCGCATGGCGAGCGCGGAGGCGACGGCGTTCTCCTTGATCGCCTCGTGCGCGAGCTCCCGGCCCACGCCCGCGCGCACGGCGCCCATGAGGACCTTCGTGGTGGCGAGGAACGGCAGGTAGCGGTCCAGCTCACGGGCGACGACCGCGGGGAACGCGCCGAACTCGTCGAGCACCGTCAGGAACGTCTCCAGCAGACCGTCGAGCGCGAAGAACGCGTCCGGCAGCGCGACCCGGCGCACCACCGAGCAGGACACGTCGCCCTCGTTCCACTGGTCGCCCGCCAGCTCGCCGGTCATCGACGCGTAACCGCGCAGGATCACCATCAGGCCGTTGACACGCTCGCAGGAGCGGGTGTTCATCTTGTGCGGCATCGCCGAGGAGCCGACCTGGCCCGGCTTGAACCCCTCGGTGACCAGCTCGTGCCCGGCCATCAGCCGGATCGTCTTGGCCAGCGACGACGGGGCCGCCGCCAACTGCACCAGCGCGGTGACGACCTCGTAGTCCAGCGAGCGCGGGTAGACCTGGCCGACCGAGGTGAACGCCTGCGAGAAACCCAGGTGCGTGGCGATCCGCTGCTCCAGGTCCGCGAGCTTCGCGGCGTCCCCGCCCAGCAGGTCCAGCATGTCCTGCGCGGTGCCGACCGGGCCCTTGATGCCGCGCAGCGGGTAGCGGCCCAGCAGCTCCTCGATACGGCCGTGGGCGACGAGCAGCTCGTCGGTGGCGGTGGCGAAGCGCTTGCCGAGGGTGGTGGCCTGGGCGGCGACGTTGTGCGAGCGGCCGGCCATGACCAGCTCGCCGTACTCGCCGGCCAGCTTGCCGAGCCGGGCGAGGACGGCGACCGCGCGGTCGCGCACCAGCTCCAGCGAGAGGCGGATCTGGAGCTGCTCGACGTTCTCGGTGAGGTCGCGGGACGTCATGCCCTTGTGCACGTGCTCGTGCCCGGCGAGGTCGTTGAACTCCTCGATGCGCGCCTTCACGTCGTGCCGCGTGACCTTCTCGCGCTCGGCGATGGAGGCCAGGTCGACGGTGTCGAGGACGCGCTCGTAGTCGGCGAGCGCCGCGTCCGGCACCTCGATGCCGAGATCCTTCTGGGCCCGCAGCACGGCGAGCCAGAGCTGCCGCTCCAGCTTCACCTTCTGCTCGGGCGACCAGAGCGTGGCGAGCTCGGCGGAGGCGTAGCGTCCGGCGAGGACGTTCGGGATGCGGGGCTTGGCGGGAGCGGAAGTCACGTGTACGGATTCTACTGTCGATTCCTGCAGGCCAGCGCCGCGGGTGTCTTTGTCGGAACCTACGAGAGTGTCCCGGGCGCGTCCACCTGCGGCTACGCCGGGCCCTCGTACGGCAGCAGCTCCGGTCGCTTCGGGGGCAGCCCGTCGCCCGAGGAGCGGCCCGTCAGGCGGCGGCCTATCCACGGGAGCAGGTGCTGCCGGGCGAACCGGGCGTCCGCCACCCGCCGCACGACCCAGCCCGGTGGCAGCGTCGCCGGCATCGGTGTGTGCCACTCGGCGTCCTCGGGGTCGTGGCCCAGCGTCTGCCAGACCGCCTCGGCGACCCGGCGGTGGCCCTCGGGCGTCAGGTGCAGCCGGTCCACGTCCCACATCCGCGGATCGCTCAGGGAGGGAGCGCCGTACAGATCGACGACGAGTGCGCCGTGCCGGGTGGCCAGGTCGTCGACGCAGGCGAACAGCTCCTCCATGCGGGGACGGAACCGCGCCTGGACCGGGCCCTGCCGCGCCGGGCTGCGCATCAGGACGAGCTGCCGGCACGCGGGGGCCAGCTTCTCCACGGCCTCCGTGAGGAGCCCGCGGACGCGGCCCATGTCGCACTTGGGCCGCAGCGTGTCGTTGAGCCCGCCGACCAGGGTGATCACGTCGGCTCCCATGGCCGCCGCGACATCGACCTGTTCGTCGACGATCTGCTGGATCAGCTTGCCGCGCACCGCGAGGTTGGCGTACCGGAAGCCGGGCGTGCGGGCCGCCATCCGGGCGGCGAGCAGGTCGGCCCAGCCGCGGTAGGTGCCGTCGGGCATCAGGTCCGACATGCCCTCGGTGAAGGAGTCGCCGAGGGCGACCAGGCTGCTGTGGGTGGGGTTCGTCTGCATGGCGACGGAAATGGTATCCCGTGCACATACCCAGCAGTCGGTCGGTCCCGCCGGGCGGGACCGGACCCGCCGACCGAACGGCTCCCACAACCCGCCGGGCCCGCTTCCTCACGCCCGCTGACCGAACAGCTCCCGCAGGACGTCCTCCATGGTCACAAGACCGGCCAGCCGCCCGTCCGCCCCGAGCACGGCCGCGAGGTGCGTACGGCTGCCCCGCATGGCCGTGAGGACGTCGTCCAGTGGCGTGTGCTCGCGCACGCGGGCGATGGGGCGCATGTCCCGCAGCCGGAACGGCACGTCACGCCCGATGGCGTCCAGGGCGTCCTTCACATGCAGGTAGCCGACGATCCGGCGTCCCTCGTCCACCACGGGAAAGCGGGAGAACCCGGACTCCGCCGACAGCCGCTCCAGCTCCTCCGGGGTGACGCCCACACTCGCGTACACCACGCGCTCCAGTGGCAGCACCACGTCCCGCACCGGACGGCGGCCCAGCTCCAGCGCGTCGCGCAGCCGCTCCTGGGCGCGGTCGTCGATCAGGCCGGCCTCGCCGGAGTCCTTCACGATCTGCGCTATCTCCGCGTCCGAGTAGGAGGCGGCGACCTCCTCCCGGGCCTCCACCCGCAGCAGCTTCAGCAGCGTGTTGGCGAACGCGTTCACCGTGAAGATCACCGGACGCAGGGCGCGGGACAGCGCCACCAGGGGCGGTCCGAGCGCCAGCGCGCTGCGGACCGGCTCGGCGAGGGCGATGTTCTTCGGCACCATCTCGCCGAGCAGCATGTGCAGATAGGTCGCCAGCGACAGCGCGATCACGAAGGACACCGCGTGCCCCGCGCCCTCGGGCACGCCCACCGCGTGGAAGACCGGCTCCAGCAGGTGTGCGATCGCGGGCTCGGCCACCACGCCCAGCACCAGCGTGCACAGCGTGATGCCGAGCTGGGCGGCGGCCATCAGCGCGGACACGTGCTCCAGGCCCCACAGCACGCTCTTCGCGCGCCGGTCACCCTGGTCGGCATAGGGCTCGATCTGGCTGCGGCGCACGGAGATCAAGGCGAACTCGGCGCCGACGAAGAAGGCGTTGACGACGAGTGTCGCCAGCCCGATCAGCAGCTGGACGGCGGTCACAGCTCCACCCCCTTCTCGTCGGGCTTGTGGTCGTCGAGAGGGGCGCGCAGCCGCACGCGGGCCGCCCGGCGACCCGTGGCGTCCAGGACCTCCAGGTGCCAGCCGGCGACCTCGAGGGTGTCACCGGCGGCCGGTATCCGGCCGAGCACCGTCGCCACCAGCCCGGCGAGCGTCTCGTAGGGCCCCTCCGGCGGGCGCAGTCCGATCCGTTCCAGGTGGTCCACGCGTGCCGAGCCGTCGGCCGAGTACAGCGCGCGCCCGGACTCGTCGGTGCCGGCCGGCGCCAGGTCGGGTGTCTCGTGCGGATCGTGCTCGTCGCGCACCTCGCCGACGACCTCCTCGACGATGTCCTCCAGGGTGGCCACGCCCGCCGTGCCGCCGTACTCGTCGATCACGACGGCCATCGTGCGCTTGCCGGAGAGCCGGTCCAGGAGCCGGTCGACGGTGAGCGTCTCCGGGACCAGCAGGGGTTCGCGCATCAGCTCGGCGACGTAGATCCGGGTCCGGCGCTCGGCCGGTACCGCCAACACGTCCTTGACGTGGGCCGTGCCGACGACCGAGTCGAGGGTCCCGCGGTAGACGGGGAACCGGGACAGGCCGGTCGCCCGGGTCGCGTTCGCCACGTCCTCCAGGGTCGCCTGCACCTCCAGCGCGACGACCTGCACCCGGGGCGTCATCACGTTCTCCGCCGTCAGGTCGGCGAGGTTCAGCGTGCGCACGAACAGCTCGGCGGTGTCCGCCTCCAGGGCGCCCTCCTTGGCGGAGTGCCGGGCGAGGGCGGCCAGCTCCTGCGGCCCGCGCGCCGAGGCGAGTTCCTCGGCGGGCTCCACGCCGATCCGCCGTACGACCCGGTTCGCCGTGTTGTTGAGGTGAGTGATGAACGGCCGGAACGCGGCACTGAACCAGCGCTGGGCGTTGCCCACGGTCTTGGCGACGGTCAGCGGCGAGGAGATCGCCCAGTTCTTGGGGACCAGCTCGCCGACGACCATCAGGAACACCGTGGACAGGGCGGTGCCGATCACCAGCGCGATGCTGTGCGACGCCGAACGCGAGACGCCGAGGTCCTCCAGCGGTCCGGCGATCAGGGCGGCGATCGACGGCTCGGCGAGCATGCCGACCACCAGATTCGTGACCGTGATGCCGAGCTGCGCCCCGGACAGCTGGAACGTCAGGTTCCGTACGGCCTTCAGCGCACCCTGCGCGCCTCGCTCGCCGCGCTCGACGGCCTGCTCCAGCTCGGCGCGCTCGACCGTGGTGAGGGAGAACTCGGCCGCCACGAAGGCGCCGCAGGCGAGCGAGAGCGCGATCGCCGCCAGCAGGAGGAGCACTTCGGTCATCGGTTCACCCCCGTTCCATGGTTCTCCAGGACGGGGCGGATCGCGCGGTGCCGCGCGCGGGGAGGCTCGCCCATGGGCGGAGGCTCACAACCTTTCATGCAGGACCGAGTGGCCATTCAAGAGTAAAGGATGGGCAAAGTCCGCCTGCGGTCGCGATCACGGCCTCACGGCCGCGACTACTTGGTGAGCGGCTTCACCCAGCGTCGCCACTGCTCCTCTGCCCCGTATCCGGCCGCTCCCCACGTCCGGTGCGCGGTCTCGTTGCGCGTGAGCACCATCGCGTCCGCGCGGCGCCCGCCGAGCCGCACGAACCGCTCCTCCGCGGCGGCGAGCAGCGCGGTCGCGATGCCCCGGCGGCGGTGCTCCGGGTGCACGGCCAGCCGGTACAGATGGCAGCGCCAGCCGTCGAACCCGGCGATCACCGTGCCCGCCAGTTCGCCGCCCCGCTCGGCCAGGATCAGCGCCTCGGGGTCGCGTGCCACCAGCCGCTCCACCCCGCCGCGGTCGTCGCTGATGCTCGTGCCTTCGGCGGCCACCTTCCAGAAGGCCAGAACGGTGTCGAGGTCCTCGGGCGTCGCGGCCCGGATGCGCAAGTCGGTCATGCCAAGATCACAGCACTCGCGCCCGCCCGCGTCAGACCGTTTCACCATCCGGATGTCACTCGTGCGCGATCGCCGCCAGGACGTTCATGCGTGAGGCGCGCAACGCCGGCAGCAGCGCCGCCACGACCCCGACCACCGCCGATCCGGCCACCACCAGCACGATCGTGACCCACGGGATCGCCAGGACCGTCATGCCCTGAAGTGCCAGCACCCGATGCATGGACACACCCCAGACCAGCCCCAGCGCCAGCCCGAGGACCGCGCCGAACACCGCGATCACCACCGACTCCAGCCGGATCATCCGCCGCAGCTGACGCCGGGCCAGCCCGATCGCCCGCAGCAGCCCGATCTCCCGGGTGCGTTCGACGACCGACAGCGCGAGGGTGTTGACCACGCCCAGCACCGCGATGATGATCGCCAGTCCGAGCAGCGCGTACACGAGGTACAGCAGGACGGCGATCTGGTCGTGCACCAGCTGCTTGTAGTCGGCCAGATCCCGCACCTGAACCTGCGGGTACCGCTCCAGGGTCTTCTCCAGGTGCGCGCGCAGATCGTCGTCGCTCGTGCCGGCGGAGGCGTTGACGTACAGCGCGGAGTCCCGCCCGCCCGGCGCGTACCGCTCCAGGGTGTCCAGCCCGAAGAACAGCCCGCCCTGGGTGCCGAACCCCTCGGCGGTGTCCTGGTCGGTGAGCGCGCCGACCGTCAGCCCGGCCCTGCGGCCCCCCGGGAACTCCACCGGGAGGACGCTGCCCACGCGTACGCCGTGGTCGCGTGCGAAGTCCCGGTCCATGGCCAGGTGCCCGCGTGCGAGCGCGGCCGCCGAGTCCCCTTGTGCGTAGGTGATATCGGCGACCTCGTCGAGCCGCGGATCGTAGCCCGCCGCAGTCGTCTCCACGCGGTCGCCGTCCGGGAGGCGCACCGCGACCGGTGTGAACCTCCCGCGCACGACCAGGCCCACACCGTCGGTGCGGCGCACCTTGTCGGTGACCTCCTGCGGGAACGGCTGGAAGTTGGTGTTCTGCACGACGAAATCGGCGCCGAGCGTCGTGTCGATCTGCCGGTCGAACGACGCGGTCATCGACTCGCTCGCCACCGACATCCCGCCGACCAGGGCGATCCCCACCATCAGCGCCGCCGCGGTGGCTCCGGTGCGGCGGGGATTGCGCAGGGCGTTGCGCTGGCTCATCCGGCCGACCGGACCGAACAGCGCGGGGAAGGCCGCGCCCAGCACCCGGATCACCGGACGCACCAGCAGCGGCCCGGCGATCACCGTCGCGATCAGGGTGAGCACCACGCCTAGCCCGAGCAATGACGCCGCCGACGACGTCTGCCGGGACACCGCGCAGCCCGCGAGGGCCGCCACGCCGGCCGCCCCGACGATGGCGCCCGCCACCGCACGCACCCGCAGTGGCCGGCCCACCCCGGCCACCTCGGCGTCCGAGAGCGCGGCCATCGGCGAGACGCCCGCGGCCCGCCGGGCCGGGAGGTACGCGGCGACGAAGGTGACGCCGAGCCCGACCACGTACGCCGCCACGGGGGTCGCCCAGCCGATCTGCATCTCGTCGGCGTCGATGTTCATGCCGAGCGTGCCCATCAGCCCGATGAGCCCGGCCGCCAGCCCGATGCCCGCGGCGAGCCCCAGTGTGGAGCCGACCAGCCCGAGCAGCAGCGCCTCGGTGAGCACCGAGGCGCGGACCTGGCGGCGGTCGGCGCCCAGAGCGCGCAGCAGGCCCAGCTCACGGGTGCGCTGGGCGATGAGCATGGAGAAGGTGTTGACGATCAGGAACACGCCGACCAGGACGGCGACCCCGGCGAAGCCGAGCATCACGTACTTGATGACGTCGAGGAACCCGCCCAGCTGCTCCACGTCCGACTCGGCCTGTTCGCCGGCCGTCCTGAAGTCGTAGGTGTGCGCGCCGAGCGCGTCGGCCACGCGCTGCTTCAGCCGGTCGTCGCCGACCCCCTGAGCCGCGTCGACCGAGATGCTCGTGGCCGTGCCCGTCCGGCCCAGCAGCTTCCGCTGGGCGGTGGGGGTGTCGAAGTAGAGGAGTGCGGATCCGGGGTTCGTGGTGGTGAACGTGACGATGCCGACCACCCGGACCCGGAACGAGCCGGGCGGTGCGATGACCGTGAGGGTGTCACCGATGTGCACGTTCCTGCGGCCGGCGGTCTCGGAGTCGAGCAGCGTCTGCGCGGATCCGCGCGGGGCATGGCCCGAGGTCAGTCGCACGGGGCTGCGCTCGTTGGGGTTCCAGGCGTAGCCGAGCGTCGGCGCCCCGGTGGTCGGGCCCACGGGTTCGTTGTCCTGGTTCACGACCGTGAGGCCGTTCACCTTCACATCGGCGCGGGCCGCCGCGACCCCGTCGACCTGCCGGACCCGTGCGGCGAGCGCGGCGGGCAGGGTGGCCGTCCGGCCCGACGGCAGCGCTTCGTCGAGGTCCTTCTTCGGGCTGACGGTGACATCGGCCGCGGTGGAGGCGAACAGCCGGTCGAACGTGCGGCTGACGGTGTCCGAGAAGATCAGGCTCCCCGTGACGAACGCCACGGACAGCAGGACGGCGAGCGCCGAGAGCAGCAGCCGCCCCTTGTGTGCCAGAAAGCTCCGCAGGGTCGCCTTGAGCACGGGCTCAGTTCTCCTCGGGCGACACCGGGGCGCCGGTGTCCTCGGAGCGGGTGCGGATCACGTCGAACCTCTTCATCCGCTCCAGGACCGCATCCGCCGTCGGGCGCCGCATCTCGTCGACGATCCGGCCGTCCCCGAGGAAGAGCACCAGGTCAGAGTGGGCGGCGGCGCCCGGGTCATGGGTCACCATGACGACCGTCTGCCCGAGCCGGTCCACCGCCTCGCGCAGAAAGCCGAGCACTTCCAGCCCGGCGCGCGAGTCGAGGTTGCCGGTCGGTTCGTCAGCGAAGATCAGCTCGGGCCGGGAGGCCAGAGCCCGGGCACAGGCCACGCGCTGCTGCTGCCCGCCGGAGAGCTGCGAGGGACGGTGCCCCAGCCGGTCCCGCAGGCCCAGGGTGTCGATCACCTGGTCCAGCCACTTCCCGTCCGGTGTCCGGCCCGCGATGTCCATGGGCAGGGTGATGTTCTCCAGCGCGTTCAGGGTCGGGATGAGGTTGAACGACTGGAACATGAACCCGATCCGGTCCCGGCGCAGCCGCGTCAGCTCGCGCTCCCTCAGTCCGGTGATCTCCGTGTCGCCCAGCCACACCTGACCGGCCGAGACGGTGTCGAGCCCGGCCAGGCAGTGCATCAGCGTGGACTTCCCGGACCCCGACGGGCCCATCACCGCGGTGAACCGGCCCCGGACGACGTCCACGTCGACCGAGTCGAGCGCGAGCACGGCCGTCTCGCCCGCGCCGTACGCCTTGGTCAGACCGCGGGCGCGGGCCGCGATCCCGTCGGCCGGCGCGAGGCCGGGAGCGTGCTCCGCAGCGGGTGTGGACAAGGCTGCCTCCTCTGGAGGGACGTCAGGGCCCCGACCCTGCCCGAGAGTAATGTGACTCGGCCCACACTCGGTATCCTCCGCGGGTCGGACACCGCCCTTGCCGGTGCTAGCACCTCGGCGCTAGCTTCGAGGTATGGCGAAGACCCAGCTGAACGTACGCGTCGACGAGGGCACCGCCCGCGCCGCCCGTGAACGCGCCCTGGCCCGCGGCATGAGCGTCAACCGCTACATCGAGGAGCTGGTCAGGCAGGACACCGGCGAGGTGGGCCACACCTTCGTGGAGGCCGCAGCGGACTTCATGAAGCAGTACGAGTCCGTCTTCGCCGAGGAGTTCGACGGAGGTGGCTCCGCTCGAACGAGACCGCGAGTGGGGGAGGACCGCGAGGACACGCGCGAAGGTCGCCACTGAACCGTTGGACGACCTCGAGATCGACCTCGCCTGGCTCCTGATGCTCGCCGAGCAGAAGACCCCGGGGGACCCCCAGGTCACCGACTGGGGAGCCCTCGTCGCCGCCGTCGCCCGCCACCGGGCCGCCGTGTTCGACGTCCCCGTCTACGACGGCCCGTACGCCCGCGCCGCCGCCCTGCTCCAGCTCCTGATCCACGTCCCCGCGCTGGAACGCTCCAACGCCCTGTTCGCCTCCGCCGTCGCCTACGCGTACCTCGTCGCCAGCGGGGTCAAGGTCGTCACCTCGCCCGAGCAGGTCCGCGACCTCGCCCAGTTGGTCAAGCGCGGCGAGGCCTCCGTGCGGGAGATCGAACAGGAGCTGCGTCAGTGGAGCCTGTGATCACCCTGCGACCGGACGCCAGGCGGTCCCGAGCACGCAGTACGAGGTGGGCAGCCGCGGCCCCTCCTCCGGCATCAGCACCTGCCGGTAGGGGCCGAGTTCGAACCCGGCGTCCCGCAGCGCCCGCACCGGCTCCCGCGCCACATGGCAGCCCCCGCTCAGCACCGGCCACACCGTCCGGTCCAGCGCCTGCTGCGCGAAGGCCATGGCCCGGCCGCCGCCCCGGCCGTGCTCGAAGAACCGCACCTCGCCGCCCGGCCGCAGCACCCGCCGCAGCTCCGCGAGCGCCCGGGGCACGTCCCGCACACTGCACAGCACCAGCGACACCACGGCCGCATCGAAGCCCTCGCTCTTGACCGGGAGTGCCTCGGCCGCGCCCGGCACCACGTCCACCGGCACGTCGGCCCGCAGCGCGGCCTCCACGGCCAGGCGCCGCAGCCGTCGCTCCGGTTCGATGGCGACGACCTCCGCGACGGTGCCCGGGTAGTGCGCGAAGTTCAGCCCGTTGCCCGCGCCGATCTCGATCACCCGCCCCGACAGCCCGTCGAGCAGTCTCCCGCGTAGCGGGCCCATGCCCATCCGGGTCTCGGCGGCCACGCTGATCCGGGCGTAGCAGCGGGCGAACAGCGGATGGTGCACGGCATCCCGTGGCACCTTGCCGGAGCGGAGCGGCATGGGGAACCTCCCTGACGAGGCCGGGCCTTGCGCCTTACCGGGATTGTCCCCCGGACGAGCCCGGCGCATCCCCGCCGCCTGCCGCAGGAGTACGCGGCCCCGCGCGGGCCGGGCAGGGCCCGGGCGGGGCCGGTCCGCCCGCTAGGCGAGTTCCGCCGCCAGCAGCGCGGCCGTGCGGGCCACCAGCGGGTTGTCGCCCGGGGCGTCCTCCTCCGGCTGGGTGGTCAGCACCGACATCACGATCGGCGGGCCGTCCGGCGGCCAGGTGATGCCCACGTCGTTGTTGCTGCCGTACTGCCCGCCACCCGTCTTGTCGGCGAGCAGCCAGTCGGCCGGCAGACCCTTGCGGAACCTCTCCAGGCTCGTGGTGTTGCGCAGCAGCCAGTCCGTGAGCCGGGACCGGTCCCGGGGCTCGAGCGCGTCGCCGAGCACCAGCCGGGCGTAGGTCAGGCCGATGGCACGCGGCGAGGTCGTGTCGGTGACGCGCCACGGCTCCGCGGAGTTGAGCGCGGGCTCCCAACGGTCCAGCCGGGTGACGCGGTCACCCGTCGAGCGGGCGAAGCGCGTGATCGCGGTCGGTCCGCCCAGCTCCTTCAGCAGCAGGTTGCCCGCGGTGTTGTCGCTGAAGCGGATGGTGGCGTCGCACAGTTCGGCGACGGTCATGCCGGTCGCGACGTGGTCCTTGGTGACGGGGGAGTGTTGCGAGGCGTCGACGCAGGCCTGGGTGTAGTGGATGCGCCGGGCCAGGAACTCCCCGTCGCGGTCGAGGTCGCGCAGCACGGCCGCGGCGGCCAGCGTCTTGAACAACGAGGCCATGGGGAAGCGCTCGTCGGCCCGGTACACCACCGTCCGGCCGGTGCGCATGTTGCGGGCGTACACGCCCAGCCGGGCGGTGTGCTCTCGTTCCAGGTCCCGCAGCCGCGCGGTGACACCGGCGGTGCGGGTCGACGCCCGGGCCGCGCCGCCGCCCAGCGTGAGAGCGGCGGCCGTGCCGAGCGCGAGAGCCGTACGGCGGGACGGGCGTAATCCGTTCGCGTGCAAGGTGGTCCCTTCGGAGGCGATCAGTACGTGATGCACCACGCGAGCACGCCCGCGCCGGTTCCACCGCGCTCCCCTCCGGCCCCTCAGAACGCCCCGGGCGCCTCCCGTACCCGGAACGCCTCCGCGTCCCACGAGCCGTCCAGCCGGGGCGCCAGCCACTGCGGCGCGGCCGCCCGGAAGACGGTGGGGGCGAGGACGCCCGACCCGGCCGGGACCGAGCCCAGCAGCGGGGCCCCGGCCACGTCCGGCAGGTCCGCCAGATTGCAGCGGGCGGCGAGATCCGGGGCCGTGGGCCAGCTCCCGATGACGATCCCGGCCGGCTCCAGCCCCCGGGAGCGCAGTTCACGCGCCGTCAGTTCCGTCGAGTTCAGCGTGCCGAGTCCGGCCGGCGCCACGACCAGCACCGGCGCCGACAGCAGCCGCGCCGCGTCCGCCAGGGTCCCTCCGGCCGCGTCGAACCGTACGAGCAGTCCGCCCGCCCCTTCGACCAGCACCAGATCGTGCTCGGTGGCCAGTTTGGCGGCGGCCTCCGCGACCTCGTGCGGATGGACCGGGGCCAAGCCCGCCCGGCGCGCCGCGGTGGCCGGGGCCAGCGGCTCGGGGTAGCGGGCGAGTTCGGCCGTCGTCACCGGGCCCGCCAGGCGCGCCACCTCGGCGGCGTCCCCGGGCTCGTCCGGCCGTACGCCCGTCTGCGCGGCCTTCAGCACGGCCACCGACCGGCCCGCCGCCAGCGCCGTCGCTGCGACGGCGGCGGTCACCACCGTCTTGCCGACCTCCGTGCCCGTGCCCGTGATCACCAGTACCGGCATGTCATCCCTCCCGAGCGGCCGCGCACACGGCGCGCGCGATCCGCGCCAGGTCCGCGTCGCCCGTCACGTACGGCGGCATGGTGTAGATCAGATCGCGGAACGGCCGCAGCCACACGCCTTCGCGCACGGCCGCCCGCGTCGCCGCCTGCATGTCCACAGCGTGGTCCAGCTGGACGACGCCGATGGCGCCGAGGACGCGCACGTCCTTCACCCCGGGCAGGTCCGAGGCGGCCGAGAGCCCCTCCCGCAGTCCCGTCTCGATCCGCCGGACCTCCCCGAGCCAGTCCTGGCCGAGCAGCAGCCCGATCGAGGCGCAGGCCACGGCGGCGGCCAGCGGGTTGCCCATGAAGGTGGGTCCGTGCGCGAGCACCGGCACCTCGCCCCGGGAGATGCCGTCGGCCACCCGAGCGGTGCACAGGGTCGCCGCCATGGTCAGGTAGCCGCCGGTCAGCGCCTTGCCCACGCACATCACGTCCGGCGTGACGGCCGCGTGCTCCGCCGCGAACATCGCACCCGTACGGCCGAACCCGGTCGCGATCTCGTCGAACACCAGCAGCACGTCGTGCGCGTCGCACGCCTCGCGCAGCACCGGCAGATACGCGGGGGAGTGGAAGCGCATCCCGCCCGCCCCCTGCACCACCGGCTCGACGATCACCGCCGCCAGTTGACCGGCGTGCCGCTCGATCAGCGACCGCAGGTGCTCGGCGTACGCCTCCTCGTACTCCGCCGGCGGCGGGTCGGCGAACACCTGGCGTTGCAGCACCCCGGTCCACAGGTCGTGCATCCCGCCCTCGGGATCGCACACCGACATCGGCTGCCAGGTGTCACCGTGGTAGCCGCCGCGCCAGGTGAGAAGCCGCTGTTTGCCCGGGCGGCCCAGCGAACGCCAGTACTGCAGGCACATCTTGACCGCGACCTCGACCGACACCGACCCGGAGTCGGCCAGGAAGACGTGCTCGAGGCCTTCGGGTGACATGTCGACAAGGAGCTTCGCCAGCCGCACGGCGGGCTCGTGGGTGAGCCCGCCGAACATCACATGGGACATCCGCCCGAGCTGCTCGTGGGCGGCCTCGTTGAGGACCGGGTGGTTGTAACCGTGGATCGCCGACCACCAGGACGACATCCCGTCGACCAGTTCTCCCGAGCCGTCGGCCAGCCGCAGCCGCACCCCGCTCGCCGACTCCACGACGAGCGGTTCCTGCCGCCCGGGCATCGGGCCGTACGGATGCCACACGTGCCGCCGGTCCAGCTCCAGTAGTTGGGATACGGCAGGCTCAGGCATTGGGAGCGAGGTCCGTCCCCGCGCCCCGGCGGCGCACGGCGACCAGGTCGGTCCGCGGTGCGGCGCCCGTGGAGGAGTCGGCGACCTGCGGCTCTTCGCCGGAGCCGCATGCCCCGCCGCCGGAACCGCACACCCCGCCCCCGTCGTGGCAGCCGTCGGCCGCCCGGTGCTCGGGCAGCGTCACCTGGCCGGTGCCCTCCACCTCGAACCCGGCGTCCGCGATCATCTCCAGGTCGGCCTTGCCCGCCTGGCCCTCACTGGTGAGGTAGTCACCGAGGAAGATCGAGTTGGCCAGGTGCAGGGCGAGCGGCTGCATCGTGCGCAGGTGGACTTCGCGCCCGCCCGCGATCCGCACCTCGACGTCCGGGCAGACGAACCGCGTCATCGCCAGGATCCTGAGGCACCGCTGCGGCGTCAGGTTCCACTCCTTGCCGAGCGGGGTGCCCTCGAACGGGATCAGGAAGTTGACCGGAACCGAGTCCGGGTCCAGCTCACGCAGCGAGAAGACCACGTCCACCAGGTCCTCGTCCGTCTCGCCCATGCCGGCGATCAGCCCCGAGCAGGCGGACAGACCGGCCGCGTGCGCCTTCTGCACGGTGTCGACGCGGTCCTCGTAGGTGTGCGTGGTGGTGATCTCGCCGTACGTCGCCTCGGACGTGTTCAGGTTGTGGTTGTAGGCGTCGGCGCCGGCCTCGCGCAGCCGCTCCGCCTGGCCGTCGGAGAGCAGTCCGAGGCAGGCGCACACCTCGACGCCCTCGTTGTTGTCCTTGATCGCCTTGATCGTCTCGGAGACCCGGTCCACGTCCCGGTCGGTCGGGCCGCGTCCGCTCGCCACCAGGCACACCCGCTTGGCCCCGCCGGCCACCCCGGCCGCCGCCGCGTCGGACGCCTGGTCGGGCTTCAGCCAGGTGTACTTCAGGATCCCGGCCGTCGAGCCGAGCCGCTGCGAACAGTACGAGCAGTCCTCGGGACACAGGCCGGACTTGAGGTTGACGAGATAGTTCAGTTTCACCCGTCGGCCGAACCAGTGCCGGCGCACCTTTCCGGCCGCGGCCACCACATCGAGCAGGTCGTCGTCGGACGTCGCGAGGACGGCCAGAGCCTCGTCGCGGGTCGGCAGCTCGCGCCGAAGCCCCTTGTCCACCAGCGTGTTCAGCAGGTCCATGGAAGCCGATCCTGTCCTAAGGAGGTGCCCGGGGCAAAGGAGAGTTCGCACAACAGAGTCGCTTCGAGGTGTGGGTATTGCCACACAGTGACCTGCTGGTGATCCCGCTAGTGTCTGTGCACTGCCTACAAATTCCCCGGAGGACCACCCATGGCGTTCGGCTGGATCGACGAGCAGGCGCAGCTGCGTGCCCGCGCCGGACTCGTCCGGACTCTGCGCCCCCGTCCGGCCGACTCGCCGCTCCTCGACCTGGCGAGCAACGACTACCTCGGTCTGGCCCGCCACCCCGAGGTCACCGAGGGCGCCGCCCGGGCCGCGCGCGACTGGGGCGGCGGCTCCACCGGCTCCCGGCTCGTCACCGGCACCACCGAACTGCACACCGAACTGGAGCGGGAACTGGCCGATTTCTGCGGTTTCCAGGCGGCACTCGTCTTCTCCTCCGGTTACGCCGCCAACCTCGCCGCGGTCACCGCGCTGGCCCCGCACGGCTCACTGATCGTCTCCGACGCGGGCAACCACGCCTCGCTGATCGACGGCTGCCGGCTGGCCCGCGGCACCACCCAGGTCGTGGCGCACGCCGAGCCGGACGCCGCGCGCAAGGCGCTGGCCACCCACGAGGGCACGGCCATCGCCGTGTCCGACACGGTCTTCTCGGTCGACGGCGACGCGGCCCCCCTCGCCGCCCTGGCCGAGGCCTGCCGGGAGCACGGCGCGGGGCTGGTCGTCGACGACGCCCACGGATTGGGCGTTCTCGGCGACGGCGGCCGCGGCGCTCCGCACGCCGTGGGCCTCGCGGGCGCGGACGACGTCGTCGCGACGGTCACGCTGTCCAAGTCGCTCGGCAGCCAGGGCGGAGCCGTCCTCGGCCCGGCCCGGGTCGTCGACCACCTCGTCAACGCGGCCCGGACCTTCATCTTCGACACCGGACTCGCCCCCGCGGCGGCGGGGGCGGCCCTGTCGGCCCTGCGGCTGCTGCGCCGTGAGCCGCAGCGGGCGGCGCGGGCCCGCGCGGTGGCGGGTGAACTGCACGCACGCCTGACCGCCGCGGGCCTGGAAGCGGTCCGTCCGGACGCCGCGGTGGTCTCGGTGCGGGCGCCCTCTCCCGAGGACGCCGTGCGCTGGGCGGCGCAGTGCCGCGCGGCCGGCCTGGCCGTGGGGTGTTTCCGGCCCCCTTCCGTGCCGGACGGCATCTCACGGCTCAGGCTGACCGCACGCGCCGACCTGACCGGTCAGCAGATCGATCGCGCTGTACGGCTGATCGGCGAGACGCGGCCATGAGTCGGCGTGACACGGCCGTGCGTCGCACGATGAGGGTCTGATCGAACGCGCCCGGTGGCGCGTCTACATACGGTCCACGCCGGCCGTGAAGGCCGCCCAGCTCCCCCTGGAGAAGAGCAGCGCGGGTCCGGCTGGATCCTTGGAGTCGCGCACGGCGAGCAGTCCGGCCCAGGGCGGGGTGTCCGGACGGGCGGTCTCGACGCAGTTGTTCGCGCCGGTGCTGTAGCTGCTGCGCACCCACCGCACATCGTGCAGTTCGATGCTTGAGGGGACGTGACGAGGCAGTGCACGCATGGTGCCTCCTTACGCGCCGGCGGCTGTCCCGGCGATGAAATCCAACGAGTCCTCGGGCGAAAGGGCGTGGATCTGAAGGGCGTTGAAGGCCTCCGTGTAGGCCTGGAGGTCTTCTTTCCGTTCGAGGTAGAGGCTACTCGTCAAGTGGTCGAGAACAACCACGTCTAGATCAGAAGTGCTCGAAAATGAGAAAATAACGAAAGGGCCAGTGACGCCGATGTGCGCCCCGGCGGCGAACGGCAGTACCTGCAGGCACACTTGGGGCAGCCGGGCCGCCTCGACCAGCCGTTCCAGCTGCCGGGCCATGACCCCGGGCCCGCCCACCTCCCGCCGCAGCACCGCCTCGTCCAGGACCGCGCTCAGCTTCAGCGGGGGGTCGGCGCGCAGCACGTCCTGGCGGGCCAGCCGCACCTCGACCAGCGTGTCGAGCCGGTCCTCCGCCAGCCCCTCCACCGCGGCCCGCGTCACCGCGCGCGCGTACTCGGGCGTCTGGAGAAGGCCCGGGACCACCGTGGTCTCCAGCGTGCGCATCGCGCCGGCCTGGGATTCCAGGCTGATGAAGTCCCGGTAGGTCGGCGGCAGCACCCCGCGGTAGGCGTGCCACCAGTGGTGCCGGCCGCCGCTGTCCTCGGATCCCGCCAACGCCATGAGGAGTTCACGCAGTTGGGAGTCCCCCACGCCGTAGGCGTCCAGAAGTAACCGCACATCGGCCGGTTTCACCCCGCTCGTGCCCGTCTCGATCCGGCTGACCTTGGACTGGTGCCAGCCCACCAGCCGGGCCGCCTCACCGCTCGTGAGCCCCGCCGAGGAGCGCAGCGCACGCAGTTCGGCGCCCAGTTTCCGGCGGCGCACCGCGGGACCGTGCTGCATGGGCTCCTCCTTACTCCTTCAGAGCCACCCAAATACGGTCTCGCGTCGCAGAGTTCACCGCTTTGAGCGACAGATATATGCATATCTTGGTGGATCGCCGACCTTCACGGGTGTTCTGGTGGCAGTCTGACGAGGAAGCACCAGTCCGGGACCGTACTCGAACCCTCCGCTCCGTGTCGGGCTACGGTCCCGTGGGAAAGGGACGACGTCGCCATGGCAGACCATTTGGAAGCATCCGTCACTCTGCCGAGCGATCCCGCCTCGGTCTCCGCAGCGCGCGCCTACGTGGTGAGCACCCTGGCGGAGTGGGGCCTGCCGGCGGACACGGAGGCGTCCGACACCGTCCGGCTCATCATCTCGGAACTCGCGACCAATGCCGTCCAGCACACCTTCGGCCAGTCGCCCACCTTCACCGTGGACGTCGAACTGGACCGCGACGAACACCTGCGCATCGGTGTCACGGACAGCCACCCGCGCTTTCCCAGACGCCTGCCCGCGGCCGTCCAGCAGGACAACGGCCGCGGTCTGGTCATCATCCGCTGGCTGACCGCCGAGTGCGGCGGCAGAATGCGTATCCGCCCGACCCGCGAAGGCGGCAAGACCATCTCGATCGAGCTCCCGTGGGCCGTTCCGGTCCGGCCGGTCACGACGGCGGGCCGGCAGGAGCCGTAGCCGGCCCTCACGGGACCTGCCCCACCCGGAAGACCCGAATCGCCTCCCCCTCGGGTGCCCTCCACGCACCCCGGCCCGCGCGACCCGCATCCGGGCCACCCCACGGCTCTACGCGGCCCGCTCCACGCCTTGCGGCCCGCTCCACGCCTTGCGATCCGTCGGAGCCCGCGGCCCTCACCGGTGCCGAGCCGACGCCTCCCGGTGCGCTGCCGCCCCTCGAAGCCCTGACGGCTGCCCGACCGTGCGCCGCAGCGGTGCGGGGATCCTGACCCCGGCCCCCTCCGGCTCCTCCTCGGCCCCGTTCCTGTCCCCCCGCAGCCCCGCCCGTCGCACCAGCCGGGGGAGCACCCCCCACAGTCCGACGCAGACCAGGAAGGTCCCGGCGCCCGCGGCGAGGCCACCGGTACGGCCCGTGGTCACGTCGACCACCAGCAGCACCGAACCGCTGAACGCGAACACCAGAACGCACAGACCCGTCGTGGCCAGGCGCGAGGAGACCTGCACTATGCGGGGCTTGGCGCCCTGCTGGAAGAGCGAACGGTGCAGCGCGGCCGGCGCGGTGAAGAGGGCGGCGGCCAGGACCGCAAGCAGCAGCGTGATGACGTAGGTGACGCGCTGGACCGTGTCGAGGTCGCCGAAGCGCGAGGTGAAGGCCAGCGACAGCAGGAAGGCGAAAAGGATCTGCACACCCGTCTGGGTGACGCGGAGTTCCTGGAGCAGCTCGACGAAGTTGCGGTCGGCGCGTTGGAGCGGAGTCTCGTTGCGCGCGGTGCAGGGACGGTGCTCGGCCATGACGGCACGAGTATCCATCCGAGCCCGTGTCACGCTCCGGCGTGCGGCGGCGCCTCAGGGACGCCGCCGCACGCCGGGCGGATCACCTCACGCGCCCGTACCAGACGCTCTTGGTCCAGATCTTCTGCAGTCGGACCACGTCCCCGCTCTTCGGGGAGTGCCAGAGCTTGTTCTTACCCGCGTAGATGCCGACGTGGTACACGTTGCTGCCCGAGTGGAAGAACACCAGGTCTCCCGCCTTGCGGTTCTTGGCGGAGATGTGGCGCGTCTTGTTGTACTGCTGGGCAGCCGTGCGGGGGAGCTTCTTGCCGGCCTTCTTGAACGAGTAGAGCGTGAGCCCCGAGCAGTCGAACCGGTGCGGCCCTATCGCTCCGTACTTGTAGGGCGAACCCTTCTTGGAGGCCGCGATCTGGAGTGCCTTGGTCGCCGGTGTGGCTGCCGCGGCCTCGGAGGCGAAGCCGGGAGCCACGATCGAGCCGCCCACCGCGGCGATGGTGAGCGCCGAGGCCGTGCCGGCCCGGGCCATGAGCGACGGGACACGATTGAGCGCAGTCATGCGCAACCCTTCGTCAGCCGCCTGTGAAGGATGACCTGTCGGATTCGGGCTGACAAAGTTGCCCGGCCGCTGACGCGGCTTCACCCCAAGGGCTGCTCGGGTCCGGTCATGGCGTGACCGTCCCGGCGACCCGTCGTGCTTGGGTCCTCCACTCCTGCCGATCCACTCCTGTCGACCGGTCATCCGGGCGGCGGCAGGACTCGGCGTCCGCCCGGATCGCCCCGCCACAGCGGCGGGGGCTTGTCGTCAGACAGGGATCTTGGCGCATGCCTGTCCGGATTTCCCAACGGAACCGGGGATTTGTGTTGTTACTCACCACTCACCCGTTCGGGTGGACACGTGTGCGTTCGCGCCACGGTCCACGGGTTCGCGGACCGTCGGACCAGCGGCGTAATGCCCCATTACGCCCTCGGACTACGCGCGTTGCGCAACCGGAAGCATCCCGAAATCGGTCTCCCGCCTACTCCGAACAGGGGTACGTCTTTTGGTCCGTTTCAACTCAGCTCCGGATGCTCCGCCGTCGCGGCGTGCCTCCGGAACGACGGCTTCGCGTCAACTGACGGATTCCGGGGGGAGGGTGAGTCGCGCGGTGCGCCGCTCGCCGTCCGGCACCCGAGCGCCCGGGCCAGGGTGGCGGCGTACTGTTCCGTCTCGCCTCGCTGGCGCATCAAGGCCACCGCCTCCTGTGCGTTGAGGACCTTGTCCGCTCGGGTGCGGCCCGAATGCCGCGCGAAGATCTCCTCCATCCGGCTTCGGACGCGCGGCAACTCGCACGCCTGAACGGCCGGATCGCTCGCCTGGCCCCGGACCGGCCCGGGCAGCGCCGGCTGACGGATCACCAGGCGCGCGTCGGGCAGCGCGAATCGCTTGCCCGCGGCCCGGCCGCCCCGGGCGTACAAGAGGCCCGGGCAGCCGAACACCTCGGGAAGACCGGAGTCCGGGCATGTGTGAAGCCCGGCCAGGTGTACAGCCCGGGCATGCGTGAAGCCCGGCCAGGCGTGAAGACCGCGCGCCCCCGTCCGCTACGGCGGGGACGCACGGTCGCCTCATGCGGGTGCCGGTCAGGCGACGGCCGAGAGCTCCCGGCGGTCGGCCGCGGGCCCGGCGCCCACCCTCCGTGCCCTGAGCGCGCCGCCGAGCAGCACGGCGCCCAGGCCCAGCACCGCCCACCAGGTCAGCGTCAGGGCAGGCCCGGTCGCCGCCGCGCCGTCGAAGTACGCCACCGAGCGCAGCAGCGACGTGCCCGCGCCGGGCGGCAGCCACTGCCCGATCGCGCCGGCCGGCTCCGGCAGCATCTGCGGGGCCGACGTGGCGCCGGAGAAGGGGTTGCCGATCAGCATCACCAGGGCGGCCCCGATGCCCGTACCGGCGGGGCCGGCGAGGGCGGCGAGTCCGGCGACGGCGCCGCCGACGGCCAGCGTGGACAGGGCGAGCACTCCGGCTTCCGCCCACCAGGCTCCGCCGAGCGCCCCGAGCCAGCTGTGCGCGATCCCCGCCGCGACGACGCCCACCACGGCGGACGCGCCGAGCAGCGCGAGCACGGCCCGGCGTCCGCGCAGCCCCAGCAGAGTGACCGCCGCGCCGGCCGCGATGCCGGCCAGGGCGAGGGGCAGGATGGCGGCGTTCAGCACCACGCCGCGCGGATCGCCGGACGGGGTGGGCACGACGTCGACCGTCCGGACCCGAGCGCCCTCACCGGCTGCCCGCTGGGCCACGGCCTGCTGGAGGAACTGCGCGACAGCCGGCCCGGCCGCCGACGCGGTGAGCAGTTCCGGCCCCTGTGGGGTGACCACGAGCGCGCCGTAGACGCTCCGGTCTCCGATGGCGTCCCGGGCGGCGGCCTCGTCGGCGTAGCGATGGATCTCGAAGGCGCCCTCGTGCCGCTCCAGCTGCCGCGCGACCTGGGTCACCGCCGTGGCTGGTCCGGCCACGCCCAGCGGCAGGTCACGGGGTGCGATGCGGGAGGCCGGCCAGGCGAAGGCCCACAGGGCGAGGGCGGCCAGGACGGGCACGAGGACGACGGCCGCGATCACTTGGCGGTTGCGGGAAGGCATGAGGGTCTCCTGGGGCGAGCGGAACCGGGAACGGAACCGGGACGAAACCGGGAACGCTAAAAAGAAGGATCGTTCGTTTTGCTCCGCCTTCACCGTGCTCGGGTCGCGGCGTCTTGTCAAGAATGAATATTCGTTTTACTTTGGGGATCATGGCCCGCGTGTCCCAGGAACACCTCGACGCCCGCCGCCGCCAGATCCTCGACGGCGCCGCGCTCTGCTTCGCCCGCAACGGCTTCCACGCCACGTCCATGCAGGACGTGCTGAAGGAGGTCGACCTCTCGGCCGGTGCGGTCTACCGCTACTTCAGCGGCAAGGAGGAGCTGATCGGCGCCATCGTCGCCGAGGTGCTCGGCTCGGTCCGCGAAGCCTTTGAGGAGGCGGCGCGCCAGAGTCCGCCCCCGCCGCCCGACGAACTCGTCGCCTCCGTCCTCGGCGGGACGCTCGCCGCCCGTGAGTCCCTCGTCGTCGACGGCCGGCCCGCCTTCCCCCGGCTCGTCGTCCAGGTGTGGACGGAGACCCTGCGCAACGAGGAGCTGGCGCTGCTGCTCGAAGAGGGCTACGGCTCGGTCCGCGCGGCCTGGGGGAGGATCGTCGAGCGCTACCAGGAGGCCGGGATGATGAGGACGGACGTGGAGCCGGACCATGTGGCCCGCACGATGATCGCCGCCGTGCTCGGGTTCATCACCCAGCAGTCCCTCTTCGGACCGGCACCGGTGGAGGTCCTCCGGGACGGTCTGCGTGCCCTGACCGGCATGCGGGGCGGGGACACGCCGACCGGTTGATCACAGCTCGGTTAACGTGCCCGAAACGCGCTCCCACTAGCCTGCCGCTCCACGCCACCTGGCACTTTGCCCCGTGGCCGCGGCAACCGGGCCCCGCACGGCCCGGAGCGACGACTGTGAGGTGGGACGTGCAGCTGACCCCGCACGAGCAAGAACGACTGCTGATCCACGTGGCGGCGGACGTCGCCGAGAAGCGCCGGGCCCGCGGGCTGAAGCTCAACCACCCCGAGGCGGTCGCTCTCATCACCTCGCACATCCTCGAAGGCGCGCGGGACGGCCGGACCGTCGCGGAGCTCATGTCCTCCGGGCGCAAAATCCTGACCAGGGACGACGTCATGGAGGGCATCCCGGAGATGATCCACGACGTCCAGGTCGAGGCCACCTTCCCGGACGGCACCAAGCTCGTCACCGTCCATGAGCCGATCGTCTGACGGGGAGAGCGCCGTGATTCCCGGAGAGATCCTCTTCGCCGAGGACCCGATTGCCTACAACGAGGGGCGCGAGGTCACCCGGCTCACCGTCCTCAACGCCGCCGACCGGCCCGTGCAGGTCGGCTCCCACTACCACTTCGCCGAGGCCAATCCCGGCCTGGAGTTCGACCGTGCCGCCGCGCGCGGCAAGCGGCTGAACGTCGCCGCCGGCACGGCCGTGCGCTTCGAGCCCGGGATCCCCGTCGACGTCGAACTCGTTCCGCTGGCCGGGGCCCGCGTGGTGCCCGGTCTGCGCGGGGAGACCGGAGGTGCCCTCGATGCCTGAGATCTCGCGTGCCGCGTACGCCGACCTGTTCGGCCCGACCACCGGCGACCGGATCCGCCTCGCCGACACCGACCTGCTGGTCGAGATCGAGGAGGACCGTTCCGGCGGCCCCGGACTCGCCGGTGACGAGGCCGTGTTCGGCGGCGGCAAGGTCATCCGCGAGTCCATGGGCCAGGCGTGGGTCACCCGCGCGGAGGGCACCCCGGACACGGTGATCACCGGCGCGGTGATCATCGACCACTGGGGGATCGTCAAGGCTGACGTCGGCATCCGCGACGGCCGGATCACGGGCATCGGCAAGGCCGGCAACCCCGACACCATGGACGGCGTCCACCCGGAGCTGGTCATCGGCCCGGAGACCGAGATCATCGCGGGCAACGGGCGGATCCTCACGGCCGGTGCCATCGACGCGCACGTCCACTTCATCTGCCCGCAGATCGCCGACGAGGCGCTCTCCTCGGGCATCACGACCCTCGTCGGCGGCGGCACCGGCCCGGCCGAGGGGTCCAAAGCCACCACCGTGACCCCCGGCCCCTGGCATCTCGCCCGGATGCTGGAGGCGATGGAGGCCCACCCGCTCAACATCGGCCTGCTCGGCAAGGGCAACACCGTCTCCCACGAGGCGATGCTGTCGCAGATCCGCGGCGGCGCGCTCGGCCTGAAGCTGCACGAGGACTGGGGCTCCACCCCGGCGGTCATCGACGCCTCGCTGACCGTCGCCGAGCGCACGGGCATCCAGGTCGCCATCCACACCGACACGCTCAACGAGGCCGGTTTCGTGGGCGACACCCTGGCCGCGATCGCCGGGCGGGGCATCCACGCCTACCACACCGAAGGCGCGGGCGGTGGGCACGCACCGGACATCATGACCGTGGTCTCCGAGTCGTACGTGCTGCCCAGCTCCACCAACCCGACCCGGCCGTTCACCGTCAACACCGCCGAGGAACACCTCGACATGCTGATGGTGTGCCACCACCTCAACCCCGCGGTGCCGGAGGACCTGGCCTTCGCCGAATCCCGGATCCGGCCGTCCACGATCGGGGCGGAGGACGTGCTGCACGACCTGGGCGCGATCTCGATCATCTCCTCGGACTCCCAGGCCATGGGGCGCGTCGGCGAGGTCGTCATGCGGACCTGGCAGACCGCGCACGTGATGAAGCGGAGGCGGGGCGCGCTGCCCGGGGACGGACGGGCCGACAACCGCCGTGTCCGTCGCTACGTGGCCAAGTACACGATCAACCCCGCGCTCGCACAGGGGCTGGCCCGGGAGGTCGGGTCGGTGGAGAGCGGCAAGCTGGCCGACCTGGTGCTGTGGGAGCCGGCGTTCTTCGGCGTCAAGCCGCAACTCGTCATCAAGGGCGGGCAGATCGCGTATGCGCAGATGGGCGACGCGAACGCCTCGATCCCCACTCCGCAGCCGATCCTGCCGCGGCCGATGTACGGGGCGATCGGGCGGGCTCCCGCCTCCAACTCCCTCAACTTCGTCGCGCCCCTGGCCGTCGAGGCCGGACTGCCGGAGCGGCTGGGGCTCGGGAAGCGGTTCGCGGCGATCGAGTCGACACGCGGGATCACCAAGGCCGACATGCGCGAGAACGACGCGCGGCCCGAGGTGCGCGTCGACCCCGACAGCTTCGCCGTGTACATCGACGGGGAACTGGTCGAGGCGGCGCCCGCTGCCGAACTTCCCATGGCACAAAGGTACTTCCTGTTCTGAGGGTGGTCTGATGTCACGTGCGGCGCTTCTCGTCCTGGCCGACGGGCGATTTCCCGCCGGGGGGCATGCGCACTCCGGCGGCGCCGAGGCGGCGGTCAAGGCCGGCCGGATCAGCGGGGCGGCGAGTCTGGGGGAGTTCTGCCGTGGGCGGTTGCACACGGCTGGGCTGACGGCGGCGGGGCTGTCGGCGGCCGCGGCGCTGGGGATCGACCCCGTCGCGCTGGACCGTGCCGCCGACGCGCGCACGCCGTCGCCCGCACTGAGGACCGCCGCCCGGAAACTGGGCCGGCAGCTGCTGCGGGCCGCCCGGGCGACCTGGCCGTCCGCCGAACTGGACCGACTCGGCAGGGAGTTCCCCAAGGGAGCGCACCAGCCGGTGGTGCTCGGGCTGGCCGCCCGGGCCGCGGGGCTGGGTCCGGTGGACGCGGCGTACTGCGCGGCGTACGAGAGTGTGAGCGGGCCCACCTCGGCGACGGTGCGGTTGCTGAGTCTGGATCCGTTCGACGCGACGCGGGTGCTGGCCCGGCTGGCGCCGGAGGTGGACCGGGTCGCGGACCGGGCGGTGGAGGCGGCCCGGAAGGCGGTCGGCGAGGGGGCCGACGCGCTGCCCGCGGTGTCGGCGCCGCTGCTGGAGATCGGGGCGGAGGTGCATGCGGCGTGGCCGGTGCGCCTGTTCGCCTCGTAGCCGCCCCTTGAACGCCGCGCAGACCATCCCCCTCAGGGGCGCGGGGAACTGCGCGACCGGCCCCCCACGCACCCCACCCCGGCACCACCGCCCGCCACCCCGGGCCCCTCGCTCGCCCACCACCAGGAGCCGCACATGCACCTCGACCACCACCACGACGTCCCACCGGCCGTCGGCGCCGACGCCCACCGCCCCGACGGCACCCGCAGAGCGCTCCGTATCGGGCTCGGCGGCCCCGTGGGGTCCGGGAAGACCGCCACCGTCGCCGCGCTCTGCCGGGCGCTCAGGGAGGAGCTGTCACTCGCCGTCGTCACCAACGACATCTACACGCGGGAGGACGCCGAGTTCCTGCTCCGCGAGGCCGTGCTGCCGCCCGAGCGGATCACCGCCGTGGAGACGGGCGCCTGTCCGCACACCGCGATCCGGGACGACATCTCCGCGAACCTGGAGGCGGTGGAGGATCTGGAGGACGCGGTCGGGCCGCTGGATCTCGTGCTCGTGGAGTCCGGCGGGGACAACCTCACCGCGACCTTCTCCAAGGGGCTCGTCGACGCACAGATCTTCGTGATCGACGTGGCCGGGGGCGACGACATCCCGCGCAAGGGCGGCCCGGGCGTGACCACCGCCGACCTCCTCGTCGTCAACAAGACCGACCTCGCCCCCTACGTCGGCTCCGACCTCGCCCGCATGGCCGCCGACGCCAAGGCGCAACGCGCCGAACTTCCCGTGATCTTCCAGTCGTTGCGCAGCGAGGCCGGGGTCACGGACGTCGCGGCGTGGGTGCGCGCGCAGCTCGCCGCGTGGAGGGCGTGAGCGTGCGTGCCGGTGCCGGGGTGCGGTCCGTCGCGCGGATCGTCGCCCGGGACGACGGGCGCGGCGGGACCTCGCTGCCCGTGCTGGAGAGCGACGGGCCCCTGGCGCTGCGGCGCACCCGGGCCACGGAGACCGGGGCGCGGGTCATGCTGGTCGGCGCGATGAGCGGGCCGCTCGGTGGTGACCACTTCACCGTTCGGGGCCGGGTGGAAGAGGGCGCGCGGCTGTCCGTCGGGTCGGCCGCCGCCACCATCGCCCTGCCCGGACAGGCCAAGGGCGAAGCCCGTTACGACGTCCGGCTCGCCGTCGCCGACCACGGCGAACTGCACTGGCTTCCCGAGCAGTTGATCTCGGCCCAGGGCAGTGACCTCCATGTCACCACCCGCGTCGAACTCG
This sequence comes from Streptomyces sp. NRRL B-1140, assembly GCF_001280065.1. Classification (GTDB taxonomy): domain Bacteria; phylum Actinomycetota; class Actinomycetes; order Streptomycetales; family Streptomycetaceae; genus Streptomyces. Next base: position 151,490 of record NZ_LGEA01000125.1, read on the forward strand.
CCGCGACCGCCCGGCTCGTGCTGCGCGAGGAACAGGTGCTCGGACGCGTAGGTGAGGAACCGGGGCGGCTCACGAGCCGTCTGACGGTGCGGGTCGACGGCCAGGCCGTGCTCGACCAGGAACTGTCCTGCGGGCCCGGTGCGCCGGGCGGCTGGGACGGTCCCGCCGTACTGGCGGGGCACCGTGCCGTCGGGCAACTGGTCGTGGTGCGACCGGAGTTCGCCGCCGAGCCGGTGACGGCCCGGGTGCTGGGGGAGGGGGCCTCGCTGGTGCCGCTCGCCGGGCCCGCCGCGCTGGTGACGGCGGTGGCGCCGGACGCCCTCCGGCTCAGGCGGCTGCTCGACGAGGCCCTCGCCTCGCTGCGGTAGACCTGGGCGTCCGCCCCGCGGGCCGGGGGCGACCGGGCCTCGCAGGCCCGTGTCCGTAGAGAAGTACACCTTCTCCGTTTATCGGATTGGCAAAGAAGAGCGCGCGACTCTGTTGTCAGGGACCCCACAACCGGGAGGATCCCCGTACTGATCTCAACGAGGTACGGGGAGGTCCCCCTTGAGGGGTTCGAGACCGAAGAGGCGGGTGGCGGCGCTGGGTTCGGCCGGCGCGCTCGTCACGGCCACGCTGATAGCCGGCGCCGTCGCGGCGCCCACCGCGAACGCGAGCGCGGGCAGCGGCCACGGCCGGGACCGAGAGGCCAAGGGCACCGCGATCGCCGCCGCCCGGGCCGCGAAGGCCGGCATCGACTGGCAGGACTGCCCCGCCGACTGGAACCTGGCCAAGCCGATCCAGTGCGGGTACGTCAGCGTGCCGCTCGACTACGCCAAGCCCTACGGCAAGCAGGTCAAGCTCGCCGTCGACCGCATCGGCAACACCGGCACCAAGGCCGAGCGGCAGGGGGCGCTCATCTACAACCCCGGCGGGCCCGGCGGCTCCGGGCTGCGCTTCCCGACCCGGGTCACCAACAAGAACGCCGTCTGGGCCAACGCGGCCAAGGCCTACGACTTCGTGGGCTTCGACCCGCGCGGCGTCGGCAGGTCCGCGCCCATCTCCTGTGTCGATCCCCAGGAGTTCGTCAAGGCCCCCAAGGCCGACCCGGTGCCCGACTCCGAGGCCGACAAGCTCGCCCAGCGCAAGCTGGCCCGCGAGTACGCCGAGGGCTGCCAGGAGCGCAGCGGCGCGATGCTGCCGCACATGACCACGCCGAACACCGCGCGCGACCTCGATGTCATCCGCGCCGCCCTCGGCGAGAAGAAGCTCAACTTCCTCGGCGTCTCCTACGGCACCTACCTGGGCGCCGTGTACGGCACCCTCTTCCCGGGCCACGTGCGCCGCATGGTCGTCGACAGCGTGGTCAACCCCTCGCGGGACAAGATCTGGTACCAGGCCAACCTGGACCAGGACGTCGCGTTCGAGGGCCGCTGGAAGGACTGGCAGGACTGGGTCGCCGCGAACGACGCGACCTACCACCTCGGCACCACCCGCGCCGCCGTCCAGGCGAAGTGGCTTCAGCTGCGCGCCACCGCGAAGAAGAACCCCATCGGCGGGGTCGTCGGCCCGGCCGAGCTCATCTCCTTCTTCCAGAGCGCCCCGTACTACGATTCCGCCTGGGCGCCGACCGCCTCGGTCTTCGGCAAGTACGTCGCCGGCGACACCCAGGCGCTCGTCGACGCCGCCGCCCCGGACCTGTCCGACACGGCCGGCAACGCGTCCTCGGAGAACGGCAACGCCGTCTACACCGCCGTGGAGTGCGCCGACGCCAAGTGGCCCACCGACTGGCGCACGTGGGACCGCGACAACACGCGGCTCCACAAGGACCACCCCTTCATGACCTGGGCCAACGCCTGGATGAACCTGCCGTGCGCCACCTGGCCGGCCAAGCAGCAGACGCCGCTGAACGTCAAGTCCGGCAAGGGTCTGCCCGGCGTGCTCATCGTCCAGTCCGAGCGCGACGCGGCCACTCCGTACGAGGGCGCCGTGGAGCTGCACAAGCGGTTCAAGGGCTCCCGTCTGATCACGGAGAAGGACGCGGGCTCCCATGGCGTCACCGGCCTGGTGAACCCCTGCATCAACCCCCGCGTGGACAGCTACCTGCTCACCGGCAAGCTGGACGGCGCCGACGTGACCTGCGCCCCGCACGCCACGCCGAAGCCGTAGCCGTCGTCCGACGGTGGTGAGGGGCGGCCGGGACACCGGCCGCCCCTTCCTCATGTCCGCCGGGCCGCGAACCAGGAGTCCTCCGCCGCGTAGTCGAAGAGGTCCGGGTAGGCGCGGGCGAGGGTGGGGAACGCCGCCCGCCAGTCCTGCCCGGACAGCCGGCGGGTGAGCCATTCGACCGTCTCGGGCAGGCTGTCCGGGTAGGACACGACCGGCCGGTGGCCCAGCTCCCGTTCCGCGGCGGACATGTCGCACAGCACGGGCAGCTCCGCCGACCAGGGCGTACGGCCCACGGACGTCTGCGCGGGCCCGTCCAGCAGAACGGTCTCCGTCTCCACCCCCATGACCGCGTCCACCGCTGCCCCGATCTCCGCTACGGCCGGCGGCCGCGGATCGCAGGCGTTGAGTACCCGCGAGCCCGGCCGTCCCGCTGCCAGCCGGACCAGTTCGGCGATGTTGCGCGCCGCCGACGTGTGGAAGACGCTCTCACCCCGGAAGGCGAGCACACGCCTGCGCCGGCCGTCGAGGTTCCGTTTGACGAAGTACAACTCGCGGGGGAGCGGGCTGTGCGGCCCGTGGACCGCGCCCGGGCGCAGCACGGTCGTGGGCAACCGGTCCGCCGCCGCGAGGAGTTCACGCTCCAGGGCCACCTTGCGGGTGCTGTACGTGGCGTCCCCCGGCGGGACCGTGACCTGGTCCTCCGTGATCGGCACGGGGTACCGCGGGAGCCCGTCCGGCTCTCCCATGGTGTCGAAGCCCCTGCCCTTGCCGTCCTCGTACACCGACACGGACGACACCACCACGGCCGAACCGATCCGGCCGGCCAGGCCCGTGAGCTGCCGTGCGTGCCGGACCCCGTAGGCGACCAGGTCGACCACCAGGTCGCAGCCGTCGCCGATCAGCGCGCCGAGCGCCGCGTCGTCCTCGCGGTCCAGGCGCGGCGTCTGCACCCCGGCGGGCCAGTTCTCGTCCCGGAGGCCGCCGCGCGACGCGGCCGTCACCTCCCAGCCGTCCCGCGCCAGCGCCGCCACCACCGGCCTGCCGATCTGCCCGCCCGCCCCGATCACCACAGCACGTCTCATGCCGCGACCGTAGATCGCCGAACCTCGGCCTGGAACGGTCCTCTGCCGAGAGCAGAGCTCAACTGAGGGGCATGCGCCGGAACTTCCGCTCCTTCGTGGCGGCTGCCTCCTCGGCCTTCACCACGGCCGCGTACCGGTCCACGTACTCCTGCTCGGACAGCGAGAGGATCGCGTACATGATCTCGTCGGTGATGGCGCGCAGCACGGCCTTCTCGTTCTCCATGCCCTCGTAGCGGGAGAAGTCGAGGGGCTCGCCGAAGCGGATCACCACGGGGTGGATGTTGGGGATGACCTTGCCGGGCGGCTGTGCCTCGAAGGTGCCGATCATCGCGCAGGGGATCACCGGGACGCCGGCCTTGAGGGCCATCACCGCCACCCCGACCTTGCCCTTGTAGAGCCGGCCGTCGTGCGAGCGGGTCCCCTCCGGGTAGATGCCGAGCAGCTCCTCCTTCCCCAGTACGCCGAGGCCCTCGCGGATCGCGGCCTGGCCCGCGTCCTTGCCGGAGCGGTCGACCGGGATCTGCCCCGCGCTGCGGAAGAAGAACGCCGTCAGCCTGCCCTTGAGGCCCGGGCCCGTGAAGTACTCGGCCTTCGCCAGGAAGGTGATGCGCCGTTTGAGGATGGCGGGCATCAGGAAGTGGTCCGAGAACGACAGGTGGTTGCCGGCGATGATCGCGGCGCCCTCCGCGGGGACGTGCTCCAGGCCCTCTATTCGAGGCCGGAAGACCAGTCGCAGCAGCGGGCCCAGGAGTACGTATTTCAGCAGGTAGTAGAACAAAGCGGGCGCTCCTCGACTCTCGCGGCGGCCTCAACCGCAGCGTTCCAGCAGGTCAACCGGCATGTCGTGGGGTGCCAGTGTAGGTGCAGGCGTGGGCGCCGGGCACCTCGTGCGGGCGGAGGACACATATCCTTCGCCAATTGACTGATGGTCAGTCAGGCGGGGGAGTCCGGTGGTCCTCCTGCGGCTGGGGAGGGTCGCGGGACCAGCGTGCTGCGCCACCCGGGTGACGGGCAAGCCGAGCGGGCGGCCTGGCGTGATAGCGGGGGTGCCTGACCTGCGGGTGGCTCTTGCGGGCGCGACGGCCGCCGTGGGCCGACGGACTCGGCAGCCCCGGAGAGTAACCTGCCAGGCATGCGGATCGCTGTTTCCTCGGACATGGACGAACCCGTCGCCCGCTCCCTCGTGGCCGCCCTGCGCGAGCGAGGTCATGAGGTGCGCGTGCACGGCGCGCTGCGCCCGGGGGACGACCCGCAGTGGGCGGTGTGCTCCGAGGCGGCGGCCCGCGAGGTCGCCGGGGGGACGGCCGACCAGGCGGTGGTGTGCTGCTGGACCGGCACGGGCGCCTCCATCGCCGCGAACAAGGTGCCCGGTGTACGGGCGGCCCTGTGCACGGACGCCTACACGGCCGACGGGGCGCGCCGCTGGAACGACGCCAACGTGCTCGCACTCAGCCTGCGGCTGACGTCGCAGCCGCTGCTGACGGAGATCCTGGACGCCTGGTTCGCCGGTGAGCCCAGTGCGGACGCCGAGGACCGGCAGAACGTCGACCGCGTCCGGCTGCTCGACCACGGCAGGACCAGGTTGTAGCTCACAGGCTCACGATGATCAGCGCGGTGTCGTCGGTGGCGCCGCCGGGCGGCAGCAACTCCAGCAGAACGGTGTCGGCCAGCGTCTCGGGGTCCTGGTCGCGGTGGTCCCGCAGGGCGTCGGCGAGCCGTTCCAGGCCCTTGTCGATGTCCTCGTGACGCCGTTCGATCAGGCCGTCGGTGTAGAGCACGAGCGTGGCGCCCGGTGCGAACGTGGTCTCCGCCTGGGGCCTCGGGATCGGGTCCGGGCGGGCGTCGAGCGGCGTGTCCGTGGCCCGGTCGAGAAACTCCGTGCACCCGTCGGCGTGGACGAGCACGGGCGGCGGATGCCCGGCACTGCTGTACGTGATGATGTGCCGGTCGCAGTCGATGAACGTCGTGGCGGCGGTCGCCGACTCGGCCCCGTCGATGACGTGCGCGTAGCGCCCCAGTACGTCCAGGGCCTGAGCCGGCCCGTCGGCGACCCGGGAGGCCGCGGTGAGCGCGCTGCGCAGCTGGCCCATGACACCGGCCGCCTCCAGGCCGTGCCCGACCACGTCGCCCACGGCCACACCGATCCGGTCACCGCCCACCAGGTCGACCAGGTCGTACCAGTCCCCGCACACGTTGAGCGCGCCCACCGCGGGGCGGTACCGGACGGCGGCCGGGTGATTGCGGACCTGCCGGGGGGCGGGCAGCATCGCCTCCTGCAGCGCCAGTGCCACCTCCCGCTCCCGGGAGTGCGCCTGGCGCAGCCGCTCATTGAGCTCCTGCAGTTCGCGGGCCCGGGTGTACAGCTCGGCCTCCAGCACCCGCGACCGGCTGCCCCGGCTCCCCGCAGAGCCGCCCCGGGCCCGGATCAGCTCCGTGACCTCCTCCACGCGGTGCAGGATCAGCACGACTTTGCCGTCCGCGCCGAGCAGCGGTGCGTTCACGGGGCTCCAGTAGCGCTTCGACCACTCGCCGGGCCGCTCCGGGTCCTCGACGTCGTAGCGCTGCAGGGCCATGGCGTCGCGCTCCCCGGTGGCCAGGACGCGGTACAGCGAGGCCGCCAGATTGCGCATGCCCGTCGCGGCCGGGTCGTTCGGGTTGTCCGGGAAGACGTCGAACAGGTACTTGCCGATCAGCTGCTCACGCGAGCGACCGGAGACGCGGACGAACTCGTCGTTGACGTCCGCGTACACGAGCTCCGGTGTCAGGAGGGCCACCATGCCGGGCAGAGCCTTGAACACCGCGCCGTAGTCGATCGCCGTCTCCGCCATGGCCGCCGCCTCACCGCTGCCGGGGGTCACACCAGTTTCGCACGGTATGGGCGAACCTCAACCGTCCGCACCGGAGAGATCCGTCAAGGACTGCTCGGCCCAGATGATCTTCCCCTCGGGGACGAAGCGAGTTCCCCACCGCTGGGTGAGCTGGGCGACCAGCAAAAGCCCGCGCCCGCCCTCGTCCGTCGTCCGGGGATGGCGCAGATGGGGCGCCGTGGCGCCGCCGTCGAGGACTTCGCAGACCAGGGCACGCTCCCTGATCAGCCGGAGCCGGATGGACCCGGTGGCGTACCGGATGGCGTTGGTGACGAGCTCGCTCACCACCAGCTCCGTGGTGAAGGCCAGCTCCTCCAGGCCCCAGAGCGCGAGCTGCCGCGTGGCCGTGCGGCGGGCCTCGGCGACCACAGCCGGGTCCGAGGGCAGGTCCCAGGCCGCGACCTGCCCGCTGCCGAGACGTTTCGTCCGGGCCATCAGCAGGGCCACGTCGTCGTACGGACGATCCGGGACCAGCGCGTCGACCACGGAGCGGCAGTACGACTCGAGCGGGCCCTTCTGCTCCAGGGCCCGGCGCAGCCGCTCCCGGCCGGCGTCGACGGCCCAGGTCTCGCCCCGGGCCAGCAGTCCGTCGGTGTGCAGCGCCAGGGTGCTGCCCTCCGCCAGGGACAGCTCGGCCGCCTCGAAGGGCGGGCCGCCCACGCCGAGCGGCGGTCCCTGCGGCAGTTCGACGAACACGACCGAGCCGTCGGGCCGCACCACGGCCGGGGCGGGATGCCCCGCCGCGGCCAGCGCACACCCCCCGTCGACGGGGTCGTAGACGACGTACAGGCAAGCCGAGCCCACGCCCTGCGTGCCCGCGGACCCCATCGTCCCGGGCTCGAAGCCCTCCTCCCGCGCCGAACGCGCCACCAGGTCGTCGAGGTGAGCCAGCACCTCCGCGGGCGGCAGGTCCAGAGCCGCCAGGGTCCGCACGGCGGTCCGCAACTGCCCCATGGCCGCGGCGGCGTCGATGCCGTGCCCCGGCACCTCGCCCACGACCAGGGCGACCCGCGCCCCGGACAGCGGGATGAGGTCGTACCAGTCGCCGCCGAGACCGGTCAGCTCGTCCGCCGGCCGGTAGCACGCGGCCACCTCGACGGCGTCCTGCTCGGGCAGCCGGTGGGGGAGCAGGCTGCGCTGGAGGACGAGCGCCGCGTCCCGCTCGCGCGTGTAGCGGCGGGCGTTGTCCACGCAGACGGCCGCGCGGGCGACGAGGTCCTCGGCGAGCCGCAGGTCCTCCTCGTCGAAGTGCTCCCGGTCGTCGCGCCGGTAGAAGGTCGTGATGCCCAGGGTGATGCCGCGCGAGCGGATCGGCACGGTCATCACACTGTGCAGGCCCAGCTCCCGGAACGTGGCCCGGCGGCCGCTCGGGGTCCGCGTGGTCCAGTCCCGGGTCAGCGGATCGAGCCGCTCCGCGCGCCACGAACGTCCCGTGGCCAGACAGCGGAACGGCGGCGTCCCGGCGCGGAAGGCCACCCCCTCGCCGATCTCGATGACCGCCTCCACGAGATCGTCCTGCGCGGACCGGTAGCCGGCGCGGCGCAGCTCCACCGGTTCCCCCGAGTCCGCGAGCGGTCCGGGCACCGGTTCGCCGCCCCGCAGCACCGACTCCAGCAGGTCCACGGTGACGAAGTCGGCCAGCCCCGGCACGGCCACGTCCGCCAGTTCCTGCGCGGTGCGCGTGAGGTCCAGGCTGCGGCCGATGCTCTCGCCCGCACGGTCGAGCAGCGCGAGCCGCTGTCGCGCACGGTGCCGCTCAGTCATGTCCACGACCGTGTAGTACACGCCGATCGGCCGGCCCCGGTCGTCCTCGAGGCGGGTGAACGACAGCATGTGAGCCGTCTCGCGCAGCGGGGCGGAGCGCACATGGCCCACGTGCTCGTAGCCGACCACCGGCTCGCCGGTCTCCAGCACGTGCCGCATCTGCGCCTCGACCGCCTGGGCGTCCATGCCCGGCTGCACATCCGCGAAGCGCAGCCCGAGCCGGCGCGCCGCCGGGCCGCCGCCGAACTGCTCCAACGCGGCGTTGGACCACACGAAGCGCAGGTCCGTGTCCACGATCGCGATCCCGACCGGGGCACCGGCCGCCATCTGCTCCAGAACCGTGCGGCTCATGTCCCAGCCGGGGGCGCCGGACAGCTCCGACAAGAGCAACAGCCACTGCGCGCCGCCCTGTGCCTCCTCGGCCGAGGCGATCCGGGCCGCCACCCTCACCGGCTGCCCGTCCCTGCGGCGGGCCGTCAGCAGCCCCGTCCAGCAACCGTTCCTGCGGCACCGCTCGACCAGGTCCGGTACGCGCTGCGCGTCCTCGGCGACCAGCAGGTCGGCCAGCTTCCTGCCGACCGCGTCGGCAGCCGGGTACGCCAGCAGCCGCCGGGCATCGTCGGTCCAGCCCGTCACCACACCCTGTGGATCGAGCAACAGGGGCGCCGCGTCGGCCACGTCGAACCTCTGCCGGGCAACACCGCCCACCTCGTCTGCGCCCACGGCCGACCTCTCTGTCGCTGAGAGTGGTCTACCACCTCTTGCCTCAATCTTCACCCTTCCGGCGACGTGGGGCGGCTTGTGCGGGCCGGTCGGGGCCCGGGGCACGGCGCGGTGAGGAGCGTTTTGCGGCCGGACCGAGGGACGGAACCGGCCGGACACGGCCGCCCGGTTCCGTCCACGCGGCGAGAGAGCCGGCCGACGGGGGTGGCCGGCCTGGGACCGGCACGCCGGCCTGGCTTGGTGCGCGCGGCGCGGGGCTGGTGGGTGTGGGGCGGCCGGCCCGGGACCAGCACGCCGGTCCGGCTCCGTGAGCGCGGCGAAAGGGCCGGTCGACGAGGGGCGGGCAGGCGGCCGGTGTGCACGCCTGTGCGGCACCCGCCCGGTCGACACCGCACCCGTCCCCGTGCCGCCTCGCGCAGAGGGCCGGACGCATCCGTGCGCCGCCTCGCAGAGGGAGCGATCCAACCCCGCCGCCCCGCCCCGACGAGCGGTCGGCCCGAGGCGCGGCCCCCATCCCGTGAACCGGCGGGGGTGGCCCCCCCGGCCCCGCCGAGAGCGGCCGGCCCGAGTCGCCGCCCCCGCCCCGCGAGCTGGCGGGATGCCGTCCACCCCCCGGCCCCCGCGACCCGACCCCCCTTACCCCAGCGCCTTCTCCAGCGCCCCGAGTGCCCCCGTCAGCTCCTCGCCCGTGATGGTGAGTGGTGGGGCCAGGCGGATGGTCGAGCCGTGGGTGTCCTTCGCCAGGACCCCCTGGCGCATCAGGCGTTCGCTGATCTCGCGGCCGGTGCCCAGTGCCGGGTCGATGTCGACGCCCGCCCACAGACCGCGCGAGCGGAAGCCGACGACGCCCCTGCCGATCAGGGCCGTCAGACCGTCGCGCAGGATCACGCCCAACTCCGCCGCACGGCGCTGGAACTCGCCCGTCTCCAGCAGCTCCACCACCGCCGTACCGACCGCGGCGGCCAGCGGGTTGCCGCCGAAGGTCGAGCCGTGCTCACCCGGGTGCAGCACCCCGAGCACCTCTCGGCGCCCGACCACCGCCGACACCGGCACGATGCCACCGCCCAGCGCCTTGCCGAGCAGCAGCACGTCCGGCACCACCGGCTCGTGCTCGACCGCCAGCGTCCGGCCCGTGCGCCCGAGTCCGGACTGGATCTCGTCGGCGATGAACAGACAGCCCTTGCGGCGGGTCAGCTCCCGCACACCGGCGAGATAACCCTCGTCCGGGATGATCCCCCCCGCCTCGCCCTGGATCGGCTCGATCAGCACCGCCGCCGTCGTCTCGTCGACCGCGGCCTCCATCGCGGCCAGGTCGTTGTACGGCACCACCCGGAACCCCGGGGTGAAGGGCCCGAAGCCCGCCCGGGCCGTCTCGTCGGTGGAGAAGCTGACGATCGTCGTCGTCCGCCCGTGGAAGTTGTCCGCTGCGACCACGATCGTCGCCCGGTCGGCCGGCACGCCCTTGACGTCGTAGGCCCACTTGCGGGCCACCTTCACCCCGCTCTCGACCGCCTCCGCACCGGTGTTCATGGGCAGCACCATGTCCATGCCGGTGAGGGCCGCCAGCCGCTCCGCGAACTCGGCCAGCCGGTCGTTGTGGAAGGCACGCGAGGTGAGGGTCAGCCGGTCGAGCTGGCGGTGGGCCGCATCGATCAGCGACGGGTGCCGGTGGCCGAAGTTCAGGGCCGAGTAGCCGGCCAGCATGTCGAGGTAGCGCCGTCCCTCCACGTCCTCCACCCAGGTGCCCTCGGCGCGGGCGACGACCACCGGCAGCGGGTGGTAGTTGTGCGCGAGGACCGGTTCCTCCGCGCGGATCAGCTCCTGCGAGCCACGCGTCTGCCGCGCGTCACGGCCTCCCTGCGGGTCCTCGGTGCGGACGGGTGCGGTCATGAGCGGATCTCCCGGATCTCCTGGGTGCAGCACTTGATGCCGCCACCGGCCTTGTGGAACTCGGACAGGTCGACGGGGACGGGGACGTAGCCGCGCTCGGCCAGTTGCCCGGCCAGACCCGTCGCCCCCGGCGAGATGAACACGTGGCGCCCGTCGGAGACGGAGTTGAGCCCGAACGCCATCGCGTCCTCGCGGGTGGCGAGCACCGCGTCCGGGTACAGCCGGGCCAGCACCTCGCGGCTGCCCGGCGAGAACGCCTCGGGGTAGTAGACGATGTTCCCGTCGTGCTCCTCGTCGAGGACGAACAGCGCCGTGTCCAGGTGGTAGAAGTACGGATCCACCAGCGTCAGGCTGACCACCGGCGTCCCGAAGTACTCCTGCACCTCGCTGTGGGCCTCCCGGGTCGTCCGGAAGCCCGTCCCGGCCAGGATCCAGCGGCCGGCCGGCACCAGGTCGCCCTCGCCCTCGCACACCGACTCGGGGTGGTAGACGTCGTAGCCCTCCGTCTTGAACCACGCCTCGTACGGCACGGACTCGGGACGGCGCTCGGGCGCGTGGAAGAGCGAGCCGAAGACGCGGCCGTCGACGACGACCGCCGCGTTCGCCGCGAACACCATGTCGGGCAGGCCCGGAACGGGTTTCACACTGTCCACGGTATGGCCGTGGACGCGGTAGGTGTCGACCAGCGCCTGCCACTGGTCCAGGGCTCGGATGACGTCGACGGGTTCGTCGGGATGCATCCACGGGTTGATCGCGTACTGCACGGCGAAGTGTCTGGGTTCGCAGACGAGGTAGCGCCGCCGGCGCGGCACACGGGAGTCGGGCACAGAGGGGTCCCTCCGCTTCCTCACGGTGTGTGACTGGTGGTTGACACAACGGTAGGAACCGGCGGCGGTGTCCGACAAGAAACAAAGGTTGCGCGTCCGCGCAGGAACGCTGCGTCTTACCGACGCTCAGCGCACGTCTGCTGCGCCGCCGGAGACCTCCTCCGGGGCCGGATGACTCGCCCCCGCCTCCGGGCTCTCCGGCAGCAGATGGGACAGCACCATCACGCTGATCGTCTTGCGGATGAACGGCTCCTGCCGGATCCGCTCCAGCACCTCCTCGAAGTGCTCCACGTCCCGCGCCCGCACGTGCAGCAGCGCGTCCGCACCGCCCGTCACGGTCATCGCCGCGGCGATCTCCGGATAGTCGCGCACCACCTCGGCCAGCCGCCGCGGCGGGGCGGCGCCCTCGCAGTACACCTCGACGTAGGCCTCCGTGCGCCAGCCCAGCGCCGACGGCTTCACCGTCGCCGAGAACCCGGTGATCACGCCCGTCTCGCGCAGCCGGTCGACCCGCCGCTTGACCGCCGTGGCCGACAGCCCGATCGACGTGCCGATCTCGGCGAACGATGTCCTCGCGTTCGCCATCAACGCGGTGATGATCTTCCGGTCGAGTTCGTCGAACGGCGTGGACCTGCTGTTCATGGCCGCACTGTATCCACCGGCACCCCGGCTCGCGCCCCGCCGGGCGCGGGCTCCGCGTCCGGCGGAGACGTCCACCCCCGGCGCATGTCCAGATGTTCGGATCACCCCTACACTCCGGGTTCATGCTGCGTGCCCTGGCTGTCGACGACGAACGCCCCTCGCTGGAGGAGCTGCTCTACCTCCTGCACGCCGACCCCCGCATCGGCAGCGCCGAGGGCGCCGGCGACGCGACCGAGGCGCTACGCCGCATGAACCGCGCCCTGGAGTCCGGCCCGGGCGGGCCCGAGGCCATCGACGTCGTCTTCCTCGACATCCAGATGCCCGGCCTCGACGGTCTCGACCTCGCCCGCCTGCTCACCGGCTTCGCCCGGCCACCGCTCGTCGTGTTCGTCACCGCCCACGAGGACTTCGCCGTGCAGGCCTTCGACCTCAAGGCCGTCGACTACGTCCTCAAACCGGTCCGCAAGGAACGCCTCGCCGAGGCCGTCCGCCGCGCCGCCGAACTGCGCGGCGCCGCCCCGCGCATCCCCGTGCACGAACCCGACCCGGACCACATACCCGTCGAACTCGGCGGCGTGACCCGCTTCGTCGCCGTCGACGACATCACCCACGTCGAGGCCCAGGGCGACTACGCCCGCCTGCACACCGACAAGGGCAGCCACCTGGTACGCATCCCGCTGTCCACCCTGGAGGAGCGCTGGCGCACCCGCGGCTTCGTCCGCATCCACCGCCGCCACCTCGTAGCACTGCGCCACATCGGCGAACTCCGCCTCGACGCGGGCACCGTCAGCGTCCTCGTCGGCTCCGAGGAACTCCAGGTCAGCCGGCGCCACACGCGTGAACTGCGCGACCTGCTCATGCGGAGGCCGTGACGGTGCCCCAGGACCACTCCGAACGCCGCGTCGTCGTCACCGGTCCGCCCCGGCAAGTCCGCCGGACTTCCTCCGGCTACTACCGCCCGCGCACCGAGATCGACGAGCAGACCACCCTCGGCCACACCTACGTCCGCTCCCTGATGCGCACCCAACTGCGCGCCGCCCTCACCGTGTTCGCGGTTCTCGTCCTGCTCGTCGGCCCGCTCCCGCTGCTCTTCGCGGCGATGCCCGGCACCCGTCGCCTCGAATGGGCCGTCCTCGGCTTCGGCCTCTACGTCCCCCTGGTGCTGCTGGCCCGCTGGTACGTCCGCCGCGCCGAGCGCAACGAACGCGACTTCGTACGTCTCGTCGAAGACCGCTGAAGCCCCATCGATGAACCCCGGCCGCCCATGAACTCCAGCTACGCCATACCCGCCGTCGCCCTGGTCGTCGTCGCGACCGTCCTCGTCGGTGCCTTCGGCCTGCGCATCTCCCGCACCACCTCCGACTTCTACGTCGCCTCCCGCACCGTCGGCCCCCGCCTCAACGCCGCCGCCATCAGCGGCGAATACCTCTCCGCCGCCTCCTTCCTCGGCATCGCGGGCCTCGTCCTCGTGCAGGGCCCCGACATGCTCTGGTACCCGGTCGGCTACACCGCCGGCTATCTGGTCCTGCTGCTCTTCGTCGCCGCCCCGCTGCGCCGCTCCGGCGCCTACACCCTCCCCGACTTCGCCGAGGCCCGCCTCGGCTCCCAGGCCGTGCGGCGCCTCGCCGGTGCCTTCGTCGTCGGCGTCGGCTGGCTGTACCTGCTGCCCCAGCTCCAAGGCGCCGGACTCACCCTCACCGTGCTGACCGGGGCGCCCGACTGGCTCGGCGGAGTGATCGTCGCCGTGGTCGTGACCGCCACCGTCGCCGCCGGCGGCATGCGCAGCATCACCTTCGTCCAGGCCTTCCAGTACTGGCTGAAACTCACCGCCCTGCTCGTCCCCGCCCTGTTCCTCGTCCTCACCTGGCAGGGCGACGGAGCACCCCGGCACGCCTTCGACGAACCGGCCACCTTCCGCGAGCAGCGCGTCGTGCGTGTCGACGACTCGATCGACCTGAGGCTGGACCGGCCCCTGAGCGTCACGGTGACCGGCACCGTCGACGGCCGCACGCACACCGGCACCCGCCTGGAACTCACCGCCGGAAGCCACCGCGTCGAGCGCGGCACCCGGCTCACCTTCGCCCGGGGCGCGCCCGTCCCCGACGCCGAGCGCGGTGGCGGGGACCTGTCCCCGTCGCAGGCCGAGAGCCGAGGGGAACGCCCGCTGTACGCCACGTACGGACTGATCCTCGCCACATTCCTCGGCACCATGGGACTGCCACACGTCGTGGTCCGCTTCTACACCAGCCCGCACGGCGTCGCCGCCCGCCGCACCACCGTCGCGGTCCTCGGCCTGGTCGGCGCCTTCTACCTGCTGCCCCCGGTCTACGGCGCGCTGGGCCGCCTCTACGCCCCCGAACTCACCCTCACCGGCGACCCGGACGCCGCCGTCCTGCTGCTGCCCGACCGCATGATCGGGGGAGTGGGCGGCGACCTGCTGGGCGCGCTCGTCGCGGGCGGTGCCTTCGCCGCGTTCCTCTCCACCGCCTCGGGCCTGACCATGGCGGTCGCGGGCGTCCTCACCCAGGACGTCCTGCCGTCCCGGGGCGTACGGCATTTCCGCCTCGGGACGGTCCTCGCCATGGTCGTGCCCCTCGCGGCGAGCGTCCTGGTCGGCGGGCTGCCGGTCGCCGACGCGGTGGGGCTCGCCTTCGCCGTCTCGGCGTCCTCGTTCTGCCCGCTGCTCGTCCTCGGCATCTGGTGGCGGCGGCTGACCCCGCCCGGCGCGGCCGCCGGGATGCTGGTCGGAGGCGGTTCCGCCCTGCTTGCCGTCGCCGCGACCATGGCGGGCTACCCGGGTGAGGGAGCGGCCCTGCACGCCCTGCTCGCCTGGCCCGCGCTGTGGTCGGTGCCGCTGGGCTTCCTCACCATGATCCTCGTGTCCCTGGCCACCCCCGGCCGGGTCCCGCCCGGCACGGCGGCGGTCCTGGCCCGGTTCCACCTGCCCGAGGAACTGCGCACCGAGGTGACGGCATGAGCGGATTCCTGGCGGGCCTGTGCGTCGCCGTGCTCCCGGTGCTGGCCCTCGGGGTCTGGCTCGGCCGGCGCTCCGCACGGGCCAAGAGCCTCGCCGGCCTCGGCACCCCCGTCGAGCACGCCACCTTCGAGACCCTGCACACGGCGTCCCTCGCCGCGCCCCCGCTGCGGGCGGGCCTGACGGAGGAGACCGCCCGCAAGTCCGCCCGCAAACTGCGCTCCCTGCTGGGAACGGACGCCCTCTGCCTGACCGACCGGAGGCAGGTACTGGTCTGGGACGGTGACGGCTCCCACCACCGCACCGAGATCATGGAACGCCTCGCGGGCGCCCTCGAAACCGGCCGCGGCGAGGCCTTCCGCCTCACCTGCGACCGGCTCGACTGCTCGGTGCGCTGGGCGGTCGTCGCCCCGCTCACCGTCGACGACCGGGTGCACGGCGCCCTGGTCGCCTGCGCGCCCCGCGAGTCGGCCGTGCTCGTGCGGGCCGCCGGCGAAGTCGCCCGGTGGGTCTCCGTCCAGCTGGAACTGGCCGATCTGGACCAGTCCCGCACCCGCCTCATCGAGGCCGAGATCAAGGCGCTGCGGGCCCAGATCTCGCCGCACTTCATCTTCAACTCGCTCGCGGTGATCGCCTCGTTCGTCCGCACCGACCCCGAGCGCGCCCGTGAGCTGCTCCTCGAATTCGCCGACTTCACCCGCTACTCGTTCCGCCGGCACGGCGATTTCACCACCCTCGCCGAGGAGCTCCACGCCATCGACCACTACCTGGCCCTGGTGCGGGCACGCTTCGGCGACCGCCTCTCCGTCACCCTCCAGATAGCGCCGGAGGTGCTGCCGGTGACCCTGCCCTTCCTCTGCCTGCAGCCGCTCGTCGAGAACGCCGTCAAGCACGGGCTGGAGGGCAAAGCCCCGTCCTCGGGCAAGTGCCACATCCAGATCACCGCGCAGGACACGGGCGCCGAGGCCCTCGTCGTCATCGAGGACGACGGCGCCGGCATGGACCCCGGCCTGCTCCGCCGCATCCTCGCCCGCGAGGCCAGCCCCTCGGGCGGCATCGGCCTCTCCAACGTCGACGACCGGCTTCGCCAGGTCTACGGCGACGGCCACGGGCTCGTCATCGAAACCGCCGTGGGAGCCGGCATGAAGATCACCGTCCGGCTCCCGAAGTACCAGCCCGGCGTGCACTCGGCGGGGCGGCTGACCCGGGAGTGAGCCGTCACGTGCTGCGCGTCGTGACCACCAGTCCCAGCGTGATCAGGCCCAGGACGACCCAGCCGAACCACAGCCAGCCGTTGCTCCCGAGCGCCACCGTGTAGGCCGTCACCACGACCAGCCCGCCCAGCGTGAGCGCTCCCATGGTCTTGGTCGAGTTGGAACCGTTCGTGGAACCGGGCATCGCAACACCCTCCTCATGGTCCGGTGCCTCCATGGTGCCCGGCGGACGCCCGGCGCGCACGGCCCGTACCGAAGAGGTCTTCAGCGCCCCGGCGTGTTCAGCGAGGCCAGATAGGCGTTGTACGCCTCCAGCTCCTTGTCCCCGTCGCGGTCGGCGGCCCGGTCGGTGCGCCTGGCCTGCCGCTGGTCCGAGGCGTACCACTGGAACAGCAGGGCCACCAGCACCAGCACGGAGGGAATCTCACTGAACGCCCAGGCGATGCCGCCCGCCGCGTTCTGGTCGGACAGCGCCTCGATGCCGAGCGAGGCGGGCGGGTTCTTGAACGTCTCGACCATCGGCTCGGACGCCATCATCAGCGCGATCCCGAAGAACGCGTGGAACGGCATGCCCGCGAACAGCTCCAGCATCCGCATCAGATAGCCCGGGCGGTGCGGGCCCGGGTCCACGCCCATGATCGGCCAGAAGAACACCAGGCCGACGGCGAGGAAGTGCACCATCATCGCGATGTGGCCCGCCTTGGAGCCCATCAGGGTGTCGAAGATCGGAGTGAAGTACAGCCCGTACAGGCTCGCGATGAACAGCGGGATCGTGAACGCCGGGTGCGTGATGATCTGCATGTACCGGCTGTGCAGGAACATCAGCAGCAGCTCACGCGGCCCCTTGCGGCCCCGCCCCGCGGTGGGCAGCGCCCGCAAGGCCAGCGTGATCGGCGCCCCGAGCAGGATGAGGATGGGCGACACCATGCTGATGACCATGTGCTGCACCATGTGCACGCTGAACATGACCATGCCGTAGTCGTTCAGCCCGGTGCACATCATGAGCATGATGCTGAGCACGCCCAGGGCGTAGGCGACCGTGCGCCCCACCGGCCACTTGTCCCCGCGCCGGACGAGCCGTACGACGCCCCACCCGTACAGGGCGAGCCCGGCCAGGCACGCGACGAGGAAGAACGGGTCCGCCGACCACTCCAGACCTCGCCCCAGCGTGAACGGCGGCAGATCCATGGTCATGCCGTGCCCGCTGTGATCCATTCCGCCGGCTCCTGATTCGTGGGGGTGTGCAGCAGTCTGTCCGCCCCCAAGAGTAGAACCGCCCCCGGTCGCGGCTACGACCGGGGGCGGTTCGGCGTCCCTCAGGGGCGCGGGGTTGTATTGGATCTGCGGCTCCGCCACGTGGGCGCGATCAACCACACACAACCCGCACCCGGCAGACGGGCACAGCCTCAGAGAACAGTCTCCGCCTCGTCGTACCGGTCGTCCGGAACGGTCTTCAGCGTCTCCACGGCCTCCGCCAGCGGCACCATCACGATGTCGGTCCCCCGCAGCGCGGTCATGTGCCCGAACTCACCCCGGTGCACCGCCTCCACCGCATGCCACCCGAACCGCGTCGCCAGCACCCGGTCGTACGCGGTCGGCGTGCCACCCCGCTGCACGTGCCCGAGGATCACCGGGCGGGCCTCCTTTCCGAGGCGCCCCTCCAGTTCCACGGACAGCTGCCGGGCGATCCCGGCGAACCGCTCGTGGCCGTAGATGTCCTTGCCGCCCTCGTCGAACTCCATGCTCCCGGCCCGGGGCTTCGCCCCCTCCGCCGCCACGACGATCGCGAAGCGCTTGCCCGCCTCGAACCGCTCGCCGACGCGCCGGGTCAGTTCCTCTATGTCGAAGGGCCGCTCGGGCACGACGATGGCGTGCGCACCGGCCGCCATGCCGGAGTGCAGCGCGATCCAGCCGGTGTGCCGGCCCATGACCTCGACCACCAGGACCCGCTGGTGGGACTCGGCGGTGGTCTTCAGCCGGTCCAGGGCCTCGGTCGCCACGCCCACGGCCGTGTCGAAGCCGAAGGTGACGTCCGTGACCGCGATGTCGTTGTCGATGGTCTTCGGCACACCCACGACGGGCAGACCGCTGTCCGACATCAGCCGCGCGGCCTTGAGGGTGCCCTCGCCGCCGATGGGGATGATCGCGTCGAGGCCGAGTTCCGCGACATGGCCCTTGGCCCGCTCCACACCGTCCCGCAGATGGGAGGGCTGGACCCGGGAGGACCCGAGGATCGT
Organism: Streptomyces sp. NRRL B-1140; assembly: GCF_001280065.1. Lineage (GTDB taxonomy): Bacteria > Actinomycetota > Actinomycetes > Streptomycetales > Streptomycetaceae > Streptomyces. Next base: position 169,858 of record NZ_LGEA01000125.1, read on the forward strand.
GCCGCCGCGGGCGAGGATGCCGCCCACCGCGTCGAGGTCGAGCTTGAGGTAGTCGCACTCCAGGAGGCCCTTCCAGCCGTCCCGGAAGCCGATGACCTCGTCGCCGTGGTCGACGACGGCGCGGTGCACGACGGACCGGATGACGGCGTTCAGGCCGGGGCAGTCGCCGCCGGACGTGAGGACACCAATGCGCATAGCCCGAAATACCTTCTCAACGTGGGCCGGGGACCGGACCACGTTGTCCGGCTGGAATCCCCGCCACCCTAGCGGCACCGAGGGGCCGGACCGAAGCACGCGTCCGCCTGCTGGACGACCCCGCTCACCTGTGCGGATGGGTCGTCATACGGGCTGTTGACCAGCAGGTTGACGCGTGCTTCGCGCACGCGGCGGCGCCGCGGCTAGGCGGGCTGCTGAGCAGCGGCGATGCGCTCGTTGCGCAGGGCCTCGTACCAGCGGTCGTCCGTCGGCGGCAGCGCGTTGACGTCGAGGGCCAGCTTCAGCAGCAGGTCCGCGATCAGCGGGTTGCGCGCGAGCACCGGCCCGTGCATGTACGTGCCGAAGACGGTGTCGTTGTACGCGCCCTCCGTGCCGTCGCCCGTGCCGTTGCCGTTGCCGAACCGGACCTGGGCGAGCGGGCGGGCGGTGGGGCCGAGGTGGGTGACGCCCTGGTGGTTCTCGAAGCCCGTCAGCGGGGGCAGGCCGAGGCGCTGGTCCACGTCGCCCAGCACGTCGCCGACGCACCGCGCGCCCTCGCCACGCACCGACACCACGTCCAGCAGCCCGAGACCGGGCTCGCGCTGGCCGAGGTCGTTGATGAACTCGTGGCCGAGGATCTGGTAACCGGCGCACACCGAGAACACGATCGCGCCGTTCTCCACGGCCCGGGTCAGCCCGCCGTCCCGGCGCAGCCGCTCGGCGGCGAGCCGCTGCGGCCGGTCCTCGCCGCCGCCGATCAGGTAGATGTCACCGGAGGTGGGGATCGGCTGGTCGCTGCGCACGTCCAGCCGGGCCACGTCCAGGCCGCGCTGCTGCGCCCGGCGTTCGACGACGAGCACGTTGCCCTGGTCGCCGTAGGTGCTGAGCAGGTCGGGATAGATCCAGACGATGCGCAGTTGGTTGTCGCTCACAAAAGTCCCCTGACGTCTCGTGCTCAGTTGCCGACGCGGCGGCGCAGGTCCTGGAACGCCGTGTAGTTGGCGATGACCTCGATCCGGCCCGGCGGGCACGCCGCCACGGCCTGGTCGAGGTTCTCGTAGACCTGGAAGTGCTGGTCGGCGACCTCCAGACGCACCGCCAGGTCCAGTCGCCGGTCACCGACGACGCAGATCGGGTGACCGGTCAGGCGCGAGTAGTCGACGTCCCACAGCCAGGAGGTGTCGGTGCCGTCGGCGGAGCGTGCGTTCACCGACAGGATGACCGGGGTGGGCGGCGGGTCGATCAGGGAGAACGTCTCCAGCCAGCCGGCCGGGTTCTTCGCCAGCAGCAGCCGCAGGTCGCGGCCCTGGAACTGGACGACGTCGTACCGCCCGGCCACCGCCTGCACCTGGTACATGCGCTCCAGAGCGACCTGCGGCGGTACCCCGAACACGGCGGCGACGGCGGCCGAGGAGGCGGCGTTGGCCTTGTTGGCCCGGCCCGGCAGCTGGAGGTGGATCGGCCAGGCCGAACCGTGCGGGTCGAGCACGTGGTCACCGGAGAGCGCCCAGCTCGGGGTGGGACGGCGGAAGCCGCACTCGCCGCAGAACCAGTCGTCGCCGGGACGCTGCATCACGCCACCGCACGACGGGCAGGACCAGGCGTCGTCCTTCCACATCTGCCCCGCGGCGACCCAGATCACATTGGGGGAGGACGAGGCCGCCCACACCACCAGCGGGTCGTCGCAGTTGGCCACGACCACCGACTTGGAGCCCGCGAGGCCCTCCCGCCAGTTCTCGGCGAGCATGCGGGTCTCGGCGGCACGGTCGAGCTGGTCGCGCGAGAGGTTGAGCAGCGCGATGCACTTCGGGGCGGTGTCCCGGGCGACGCCGGCGAGGTACTTCTCGTCGACCTCGATGACGCCGTAGCGGGCGTCGGAGCTGCCGGCGAGGGCCGAGGTGATGCCGGCCGGCATGTTGGCGCCGAGCGCGTTGGACACGACGGGTCCCGCAGCGCGCAGGGCCTCGGCGATGAGCCGGGTGGTGGTGGTCTTGCCGTTCGTCGCGGAGACCAGGATCACGTCCAGGTTCTGGGCGAGCCGGGCGAGGAGGTCGGGGTCGAGCTTCAGCGCGACCCGGCCGCCGATCACCGAACCGCTGCCGCGCCCTGCGGCGCGTGACGCCGCCGCGACCGCCTTGCCCGCGGTCACGGCCAGCTTGGCCCGCGGCGAGAGCGGGTCCGAGTTGCCTGCCATCAGTTCTCGATCCTCCTTGCGTACGCGCCGCGCTTTGAAGCCTGACGGCCACGTGGTGTGGACCTCAGCCTATCGAGATCCATTCGCACTCCCGAACCGTGGCACTGTGGCGAACTCGTGTGGGAGACGCGGACCGACAGGACCTTACTCTTGCCGCCATGCGACACAGCTCCATCCCCGGCGCCCGCGGCCGCGTGAGACCCCTCACCCTGCACGGCGATCCGCTCCTGCACTCACCCTGCGCGGAGGTCACCGACTTCGGCCCCGAACTGGCCCGTCTCGTCGAGGACTTGTTCGCGACGATGTATGCCGCCCAAGGGGTCGGCCTCGCCGCCAACCAGGTCGGCGAGCCGCTGAGGGTCTTCGTCTACGACTGCCCGGACGACGAGGACGTCCGCCATGTCGGCCATGTGGTCAATCCCCGCCTGACCGAAGCGGACGGCATCGTGATCAGGGGCCCGGAGGGCTGCCTGTCCCTCCCGGGCCTGGAAGCGGGCACGGAACGACACGACCACGCGGTCGTCGAGGGCTTCACGGTGACGGGAGAACCCGTCACCGTCCACGGCACGGGTTTCTTCGCCCGCTGCCTGCAGCACGAGTGCGACCACCTGGAGGGCCGGATCTACGCGGACCACCTGAGCGGCTGGCGCCACCGCAGACTGATGCGACAAGTCTCCCGGGCCTCTTGGAACGCCTGAGCGCCATCGCAGGGCGCCGTTGCCGCCCGGGCTCTTGCCGCGCCCGAGCGGCAACGCCTCAGGGGCGCGGGGAACTGCGCGAACAACCCCCACCGGCAGTCAGCCAGGACACGACGGTCAGAACCCCGGCCCCCCGACCCGATCCCCCGCAGCCGCAAGCCGGCCCCACAACAGATCAGCCAGACTCCGAACCAACTCGGCCCGCGAACAAGGCCGTTCCCCCAACCACCAGTCCCCGGCCGCATGCATCATGCCGACGATCCCGTGCCCCCACACCCGCGCCAGCTGCTGCCCGCCCGGCCCGAGATCCAGCCGCTCCTCGATGACCTGCGCCAGCTCCTCGCCCATCCGCCGCAGCAACGGCGCGCTGTGCTTGCCGACATCGAACCCCGCGTCCCCCGGCTGGCCCCCCTCCGCGGGGTGCATCAGGAACCGGTACACCTGGGGCCGCAACTCGATCGCCGTGAGGTACGTGTCCAGCGTCGCCTCGACCCGCTCCCGCCGGTCCGCCGGCGCGTCCAGCGCCGCCCGCAGCGAGTCCAGCAGGGCGTCGGTGTGCCGCATGGCAAGGGCCGCGTAAAGTCCGCCCTTGTCGCCGAAGTGCCGGTAGAGGATCGGCTTGGTGATGCCGGCCTCCGCCGCGATCGCGTTCATCGATGCCTGCGGTCCGTCGCGCAGCACCACCCGGTCGGCGGCCTCCAGCAGCTCACGCCGGCGGCGGTCGGCGGACCGTTGCTGATCGGTCCGCTGCGTGGTGTCCATGGTCTCTCCCCACCCGTGCTGTTTCCATGACGCCTGCGAAAACTAACACTGAAGCGTGCCCCCGACACCGAACGGGTGCCGACCGGTCGGTAGGAGTTGACTTCGACTACCCACCGGTAACAGACTGCTGTTACCGCAAGTAACATGCATGTGTGCCGCTGGAGGGGACGACATGGCCGAGTTCACCATGGAGCTCAACGACGAACAGAAGGAGGTCCGGGACTGGCTGCACGGCTTCGCGGCCGATGTGATCCGCCCCGCGGCCGCCGAATGGGACGAGCGTGAGGAGACTCCCTGGCCGGTCATCCAGGAGGCCGCCAAGGTCGGCATCTACTCCCTGGACTTCTACGCCCAGCAGTACTTCGACTCGACCGGTCTCGGCATCCCCATGGCGATGGAGGAGCTGTTCTGGGGCGACGCGGGCATCGCCCTGTCCATCGTGGGCACCGGCCTCGCCGCCGTCGGCGTCCTCGCCAACGGCACCGAGGAGCAGATCGGCACCTGGATCCCGCAGATGTACGGCGACGCCAACGACGTCAAGGTCGCCGCCTTCTGCTCCTCCGAGCCCGACGCCGGCTCCGACGTGGCCTCCATGCGCACCCGGGCCGTGTACGACGAGGCCAAGGACGAGTGGGTGCTCAACGGCACCAAGACCTGGGCGACCAACGGCGGTATCGCCAACGTCCACGTCGTCGTCGCGGTCGTCGACGCCGAGCTCGGCTCCAAGGGGCACGCCTCCTTCATCGTCCCGCCCGGGACGCCGGGCCTCGCGCAGGGCCAGAAGTTCAAGAAGCACGGCATCCGCGCCTCGCACACCGCCGAGGTCATCCTCGACAACGTGCGCGTGCCCGGCTCCTGCCTGCTCGGTGGCAAGGAGAAGCTGGACGAGCGGCTGGCCCGGGCGCGGGAGCGGGCCAGGGCGGGCGGCGAACGTGTGAAGAACGCGGCCATGGCCACCTTCGAGGCCTCGCGCCCGGCGGTCGGCGCCATGGCGGTCGGCACGGCCCGCGCCGCCTACGAGGTCGCCCTCGACTACGCGAAGACGCGTGAGCAGTTCGGACGGCCGATCATCGACAACCAGGGTGTCGCCTTCCAGCTCGCCGACATGCGGACCTCCATCGACGCGGCCCGGCTGCTGGTGTGGCGCGCGTCCTGGATGGCGATCAACGGCAAGCCGTTCACGGCGGCCGAGGGGTCGATGTCCAAGCTCTTCGCGAGTGAGACGGCCAAGAAGGTCACGGCCCAGGCGATCCAGATCCTCGGCGGCAACGGCTACACCCGCGAGTACCCCGTGGAGCGGATGCACCGGGACGCGGCCATCTACACCATCTTCGAGGGCACGAGCGAGATCCAGCGGCTGGTCATCGCCCGTACCCTCGCCGGGGTGCCCATCCGCTAGCGGTGCCGGAGGGGCGTCAGCTGCTCGATGTCGTAGCGCGCCCGCAGGTCCTCGATCGCCGCGTGGTCCGGTGGGCCCCCGCCGCCGAGGATCTCCAGCAGTTCCTCGAAGTACCGTTCGTGATCGGGTGGCGGGCTCGCCTGGAAGAACACCTTCGCCGGTGTGTCGGTCGGGTTGGCGAACGCGTGCGGGCATCCCGGGGGCACGGCGATCACCGTTCCCGGTGTCGCCCGCACCACCCGGTTGCCCGAAGCGGACTCCCACGTCCGCCAGTTGTCGGGGGTGCGGATGCGAGGCTCGAAGGCGAGGACGTCCAGCTCGCCCTCGAGCACGTAGAACAACTCCTCGCTGCGGGTGTGCACATGGGCGCCGACGTCGAAGCCCGGCGGGACGACCACCTCGAAGGTGGAGGCCGTGCGGGAGTGCGTGCCGGTCACCTTGAAGGTCACGCGCTGGGCGGGGGTCTCCATGATCCGGCCCTGTCCGGGTGGGACGAGCAGGCCTTCCGTCGCCGTCATCGCCGGGTCACCAGGTCACGGTCAGGGCCCCGGGCCCGTGGGGCCGTGAGCCCGTTCTGAGAGGCAGCTCGTCGGCGGGCACGGAGAGCCGAAGGCCCGGTACGCCGTCGAGGAGCGCGTCGAGCAGCAGTTCCGCCACCATCCGGGCCGGCAGGCCGCCGGGCCAGTCGCGCGGGCCGCAGCCGAAGGAGACCTGCGGGTCCGGGCTGCTTGCGGGGCCGGTCGTCTGCGGGCCGGTGAAGACGTGTTCGTCGAGGGCCCTGGGGCGGATCTGCGGTTCCGCACGCAGCCGTTCGGCGAGGCCGGGCCGGGTCAGCAGGACGTGGAACAACCGGACACATCGCTCGGTGACCGTCTCGCCCCCGATCTGGAGGAGGACCGCGAGAGACACCGCCTCGTCCAGGGTCACTTCCCGCCGGCCCACGGCGGCCCCGAGCAGGGACGTCACGTCCTCGCCGGAGCCGCCCTCGCGCCGGCCGATGAGATCAGAGAAGCAGGCGCCCATCTCCCTCCTGGCCTTCTCGCCGGTCCCGGCGGCGTGTGCGGAGGACAGGATCAGCCGGGTCCAGGCGTGGATGCCCTGCCGGTCGGCGGGCGGAACGCCCATCAGTTCGCACATCACAGCGCCGGCGAACGGGCTGAGCACGGCCTCGGTCAGATCGGCGGGCGGGCCGTCCTGCAGCAGCTCGTCGACCAGTTCCGCCAGCATGCGCCGGCACCGCTCGCGCACCCGCTCCACCCTCCGCGCCGTGAACGCGGCGGCGACGGCGCGGCGGGACCGGGGGACGGCCGACAGGTCCGGGAGGCGTTCGGCGTCACCGCCCGGGTCGACGTCGACGCCGGCCGGGCCGGGCACGGGCCGGTCCAGCACCGGGGGCAGATCCTCGGTGATCGTCTCTTCGCTCATGTCACCTCGTCCCGTCCGCGCTGTGCCAGCGGCCCAGGGCCATCTCGGCCGTGATGCCCGGCCCGAACCCGGCGAGCAGGCCGCGGGCCCGGTGCTCGGTGCCGCCCTCGTCGAACAGCCTGCGCAGTGCGTCCAGTACGACGGCGCTGGCGATGTTGCCGTACTCGGTGAGCGTGGCACGGCTGAACCGGAAGGCGCGCGGGTCGACGTGCAGGAAGGTGCTGAGGTCGTCGAGGATGCGCGGGCCGCCCGCGTGGACGATGTAGAAGTCCAGGTCGGAGGCGTCCCAGCCGTGATCACCGGCCAGGTCCTGCAACACCGGCGTGAGCGGTTCCATCGTCGCCGGTACCCGCTTGTCCAGCAGGAAGTGGAAGCCGGTCGCCTTCACGTCGTAGGTGATCCAGTCCTCGGTCTTGGGGATCAGGAACGAGCCGTTGCGCTCCAGCCGGACGCCCTCACCGCCCCGGCCGCGGACCGCGGCGGCGGCGATGCCGTCGCCGAACAACCCGTTCGACAGCAGCGATCCGACCCCGATGTCGGTGGGCTGGTAGCACAGCGAGCAGAACTCGCACGCCACGATCAGCGCGTTGGCCTCCGGGTAGGCCGTGCAGAAGTCGTGGGCCCGGTTCACGGCCGCGCCGCCGCCCGCACAGCCGAGCTGGGCTATCGGCAGCTGCCGGGTCGTCGGCTCGAAGCCCATCTCGTTGATCAGCCAGGCCGTGAGCGAGGGCATCATGAAGCCCGTGCACGACACGTAGACGATCAGGTCCACTTCACAGGCGAGCAGCCCGGCGTCGTCGAGCGCCCGCTGGACGACCGCGGGCACCCGGGCCTTCGCCTCGGCCTCGTAGAGCTTGTTGCGGTCCTCGAACCCGGGGTGCTTCAGCGTCTCCTCGACGGGCTGCACGATGTGCCGGGTGCGCACCCCGGTGTTCTCTATCAGCCTCAGGGCCAGCGGCAGTTGAGGGTGCCCGGCGTGGCGCTCACGCGCCAGCTCCAGGGTCTCCTCCATCGTGATCACGTGCTCTGGAACGGACACCGAGGGTCTGCACAAAGTCGCCATGAGCCGCGCCTGCTTTCGCCGCCCGGAAGGCCCTGAGCCCCCCGGTCAGAAGTGGGTCACCTCAAGGGGTGGTCCACTCACGATCACCCGCCGGTACGCCGACTTCGCGCGGAGCTACTCCGTATCGGGGATGCCGTGTTCCGCACCAGGGCGCGTCAGGTGCCGCAAGAGCGCGGGGAACCCGACGAGCACCCCAGGCACCCGCACCACTCAGGTGGCGGTCCCACTGCTGTGCGCGATACAGGCCACATCGATCCGGTCGGCCAGCTTCGCCAGCTCGATGGCCAACTCGGCGACCGTGTCCTCGTCCAGACCCGACTCCCCGCCCTCCACGAGCCGCACCCAGCGCCCTCCCACCGTCCGCAAGAGCTTGCTGACATCCGCGGCAGCCACCTGCAGGGTCCCGCGGTCGTCGACGATCAGAGGCAGAGTCACTTCGCGGTTCACAGACGGGATCGTAGCCCCGCAACACTCACGCACCATGCCAAACAGTGGTGATGTTGCAGAACTCGCGGATTCCGTGCCCGGACAGCTCACGCCCGTAGCCGGACCGCTTCACACCGCCGAACGGGAACGCCGGATGGGACGCGGTCATGCCGTTGAAGAAGACCCCTCCGGCCTCCAGATCGCGTACGAACCGGTCCACCTCGCCCTCGTCCCGCGTCCACACGTTCGAACTCAGCCCGAACGGCGAGTCGTTCGCGATCAGCACGGCCTCGTCCAGGTCGGCCGCCCGGTACAGCGTCGCGACGGGGCCGAACGCCTCCTCCCGGTGGATCCGCATCTCGCGGGTGATCCCGGCCAGGATCGTCGGCGTGTAGTACCAGCCCGGCCCGTCCGGCCGTTCGCCACCGCACAGCACCTGGGCGCCGCCGCGCACCGCGTCGTCGACCAGCTCTTCCAGGTCACGCAGTCCCTGTTCGCTGGAGAGGGGGCCGACCTGAGTGTCGTCGGCCATGGGGTCGCCGACCTTCAGCGCCTTCATGCCGTCGGCGAACCGCTCGGCGAAGGCGTCGTAGACGTCCGTGTGCACGATGAACCGCTTCGCGGCGATGCAGGACTGCCCGGTGTTCTGCACCCGCGCGGTCACCGCCACCTCGGCGGCCCGGTCGATGTCGGCGGAGAGCATGACGACGAACGGATCGCTGCCGCCCAGCTCGAGCACGGTCTTCTTGATCATCTCGCCGGCCGTGGAGGCGACCGCGCGGCCCGCGGGCTCACTGCCGGTGAGGGTGGCGGCCTTGACCCGCTCGTCCCGCAGGATGTCGTCGACCGCGGCCGAGCCGATCAGCAGGGTCTGGAAGGTGCCCTCGGTGAAGCCCGCACGGTGGAAGAGGTCCTCCAGGTAGAGGGCGGTCTGCGGCACGTTCGAGGCGTGCTTGAGCAGTCCCACGTTGCCCGCCATCAGCGCGGGAGCGGCGAACCGGACCACCTGCCACAGCGGGAAGTTCCACGGCATCACCGCCAGCACCGGGCCGAGCGGCCGGTAGCGCACCCGTACGCGGGATGCGCCGGAGTCCTTCACGTCGGAGTCGGCGGGTTCCTCGTCGGCGAGCAGTTCCCCGGCGTGGTCGGCGTACCAGCGCATGGCCTTGGCGCACTTCGCCGCCTCGGCGCGGGCCTGCCGGATCGGCTTGCCCATCTCGGTGGTCATCACGCGGGCGATGTCCTGCTGGTCCTCTTCGAGGAGGTCGGCGGCCCGGTGCAGCAGCCGGGCCCGCTCGTCGAAGGTCGTCGTCCGGTACGTGCGGAACGTGGCCTCCGCGAGCTGGAGCCGGCGCTCGATCTCCTGCTCGTCCATGGCCTCGTACGTCTTGAGCGTCTCGCCGTTCGCCGGGTTCACCGTTGCGATGGGCATGACCGACCTCCCTCGGAGCGGGCTGTGTCTCGACCTTCCCGCGCGGCGGAGGGGACCGCAACGCGGGAGTGTCTCCTCAGGGCGAGTGCTCCGCCAGCCGGTCGAGAAACGCCGCCTGCGCCTTGACGATCACGGCGCGGGCCCGGTCGAGGCCGAACCAGGCCACCCGGTCCACTTCGGGGAACTCCTGGAGCCGTCCGGACCTCGCAGGCCACTCCATCCGGAACGTGCCGGGCGTGATCGTCGCCGGGTCGAGGTCCGCCCGCACCGCCCAGGCCGTGACGACCTTGCCGCCCGTCTGCCTCACCTCGCCGAGGTCGATGGGCTCGCCGTCGGGCGGGGGGAGGCCCAGTTCCTCCCGGAACTCACGGCGGGCGGCCTCCCAGGCTGGCTCGTCCGGCTCGTACTCGCCCTTGATCACGGTCCACGCCCCGGCGTCACGCCGCGCGAAGAAGGGGCCGCCCATGTGGCCGAGCAGCACCTCGACGCCGTTGTCGGCGGGGCGGAAGAGCAGCAGGCCGGCGCTGCGTTTCACGGCTTCACCCCGGGGTGCGCCGCGAGGAGGGCCTCGACCGTGTCGGCGTCCTCGGGGCGCTTGTCCTCCCGGTAGCGGATCACGCGCGCGAAGCGGAGGGTGACACCCGCCGGGTAGCGGGTGGAGCGCTGCAGTCCGTCGTACGCGATCTCGACGACCAGTTCCGGGCGGACTCTCACGACGTAGTCGTCGGTGTCGACGGCGAGCTGCTGGAGGCGCTCGGTCTGCCAGGTGAGCATGGCGTCGGTCATGCCCTTGAAGGTCTTGCCGAGCATGGCGAGGCCGCCGTCGGCGGTGCGAGCGCCCAGATGGAGGTTGGAGAGCTTGCCCGTGCGGCGGCCGTGGCCCCACTCGGCGGCCAGGACGACCAGGTCGAGGGTGTGGACGGGCTTGACCTTCAGCCAGGACGCGCCGCGCCGCCCCGCGCTGTAGGAGGCGTCGAGCGCCTTGGCGACGACGCCCTCGTGGCCGCGCTGCAGCGTCTCGGTGAGGAACTCCTCCGCCGCGGGCGTGTCGCGGGGCCCGGACACCAGGGTGCGCCGCACCCGCATCGGCTCGGGCACCAGCCGGGCCAGCTCGGCGTGCCGCTCGGCGAAGGGCAGGTCCAGCAGGTCATGGCCGTCGACGGACAGCACGTCGAAGAAGACGGGGGAGACCGGCACGGCACGGGCGGCCGTCGCCACGTCCGTGCGGGAGCCGACGCGGCCGGCGGTCTCCTGGAAGGAGCGGGGGCGTCCGTCCGCGTCGAAGGAGATCACCTCTCCGTCCAGGATGAACCGCTCACCCCGCAACTGAAGCGTGGCGGCCGTCACTTCGGGCAAGCGGTCGGTGATGTCGTCCAGGGTGCGGGTGTAGAGCCGCACGGTGTCGCCGTCCCGGTGCACCTGCACGCGGATGCCGTCCAGCTTCTCCTCCACCGCGCAGACGCCCAGCTTGTCCACCGCCTCGGCCACCGAGGAGGCGCTGTGCGCCAGCATGGGCAGCACCGGGCGGCCGACGGTGAGGCGGAAGCGGTCGAGGGAGGCGGGCCCGTCCGCGAGCAGCGCCTCGGCCACCGTCTGGAGGGAACCCGCGAGCATCACGGCCCGGCGCACGTCCGCCGACGGCGCCCCGGTCGCCTGGGCCAGCCCCTCCACCGCCACCGCGTCCAGGGCACCCTGACGGACCTCTCCGGTGAGCAGCCCGAGCAGGAACCGCTGCTCGTCCTCGGTGGCGGCGCCCATCAACTCCCCGACCAGCCGGGTCCGTTCCGCCTGGGAGCCCGGGCCGGACACCTTGGCGAGTTCCGCGAGCCGTGCGTCCGCCTCCCGCACGGTCAGGCCCGGCTCGGCGGCGGGGGCGACCGGGTGGCTCAGCACCTTCCAGCCGACGCCGATCCGGCCCTGCGGCAACCGTCCCGCGAGGTACGGGATGACGATCGGCACGTCCTCCGCCTCGGCGTCCCGGAAGAGCTCCGCGAGCAGAGCCGTCTTGCGGGACCGCGCCGAGGTGGCGGCGACCTCCCGGGACACTCGGGCCAGCCGGTGCAGCAGCATGCAGTCATGGTGCACCTGAGACGGTGCCTCTACACCTGGGCGGGTCCGTCGAGGCCGGCCATCGGCAGGTCCGCGACGATCGGGCGCAGCCACCCCGGGAACCGTGCCGGCGGTCGAGGGGCGGACCCGGGTGCGAGCCGGGGCCCCTACACCCGGGCGACCGCCTCCAGGTCCGTCATCAGCAGGTCCCCGACGATCGCCGACGCCGCCCGGTATCCGCCGCTCGCCGCGTGCACGACCTGTTCGGCGAACCCGATCGCGTTGCCCGCGGCCCACACGCCCGGCACGGTCGTCAGCCCGGTCGGGTCGACCACCGGGTACGCCCCGAACGGCGTCTCGTGCAGCTCGGCACCCAGCCGCTCCAGCAGGCCTGTCTGCGGAACGGCCCGCGGGGCGAGGAACAGCACCGAGCGCGGATGCGTCGTGCCGTCCGCGAGCCGGACGCCGGTGAGCCGGTCGTCCTCGACCACCAGCTCCGCCACCTCCCCGGGCACCACCTCCACCCCGGCCGCGGCGAGCCGGCGCAGATCGTCGTCGGACAGGTCCTCCTCGGCGACCGTGTGCAGGAAGAACCGCACGTCCTTCGACCACTGGGACACCATCAGCGCCTGGTGCACACTCGCCGCAGTGGTGGCCAGCACACCGAACGGCTGGTCGCGTACCTCCCAGCCGTGGCAGAAGGGGCAGTGCAGCACATCCCGGCCGAACCGCCCGGCCACCCCGGTCACCGCGGGCAGCTCGTCCTTCAGGCCGGTCGCCACGACCAGCCGACGGGCCCGCACGGTCCGGCCGCCGGCCAGCACCACGGTGAAGTCCGTGTCCTTCTCGACCTCCACCACCCGGTCCCGCACCAGCTCCACGCCGTAGCGCGCGATCTCCTCCCGGCCGCTCGCCAGGAACTCGGCGGGCGGCATGCCGTCCCGCGTCAGGTAGCCCTGCATGTGCGCGGCGGGCGCGTTGCGCGGCTCGCCCGCGTCGACCACCAGCGTGCGGTGCCGGGCCCGTCCCAGCACCAGTGCGGCGGACAGACCCGCCGCGCCCCCGCCGATGACCACCACTGCGTACTTCTCGGCCATATGACCACCTCCGCTGCCGAGCGTCGCCCCGGGGCTGCGGGATTGACAAACCTCTTTGCCGAATCTGCAATACGACCATGACGACGGACGAGGTACTCGCGGGCGTGGGCCCCCGGCTGCGGCAGATGCGCAAGGACCGGGAGGTGACCCTGGCGGCCCTCTCCGAGACCACCGGCATCTCCGTCAGCACCCTCTCGCGACTGGAGTCCGGCCTGCGTAAACCCAGTCTGGAGCTGCTGCTGCCCATCGCGCGCGCCCACCGGGTGGCGCTGGACGAGCTGGTCGGTGCCCCGGACACCGGGGATCCGCGGGTGCGGTCCAAGCCGATCGTCATGGGCGGCCGCACCCACTGGCCGCTCACCCGCCAGCCCGGCGGCCTGCAGGCCTACAAGGTCCTCGAACCGAAGCGCAAGCAGGAGCCGGATCCCCGGACGCACGAGGGCTACGAGTGGCTGTACGTGCTGTCCGGGAGGCTGCGCCTGGTGCTGGGCGAGCACGACGTGGTGCTCACGGCGGGGGAGGCCGCCGAGTTCGACACCCGGGTGCCGCACTGGTTCGGGTCGACGGGGGAGGGGCCCGTGGAGTTCCTCAGCCTGTTCGGGCCGCAGGGGGAGCGGATGCATGTGAGGGCCCGGCCCAAGGGCGCGTGACCCCGAGCGGCCCGGAGGCGAAACCTCTGCGCGGGACTTTGCCGGAGACTGTTCCCTGATGGGCAAGCGACCGCTTAGTATGCGAACCGACCCCGGTCAGACGAAGCAGTCCCCCGTGGAGGCCCCCGATGCAGGCATGGCAAGTGCACGAGAACGGCGAACCGGGCGAGGTGATGCGGCTCCACGACGTCGAGCCGCCCGTCCCCGGTGACGGCCAGGTCCTGCTGAAGGTGCGCGCGGCCAACGTCAACTTCCCGGACGCCCTGCTGTGCCGCGGCCAGTACCAGGTCAGGCCGCCGCTACCGTTCACCCCGGGGGTGGAGATCTGCGGCGAGACCGAGGACGGCCGGCGCGTGATCGCCAATCCGGCGCTGCCCCACGGCGGCTTCGCCGAGTACGCCGTCGCGGACGCCGCCGCGCTGCTGCCCGCGCCGGACGCCCTCGACGACGCCGAGGCCGCGGCCCTGCACATCGGCTACCAGACCGGCTGGTTCGGTCTGCACCGCCGGGCCGGTCTGGAAGCCGGTGAGACCCTGCTCGTCCACGCTGCCGCTGGAGGGGTCGGCAGCGCGGCCGTGCAGCTCGGCAAGGCCGCCGGCGCCACCGTCATCGGTGTCGTCGGCGGCTCCGAGAAGGCGGCCGTCGCCCGCGAGCTGGGCTGCGACGTCGTGATCGACCGGCGCTCCGAGGACGTCGTCGCCGCCGTCAAGGAGGCCACCGGCGGCCGGGGCGCCGACGTCGTCTACGACCCGGTCGGCGGCGAGGCCTACGCGCAGTCCACCAAGGTCGTCGCCTTCGAGGGACGGATCGTCGTCGTCGGCTTCACCAGCGGCACGATCCCCGCCCCCGGCCTGAACCACGCCCTGGTGAAGAACTACTCGATCCTCGGCCTGCACTGGGGCCTGTACAACACCAAGAACCCCAAGCTGGTCCAGCACTGCCACGAACAGCTCACCGAGCTGGCCGCCCGTGGCGCGATCAAGCCGCTGGTGAGCCAACGCGTCCCGCTCGGCGGGGCGGCGGACGCCGTGCAGAAGGTGGCGGACGGGGTGACCACCGGCCGGATCGCGGTCGTCATGGAGGAGGCAGCATGACCGGCACCGAAGAACTGCTCAGCCGCACCCGGGAGTTGCTGGCCGCCCACCCGCCCGCCACCACCGGCCGGCTGGACTTCCTGCGGGCCCGCTTCGACGCCGGACTCGCCTGGGTGCACTACCCCGAGGGCCTCGGCGGACTCGGCGCGCCCCGTTCCCTCCAGGCCGTCGTGGACGCCGAGCTGGAGGCCGCCGGGGCGCCCGACAACGACCCGCGGCGCATCGGTATCGGCCTCGGCATGGCCGCGCCGACGATCCTCCAGTACGGGACCGAGGAGCAGAAGCGGCGCTACCTCCGGCCGCTGTGGACGGGCGAGGAGGTCTGGTGCCAGCTGTTCAGCGAGCCGGGCGCCGGGTCCGACCTCGCCGCGCTGGGCACCCGGGCCGTACGAGAAGGCGACGACTGGGTCGTCAACGGGCAGAAGGTCTGGACGTCCAGTGCCCATGTGGCCCGCTGGGCGATCCTCATCGCCCGCACCGACCCGGAGGTCCCCAAGCACCGGGGCATCACGTACTTCGTGTGCGACATGACCGACCCGGGCGTCGAGGTGCGGCCACTGCGGCAGATCACCGGCGAGGCCGAGTTCAACGAGGTGTTCCTCACCGACGTCCGCATCCCCGACTCACGCCGCCTCGGCGCGGTCGGTGAGGGCTGGAAGGTCGCGCAGACCACCCTGAACAACGAGCGCGTGGCCATCGGCGGGATGCGGCTGCCCCGCGAGGGCGGCATGATCGGCCCGATCTCGAAGACCTGGCGTGAGCGGCCCGAGCTGCGCACCCACGACCTGCACCAGCGGCTGCTGAAGCTGTGGGTGGAGTCCGAGGTCTCCCGCCTCACCGCGGAGCGGCTGCGCCAGCAGCTCGTCGCGGGCCAGCCCGGCCCCGAGGGTGCCGGTATGAAACTGGCCTTCGCCCGCCTCAACCAGGAGATCAGCGGCCTGGAGGTGGAACTCCTCGGCGAGGAGGGCCTGCTCTACGACGACTGGACCATGCGGCGCCCCGAACTGGTCGACTTCACCGGCCGCGACGCCGGCTACCGCTACCTGCGTTCCAAGGGCAACAGCATCGAGGGCGGGACCAGCGAGGTCCTGCTGAACATCGTCGCCGAGCGCGTCCTCGGCCTGCCCGCCGAACCGCGCACCGACAAGGACGTCGCATGGAAGGACCTGGCCCGGTGAAGAACGAGCGCGACCTGTTGTACTCGGAAGAGGAAGAGGCGCTGCGCGCCGCGGTCCGCGACCTGCTCACCGACCAGTGCGACGCACCCGGCGTCATCGCCCGCACCGAGTCGGACACCCCGCACCACCTGGCCCTGTGGAAGGCCCTCACCGAGGGCATGGGCCTGGCCGGTCTGCTGGTGCCCGAGGAACTCGACGGCCAGGGCGCCACCCACCGCGAAGCCGCCGTGGTGCTGGAGGAACTCGGACGCGCGGTCGCGCCCGTGCCGTATCTGACGAGCGCGGTCGTCGCCACCGAGGCCTTGCTGGCCTGCGGCACCGACGACCTCCTGCGCGACCTCGCGACCGGGGCGACGATCGGCGTCCTCGCGGTCTCCCTCAGCGTCGCGCCGGACGCCGCCTACAAGGTCGTCCGGCACGAGGACGGTCTGCTGCGCGGCGAACTCACCGGCATCGCGGACGCGGCCGTGGCGAACGTGCTGCTCGTGCCCGCCGACGACGGCGGTCTGTACGCGGTCGACGCCTCCGCCGCGACCATCTCGCCCCGGACCTCCCTGGACCTGACCCGGCCGCTGGCGACCGTCACCCTCGACGGGGCGCCGGGCCGGCTGCTGGGCGACGCCGAGCCCGCCGTACGCCGGGCCCTGCGCGCCGGCGCCGGACTGCTGGCCTCCGAGCAGTTCGGCCTGGCCGAGTGGACGCTCACGGAGACCGTCCGCTACCTGAAGGAACGCAAGCAGTTCAACCGGCCCGTCGGCGGCTTCCAGGCGATCAAGCACCGGCTGGCCCAGGTGTGGCTGGAGGTCGTCAACGCCCGCGCCGCCGCCCGCAACGCCGCCGACGCCCTGGCGAACGGCGAGGACGTCGACGTGGCCGTCACCGTCGCCCAGGCGTACGCGGCACCCGTGGCCGTGCACGCCGCCGAGGAGGCCGTGCAACTGCACGCCGGCATCGGCATGACATGGGAGCACCCCGCGCACCTCTACCTCAAACGCGCCAAGGCCGACTCGATCGCCTACGGCACGCCGGGCGCTCACCGGGAAGCCCTGGCCGCACTGGTCGGCCTCCAGGCCCCCTGACGTCCGTCTCGCCGACCGCGGGCCACGGCCCCGGAGAACCAGCAAAGGCCCGTCCCGGCAGGGGCGGGCCTTTCGCGCGCCCTCGGCCGGGTGAAGTGAACGCAGGGCGGCAGTCCGGCCAACTCCGCACACACACCTGCTCCTTGAGCCCGTCGGGACCCATACTCACAGGGTTCCCGTACGGCATCTCCAGGGAGGCAGAGCATGGCCCTCACCACTCGTCGCACGGCCCTCACCACCCTCGGCGCGGCCCTCGCGGGCTCGATCGCGCTCCCCGCCGGCCCGGCAGCGGCCGGGGAACGCGTGTGCCGGGCCCGCCCGTTGTGGCGCGCCCACGCCCACAACGACTACGAGCACCACCGCCCGCTGCTCGACGCCCTCGACCACCGCTTCGGCAGCGTCGAGGCCGACATCCACCTCGTGGGCGACCAGCTCCTCGTCGGCCACGACCCGGAGAACCTCGACCCGTCCCGCACCCTCCGATCCCTCTACCTCGCCCCGCTCGCCGCCCGCGTCCGGGCCCACCACGGCTCGGTGTACCGGGGGACCCGCGGCTCGCTGCAGCTGCTCATCGACATCAAGACCGAGGGCGCCTCGACGTACCGCGCACTCGACCGCCACCTCCGGGACTACCAGCACCTGTTCACCACGTACGCCCACGGCCGTGTCCACCGCGGCCCGGTCACCGCCGTGGTCTCCGGCGACCGCGCGGCCCGCGCGCCCATGGAGGCCCAGACCGTCCGGCGCGCCTTCTACGACGGCCGCCTCGCCGACCTCGGCGGCCCGGCCCCGGCCTCCTTCCTCCCGCTGATCAGCGACAACTGGACGCTCAACTTCACCTGGCAGGGCGCGGGCCCCTTCCCCGAAGCCGAGCGCCGCACGCTGCGAGGCATCACCGGCGCCGCCCATGAGCGCGGGCAGCGGGTGCGGTTCTGGGCCACCCCGGACCTGGCCGGACCCGCTCGCGACGCGGTGTGGGCCGAACTGCTCGCCGCCGGCGTCGACCACCTCAACACCGACGACCTCGCAGGCCTGGAGGCGTTCCTCGACGCCCGGCGGGCTGCTTAGCGCGACAGCAGGACACCACACGTTCGGCGGACAGCTCAGCCGCCCGGACGAACCCTCCGCTACGCCACACTTGCGGCCGAACGCCGTGAACCGGACGTGACGGCGTGGCGGAGGAGTTGACGATGGCCATTTCCATCTCTGTGGTGCTGCTGCTCGCGATCCTTGCGGTGATCTTCCTGCGCAACGGCGGGCTGAAGGTCTCCCACGCGCTGGTCTGCCTGCTGCTCGGCTTCTATCTCGCCAGCACCAGCCTCGCCCCCACCATCCACAGCGGCCTCACGGCCACCGCGGAGATCGTCAGCGGTCTGCGGCCCTGAACTCACCCCGAGAACACGCCGATGCCGTTCGGGACGAGGCGTTCGGCGCCGCCGCTGGGGTGGTTGCGCACGGTCACCGTGCTCGCGCCCGGCTTCCGCGCGACCAGCGTCGAAGAACCGCCGCCGTCCAGGCTGAAGGCGTCCTGTGCGCCGAGGCCGCGCATCGTGGTGGCCACTTCGGCGATGGTCAGGCCGCTGCGGTAGGCGGCGGCGCCGTCCAGCGCGAGGAGCACGACGCGGCGCCCGTCGTCGGCGATCCCCACGGCCGTACGGACGGCCGAGGCCGTGTCGTCGAGCCCCGGCAGCGGCTGCCCGCCCGAGAGCACCGGGTAGCCGCCCAGAGCGAGCCGGTACGCGACGCCGTCCGCCGCCGCCACGAGGCTGTGCTCGACCTCGACCCGTTCACCGGTGGAGAACTTGCGCAGCTGCTGGGCGCCCGCCTCCCGGCCGACCAGCACGGTGGTGCCCGCGGCGATCGGGCCACCGCCGGGAGCGTCGGCCGCCGAGACGACGATGCCGTCGCGGACCGTCACCTCGTAGGTGTCCTCGCTGCAGGGCGCGGCGCGGTCCGTGTCCGTGCCGCAGGTGGCGCGCACCCGCGACACACTGCCCCACTCGGAGGTGAAGGCTCCGACCGATCCCACCGGCAGCGCGTACTGGTTGAGCCCGCCGAGCGGCAACCGGGCCTCGGCCGTACGGACCGAACCGGCCAGTGTCAGCCGGTCCAGCCGCGCCCGTCCGTCGGTGCCGACGCCGAAGACCTCCTCGGTGGTCGTGCCGGGCGGCAGCTCCGGCCCGAAACGCTGCCCCACCGGCACGGCCGCCTTGAGCGTCCGCCCGGACGCGATCGCCGGACCCACACTCGCGCCGGTCGCCTCCACGCCCGGATGCTGTGTCTCGGTGATGTTGAAGAAGTCGCCGTTGACACCGGCGACCGCGCCCTGGGTGTCCGCCATCGCCGAGACCCGCGCGCGTGCGGCCACGGCCCCCGGGTGCAGCAGGTCGACCCTGACCCGGGGGTCGCCCAGGTCGACCCTCAGCACATGTGCGTGCGTCACTCCCTTCGCCGCCTCGATGTCGAACTCCTCGTACGTCACGCCCGGCGCGACCCGGCCGCCCTTCTGCACGGCGCCGGCCGGAGCCGCCCCCGCCAGTCCCGCACCGGCCAGTGCGGCGAACGCCGTGAGAAACGCCAGTGCCGATCTGCCTGCTCCCCACCGTCTGCGACGACCTGCCATCGTGCCCCCTGATGCCTCGTCAACTGTCGGGACCCTCGGAGGCAGTGGACCAGACGGCGCGGTCCGGCAGGGCGGCTGAGCGCGCACTACGCGGGAACGGCTGAAAAAACGCACCCCTCCGGGTGCCTCAGCCGTCCCCCGTTCCGGTGCCGAACGGCGTGACATGCGCCGGCGTGTGATCGATCGGCAGCCCGGGCCGCCACAGGGTGAGGGCCTGCGCGCTGCACACGAACAGCTGATCCGGCAGCCGGTCCAGTGCGAACCACCGCCAGCTGCCCACGCTCTCCCCGGGCTGGTCCGACGGCTCACCCCGCCAGGCGGTGACCCGGGCGGCCACGGTCATACGGACGACACCTCCCGCGTCGTCCAGCAGCGTCCCGAGCAACCGGACGTTTTCGGGCCGCGCCGCGAGCCCCGTCTCCTCGCCGAGCTCGCGGACGACCGTCCCCTGCAACGACTCCCCGGGCTCCACCGTCCCGCCGGGCAGCTCCCACGTCCCGCGCCGGTGCCGGCCCAGAAGCAGCCCCCGTGGCCCGTACACGATGGCTCCCACGCCGATCGCGGCATGCGCGGGCGGTGGCCTGTCGACGCGTGGCCGGGATGAGACCCGGACGGGTCGGGTCACCCGGAAGAGCCGGTAGGAGGCACTGTTGCCGTCCTCCGGGGCGTCGAGGACATCGATCCCCTCCACACGCAACCCGTACTCGGTCAGCAGCGCCGTCCAGAGTTCCGGGGCGAGCACCCACATGTGGACGGTGACCTCACCGCCACCCGCGAGCCGCAGGGTCTCCGGCCGGGCCGAGACCCGGTCCGACGGCCCGTCACCCCGGCTGTTGGTGTGCAGCACCGTGAAGCAGAAGGTGCCACCCGGCTTGAGCGCTCCGGCGAGGGCGGGCAGCAGCCGGTGCGGATCCATGTACGGGACGGCGTTGACGGAGTAGACGACGTCGTACGGCTCGGCCGTGAGCAGGTGCTCCACCGCGTCGGCGAGGACCAGCCGCAGCCCGGGCAGTGAGTCGTAGCGGGCGCGGGCCCGCTCGTACTGCCCCGACGAGGCGTCGACCGCGTCCACCAGCGCCCCGTGGGCCCTTGCCAGATAAGCGGCGTGCCGGGCCGGACCGCAGCCGAGATCCAGCACCCGCCGGCCCGTCAACTCCCCGAGAACCTCGCTCCCGGGGCCGCCGCCCGCGAACCCCCAGTCGATCCT
This sequence comes from Streptomyces sp. NRRL B-1140, assembly GCF_001280065.1. Taxonomy (GTDB): domain Bacteria; phylum Actinomycetota; class Actinomycetes; order Streptomycetales; family Streptomycetaceae; genus Streptomyces. The sequence continues at coordinate 190,429 of NZ_LGEA01000125.1, forward strand.
GGTCGCCTCGGGCAGCGCCGTGCCCCGACGCAGATGGTGTGCTCCGTACGCGTCCCACGCCTCGGCGTTGGCTGCCTCCGCCCCCGGTTCTCCCCCCAAGGCTCAGCCGCCCGCCACGGTGTCACGCGGCAGCACCGTGACCCGGTGGAAGTTGCACCCGGCGAGCCGCGGTCCGTCGTCATCGGCGGGCGGCGTCTGGTGGGCTTTCAGGGCGATGCTCATCAGACTCAGCAGCAGATCGACGTCGGCCTCGCAGTCGAGGTGGACCGTCACCCAGCACGATCCGGGCAGCAGGTGGATCGCGCTCGAACCGGCGAGATCGTAGTGGAAGCGCTGTATGGCCCGGCGGGTGAGGTGGAGGTCCACGTCCCGCGCGGAGTGGAAGTGGACGATCTCGTCACGGGCGGAACGAAGCGCCCTTCCGGTACCGCAACTCGCCGGGCCCGCCTTGAGGTCGGGCCAGGCCTGCAGGCGCTCCATGGCGCGCTGGGCCAGAGTCATGGCCCCATCGTCGCCTGCTCATCGCTCGGCAACCAGGGGTTGAGCGATTCGTAACCGGGACGTGAGGCGGGCGGCCGGGGGAACATCCGGCATTTCGGGCGGACTTGACGAGCCGGGCTCTCAGGCCGCCTTGACGAGTCTGAGGTAGTGCTTCCAGTCCCAGTGCCGGCCGGGGTCGGTGTGGTCGCTTCCCGGGACCTCGTGATGGCCGATGATGTGCGCGCGGTTCCTCGGGATGCCGTACCGTCGGCAGATCGCCGCGGTCAGCCGGGCCGAGCGCTCGTACATGACGTCGGTGAAGTATCCGGGCCGGTCGACCCAGCCTTCGTGCTCGATGCCGATGCTGCGGGTGTTGTAGTCCCAGTTTCCCGCGTGCCAGGCGATGTCGGACTCGCGCACGCACTGCGCGACCCGCCCGTCGGAGGAACGCACCACGTAGTGCGCGGACACCTTGTTGCCGGGGTTGCGGAAGACGGACAGGGTGCCGGAGTAGGTCGTCTGCGCCACGTGGATGATCACGTAGCGCAACGGATGGGCCCGTGGGCGGTGGGACGGCGTGTAGTTGCCGCGGCTCGCCGGTCGCCAGGCCGCTCCGGGGTGATCGACGACCCGGGGCCGGGCGTCGGCCCGGGAGCCGCAGAGCAGGGCGGAGGGGAGGGCGGCGAGGGCGGCGCCCGCGAGGATGCCCCGCCTGCTGGGGAGAAGGGTGGTCCGTGGCATGGGTGGGTGCCTTTCGGGCTCGACATGGGTGTCTCTTGCTCGACTGCACGGAGCTGCGGCCCTGGTGGGCGCGGCCCGCGTGATCAAGTTACGGCGCCCTGCGGCCGGCCCGGAGTGAGCGGCATGATTCGGTGGACGGGCCCCCGGTTGTGGACAACTCCCTCACCCGGTCGGGTGGTCGGTGCAGGCGGAGCTCTGTCTGCGACCGGCGGTGACGCGCCGTTTCAGGCCTGTCCCGCGAACGCCGCCGGGTCGTCCAGCACTGCCCGCACCACCGAATGAGCGGCCCCCAGCAGCGGCCCCTGAGGGCCCAGTCGCGACACGGACACGGGGCAGGCGGGACCTGCCGTCCGGCGCGCGAGTTCGTCCCGGAGCGAGGGCAGCAGCCAGGGCGCGAGCCCGGACAGTTCCCCGCCCAGGACCACGCTCTCCGGATCGAGCAGGTTGACCGCCCCGGTCAGGGCCACGCCCAGCGCCCTACCCGCGTCGTGGAGGGCACGGCGTACGTCCTCGTCTCCCTCGCCCGCGCGCCCGGCGAGCAGCCCGACCCGGTCCTCGCCGGGTTCCAGACCGGCCGCACGCAGCACGGCCTCCTCACCGGCGTACTGCTCCAGGCAGCCCCGCCCGCCGCAGGCGCACTCCGGCCCGTCCGGCCGGACCGGCACATGTCCCAACTCGCCCGCGAAACCACGCGTTCCGCGCAGCAGCACGCCGTCCACCACGACCGCCGCGCCGATACCGATCTCCGCCGAGACGTGCAGGAAGTCCCGAGGAGTGCCGTCACCCAGCCAGAGTTCGGCGAGGGCACCGAAGTTGGCCTCGTTGTCCACGGTGAGTGGGATGTCCGCGGGCAGCAGCGGGCCGAGGTCGATGTCGTGCCAGCCGAGGTTCGGGGCGCGCACGACCGTCCGGGCGTCGCGCCCCACCAGTCCCGGCACGGCCACGGCGAGTCCGGCCGGATACAAGCCCTCGCTCTCCGCTTCGACGACGACCTGCTGGATCAGGTCGGTGAGCTCCGCGAGCACGGGCTGAGCTGAGCGGCCGCGGTTCGCTCCCTGCCGTGTCACCCGCGACCGGGTCGTTCCCCGCAGGTCGACGGCGCAGACCGCGAGATGGTCGACGCCCACCTCCGCGCCGATGCCGGCCGGACCGCGTCCGCTGACGGCGAGCGCGGAACCGGGCCGTCCCACCCGGCCGGGCCGCTCGGGCCCCAGCTCTTCGAGGAGCCCCGAGCGGATGAGCTCGTCGACCAGCGTCGAGACCGCCGCCCGGGTCAGGCCGATCCGCGAGGCGACGGCGGCCCGGGACAGCGGCCCCTCGGCGCTGACGGTGTGCAGGACACGGGCGAGGTTGCGGCGGCGCATGCCCTGCTGGGTGTCGGGCAGTGCGCGTCCTGGTCCGGCGGGGCGGGCCTCGTGCAGCGGTGCGGTCATGCCTGACGCCAGTCCTCAGTGGGTGTCGGTGGGCCGCTCCAGCAGCGGAGCCGCGTCGGAGAGTACCCCGGCGATCCTGGCCAGCGTCTCCTCGTCCCGCTCGACGGCGTCGAGCACCGGCCCGGCCGCCGTGTCCCAGCGGCGCGCGACCGCCGCCGGGTCCTCCCCGGTGAGCAGCCCCGCCGCCTGGGCGGCGGCACCGAGCGCGACCAGTTCCCTGGCCTCGGGCACCTGCACGGGACGTCCGGACAGCCGCCGCACGGTCTGCTGCCAGGCGGTGCCCCGGGCGCCGCCGCCGATCAGCAGCAGCGGTTCCGAGGAGTCCGCGTCCCCGTCGAGGACCAGGTCGAGAGCCCCGAGCAGGGAGTGCACCGCACCGTCGTAGGCGGCCTGGAGCAGCTGGCCCGCGGTCGTGTCGTGGCGCAGGCCGTGCAGCAGGCCGGAGGCGTTCGGCAGGTTCGGGGTGCGCTCGCCGTCCAGGTAGGGCAGGAGCGTCACGGCCGTGCCGGGCTCGACGGCCTCGCGGTCCAGGCCCAGCAGCGTCGCGACGCGGTCCACGGCGAGCGTGCAGTTCAGGGTGCAGGCCAGGGGCAGCCAGTCGCCGCGGGCGTCGGCGAAACCCGCGACCGTGCCGCTGGGGTCGGCAGGCCGCCGCCGGGACACCGCGTACACCGTGCCCGAGGTGCCGAGGCTCATCACCGGCACGCCCGGCCGCACCCCGAGGCCGAGTGCGGCGGCGGCGTTGTCCCCGGTGCCGGGTGCGACCAGGGTGCCCCGGGAGAACGGCAGGTCATGGCCGTCGCGCACCGTACCCGCCACCTCGCCGGGCCGGACCACCCGCGGCAGCAGGGCCGGGTCGAGACCCACGTGCGCCAGGATCTCCTCGTCGTACGTCTCCGTCCCGGAGGCCCACCAGCCCGTCCCGGAGACGTCGCCGCGGTCGGTCGTGCCCTGCCCGGTGAGCCGCTCGGTGAGGTAGTCGTGGGGGAGGCGCACGGCCTTCGTGGCACGGACCGCCTCCGGCTCGTGCTCGGCCAGCCAGGCCCACTTCGTGACCGTGAACGACGCCGCGGGCACGCTTCCGGTGCGTTCGGCCCAGAACTTCGCTCCACCCAGCTCCTCCGTCAGCCGGCGGGCCTGGAGAGCCGAACGCACGTCGTTCCACAGCAGGGCGGGCCGCACCGGCTCGCCCCGGCCGTCCAGCGTGACGAGTCCGTGCTGCTGCCCGCCCACCGACACCGCGGCGGCCTCGTGCGCCGCCTCCCCGCACTGGCGCAGGGCCTCGCACAGTGCGTCCCACCACTGGCGCGGATCGCTCTCGCGCCCGGCTCCGGAGGAGACCGTGTGCGGCGCCTGGCCGCTCGCGACCACCCGGCCGGTGGATGCGTCGACGACCAGCGCCTTGGTGGACTGGGTGGACGAGTCCACACCGACGACGAGCGGACCCTCGGCTGCTGACATCGGCTTCTCCCTACTGCGCGCGGCACGTGACCCCGTTCGGAGGCACCTTGTCTCTTCCCAGAGAGATGCCCGCATACTAATTTGTAAATCGGCATGACGAAATAGCCTCAGCGAGCAAGGAGCCGCGGCATGAGCTTCCAGCCCACCCCCGAGGACAGGTTCACCTTCGGCCTGTGGACCGTCGGCTGGCAGGGACGGGATCCCTTCGGCGACGCCACGCGGCGGGCCCTGGACCCGGTCGAGACGGTGCAGCGCCTGGCCGAGCTGGGCGCGCACGGCGTCACCTTCCACGACGACGACCTGATCCCGTTCGGCTCGAGCGACACCGAGCGCGAGAACCACGTCAAGCGCTTCCGGCAGGCATTGGACGCCACGGGCATGAAGGTCCCGATGGCCACCACCAACCTCTTCACGCACCCCGTCTTCAAGGACGGCGCGTTCACCGCCAACGACCGCGACGTGCGCCGCTACGCCCTGCGCAAGACCATCCGCAACATCGACCTCGCCGTCGAGCTCGGCGCCCAGGTGTACGTGGCCTGGGGCGGCCGTGAGGGTGCCGAGTCCGGTGCCGCCAAGGACGTCCGCGCGGCCCTGGACCGGATGAAGGAGGCCTTCGACCTGCTCGGCGAGTACGTCACCTCGCAGGGCTACGACCTGCGTTTCGCGATCGAGCCCAAGCCGAACGAGCCGCGCGGCGACATCCTGCTGCCGACCGTCGGCCACGCCCTGGCCTTCATCGAGCGCCTGGAGCGTCCGGAGCTGTACGGCGTGAACCCCGAGGTCGGTCACGAGCAGATGGCCGGGCTGAACTTCCCGCACGGCATCGCCCAGGCCCTGTGGGCGGGCAAGCTGTTCCACATCGACCTCAACGGCCAGTCCGGCATCAAGTACGACCAGGACCTGCGCTTCGGCGCAGGCGACCTGCGGGCCGCGTTCTGGCTGGTCGACCTGCTGGAGTCGGCCGGCTACTCCGGCCCCCGCCACTTCGACTTCAAGCCGCCGCGGACCGAGGACCTCGACGGCGTGTGGGCCTCGGCGGCCGGCTGCATGCGCAACTACCTCATCCTCAAGGAGCGCGCCGCCGCCTTCCGCGCCGATCCGCAGGTGCAGGAGGCGCTGCGCGCGGCCCGTCTGGACGAGCTGGCCCAGCCCACCGCCGCGGACGGCCTGCAGGCGCTGCTCGCGGATCGCTCGGCGTTCGAGGCGTTCGACGTGGAGGCGGCCGCCGCGCGCGGCATGGCCTTCGAGCAGCTGGACCAGCTGGCGATGGACCATCTGCTGGGGGTACGCGGCTGAGCCACGCGCGCGAGGGCCCGTCGTCCGGTCACACCGGCCGGCCGACGGGCCCTGTCGTGCCGCGGAATCATGCGATCCACGCCATGAGTCCGCATCAGCTTCCGTGCGCCCCTCCCGGTCCGAGGGGTGCGCGGTGACTCTGTCCGTATGGCCCTGCCGCCCGTACCTCCGCATCCGCCCCGGCCTGCCCGGCGCCGGAATCCGCTGCTGATCCTGCTCGCCGTGCTCGCTGCCGTCGCAGCCGTGTCCCTCGTGGTGCTGATGGCATCGGGAAGGGACGACCCGCCGGACGAGAAGCCGTCCGGCGGGAGCACGAGCCGCACTCCCGCGCCGTCCTTCGGCATCCCGACCGAGCTGCCCAGCGAGTTGCCCACCGGGTTGCCCTCCGGGTTGCCGAGCGAGCTGCCCACCCGGCTTCCGTCGGGCTTCCCGACCCGGATCCCGAGCGAACTGCCGAGCGGCTTCGCATCGCTCCTGCCGGGTCTGGACGCCGGTGCGTCGGTGTCGTGAGGCCTGATCGCCGGTGCGTCGGTGCCGTGAGCTCCGGCACCGAGCTAGGGCACGGACGCCTGCGTGCCGGAGCCGGAGGCCTCCTCGTCAGCCGGGCCCGGGGAGACGAACACCACCATGTCCGTCTCCTCACCCGGCAGGGGTTCGGGCTCCCGCCACCCCGCCCGGCGGTATAAGGCCAGGGCCTGAGGGGCGCCGATCCAGGTCATCAGCCAGGCCCGGCCGCCCGGTGCGGCGGAGCTGAGAGCGGACAGCAACCGCCGCCCCAGGCCCGTACCGCGAGCCCGGGAGCGCACACCCAGTTCGTCGATCTCGAAGCAGCCGACGAGGAGCTCGCTCACCCGCTCGGCACCGAGCCGCCGGGTGACCTTTCCGTAGGCGCGGTCGGCACGGAAGGGCGCCCGGGTGGTCCAGCCGGTGGCGAATCCGTCCAGCCCTCCCTCCTCCGACAGCGCCAGCACCGCCCGGAATCCCGGACGGTGCACGTCCGTCTCCAGCCGCTCACGGAACTCCGCCCGCGTCTCCTCGAAGTCCCGGGGTTCCCAGGGCGGTGCCGTGAAGACCTCGGCGTACGCCTCGGTGAGTTCGTCCGCGACGGTGAGGACGTCTGGGCCGTACCACGTGAGTGTCACAGGGAGTTCCTCTCCGAGGGGGCGAGTTCTGCCGATGCCGGGGCGGCCGCGGAGGCCAGGGCCGTCGCCGGGTCCTGGGCGGCGCCTCCCGCGGGCTGCCAGCGGCCGCTCTCCTTGCGGTAGGGCCACCAGCGGCCGTCCCGGCCCAGGCGCAGTTGCACCGGCGCACCGGCGACCGTCCACCGGTTGCCCCGCCACCGGAGCTCCGGCCGTTCGGCGGTGTCCCAGGCCGAGTCCAGGGCGGCACGCGCGCGTGTGAGCGTTTCGCCCTCCACGCGCCACTCCTCGTCGAGGACGCGGAGTGCGGCGGCCCCGCCGTGACGCCAGGCGCGCACGGCCGTCGCCAGCCCCTCCCGTCCGCGTCCCGACCCTTCGGCGAGGCGGTCGTGTATCTCCCGGCAGGGGTCACCCGCGGCAAGCCGCACCGCGTCCTGCGCCGCCGTCAACTGTTCGTGGGAGGTGCCCCGGAGCGCCTCCGCGAGCAGGCGGTGGGCCCGCACGGCGGTTCGCGCGGCCAGGAACGCCAGCGCGGCCGGGTCGATGCCGGGGGCGGGGGGCGTCTCGGTGTCGAGGGCCGGTGGAAGCCCGGGTTCACCGGGGAGACCGGGCAAGTCGGGGAGCGGCGGCAGGATGTCACCGGCGGCGTACGCCTCGGCAGCGTCCACACCCTCCGGCCCGCGGGAGCCCGCCGAGCAGGCCCCGCTGCGGGCCTGCAGCTCCTCCAGCAGGGCGGCTTCGGAGCGCCCGCGCATCAGCAGCAGCACGAACGGGTCCTGGTCCAGCAAGCGCGCCACCTGGTAGCACAGCGCCGCCGTGTGCCCGCAGTGGTCCCAGGCACCGCAATCACATTGCGGTTCCAGATCGCCCAGGCCCGGGAGCAGGTCGACGCCCGCGTCCCCGGCGTCCTCGACCAGGTGCGGCGGCATCTCGCGGTCCAGCAGTGCCGCCACGTGACCGGCCCGCTCCGCCGCCATGTCCAGGAAGCGGTCCCACTGTCCTTGCGAAAGCTCCTCGAGCAGGACGTCGGCCCGGTGCGCCGTGCGGTCGCGGTCAAGGACGACGGCGGTGAGCCGCCCCGGACGAACCGACACCGCGCCCACCGCACCCGCGCGGGCGAGCCGACGTCCCGACTTGAGCTGCGCCGAGTCCAGTGCCGTGCCTTCGAGAGCCCGCAGCCAGGCCTGGCCCCACCAGGTCTGCGCGAAGCCCCGTCCGTGCGCGGGCGGCAGTGCGGCGAAGGTGCGTTCCGTGTCGTCCTCGTGCCGTGTCATCGCAGGCCTCCTCGCAGTTCGACCAGGTCCGCCAGTTCCGCGTCCGTCAGTTCCGTGAGCGCCGCCTCGCCGGCCCCGAGGACCGCGTCCGCCAGTTCCCGCTTGCGCAGCAGCAGCTCGGCGATGCGGTCCTCGATCGTCCCTTCCGCGATGATCCGGTGCACCTGCACGGGCCGGGTCTGGCCGATGCGGTACGCGCGGTCGGTGGCCTGCGCCTCGACGGCCGGATTCCACCAGCGGTCGTAGTGCACGACGTGCTCCGCGCGGGTGAGGTTCAGCCCGGTGCCCGCCGCCTTCAACGACAGCAGGAACACCGGTGTCTCGCCCTCCTGGAAGCGCCGCACCATGGCCTCGCGTTCGGCGACGGGTGCCCCTCCGTGCAGGAACAGCGAGGGTGTACCGCGGGCGGCGAGATGCCGTTGCAGCAGACGGGCCATCTGCACGTACTGGGTGAAAACCAGAACGCCCGCCTCCTCGGCGAGGATCGTGTCGAGCAGCTCGTCCAGCAGCTCCAGTTTCCCCGAGCGCCCGGCGATCACGGGGCGCTCCTCCTTGAGGTACTGCGCCGGATGGTTGCAGATCTGCTTGAGTCCGGTCAGCAGCTTCACGATCAGGCCCCGCCTGGCCATGCTGCCGGCGCCGGAGATCTCCGCGAGCGCCTCGCGCACCACGGCTTCGTACAGGGCCACCTGCTCCTGGGTGAGCGACACGGCGCGGTCCGTCTCGGTCTTCGGCGGCAGTTCGGGCGCGATGCCCGGGTCCGACTTGCGGCGACGCAGCAGGAACGGCCGTACGAGGCGGGCCAGCCGGTCGGCTGCGGCCGGGTCCTGGCCGCCCTCCACGGCCTCGGCATACCGTCGGCGGAAGGCGCCGAGCCGGCCCAGCAGTCCGGGAGTCGTCCAGTCGAGGATCGCCCACAGCTCCGACAGGTTGTTCTCCACCGGGGTGCCGGTGAGCGCCACGCGTGCGCGTGCGTCGATGGAACGCAGGTCGCGCGCGGTCGAGGAGTACGGGTTCTTCACGTGCTGGGCCTCGTCCGCCACGAGCAGGCCCCATGGCACCCCGGCGAGCCGGGACGCGTCCATGCGCATCGTGCCGTACGTGGTGAGCACGAACTCCCCGTCGGCCAGGTCGTCCAGGTCGCGCCGCGCCCCGTGGAAGCGCCGCACCGGTGTGCCGAGGGCGAACCGCTCGATCTCCCTCTGCCAGTTGCCCATCAGGGAGGTCGGGGAGACCACCAGGGTGGGCCCGGCGGACCGGGCGTCGGACTGCCGGTGCAGGTGGAGGGCGATCAGGGTGATCGTCTTGCCGAGTCCCATGTCGTCGGCGAGACAGCAGCCCAGGCCGAGCGACGTCATACTCGCGAGCCAGTTCAGACCCCGCCGCTGGTAGTCCCGCAGGGTGGCGGCGAGGGCGGCGGGCTGCTCCACGGACCGCTGCGCCTCGGGACTCGCCAGCCGCTCCCGCAGTTCCGCCAGCCATCCCGTGGGCCGCACCGCGACCCGGCGGCCCTCCACTTCCGTCCAGCCCGTCAGGGCCGCGCCCAGGGCGTCCACCGGCGTCACCTGGCGGTCCTGCCGGGAGCCGGCCCGCCGCGCCTCCTGAGGGTCGATCAGGACCCACCGGTCGCGCAGCCGCACCACGGGTCGCTTCGCCTCGGCCAGACGGTTCAGTTCCTCCCGGTCCAGTCGCCTGTCGCCCAGGGCGAAGGACCAGGTGAAGGCGAGCAGTGCGTCGGCCGACAGGAACGACGGCATGGCCGCGAGGGGCGCGCCGGACTCCCGTTCGCCGTCGGTCTCGCCGCCGTGGGGCCCCACTTCCGCGTGCGTGCTGAGCTCACGGGACAGTCCCTTGGGCCAGTGCACATCGACCCCGGCCGCCCTCAGCGCCCGCGCACCCGCCCCGAGAAGCTCGATGACCTCCTCGTCGGCGAGTTCGGCCGCGTCCGGCACGGCCGCCGACAACAGGGGCGTGAGCGGGGCCCAGGCCCGGGCCGCACGGCGCAGGGCGAGCAGCGCGTCCATCCGGGCGCGCGGGCCGAAGGCCTCGCCCGGGGCCCCGGCCCAGACGTCCGCGGCGTCCGCGACCAGCGCGGGATCACTGACGCTGTGCACCTGCAGCACGGCCCGGAAGGTCACGCCCGCGCCGTCGTCCGCCGCATCGGCCAGCCCGGCCGCCTCGATCCGCAGCGACAACCGGACGCCCGCGTCGTGGCCCGCGGCGATGTCGGCGGCCCAGGCGCGCTGCTCGGGCAACCGCACCGGTTCCGGCGAGGCGTAGGCGGGGCCGCCCGTCACCAGTGGTGCGGCGGGGGAGCGGGGCAGGGTGTCGGCGACCGCGTCGAGGAAGGCGCGCACGAGCTGCTCCGGGTCGGGCAGCCGCGGCGGCTGGGCGCCTTCGAGAGGCACGGCGTGCGCCTCGGGGGGCATCGCGGTGGCGAGGCGGCGCACGGCCTCGATGTCCTGGGCGCGCAGGGGACCCGTGCGCCAGGCGTCGTGGTCGCCCGCGGACAGCCCCGGCAACAGCAGCCCGCGGGCGACGAGGTGCAGGGCGTGCAGGGCCGCCGCGCCCCAGAAGACGGTGGACCGGTGCCCCTGCCCGCCGACACGCGCGCGCGTGAGGATCGGCAGGGCCGTGCGCACCGGCACCACGACGGCGGGCAGGCTCGTTTCCTCGACTCCGCCGTCATGAGGCACGGCGACCGCCAGGTCCGTGACGGACGCGGACGCCACCATCGGAAGGGGAGCGCCGTCGGGCCGCCAGAAGGCGACGCTACCGGTGCGTGCGGGATCGCCGGGCAGGAAAACGGAGTGGCAGAAGGGCAGTTCGGAGGTGTCGGACGAGGGTGCCGGGTGGTTCCGATGCTCGACTATGACGCAGTCCTCAAATTTGACTAGCGGGCGGGGAGTCGCCGAGGATACAGCACTTTCGGTGCACACGGGTATGGCTGTGCTGTGAGATGAGTCACTATAAGGGTCATAGGGGTGCGTCCGGGGCGCACCTCAGGGATGTCTCAGGGTCGCGGTCCGGAACCGCCGTGAGGGCGGGTCCGTTCTCGAGACAGAGAGCGGCAGCGGCCACGAAGGAGGCGACAGTCATGTCGAAGAACGCCAAGATCGCCGCGGGCGGTGTGGCGGTCGGGCTCATCCTGCTGATCTGGCTGCCCTGGTGGGCATCACTCCTGATCATCCTGGGCGTCCCGGCCGCCGCTTACCTCACACTCGACCCGTCGCAGCGGCGCAGGCTGCGCCGCGCCACCCGCAAGGAACTCGGCCGCTGAGGCTCGGCTCCACACGGCCCGGCCGGGCCCCGCGAGGAGCCCGGCGGTGTCGGCTCAGTTCGGCCGTACGGCCATCTTGTCCAGGGCCTCCAGGAGACTCGGCAGTTCCGGCCCCCTGCCCACCGGCAGGACCTCACCGGGCTCCTCGTCGAGCAGGACGAACGCGATGTCGTCGGTCCGGGCGACGAGCGACCAGCCCGGGCCGTCTGCGCGCAGGGTCCGGGCATCGCCCGGCGCGAAAGACGACCGGACCCGGCCCAGCGGCGGCGGCGAGTCGATGTAGGTGCGGGCCTCCGCGAGAACGCGCCGGATGCCGCTGTGGCCACCCACGCGCGTGTTCACCCCGCCATCCTCCGGACCGTCGGTCGCGCTGCCCCCGCCACCCTGCGCCTCAGGGGCCTCGGAATTCGGCGCCGGGAACTCCGCGTCGTCGACCTGCTCCCGCCATGTGGCCCACTGCAGCGCGATCTCGTCCGCGCCCAGGCGTCGCTGGGCGGGGCCCCAGACGCCGGTGTCCGGTGGGGTCAGCGGGGGCCGGTCGTCGGCCTCCGGACCCGGATCGTGCGGCGCGGGCACCCCGGGGGCCGCGACGGCGACGGCGAGGGGCCACCCGGGCAGGGCCGCGACGACCGTGCGCTCGTCGGGCGACAGCTCGTACTCCATGCCGCAGTCCCACGACGCGATCGCGACGGCCACCAGCGAGACGTCGTCGATGGCCACCGTCCACCGGGCGCCCTCGCCGTCCTGGCCGAGCACCAGCCCGTACCCGTCGGCGAGCGGCGCGAGACCGAGCGCCGCGCATGCCTCGGGATAGTCGTCGCCCAGCACGCTCGGGAACTTCGCCGGCGTCAGCAGCACCGCCGTGAGCACATAGAGCGCATCGTCCGCGGCGGCGACGGCTTCCTCGTCCGTCCCGGCCATCCCAGCCTCCCCATCGGTTCGTCCACCGGCGCGCACCCTAATGCGCCCGCAAGGCCCTTGTCACGGCCTCGCAGGCGCACTCGGAGCTGCAGTTTTCCGGCGGACGGGGCGAATCGGCCGTCCGGGACGTGCGCGTCATGCCCCCGGCAGCCCCAGCAGCTCGCGGGCCACGGCCTCCGGAGACCGGCCGCGCTCACGGGCCAGCGCGATCACGGCCCTGCAGGCCAGCTCGTTCACACCGAACGACAGCGCCTCGGGCGACACCCAGCCGGCCGCTTCGTCGGCCCGCTCCGGGTCGTTCTCCGCAGAGGCCGTGACATAGGCCGCCGCCGCCTCGAAGAGGTTGTGGGGACGGTTCTCCCCCTCGGCTCTCGGCTCCGTGCGCAAGGCATCGGCGACCTTTCCCCCGGCTCTGCGGAACCTGCCCCACATGCTGACCACCCTTCCCCTGCCTCTGCCGTGCCCGGTCGTTCATCTCCCGGTCACCAACGTAAAGTTGCAGAACCTGTGGCAGAAGGGGGACGGCACGGTGAGGCGTTTCTCACGGCTCGAACAGATCCGGCGGATGGACCCGTACGAGGACGCTACGGAGATCTACCGGCTCAGCGTGGCGTACGAGTTCCCCTGGGACTTCACACGCGCCCTGGAACTGGCCCTGTACCGCACGTACGCCGTCCCCGCCATCGGCAGGCTGCTCGCGCGTACGGCGGAGCTCACGGACCGGGCGCAGAAGCGCTATGACGACACCTCGCTGCTGCTGGACGCCATCGTCGAGCACGGTTTCGGCAGTGAGCAGGGCAGGACCGCGATCCGCCGCATCAACCAGATGCACCGCAGCTACGACATCAGCGACGACGACATGCGCTATGTGCTCTGTACCTTCGTCGTGATGCCCAAGAGGTGGATCGACGCCTATGGCTGGCGCAGGATGTCACGCCACGAGATCGTCGCCAGTGTGGTCCACTACCGCACGCTGGGCCGCCACATGGGAATCAAGAACATCCCCGAGACGTACGAGACGTTCGAGAGCTGTCTGGACTCCTACGAGGCCGCCCACTTCGCCTGGGACGAGGACGCCCGGCGCGTCTCGGACGCCACACTCGACCTGATGGCCTCCTGGTATCCCGGCCCCCTCGCGCCCGTGCTGCGCACCACGACCCTCGCGCTGCTCGACGACTCGCTGCTGGACGCCTTCCGCTACAGCCCGCCGAGTGCCGCCACGCGCGCGTGGGTGCGGCGCGCCGTCCGGCTCCGGGGGCGTGCCGTCCGGCTGCTGCCGCCCCGGCGCACCCCGCACTTCGCCCGCCAGAACCGGGAGATCAAGGGCTACCCGTACGGCTACCGGGTCGCCGACCTCGGCACCCGCCCCGTCCCGGGCGTCGGGGGCTGCCCCGTGCGGCACACCGCGCCGGACACCCGGGCAGGGTGACGCGGCGGGGGCGTCCGGGCGGGGTGACGGCGCCGGATGCCCGGGCCCGGCGACCCGGCGCCCGGGCCCGGCGACGCGGTGGCTCAGTCCTCGCGGACGGCGAGCGCCAGGAAACGGGAGTCCTCGTCGACGTAAGACGTCAGGCGCCATCCGGAACCGGCCAGGAGCGGGCGGAGACTGGGCTCGGCCCGCAGATCGTCCGGGGTGAGAGGGCGGCCGTGGCGTGCCGCGAGAGCCGCCCTGCCGATCGGGTGGAACAGCGCCAGCACCCCACCGGGGCGCACCACACGTGCCAGCTCCCGCAGGTCCTCGGCCGGGCTCCCGAGGTGCGAGATGAGGCCCGCCCCGAACACGGCGTCGAGTGACCGCGAGCGCAGGGGCAGCGCCGCGACGTCCGTGAGCAGCAACTGCCCGTCACGGTCCCGCCCGGCTCGCGCGGCCTCCCGCAGCATGGCCGGCGTCAGATCTGCCCCCAGGACCGTTCCCGAGGGTCCCACGGCGGCCCGGAGCGGCGGCAAAGCCCGGCCGGTGCCGCACCCCGCGTCCAGCACCCGGTCGCCCGCCCGCAGTCCGAGCTCGTCGACGGCGGCCGCGTAGGCCGGACCGTCGTCGGGGAAACGGCTGTCCCAGTCGGCGGCGCGGGCGGTGAAGAACTCCTGGACACGCGTCTGCTCGTCGCTCATGTACCGCATGATGGCTCACCGGCACGGACGACGCCTCAGTGCACACGTTCGAGCGTGATCCGGTCGTTCCGGTGCAGCCTCGGGTCATATTCCAACACCTTTCGAAATGCGCCACCTTCGGGCGCCCGTCCCGGGTCTAGCGTCCCGGGGCCATGGGACACCTGGACCACGCAGCCCTGGGGTGGCTGACCCCCGCACTGTCGTACGTGATGGCCTGCATAGGCGCCGCGCTCGGTCTGCGCTGCACAGTCCGCGCGCTCGCCACCACCGGGCGTTCGCGCCGCAACTGGCTCGTCACCGCCGCCTCGGCGATCGGCACCGGCATCTGGACCATGCACTTCGTGGCCATGCTCGGTTTCGGCGTCACGGGCACCGACATCCGCTACGACGTGCCGCTCACGCTGCTGAGCCTGCTCGTCGCCATGGTCGTCGTCTGCGCAGGCGTCTTCGCCGTCGGGTACGGCAAGGACCGTGGCCGCGCCCTGCTCCTCGGAGGGCTCACCACCGGCCTCGGCGTCGCGAGCATGCACTACCTGGGCATGGCGGCCGTCCGGCTGCACGGCGACGTGAGCTATGACCCGCTGCTCGTCGCGCTCTCCGTGCTGATCGCCGTCGTCGCCGCCACGGCGGCCCTGTGGGCGGCCCTCAACATCAAGTCGCCCGTGGCGGTCACCATCGCCTCCCTGATCATGGGCGCCGCCGTCAGCAGCATGCACTACACCGGGATGTTCGCGGTGGGCGTGCGCGTCACACCCTCCGGGGAGGCCCTGTCCGGGGCCTCGGCGATGCAGTTCATCTTCCCCCTCGCCGTCGGCCTCGGCTCCTACCTCTTCCTGACGTCGGCCTTCGTCGCGCTGTCGCCGACGGCGGGGGAGCGTGCCGCGTCCGCCTCGGCTCAGCGCCCGGTTCAGAGCACCGCCTCCTAGCCACGAGGTGGTCCGGGGCCGCGGACCGTTGCCGGTGCCCGGCCCGGGACGCACCTCTCCGCGGACCGCCCGGCGGACGAGGAGGGACTGTCCCACGGCCCGGGTGGCGGATGCGCACACCCCGCACGGGCAGCCCCCTCGCCCCACCGGCCATGCGCTCCGAGCTTCGTCGCTGCCCCTGCCAGGACGCCGGCCCTCAGCCTCCGACCCACTCCCGAGCGAGGAGTCCATGCGTACATCCCGTAGCACCCCCGCAGCCGGCGCCGAGGCGCCGTCCCCTCCCGCGCGCGGACGCCGCGCACACGCCGGACCACCGGCGGACGAGGGCCCCGACACGCCGTCGGACGCCGCCCCGGACGAGGTGTCCGCGAACGGGGAGCGCTGGCACATACGGCCCCGCACCGTACGCGCCAAGATCGTCTGCCTGCTGATGGTGCCGGTCGTCTCCCTCCTGGCCCTGTGGGGATACGCCACCGTCACCACCGCTCAGGACGTCTCCCGGCTGCGTCAGGTACAGCGCGTGGACGCCACGGTCCGCGCCCCCGTGTCCGCCGCCGTCACGGCTCTCCAGGCCGAACGCGCCGCCGCCGTACGTCACGCCACCGACCCGTCCGCCGTCCGGACCGACGAACTGGACGAGCTCGCCCGGCGCACCGACCGGGCCGTCGCGAAACTCCGTCTCGGACAGGGCACCACCGTCGCCGACAGCGGGGAACTGCCCGCCAAAGTCGCCCAGCGGCTGAAGACGTTCGTCTCCGGTGCCGAGCAACTGCGGCCACTGCGCACCGCGGTACGGGACCGGCGCGCCGACTGGGCGGAGACGTACGACCGCTACACCCGGACCATCTCGGCCGCATTCGGCGTCGAAGGCGCCCTGACCGGCATCGGGGACGCCGACCTCGGATCCGACGCGCGCGTACTGCTCGAACTGGCCCGCGCGGGGGAGGCGTTGGCCCGGGAGGACGCGCTGCTGGCGAGCTCCCGCCTGGAGGGCACCCTGACGGGGGAGCGGCTGCGGCTCTTCACCGGCGCCGTCGACCTGCGTCGCACGCTCACCGAGTCGGCCGTCGCGGACCTGAGCGGCCTCGAACGCTCCGCGTGGGATGCCCTCGCCGACAGCAGCGCCTACGCCGGCCTGGGCGACACCGAGGACGCCGTCCTCACCCGCGGGCCGGGCGCGAGAGCCATCGACGCGGCACCCGAGAGCAGCTGGAACACGGCACACGCGCGCGTGCAGAGCGGCATGCGCACCATCGAGGACGACGCGGCGCGCGGGGTCGCCGAGCGGGCCGACCCGTTTACCCGGGGACTGCTCACCCCGGCCGGCGCCGCCGTCCTGCTCGGCCTCGCCGCCGTCGCGGCCTCGCTCGTCATCTCCGTGCGCATCGGCCGCGGCCTCGTGGTGGAACTGGAAGGCCTGCGCAACAGCGCCCTGGAGATCGCCCGGCGCAAACTGCCCGACGCCATGCGCAGGCTGCGCGCGGGCGAAGAGATCGACATCCGCGCCGAGGCACCGCAGGAGGCGCCCGCGGAGGACGAGACGGGGCAGGTGGCGGAAGCCCTCACCACCGTGCACCGCGCGGCGCTGCGGGCCGCCGTGGAACGCGCCGAACTGGCCAGCGGGATCTCCGGCGTCTTCGTCAACCTCGCCCGCCGCAGCCAGATCCTCGTCCACCGGCAGCTTGCCCTCCTGGACAGCATGGAACGCCGCTCCGACGACCCGAACGAGCTGAGCGACCTCTTCCGGCTCGACCACCTCACCACTCGCATGAGACGCCACGCGGAGAGCCTGATCATCCTCTCCGGGGCCGCCCCGGGCCGGGCCTGGCGCATGCCGGTCTCCCTGACGAACGTGGTCCGCGCCGCGGTCTCCGAAGTGGAGGACTACGCGCGCGTGGAGGTACGGCAACTCCCCGAGGCGGCCGTGGCCGGCGCGGCCGTCGCCGACCTCACCCACCTGCTGGCCGAGCTCATCGAGAACGCCGCCCAGTTCTCCCCGCCCCACACGCGGGTGCGTGTCACCGGCGAACCCGTCGGCAACGGCTACGCCGTCGAGGTCGAGGACCGCGGCCTCGGCATGGGCAAGGAGAGCCTCACCGAAGCCAACCGCCGCATCGCCCAGTCCGAGGCACTCGATCTGTTCGACAGCGACCGGCTCGGCCTGTTCGTGGTCAGCCGGCTCGCCGCCCGGCACGACGTCAAGGTTCACCTGAGGACCTCCCCGTACGGCGGCACCACCGCGGTCGTCCTGCTGCCCACCGCGCTCCTCCACACGGGCGGGGCACCACGCTCAACCGAAGCGGTGAACCCGGCGCGGCAGCCCGAGGAACGCGCCTACGCGCAGGTGCCCGACGACGCCCCGCTCCAGGACGCCGTCCCCGCCCAGAGCGACCGGCGCGCCCTCGTGGCCCCCGTGCCATCCGCCGCGGCGCCCGAGACCACGCCTCACGCGGCTCCCTCACGTCGCGCGCAGACCGCGCGCCACGGGGACACCTCAGGTCACGCGGACGGACCGCGTCACCTCGAGACCCCGAGCCAGACCCCACCCTCAGGAGTCGCCACCTTGCGACTGCACCGCCCACCGCAGCCCGAAGACTCCGACGACCTCCCGCGCCGCGTCCGTCAGGCCAGCCTCGCTCCCCAACTGCGCGACAAACGCCCCGAACAGCCGCCCGTGCCCGCTCCACCGGACGACGAGCGAACGCCGGAACGCGTACGCGACCGCATGGCCGCCTACCGCGACGGCTGGACGCGCGGCGGCGGCAGGCAACCCGGCCGCGGTTCCACACTCCGCCCCGCGACGGGCAGCGACAGCAGCGAAGGAGATCCCGCATGATCCAGGACCCGAGCACACAGTCCGCCCGGCGATCCGGCGAACTCGACTGGCTGCTGGACGATCTGGTGCTCCGCGTGAGCGACATCCGGCACGCCGTGGTGCTGTCCAACGACGGCCTCGCCGTGGGTGCCTCGTCCGGCCTGCGCCGCGAGGACGCCGAGCACCTCGCCGCGGTCGCCTCGGGTTTCCACAGCCTCGCCAAGGGCGCGGGACGGCACTTCGGCGCCGGCGGAGTCCGCCAGACCATGGTGGAGATGGACGAGGGCTTCCTGTTCGTGGCCGCCGCGGGCGACGGCTCCTGCCTCGCCCTCCTCACCGCCGTCACCGCCGACATCGGCCTTGTGGCCTACGAGATGGCCCGCCTGGTCAAACGCGTCGGCGAGCACCTCGGCACGGCGCCCCGCACGGCCGCGCGGCCACCCGCCGCCGGATGAACCGGGAGAACGGTCCGTGCAGATGACCGAGGACATGACGGGCACCCCTCGCGAGCAGGGCAGCCACTGGTACGACAACGAGGCCGGCCCGCTCGTTCGCCCCTACGCCATGACGGGCGGGCGCACCCGGCCCGGCCCCACCGGCGTACGGTTCGACCTGATCGCCCTGGTCACGCTGGACCCGGGGGCACCCGGACTGCAGGACGCCCCGCTCGGCCCGGAACACCGCAACCTCATCGACCTGTGCCGCCCGGAGACCCAGTCGGTCGCCGAACTCGCCGCAGGTGCGGATCTGCCCGTCGGCGTGGTCAGGGTCCTCCTCGGCGACCTCCTCGAACTCGGCTGCGTCACCGTCAGCCGTCCCGTTCCACCGGCGCAGCTGCCCGACGAACGCATCCTGCGCGAGGTGATCGAGGGGCTGAGAGCGCTGTAGCCCCGCAGACCGGCGGAAAACCTGAACACCCGCCCACTCACGACACCCGCCCACTCACGACACCCGCCCACTCACGACACCCACGCACTCACGACACCCGGCACTCCTGAGAGAAGTGATCAATGGTCTCCGAGCACTCCGACGCCCCGGACGGCGAGACCGCCGCGCTGGCGCTCAAGATTCTGGTCGCCGGCGGTTTCGGCGTGGGCAAGACCACCCTGGTGGGCGCCGTCAGCGAGATCCGGCCGCTGCGCACGGAGGAACTCCTCAGCGAAGCCGGACAGTCGGTGGACGACACGGACGGCGTGGACCACAAGACCACCACGACCGTCGCCATGGACTTCGGACGCATCACCATCCGGTCCGGCCTCTCCCTGTACCTGTTCGGCACGCCGGGGCAGGACCGCTTCTGGTTCCTGTGGGACGAGTTGTCGCAGGGGGCGCTCGGTGCGGTGGTCCTCGCGGACACCCGCCGTCTGGAGGACTGCTTCCCAGCGGTCGACTACTTCGAGCACCGGCGCATCCCGTTCGTCGTGGCCGTCAACTGCTTCGCGGGCGCCCGGCGGCACGGCGCCCCGGACGTCTCGCGCGCACTCGACCTCGACAGGGGCACGCCCGTGGTGCTGTGCGACGCCCGTGACCGCGACTCGGGAAAGGAGGTGCTGATCCGGCTCGTCGAGTACGCCGGGCGGATGCACACCGCCCGGCTGCTCGACTCGGTCGGCTGAGCAAGCCGCAGGCCCGGGGCGTCAGTCCGCGACGTCCCGCTCGGCCAGGACCCTGTCGACGGTGACACGGACGAGGAGTTCGCCGGGGACGCCGTTGCGCGCGCCGAACTCCTCGGCGCGCTCCTCACCCATGTACCGGGCGCCGATCCGGGTCGCCCAGTGCCGTATCTCGTCGAGGTCCTCCGAGACGCGGGCCCGGCCTCGCAGCACCACGAAGGAGTACGGCGGCCGGTCGTCGTCCACACACAGGGCGACCCGGCCGTCCCGGACGATGTTGCGCCCCTTCACGCTGTCCTTGCCGGTGTTGAACACCAACTCGTCGCCGTCCAGAAGGAACCAGACCGGAACCACGTGCGGGCTGCCGTCGGCCCGGACCGTGGAGAGCTTTGCGGTGCGGGTTCCGTGGGAGACGAACTCCCGCCAATGCGCGTCGGTCATCTTCTCTGCCATGGCTCCCATCCTCCTTGCCCCGACCGCGGTCGTGGGGAAGGCTGACAAGGAAATCCTCCGGCCAGGAGGGAATTCGCACGGGGAGAAAACGGGGAGACCGGAAGATGACGCAGAACCAGGGACTCGACTGGCTGCTGGACGACCTGACCGAGCGCGTCCACGAGGTGCGGCACGCACTCGTCCTGTCCAACGACGGCCTGGTGACCGGCGCGAGCACCGGACTGCGCCGCGAGGACGCCGAGCACCTCGCGGCCGTGTCGTCCGGGCTGCACAGCCTGGCCAAGGGCTCCGGACGGCACTTCGGCGCGGGCAGCGTGCGCCAGACGATGATCGAGTTCGACGACGCGGTGCTGTTCGTCACCGCGGCCGGCACGGGCAGCTGTCTGTGCGTCCTCAGCGGCGCGGAGGCCGACATCGGCCAGATCGCCTACGAGATGACACTGCTGGTCAACCGGGTCGGCGAGCGTCTCGACGTCGATGCGCGCCAGCCCGAACCGAAACCGATCACAGACCTCTGACCTGCCCGTTCGTCATCCCCGTGGAGTTATCCACAGGCTCGCCACGAGATCCGCCGAAGCGGCTACGGTTTTTGCACGGCCGACGCATACGGCCGCCGCACACGGCCATCGCACACGGCGTGAGCCGCTGACTCCACGGGGGAGACCGACCATGGCACGCATCAGCACGGCATCCGACCGCACCACCTGCGCCCCGAGCCGGGCCGCCCGTGAACTGGAGCTCAAACGACGGGAGTTCGACCTCGCGGTGAACCTGGGGCTCATCCGGACCGTTCCCGACGAGGGAGGCGGAGGCAGGCAGGTGGCCCGGGCCGAGATCGACCGATGGCGCTCCGCGGACGGTTTCCCGGGCACCCTGCGCGAACGCGTCGCGACCGTGGGCACCACGCAGGGCGCCGAGCTCATGGGGGTGGCGCCCAGCCGGTTCACGAGCCTCGCGCGCTACGGCCTGCTGGTTCCGGTGACGTTCTACCTGAACCGCTACCGGACCGTCGTCTGGCTGTATCTGGCCGAAGAACTGAGGCAGTTCGCCGCCGAGCGGAGCAACGCCCGGTTGCTGGCCGCCCGCCGCACACCCATGGAGATCCGGGAAGGGCTGAAGACCGGAATGGACCGGCGGCCTCGCAACTGGCGGGGGCGTCACGTCGGGTTCCTGACGCGGCAGGCCGGCGACGACCCGTGGGCGCATGCGGCGGCGGTCGCCTCCCTCCTCGATCCGGCCGACGTGACGGACGTCGTCCCGGCTCCCGACGAGCGAGCCCGCCTGGACCGCTGCCGTCCTCGGCTCCCGGAGCACGGCACGCCCGGTTCACCCACCGCCGAGCTGGCCGGGACGCTGATGACGGCGAGCGAGCCCGACGAGGTGGCCTGGTTCCGCGCGGACCTGGCCCACACGATGGAGACGGCCCGCCGGCACGCCCCCGAAACCGAGGCACCTGCCCCGACGCCGCCCTCAGCCGCGGAACCCCCAGCGCCGGCCCGGGGACCGCGACCACGGTCGCGGCCGCTCGTCTCACCCCGGATCCGGCCCCCGGCGTCGGAGTCGCCCGCCTCGCCTCCCGCCCCACCGTCCAAGCGGCCCACGCCCTCGGACCCTCTTGCCCCCCGCGGCCCGCTGGGCTGGTTCCGCCGCAGAGGCCGGCGCCAGGCCGAGTGACCCGGCGATGCCCATGAGGCGGTCACGGCCGAGGCAACGCGCCACCGCCTGGCCCGTCGACCGATGACTTTCCGGATGCGCCGGGGTCAGACCCTCAGGAGACTGTGACCGGGAGGCGACCATGTTCGGTACGACGAAAGCGTTCAGCGGGTTCTCGGTGGACGACATCGACGCGGCCAAGGCGTTCTACGCCGACACACTCGGGCTCCGGGTGTCGGAACAGAACGGGCTGCTGATCCTGCACATCGCGGGTGACCGGGACACCGTGGTCTACCCCAAGCCGGACCACACGCCGGCGACGTTCACCATCCTCAACTTCCCGGTCGACGACATCGAGGCCGCGGTCGACGAGCTGGGCGGGAAAGGCGTGCGTTTCGAGCGCTACGACCACCTCAAGACGGACGACAAGGGCATCTTCCGCGGCGGCGGCCCGCTGATCGCCTGGTTCACCGACCCGGCGGGGAACGTGCTCTCCGTCCTGCAGGAAACCTGACGCGCCGGTCGTGCCCGAGCTTCCCGACGTCGAAGGCTTCCGGCAGGTGCTCGAGTCCTGCGCGAGGGGACGCGTCATCCGCCGGGTCGACGTGCGAGACCCGGGTGTCCTGCACGGCGTCGGCACGAGGCGGCTGCGGGACGCGCTCGAGGGGCGGCGGTTCGGCACGCCGGATCGGCACGGCAAGTGGCTGCTCGCCCGTACCGGCGGCCCCACCCTCGTCCTGCACTTCGGCATGACCGGACGGCTGGTCTGCGGGCACGCCGACGATCCCGTCGAAACGCATGACCGCGTCCTGTTCACCCTGGGCGGCGGCCGCCAGCTGCGCTTCCGTGACCAGCGCAAACTGCAGGGGCTGTGGCTGGCCCACGACGAGTCCGACATCGACCGGCTGCTGCGGAGGCAGGGGCCCGACGCGCTGACGGTGGGCCGTCCGGACTTCGAGGAGGTGCTCACGTCGCGCCGGGGGCATCTCAAGACGGCCCTCACCGACCAGTCCGTGCTCGCCGGGCTCGGCAATCTGCTCGCCGACGAGATCCTGTGGCGGGCCCGACTGCGTCCTGACCAGGGGGCGCGTGATCTCACCCCGGAGGACCGCCGTCGGCTGTACGGCGAGATGCGCCGCACCCTGCGCTCGTCGGTCACCGCCGGCTGCGTACCGCCGCGTGACTCCTGGCTTACCGGCCACCGGGACGACCGTGACCCGAGGTGCCCGCGGTGCGGCGCCGGGCTGCGCCGGACCCGTATGGCGGGCCGGGGCACGGTGTGGTGCCCGCGGTGCCAGCCGGACCGGTGACCCGGCCGGATCACGTCGGTGACGAAGGTCGCCCTGACGCTGAGGAAGCCCCATGGATGTCCTGGCCCGACGTGCGCAGCACACCCGCCACAAGCGCTGCCCCTGCGCATGGGGCACGCCGGAGACCCCGCACCCTCCGAGCCCGTGCCGGCGCGCACGGGTCGGGTACCCGGCGTGCCGCGGAGGCGGGCACCAGGCGCCCGGCCCGCGCAGACGCAGACGGACAAAACCCACCTGGACCACGACGAGGACGCTCCCGCCACGCACGGCGCGCTGCACGTACCGGCACCCGGCGAGGGCGCGGTCCACGGCGGCTGGGGCGGGCGACGGCGCACCGCGCTGCGCAAGGTCGCCGTGGCGACCGCGCTGGCGGGCGCGGCCGTGACCGTGGGGCGGCTGATCACAGCGACGGGCTGACTCACCCTCGCGGGGACGAAGCCGACCCGCGTGCGCCCGCCCGGTGGAGGTGTCCCTGCGAGTCGCCGGCCGGCCGAGGCGCCATGGGGCGGACCGTCTCCGCTCAGGTTCAGGGTGCCGCAGCGGTCTCGCGCTCGTCGTCGGGGGCCACCAGCGACTGGGTGAACGGGATCCGCGCCAGCGCGAGCACGCCCGCGGCGATCAGCGCGACGCCGGCCAGCTGGGGCAGCAGCCACCACCCGGAGCGGATGGTCTCCTCGTACAGGGTGATGCCGAGGGCGAGGCTCACCAGGGCGTCGCCCAGGGTGAGCGCGGGCTGCGAGGCGACCAGCGGGCCCGCCTGCATGGCGTTCTCCAGCAGGAAAAGCGCGCACACCCCGGTGGCGGCGAAGGCGTATGTCTGCCAGGCGGTGAGGAAGCCCACGAGGCCCTGATCGTCGAGGATGTGGGTGGCGGCCTTCATCAGGGCCGCGGTCACGGCGTAGCTGATCGCCGTCGCGGCGCCCAGGCAGGCCGCCCGGGCCCGGCCCGCGGGCCGCCGGAGGGCCGCGACGGCGAGGGCGACCACCGCCCCCGCGCACACGGCGAGCGCGGGGATCCAGCGGTCCAGCGCCACATGGGTGCGGTTGCCGGCGGGAGCGGCGGCGGCGAGCGCGACCGCCAGACCGGCCACCACCACCGCGACGGCCAGCCAGCCCTTGCTCGGCAGGTGCCGGTGCATGAGCACAGAGGCGACGACGAGGGTGAGCGGCAGTTCCAGCACGAAGAGCGGCTGCACGATGGTCAGCGGCCCTGTGGCCAGCGCCAGCGCCTGGCAGACGGCTGCGCCGATCACCGCGAGGATGCCGGCCAGCCACACCGGCCGGCGCAGCAGATCGACGATCAGCCCGGCCCGCAACCCCTGGGAGGCGGGCACGGTGAGCGCCGCCTTGCGTTGGAGTACGGTCGCGACCGCGTTGCTGAAGGCGGCGCAGATCGCGAACACGACGGGGAGCACGGTGTGCAGCGTGGCCACCTCCGGAGCGGCGGGCGTGTGACGCCTGCGGTGCCTGCTCCTGCCATGGTCGCCGCATCCGGTCGGGGACGCGATCGGGGCCCAGGGGGGCCAGGTCTCCCCTTCGCGCAGGTCAGCCCAGCTTCCGGAACAGCCCCTCCTGCACCACGGACACGACGAGACGGCCCTCGCGGTCGTAGATCCTGCCCCGGGCCAGGCCACGGCCGCCGACCGCGATCGGCGACTCCTGGTCGTAGAGGAGCCAGTCGTCCGCGCGGAACGGGCGGTGGAACCACATGGCGTGGTCCAGCGACGCCATGTCGAAGCCGCGCGGGCCCCACAGCGGCTCGACCGGGATGCGCACGGCGTCCAGGAGGGTCATGTCGCTGGCGTAGGTGAGGGCGCAGGTGTGCACGAGCGGATCGTCGCCGAGCGGCCCGACCGCGCGCATCCACACGGCGCTGCGCGGCTCGGCGTCGCGGGCCTCCTCGGCGGTCCAGCGCAGCCGGTCCACATAGCGGATGTCGAAGGGCTGGCGGCGGGCCATCCGCTCCAACTGTTCGGGCAGTGCGCCCAGGTGCTCGCGGATCTCGTCCGTGACGGTGGGCAGCGACTCGGGGTCCGGCACCTTGCGGGCCGGGGGCAGCTGGTGCTCGAAGCTGCCCTCCTCCGGCTTGTGGAAGGAGGCGGTGAGGTTGAAGATCGTGCGGCCCTGCTGGACGGCCGTGACCCGGCGGGTGGTGAACGACCGCCCGTCGCGCACATGCTCGACCTGGTACACGATCGGCACGCCCGGCCGGCCGGGGCGCAGGAAGTACGCGTGCAGCGAGTGCACGGGACGGTCGCCCTCGGTGGTGCGGCCGGCGGCGACCAGCGCCTGCCCGGCCACCTGACCGCCGAAGACCCGCTGCAGGGACTCCTGCGGGCTGCGGCCGCGGAAGATGTCGACCTCGATCTGCTCCAGGTCGAGCAGGTCGACGAGCCTCTCGGCCGGGTTCGTCGTCATGGGTGGGATTCTCCTGTGCTCGCTGCTGCCCGGCCCGTCACAGCTGGCCGACGTCGGTGACGCGGACGACCGCGCGGCCCTCCGCGTCCGAGGCCGTGAGATCGACCTCCGCGCTGATGCCCCAGTCGTGGTCGCCGTTCGGGTCGTGGAAGATCTGCCGGACCCGCCACAGGGCGTTCTCCGGCTCCTCCTCGATGAGCAGCAGCTTCGGGCCGCGGGCGTCGGGGCCGGTACCGAGATCCTCGTACTCGTCCCAGTACTTGTCCATCGCCTCGCCCCAGGCGTCGGCGTCCCAGCCGGACTCGGCGTCCATCTCGCCCAGTTCGCCGACCTGGTCGAGGGCGGCCAGCTCCACGCGGCGGAACATGGCGTTGCGGACCAGGACGCGGAAGGCGCGCGCGTTGGCGGTGACCGGCTTGACCTCGTCGGCCTTCTCCTGGGCCTCCTCGGCCGTCATCTCCGCGGGGTTCGCGAGCTGCTCCCACTCGTCCAGCAGGCTGGAGTCGACCTGGCGCACCATCTCGCCCAGCCAGGCGATCAGGTCCTGGAGGTCCTCGGACTTGAGGTCGTCCGGGACGGTGTGGTCGAGGGCCTTGAACGCGCTGGCCAGATAGCGCAGCACGATGCCCTCGGTGCGGGCCAGCTCGTAGTGGGACACCAGCTCGGTGAAGGAAAGCGCCCGTTCGTACATGTCGCGGATCACGGACTTCGGCGACAGCGGATGGTCGCCGACCCAGGGGTGGCTCTTGCGGTACGTGTCGTACGCGTGGAAGAGCAGCTCCTCCAGGGGCTTCGGGTACGTGATGTCCTGGAGACGCTCCATGCGCTCCTCGTACTCGACGCCGTCCGCCTTCATCTGGGCCACGGCCTCGCCGCGCGCCTTGTTCTGCTGGGCGGCGAGGATCTGCCGCGGGTCGTCGAGCGTGGACTCCACGACGGACACCATGTCGAGCGCGTACGACGGGGACTCGGGGTCGAGCAGCTCGAACGCGGCGAGCGCGAAGGTGGACAGCGGCTGGTTGAGGGCGAAGTCCTGCTGGAGGTCGACCGTGAGGCGGACGATGCGGCCCTCGGCGTCCGGCCGGTCGAGCTTCTCGACGATGCCGCCGTCCAGCAGTGAGCGGTAGATCGCGATGGCCCGGCGGATGTGCCGCAACTGCTGCTTGCGCGGCTCGTGGTTGTCCTCCAGCAGCCGCCGCATCGCCTCGAAGGCGTTGCCGGGACGGGCGATCACCGAGAGCAGCATGGTGTGCGTCACGCGGAAGCGAGACGTCAGCGGCTCCGGCTCGGAGCCGATGAGCTTCTCGAAGGTCTGCTCCGACCAGGCCACGAAGCCCTCGGGGGCCTTCTTGCGGACGACCTTGCGGCGCTTCTTGGGGTCGTCGCCCGCCTTGGCGAGGGCCTTCTCGTTCTCGACGACGTGCTCGGGCGCCTGCGCGACGACGAAGCCCTCCGTGTCGTACCCGGCCCGCCCGGCGCGGCCCGCGATCTGGTGGAACTCCCGGGCGCGCAGGGTGCGTACGCGGGTGCCGTCGTACTTGGTGAGGGCCGTGAACAGCACGGTGCGGATGGGGACGTTGACGCCCACGCCGAGCGTGTCGGTGCCGCAGATGACCTTCAGCAGACCGGCCTGGGCGAGCTTCTCCACCAGCCGGCGGTACTTGGGCAGCATGCCGGCGTGGTGCACGCCGATGCCGTGCCGGACGTAACGGGAGAGATTGCGGCCGAATTTGGTGGTGAAGCGGAAGTTGCCGATCAGCTCGGCGATCTGCTCCTTCTCCTCCTTCGAGCACATGTTGATGCTCATCAGCGCCTGCGCACGCTCCACGGCCTGCGCCTGCGTGAAGTGCACGATGTAGACGGGCGCCTGCCGGGCGGACAGCAGATCGGTGAGGGTCTCGGTGAGCGGCGTGTACCGGTATTCGTAGGACAGCGGCACGGGGCGGGTCGCCGAGCGGACCACCGCGGTCGGGCGGCCGGTGCGGCGGGCGAGGTCCTTCTCGAAGAAGGAGACGTCGCCGAGCGTCGCCGACATCAGCACGAACTGCGCCTGCGGCAGCTCCAGGATCGGGATCTGCCAGGCCCAGCCGCGGTCGCCCTCGGCGTAGAAGTGGAACTCGTCCATCACGACCTGGCCGACATCGGCGTCCTTGCCGTCGCGCAGCGCGATCGACGCCAGCACCTCGGCGGTGCAGCAGATCACGGGAGCGTCGGCGTTGACCGACGCGTCGCCGGTCAGCATGCCGACGTTCTCGGTGCCGAAGATCTTGCACAGCTCGAAGAACTTCTCCGACACCAGCGCCTTGATCGGTGCGGTGTAGAAGGTGACCTCGTCACGGGCGAGGGCCGCGAAGTGCGCGCCCGCCGCGATCATGCTCTTGCCGGAACCCGTGGGCGTCGACACGATCACGTTCGCACCGGAGACCACCTCGATCAGCGCCTCCTCCTGGTGCGGGTAGAGCGTGAGACCCCGCTCGCCGGCCCACGACTCGAAGGCTTCGTACAGGGCGTCGGGGTCGGGGGTCCGTGGCAGCTGATCGATGAGGGTCACGCCCCCATCTTGCCCGGCCCGGTGCCCGATGCGGGAATCGGCTGCGGGCCCGAAGATCACGAACGCTACGCTGGGTCGCCGACGGGACGTCAGCGCGCCCGGTCAACTGGACAGCGGCACATGAGGAATGAGGCGGGCAGCGGCCATGATGGGACCAGCACACTCACTGTCGGGAGCCGCCGCCTGGCTCGGCGTCGGTGCGGCCGCCGCGGCGGCCGGGCACCCGATGCCCTGGCCGGTCCTCCTCGTCGGCGCCCTGATCTGCGCCGGAGCCGCACTCGCCCCGGACCTGGACCACAAGGCGGCCACCATCTCCCGGTCCTTCGGACCGCTGTCGCGCTGGCTCTGCGAGATCGTCGACAAGCTGTCGTACGCCGTCTACAAGGCCACCAAGAAGCAGGGTGACCCGCGCCGCTCCGGCGGGCACCGCACGCTGACGCACACCTGGCTGTGGGCGGTTCTGATCGGTGCGGGCACCTCGGCGGTGGCGATCACCAGCGACCGCTGGGGCGTGCTCGCGGTCCTGTTCGTGCACATGGTCCTCGCCATCGAGGGCCTGCTGTGGCGGGCGACGCGCGGCTCCAGCAGCGAGGTGCTGGTGTGGCTGCTGGCCGCGACCACCGCGTGGATCCTGGCGGGCATACTGGACCAGCCGGGCAACGGTGCGGACTGGCTGTTCACGGCACCGGGCCAGGAGTACCTGTGGCTGGGGCTGCCGGTGGTGCTGGGGGCGATCGTGCACGACATCGGAGACGCGCTCACCGTGTCCGGCTGCCCGATCCTGTGGCCCATCCCGGTCGGGCGCAAGCGCTGGTACCCGGTCGGGCCGCCGAAGGCCATGCGCTTCCGGGCCGGCAGCTGGGTCGAGCTCAAGGTGCTGATGCCGGTGTTCATGCTCCTCGGCGGAGTGGGTTGCGCCGCGGCACTCAACTTCATCTGAGCGCGCCTCTACGCCTGACCTCGGAGCGCACCCCGGAACGCCCGCTCACTTCATCTGAGCGCGGCCGCGCCACGCAACGCGCCTCAGCCGCCGCCGTAGCGCCGCTCGAACGCGGCGACCCTGCCCTCCGAGTCCACCGTGCGGGCCTTGCCCGTGTAGAAGGGGTGGCTCTCCGAGGAGATCTCCACGTCCACGACGGGATAGGTCTCGCCATCGTCCCATTCGATGGTCTGATCGCTGTTCGCGGTGGACCGGGTGAGGAAGGCGTACCCGGCGGCGCGGTCGCGGAAGACGACGGGGTGGTAGTCGGGGTGCTTGTCCTGCTGCATGGATGCTCCTCGAGATGGATGCTCCTCGAGATGGATGCTCCTCGAGCGGCTCGGCCGGTTTCGCGGTCAGCCGGACAGGGTGTCCTCGTCGACGATGTGCACGGCGGCCTCCTCGGCCGACGCGGCGGCGCCGTCGATGCCCACGTCCATGGCGACCAGGGCTTCCTCCTCGTCCTCGTGGGCGCCTTCGTCGGGTGCCACGAGCCGACCGGACCGTGCGGCGCCGACCTCGTTGTCCAGCAGTTCCCCGTCGGTGCCCGCACAGTCCCCGATGCCGTCACCGTCCGGGGCGGCGGCGTCGGGCAGTTCCTCGGAGAGCCGCTGGTCCAGCGTCTCGCCCCGCTGCCGCTCGGCCGCCGTCACTCCGAGGTGCTCGACGGCCCAGGGCCGCTCGGGAGGGGACCAGCCCCGGTCCAAGGGATCCTCGACGCCGTCGTTCTCCAGGGTGTCCTCGGCGTCGAGCAGCCCCGTGTCCTCCCTCTGCTCGTCCTGGTCCGGCTGGTAGACGTCGTCTCCCCAGCCGTCGGAGCTGTTCACGGGTACCTCCAGGGGGTGGACGGGCCCCTTCTCACGGGACCCGTGCCGGGCGGCCGCCACGGAGCACTGACGCCGCCCGGACCACTGTTTCCCGGGCGTTCCCCGAGCCGGTGCCTGATTCCAGCCTTCCACCCCGGTTCGCTCCTGCGCAACGCCAAGGACGTGGCCGCCCCCGAGGAGGCGCACGCCGCCCGGCGCGACGAGGTGCTCACCCGTGCCAGGACCTCCACAGCGCCGCATACGCCCCGTCCGCCGCCACCAGTTCCTCGTGGCTGCCCAGCTCGCTGATCCGGCCGTTCTCGACGACGGCGATGACGTCCGCGTCGTGGGCCGTGTGCAGCCGGTGGGCGATGGCGACGACGGTGCGGCCGTCGAGGACCCGGGCCAGGGAGCGTTCCAGGTTGCGGGCGGCTCGCGGGTCGAGCAGGGAGGTCGCCTCGTCCAGGACCAGCGTGTGCGGGTCGGCCAGCACCAGGCGGGCCAGCGCGATCTGCTGGGCCTGGGCCGGGGTGAGCGCCAGACTGCCCGAGCCGACCTCGGTGTCCAGGCCGTCCTCCAGCGCCCGGGCCCAGCCGTCGGCGTCGACCGCGCCCAGCGCCGCCCACAGCTCGGCGTCGACCGCACCGGTCCGCGCGAGCCGCAGGTTGTCGCGCAGGGAGCCCACGAAGACATGGTGTTCCTGGTTGACCAGGGCCACGTGGGAGCGGACGTGCTCGGCGGGCATCCTCGACAGCTCGGTGCCGCCCAGGGTGATACGGCCGTCCCGGGGCGCGTAGATCCCGGCGAGCAGCCGGCCCAGGGTGGACTTGCCCGCACCCGAGGGGCCGACCAGGGCCAGCCGGGTACCGGGGGCCACCTCCAGGGAGACCTCGCGCAGGACGTCCACGCCCTCCAGGTAGCCGAAGTGCACCCGGTCGGCGTGCACATGCCGCCCGTCGGGGGCCACACTCGGATCCCCGGCGTCCGGCTCGATGTCCCGGACTCCTACGAGCCGGGCCAGCGACACCTGGGCCACCTGCAGCTCGTCGTACCAGCGCAGGATCATGCCCACCGGGTCGACCAGCATCTGCGCGATGAGCGCGCCGGTCGTCAGCTGACCCACGTCGATCCACCCGTGCAGGGCGAACACGCCCCCGATCATCAGGACCGACGCGAGCACGGTCACGTGGGTGGTGTTGATGACCGGGAAGAGCACCGACCGCAGCCAGAGCGTGTACCGCTCCCACGCCGTCCACTCCCGGATCCGGCGCTCCGACAGCGCGACGCGGCGCTCGCCGAGGCGGTGGGCCTCGACGGTGCGCCCGGCGTCCACGGTCTCGGCGAGCGCGGCGGCCACGGCGGCGTACCCGGCGGCCTCGGAACGGTAGGCCGACGGCGCCCGCCGGAAGTACCAGCGGCAGCCGGCGATCAGCAGCGGCAGGGCCAGCAGCACCGCCAGCGCCAGCGGCGGCGCCGTGATCACCAGTCCGCCCATCAGCAGGACCACCCACACCACGCCGATCGACAGCTGCGGTACGGCCTCGCGCATGGCGTTGCCCAGGCGGTCGATGTCCGTCGTGATGCGCGACAGCAGGTCACCGGTGCCCGCCCGCTCCAGCACCCCGGGCGGCAGTCCGACGGACCGGACGAGGAAGTCCTCGCGCAGGTCGGCCAGCATCCGCTCGCCCAGCATCGCGCCGCGCAGCCGCACCTGCCGGACGAACACGGCCTGGACGGCCAGCGCGGCCACGAAGAGGCCGGCCGTGAGCTCCAGCCGCAGGTTCCCGACCCCGTCGGACACCCGCTCCACCAGTCCGCCCAGCAGCCAGGGGCCGGCCATCGAGGCGATCACGGCGGCCGTGTTGACGGCGACCAGCAGCAGGAACGCCCGCCGGTGCCGGCGCAGCAGTTCGGCCACGTAGCCGCGGACGGTCTCGGGGGCGCCGACCGGCAGGGTGTTCGCCGTCGTCGGGGCCGCCGGGTCGTAGGCCGGTGGCGCGACGCCGATCATGCTTTCTCCTCGATCTCTTCCAGTTCCTGCAGTACGTCCTCGAGAGCGACGGAGCCGTTCAGTGCGGCTTCGTCGTCCGTCTCGCGGGTGACCACCGCCCGGTAGCGCGGCTCGGTGCTCACCAGTTCGCGGTGGGCGCCGACCGCCACGGCCTTCCCGTCGTGCAGGAACACCACGCGGTCGGCGCAGTCCAGCAGCAGCGGGGAGGAGGTGAACACCACGGTCGTGCGCCCCGCGCGCAGCTCCCGCACGCCCTGCGCGATCCGCGCCTCGGTGTGCGAGTCGACGGCCGAGGTCGGCTCGTCCAGGACGAGTGCCTCGGGGTCCGTGACCAGCGACCGGGCGAGCGCGAGCCGCTGGCGCTGGCCGCCGGACAGGGACCGGCCGCGTTCGGTGATCCGGGCGTCCATCGGGTCGGCCGCGTCCAGGGAGCCCTGCACCAGCGCCGCCAGCACGTCGTCGCACTGCGCGGCGGCCAGCGCCTCCCGCGGAGCCACCGCACCCGACGCGGGTACGTCGAGCAGCTCGCGCAGCGTGCCGGACAGCAGCACCGGGTCCTTGTCCTGGACCAGGACGGCCGTACGCGCGCTGTCCAGCGGGAGTTCGTCGAGCGGCACGCCGCCCAGCAGCACCGAGGTGCCCTCGTGGGAGGGGTGTCCGCCCAGCCGTTCCGCCAGCAGGCCCGCCGCGTCCGGGTCGCCGCACACCACGGCCGTGAGCCGGCCGGCGGGCGCGAGCAGCCCGGTCTGCGGGTCGTACAGGTCGCCCGAGGGAACCTCGGCCGCGCGTGACCCGGCGGTGTCCGTGGGCCGCTGCAGCGACAGCACCCCCGCGGCCCGCTTGGCGGACGGCCGGGAGAAGGAGTACGCCATGGCGATCTCCTCGAAGTGCCGCAGCGGATAGGTCAGGACCATGACCGAGCTGTAGACGGTGACCAGTTCGCCGACGGTGATCCGGCCCTCGCGCGCCAGCCCCACGCCGTACCAGACGACGGCGATGAGCAGCAGCCCGGGCAGCAGGACCTGGATCGCGGAGATCAGGGACCACATCCGGGCGCTGCGTACGGCAGCGTGGCGGACCTCCTGGGAGGCGCTGCGGTAGCGGTCGAGGAACAGCTCCTCGCCGCCGATGCCGCGCAGCACCCGCAGACCGGCGACGGTGTCGGAGGCCAGTTCGGTGGCGCGTCCGGCCTTCTCGCGCTGGGTGTCGGCCCGCCGGGTGGCGCGGGGCAGCAGCGGCAGCACGGCGAGCGCCAGCGCGGGCAGCCCCACGGCGACGACGATGCCGAGCGCCGGCTGGTAGACGAGCAGGCCGGCGCAGACCAGCACGACGGTGACCACGGCCGCGGTGAAGCGGGACAGGGCCTCGACGAACCAGCCGATCTTCTCGACGTCACCCGTCGACACCGCCACCACCTCGCCGGCCGCGACCCGCCGGGTCAGCGCCGAGCCCAGATGGGCGGTCCTGCGGGCGAGCAGTTGCTGGACGCGGGCGGCCGCGGTGATCCAGTTGGTGATCGCGGTGCGGTGCAGGTAGGTGTCACCGACCGCGTTGCCGACGCAGGCCACGGCCAACAGGCCGCCCGCCCAGGCGAGCCGGGTACCGGAGCGGTCGACGACGGCCTGCACGGCGACCCCGACACAGAACGGCAGGGCGGCGACGGAGGCGAAGTGCAGCAGCCCCCAGCTGAGCGACTTGAGCTGACCGCCCAGCTGGTTCCGGAAGAGCCACCACAGGAAGCGGGGGCCTGAACTCGCGTCCGGCACACCCGGGTCGGGGTACGGAAGGTCTTGAATCTGCATGACGTCCCAGTGGCTCGTGTCAGGGGGGGCGAACGGGTGGGGAGGCGGGTCGGCAGGAGGGGAGGGCGGCCGCCGGTGGAGGCACCAAACCGTGACAGGTTCGCGTCGCGACGCGGCCGGAGGCAAACGGTTTTCCGTCCACCGCACGGAACAGGCCGTCCTGCGTGCGGACCGGTCGGCAGCCGTGCGGAATCGGCCGTCCTGCGTGCGGGACCGGCGGGCAGGCGTCAGGCGCAAGCTGGTGTGACGCTCCGTCCGGGCAACGGTCTGGCACACCTCGCTCATCCACGGCCCGGGGCTCAGCCGGCCGTCCGGACCCCGGTGCGACCATGGAGCGATGCACACTCGTGGCGTACGACGATCGGTGGCCGCGACGGCGGCCCTCGCCTCTTTCCTGACGGCTCTGGCCGCCTGCGGCAGCCCGCAGGGCACCGGGGGTACGGATGCCGCGGGCCGGGCGACCCGCACCCCCGCGGCCACGGCCGCCCCGACGCGCATCCCCGGCGTCGGCGAGCGGCTCCGACGGCGGATCCCGTCCGCCGCCCGCCAGGTCGTCGCGGTCTACGGCGACGGGAAGGACTCCGCCGACTCCACGGTCGTGCTCTACACGAAACACGGCTCGACCTGGCAGCGGGAGCGCGGCTGGGCCGGGCACAACGGCAAGAAGGGCTGGACCACGGACCACCACGAGGACGACGACCGCAGCCCCGTGGGCGTGTTCACCCTCAGCGACGCAGGCGGCGTGCTGCCGGACCCGGGCTCCGGACTCCCGTACAGCCGCTCCGCGGCCTTCGCCGCGCCGCGCTGGTGGCCGAAGTCGTACTGGCACGACTTCGACTACGTCATCGCCATCGACTACAACCGCGTCAAGGGCACCCCGCCGAACGACCAGACCCGCCCCGAAGGCCAGAAGAAGGGCGGCGGGATCTGGCTGCACATGGACCACGGCAGCGGCACGTCGGCATGCGTCAGCGTGCCGAAGCCGGCGATGAAACACCTGCTGCGCACGCTCGACCCGCGACAGCGGCCGGTGGTGGTCATGGGGGACCGGGCGGACCTGGCGGCCTAGTCCTCATTGCGCGGGTGGCCGACGCCCCGTAGAACACCGCCCATGAAGAGACGGATCGTCATGTCCATGCTCGCCGGGGCAACCCTTGTGGCGGGCACCCTCCTCGGCACCGCTCCCGCCGGGGCGGCGGACCTTCCGGCCCGTGCGGCCGCGGTCCCCGCCGAGTTCGGCACCGACTGGCACGACCCGGTCACGGCCGCGCCGCCCGTCGCGAGGCCCGCCGGCACGTCCTGCGAAGTCACCCTCGCGCAGGCGCAGTTCCGGGACTTCACCCCGTACCGCGGCACCTACACCCCGCCCGGGGGCTGCGGCGACCGCTGGAGCAAGGTGGTGCTGCGGCTCGACGGCAAGGTCAAGGGGCGTCAGTACGACCGGCTCGGCTACCTCCGCGTCGGCGGCGTCGAGATCTTCCGTACGTCGACGCCGCAGCCCTCACCCGACGGCATCGAGTGGTCCGTGGAGAAGGACGTCACGCGCTACGGCGACACCTTCCGCAGGAGCCGGGACGTCGAGATGCTCATCGGGAACGTCGTCGACGACACCTACACCGGCGTCCTCGACGTCAAGGTCACTCTGACGTTCTACCGGGGACGCCCCGATCCGAGGAGCCCCGACCGGGTCCTCACCCTCGACGGCGGCTCGGTCCTCACCACCCCGCAGAACAGTGAGCGCATCCTCGCCGAGGTGTACGCGACCGGGTCCGGCGGCGGCTGCGAGGAGTACTGGTACCTGACAGTGCCCGATCCGGCGCCCTACTCCTGCAAGGCCGGTCAAGGCCCCTACCGGGAGGTGCAGATCAGCGTGGACGGCCGGCTCGCCGGCATCGCGGCCCCGTTCCCGACGGTGTGGACCGGGGGCTGGTCCAACCCCTTCCTCTGGTACGTGATCCCGGGCCCGCGCGCCTTCGACATCACGCCGATCACCTACGACCTCACCCCCTTCGTCGGCATCCTCAACGACGGCCGACCACACCGCGTCGAGGTCTCGGTCGTCGGTGTGCCCGAGGGGCGGAGCGGCTGGAGCACGCCCGTGAACGTTCTCCTCTGGCAGGACGAGCGGAGCGAGCGGGTCACCGGGAAGCTCACCGCACACAAGGCGGAAGACCTCTCCGACTCATCGCGGTACACGCCGGGTTCGGAGCACCGGGTGGACGCCGAGGGTGTCCACCGGCTGACCGTCGGCGGCTACGTGGACACCTCGCACGGCCGCGTCAGGACCACCGTCAGCCGTGCACTCACAGGAAAGTCCACGCACCACTGGACCGACGGCGAGACGCGTGACGCTCTCGAAGCCACCTGGACCGACGACGAGTCGGTGACCGTCGGCGCGAGCACCACGCGCACTCACCGCAGGTACACGATGGACGGCACGACCACCCTCGGCGCGGGCGACCGCCTGCGCACGGTCCTGACGCTCGGCGACCGCGCCACGGTCGTCGGGACGAACGGCGGGCGGCGTACCGCGTGGTCACGGCTCGACGACTCGTACACGGGCGACGCGACCTACACGGCGAACGTGCCGCGCGACCAGCGCCACGCGGTCGGCACCACGAGCGAGCGCTACCGGCTGTACGGCTCGCGCGGCTGCTACGACCGCGCCCTGACCACCGCGCAGGGGGTGCTCACGGAGAACCGGCGCCGCTGCTGAGGCGACTTGCGAAGTATGTGTGACGTGTGTCACTCACGACGTTTTACCTGGCTGAAACGTTGCGGTCTTGTGCGCGATCAAGACAGCCTTCAGGGTGTCGGAAGTGGAATCTCCGTTCCGCATCACAGAAGTCCCCTCCGGCTTCTCTGTGTTCCGTCCCCCTAGGAGGCTTCGTGCCGCCGTCCGTACCGTCCCTCCCGCGACGCGTCGCCCGCACCCTGCGCACCTCGCTCTTCGCGCAGGTCTGCTGCGCACTCGTCCTCGGAATCGTCGTCGGAAAGCTGTGGCCGGACACGGCCACGGCTTTCCAGCCGCTCGGCGATGGTTTCACGCGGCTCATCAAGACGGTGATCTCGCCGCTGGTGTTCTGCGTGGTCGTCGTCGGCATCGCCAAGGCCGGTGACCTGAAGGCCTTCGGCCGGATCGGCGTGAAGGCCCTCGTCTGGTTCGAGATCGCCTCCACCGCCGCCCTGGTCATCGGTCTCGTCGCCGCCAACGTCGTCGGCCCCGGCAAGGGCATGAACGTCGACCCGTCCTCGCTGGACACCGCGGCGGTGAACGAGACGACGGGCGGTGGCCATCTGCCCACGACGACCGAGTTCGTGCTGAACGCGCTTCCGCAGAGTTTCCTGGGCGCCTTCGCCGAGAACGAACTGCTCCAAGTCCTCATCCTGGCCTGCCTGGTGGGCGCCGCGCTGTTGCACCTCGGGCACACCAAGGTGCCGAAGATCCTGCCCGCGATCGAGCAGGCACAGGAGATCATCTTCGCGATCGTCGGCTTCATCATGCGGCTGGCCCCGCTCGCGGTGTTCGGTGCGATGGCCCACCTGGTCGGCAACTACGGCCTGGGCGTGATGAGGACGTACGCCAAGCTCATCGTGCTCTGCTACGTGGCCGCGGCGCTGTTCGTCGCGCTGCTCGCCATCGCCCTGAAGGCCGTCACCGGGCTCAGCCTGTGGAAGTTCCTGCGCTACATCCGCGAGGAGATGCTGCTCGCGCTCGGTACCGCGTCGACCGAGTCGGTGATGCCCCGCGTCATGCAGAAGCTGCGCCGGGCGGGCGCCCGCGACGACGCCGTGGGGCTGGTGCTCCCCACCGGCTACTCCTTCAACCTCGACGGCGCCTCGCTGTACCTGTCCATCGGCACGCTGTTCATCGCCCAGGCGGTGGGTGTGGATCTCAGCCTCGGCCAGCAGATCACCGTCGTCCTGGTGCTGATGCTGACCAGCAAGGGCATGGCGGGTATTCCGGGTTCGGCGTTCCTCGCCCTCTCGGCGACCGCATCGTCCCTCGGGGCGATCCCGGCCGGGGCCGTCGCACTGCTGCTCGGAGTGGACCGCATCATGGACTCGATGCGCGTCGTCACGAACCTGCTCGGCAACTGCGTCGCCGTCTTCGCGGTGTCCCGCTGGGAGGGGGCCCTGGACATCGCGCAGGCGAAGAGGACGCTGGACGGGGAGGGCGCCCAGGCGCCGGACGACGCCGGGAAGGGTGCCGGTGGCGCGGAGGGCGCCCTCGTGCCGGCCGGCATCCACAAGGGTGCCGCCGCCGAGGCCGGTACCGCGGCTCCGGTGCCGGGCATCCCGGCCCAGAAGACCGAGGACCTCAAGGAGCCCGCACCCGCACCCGCCCCCGAGGCCGGCTGACCGAAACGGCGACGGGCCGCGCCCACCGCACCGGCAGGACGAGCGGTGGCCGCGGCCCGCTGCCGTGCCCCCGCGGCCGGCTGGGGCGAGCCGGGGTCGATGGCATGGTCCCGCCGGTCGGCCGGCGGGGCTGTGCCGATGTCCGGGGCCGTGTTCCTGTCGGTCGGCTGGGCCGTGGCCGGTGTCCGCTGTCCTGCTCCCGCCGGTGGCCTGGGCCGTGCCGTGGTTCGCTGACGTGGCTGACGCCCGTCAGCAGGACTGCGCCGGCGTCCCGTCGATGAGCGTGTCCAGCAACCCTCCGAGCGCTTCGCGCTGATCCTCCGTCAGCGGGGCGAGGATCTCCTCCGCGGCCGACCTGCGTGCCGCCCGCAGCTCGCGCAGCGCGCCCCGGCCGTCGTCCGTCAGTTCGATGCGGATCACCCGCCGGTTCGCCGGGTCCGGGACCCGCCGCACCTTGCCGCTCGCCTCCAGACCGTCGACCAGCGTCGTCACGGCCCGCGGCACCACCTCCAGGCGCTCGGCCAGATCGGCCATGCGCGGCGGCGAGCCCCAGTGCGCGAGCGTGCGCAGCAGCCGGGACTGGGCCGGGGTGATGCCGAGCTCCCGGTGCTCCAGATGGCGCTTCTGGATGCGATGCACCCGGCGGGTGAGCCGCAGCAACTGCTCGGCGAGCAGACCGTCGGGATCGGACGTGGTCATGCGGGAACATTATCAGGATGCTGTTCATTGTGAGTACAGGTAACAATGAGCTGTGATCCGATCCCCCGCATCCCTCGTAGGAGCCCATGCATCCCGACCGTGAAGCCTCCTGGACCCCGCCGGCCGACTCCAAGGAGCAGCCCCGGCAGGTCCGCCGCATCCTCGGCCTCTTCCGCCCCTACCGGGGCCGTCTCGCGATCGTCGGCCTGCTGGTCGGCGCCGCGTCCCTGGTCTCGGTCGCCACGCCCTTCCTGCTGAAGGAGATCCTGGACGTCGCGATCCCCGAGGGGCGCACGGGCCTGCTCAGCCTGCTCGCCCTCGGCATGATCCTCAGCGCCGTTCTCACCAGCGTCTTCGGGGTCCTCCAGACCCTGATCTCCACGACGGTCGGCCAGCGCGTCATGCACGATCTGCGGACCGCCGTCTACGGCCGGCTCCAGCGCATGTCCCTGGCCTTCTTCACCCGCACCCGCACGGGCGAGGTGCAGTCCCGCATCGCCAACGACATCGGCGGCATGCAGGCCACCGTCACCTCCACCGCGACCTCCCTGGTCTCCAACGTCACCAGCGTGGTCGCCACGATCGTCGCGATGATCGCCCTCGACTGGCGCCTGACGGTCGTCTCCCTGCTGCTGCTGCCGGTGTTCGTCTGGATCAGCCGTCGCGTCGGCAACGAACGGCGCAAGATCACCACCCAGCGCCAGAAGCAGATGGCCGCCATGGCCGCCACCGTCACGGAGTCGCTCTCCGTCAGCGGCATCCTGCTCGGCCGCACGATGGGCCGCTCGGACTCGCTGACCAAGTCGTTCGCCGAGGAGTCCGAGGGGCTCGTCGACCTGGAGGTCCGGTCGAACATGGCCGGGCGGTGGCGCATGGCCGTCATCACGATCGTCATGGCCGCCCTGCCCGCCGTCATCTACTGGACCGCCGGCATGGCCCTCCAACTGGGCGGCCCTGCGGTCTCCATCGGCACCATCGTCGCCTTCGTCTCGCTCCAGCAGGGCCTGTTCCGCCCGGCCGTCAGCCTGCTGTCGACCGGGGTGCAGATCCAGACCTCGCTCGCGCTCTTCCAGCGCATCTTCGAGTACCTCGACCTGCCGATCGACATCACCGAACGCCCCGACCCGGTGCGCCTCGACCGGATCAAGGGCGAGGTCCGCTTCGAGAACGTCTCCTTCGGCTACGACGACAAGGGCGGCCCGGTCCTCGACGGGATTGACCTCACCGTCCCGGCCGGCGGCAGCCTCGCGATCGTCGGCCCCACCGGTGCCGGCAAGTCCACCCTCGGCTACCTCGTGCCCCGGCTCTACGACGTCACCGGCGGCCGCGTCACCCTCGACGGGACTGATGTCCGCGACCTCGACTTCGACACCCTGGCGCGCGCGGTCGGCGTCGTCTCGCAGGAGACGTACCTCTTCCACGCCTCGGTCGCCGAGAACCTGCGCTTCGCCAAGCCCGACGCCACCGACGAGGAGCTTCACCAGGCGGCGAAGGCGGCGCAGATCCACGACCACATCGTGGCCCTGCCCGACGGCTACGACACCGTCGTCGGCGAGCGCGGCCACCGCTTCTCCGGCGGTGAGAAGCAGCGGCTGGCCATCGCCCGCACCATCCTGCGCGACCCGCCGGTCCTCATCCTCGACGAGGCCACCAGTGCGCTGGACACCCGGACCGAGGCGGCCGTCCAGGACGCCATCGACGCCCTGTCGGCCGACCGCACCACCCTCACCATCGCCCACCGGCTGTCCACCGTGCGGGGGGCCGACCAGATCGTGGTCCTCGACGCGGGACGCGCGGTCGAACGCGGTACGCACGAGGACCTCATGGAGGAGGGCGGCCGGTACGCGGCCCTCGTACGCCGGGATGCCCAACTGGAACCGACAAGATGAAAATATGCCGGGTTTATGACGATATGCGGGTTACCGTGCCCGCATGGAGAAGAACACTCCGCCACGGAGCACGATTCGACTGACGCGCCGGGGCCGCATCGCCCTCGTCGCGACCGGAGCCGTCGTGGTCGGTACCGCCGTGGCGGTGCCGCTGCTCACCCTGCGGCCCGGGACGAAGGAGGAGAGCCGGCCCACGACCCTGGCCGTCCCGGAGGGCCTGCGCGCGAGCGAGATCTACGCGGCCATCGACAAGGCCCTCGCCCTGCCTGCCGGCAGTACGAGGAAGTCCCTGGACAAGGCCGCGCTGAAACTGCCCAACGAAGCCGAGGGCAACCCGGAGGGCTACCTCTTCCCGGCCACGTATCCGCTCCCGGCGAAGACCACTCCGGACAAGCTCCTCGCGCTCATGGTCGACACCGCGAACGCGAAGTTCAACGGTGCGCCCATCGCCGCCGGGGCGCAGCGCAACGCCATGAACGTGTATCAGGCCGTCACCATCGCGAGCATCGTCCAGGCCGAGGCGGCCACCCGGGCCGACATGGGCAAGGTGGCGCGGGTCATCTTCAACCGCCTCGAACGCGGTATGCCCCTGCAGATGGACTCCACCATCAACTACGCCCTCAACCGCTCGGCCCTCCGCACGTCCGAGAGCGACACCCGGATCGAGAGCCCGTACAACTCGTACCAGCGCATGGGCCTGCCGCCCACGCCGATCGGCAGCCCGGGCGAGGAGGCGATGCGCGCGGCCGTCAACCCGACCGCGGGCGACTGGCTGTACTTCGTCACCGTCCGTCCGGGCGACACCCGGTTCACGGCGGACTACCGGCAACACCAGCGCAACGTCGCGGAGTTCAACGCGCAGAGCAAGAAGAGCGGGGCCCGGCCGGCCGGGTGACCACCCCGTGGCGTCGCCCGCTCATGCCGCAGCCGGCTCGCGCTCGAGCAGTCGCCTGATGTCCCGTACGGCCGCGCGTCCGGCCCGGTTGGCTCCGATGGTGCTGGCCGAAGGGCCGTAGCCGACGAGGTGGACGCGGGGGTCGGCGGCCGCGTGCGTGCCTTCCATGCGGATGCCGCCGCCGGGGGCGCGCAGCCGCAGCGGAGCGAGGTGGTCGATCGCGGGCCGGAAGCCGGTGGCCCAGAGGATGACGTCGGCGTCGAGGTGCCGCCCGCCGGCCCACTCCACACCGGTGGGAGTGATCCGGTCGAACATCGGCTGCCGGTCCAGCACTCCGTCCTCGATGCCCTGCCGTATCGCGTCGTTGAGCGGCAGCCCGGTGACCGAGACGACACTGCGGGGCGGCAGTCCCCGCCGTACCCGCTCCTCGACGAGCGCCACCGCCGCGCGGCCCGCGTCCTCGTCGAAAGGCCCCTCCCGGAAGACGGGCGGGCGCCGCGTGACCCAGGTGGTGGCCGCCGCGTACGAGGCGATCTCCAGCAGGTGCTGGGTGCCCGAGGCGCCGCCGCCCACCACTACGACCCGCTGCCCGGCGAACTCCTCGGGGCCGGGGTACTGCGCGGTGTGCAACTGCCGCCCCCGGAAGGTCTCCTGGCCCGGATAGCGCGGCCAGAACGGCCGGTCCCAGGTGCCGGTCGCGTTGATCAGCGCCCGCGCCGCCCACACGCCGTCCGAGGTCTCCACGAGCAGTCGTCCGCCTGGCCCTTCGCGCACGGCCCGTACGTCCACCGGGCGCCTGACCCGCAGGTCGAAAGTCCGCTCGTAGCGGTCGAAATAGGAGCTGATCACCTCGGCCGACGGCCGTGACGCGTCCGCGTCCGTGAGCTCCATGCCCGGCAGTGCGTGCATGCCGTGCACCTTGCCGTACGTCAGCGACGGCCAGCGGAACTGCCAGGCACCGCCGGGGCCGGGGGAGTGGTCCAGCACGACGAAGTCGCGGTCCGGCTCGAAACCGGATCGCCGCAGGTGATAGGCACCGGCCAGACCGGCCTGACCTGCGCCGATGACGACCACCTCGACCTCGCGCGTGTTGTTCACGTTTCTACTAACCGTTCCGGGGTGGTGGATCTTCCCGCCGTGGACCGCGTGCCCGGGAAGTCGGCGAAGTCGACCTCGCGGGGGATGAGCTTCGACACCGTGAAGGCATCGGTGATCTCCTGCTCGGGGGTTGCCCGCCGAACGTCTGCGCGTGCGTCACGATGGGGGCATGTCAGACGTCTTCACCACCCGCATCCTGAACGTCAGCACCGGTGCCGCCGAGAGGGTCCTCGACATCACCGGCGACTGCGAGTCCTTCCTGCGTGAGGCGGCGGCCGGCCGCGACGGCCTCCTCAACGTCTTCGTGCCGCACGCGACGGCCGGCATCGCCGTCCTGGAGACCGGTGCAGGCAGCGACGACGATCTCCTGGCCGCGCTGCACAGCCTGCTGCCCGCCGACGACCGCTGGCAGCACCGGCACGGCAGCCCCGGCCACGGCCGCGACCACGTCCTGCCCGCCCTCGTACCGCCCCACGCGACCCTCCCCGTGCTGGGAGGCCGGCTGGAGCTCGGCACCTGGCAGTCGGTGTGCCTGGTGGACACCAACAAGGACAACCCGGAACGGAAGGTGCGCCTGAGTTTTCTGGGGTGAGCACGGTCTCGCCGCCCCCCGCGCCCGGCCGTGGGGCCGACGTGACCCGGCGCGCCGTGACGCCCGCCCGTAATGCCCGTATCCTCATCAATGCCAGATTCTCTTCCGAGCAGCGGATTATCGCGGGCGCAAGTGAGGCGAAGCGTGGTTCGGTCCGGCGAGGAACCCAGGCCGGCGGGGCGTGCGACGGACGGCACGGGGCCCGCCAGTCTGCGCGAGCTCTTTCTCCAGGGCGAGCCCGTCGAGGCGGGCGTGCGGACGTCCATCCTGAACTCCTGGCAGCGCTGCCGGTCCCTCGGACTGTCGCCGGACACCCTCGACCTGCCCTACCGGGAGGACTTCGACGCGGGCGGCCGGATCGTCCGGGCGGCCGTGCCGGTCCTCGACCGGCTGCAGTCCACGTTCGCCGGCAGTCAGGTCAACATCTCGGTCGCCGACGCCGACGGGACGGTCCTGCTGCGCCGCTTCGGGGACCCGTCGATGGCCCGGAGCCTGCCCGCCATCCAGGTCGTCCCGGGCTTCGTGTTCGCCGAGCAGGTCGCCGGCACCAACGGCATCGGGCTGGCCCTGGCGGAACGGCAGCTCATCCGGGTCTACGGCGCCGAGCACTTCGCGCAGCGCTCCCAGCAGAACGCCTGTGTGGCGATGCCCGTCCGGGACCCGCTCAGCGGGCGCATCGAGGGCGTCCTGTGCCTCGGCTATCCGCGTACCTTCGAGCGGCCCGCGCTGGGTGTCGCCATCCGCCGGGCCGCCGAGGGCATCGAGCGGCGGCTGCTGGGGCAGAGTTCCTCGCGCGAGCAGGCCCTGCTGCGGACGTACCTGGCCGCCGGGGCCGGGACGGCCGGTCCGCGCCGTGGCATGGCGCTGGATGCGCTGGCGAACCAGTTCCACCCCAGTGACCAGGCGATCCTCCGGGAGAAGGCCGCCGAACTGATCTCCGGGGCGCAGCGCGGCGCCGTCGAGGTGACCCTGCCCGACGGCCGGCGGGTGACGCTGGTGAGCCATCCGGTGACGAGCGGCTCCGGGGTGCGGGGGTTCGCCATCGAGGCCCTGTTGCCGGACTTCCCGGTGAGGGAGCCGCTCGTCATACCCCACCAGACGGACGAGCTGTCCGGTCTCGGCGCCCCCGCCGTCCCACTCTCGGCCACGCGCCCGGCGCTCAGCCTGCCGGCCGGTCACCTCACCGCATCCCCCCGCCCCGCCGTGCCGACGCCCGACGGAGACGGTGGAACAGCGGGCCCGGACGGCACCGACGGGCTCCGCGCGGCCACAGGCGCCGACGGAACCGTCCCCACGGGCGGCGACCCGCCCCCCGCCGGGCACGCCACGGCGGACCGTGCGCCGAGGGCCGACGGGGCTGCCGCGGCGGGGGGCGACCGGCGTTCCGCCGAGCCCGGTGCTGCTGTCCCGGGCGACGGGGCCCCGAGCGCGGTCGAGCCCGACGGGGCTCTCGTGGCCCACGGCGGCAGGGGCGCCGTGGGCGAGCGGCAGTCCGAGGCGGCCTTCCCGGCCCGGGGCCTGGTGATGCTGGGGGAGCCGCAGGTGGGGGCCTATGCCCTCGCGGCGCGCCGGCGTCTGGAGTTGCTGTCCGAGGCCAGCACCCGCATCGGCACCACCCTGGACGTGCGTCGCACCGCCGAGGAACTGGCCGAGACAGCGGTCCCCGGACTGGCCGACTTCGTCACCATCGACCTGCCCGACGCGGTGC
This sequence comes from Streptomyces sp. NRRL B-1140, assembly GCF_001280065.1. Taxonomy (GTDB): domain Bacteria; phylum Actinomycetota; class Actinomycetes; order Streptomycetales; family Streptomycetaceae; genus Streptomyces. The sequence continues at coordinate 235,145 of NZ_LGEA01000125.1, forward strand.
TGCGCGGCGAGGAGTCCGCCGACCCCCTCGCCGACCTGCGCCGCACCGTCGTCCACGGCCTCCGCGAAGGCCTGCCCTTCACACCGGCCGGCAAGCGCATCGACTTCGGCCCGGCCACGCCCCAGCTGCGCTGCCTCAGCAGCGGCGAGGCCGTGCTGGAACCAGACCTGAAGGCCGCCGAGGGCTGGCTCGCCCAGGACCCCGAGCCCACCTCAAGGCTGCTGGCTCACGTGCACTCGCTCATCGCCGTGCCCCTGCTCGCCCGCGGTGTCGTCCTGGGCGTCGCCTGCTTCTACCGCGCGGAGGGCTCCTTCGGCGACGACGACCGCTCCCTCGCCCAGGAACTGGCCTCCCGCGCCGCCCTGTCCATCGACAACGCCCGGCGCTACACCCATGAACGCACCATGGTTCTGGCCCTCCAGCGCCGTCTCCTCCCGCACGGCCTGCCCGACCAGGACGCCGTCGAGGTCGCCCACCGCTACCTGCCCGCCGAGTCGGACGTGGGCGGTGACTGGTACGACGTCATCCCCCTGCCCGGCGCCCGGGTCGGTCTCCTCGTCGGCGACGTCGTCGGTCACGGCATGCTCTCCGCGGCCACCATGGGCCGGCTGCGCACCGCCGCCCGCAGCTTCGCCGAGCTCGACTTCCCGCCGGACGAGGTCCTCACCCACCTGGACAACCTCGTGGGCCGCCTCGACCGGGAGGACCCCGACGGCAAGGGCGCCGGTGTCATCGGTGCGACCTGCCTCTACGCGGTCTACGACGCGGCGGCCCAGACCTGTCTGATGGCCCGCGCCGGCCACCCGCCCCCCGCGCTCGTCCGCCCCGACGGCACCGTGACCTACCCCGACCTGCCGGCCGGCCCTCCACTCGGTCTCGGGGGCCTGCCCTTCGACGCCGTCGAGGTCGGTCTTCCCGAGGGCAGCCAGCTCGTGCTGTACACCGACGGGCTCATCGAGGACCGGCACCGCGACGTCGACGTGGTCCTGGAGCAGTTGCGCGAGGCCCTGGCCCACCCCGGGCGCGCCCCCGAGGAGACCTGCCAGGCGGTCCTGGACACGGTGGCGCCCGCACACCCGCACGACGACATCGCCCTGCTCGTCGCCCGCGTGCACGCCCTGGACCCCGACCGGATCGCCACCTGGGAGCTGCCCGCCGACCCGGCCCTCGTCGGCGAGATACGGGCGTCCGCCGTCCGGTGGCTGTCCGACCGGGGGCTCGACGAGACCGGGTTCGCCGCGGAGCTGATCCTCAGCGAGCTGATCACCAACGCCGTCCGGCACGGCGCCGAGCCCATCCGGGTGCGGCTGCTCTACGACCGGAGCCTGATCTGCGAGGTCTCCGACGCCAGCAACACCGCACCGCACCTGCGCCGGGCGGCCAGTACGGACGAGGGCGGCCGCGGTCTGTTCCTCGTCGCGCAGCTGTCGCAGAGCTGGGGCACGCGCTACCTGCCCGAGGGCAAGGTCATCTGGGCCGAGTGCGGGCTCGACGCCGGGTGAGGCGACCATCGGCGGTGCGCCGGGGGAGGCCATTCCCGGTCGGAGCCGCGGCAGGATGGAAAATGCCCGGAATGCTGTAATTTGATCGCGTGCGCGACGTTCCCGACACGCCCCCGGAGACGGCTTCGCCCTTCGGGCCGGTACCCCTGGTCCGGATCCGCGGACTCAGCAAGCGGTTCGGCGGCACCGTCGCGCTGGCCGGGGCCGACCTCGACGTCCATCCCGGCAGCGTCCTGGCCCTCCTCGGGCCCAACGGCGCCGGGAAGTCCACCCTCATCAAGATCCTCGCCGGGGTTCACGACCCCGACGCGGGGCAGGTCACCGTCGCCGGGGAACCCCTCGGCAGCCCCACCGCCAGCCGGGCCATGTCCTTCATCCACCAGGACCTCGGCCTCGTGGAATGGATGACGGTGGCCGAGAACATCGCTTTGACCGCCGGGTACGGGCGGCGCCGGTCCGGGCTGATCTCCTGGCGGCGCACCCGCGCACGCTGTGTCGAGGCCCTGCGGATCGTCGCCGCACACCTCGATCCGGACACGCCGGTCCACGATCTCGCGCCGGCCGACCGCTCGCTGGTGGCGATCGCCCGGGCCCTGGCCGCACGCGCCCGGCTCATCGTCCTCGACGAGCCGACCGCCCGCCTGCCCGCCGCGGACTGCGACCGGCTCTTCCGCGTCCTGCACGACCTGCGCGACCGAGGGCACGCGGTCCTCTACGTCAGCCACCGCCTGGACGAGGTCTACCGGGTCGCCGACACCTTCGCCGTCCTGCGCGACGGCCGGCTCGTCAGCCACGGCCGGCTCGCCGACCACAGCCCCGCGCGTCTGGTCCACGACATCGTCGGCGAAGCGGAGGAACCGGCCGCCCACCGCCCTGCCGGACCGGCAGCCGGTGAAACCCCCGTCCTCGCCCTCGACAGCGTGCGGACCGCCCGGGCAGGGCCCGTGACCTTCGAACTCGCCGCCGGCGAGATCCTCGGTCTGGTCGGTCTCTCCGACGCCGGGCACATGGACCTGGGCCGCGCCCTCGCCGGTGCACGCCCCCTCCTCGACGGGCGGGCCGTGCTGTGCGGACGGCCGTACCACCCCCGCACGGTCGCGGAGGCCGTCGCCCTCGGAGTCGGCCTGGTGCCGGGCGACCGGCTGCGGGAGGGCTGCCTCGCCGAGCTGTCCGTAAGGGAGAACCTCCTGGCCAACCCCCGCGTGGGAGGCCCGCCCGCACCGCGCTGGATCGGCCCCCGCGCCGAACGCGCCCGGGCCGCCGCCCTCATGGACCGCTTCTCGGTGCGCCCCCGCGACAGCGAGACGCCCATCGCCACGCTGTCCGGCGGCAATCAGCAGAAGGTCATGCTCGGCCGCTGGCTGCGCACGGACCTGCGGCTGCTGATCCTGGAGGAGCCGACCGCGAGCGTCGACGTCGGCGCCAAGGCCGCGATCCACCGCCTCCTCCACGAGGCGCTGGAGTCGGGCCTCGCGGTGCTGCTGCTCTCGACCGACTTCGAGGAGGTGGCGGCCGTGTGCCGGCGCACGCTGGTCTTCGTGCGCGCAGCCGTGACGGCCGAGCTGAGCGGCCCCGCGCTCACCGTCGCCGGGCTGACCCGGGCGGCCTCGGCCATGCCCCCGTCCCCGGCCGGGCACCCGTGACGCCCCCGCCCCGGCGCCGGCCCGGCGGCCACCACATCGGCGCCTACGGCCTGCTCGCCCTCACCGCCCTGCTCTACCTGGCCTTCTCCCTCGCCCTGCCGGACACCTTCCCCACGCTGGACACCCTCGACTCGATCCTGTCCAACCAGTCGATCCCGGCGGTCCTCGCGCTCGCCGCCATGGTGCCCGTCGTCACCGGCGCGTTCGACCTCTCCATCGGCTACGGCCTGGGCCTGGCCCATGTGATGGTGCTGCAGCTCGTGGTCCACGAGGGCTGGCCCTGGCCGCTCGCCTGCCTCACCGTGCTCGCCGGAGGACTGGTCGTGGGCGTCCTCAACGGCGTCATCGTCGAGTTCGGCCGGATCGACTCCTTCATCGCCACCCTCGGCACCGGCAGCATGATGTACGCGGTGACCGGCTGGATCACCGACGGCAGCCGGATCGTCCCCGGCCCGCAGGGCCTGCCCCCCGGTTTCACCGACCTCTACGACTCCTCGTTCCTCGGCCTGCCGGTCCCCGCCTTCTACGTGCTCGCCCTCGCGGCCGTCCTCTGGCTGGTGCTGGAGCGGCTGCCGCTCGGCCGGTACCTGTACGTGGTCGGGTCGAACCCGCGCGCAGCCGACCTCGTGGGCATTCCCACCCGCAAGTACACCGTCCACGCGTTCGCCGCCTCGGGCCTGATCGTCGGCTTCGCCGGGGTGCTGCTCGCCGCCCAGCAGCAGATCGGCAACCCGAGCGTCGGCCTGGACTACCTGCTGCCCGCCTTCGTCGGCGCCCTCCTCGGCTCCACGGCGATCAAACCCGGCCGGCCCAACGCCCTCGGCACCGTCGTCGCCGTCGCCGTCCTCGCCGTCGGCCTCACCGGCATCGCGCAGCTGGGCGCCGAGTTCTGGACCGTGCCGCTGTTCAACGGCGGCACCCTGCTGATCGCCGTGGGCCTGGCCGGATACGCCGCCCGCCGCCGGTTGCGCGGCGGCGCGGCCCGCGACACGCCCGCCGCGCCGCCCCCGCCCCCTCCCGAACGGGAGGGCGGCACGGCCCCGCCCTGACCCTGCGGCTCGCCCCGCCACGTCGATCCCCTCACTGGAGCTTCCCCGTGCACCACACCCGCAAGGCCGCCCCCGCAGTCCGCGCCGCACGGCTCGCCTCCTGCGCCCTGCTGGCCACGGCCGCCGCCCTCACCGGCTGCGAACGCGGCTCCTCCGACGACGCCGACGAGAGCACGGCGGGCCCGAGCGGCTGCCCCGCCGTCCTCACCCGGGCCCGGGAGACCGTGGCCCGGGCGGAGCGGACCGACATCCCCTGGGGCGGACCCACCAGCGGCCCCCGCGCGGTGTCCGGCAAGACCCTCGTCTACGTCGCCCAGACCATGACGAACCCCGGCGTGGCGGGCGCGGCGAACGGAGTGCGCGACGCCGCCCGGGCCATCGGCTGGAACGTCCGGGTGATCGACGGCGGCGGCACCCCGGCCGGTATCCAGGCGGCCATGAGCGAAGCCGTCGCCCTGCGGCCCTCGGGCATCGTCATCGGCGGGTTCGATCCCGACTCGACGGCCCAGCAGACCGCCCGGGCCAACGCCCAGCGCATCCCACTGATCGGCTGGCACGCCGTCCCCGACCCCGGCCCCAGCAGCCGGCCCGACCTCTTCACCAACGTCACCACCCGCGTCGAGGACGTGGCCCGCATCAGCGCGCAGTGGATCATCTCCGACTCCAACGGCAGAGCCGGGGTCGTGCTCATCACCGACGCGTCGATCCCCTTCGCCCGGAACAAGTCCGACCTGATCCGCGAGGCCCTGGCCGACTGCCAGGACGTGAAGCTGCTCTCGGTGAAGAACATCCCGATCCCCGACGCGAGCAGCCGTACCCCCCGGGAGATCTCCTCCCTGCTCTCGCGCTTCCAGGACCGCTGGACCCACTCCGTGGCCATCAACGACCTGTACTTCGCCGACGCCGCCCCCGCGTTCCGCGCCGCCGGCGAGAAGGGCTCCGGCCCGCCCTTCAACATCGGGGCCGGGGACGGCGACCCGTCCGCCTTCCAGCGCGTCAACAGCGAGCAGTACCAGGCCGCCACCGTGCCCGAACCGCTGACCCTCCAGGGCTGGCAGATCGTCGACGAGTTCAACCGTGCCTTCTCCGGCCGCCCCGACAGCGGGTACGTGGCTCCCGTGCACATCGCGACGGCCGACAACAGCGAAGGGACCACGGCCTGGGACCCCTCGGGCTACCGGGAGGCCTACCGCGCGATCTGGGGGAAATGACGGGTCTTCAGGTGCCGATCCCTTCACGGAACATGCACGGAACCTCGGGATTCCTTTAATTCTCAAGCGCTACTGTCGCGTCAGTCGAGTGGCCGTCGGGGGTCGATCCGAGCGGGGCCCGTCCGCGGCGGCCCTCGCTCCCCCCACCTCGCACAGGAGACTCGGTGTGTACGACGGCGACGTAGTGGTGATCGGCGGCGGCTACGCCGGTGTCCGGCTGGCCCGGCGGCTCGACGGTACGGCCCGGGTGACGCTGGTGGACCGCAAGGAGGTCTTCTTCCACCGCGTCGCCTCCCTGCGCGCCGGGGTGCACCCCGCGTGGACGCACACGCCCTTCATCCCCTACGACCGGCTGCTGCGTCACGGACGCCTGGTCACCGGCAAGGCCGTCGGCATCGACACCGCCGAGCGGCAGGTCGTCCTCGCCACCGGCGAGCGGCTGCCGTACGACGTGGTCGTGATCGCCACCGGCGCCGACTACCCCGAGCCGGCCCGCTTCACCGGCACCACCGCCGAGGAAGCGGCCACGTCGTTCGCCGAGCACCAGCGCGACGTGGCCACGGCCGAGCACGTCCTGGTCGTCGGCGGCGGCCCGGGCGGCGTCGAACTCAGCGCCGAGATCCGCCTCGCCCGCCCGGACGCCCGGGTCACCCTCGCCCACTCCGGGTCCGCGCTGCTCGACTCCGCGGGCAACGCCCGCCCGGGGCGCAAGGCCCTCGCCTGGCTGGAGTCCCACGACGTCGAGGTGCTGCTCGACTCCTTCATGTCGCCCGGCACCGACTTCGGCACCTACCGCGACGCCCGCGGCACGGTCGTCGAGGCCGACCTGTCCTTCTGGGCGACCGGCACCACCCCCAACACGCTCTGGCTGCGCCTGGCCGGACACGGTGACTGGCTCAACGCGGCCGGCCGCGTGAAGGTGGACCGGACGCTCCGGGTGGAGGGCAGGCTGGACGTGTTCGCCGTCGGCGACGTGAACGACGTCAGCGAACTCAAGGTCACACCGGCCGCCCTCGCCCAGGCCGACACAACCGCCCACAACATCCGTACGTACCTGCAGAGTCCGGGCAGGCACCGCAAGGACCCGCGCCTCTACCGCCCGATCCGGCGCACCCCGCTCATCGTGCCCTTCGGGTCCGCCGACGGGCTGACCGTGCTGCCCGTGCCGGGCGGCGAATCCGCTGTCCTCGGCAGCCGTACCACCACCCTGGCCAAGGCCAAGAGCCTCATGACGCCCTACATGCGCCGTCAACTCGGGTACACGGCCGCCTGACCCGTACCGGGCCGCCCCCGCCATCCACCCCCGGTCGTTACCCGCGAGTTCGGCCTGGGGTAGGGTCCCCACCGTTTCGGCTACCGGCTGATGGTGTGCCGGTACAGGGCGTGTCGGAGGGTGGCAAGAGGATGGAATCCCAGCGGGATGACGGCGGATCCGTGGACCTGCGGGACGCAGGGCTGGAGACGCTCGCTCCCGAACCGCTGCTGACCAGGGACTACGAGACGCGTCCCGCGCTCGTGTACGAACGGCTGCGGCAGCAGCACGGCCCGGTCGCGCCGGTGGATCTGCTGGGAGTGCCGGCCTGGCTGGTCCTCGGCTACCGTGAATCGCTCCAGGTGCTCCAGGACGACGACGGCTGGCCCAAGGGCCTGGAGAACTGGCGGGCCCGCACCGAGGGGCGGGTGCCGGCCGACTGGCCGCTCGGACCCTCCCTGGAGGTCAATCACATCCTGATCCAGGGTGGGCCCGGCTACCGGCCGCTGCGCACCGCGTGGGACGTCGCCCTCAAGCCCTTCCAGGACCCCCGCCACCCCCAGGCAAAACGCCTGAAGGCCGCCGTCACCGCCTACGCCGACGAACTGATCACACTCGTCGGGCAGGGCGGCAGGACGGGTGTGGCGGACCTGTCCGCGCAGTTCTCACGGCCGCTGCCGCTGATGGTCGCCAGCCATCTGCTGGGCTTCCCCGGCTCGCAGGGCGACGACGCGCTGATGGACATGTGGCGGGTGCTCGACGCGGGCCAGGACGCCGAGGCCGCGCTGGAGCGCCTGTTGGCGACACTGGCCGAACTGGCCGCGCTGAAGCTGCAGAAGCCGGGCGACGACTTCCCCTCGTACCTGCTGGCCGCCCACCCGGACCTTTCGCTCGACCAGCTCGCCCGCGAGCTGTTCATGCTGCTCGGCATGACGTCCGACCACGTCGGCATCCTCATCTCCAACACCGTCGTGGAGGTCATCTCGGGTGAGGGCAGCGTGCGCGCCAGCCTGTCCGCCGGGATGGTCAGGGAGAGCATGAACCGGGTCGTGATGCGCAAGCCGCCCCTGGTCAACTTCGTCCCGCGCTTCGCGGCCCGCGACACCCCCCTCGGCAACTACACGATCCGGGCCGGCGACCCCGTGTGGGTCTCCCCGGGCGCCGCCCACGCCGACCCGCTCTTCGCCGATCACGTCGCCTCGGGCACCACCATCAGCACCCGGGCCCACCTGTCCTGGGGAGCCGGACCACGACAGTGTCCGGCGCGGGAGCTCGCCTCGGCGGTCGCGGCGGCCGGGGTGGGGCGCCTGTTCGAGCGGTTCGACCACCTCGACCTCGCCCTGCCCGCCGACCAACTGCCGTGGCGCTCCTCGCCGTTCATGCGCGGTCTGCGCTCCCTGCCCGTGCATTACGAACTCGCCTCCGCGCCGCCCCCGAGGCCGTGGACGGACGACCCCGCGCCCGGGGTGGCCGAGCAGGTCCTGCCGGACCCGTCCGCCCGGCAGCGCTCCTCGCTGTGGCGGTATCTGACGGGCCTCATCCGCGGCGGCCGCTGAACCGCGGGGACCGAGCCGAACGCCCGGGCCGCACCGGCGTTCCCCACGCGCCCGGGACAGGGCGCGAGGGGAGATCGCCGCGCGGCCGCGCCCGCCCTGCGGCGACGGTCCGCACCCACCCGCCGGCGATCACCCCGCGTCGGCCGGCCGCAGCACCTCCACCTCGCGCGGCGGACCGGCTCCCGCGTCCGGCGCGGACCCGGGGGTTGACGCACCGCCGCCCCCGCATCAGCCGCTGCCGGGCCCACGGTGATCGAGTGGTGGGGTGCGGAGGCCGGGCGTACCGTCGAACGGTGGACACCGCAGGCAGCAGCCCGCAGCCGGCTTCACCACAGGCGACCACCACCAGGGAATCCGGTGGTGGCGGCAACACGATGGCACTTCTCGTCATCGCCTCGTGCCAGTTGATGGTGGTCCTCGACATCACCATCGTGAACATCGCGCTGCCGCACATCCAGAGTGCGCTGGACTTCTCCACCACCAGCCTGTCCTGGGTGGTCAACGCCTACACCCTCACCTTCGGCGGTCTGCTGCTGCTCGGCGGCCGGGCCGGCGACATCCTCGGCCGGCGGCGCGTCTTCATCTTCGGCGTGCTGCTCTTCGCGCTCGCCTCCCTGCTCGGCGGATTCGCCCAGAACTCCGGCCAACTCCTCGGCGCACGCGCCCTGCAGGGCGTGGGCGGCGCCATCGCCTCCCCGACCTCCCTCGCCCTGATCAGCACCACCTTCCGCGAGGGGCCGGAACGCAACCGCGCCTTCGGGGTGTTCGCCGCGGTCTCGGCCGGCGGCGGCGCGATAGGCCTGCTCGCCGGAGGCATGCTGGTGGAGTGGCTGAACTGGCGATGGGTGCTGTTCGTCAACGTGCCCATCGGCCTGCTCATCGTGCTCGCCACACCGCGCTTCATCAGGGAGTCCGAACGCCACCCCGGGCGCTTCGACATCGCCGGCGCACTCACCTCCACCGCGGGCATGGTGCTGCTCGTCTACGGCTTCATCAGAGCGGCACAGGAAGGCTGGCGGGACGCCCTGACCCTCACCTCGTTCGCCGGGGCGGTCGTCGTCCTTGCGGTCTTCGTCATGATCGAGCGGCGTTCGAAACAACCCATCACGCCGCTGCACATGTTCGCCGACCGCAACCGTGCGGGCACCTACGGCATCATGCTGTGCCTGGCCGCCGCCATCTTCGGCATGTTCTTCTTCCTCACCCTCTTCGTGCAGGACGTGCTCGGGTTCAGCCCACTCGCGGCCGGACTGGCCTTCCTGCCGGTCAGTGCGGTCATCGCCGTCGGAGCCGGACTGGCCTCACGGTTCCTGCCCGTCTACGGCCCCAAGCCGTTCATGGTGGTGGGCGCGATCCTGGCGGCGGCCGGCCTGGCCTGGCTGACCCTGACCGACGTTCACTCCACCTACGCGGGCAGCGTTCTCGGCCCGATGCTCGTCTTCAGCCTGGGCATGGGCATGGAGTTCGTGTCGCTGACCCTCATGGCGCTGTCCAATGTGCCCACGCCGGAGACCGGTGCGGCCTCCGGACTCCTCAACGCCACCCAGCAGGTCGGCGGCTCCCTCGGCCTGTCCATCCTCGTCACGATGTTCGGCACCGCCAGCACCAACGAGGCGAAGCAGCAGGTCCCGGACTTCCTCCAGCAGGCGACCCCGGCCGAGCGCATCCGCTTCCAACGCACCGGGGAACTGCCCAAACCCTGGTCCGACGAGGTCCTCACCGCCGGGGTCTCGGCCGCCTTCATCATGGCCGCGATCTTCACCGCCGTCGCCGCCGTGATCGCCCTGGTCGTCATCCAGGTCCGCCCCTCCGACCTGGAACGCCTCAAGGGAGGAGCGGGCCCCGGCCCGATGTGAGGCCCGTCCCCGCCGCTCGAGTCCCGCTACGAACCGATCCGCGCCGCGATGACCGGCGCCAGCCGGTCGGCGATGACCCGGTGTCCCCGGTCGTTGGGGTGCACCGCGTCCGTCAGGTCCCCCGACCCCAGCCAGCCGGTCGTGTCGACGAAGGAGACCCGGGCGTCTCCACCCGCGACGGCGGCCTTCACCGCGGCCTCGGTCTGCGGGACGAACCGCCCCCGGAAGGTCTCCAGAGCGAAGATCCACGCCTGCGGATACGCGGCCCGCACCTTGCGCAGCAGGCTGCTGTACCCCGACTGGAACTGTGCCGCGCTCACCCCGTGCCCGACATCGTTGGTGCCGAGGTTGATGATGACCGCGTCGGCCCGGTAGCGGGAGAAGTTCCAGTCGGGGGTTGCCGCGTTCGGGTCGAGCTTGGTGAACTGCCGCTCCAGCCCGACGCATCCGTCCGCCGAGGCGACCAGACACGCCCCGCCCTGCGCGATCTGCGTGTGCTCCGCGTCCAGCCGCTCCCCGATCAGCCAGCCGTACGCGGTACGGGCGTTCTGCGAACTCGTCGTGCCCACGGTGATCGAGTCGCCGACGAACTCGATCGTCCTGGACCGGGCCGGCGGTGCGAACGTCGTCGCGGAGCCGTCCAGGACCAGCCCCTGGAAGACCGCGTCGCCCCTGTACGACCCGGCCACCACCTGGTAGTTGACCTGGAGCGTGTGGTTGCCGGGGGACAAGGCCGTCGGGGTCAGGTCCACCGTCCCCTTGACGTCGTCGTAGAACCGCACGGGACCGTTGTCGATCCGCGCCCACAGGTCGATCGTGTTGCGCTGTTTCAGCTTGACCGTCCGGCCGGTGAAGCCGACCCGGTAGTAGGCGCCCGCCCAGTAGGGGGTGTAGGCGGTGGCCGAGCTGGTGGTGTCCCAGCGGCCGACGAACTTGATGTTCGGGTCGCCCGGCTGCCCGGGGGCGGCGGCCTTCACCGCGGTGCCGGAGGAGCCGGTCCGCACAGCGGCGGCCTGCGCGGGTGAACCGTCGGCCCAGGCGAGCGGGCACGCCAGGAGCATGGCCGCGAGGAGGGTCGGCAGGGCACGTCTCGGGACGGTGTGGGGGGAGGTCTGCACGGGGTTTCCCTTCACGTGTGGGTGGTCTGGGAGCGCTCCCATAGGCAGCCGTTCGAGGGAAGCAGTGAAACGGTTCAGCGTCAAGGGCCGTGGCGCTGAGGGGATCCGAGGGGCGGGCACCCCTGCCCCCGCTCGCGCGGCACTGGCGCCATACGCCCGGGTGGCGGGTGCCCGCGGCGCTTCCGTCGGGTGAATCCGAGGCCGCCGGTGCCCGGATCGCCGCTCGCGGCGGAATCCTCACAGGGTGAGCGACGGAGGAGGACCGCCCCGGCGGCCCAGGCGAGTGCTGCGTGACGGGCTCGGTGTCCGCGGCGCCCTGCACCGGCGCCGTCTGATGCGGCAGGGATACGACAAAACCAGGACCTGGCGGGTCCGCAAGAACGGCACGTACGTGGCACTGCTGGTGCTGACGTTCACCGGGGCGCTGCTCTTGCTGTTCCTGGCCGTCACGGCCCTCATCAGCCTGCCGCAGGAAAGCAGCTTCGACTCGCCCGTCCGGTGGGTCGGCAAGCAGTGCCGCGGTGACGACAGTTTCAGCTGCGCTGTCCTGCAGTCGCTCTTCATGCCGTTCCTCACCCTCGCCCTGGCCACCGTCACGTATCTGTTCTTCCGCTTCAGACACGTGCGCTGGGCTTACGTGCGCAAGGCCTTGGAGGACCCCCACGAACTCGTGGAGACCGCGGGCGGGATCTTCGGCCGGGTCGTGGGTCGCGACCAGCTCTGCTCCGTCCTCATGGAGGACCTGCGCGACCGCCGCTTCCGCCGTACCCACGTCGTCGTCGGCGGTATCGGCACCGGCAAGACGGCGCTGGTGGTGCTGCTGACCCAGCGGCTCGCCGAACGCGGGGCGGTGCCGGTGCCGCTGCGGCTGCGCGCCGCCGATCAGAACCTTGACTTCCGCGAGCTGGCCTTCGAGCGCTTCTGCCGAGAGGTGCAGGGTCACATCCGGTCCTCCGCGGAAGCGGAGAAGGTGTGGCGGAGGCTGAGTCAGCAGGGGCGGATCGTGGTGCTCGCGGACGGCCTGGACGAGGCGCTCACCGCCGCGGACCTGACGGAGGAGCGCGACACCATCATCCGCCTGGCCATCCGCCGGGCCAACGAGGAGGGGCTGCCCCTGATCATCACCTCCCGGCCGCACGACTCACTGCGCGGCATGGAGGCATCCCTCACCGAGCTGGAGCCGCTGAGCGAGGAGGCCGCCCTGACCTACATCTCCTCCGGAGGCGCCGGGGAGGACCGCCAGCGGCTGGACTGGATCGTCGAGCGGGCCGGCATCGCGGAGGCCCCGACCTATCTGGAGATCGCGGCCGAACTGCACGAGCAGGGCCTGCTGGAGCGGGCCCTCAGCGTCCCCACCGAGGAAGAGGCCGTGGAGACCAGGGGCGGCGACCGGGCGTCCTTGCGGTTCCATCTGTTCGAGACCTGGCTCAGCGCCCTCATCAGCGGCCGCTTCCGGCCGCACCTGCCGCTCTCCCCGGAGGAGCGCCGCTCGACCGTCCACTACCTGTCCGCGCTCGCGTGCGTGGGCCTCGCCCTCGACACCTCCGAGGTGCGGTTCGCCGACGTCGTCGACGAGCAGGACCCCGCCGCCTCCCGCTTCCCCGAGATCGTCCGCGAACTGGCCCGCAGGGTCGGCGACAGCGGGATCGACCTCAGGCTCGCCGCCCACTGGGGCGCCCGGATGGAGCTGGTCGAGCTCGGCGGGGACCGCGTCCGCTTCCAGCACAGCGTCATCCAGGCCCAGTTGGGCGCCCGTTTTCTGAACGCGGTCATCCACCCCGACGTCCCGGACGAACCACGCGAGGGGTCGTTCTTCCCGGCGGCCCTGCGGAGTCCGGGCCGGGAGCTGCTGATCGCCATGGTGCTGCACTCCCGGCTTCCGGACGGCGCGTGCGTCCACGACGAGCCGGGCGCGGTGGGCCCGGACGGGACCTGCTGGTGTCCGGTGAGCGCCGCCCGCGACCTCCTGATGGAGGCCGCCTGCCAGGCGCAGTCGGTCCGCACCTGCGGACCGGGCGACGACGACAAACAGGAGGCGCGCCCGCTCTTCGGCCGCACCCTGCACAGCAAGGCCCTGGAGCTCTACGCGGCGGCCCTCGAGATCGACAGCGTCGACGCCGAGCCGGAGCAGCACCTGATCGCCATGCGGCTGTGCACCTCCTGGCCCGAACTGCGGGCCCGCGACCCGCACACGCTCCGAACCGCCAAGGCCCTGCTCGTGACCCGGTTCGGCGAGGCCATGCGCGGTGTCGCCCAGCGCCAGACCCTCCGGCCCGCCTACCTGGAACTGTTCGAGATCGCGCGCCTGGAGCCCTCGTACGCCGTCCGTCTCGCCATCGCGCAGGAGATCGGCGCCGGTGGCGACCTCGCCTTCGAGGCGCTCCAGCCCAGGCTGCGCGGACCGCAGGTGGTCGAGAGCGGGCGGGTGGAGCGGGAGTCCGACTGGGCGGAGGAGATGTGGGGCGGCCAGCAGCCCGAGGTCGTCGGCGAATGCGAGAGCCGGCGTCGCAGGCAGGGCGAGGGCCAGGTCGCCCGTATGAAGCGGGAACTGAAGGAGCGTGAGCAGCAGCGGCGTCAGGAACGCCGGCGGGAGCGCGAGGACCGCGAGGCCGAGGAACGGCAGTGGCGGGACAACACCCTGTGCGCCTGGCTGGTCCCGCTGCTCGTCGGCTCGGTCACCACCCACCGGCACCAGGACACGCCGTACGCCTTCCTGGAGAGCTGGGTGCGCCGCGTCGGCATCCCCGAGGACAGCCCGGACGCGCGTGCCCGACTCGACCTCAACGTGGAAGTGGCGCTGGCCCAGGGCTTCAAGTACGCGGCGAACCGGCGGCACCGTCATCCGCACGCTCGGTCCGAAGCCCGCGAGTACCTCAGTGAGCAGGCCCTGGACATGCTCAGACGCACCCGTTTCTGGTTCACCCGCCTGACACTGCTGCACGCGCTGACCCTCTGGGACCTGCCCGACGGCGCCACGGTCTCCCGCCCCTCGGGCGGCCACGGTTCCGACCCCGCCCAGCAGGTCCGTCAATGGCTGGCCCGGCCGGACGGCGAACCCGAACACCCCTTCGTGACGGCGGCCGGGAAGCTGTGCGTGTGGGCGCTCGAGACCCGGCAGCCCGAACGGTTCCTGTGGATCGACGAGTCGGGCGTCGCCGCGCACGTCGGCTCCCAGACGTCCCGGGGCGAGGCGCGCAAGCACAACCTCTGGATCCCGCCCTCCACCGGCTGGAGCGCCCTCCACCCGAGTGCCCAGCAGCTCCTCGCCGACGTGCTGCTGCTGCTCAACCTGGCCGAACGCGGCGACTGGCCCACCGACCGCATCCGCCGACTGCAGCACACCGCCCGCCCCGACCTGCCGCCCTGCCTCACCCTGGACCGCAGTCCGCTCGACCCCGGCCGTACCACCGTTCGCACGGCCTCCTCCCAGGCGGGCTCCAACTGCCGCGACGACTGCGCCTTCGAACTGTGCCCGTACCCGCCCAAGGGCCTCGACGGCCAGCGTGTCGAACTCGGCGAGGCCTTCTGCCGCGCCCAGGCCACCCTCCTGTCCCACTCCCGCTCCGGACTGCACCCCAAGGCTTCCTGGCAACGCCGGACGCACATCGCGGAGCTGCGGGCGTTCTGGGAGTCGATGGGGCATCGGGCGCAGCACAACTCCCGGCCGCGGTGAGCGGGCGCCCCACGGTCGCGTAGGCCCGTCCGTGATGCCCCGGGGGCCCACCCGTGGCGGGCATCCGTCACGGTCGCGGCCGGGGGAACGACTCCAGCGCCGCGGCAAGGCCCGCCGCGTCCGTGCCGATCTTGCGGTAGACGGACGAGAGCAGCTGCCGCACGCCTTCCTCGGTGAGGTGCAGTTCCTTGGCCACGACCGCCGAGCCTCGACCCCTCACCGCCATCTCGGCGGCCTTGCGCTCCTGCGCGGTGAGGGTGTCCGACTGCGGGTAGCGCAGGGGCAGCGGTCGCAGTCCGGCTGCGGACAGTTCCGTCCTGGCCCGGGCGGCGAGGCCCTCGGCACCGCAGTGCACCGCGCCCTCCAGGCCTTGGTAGAGACGGTCGGCGGCCTGGTGCAGACGGCCGTCGCGGGCCAGCGCGGCGCCGTGGCCCACCAGGGCACGGGCCAGTTCGTACGCCGCGGGCGACTGCTGCAGGTGGTCGACGGCCTGCGCGTGCAGGTCGAGCCCCGCCTCACCGCCCGTCACCTCCGCCTGCGTGTGGAGCGCCTGGCCGATCGCGGATGCCGCACCGAAGTCCCGGGCCCGCTTCACCGCGTCCCTGGCGTGGTGCACCGCCCGGTCGGGAGCACTGCGCGACAGGGCCGAGGCCAGCCCCAGCTGCCAGGGGCACCACGCGGGGTTGCGCCATTCCCGGCCCTCCAGCCATTCCCCGACATCGGTCAGCAGGGCGGCCGCTTCCTCGGTCCGGCCCTCCGCCAGGAGCAGCTCGGCGTAGACGGTGCGCGGGTCGGGGTAGATGACGGCGTTGGGGATGACGTCGCCGTAGCGGTACGTGTCGGCGAGCCGGCGTGCCGCCACGACGCGGCCGCGGGCCAGGAGCGTCTGGATCAGGATGCCGACGGCGAACCACTGGGCGGGCACCGCGCCTTCCACCCGGTCGGCGATGCGCAGGCCCTCCCGCACGAGGTTCTCGGCTTCGGCCAGACAGCCGCGGCGGTAGCGGATGTACCCGGAGAGCGTCTGGCCCAGGGCCAGGTGGGAGCCGCGCCAGCCCTTCGACTCGCACTCGGCCATGCCCTTCGCGAACAGTTCCTCGGCACGTCGCGGCTGGTCGCAGTACATGAACACCAGCGCGACCGAGACGGGCACCTCGAAGCCGTGGTTCTCATGGGTCCAGCTCAGTCCGCCGCGCAGGGCCTTCTCGGCGTACGCGAGGGCCTTTTGGCGGGGCTCGCCGCACATCATCGCGTCCCAGGCGCGGGACCCGAGGATGTAGCGCTCCTCCGGACCACGCCCGGGCAGGCGCTCGGCGAGCCGGGCCAGCTTCCGCGAACGGCCGGACGAGTCCGGCTCGTCGGTACGGAACGCGCTCCACACGAAGTGGTCGGCCTGCATCCGCAGCCGGATCCGGGGATGCGCGGCGGCCCGGCGCGCCTCGTCCGCGGCCACCGTCGCGGCCTCCGCCATCCGGTCGGTGTGGGCCAGCGCCTGGGTCAGCCGGTACACCATCGAGGCACGCAGCTCGGGGTCGATGCCCGGCTCCGCGAGCGCCTGACGCAGATGCGTGACGGTCGCCGTCGGCTCGATGAGGAAGGTCGCGCAGGCGAGTTCGTGCAGCAGCGCGGCGCGCTCCTGCGGCATCGGTGGCTCCTGCAGGGCCCGGTCCAGCAGTCGCCGGGCCGCCTCCGGGGCGCCGGAGTGCAGCGCCTCCCGGGCGGCCTCCCGCAGACAGGCCACGGCCTCGGCGCTGCCCTCGCAGGGAACTTCCAGCAGATGGCGGGCCGCGGCGGCGGGGCCGAGCCCGGCCGCCCGGATGGCCTCCGCGGCCGAGTTGTGCAGCCCCTCCCGCAGGCTCGGCCCGATGGACCGGTAGATCGTGGTGGCGATCAGCGGGTGGAGGAACTCCAGATTCCCTCCGGGCACGTCGCCGTCGGCCAGCACACGGGCGCCGCGCAGCTTCTCCGTGGCCTCGGCCGCCGCGGTGCTGCCGATCGCGGCGATACGGGCGGCCAGTTCCGGTTGGATGGCCTGCCCGAGGACGGCCGCGGCGTAGGCGAAGCGGACGGTGCTCGGACCGAACCCCTGGAGCCGCTCGATCAGTCCCGGTCCCTTCACCGCGGCGGCCAGGTCGCGCATGGCGGGCAGATCCTCGCCGGTGCCCCTCAGATTGCGCTCGCCGAGCCTGATGGAGAGTTCCACCGCCTCGAACGGGCTTCCCCCGGTGACCTCCCAGCATTCCTCGCAGAACGCGTCCTCAGCGTCCTCACCGACCTCGCCACGGACGATCCGGGCCACGGCTGTGGCACTGAGCGGAGCCAGGGTGAAGGGACGGGTCCCCAGGTCGCCGGACGGGGAGCCGAAGGCCGCTGCCTCGAGCGGCAGTTCGTCGGGCCGGAAGGCGACCACGATCAGCATCGACAGGTCCAGGGCCCGTGGCGCGAACGAGGCCAGCCAGGTCAGCGACTCCACGTCGGCCCAGTGCAGATCGTCCAGGAGCAGCACGACCGGCGCCTTCGTCACCGCCAGGCGCGTCATCACCCAGTCGAGACCGTCCCTGACCCCGGTCGGGTCCGGGGCATGGCCGTTCGGCGTGGCGACCAGACCGAGAGCGGCGGCGACGATGTCGTACCAGCCGCCCAGGAAGGTACGGAGCTCTTCCGCGTCCATCGACGCCAGCGCGGGCTGGACGACCTGCCGCACCAGGTGGAACGCCAGTTCCTGCTCCTTCTCACCGCCTCGGCCCGACAGCACCGTGAACCCCAGATCCCGGGCCCGGGCGCGGGCCTCGGTCAACAGGGCGGTCTTGCCCATCCCGGCCGGACCGGTGAACGCGAGGAGTCCACCGCGCGGTGCCTGAGGCACGCCCTCGACGGTGTCCCGCAGGCCCCGCAAGCCCGTATCCAGTGCGCGGAGCTCCTTGCGGCGCTCGAGCAACGGCCGGGGCTCGGACGTGGGTTGCCGCAGCTCGTTCGCCATGTGCCGTACCGCTTCCTGTCGTCGGCCATCGGGAGGCAGCGCGAGCGTACGCCTCCCGACGGACACCGTTTTGGAATCCGGAACGAGCACGACGAAGAAGGGTGAACGACCTGCTACGACCGCGTGAAGTGCGGGCCGGGCGGGTATCTTGCCCCGAATGCGCACCCGCCCACCGCCTTGACGACGCGCCCTCTCATCGCAGGACCGGAGCCGCCGCGTCCGCGTACCGCGGCACGGTGCGGGACCAGTAGTAACAGCCACGGATCCAGCCGGCCATGCCGTTCACGTAGCCGACGCCCGAAGGGCTCAACTCGGCTTCGATCCCGGCGTAGAGGCCCTCGAACTCGCGGATCGTGCGGTTGATCTGCTGGATGGCCAGGGTGACGGCCACCGGCAGGGAGCACCGGTGGGCCCGCTGGTAGGCGAGCGCCACGTTGATCATTTCGCCGGACCGCTGCTCCTTGACCGCGGAGAAGAGGTCGGGGATCCACACCGCGGCATCGGCCGACAGCCGGCTCAGCTGCCGCATGACCGGGTGGTGAAGTTCCGCGGAGGTGAGCTCGCACGGCTGCGCGGCCTCGCACAGCGGGTGGAAGGGCTCGACGCCGGCCGTGAGGGACCGTATCGACGTACACAGCCCGGAGTGCAGGGGCGAGGGATGGGTCTGAGCCACCGACTCGTACAGCAGCCCGTGCACGTACTCGCGGCTCTTCCAAGCCCAGCGGGCCGCCTGTGCGGGGGTGCAGCGAGCGCGGACCTGCCGGTGGAGGTCGGACAGGGCCGCGCCCAGCACAGTGCTGGGCGGTGTGCCGTCCCGCAGGATCGCGATGCTCTCGCCCAGCATGGGGAGCAACCGGCCGGGCCGGTGCCGGCCGACCTCCTCGGCCCGGTCGTCGAAGACGAACTGGTAGGCGATCTGGCGGGCGACGAGTCGCAGGAGGCCGGGATCCGCGTCCGGGCTGTTGTAGGAGGCGAGTTCGGCCGGGCGCGTGCGGGAGATCATGGCCTGGACGCCGGGTTCGTCGCTCAGCCCCGTCGCGCGCAGCCACTCGTCGACACCCGCCCTGGCGGCCGCCTCGTGCGGACTGCGCCGGAACGGGAAGGGCATGTAGAGGTGAGCGTCGATCAGCTCCACCAAGGTGGACGCGGGAAGCACGTCCCGCGCGACGGCCGCCCTTTCCTCATGCGTGGTGGACACCGTTGTCACCGTCCCTCCGGGCCTTCTCCGTCCCGTACGCCGCTCGCTCGGCGCCGGGCGTGAGGGCGAGGCCGTGCGGCGCGGTGCCGCCCGATGCGTGCGCCCGTGATGTGCAGATCATCGTCAGGGACCTCGGTCCCAGCGTCGCCCCGGGGCGCGGTGGCGGGACGCGCCCGGCCGGATGCCGTAGCCGCCAGCGGCCGGCGACCGTCGCCAGGGCCACCGTCATCTCGGCCATGGAGAACAGGTCGCCGATGCACTTGCGGTTGCCCGCCGCGAACGGGATCAGCGCCCCGTGCGGGCGGGCGGCGGCCGCGCCCTCCAGCCAGCGCTCGGGCCGGAACGCCTCGGGCTCGGGGAACGAGGCGGGATCGTGGTGCAGGAGATAGGGGCTGTACAGGATCGTGGTTCCCCGCGGCAGCCGGCGTCCGGCGAACTCCGTCTCCCGTGTGGTGACCCGCGTGAAGAGCCAGCCGGGCGGGGAGTGGCGCAGGGTCTCGGTGAGGACGGCCCGGGTGTAGACCAGACGCGGCAGATCGTCGGCGTCCGGTAACCGTCCGGCCAGGACGGTGTCGACCTCGGCGTGAAGCCGCCGCTCCGCCTCCGGGTGCCGGGCCAGGAGGCTGAAGGCGGAGGCCAGACACATGGAAGGGCTCTCGGAGCCGGTGAGCAGGAGGGACACCAGCTGGTCGTGGACCTCCCGTTCGGTGATCGAGGGCCCGCCGTCCGCGTCCGCTGCGGCGTTCAGCAGGAGTCCCAGCAGGTCGTCGCGGGGGGTGCCCCGGCGGCGTTCGTCGATGGCCGTGCCGATGAGTTCGCGCACCCGCTCCACGGCCCGCCGGTAACGGCGGTTGGCGGGTGTGGGGAGACGGAAGAGGGCGTCGACCGGTATCACCGTGCGCACGAACAGGCCCCGGACGATGGCGGCGAGGCAGTGCCGCACCTCGTCGGTCGCGGCGGGATCCAGCGAGTCGGACAGCAGCAGCCTGCTGATCAGCCGGGTCGTCAGACCCAGGGTTGCGGCACTGACATCGACCCGCTGCCCACTGCGCCAGTCCCGGCACAGCGACGCGGCCTCCTCGGCCATGACGCCGGTCCGCGCGGCGACACCGACGGGACGGAAGGCGGGCTGCAGCAACCGGCGCTGACGTCGGTGCGCGGCGTGCGGGCAGGTGACGACGCCGTCACCCATCAGTGCCCGAAGCCGGTCGTACTGTGGTCCGCCCTTGTCGAACGTGCGGGTGTCCCGGAGCATGCGGTGGACCAGTTCCGGATGACACACCATCCACGCCCGCCGGGGGCCGAGACGTATCTCGACCAGATCGCCGTGCGCGGGAAGAGAATTCAGAAAATCCAGCGGCCGGCGGAACAAGGCGATACCGTGGCCGATGGATGGGAATATGCCTGGAGCAGTACCAACCGTCCATGCCTGCTCCGATTCGGGAACGCAGCCGTTCATGGAATTCCACCTGCTTCAGTCGACCCGGGAAAGTTGATGTTTCACCGATGCGGCGCCTGCCCCATGTCCTGCCCAGTCCGGTGGGCGGCCGACTTGGTGAACCCTTTCTCCAGGGGGGCGCACGGGTGCACGGGGCA
The DNA here is from genome assembly GCF_001280065.1 of Streptomyces sp. NRRL B-1140. Classification (GTDB taxonomy): domain Bacteria; phylum Actinomycetota; class Actinomycetes; order Streptomycetales; family Streptomycetaceae; genus Streptomyces. Next base: position 255,779 of record NZ_LGEA01000125.1, read on the forward strand.
GCGCTGGGTGTATCACTTCTGAAGCACGTCATGCCCCGGGCGATGTTTTCCCGCAGTTGAGGCCTGTCGGCGAGCTCTCACATCTTTTCCGTGTACATGCATCCGGAGAAGAATGCCGTTTCAGGCGGACCCTCGACCTTCCACGAGCCGGCCCCGGTTCGCCGGCGCCCTGCGCGTGCCCCTCTCGTTGCCGGCGGCGGACACGGCGGCGGGGATGCCTCGTGCACCATCAGCACGTCGGTCCCGCCGCCCTTCGCGGCGGTGAGGACGGCGCTACTTGACCGCTCCGGTGCGGAACGGGTGACCGCCGTCGTCGATCCGTAGCGTGCCCGAGCGGGTGCCCTGGGTCCACCTCAGTTCCAGGTACCAGCGCACCTCGCTCTTCGACGTGCGCGCGGTGACGTCCAGGACCAGGGGGGTCTCGGCGGACGCCTCGTACGGGAAGCCGCGCCCCGGGCTCACGGCCCGGGGCTCGGGGGCGTCCAGGTCCACGGCGAACGGGTGCTGTGTGTCTGTGCCTCGGCAGTCCGCGTAGGTGACGTCGGCGGGCGGGGCTTCGGCGGACAGCACCCGGACGTCCATGGCGGTCATGGTCACGGGCCCCTCCGCCGTGCTTCGCACCTTCAGGCGGAACATCGTGGGACGGGTCCGAGTGCCGTCCGTCCGGGGGCAGTCGTCGTCGGACGGGACGACGGCCGCCGAAAGGGGGACGTTCCCTCCGGCCGCCCCGGCCTCCTCGTCGGGCACCGTGATGGCCGGGGCCGTCAGGTCCGGCACCGACTCGGCGCGGAACCGGTCGATGGCCAGCGCTCCGGAGGTGCTGAGGGCGACCACGGCGGCCCCCAGCAGAACGTACCGCGAGACGAGTTGGCGGGCACGCGGCGTCGGCTCCGCGACAGCCGGCGGGCTCTGGACGACCGGTACCGGCGCGGGCACCGGCACCTCCGCACCCTCCGACGGGCTCGCCCCCCTCCCTCGCCGCGCCTCGTCCGCCACCGCCCATCGCCGGTGCAGCTCCAGCAGCTCCTCGGGGTCCGCCCGGCAGATCCGGCCGAAGCGTTCGACCGGGGCGAACTCGGCCGGTACCGAGTCACCGGTGCAATAGCGGTGCAACGTCGAGGTACTCAGGTGCAGCCGGCCCGCGAGAGCGCCGTAGCTGAGCCCCGCGCGCTCCTTCAACGAGCGCAGCATCTCGCCCAGCCCGGCCGCCGTATCGGCGTCCCTCGCCGCCCTCACCCCGCCCACACTCCCACCCCGTGTCCCCTGTGGCCGCATCCCGCCTGGTCAGGGGGTGCGGAACGTCCCAGCGTCCCGGGACGGCCGTCCGGGCTGGCCCGGGACGGCCGTCCCGGGCAGGCTGCGATCACCAACCGGCGAGCCCGACAAGACGATCATCACACATCTCGCCGGACGACTCGCGTGCGCACGCGCGGCCCTCCTGCCGTCCGACCGATCCGCCCCAGGATGGAAATGATCACCGTCATACGCCAGACCAGCTCGTCCCGAAGATTCCTGATGCGCCGGCCGGCGATGGTGGCGAGAAGCACCGTGCTCGGTGTGCTCCTCGCCCTGCTGCTGTCCGTCTCCGGCGTCTTCCTCTCCGCCACCCCCGCCCGGGCGAACGACTACTACAGCAGCATCACCGAAGCCTCCGCGGCCAACGTCGACTGGATGTCACGCGTCCCGGACGGGACCAGTCTCGCCTGGCTCTCGGTGCCCGGCACCCATGACAGCCTCGCGCTCTGCGGGGACACACCGGACCCGGACACGGGCCAGTGCTCGGGCATCGTCACCAGCATCACCCAGACCCAGGAGAACCACGGCTTCAGCGCGAAGACCCTGACCACCCAGTTCGACGCCGGCATCCGGGCGCTCGACATCCGGGTCCGGGTCGACAAGGGGGACGAGGGGCTGAAGTTCACCGTCCACCACGGCGCCACCTACCAGTACGCCAACTTCACCGACGTACTGAAGGCCACCCGCGACTTCCTGAGCGACCACCCCGGCGAAACCGTCCTGATGAACCTGAAGGCGGAGTGCACCGGCTCCACCTTCTCCTGCAAGGACGCCGACGGATTCGGGACCGACGAGTGGCGCAAGAAGATCTTCGACTCCTACCTGAACGGCCGCTCGTACACCGGGGACGGTGACGAGAGCACCCCGTCGACCGCCTGGGGCAACCTGTTCTGGGGCCCCTCGGTCACCGGCAAGAGCCAGTCGAGCCGCGTCCCGACACTCGGCGAGGTACGCGGCAAGGTCGTACTCCTCGGCTACCGGAACACCGGCGGCGGCATCTTCGGCGGCTACGGGCTCGAGCAGCCCTACCCGTCCGGCGGCTCCAACGAGGAGTACGTGCAGGACGACTTCGAGCTGTCCACCATCAGCGACATCGACGACAAGTGGGAGAAGGTCCGCGCGCACCTGCGCCGGACCAACGGCACCTGGGACGGCAGCCGCCCCGGTGAGAAGGACCACGAGTACGAGCAGGACGCGCTGTATCTGAACTACACCAGCGGCTCCGGGGCCGGCGTCCACCCCTACACCGCGGCGGGCGGCACACCGACGGCGACCGGTGTGAACAACTTCCTCATCCAGTGTCTGCGCGCCGAGAAGGACCGGTGCCCGGAGTTCTACGCCGGACGCGACGACCGGTTCGGCGGGCGGCCTGACCTGGACCGCATGGGCGTCATGATGATGGACTTCCCCGGCGGCAAGCTCATCGACGAGATCATCGCCCGCAACTCCGTGACGCACACCGCCATCCGCGACGTCATGGTGGTCGGCGATTCCATCAGCCACGGGTACGAGGGCGACCACACCTGGCGCTACCGGCTGTGGGACTGGGCCAGGAGCAAGAAGTGGCCGGTCACCTTCGTCGGACCGTACCGGGGCACCGTGCAGCAGGCCGACGCGCAGCCGCCGCGGCCGCCGGTGCCGGGCGAGAGCGGCGGCGGCGAGCCCACGGAGCCCCTTCCGGGCGACCCGCGCGTGCAGGGCGAGTACGCCGGGGACGTGCATGCCGGGTTCTCCGCCGGCGGCTCGGCTCACTACGCCCTCTGGGGCCGTTCACTGACCCGGACCGTGCCGACCATCAAGCCGGTGATGCAGGAGATGAAGGCCAAGGGACGCACGCCCGACCTGCTCCTGGTCGAGCTGGGCTTCAACGACATCGGCTGGTACGGGGCGGGTGCCGATCTGGTCGGCACCATGAAGAAGTTCGTGGACAACGCGCGGGCGGTCAACCCGGACGTGCGGATCGTCCTGGCCAACGTCCCCCAGCGGACCACCCTGGGTGACGCGAACCCGGGCCTCCCTCAGCGCATCAGCGACTACAACGCGGCCCTCGCCAAGGCGGCCCCCGGCTGGAGCACCAGCGCCTCGCCGGTGGAGCTGGCCGACCTGAACAAGGCGATGGGCTGCGACCCGAAGGCCACTGACTGCGCCACCACCTACGACGGGCTGCACCCCAACGCCCTCGGCGAGTACCGCATCGCCCAGGCGTTCGGCACCGTGCTGCACAAGGAGTTCGGCATCGGTACCGCCGCGCCCGACGCACCGGGCAGCGCACCCGGCCGGTCGCTCGCCACGCCGTCCGGCATGAAGTTCGACGGCACCCAGCAGGGTGTCACCGCCACCTGGGACAAGGTCTTCGGCGCGCACACCTACGACGTTCAGTGGCGTGACGTCACTACGGACACGAACGCGGACTGGCAGGACGTGGTGCCCGGTGTGAGCGCTCCGCGCTACGACATGTCCTGGCAGTTCACCGACCAGCCCTACGACGGCCACACCTACGAGGTGCGGGTCCGCGCGGTCGCCGGTGACGGCGCGGCCAACCGTTCCTCGTGGTCCTCGGCGGTCCGGGGCAAGGCGGCGCCGACGACGGCGGGGCGGCCGCCGGGGTTGACCGCGACGGCCGGCGCGGGCTCGATCGACGTGCGTTGGTCGGCGCCTACCGGCTCGCACAGCGGCTCGATCGTCCGGTACGCGGTGTGGGTGTACGACAAGAGCACCCCGAAGAACCACTCCCGGATCATCGGTTACCCGGCCTCCGCCCGCTCCGCCAGGATCACGGGGGTCACGGCGGGTCACGAGTACGTGATCCTGGTCTGCGCCTGGAACGCGTCGGGTGAGGGGAAGCCGAGCATGAGCGACACGGTGGTCCCGGGCTAGAACCGCAACCGAACGGCGTGTTGAGCCGCCGGACCGGTGGAACAAGCCGCCGAATCGGCGTGGCGACCCGATGGGGGGCACTGGTTGAATGCCGGGCGTGACCGACACCGACATGCACCGGTCCGACCGCTGGGTCCGGTACTTCGCCGGGCGCGGGTATCCCCGTGCCCGGCGGCTCGCCGCCGGAATGGAGGGGACCGTCTACCGGCTCCGTGACGGGACCGTGGCCAAGGTCTGGAATGGGCGCCCCCCGGAGGACTTCGGCCTCACCCGACGGCTCTACGCCGATGTCGCCGCGCATGCCCTGCCCTTCGGAACTCCGGAGATCCTCGATGTCGAGGAGCACGACGGAGTGCTCGTCAGCTACGAACGCGAGCTGGGAGGGCGCCCGTTGCGCTCGGACCAGGACGGCGGCGAGCCGCCCGCCCGTGACCTGCCCCGCAGCGAGACCGACGCCCTGCTCACCGTCCTGCGCGCCCTGGCCTCCGTCCCGGGCAGCGAGGCCATGCGGCGCCTGGTGGTCCAGGGGGACGACCGGCCGCTGTGGCAGGGCCACTCCCGCTTCCCCGACGCGCTCGCCGCCCTTGTGGAACGGGCCGTCGGCCGGAACGGGGACGCCCTCGCCGCGCACGTGCCCGCACTCGCGGACGTCGTGTCCCGCACGGCCGCCGCGCTGCGGGTGCTGCCCGACCGGGCCGACAGCGTCATCCATGGCGACCTGGTGCCGTCCAACATCCACATGGACGAGGCCGGACGCCCGGTCGCCGTCCTCGACTTCGGCTTCTGCACCACCGCCGGCGACCCCGCCTTCGAGGCCGCCGTCACGGCCGCCGTCTGGGACATGTACGGACCCGACGCCGCTCACCACACCGCCGAGCTGACCCGTCTCTTCGCCCGGGAACTGGGCCATGCCGAAGAGGAGCTGATCCTGTACCGGAAGGCCTACGCGCTGATCACGTACGACCTCTTCGGCGGGGGGCCGCACGACGGGCACTTCCGCTGGTGTGCCGCCCAGCTGCGGTGAGGCCGGCTACAGCAGGTCGCGGGGGACCTTCTCGTTCCAGGTGCGGGAGAACACCCGGCGGTCGCCCTCGTACGCGTCGAGTGTCGCGTCGACGAAGAAGTCCGTCTCGTCGCATGTGAGCCGGGTGCCGGTGACCACCTTGACGTCCCAGTCGTCCCGCGTGAACCTCATGGTCCACGTGGTCTCGCCGCCGACCGAGGTGAAGTCGTCGGCGACCGCCGTGTAGCGCTCGTGGGCGCGGCGGCCGGCCTCCAGACCGATGTCCTCGAAGCGGACCGTGCCCTGGTCCTTCACGATGTCCAGCTCGGAGCGGTAGTCGACCAGGTCCCGCTTGACCTCCCAGCGCTGCTCCCGCGGCGTCACCTGAGTCGTGGCCTGCGGGACGGTGCCCTCGGGTTCGCCGAAGGGCGACGACGGCACCTCGTCGGGCTCCTCCACCGGCCGCACCGGCAGGGTGAGGGTGCTGGAGTGCTCGTGCACGCTGAGCAGGGCCGGCTTCGGTGCCGGCCAGGCCAGCGGCCAGTAGGACGTCGACAGGGACAGCCGGATGCGGTGGCCGGGCGGGAACGCCTGCGCCACACCGTTCAGGGGAATGGTGGCCCGGTAGCGCCGCCCCGGCTCCAACGGTTCCGGCTCCTCCGTGCTGTCACGGCGCGTCAGGTTCAGGATGCCGTAGGAGACGCGCGTGGCGGCGCCGTCGGGGCTCACGTCGGACAGCCGTGCGGCCACCATGGCGACCGGCTCGCTCACCGACAGGTCGAGCTCCACGCTCGGCGAGCCGAGGATCTCCACCGGCTCGGTCAGCGGCTCGGTGTCGAAGACGAGGGAACCGCCGTCCTCCTCGCGCTGGTCGTAGGGCAGGTCCGGGGGCGCGTTGTAGGAGGCCCACTTGCCCGCGAACTGGCCCACGGACAGCGGCGAGCGCACGGTCATCGCCGCACCGCCCTCGGACGCCTGCGCGTTCGCGTCCTGCGCGGGCCCGATCGTGTGCCGCGTGAGCGGGTGTGTGACGGGCCGGATGTGCGGGGACGGCCAGTCCGGCTCGCCCACCCAGCGGCCCGGCCGCTCCTCGTAGGAGGTGGAGGGCGGCACGCTGTCCTGCATCCACGCCTGGAGCATCGGCCCGTCCATGACGCCGTTGTCGACGCCCTTGAGCCAGTGGTCCCACCACCGCACGAGTTCCTGGAGGTAGCCGATCGCCGGGCCGGGCTCCCCGAGGTGGGGGAACTTGTGCGACCAGGGGCCGATCAGCCCCTTACGGGGCACGTCCAGGTTCCCGAGCAAGCGGGTCACCGCATTGGAGTAGCCGTCCGCCCAGCCGCTGGAGGCCAGGACCGGACACTGCACGCTCGTGTAGTCCTCGCACACCGAGGCGTGCCGCCAGTAGTCGTCGCGGCGCTGGTGCCGCAGCCACTCCAGCACCCAGGGCTCGGTGTTCTCCAGCCGTTCGTGCCACATCTCGCGCCAGCGCTCACCCACCACGGCCGGGTCGGGCGGGCAGGTGCCGTAGGCGAACATGGTGCCCGCCTCGGCCAGGTTGTCCGACAGCAGGGCGCCGCCCATGTAGTGCATGTCGTCGGAGTGCCGGTCGTCCGTGAAGGACGCGATGGCGATGGCCTTCAGGCTCGCCGGCCGGCGAGCCGCCACCTGCAGCGCCGCGAACGCGCCCCAGGAGATGCCCATCATGCCCGTGCCGCCGTCGCACCAGGGCTGCTCCGCCAGCCAGGCCAGGACCTCCTCGGCGTCCGCCTGCTCCCGTTCCAGGTACTCGTCGCGCAGCACACCCTCGGAGTCACCGGTGCCGCGCAGGTCGACGCGGACACACGCGTAGCCGTGCCCGGCGAGGTAGGGGTGGTGGATCGAGTCCCGTACGGCCGTCAGATCCCGCTTGCGGTAGGGGATGTACTCCAGCACCGCCGGCACCGGCTCCTGGTCCGAGGAGGTGGGGCGCCAGATGTGCGCGGAGAGCCGGACCCCGTCCGACATCGGGATCGTGACGTGCTCTTCTTCCTTCGTCTCGTACGGCAGGTTGGTCACGTAACGCATGGAAGTGTCGTGCTCCTCACTTTCGCGCGGCGTCGTTCTCGGCCGGGGTGTCCTCGAAGGCCAGGCCCAGGGCGGCCACGCAGTGGTCGAACTTCTTCCGCAGCTCGGCCTCGTCGGCCCCGCCGGTGTAGATGTGCGCCAGCTCGTAGCTGTAGCTGTCCTGCCCGGGCAGTTCCGAGAGCCTGTCGCCCTGTTCCGGGATCACCTCGATGCGCACGCCGGGGGTCTCCCGCTCGATGCGGGCGATCTCCTCGGGGCCCGGCACCCGGCGCACCACACCGTCGGTGAACCAGCGGTGGTACCACTTCGCGGCCATCGTGTACTGGCCCTCGCCGTGCGGCATGTGCGGGTCCTCGCCGAGGGCGAGACGGACCATGCAGTGGTGATTGGGCACACCGTCGACGTACCGGAACAGCTCCGCGTGCGACTGGGAGTGCCGCGGGTTGATCTCCAGCAGGCTGATCTCCCGGGTCCGCGGGTCGTAGAAGTACTCGATGCTGAAGGTGGCCGAGTCCATCCCGATCTGCCGCATCACGCGCTCGCTGACGTCATGCAGTTGTGCGATGGCCGGGGGCGGCAGCATCGAGGGGTACTGGTGGCGCAGGAAGCAGGAGGAGTCCGGGTACTGGATGGAGTCCAGGACCCCGTAGACGGTCACCTCGCCCTGGTGGACGTAGCCCTCGACGGCGACCTGGACGCCGGACATCGATTCCTCCGCGAGGCACACCCGGCCGCCCACGCCGTCCATCTCGGGCGGCAGGTCGATGCGTTCGAGGATGTGCTCGAAGGGGCGGCCGATGCGGGAGATGCCGTCGCGGATCTCGGCGACCGCCCTTCCGAACTGCTCCTCGTCATCGACTCCGAAAGCGAGTTCGGAGGAATACGAGAGGGCGGGCTTGAGCCACATCGGGTAGGTCACGCCCTCCGGTGGGCGCGGCGGCTCGGCGGACAGATCGACCTGTCCGAACCGCGGATGCCGGTCGGTGGCCTTCCGCTGCTCCAGCCGGCTCCAGTACTTGTGCTCGCACTTGACCACGGACTCCAGGCTGGTGCTGCGCGTGCCGTAGCGTTCGCTCAGCATCGGGACGAGCGTGCTGACCGGGAAGTCCCAGTAGCCGACGATCGCGTCGATGCTGCCGTCGAACGCGTCGAGCACGCCCTGGGCCTTGTCGAGCAGTGCCGGCAGGTCCACCTCACCGACCTGGAGCTCCTCGATCGTCAGCAGCTGGTGAAAACGCAGCTGGTCGGCTCCTGGGACCTGCTGGAGCGTGGGCAGGTTGGCCTCGTCGAGCCCGATCACGAAGACGTTCTTCACCGTCTCGTCAGACACGGCTCTCCTTCCGACGACGAACGGCCCGAAGGCCGGCTTGCAAGATCGTCGGAGTACCCCTCGTGTCGTCCGGCATTCCGCTTCGGGCACCGCGCGGCGAGGTGGAGGAGCAGGGCAGGCGCTGTCTGCTGCTGCCCGGCGACCTCACCGACCCGGGCTTCTGCCGAGCGGCCGTCGAACGGACGGTGGCGGTACTCGGGGCCTGAACATCCTGGTGAGCAACGCCGCCTACCACGACCGAGGAGGCCCTCAAGGGCAGCACCACGGTGATCGACCACACCGCGTCCGAGGCGGCGCTGATCACCTTGACCAAGTCCGTCGCGACGCACCTGGCCAAGCGGGGGGCGCGGGCCAACGTGGTCGCGCCGGGTTCCACCTGGACGCCCCTCAACGAAGCGGATCCGCACGTGCCGCCGGACGGGCTCGCCCACATCGGCGGCGAGGCCCCGCTGGAACGCGCGGCCCAGCCCGAGGAGATCGCGCCTACGCACGTCTACCTCACCTCCGACGCCGACTCCGGCTACACCGTCGGCGAGGTCATCGCGGTGACCGGCGGCATCGGGGACACGCGGTAGCCCGGCTCACACCCCGGCGGGCAGGGGCTGTTCCGCCCAGATGGTCTTGCCCGTGGCCGTCTGGCGGCTGCCCCACCGCTCGGCGAGCTGGGCGACGAGCAGCAGCCCCCGCCCGCCCTCGTCGAAGACCCTCGCCCGGCGCAGATGCGGCGCGGTGCTGCTGCCGTCGGACACCTCGCAGATGAGGGTCGCGTCGCGGATCAGCCGCAGCTCGATGGGTGCGCCGCCGTACCGCAGCGCGTTGGTGACCAGTTCGCTGACGATCAGTTCGGTGGCGAACTCGGCCTCCGTGAGCCCCCATTCGGCCAGCTGCTCGCTCGCCATCTTGCGTGCCCGGGCCACGGCCGCGGGATCCGGTGGCAGCTGCCAGGTGCGGACCTTCCCTGCGTCGAGCACGGTCGTCCGCGCCAGCATCAGCACGACGTCGTCGGCGGGCCGGCCGGTCAGCAGCGTGCGCAGCACCCGCTCGCAGGTCTCCTCCAACGCCTCCGCGGGGCTGCTCAGCGCCTGCCGCAGCAGGGCGGTACCGGCCTCGATGTCGTGCCCGGGCGCCTCGAGCAGTCCGTCGGTGTAGAGGGCGAGCAGGCTGTTCTCCTCCAGCTGGATCTCGGAGGCCTCGAACGGCAGGCCGCCCAGGCCCAGCGGCGGCCCGGCCGGCAGGTCCAGGAACCGTACGCCGCCGTCGGGCGTGACCAGCGCGGGCGGCGGATGCCCGGCGCGAGCCATGGTGCAGCGACGGGACACCGGGTCGTACACGGCGTAGAGGCAGGTGGCGCCGACCTGCCCCGGCGTCTCCTCCGCCCCGCGCGCCTGCGGGCCCTCCTCCCGGTCGAGCCGGATGACGAGGTCGTCCAGCTGGGTGAGCAGCTCGTCCGGGGCGAGATCGACATCGGCGAGCGTCCGTACCGCGGTCCGCAGGCGGCCCATCGTGGCCGACGCGTGGATGCCGTGGCCGACCACGTCGCCCACCACCAGGGCCACGCGGGTGCCGGACAGCGGGATCACGTCGAACCAGTCGCCCCCGATGTCCGCACCGGCCCCGGTCGGCAGATAGCGGTAGGCGATGTCCATCGCCGCCAGGTCCGGAAGCCGTTCGGGCAGCAGGCTGCGCTGGAGCGCCAGCGCCATGCGGCGCTCCCGGGTGAAGCGGCGGGCGTTGTCCACGCTCACCGCGGCCCGGGCGACGATGTCCTCGGCGAGCAGCAGGTCGTCCTCGCTGAACGCGTCCGGGTTGCGATGGCGCAGGAAGTGCACCATGCCCAGGGTCACGCCCCGGGCGCGCAGCGGCACCATCATGACGGAGTGGATCAGATACCTGGACACGGTCGCGGCGCGGGCGGGGGAGGACTCGAGCCACTCCAGGAGATCCGGATCGCCCGGCCTGTGCCGTGCGCCCCGCTCGGCGGCCAGGGTCCGCAACGGCAGCGTCCCCACCGGGTAGCGGATCACGCCGCCCGGCGCCACCACCGACTCCGGGCAGCCTTCCAGCACCGACCGCTGCGCGCTGCGCCTCAGCACGACCGGGGTGTCCGGCGGCAGAGGTCCCGGCTCGTCACCCTTGGCCACCGATTCCAGCAGATCCACGGTGACGAAGTCCGCGAACCCCGCGGTGACGGCCACCTCCGCCATCTCCTCGGCCGTCCGGGTCACATCCAGGGTGCTCCCGATCCGCAGACTCGCCTCGTTGATCACCGCCAGCCGCCGTCGGGCCCAGGACTGCTCCGTGGTGTCGAACACGGTGGCCGACACGCCCTGGACCATGCCGGACTCGTCCTTGAGCGGTGAGAGGAACATCGACCAGGCGTGCGGCCGGATCTCGCCCGGGGCCGTGCCGTGCTCCTCGTGGAGGATCATCTCGCCGGTGCGCAGGACCTCCCGCTGGAGGCGGTCATAGGTGTCGAAGGGCGGGTTCGGCTCGATCTCCCACAGGGTCAGGCCCTGCATCTCCTCCACGGACCTGCCCATCACCTCCGTCATGACGTCGTTGGCGCCGACCAGCCGGGCCTCCCGGTCGTAGACCGCCACCGGCACGGGGAGCTGGGCGAGCGTGAGGTCCCACAGCGGCAGGGTTCCGTACCCGGCCCGCGGATACGCCGGTACGGTGCCGGTCACGAGCCAGAGCCGACGGCCCTCCGCGTCCCGCAGCGGCGTCCCCCGCAGCCGGACCACGACCCGGTCGCCGTCCCGGTGCAGCAGCGCCACCTCGCCGGACCACGGCCGGCCCTCGGCCACATGCCGCCGCGTCGATTCGGGGAGGTCGGTGGTGAGCAGGTCGGTGACGGGCCGGCCCACGAGTTCGGCGGGTTCGTGTCCGAGCAGGCGGCGGGCACCGTCGCTCCACACCATGATCACCCCGCCGGCGTCGACGACGACCGCCAGGTCCTCCGGTACGCGTCCCTGCACGGTGCCTCCGCGTGTACCGCACCTGCCTACTCGGTCCCTGCACCCGATTGTCCCGCTACCGGCTCGCTGCGGCTCGTCTGCGGACGGGCGCCACTGTGACCAGCGCGTACGGCCGGACCGGCTGCTCGAACCCCTCGACGCGGCCCCGGGCGAGGCGCACGGCCCGCTCCGGCTCGCCCGCGACGATCGCCTCGGTCCGCGGACCGGGCGGTGGACCCGGAGGTCCCAGGTGCACGCAAGGCCGGTGGCGTCTGCCCGGCGGGGGCCACGCCCTCCGGCTCCCGCCGCCGCGCCGTCAGGGCGGGTGGCGTCTGCCCGGCGGGGTCCGTGCCCTCCGGCTCCCGCCGCCGCGCCGTCAGGGCCTCCCGGTCGGCCGCCGGGCGCGGCGCGCGGCCCGGACTGCCCCGGGGGCTCCAGCCGGGCGCACTTCCGAGATGCCGGGCGCACTTCCGATCTGTGGAGAGCCGCCCCGGTGAGGGCGGCGGCGGGCCCCTCAGCCTGCCAGGCGTTCCACCAGCAGGAACCCGCCGATGGCGATCATCATCGCCCCGGACGCCCGGGTCACCGCCCGGGCCGCGGAGGGCCGGGTTCTCAGAACCGTGCGGGCCAGGACACCGACGGTGAGGTAGACGACGGCGCAGGCGGTCATGTGCAGCGAGCCGAGCAGGCCGGTCTGGCCTGCGACCGGCCAGGCGCCCGCGGGGTCGATGAACTGCGGGAACAGGGAGAAGTAGAGCAGCAGCGCCTTGGGGTTGAGGCCGCTGATCCCGATCCCTCGGAGCAGGACCCGGGCACGGGAGGTGCCCTCGGCGCCCACCGCCTCCGCGGGGGCCGTCAGGGCCGCGGGCTGCCGCAGCACCCCCCAGCCGAGCCACACCAGATAGCAGGCGCCTGCCACGGTCAGCCCGGTGAGCAGCGTCCCCGAGCTCGCCACGATCACCACCAGTCCCGCCACGGCGAGCAGTGTGTAGCCCGCGTACCCGGCGACCAGCCCGGCCACGGCCGGCACGACCGACCGGTCCCGCAGACCGGCTGTGATCGCGTAGGCCCAGTCCGCGCCGGGGGTGAATACCAGCAGGAGATCCACCGCCAGGAAGGCCGCCAGCGTGGTCGTGTCCATCGATCGTTCCCTCTCACGTGCTGTGTGCGAGAGGAAGGCTAGGGCGGATCTGCCCGGAAGTGTTCCCTTCTTTTCTCCTTGATCGTGTGATCTGGGGCAGAATCTTCTTCATGGATGCCATGGACCGGAAAATTCTTACCGAGCTGCAGCTGGACGGCCGTCTCACGGTCACCGAGCTGGCGGCGCGCGTGCAATTGAGCGTCTCGCCCTGCCACCGCAGGCTGCGCGACCTCGAACGCGACGGTGCGATCCGGGGCTACCGCGCGGTGGTGGATCCGGCCGCCGTGGGCCTGAACTTCGAAGCCCTCGTCTTCGTCACCATGCGCCTGGAGGACGCCGACACGGTTTCCGCGTTCGAAGAGGCGGTGGCCGCCGTCCCGCACGTGCTCCAGGCCCAGCGCCTGTTCGGCGACCCCGACTACCTCCTGCGCGTCGCCGCCACCGATCTGACCGCCTTCCAGCAGCTCTACGATCAGCAGCTCGCCCGGCTCCCGGGCGTCCAGCGCCTCAACTCCACCCTCGTCATGAAGCACGTCGTCGACGACCGCCCGCTGCCCGGGTGAGGGCACCCCTGCGGGAAGCAGGACTCAGCCGCCCAGCCCTCCGGCGAACGGCATGGACCGCCACTTCTCCACGGCCGGCCGGAGTGCGTCGACCAGCAGGGGCAATTGCGGCGCGAGAGCGAGACAGGCCACCGCGCGGGACATGCCCACCGCGTTGACGACCCGCAGCACGTCCGGGTCCAGCCGCCGCAGACCGAGGCGCCCGGCGGCGGCGTCGTACGCGGCCTCGCACTCGGGGCCGAAGGCCGACAGGTCCCACTCGACCGGCCCGAGAGTGGTCAGTTCGAAGTCGGAGTACAGCGCGCCGCCCGGGCCGGAGACGATGTTGGCGGCCGGGGCGTCCCCGTGGATCGGCTGGAACTCGATCCCGGGGAACACCGCCTCGAACCCCGCACGTGAGGCGACCACCGGCTCCAGCACCTCCCACTCGCGCCGGGCCCGGTCGAGATCGGCCGGCTCCAGGAGATCGGGGCGCCCTTCCAGCACGGCGAGTCCCTCGGTGACGAAGCGCGGTTCGGCCGCCGTCAGGAACGGCAGTTCGCCGGGGTAGGCGCGCAGCGCGGCGTGCAGGTCGGCGACCAGCCCGGCGTGGTGCGCGTAGTCGGGCTCGTGGCTCTGGTCCAGCTCGACGAACTGCCAGAACGTCATCGAGAGACCGTCGCACCGCACGGGCTCCCGCGGCACGAGCGGACTCGGCGGAATCACCGGATGCCCCTGATCCGCGAGCCACCCCACCACGTCCAGCTCCTGCCGCTGCCGCGCGGACTGGGAGTCGGCGTCGGCATACGACGGCAGCACGGTCGGCACCCTGACCACCACCGGTGACGGAGCCAGGTGCACCACGACGGAGAACACGTCGTAGATCACCCTCGCGTCGGCGACGTCGAGCCCCAGATCACGCCCCGCGGCGACGGCGGCGGCGAGGGCACGGGACGTTCGGACGGACATCTGATCAGGTGTCATGAACCCTTCCATGGCGCCGATGGTGTCACGCCGGCCCCGGAAGGGCACCCGGACATGGTGCGCGGCCCGCGTGTGCGCCACAGGTCAAACGCCCGTGCGCCGTCAGGCAATTGGCGGGTACGGGCCGGTCGTAGCGTGGCCGTGTCCCTTGCACCAGCCGCTCGGAAACGAGGAAGCAGCACATGCCGTACATCACCGTGGGCCAGGAGAACTCCACCGCCATCGACCTGTACTACGAGGACCACGGCTCCGGTCAGCCGGTCGTCCTCATCCACGGATTCCCGCTCGACGGGCACTCCTGGGAACGGCAGAGCGCCGTCCTGCTCGAGGCCGGCTACCGCGTGATCACCTACGACCGGCGTGGTTTCGGGCAGTCCTCCCAGCCGACCACCGGCTTCGACTACGACACCTTCGCGGCCGACCTGAACTCCGTGATGGAGACCCTCGACCTGCGGGACGCCGTCCTCGTGGGGTTCTCGATGGGAACCGGCGAGGTCGCCCGGTACGTGTCCCGCCACGGCACGGACCGGGTCGCCAAGGTCGCCTTCCTCGCCTCCCTGGAGCCCTGCCTGCTCAAGTCCGACGACAACCCCGACGGCGTCGCTCCGAAGGAGTTCTTCGACGGGGTCGTCGCCGCGGTGAAGGCCGACCGGTACGCCTACTACACGGATTTCTACAAGGACTTCTACAACCTGGACGAGAACCTCGGCACGCGGATCAGCGAGGAGGCCGTCCGGCACAGCTGGGACGTCGCCGCGGGCGGCGGCTTCTTCGCCGCGGCCGCCGCGCCCGCGACCTGGTACACCGACTTCCGCGCCGACATCCCGGCGATCGACGTGCCGGCCCTGATCCTGCACGGCACGGGCGACCGCATCCTGCCCGTCGAGGGGACCGCTCGCCCGTTCCGCAAGGCCCTTCCGGCCGCGGACTACGTGGAGATCGAGGGCGCACCGCACGGTCTGCTCTGGACCCACGCCGAGGAGGTCAACGCGGCGCTGCTCGCCTTCCTGGCCAAGTGACCGGATTCTTTCTCCGATTCTTCCTGGACCCCGCCGGGACGGCGTGGTGACATCGTCAAGGCCGGCAGCGGATCCGCTGCCGGCCTTGACGATGTCCAGGGGGGAATTCAGTGTCCGTCGTCCTGTCCACCGCGTCGCTGCCGGCGGCCGACCGGGGGGAGCGCTGGCATCACGCGGTGTCCCGGACCTTCATCCCGCTCGATGTGCGACTCCTGGAGGGCGATCCGTCGCCCGGCAGCATCGTCAGCCACCGGCTGGGTTCCTTAGCGGTCTCGCAGGTGCAGGCGGGCCCGCAGGTCGTGACCCGCAGCAGGCGGCTGATCGCCCAGGACGGCAAGGAGTTCCTCATCCTCACCCTGCAGCGGCGGGGCAGCGCCCTCAAGGAGCAGGACGGGCGGGAGGCCCGGATCGGGCCGGGCGACTTCTCCCTCTCCGACTCCTCCCGGATGTTCCGGAAGAAGATGCAGAACGCGTTCTGCTTCACCTCCTTCCACTTCCCCCGCGATGATCTCCGGGTACGTGACGAGGACCTGCGGGCGCTGACCGCCACGGCGTTTTCCGCCCGGGAGGGCAGCGCCGCCCTGGTGGGGGCCTACTTCGCCCGGCTGGGACGCGAAGCGGCGCATCTCGACGCCATCGCCGGGCGCCAGTTCGCGGTCACGGCGCTCGACCTGCTGGCGCTGCTGATCGACGAGCTGAGTGGCCGCCTCGTTCCCCAGGCCCCGGAGACCGCCGCCGCCACCCTCGTGCGCGTCAAGGACCACATCGCGCGCCACCTCGCCGATCCCGGCCTGGCACCGCCCGGGATCGCCGCGGCGCACTTCATGTCGGTCCGCTACCTGCACAAGCTGTTCGAGTCGGAGGGCGTGACGGTGGGGGAGTGGATCCGGACGCAGCGGCTGGAGCGGTGCCGCCGCGATCTCCTGCGCTCACCGGCCCGGGGGCAGGGGGTCGCGGCCGTCGCCAGACGCTGGGGTTTCACGAGCCCCAGCCACTTCAGCCGTGCCTTCCGCGCGGCCTACGGGACGACGCCCCGCGAGTGGCAGCTCCACGGGCTGCCCGGCGAGGAGGCGGGAGACGAAGGACTGCCGGACGCTGCGGGGCGGGAACGTCCCGGCGCGCCTGCCCGTTGCCCATGAGTCCGCCGAGGCCCGGGTTGAGCAGCCTCCCCGCACGCGACATCAGCGGCCTGACTGGATCGGCTCGGCGTCTCCCACGCCCCACGCGCCCAGGAACCCGGCGACGGCCTGGTCAGCGGACACGCGATGATACGGCCAGTGGAGGAGGGAGCGCCGTGAGGGAGGGATCGAGGTAATGGACGTGGCAGTCGCCGCCGGGGACCTTCTGGCGTCTCTGGCAGCGCGCGGTGACGCGGATCGCGCGGCAAGGACACAGCGCTACTTCCCTCAGGAGATCCGCGCCCTGGGCGTGAGCAACGCCTCCGTCGCCGAGCTCGCGTACGACCACCTCCGTGAGCGGCCGGACATCTCCCCGGTGACCTGTCTGGCCCTGACGGAAGAGGTGCTGTCACGCGCGGCTCACCACGAGGAGGTCCTGCTGGGGTTCGCGCTGCTGCACAAGGTCGCGAGGGCCGGGCTGGGCGACGAACTCCTCGACCGCTGTGAGTACTGGCTCGAAACGTATGTCTGCAACTGGGCGCAGTGCGACGACCTGTGTCTCAAGCTGCTCTACCCGTTCTTCCGCGGGCACCTCGACCGGATCCCGCGGACGCGGCGCTGGGTCGCGTCCCGGTCCCCCTGGGCGAGACGCGCCGCGAACGTGGCCGTCGTGAAATTCGTCCGGCGAACCGTGGGGCGGACGGTGTTCGAACTGCCCCTGTCGCACGTCTTCGACAACTGCGTCCGGCTCATGGACGACGGCGACGTGTACGTGCGGAAGGGCTGCGGATGGCTGCTCAAGGTCACCGCCGAGGTCCATCAGGACGAAGTGGCCGCGTTCCTGAGCACGTGGCACACCCGAATGGCCCGCGATACCTTCCGCTACGCGGTCGAGAACATGGATCCGGAAACGCGGGCTTCCCTGATGGCGCTGGGCAAGCGGACCCACGGGTGAGGTCGGCGAAACCGGTTGGTGACCACCGTCCAGAGAGAAAGAAGTTCGTCGTGTTACTCCTCGAAGCGCAGCCCTACGTCGGTCATCACTGCGAATCGACATCCCTGGTCAACCTTCTCCGGCAGCACGGGATCGACTTGCCGGAGTCGCTCGTCTTCGGCCTCGGCAGAGGCTTGTCCTTCACCTACTGGCGTACCAAGCAGATGCCGACGCCGTTCCTCGGCGGCCGGATCAAGCCGGATCGACTGACCGCCCATCTCACCGAGGCGCTCGGCCTTCGACTGACCGTCAGGGAGACCTCCTCACCGAGGCGCGCCCGCGAGCAACTGCTCCGGGACCTCGACGCGGGGACCGTGGTCGGTCTGAAGCTCGACCGCTTCGACCTCGACTACTCCACGGACGACTACCGGTTCGCCGCCCACTACGTGGCCTGCGTCGGCTACGACGACGACCGCTTCGCCCTCGTCGAGACCAGGCCGCTGGGGCTGAAGTGGGCCTCCGGCGCGTCCCTGGCGCGTGCGCGCAGCGCCCGGGGACCGATGAGCTCACGCAGCCTCTCGTTCACCATCGCCCCTCCGAACGGCCCCCTGCCCGATCTCGGCGAGGCCGCCCGCCGGTCCGTCAAGGCGGCGGCGGAAAGCTTCCTGAACCCACCGATCTCCAATCTGGGATTCAAGGGGATGCACAAAGCGGCCGACCTCATGCCCGGCTGGATCGACGGCCTCGAATCCCCGGAAGAGGCGCTCGTCGAGATCTCCACGATCATGGAGGAGGGCGGAACCGGCGGCGGTTTCTTCCGCACCCTGTGGGCGGACTTCCTGGCCGAGACCGCAGAGCTCACCGGTGCGGGGGAGTACGGCGACCTTTCGGACGCATACCGCGTGGTGTCGAGGAAATGGACCCGTGTGGCGGCACTCCTCCGTGAGGCGGGAGCCACCCGGGACCGGGCCCCCGTCGAACGCGCGTCGACGCTGGTGCATGAACTCGCGGAGGAGGAACACCGCCTGATGCGGCGGCTCTCGGATCCTGCCTGAGCCCTGGCGGCCGACACCGACGCGGCGTCGTCCAGGCGCGGCAGCGCCGAGTCGGGTGGATCGGAGGGCGTCAGCACCTCATCCCCGTGCCACCCACCGGCCGCCGATCCGCGGAGCGGACCCGGGATTCCCCCGAAGGCCGGTAGGGGCCCGAGGAGAGGGCGTTAGTGATCAATCCATCCGGTCGCCGCCGCGTTCCAGGACGCGGCGGGCTGCCTCGGCCTCCGCCGCCGCGGGCGACAGTTCGTCGAGGGTGTCGAGCTCGTCGTCCGCTTCCAGCTCCCGTTCCCAGGCCGCGGCGAGGCGTTCCTGCTCCTGGCGTGGCCTGGCGCCGATCGATTCGCGGTGCTCCGGGTCCAGAGCTGCCAGGAATCGTCCGAGCGGGTCCGTGGGCATACGGGGCTCCTTGTGATGGAGAGCGGGCGCGACCTGCCCAGCATGGCCGAACCGCTACGGCCCGGCCGCTCGACACAGCCGGGGAACACCGCGTTGGCCCCCTTGCCCGCCCGCCTGCTCGCTGCGCCGGGCCGTTCGCCGCTTCGGGCACGTCAGAGGGCGAACACGGGCGGCTGCCTTTCGGGAGAAGTCCGTTCCCCTCCACGATCGCCGGCATGACAGGGTGGACCGTGCCCGTCGACGCACAGCCTTTGAGGAGCCCCCCATGACCAGCGGTTTCCGTCCTGACTTCGGGCTCACCGCGCAGGACTACGGCCGCCACCGCGCCGGATTCCCACCGCAGATCGTCACGCACCTGTACCGGCACGGCATCGCCTTCCCCGGCAAGGACGTGCTCGACATCGGGACCGGCACCGGCACCCTGGCCCGGCTGTTCGCGCAGGCGGGGGCACGGGTGACCGGTGTGGACCCGGCGGCACCGCTGCTCGAGCGGGCCCGGGAGCTCGACAGGGAGGCCGGGGTGCGGACCGACTACCGGGTGGGCTCGGCGGAGTCGACGGGGCTGCCGGACGGGGCGTACGACGTGGTGGCGGCCGGCCAGTGCTGGCACTGGTTCGACGCGCCGAAGGCCGCGGCCGAGATCACGCGGTTGTTGCGTCCCGGTGGCCGGGTGGTCATCGCCCACTTCGACTGGCTGCCCCTGCCGGGCAACGTGGTCGAGGCGACCGAGGAGCTGATCCTCTCGTTCAACCCCTCCTGGACCCTGGGCGGCGGCACCGGCCTGTACCCGCGCTGGCTGACCGACCTGGCCACCGCGGGCTTCACCGGCATCGAGACCTTCTCCTTCGATCTGACCGTGCCGTACCCGCCCGAGGCGTGGCGGGGCCGGATCCGGGCCAGTGCCGGAGTCGGCGCCACTCTGCCGCCGGACGAGGTGGAACGCTTCGACGACGCCCTCGGCCGGGTGCTGCACGAGCGTTTCCCCGGAGACGTGATCCACGTCCCGCACCGCACCTGGGCCGTTGTGGCCACGAGGGGCGACGGCTGAGCACACTCAGCGGTCGCCCCGGCTCGCAGGTTGCCGGGGAGCGTCTCCTCAGCCCACCCGGATCACCGCGTACGTCTCACCGTCCCCGGGCGGGCGCGTCCATGAACGGGTGACGAACGTGTGCAGCCGTCCGTTCACCAGGGCATGGCGCGGCAGACGGACGCCGAACTCCCCGGCCACCGCCGCCAGCAGCGACCGCTCCACTCCGGCCCCGTCCTCCTGGGCACCGAAGAACCGGTTCGGGTCCAGCGCCGCCGGTATCTCCCCGCTCGAACGGATCTCTCCGTCCGTGTACGTGAAGGAGTACTGCTCGGCGCCGTCCCGCGCCACCGAAAGGTGGAAGAACGGCTCTCTGTGCCCCTCCCTCAGGCCACTCCACACCACCACGGCGCGGGTTCCCACTGCGGCGGACGCGGCCGGGGAGACCAGCCGCCGGTGGTCGAACGGGGCCGGATCGCCGTCGAAGGCGAAGCTCCAGCCGGCGCCGGCGCGGCCGACCGCCATGAGAGCCCTGTCGTCGTAGGAGGTGAACTCCCTGCGGCCGCGCAGCCATGCGGTGTGTGCCTCCCACCAGGTCATGGGTGCGCTCAGCAGGCTGCCCTCCCCGCCCCCGTCCCTGTCGGCGAGACGCCCGGCCAACTCCTCCGGCTCCACCCCCTCCACCAGCACGAACCGGTAGGACGTGCGGTTGTTGCCGGGGTCGGGCTCCGCGAGCCACGCCAGGCCGCCCGGGTCGAGCCCGGCCGACGGAGCCGGCGTGTCACCCGACTGCCCGCCCCTCGGCGTGGACAGCAGCTCCCGGCCCCGCTCCTGGGTGAGCAGCGGCCTCAGCACGGGGTCGGCGAGCCAGCCCAGGGGCGCCAGGTGATCCGGCCCCAGCGGCTCCCACAGGGGCACCGCGTCGATCAGTGTCCGCCACGCCCCGTCGGTGTCGCCCCAGCGCGCCGACTCCCGGGCCCGATCGACCGCCTCCCCGAACGGCCCGGCCGCCGTGTACCGGTAGGTGCCGCCGCGCATCTGGTCCAGCGTCGCGTGAGCCAGTGACACCACGTCCTCGTCCGCGCCCCGCAGAGGGAACATCAAGCCGGAGTCGCCCCGGTACGAGTGCGCCGCGTGCTCGGCGACCAGTGGCGGCAGCAGCTCGGACACGTACCGCTGATCCGTCACCAGATCGTCGAAGGAAATCATGGAGGTCTGCCCGAGCAGGCGGCGGATCTGGTCCCCCAGCCCGGCGGCCCGCGGTCTGCCGTACCCCTTGGCCTCGTCCAGCCTCTCCAAGGCCCGCTCCCAGCCGCCGCGCAGCGCCTCGATCCGGGCCTCTGCCACCTGCGCGTCCAGCGCACGTGTCGTGTCGTTCTCGAACACCGGTGCCTGCGCGCCCCCGTGCGACCGCAGGCTGTGGAACTCCCGGTACACGTCGAGCATGAAGGCGGCGAAGCCGGCGTGCCGCTCGGGCGGCTCGGCACGCCAGCTCGCCCACGTGTACACGGCCCACTCGCCGTCCTCGTCCACGTCCTCGGGGTCCATGAGGACGTAGGTGGCGTCGGACTCGACGTCGAGCTGCAGCCCGCGCCGCCAGATGTCCGCCTCCCGCCGCTCCTCGGGCTCGGCATCCTCGTCCAGATACTCCTCGAACGTGCATGCGAGACCGGACGCGTCGTCGTGCCAGCGCGCGGACTCGGTCCCCGCCAGCAGCCACACGAACCCGCCGGCGTGCCGCCACCCGTCGGTGACCGCGAGGAACTCACGGTACGACGGCGGCATTCGTCGGCCCAGGCGCTGCTCCATGGCCGCGATCCGCTCCTCGGACGCGGGCGGGAAACCCAGCCAGCGTGCCTGCAGTGCGGCCTCGTCGTCCGCTGTCCGCGTCTCGTCCTCCGGCAGGGAATCCGCCCACTCCCCACTCCACCGGAGCAGGAAGGACCGCCAGTCGAATGCCGTGGTGTCGGTCATGGGCCCGATGCTGCCACCCGCCACTGACAACGCCTCGCCACCCGCCGCCCGGCGGTGGATCACCACGGAGGAGTTGTTCGGCCTGTCGGACATTGTTCGGAACCTCTTGACGCTGCCCGGACCGTCGGCTGAGACTCTCGCAACACGCGTTCATCTGCGCGTAACACCAGGCCCACGGCAATCAGTTGCCGTCGTCTCGCCATCCCCACGCGCACCGCTCCGCCCTGTCCGTCATCAGCCATGCCTCAGCAGAGGACCCCACACGACATGACGCACGTCGCACGACTTCGCAGCCGCGCGAGACGCCTGGCGGGCCCCCTCGCCGGGCTGACCGCCGCGTCGATGCTGCTCGCCCTCGCCGGCCCCGCCGTCTCCGCGCAGGCGGCCCCGGGGGCACCGGCGCCCGAAGCGGCGGATCCCGCCGAGGGACTGGCCCTGTGGTACAAGCTCGACGCCGGCACCGGCGCCACCGTGACCGACGCCTCCGGTCACGGCCGCGACGGCACGCTCAGCGGAACCGCCGACTGGTCGGCATCCGGTCAGGGTCTCGCCTTCAACGGATCGGACACCTACATCAAGGTGCCGGACGACGTCATGAAGGGCATGAACGCGATCACCGTCTCCCTGGACGTGCTGATCGACTCCGCCCAGAGCACCCCCTACTTCCTCTACGGCTTCGGCAACACCAGCGCGGGCAGCGGCAACGGCTACCTGTTCACGACGGGCAACTCCTTCCGCACCTCCGTCGCGACGGGCAACTGGTCGACCGAGCAGACCACCAAGCCCTCCGACTCCCACAACCTCGCCCGCGGCGTGTGGAAGCACATCACCTACACCCAGACCGGCTCCAGCGGCGTGCTCTACGAGGACGGCGTCGAGGTGGGCCGCAACACGTCGGTGACCACCACGCCGGGGGCCATCGGATCCGGCATCACCAAGGCCAACTACATCGGCAAGTCCGTCTACGACGCCGACAAACTCTTCAAGGGCCGGATCCGCGACTTCCGTGTCTACGACCGGGCCTTGGCCGGCTCCGAGGTCGAGCAGCTCTCCCTCCCCGTCGCCACGCAGGGCGTCGCCGCCGACAAGGAGGCCCTGAGCCTCGGTGACATCAGCGGCGTCACGTCCGACCTCGACCTGCCCAGGACGGGCACGGCCGGCGGCTCCGCCATCAGCTGGACCAGCGACAACCCGTCGGTGGTGTCCGCCGCCGGCAAGGTGACCCGCCCCGGGGCAGGCTCACCGGACGGCCGGGCCACGCTCACGGCGACCCTGAAGAAGGGCACCGTGACGGCCACCAAGACCTTCGACGTCACGGTCCGCCCCGCACTGGACGACGACGCCGCCACCCGCCAGGCCGCCGAGGACCTCACGGTCCACAACCTCGACGACGCCCGCGGCAACCTCACCCTGCCCGAGAGCGGCACGTACGGCACGGCCGTCACCTGGTCCTCCGCGAAGCCGGGCGTCGTCTCCGCCGACGGCGAGGTCCACCGACCCGCGCACGGCGACGGCGCCACCACCGTCGAACTGACCGCCACCGTCACCAAGGGCGAGGCCCGGGCGACGCGCGTGCTGACGGCCAAGGTGCCCGAACTGCCCGCCGCGGCGCCCCTCAAGGGCTACATGTTCAGCTACTTCACGGGTGAGGGCACCGCCGACGGCGAGCAGCTCTACGCCGCCCTCAGCAAGGGCGACGACCCGCTGCACTGGCGCGAGCTGAACGACGGCAAACCGGTCCTCACCTCCACCCTCGGCGAGAAGGGCCTGCGCGACCCGTTCATCATCCGCTCCCCGGAGGGCGACAAGTTCTACCAGATCGCCACCGACCTGAGGATCTACGGCAACGGCGACTGGAACGCCTCCCAGCGCACCGGCAGCAAATCCATCATGGTCTGGGAGTCCACCGACCTGGTGCACTGGACGAACCAGCGCCTGGTCAGGGTCTCGCCCGACAGCGCCGGCAACACCTGGGCGCCGGAGGCGTTCTACGACGCCGAGCGAGGCGAGTACGTCGTCTTCTGGGCGTCGAAGCTGTACGACAACGCCGAGCACTCCGGTGACACGTACAACCGCATGATGTACGCCACCACCCGCGACTTCTACACCTTCAGCGAGCCCAAGGTCTGGATCGACCGCGGCTACTCGGTCATCGACTCCACGATGATCCGGCACGACGGCACGTACTACCGCCTGTCCAAGGACGAGCGGAACAACACCTCCTCGACCCCCAACAGCAAGTTCATCTTCCAGGAGAAGAGCGACTCGATCCTGGACCCGTCCTGGACCCCGGTCGCCGAGGGCATCGGCAAGGGCGCGATGAACGCCGCCGAGGGGCCACTGGTGTTCAAGTCCAACACCGAGGAGAAGTGGTACGCGTTCCTCGACGAGTTCGGCGGCCGCGGCTACATCCCCTTCGAGACGACCGACCTCGACTCCGGCACCTGGACCCCCTCCACCGGCTACGACCTGCCGGCCAAGCCCCGCCACGGCACCGTGCTGCCGGTGACCCAGGCCGAGTACGACCGGCTGCTGCGCGCCTACCAGCCCGACCAGATCGTGAAGAGCGTCGAGGACGTGTCGGTGAAGACCCGGGTCGGCGACGCCCCGGTCCTGCCGGCCACGGTGATCGCCGAGTACGCCGACGGCGCCATGCGGCCCGTCTCCGTCGACTGGGAGGACGTGCCGGCGTCGAAGTACGCCCAGCCCGGCACCTTCACCGTCACCGGCAGCCTGCCCGGCGGCGCCGCGATCCCGGTCCGGGCGGAGGTCACCGTGTCCGACGAGGGACCGGACGTCCCGGCCGACCTCCTGCTGCACTACGACTTCGACGAAACGGGCGGCACCATCGCCCGTGACTCCAGCGGGCACGGAAACCACGGCACGTACGTCCGCACGCCCGACTTCGGCACCGGTGTCGAGGGCGGCTCGTTCAGGATGTCCGGCGGCTCCGACTCGCCTTACGTCAGGATTCCCAACGGCGTGCTGAAGAACGCCGGCAGCGTGACGGTGTCGACGTACGCCAAGTGGAAGGGCGGCAGCAGCTTCCAGTGGCTGTTCGGACTCGGACCCGACAGCGACACGTACCTGTTCGCCACCCCGTCCAACGGCGGCTCCAGCCTCTACTCGGCCATCACGAAGGCGAGTTGGTCGGCGGAGTCGAAGCTCACGGCCGGCTCGCAGCTCACCCCCGGCCAGTGGCGGCACGTCACGGTGACGCTGGACGGCGCCACCGGCACGATGGTCCTGTACGCCGACGGCATCGAGGCGGCCCGCACGACGACCACCGTCAAGCCGTCCGAGCTGTACAGCGCGGCCAAGGACCACAGCGGCTACATCGGCCGCTCCCTGTACGCGGCCGACCCCTACTTCGGCGGCGAGGTCGACGACTTCCGCATCTACGACCGTGCCCTCACGGGCACCGAGGTCATGCGACTCAGCGGCAACACCGCGGGCATCGCCAAGGTGACGCACCCGGCGCTCAAGGTCGACGCGCTCGTCGACAACGCGGCCGGCACGATCACCCTGCCCATGAAGGCGGACACCGACCTCACCACCCTGGCACCGGAGTTCACGCTCGCCGAGGGCGCGATGATCAGCCCCGCCTCCGGCAGTGTGCGTGACTTCACCGAGCCGGTGACGTACGAGGTCACCGGCTCGGACGGCAGGAAGCGCACCTGGAAGGTCTCGGCGCTGATCATGAAGACCCCGGTCCTGCCGGGTCTGAACGCCGACCCGAACATCGTGCGCTTCGGCGACACCTTCTACCTCTACCCGACGACCGACGGCTTCGAGGGCTGGAGCGGCACGCAGTTCAAGGCCTACTCCTCGAAGGACCTGGTCCACTGGAAGGACCACGGCGTCATCCTCGACCTGGGCCCGGACGTCGACTGGGCGGACAGCAGGGCCTGGGCGCCGGCCATGACCGAGAAGGACGGGAAGTACTACTTCTACTTCTGCGCCGACGCCAACATCGGCGTCGCGGTGTCCGACTCGCCCACCGGGCCGTTCAAGGACGCCCTGGGCAAGCCCCTGCTCAAGGCCGGTGACTTCCGCGGCCAGATGATCGACCCGGCGGTCTTCACCGACGACGACGGCAAGCAGTACCTCTACTGGGGCAACGGCCGCGCCTACGTCGTCCCGCTCGGCGACGACATGACCTCCATCGACACCGCGCAGGTCAAGGACATCACCCCGAGCGGCTACAACGAGGGCACCTTCGTCGCCAAGCGCAAAGGCACCTACTACTTCATGTGGTCGGAGAACGACACCAGGGACGAGAACTACCGCGTCGCCTACGCGACCGGCCCCTCGCCCACCGGCCCGTGGACCAAGCAGGGCGTCATCCTGGAGAAGGACCTGTCCCTGGGCATCAAGGGACCGGGCCACCACTCCGTCGTCCATGTGCCCAACACCGACGACTGGTACATCGCCTACCACCGCTTCGCCATCCCCGGCGGAGACGGCACCCACCGTGAGACGACCATCGACAAGCTGGAGTTCGGCCCCGACGGCCTGATCGAGAAGGTCGTCCCGACCCTCGGCGGCATCGACCCGGTCACCGTCGTCCACGCCGGGCCGGACGCGACCGGCACGGAGGGCGAGGCGATCACGCTCGCCGGCACCGTCTCCGGAGCGGGCACGCCGAAGTGGACCGTCCAGGACGGCGCCCCGTGCGCGGTCAAGGACCCCACCGCGGCCCGCACAACCCTCACCTGCGCCGACGACGGCACCTTCCGGGTCACCCTGACGGGCGGACGCGGCAGCGACACCGCGACCGTCGAAGTCTCCAACGCCAGACCCTCGATCACCTCCGCGAAGGGCCCCGGCTCGCCCCTGTCGGTGGGCAGGACCGCCGTCGTCGCCGCGTCCTTCGACGACCCGGGCACGGCAGACCGCCACACCTGCACGGTCGACTTCAAGGACGGCGGCCGGCCGACGCCCGGCACGGTCACCGACTCCGGCTGCCGCGCCTCCCACGTCTACGACGACGCGGGCATCCACCGGCCCGTCGTCACGGTCACGGACGACGACAAGGGCACGGACACCACCACGCTCGCGGAAGTGATCGTCTACGACCGTGCCGCCGGGCCCGCCGTCGGCGCCGGCATGATCACGTCACCGGCCGGCGCCTACCCCGCCGAGCCGCGGCTGACCGGCAAGGCCGCGTTCACCCTGGGCGTCCGGTACCGCACGGGAGCCACCGTCCCCACCGGCAAGGCCAAGTTCGTCCTCGGCTCCGCCCGGCTCGCCTTCCGCTCGACCGGCTCCGACTGGCTCGTGGTGAACGGCGGCCGGGCCGTCTACCAGGGCACCGGCACAGTGGGCGGCAAGAGCGGCTACGCCTTCCGGGTCACCGCCACCGACGGCCCGGACACCTTCCGCATCAGGATCTGGAGGAAGTCCACCGGCGAGGTCCTCTACGACAACGGGAGCGGCGCCCGGACGAAGGGAGTCGTCACCGTCGGACACCACCGGCGCTAGGCCGTTCGACGACAAGGGCGCCTGACAGGGATCCGACCTGGTCAGGCGCCTTTGTGCTGCGCGCCGACACCGCTGCCTGCACAGTGGGTCGGCCCCCGCCCGTCCGCACAGTCCCGTCGGTCCCCGGACGGCTCGGCACCGGTCCGCGCCCGGGACGCGGCGAGAGCGGCGCCGCCGGTTGAGCGAGGCGGGCCGCAGCGGGATGCTGAAGGCACCGCCCGTGACGGGTGGCACAGGCCGTGCCGCGCGCGGCAGGAACGACGTCGGGACACCCCATGGACAACCGACCCGACACGCACACGGGAGAAGGGGGCGCGGCGGCGCCCGAGGACGTCGCCGTCGTCATCGACGCCCGCGGTGCCGTGCTCGTATGGAGCACGGGAGCCAGGAGGATGCTCGGATACGAGCCCGGCGAAGTGGTGGGGCGGCCGGCCACCCACCTGCTGTCCGCCGAACTCCCCCTGGCGATGCGGCGCCACCTGGCCGCGGGCGAACCGTGGACGAGCGACGTGGGACTGCGCAGGCGGGACGGAGGCCGCGTCAAGGCGCAGCTGAGAGGCACCCCGCTGGTGGACGCGCGCGGCAGGACCGCCTGGGTCGTCACCCCGGCGGCCGTGACCTACCCCGCCGGGCCGACCGAAGAGGAGCCCACGGAGCTGTGGGACCTCACCCTCGCGCAACTTCCGCTGCCGGTGGCCGTCTACGACCGGGAGGCGCGGTTCGTGACCTGCAACCAGGTGATGAGCCGGGCCATGGGGCTCAGGCCGGACGAGATGAGGGGCAAGACGCTGTGGGAGATCTACCCCACCCCGCCCCTGGACGAGATCGACCGCCTGCAACACGAGGTGGTGCGCACCGGCGAGATGATCGTCCGCGAGGAACAGCCCTTCAGGGCCTCCGGCGAGATCCGCGATCACGCGTGGTCGGTCTTCCTCTCCCCGCTGAAGAACGGGGCGGGAAAGACGCTGGGCATGTCCGCGCTGGTGATCGACATCACCGAGCAGTACTGGGCCCGGCGCCGCCTGGCGGTGCTCAACGACGCTAGTACACGCATCGGCAGCACCCTGGACGTGGCCCGGACGGCAGAGGAGCTGGCCGAGGTGGCGGTGGACGGGTTCGCCGACTTCGTCACCGTCGACCTGCTGGAGGCGGTCGCCCAGGGCCATGAACCGCAACCGGCACCACCGGACACAGAGGTCGTCTTCCGCCGCACCGCGCAACGGTCGGTACTGCCGGGCTGCCCTGAATCCGTGGTCCCGGAGGGCGGCATCGACATCTGCCCGCCCAGCGCGCCACCCGCTCGGGCACTGATCACGGGCCGGGGCGCCGTGTACCGGATGGGCGATCCGCTGCTGGGCGACTGGTCGACGGCACACCCGGCCCGGGCCGAGAGCGTGCGCAGGTTCGGCATCCACGCGGTGATGATGGTGCCGCTGCGCGCCCGGGGCGTCACCCTGGGCGTGATGCACCTGGTGCGGCACCGCACCGCGGACGCCTTCACCGAGGACGACCTGCTGCTCGCCGAGGAGATCGCCGCACGGGCGGCGGTGAGCATCGACAACGCCCGCCGCTACACCCGCGAGCGCCACACCGCGATCACCCTCCAGCGCAGCCTCCTGCCCCCCGGGCCGCCCCGGGCGCAGGCCCTGGAGCTCGCCCACCGCTACTTTCCCGCCGGTTCGGGGGACGAGATCGGCGGCGACTGGTTCGACGTCATCGCACTGTCGGGAGGCCGGGTCGCACTCGTGGTGGGCGACGTCGTGGGCCAGGGGGTGCACGCCTCGGCCGCGATGGGCCGCCTGCGCACCGCGGTCCGTACGCTCGCCGACGCCGACTTCGCGCCCGAGGAGCTGCTCACCCGCCTGGACGACCTGGTCATCCGCCTCGACCGGGAGGAGGGCCCGGACACCCGTGAACAGGGCGAAGGGGCCTCGGCAGAGGTCGGGGCCACCTGCCTCTACGCCGTCTACGACCCCGTCGCCGGACGGTGCGACATGGCCCGGGCCGGGCACCCGCCGCCCGTCCTGGTGAACCCCGACGGGACCGCGCAGGTCCTGGACCTGCCCGCCGGGCCACCGCTCGGCCTGGGCGGCATGCCGTTCGAGACCGCGCGGATCGACGTGGGCGAGGGCACCCTGCTCGCCTTCTACACCGACGGCCTGGTCGAGACCCCCGGCCGTGACATCGACGTCGGACTGGAGCTGCTGAGCGAGGCGCTGCGGCGCCCGGTCGCGGGCCTGGAGGAGACCTGCGAGGAGGTGCTGCGCAAGGTGCGGGCCGAGCCCGCCGCCGACGACATCGTTCTGCTCCTGGCCAGGATCCGTGGTCTCGGTACCGACCGGGTACGCGTCTGGAGCCTGCCCGTGGACCCCGCGGCCGTCGCCGGAGCCCGCCGCATGGCGAGCGAACAACTGGCCGCCTGGGGGCTGGCCGAGCTCGAGTTCCCCACGGAACTGATCGTCAGCGAGCTGGTCACCAACGCCATCCGCTACGGCAACGCGCCCGTCGAGCTGCGCCTCATCCGCTCCGACGTCCTCGTCTGCGAGGTCTCCGACGGCAGCAGCACCGCGCCGCTCCTGCGCCGCGCCCGGGTCTTCGACGAGGGCGGCCGCGGACTGCTGCTCGTCGCCCAGGTCGCCGAGCGCTGGGGCAGCCGTCACACCGCGGAGGGCAAGACGATCTGGGCCGAACTGCCCCTGCCGAGCTGACCGCCCGCACGGTGGCGCCGTGCGACGGAAGGGGCTGTGCCCTGCACCTTTGCTGGTGGAAGATCCGACTCTGGGGTAGGGTCTCGACGCAACTCCCGGTCGGTGGATTCAAGCCAGTCGTCCGGGATCCCCGCCGTTCGTGAAGGCGGCACGGCCGGAACGCCCCCTGGTGTGGCCAGGTAAGAACATCTTGCACCCAGTCGATGCGATCTTGTCATCAGACTCGCCTAGGATGACATTCTGAAGGCGGCAACGTGTCACGGCGGACAACCCCCGATGAACACTCGCGCGGCATCGGGGCACTCCGGGACAGGTTCGGAGGCCCCGTCTGCGACGGCGAATGTGCTGGAGACAGCCGGCGTGGCCCCCTCCAGGACGTGCCGGACACCTCACCGATCCGGCGAAGGTCACGGGAACCGGGTAGTCGGAGGCCACCGCGTATGGGCGACGCAACGGATAGGACAGCGGAGATGAGCAGCGTAGTCGAGCGCTATCAGGCACTTGAGGAGCATGTCGCGGGCGGCCGCCAGGTCAAGCTGACGGACGTGCTGGACGTGCCCGCAGCCGAGCTGCGGCAGGCGAACGAGCACGACGTCGCGGTCCTGCTGCTGCTCGGTGAGTTGTGCGCCCGCCTGGACAACGGCGCATCGGCCGCGCCCCTGGTACTGGCCACCGCCGACAAATACGTCAACACCTCCTTCTTCTACACCGGGCGGATCCTGCCGCGGACCCGGGAGCTGATCGAACTCCTCGACCGCGCGGTACGTGAGCACTCGTTCGACGTGCTGATGGAGGTGGCCGACCACCTCAGCCAGGGGTGGGCGAGGTACGCCGACTCCATGTTCCCGTCCGCGTTCGCCCGGCTCGCCGAAGAGGCCGGGCTGGACGGGAAGCCGGAGTCTTTCTCCCGTGTCTCCTTCGTGCTGTGGCGCGATGGTCTGGAAGCCGCCGCCGAGAACGCACCGGAGCGAGCGCTGCCGCTCTTCAGGGACTCGCTGGAGCGCTACCGGACGTACGGCTACTACGCGGACGCGTCCTGGCTTCACACGGACCTGGTCATCGCCCATCTGCTCGCCGGGCAGAAAGAGGAAGCGCACGCCGAGCTCGAGGCGCAGCGCACGTACGTGGAGAAGGTGCTCGAAGCGCATCCGGTCGTCGCACCGGAGGCGGGACGGTCGTTCGCCTTCCACCTGGGCGACGTGCAGAGCGGCGAATACAGCACGTTCGTGGAGTCATCGGTCCTGCGCCCGACCGAACTGACCGAACGCGACCGCGAACTCCTCATGCGCTACGTCCGCACCAGCGAGTTCCTCATCTCCGCCTGCCGGTACGGAGTGCAGCGCGACTTCGACGCGGCACTGGACACCTTCTCCTTCGGCTGGGGCACCTATCAGCAGTCGCCCTACCCGAGGATGTTCCGTCATCTCGCCGACGGTTACCTCGATGCCCCGGGGAAGTGGAACGTCCATCTCACGGCCTACGAACAGTGGCACCGGATGCTGCGCACGTACCGGGTCCGGGTACGGCCCCACGTGCTCATCGACACGGCTGTGACACTGCACGACCGGCTGAAGTACGCCGGGTTGAACACCTGCGCCTCCCTCGTCCTGCTGGACACCGCCGTGCTGCACTCCCGGCTGCACGGCAGAGGGGAATCGGTGGACTGGATCACGCGCTACCTGCAGGACCTGCGGCCGACCCTGCCGGAGACGCTGGGCGCGGTGGCCGACTACCTGCAGGCGCCGCGCGGCACGGAGCGCCGCCAACTGCTCAGCCGGTACATCGGACTGCGGGCCGGCCATCTCGTACCGGAGTTCCTCTCCCTCGACCTGGGCGAAGAGCAGCTGCCGCAGCCCGACCGGCTCGAAGTGACGCTCTACGGCCGGTTGCTGTCGGTGGAAGGGATCACCGTGCACGAGAACGCACCGCAGCCGCTCATCGACACCCTCCGCGTGCTGGGCCGGGACTTCTCGGAGAGCGTCGCACGGGGAATCGCCGTCCCCTACCTTTCCGCTGCCGAGCTGTCGGACCGTACGAACCGCACCTCCGCGGCACTGGCCCAGACCGTACGGCGATTTCGCAGTGCCTGCCAGGAGCGCTTCAGCGAAGTGGCGGACTACGACATGGCCCAGGACGCCGTGATCCAGGGACGCCCCGGCTACCGGCTGAACCCGCAGAGCATCCATGGCTTCACGGAGTACTCGACGGACGCCGGCTGAACCGAGCGGAGCAGGCCCGGGGCCATGGAGGGCGCCGGGCCTTCAGACAGCGCCGGACGCGGTCAGTAGCGGTAGTGGTCGGGCTTGAAGGGGCCTTCGACCTTCACGCCGATGTACTCGGCCTGCTCGGGGCGGAGCGTGGTCAGCTTCACGCCGAGGGC
>NZ_LGEA01000126.1 GCF_001280065.1 Streptomyces sp. NRRL B-1140
CACCAGCGCCGGCTCCCCCAGCCCTCTATCCCCGCCCCTGCCGCCACCTCCGGCCCGACGCTATGCCGCCGCCCTGATCCGCCGGCAGAACGCACCACGGGCACACGGGCGCACCGAGCACCCCCGCCGGGCCGCGCGCCCCCCTCAGCCCGCGCACGCGCGGGCCGACTGCGCCGCCCAGCCCTCCGAGCCGAGCGGCGCCACCACTGATGGGAGCCCCAGAGAACCCACGAGACCCATGAGACCCACCAGACACACGAAGCCCGCATGGCCGAGTCGGCCCGCCCGCCCCGTCGCCCGTTCCCGCGCCCGCTGCCATCACCCGTTCTCGGCCTGGAACATCCAGTGGTGCTTCTCCAGGTCCGCCGTGATCCCGATGAAGATGTCCTGGCTCACCGGATCCGGCTCGCCGGTCGTCTCCACCCGCTCCCGCATCCGCGTGATCACCGCTCCCAGCGCCTCGACCAGCGTCCCCACGGCGGTCGTGTCGTCCACCCAACCCTCAGGCGTCACCCCGATCCCGCTGCCGACGGCCACCGTGGCGGCACGCCCGTCGGGAGAGATACCGAGTGCCGCGGCCCGTTCGGCCACGGTGTCGGAGTACCTCCGCGCGGTGTCGACGACTTCGTCGAGCTGGAGGTGCACGGAACGGAAGCGCGGCCCCACCACGTTCCAGTGGATCTGCTTCGCCACGAGGGCGAGATCCACCAGGTCGACCAGGGCACCTTGCAGCGCCTCGGACACGGTCTTCAGGTTCGCGTCCGTCAATGGGCTCTTCACGACGTACATCCGCACCTCCGAGGACTGCCCCCGCCATCCCCTCCACGATGACCGCCGCACGCCACACCGGCAAACGCACACAAATCAGACACAGCGCTCGCGTGACGGCACAGCCCGGGCCGAGGCGCGCGAAAACCGGAGCCGCACAAGCGAAAACCCCGGGCGACACCCCTCCGGCTCTCCCGGAGAGGCCCGGCCGGGGCCTCACCACTTCTCAGCGCCTGATCGGCGCCGTTCCTGTCATGCCGCGCAGACGCGAAACCTCACGCGGCGACGACGTCCACCGCTTCGGCGGGCGCCTTGATGGTCACCCGTTCCGGTGGCACGCCGGTCACCGAGACGGAACCCAGCATCGAGCGAACCGGCGTGGGTACAGGCTCGCTGGGGGTGGCCGCAGCAGACTGGGCCAGCTCGGCGAGGGCGAGCTCGTCGCTCACTTCCCGCATGAGCTCGGACATCCGTACGTCCAGCGCGTCGCAGATCGCGGAGAGCAGCTCGGAGGAAGCCTCCTTCTGCCCCCGCTCCACCTCGGAGAGATAGCCGAGTGAGACTCGGGCGGACGAGGAGACTTCGCGCAGAGTACGGCCCTGGCGCTGGCGCTGCCGACGCAGCACGTCACCCAGCAGGCGACGGAGCAGAATCATCGGTGGCTCCCTCCTCGGACCGCGTAGCCGCATCCATTACGCCCCACCGTACCGCCTTGCGCCGCGGCCGTGCGGGGAGCGATGTCGTGTTCACTCAGGGCTGCAAACATCAAAACCCCCCGTTCCGTTCCGTATCCTGTGCCCGCTCATTCCCAGTCTGTCCGCCCGCAAGCCCCTCCAGGAGCAGTGCGAGTACGCTCCGTACACTCTCTCTACGAATTTCCGCGCGGCCGCCGTTCAACCGCAGAGCCTCCACTTTTCCGCCGCCGGCAGAACCCGGATCCGCCGCCAAGGGCCCGTCCACGGCGACGAAGACCGTGCCGACGGGCTGCCAGTCCTGCGGCTCGGGGCCGGCGACACCCGTGGTCGCGATGCCCCAGTCGGTGCCGAGCACCTTGCGCACACCGGCCGCCATCTGCGCTGCGACCTGCGCATCCACCGCTCCCCGGGTCTCCAGCAGGGCGGCGTCGACATCGAGCAGGTCATGCTTCAGCTCGGTGGCGTAAGCGGTCACGGAGCCCCGGAACACCTTGGACGCTCCCGGGACCGACGTGATCTCCGCCGCAACGAGGCCACCGGTCAGCGACTCCGCCACGGCGAGCGTCTCGCCCTTCACCGTGAGTAGTCGCACCACGTCGGTGGCCGTGGAACTCACGCTTCCTTCTCCTCCAACGCGGCCTTGCGCTCGGCGATTCCCTGCCTGCGCAAGACAATGGCCTGTTTCACATAGTCGAGTCCGGTCACCACGGTCAGCACGACCGCCGCAGCCATCACCCACCACCTCAGGGTCGCCAGCCAACCCGTCAGCGGCAGGACGTACATGCCCACGGCGACGCCCTGGGTGAGCGTCTTCAGCTTGCCCCCGCGGCTGGCGGGAATGACGCCGTACCGGATGACCAGAAAACGCAGCAGGGTGATCCCCAGTTCCCTGCCGAGGATGACACCGGTCACCCACCACGGCAGATCACCGAGCGCGGAGAGACAGATCAGCGCCGCACCCATGATCGCCTTGTCGGCGATGGGGTCGGCGATCTTCCCGAAGTCCGTGACCAGGTTGTACGTGCGCGCCAGATGCCCGTCGAACAGGTCGGTGATCATGGCGATCGCGAAAGCGGCCCAGGCGAAGGCCCGCCACGCCGGGTCGTAGCCGCCGTCGGCGAGCATCAGCGCGACGAAGGCCGGTACGAGCACCAGCCTGAGCATGGTCAGGAGGTTGGCGATGTTCCAGACGCTCGCCTCGTTGACGGCTGCGGCAGCGATCTTCTTGCCGCGCGGGGTCTTCCCCTCATCCTGGGCGCCGAGACCGGGGTCCTCCTCCTGGGCTGGCTCGCCGGCACCGGGCCCCGCGCCGGAAGTCCCGGCGGGCCCCACCTGCGGACCGGGCCCTGAACCGGCGGCCTCACCGTGCCCCGCGTCGGCCGCCGCGGCACGCCCCGCTCCGGACGCCGGGCCCTCGGCCGACCGCGCGGACGCATGGCCCGAGGCCACCGGAGGCGCGGCGGCCGCACCGGCCGCGGCCCTCCTCGCGCCGGAAGCGCCTCCCGCCGCGGATGCCGGGACACCGGTCATCTGCCCGCCTCCTCACTCCACGCAGGCGACGTGAGCGAGCCCTGCAGCGGCTCGGCCACCAGGTCGACACCCTCCGTACCGACCACCTTCGCCTCGACCATACGGCCGACCCGCAGGCCCGCGCCGCTCGTGAGCAGCACCTGGCCGTCCGTCTCGGGCGCCTGGTGCTCGGCACGGCCGTACACACCGTCCTCGTCGACGGACTCGACGAGGACCCGCACGCTCTGGCCGACGCGCTCCTCGGCCCGCTGCGAGACGAGTTCCTCCGCCAGGCGCGAGATGTGGGCCAGCCGCTCGGCGACGACATCCTCGTCGAGCTTGGTGTCATAGGTCGCGGCCTCGGTGCCTTCCTCGTCGGAGTAGCCGAAGACGCCGATCGCGTCCAGCCGCGCGCCGTTCAGGAACCGTTCCAGCTCGGCGAGGTCGGCCTCGCTCTCGCCGGGGAAACCGACGATGAAGTTCGAGCGGACACCGGCCTCCGGCGCCTTGCTCCGGATGGTGTCGAGGAGCTCCAGGAAGCGGTCGGTGTCGCCGAAGCGGCGCATCGCGCGCAGCACGCCGGGCGCGGAGTGCTGGAAGGACAGGTCGAAGTAGGGCGCGACCTTCGGGGTCGAGGTGAGCACGTCGATGAGGCCGGGCCGCATCTCGGCCGGCTGGAGATAGCTGACGCGGACACGCTCGATGCCGTCGACCTCGGCCAGCTCGGGCAGCAGCGACTCCAGCAGGCGGATGTCGCCGAGGTCCTTGCCGTAGGAGGTGTTGTTCTCGGAGACCAGCATGATCTCCTTCACGCCCTGCTCGGCCAGCCAGCGCGTCTCGTTCAGCACGTCGCTCGGGCGGCGGGAGATGAAGGAGCCGCGGAAGGAGGGGATGGCGCAGAAGGAGCAGCGGCGGTCGCAGCCGGAGGCGAGCTTCACGGAGGCGACCGGGGAGCCGTCCAGGCGTCGGCGCAGGGGCGCACGCGGGCCCGAGGCCGGAGCAAGGCCCTCCGGGAGGTCCGCCGGCGCGACGGCGGGCTCGGCCGGGCCGTGTCCGGGCAGGGCGACCGCGCCGGCCGATTCCTGGCGCTCGGCGGGGCTGATCGGCAGCAGCTTGCGCCGGTCGCGCGGGGTGTGGGAGGCGTGGATTCCGCCGTTGAGGATGGTCTGCAGGCGGTCCGAGATGTCCGAGTAGTCGTCGAAGCCGAGCACGCCGTCGGCCTCGGGGAGGGCGTCGGCGAGCTCCTTGCCGTACCGCTCGGCCATGCAGCCCACCGCCACGACGGCCTGGGTTCTGCCGTGCCCCTTGAGGTCGTTGGCTTCGAGGAGGGCGTCGACGGAGTCCTTCTTGGCGGCTTCGACGAAGCCGCAGGTGTTCACGACGGCGACGTCCGCGTTCTCGGCGTCCTCCACGAGCTGCCAGCCGTCCGCCTCCAAACGGCCTGCGAGCTCCTCCGAGTCCACCTCGTTACGGGCGCAGCCAAGGGTGACCAGTGCGACGGTACGGCGTTCAGGCATGGGCTCAAGACTACTTCGTTCCGCTGACACCCCATGTCGACGGGGTTGGCCGTTTCCCGGCCAACCCCGTGCCAACTGGACCTTTCGGGCTGATCACCCGGCTTCGGGATCGCCCTTCGTGTACGTCAGGCGTTCGACGGACCCCGGCTGGAAGTCCTCCTCGATCTTCTTGCCGTTGACGAAGAGGTCGATCGCGCCGGCGTCCCCGAGGACGAGGTGCACCTTGGAGCTGTCCTGGAAGGTCTTGGTGTCGCCCTGCTTGAGGACGCCGTCGAAGATCATCCGGCCGTTGTGGTCCTTGGCGGCGATCCAGCTGCGGCCGTCGGCCGCGGCCACCCGGACGGTCACCTTGTCCTGCGGCGCGGCGGCGATGGCGCTGTCCGACGGCTCGGGTTCGGGGTCGGCGGGCTTCTTGGTCTTGGTGGTCGGGGAGGCGGAGTCGCTGGGCGTGGAGCCCTCGGCCACGTTCGCCTCGTTGCCGCTGTCGTCGCCGCCCTGGAACATCGTGAAGCCGACGAAGCCGATCACGGCGACGATCGCGGCAACCATGGCGGCGGTCCAGTTGGGACCCCGCCGCTCCGGACGGATACGTTCCGCCTCGAAGAGGGGAGCCGCCGGGGTCGGCGCCGGCCGCCCGCCGTGCTCGTCGCCGTACTGGGCGAGCAGCGGCTCGGGGTCGAGGTGGACGGCCTTGGCCAGGGTCCTGATGTGCCCACGGGCGTAGACGTCCCCACCGCAGGGGGAGAAGTCGTCCGCCTCGATCGCGTGCACGATGTTCATGCGGACCCGGGTGGCGCTACTGACGTCGTCGACGGTCAGCCCGGCGGCGATACGAGCCTGCTGCAGGACATGACCGATGGAGGGGCGGGCTTCCTCGCGGTCTGCTTCGACGTGCTCGTTTTCGAACGGACGCTCGTCTTCAGGGGAGTTGCCGATGGACACGGGGGCGCCTTTCGAGCGTGTAGCCGCCTGTGCTGGAAGTTCAGTCTAGGGGGGTACCAAAAGGGTGGGGCAACCGGGCGGTGTCACTTTGTACGCCATCGGAATGGCCCGACATTCCGATGGTGGGGTCGCTGTTCGTCGCTTCCCTCAACTTGACGTACACCGAAGGGAAACGGTTGCCCGATGATCCCTCACGGATGCGTCACGATCCGGACCCGATTGCCGTAACGCTCCGTGTCGGCGATCACCGTGTCCCGCCTCCCTAACCTTCAGACTCCCCCCGGATCAGGGCGAGCACGCCATCCAGCTCGTCAGGCTTCACAAGAACGTCACGAGCCTTCGAACCCTCGCTCGGTCCGACGATGTTCCGGGACTCCATCAGGTCCATCAGCCGGCCGGCCTTGGCGAAGCCGACGCGCAGCTTGCGCTGGAGCATGGACGTCGACCCGAACTGCGTGGAGACGACCAGTTCGGCCGCCTGGCACAGCAGGTCGAGGTCGTCGCCGATGTCCTCGTCGATCTCCTTCTTCTGCTTGGTGCCCACGACGACGTCGTCCCGGAAGACCGGCGTCATCTGGTCCTTGCAGTGCCGGACGACGCCCGCGATCTCCTCCTCGGTGACGAACGCGCCCTGCATACGGGTGGGCTTGTTGGCCCCCATGGGCAGGAACAGCCCGTCACCCTTGCCGATGAGCTTCTCGGCACCGGGCTGGTCGAGGATGACCCGCGAGTCGGCCAGCGAGGACGTGGCGAACGCCAGTCGCGACGGCACGTTCGCCTTGATCAGGCCGGTGACGACGTCCACCGACGGCCGCTGCGTGGCGAGCACCAGGTGGATGCCGGCCGCGCGCGCGAGCTGCGTGATGCGCACGATCGCGTCCTCGACGTCCCGGGGCGCGACCATCATCAGGTCGGCGAGCTCGTCCACGATGACCAGCAGATACGGGTACGGCTGGAGTTCACGCTCGCTGCCCTCGGGCGGTTTGGCCTTGCCCTCGCGCACGGCCTTGTTGAAGTCGTCGATGTGCCGGTAGCCGTAGGCCGCCAGGTCGTCGTAGCGCAGGTCCATCTCGCGCACGACCCACTGGAGCGCCTCGGCGGCCCGCTTGGGGTTGGTGATGATCGGTGTGATCAGGTGCGGGATGCCCTCGTACGCGGTCAGCTCGACCCGCTTGGGGTCGACGAGGATCATCCGGACGTCCTCGGGGGTCGCCCGCATCATGATCGAGGTGATCAGGCAGTTGATGCAGGACGACTTGCCGGAGCCGGTGGCGCCGGCGACGAGCATGTGCGGCATCTTCGCCAGGGAGTGCATGACGTAGCCGCCCTCGACGTCCTTGCCGAAGGCGACCAGCATCGGGTCGTCGTCCTCGGCCGACTCCGCCAGACGGAGTACGTCGCCGAGGTTGACCATCTCGCGGTCGGTGTTGGGGATCTCGATGCCGACCGCGGACTTGCCGGGGATGGGGCTGATGATCCGCACGTCCGGGCTGGCGACGGCGTAGGCGATGTTCTTCGTCAGCGCGGTGATCCGCTCGACCTTCACGGCGGGGCCGAGCTCGACCTCGTAGCGCGTGACCGTCGGACCCCGGGTGAAGCCGGTGACACTGGCGTCCACCTTGAACTCGGTGAAGACCGTCGTCAGCGACTCGACGATGAGGTCGTTGGCGGCGCTGCGTGCCTTGCCCGGGCCGCCGCGCTCCAGCAGGTCCAGCGACGGCAGGGAGTACGTGATGTCGCCGGAGAGCTGGAGCTGCTCCGCGCGCGCGGGCAGGTCGCGGGGTTCGGAGGGCGGCGCCTTGGTGAGGTCACGGACGCCCGCCCTGGGCTTCTGCGGCTCGGGCTCTTCCTGCTCGGGCTTGCTGTCCTTCTTGAGCTTGTCCTGCTGCTTGAGCTTGTCCTGCTGCGGGCGGGCGGCCGGGACGGGCGTCGGCGTGGTCGCCTCCTGGTCCCCCACCCGTACGCCCTGGGTGAGGTCGGCGACGACCGGCGAGGGCGGCATGCCGTGCAGCACGGCCCCGTCGAGGGCCGCGGCGGCCGCCGCGGCGACGTCCACGGCGTCCCTGGGGCGGTCCATGTCGGGCTGCGGTACCGCCGAGCGGCGCGGACGGCCCCGGCGCCGCGTGAGCGCCTCCTGCTCGGCACTGTCGGGGTCGTACGCCTCGGGCGCCGGCGTGCGCCTGCCACGCGGGCGCGCGGGCAGCGCCTCCCGCCACTGCTCCTCGTAGCGCTCGTCGTCGTCGGCGAAGGCGAACTCGTCCTCGGCCGGGTCGCGGACGATCCCGAGACGCACCCCGAGCAGCCGCAGCCGCTGCGGGATGGCGTTGACCGGGGTGGCGGTGACGACCAGCAGCCCGAAGACCGTCAGCAGCACCAGCAGCGGTACGGCGAGCACGTCGCCCATGGCGTACGACAGCGGGGTCGCGGCGGCCCAGCCGATGAGGCCGCCGGCGTCCCTTATGGCCTGCATCCCGTCGCCGCGCGCGGGTGAGCCGCACGCGACGTGGACCTGGCCGAGCACGCCGATCACGAGCGCGGACAGGCCGATGACGATCCGTCCGTTCGCCTCGGGCTTCTCCGGGTGACGGATGAACCGCACGGCGACGACAGCGAGCAGTATCGGCACGAGCAGGTCGAGGCGGCCGAAGGCGCCGGTCACCAGGATCTCGACCAGATCGCCCACAGGACCCTTGAGATCGGCCCAGGTGCCCGCGGCGACGATCAGCGCGATGCCGAGCAGCAGCAAGGCGACACCGTCCTTGCGATGGGCCGGGTCGAGGTTCTTGGCGCCCTGCCCTATGCCCCGGAACACCGCGCCGACGGCGTGCGCCACGCCGAGCCAGACGGCGCGCACGAGCCGGTAGACGCCACCGGTGGGACTGGGAGCCGGTCTGGGCGCGACCTTCTTGGCCGCGGCCTTCCGGGCGGGCGCCTTCTTCGCGGGAGCCTTCTTGGCGGCGGCCTTCTTCGCCGGAGCCTTCGCGGCCGCCTTCTTCGCGG
This sequence comes from Streptomyces sp. NRRL B-1140, assembly GCF_001280065.1. Classification (GTDB taxonomy): domain Bacteria; phylum Actinomycetota; class Actinomycetes; order Streptomycetales; family Streptomycetaceae; genus Streptomyces. Next base: position 8,432 of record NZ_LGEA01000126.1, read on the forward strand.
GAGGCGGCTTTCTGGCTGCGGAGGGACGTGAGGCCATGGGTGTGAGGTTACCGGGAGAGACGGCAGGGGACACGCGCGTCCACGGCTTCACCCGTTCGTGTCGCTTCGGGAGAGGCGCGAAACTGACGCGCGGTCACGGCGGGCAATCCCGCCCGCACACGCGTCAGTTCTGCGAGGACACCGAGGGCGTGCTCCCGGTGCCCGGCTCCAGCGCGTCCAGCGCCCGCCGCAACCCCGTGAGCTTGCGCTCCAGATGAGCCGCCGTGGCCACCGCGGCGGCGTCCGTCGACTCGTCGTTGAGCTGCTTGGTCAGCGCCTCGGCCTGCTCCTCTACGGCCGCGAGCCGCGCGGAGAGCTCCGCGAGCAACCCGGCCGGCTCCTTGGCCTCGCCGCCCGCGTCCTTGCCGTTGCCCTCCAACTGCAGCCGCAGCAGGGACGCCTGCTCCCGCAGCTGGCAGTTCTTCATGTACAGCTCGACGAAGACGGAGACCTTCGCACGCAGCACCCACGGGTCGAACGGCTTGGAGATGTAATCCACCGCACCCGCCGCGTAGCCCCGGAAGGTGTGGTGCGGGCCGTGGTTGATCGCCGTGAGGAAAATGATCGGGATGTCCCGGGTCCGCTCACGGCGCTTGATGTGCGCCGCCGTCTCGAAGCCGTCCATACCCGGCATCTGGACATCCAGCAGGATGACCGCGAAGTCGTCCGTGAGCAGCGCTTTGAGCGCTTCCTCCCCGGACGATGCCCGCACCAGCGTCTGATCGAGCGCAGAGAGGATCGCCTCCAGCGCCAGCAGATTCTCCGGCCGGTCATCGACCAGGAGGATCTTGGCCTTCTGCACCATGGCCCGCCCTCCTCGCCCCGGCGTGGGGCCTCCCCTGTCCGCAGGACCTGCGGCAGCACCGGTGGGTGCCGCCCCAGGGGACGACTCCCTTGCGCCGCCCGTCCTTGTGCCGGTCATCGTAGCCGCACCCCGCCCGTCGCCACACCCTGTCACCGTGATGTCACTGTGCACGTAGCAGAAACGCAGCAGGAGACCAGAAGGTTCCCCAGATCTCGTACTTCTACACGACTATGCGCACACCGAGTCGGCAACTCCGCGTGAACACCGAACCTTCCCGTCATGGTCGCGCAACTGCCCAACGTTCCCCTCATTCCCCTCGCATCCACTGATCCATCACCGCCAGCAGATGGTCGGGGTCGACCGGCTTCGTCACGTAGTCGGAGGCGCCCGACTCGATCGCCTTCTCCCGGTCGCCCTTCATCGCCTTGGCGGTCAGCGCGATGATCGGCAGACCGGCGAACTGCGGCATCCTGCGGATGGCACTGGTCGTGGCGTACCCGTCCATCTCGGGCATCATGATGTCCATCAGCACGACCGCCACGTCATCGTGCTGCTCCAGGACCTCGATGCCCTCCCGGCCGTTCTCGGCGTACAGCACGGACAGGCCGTGCTGCTCCAGGACGCTGGTCAGGGCGAAGACGTTGCGGATGTCGTCGTCGACGATCAGGACCTTCTGGCCACCGAACCGGATGCCGCGGCTCGGCTTCGGAGCCGGCTCCTGCTCGGCCGGGGCCCACTGCTCCAGCTGTGCGGGGCGCGGCGGCAGCTCGGGCATCCTGCGGCGCCGCCGGAACAGGGCGGCGGGCCCGTTCTGCGTCTCGCGATACGACTTCACCTCGGCCGGCGTCTCCACCTCGACGTCCGACAGCTCGGACAGGTCGGTGGTCGACGCCACCAGGTCACCGGCCTCCAGCGCGGGCAGCTGCTGCTGATAGCCCTGGGGCGGCAGTTCACTGGGGTGCAGCGGCAGGTACAGCGTGAACGTCGAGCCGCGGCCCGTCTCGCTCTGCGCGTAAATCTCACCGCCGAGCAACTGCGCGATCTCCCGCGAGATGGACAGCCCGAGGCCCGTGCCCCCGTACTTCCGGCTGGTCGTGCCGTCGGCCTGCTTGAACGCCTCGAAGATCACCCGCATCTTGCTGGAGGCGATGCCGATCCCCGTGTCCGTCACGGAGAACGCGATCAGCTCGGCCTCCGGATCGGCCAGCGACCCGGTCTCCAGCAGCTGCTCCCGGATCCGCTGCGGCACATCGTCCCGCGCCGGCCTGATGACCAGCTCCACCGACCCGGAGTCGGTGAACTTCACCGCGTTCGACAACAGGTTGCGCAGCACCTGCAGCAACCGCTGCTCGTCGGTGTGCAGCGTCGCGGGCAGCTCCGGCGAGACCCGCACCGACAGGTCCAGGCCCTTCTCCGCGGTCAGCGGCCGGAAGGTCGCCTCCACGTAGTCCACGAGCTGCACCAGCGCGATCCGCGTCGGGGAGACGTCCATCTTGCCCGCCTCGACCTTCGACAGGTCGAGGATGTCGTTGATGAGCTGGAGCAGGTCCGAACCGGCCCCGTGGATCGTCTCGGCGAACTCGACCTGCTTCGGCGAGAGGTTCCCCTCGGCGTTGTCGGCGAGCAGCTTGGCCAGGATCAGCAGCGAGTTGAGCGGCGTACGCAGCTCGTGCGACATGTTCGCCAGGAACTCGCTCTTGTAGCGCATCGACACCGCGAGCTGCTCGGCGCGCTCCTCCAGCACCTGCCGCGCCTCCTCGATCTCGGTGTTCTTCACCTCGATGTCGCGGTTCTGCTGGGCCAGCAGTTCGGCCTTCTCCTCCAGTTCGGCGTTGGACGCCTGGAGGGCCTTCTGCCGCTGTTCCAACTCGGCCGAGCGCTCACGAAGTTGCTCGGTCAGCTCCTGCGACTGCGCCAGCAGCAGCTCGGTCTTGGTGTTGACGGAGATGGTGTTGACGCTGGTCGCGATCATCTCCGCGATCTGGTTGAGGAAGTCCTTCTGGATCTGCGTGAACGGCGTGAAGGACGCCAGCTCGATGACGCCGAGCACGCTGCCCTCGAACAGCACCGGCAACACGATCACCTGCGCGGGCGGCGCCTCGCCGAGCCCCGAGGAGATCTTCAGATAGCCGCTCGGCGCGTTCTCCACGAGGATCGTGCGCTTCTCCTCGGCGGCCGTCCCGACCAGCGCCTCACCGGGCTGGAACGACGTCGGCATCGAACCCATCGAGTAGCCGTAACTGCCGAGCATCCGCAGCTCGTACAGGTCCTCGTCCGTGGCGCTGATGTCCTCGCCGTCGACGAGCGGCATCGCCACGAAGAACGCCCCGTGCTGCGCGGAGACGACCGGGGTCAGCTCGCTCATGATCAGCGAGGCCACGTCCTCCAGGTCGCGGCGGCCCTGCATCAGCGCGGAGATCCGGGCCAGGTTGCCCTTGAGCCAGTCCTGCTCCTTGTTGGCGATCGTGGTGTCGCGCAGGTTGGCGATCATCTTGTTGATGTAGTCCTGGAGCTCCTGGATCTCCCCGGACGCGTCCACGTCGATCTTCAGGTTCAGGTCACCGCGGGTCACCGCGGTCGCCACGCGCGCGATGGCGCGCACCTGCCGGGTCAGGTTCCCGGCCATCTCGTTCACCGACTCGGTCAGGTCCCGCCAGGTGCCGTCCACGTCCCGCACCCGCGCCTGGCCGCCGAGCTGGCCTTCCGTGCCCACCTCGCGGGCGACCCGGGTGACCTCCTCGGCGAAGGACGACAGCTGGTCGACCATCGTGTTGATGGTCGTCTTCAGCTCCAGGATCTCGCCGCGCGCGTCGATGTCGATCTTCTTCGTCAGGTCACCCTTGGCGATGGCCGTGGTCACCATGGCGATGTTGCGCACCTGGCCGGTCAGGTTGGACGCCATCTGGTTCACGGACTCGGTGAGGTCCTTCCACGTACCGGCCACACCCGGTACGTGCGCCTGACCACCGAGGATGCCGTCCGTGCCCACCTCACGGGCCACCTTGGTGACCTGCTCGGCGAACGAACTCAGCGTCTTCACCATCGTGTTGATGGTGTCGGCGAGCTGCGCCACCTCACCGCGCGCCTCGATGGTCACCTGCCGCGTCAGGTCACCGTTGGCGACCGCCGCCGAGACCTGGGAGATGTTCCGCACCTGAGTGGTGAGGTTCTTCGCCATCAGGTTGACGTTGTCGCTCAGGTCCTTCCAGATGCCGGTGACACCCGGCACGTGCGCCTGGCCGCCCAGGATGCCCTCGGTGCCCACCTCACGGGCCACCCGGGTCACCTGCTCGGCGAAGGAGGACAGCTGGTCGACCATCGTGTTGACGGTCGTGACCAGCTCGAGGATCTCGCCCTTGGCGTCGACGGTGATCTTCTTCGACAGATCGCCCCGGGCCACCGCGGTCGTGACCTCGGCGATGTTGCGCACCTGGATGGTCAGGTTGTTGGCCATGCCGTTCACCGACTGGGTGAGGTCCTTCCAGGTGCCGGAGACGCCCTGCACCTCGGCCTGACCGCCCAGGATGCCCTCGGTACCCACCTCACGGGCCACACGCGTGACCTCTTCGGCGAACGACGACAGCTGGTCCACCATCGTGTTCAGGGTGTTCTTCAGCTCCAGGATCTCCCCGCGCGCATCCACGGTGATCTTCTGGGACAGGTCACCGCGGGCCACCGCCGTGGCCACCTGGGCGATGTTGCGCACCTGGCCGGTCAGGTTGGACGCCATGCCGTTCACGGAGTCCGTCAGGTCACGCCACACCCCGGCCACGCCCGGCACCTGCGCCTGACCACCCAGCCGGCCGTCCGTACCCACCTCGCGCGCGACCCGGGTCACCTGGTCGGCGAAGGCCGAGAGCTGGTCCACCATCGTGTTGATGGTGTTCTTCAGCTCCAGGATCTCCCCGCGCGCGTCGACGTCGATCTTCTGCGACAGGTCGCCCCGGGCCACCGCCGTAGTCACCTGGGCGATGTTCCTCACCTGGGAGGTGAGGTTGCCGGCCATCGAGTTGACGGAGTCGGTGAGTTCCTTCCACGTGCCCGACACACCGTCGACACGGGCCTGACCGCCCAGACGGCCCTCCGTGCCCACGTCACGGGCCATCCGCGTCACCTGGTCGGCGAAACTCGACAGCTGGTCCACCATCGTGTTCACGGTGTTCTTCAGCTTGAGCATCTCACCGGAGACGTCGACCGTGACCTTCTGCGACAGGTCACCGTTGGCCACCGCCGTCGTCACCTGGGCGATGTTCCTCACCTGACCGGTGAGGTTGCGGAACGCCGTGTTGACGGAGTCCGTCAGGTCCTTCCACGTCCCCGCAGCGCCCGGAACCTGCGCCTGACCGCCCAGCTCACCCTCGACACCGATCTCCCGCGCCACACGCGTCACTTCCGCACCGAACGCGGACAGCTGGTCGACCATCGTGTTGACGGTGTTCTTCAGCTCCAGCATCTCGCCGGCGACATCCACCGTGACCTTCTGCGACAGGTCACCGTTGGCCACCGCCGTCGTCACCGCGGCGATGTCCCGCACCTGAGTGGTCAGGTTCCGGAAGACCGTGTTCACCGAATCGGTGAGGTCCTTCCACGTCCCCGCCGCACCCGGCACGTTCGCCTGACCACCGAGCTGCCCCTCGGCCCCGACCTCGTTGGCCACACGCGTGACCTCGTCGGCGAAGATCCGCAGCGTCTCGGTCATCTGGTTGATCGTGTCGGCGAGCTGCGCGACCTCGCCGCGCGCCGGCACGGTCACCTTGCGTGACAGATCACCGTTGGCGACCGCGGTCGTCACCTCCGCGATCCCACGCACCTGGGCCGTCAGGTTCCCGGCCATCGTGTTCACCGAATCGGTGAGTTCCTTCCACACACCGGCGACGCCCGGCACCTGCGCCTGACCACCCAGCGCGCCCTCGGTACCCACCTCACGGGCCACACGGGTCACCTCGGAGGAGAACGCCGACAGCTGGTCCACCATCGTGTTGACGGTGTTCTTCAGCTCCAGCATCTCGCCGGCGACCTGGACCGTGACCTTCCGGGACAGATCACCCTTGGCGACCGCCGTCGTCACCAGCGCGATGTCCCTCACCTGGGCCGTCAGCCGGTACGCCATCGTGTTGACGGAGTCCGTCAGATCCCGCCAGGAACCCGACATGCCCCGCACCCGGGCCTGCCCGCCCAGCTTGCCCTCGGTGCCCACCTCACTGGCCACACGCGTGACCTCGTCGGTGAACGTCGACAGCTGGTCGACCAGGTTGTTGACGGTCCGTCCGACCTTCAGGAACTCGCCCCGCAGGGGCTGACTGTTGCCGTCCGGCACCTGCGTCCGCAGCTCCATGCGCGGCGACAGATCACCCTCCGCCACCGCCGACAGCACCCGGCCGACCTCGGAGACCGGCCGCACCAGGTCGTCGACCAGGGCATTCGAGTTGTCGATCGCCGTCGCCCAGGAACCCTCGCAGGCACCCGTCTCCAGCCGCTCGGTGAGCTTGCCCTCACGGCCCACCATCCGCCGCACCCGCGACAGCTCACCCGTCAGATGCAGATTGCGGTCGGCCACCTCGTTGAAGACCGCCGCGATCTCGGCCATCACGCCGTCGCCCGACACCGTGAGCCGCTTGCGGAAGTTCCCGTCCCGCATCGACACCAGGGCCGCCATCAGCCGGTTCAGAGCGGCCGTGTCCACCTCGGTCGTGCCGCTGCGCACCTTGCCCTGGTTGACCGGGGACTGTCCGCCTTTCGCGCGCGTCTTCCTGCCACGCGTCGCTGCGCCAGACTCCACTGTGTCCCTCCCGCAGGGATCGACCGTCACTGCTGTGTCCGGGTACCACGCTCGCCGTACCAGTTACTACTGCGTATTCTCTGCCCTGCATACCAGGCCGTTTCCACGGGGGCTGCTGCCCACGGTCACCCTCGGGCACACAGCCTGCCCGGACCTTCACAGGAAGCTTGCCTAGTGTTTCACCCTGGCCGAACCAGGCCATAACAGTTCGGCAGCTTCGCACATCGTCCGCACACCCTCCGGACGGAAACACTGCAGACCGGCATCCGCACGGACCGCGAAGGTAAGTAACCTTGCATCCGGCTGTCCAGCCGCGCCGGTCCGTCCGGCCTGGGCGGTGGCACGAAGACGAGCGGGCATCGGAGGGGCGGCCGCACACAACATGACCACCGGACTGATCCCCGGGGGACAGCCCCCGGACCCCCGGCCGACGGGCAGCCTGCCGCAGCAGCGGCGCGAGCCGGTCGGCCCCGCAGCCCAGCACGTCGAGAACCGGTCGAGGAGTTCTGTGATCACCGCGCGCGCGGCCGCCAGTTTCGAGCCCGTCGGGCGCTCGGTCGCGAGCGCCCGCTCCTTCGTCCGCGACACCCTCCAGGGCTGGGGCTTCGCCGACATCGTCGACGACGCCGTCGTTCTCACCAGCGAACTGGTGACCAACGCCGTGGTCCACGCCGGCACCTCCGCGGACGTGCTCTGCCTGCGCAGCGACGACGGCGTACGCATCGAGGTCGCCGACCGGTACCCCGAACGCGAGATCCCCCTCCAGGGCACGGCCGTCAACATGGGCAGCCCCGACCGCGAAGGCGGCCGCGGACTCCAGCTGTGCGCGGCCCTCGCCGGCCGCTGGGGCGTGGAGTACATCCCCACCCACAAGACCGTCTGGTTCCAACTGGACCTGCCCGCACGCGCGGTGGGCACCCGCGCGGCCGGACCCGCCCTCCCCTTGGACCTGCTCCCCCTCGCCGACGGCCGGGTCCGCGTCGCAGTGATCCAGATCGACCGCACCGGCCACATCACCGCCTGGAACGAGGACGCCGAGGAACTCTTCGGCTACCCGGCCGATCAGGTCACCGGCAAACCCCTGACCGACCTCGCCGCCTGGCCCCACACCCCCGGCACCAGCACCGGCATCGCGGAAGCCCTCCGTCTCTCCCGCTGGGAAGGCAGCTACGGCATCCGCGCCGTCACCGGCCGCGTCACCCCCGTCTACGCCTCCCACCTGCGCGTCCGCGACACCGGCGGCGAACCGTCAACCGTGTGCCTCCTGGTACGCGACCACGAACGGGCAGTTCTGCAGACCCCCCTGCGCGGCCCCGCGTCCGACAGCTCGACCGGCGCCGAGGGCCAGAGCACCGACCCCTTCGAAGTCTTCATCGGTTCCCCCGCCCCGGACGACCTCGACGGCCTCCTCCAGCGCACGGTCGAACGCGCCCGCGACATGCTCGACGGCGACTCGGCGTTCCTCCTGCTGGCCACCGACGACGAGACGGAACTGGAGGTCCGCGCCTCCACCGGCCTCCCCTCCGCCCGCCAGCGCTTCGCCCGCGTCCCCGTCGAAGCCGGCCCCGGCCGCTACGGCTCGGCCCGCATGCCCGCCGTCCACGACGACCTGACCGCGGTCCCCGGCGCGGTACCACTGCTGAACGGCACGGGCATGCGCTCGGTCGTCACCGTCCCGCTCAAGGTCGAGGGCCGCCTGACCGGCTCCCTCGGCGTCGCCGCCGAGGCCCCGGCCAGATACTCCAACGAGGAGGCCCTGCGCCTCCAGTTCGCCGCCGACCGCATCGCCCTCGCCGTCGAGTCGGCCCGCCTGGGCGAACTGGAACGCCTGCGCCGCGGCTCCCTCAGCTTCCTCGTCGAGGCGTCCGACCTGCTGGCCGGCACCCTGGACCGCGACCAGACCCTGGCCCTCATGGCCCAGATGACGGTCCCGACCCTCGCCACCTGGTGCGCCGTCTACACGATCGCCGACCAGGCCTCCGAGCCCTACCTCTCCTACGTCCTGCACGAGGACGAGGAACTCATCGACGGCATCAAGTCCCTGCTGTCGAAGGTCCCCCCGCCCGACCCGGTCCCCACCCCCGGCGCCCGCGTGTGGACGGCTCCCGGTGAGGTCGCCCACCAGGCGGCCCTGCGCACCTCCATGCGCAGCCTCGGCCTCAGCGGCAGCCCCACCCGCCAGGTCACACCCGGCATCGGCCCCACCCTCTCCACCGCCTCCGCCGTCGGCGGCGAGACCGTCGTCCTTCCGCTGGTCGCCCGCAACCGCGTCATCGGCATGCTGACCCTCGGCAAGCCGACCGACGAACATTTCCGCCAGGAGATCCTGGAACTCGCCGAAGACCTCTCCCGCCGGGCCGCCCTGGCCCTGGACAACGCCCGCCTCTACTCGGAGCGCACGGCGATCAGCCAGTCCCTCCAGCGCAGCCTCCTCCCCCCGGAGCTCCCCGAGATCGACGGCGTCGAGGTCGAGGTCATCTACCGCGCCGCAGGCGAGGGCAACGAGGTCGGCGGCGACTTCTACGACGTCTTCCCCATCCGCGACGGCGCCTACGGCTTCGCCATCGGCGACGTCTGCGGCACGGGCCCGAACGCCGCGGCGGTCACAGGCCTGGCCCGCCACGCCCTGCGCCTGCTGGCCCGCGAGGGCCTCAGCGGCCCGACGGTCCTGGAGCGCCTCAACTCCGCGATCCTCGACGAGGGCGCCCGCAGCCGCTTCCTCACCCTCCTGTACGGCGAGATGCGCCCCCAGGAGGACGGCAGCGCGGAGCTGAAGGTGGTCTGCGCCGGACACCCGCTCCCGCTGCGCCTGCGCCAGGACGGGTCGGTCGAGCCGGCCGCGGAGCCCCAGCCGCTCCTCGGTGTCATCGAGGACCTGGAGCTCTACGAGCAGACCGTCACCCTCGACCCGGGCGATGTCCTCCTGTGCGTCACGGACGGCGTCACCGAACGCCGGGAGGGTGCCCGCATGCTCGGCGACGACGGCCTCGCCGACGTCCTCACGACCTGCACGGGCCTCACGGCCGGCGCGGTCGCGGCCCGCATCATGCGCGCGGTGGAACGCTTCGCGTCGGACGCCCCCTCGGACGACATGGCGATCCTGGCCATGCGCGTCCCCGGACTTCAGAAGGACTAGGAGAACGCGAAAAGCCCCACCCGTAAGGGTGGGGCCTTTTTGTCGGAGCCCCCAAGCGGAATCGAACCGCTGACCTTCTCCTTACCATGGAGACGCTCTACCGACTGAGCTATAGGGGCCTGTTGCTTGCGAGGTCTCCCCCGCGGCAACGGAATAGATCATACCCCGAACAGAGCCGTGCTCCCAACCACGTCAGAAGGCGGGCTGCAGAAGCCCTCCGAGGGCATTGCAGGCGGACACGACGCGCTGCATGTCACGCTTGGTCAGCGACGCGTCCACGGGCAGCGCCAGCGTCTCGTCGGAGGCCCGTTCGGTCTCCGGCAGCGAAACACACCGCCGGAATTCGGGCAGCCGGTGCACGGGCGTCTTCACCGGCACCCGGCACTCAACTCCCTTTGCTCGCAGGGCCCGCGAAAAGGCATCCCGATCGGGTCGGCCATTGCCGGGAACCCGCACCACGTACTGCTGATAGGTGTGCCCGTCACCGTCCTCCGGCGCCCGGACACCCCTCAACTTGGCGTGGAGATAGGCGGCGCGCTCCCTGCGCTGGGCTATCTCGTCGTACGGCGCTTCGGACTCCCCCTGTTCCAGCACGAGCAGTCCGTGCCGCTGTCCGAGCGCGTGCAGCCGCGGGATGTCGGCGAGCCGCCCGAACCGGTGCACGGCAACCACGGCCGCGGTCCGCGCAGTCACCGCCGCTTCCACAGCGGCGGCGTCGAGGCAGTAGGTGGCGGGGTCTATGTCGGCGAACACCGGAAGAGCCCCGGCCTTGGCCACGGCTTCGGCGACCTCGACGTTCCCGAAGGCCGGCACCACGACCTCGTCACCGAGTCCGACACCGGCGGCCCTGAGCATTGCAGCAGTACCCATGCTGTGGATGCTGCTCGCGCAACGTGAACTTCAAGTGACGGACAACAAAAAAGGGTTGGACCCGAAACCGAAGTTCCGGGTCCAACCCTTTCAATGATTGTTCGGCGGCGTCCTACTCTCCCACAGGGTCCCCCCTGCAGTACCATCGGCGCTGTAAGGCTTAGCTTCCGGGTTCGGAATGTAACCGGGCGTTT
>NZ_LGEA01000127.1 GCF_001280065.1 Streptomyces sp. NRRL B-1140
CCGCTCGAACCGGTCCAAGGCAGACCAGGACCCCGCCCAGTGGCTGCCGCCTGCCGCCGAGGCGCACTGCCGGTACGCCGCCGAGTGGGTCGCAACCAAGCTCCGCTGGAGCCTCACAGCGGATGAGGCCGAGGTGACGGCCCTGCACGAGGTGGCGGTCGGCTGCCCAGAGCAGACCGTGACATACGAGCCGGCCGTATAGGAGCCTGGCGCGCGCGGTTCACCTCGCCAGCGCCAGGGCGGTCCGCGCAGATGAGACGCGCCCGGCCGGGAAGGCCGGGCGCGTCAACGTTCTATCGGGGCGTGGGTGAGGTGTTCAGTCACGCACGCGGTGTTGGGTCAGCGGTGGTGGCGACCGCCGTGGTGGTGGCCGCCGCCGTGGCGGTGGTGGCCCCAGGACTCGTCGTCGATGTAGCGGCCGCGGTTGTTGCGGAGGGTGGCGGTGTCGGAGTAGTTGTCCCAGACGTAGTGGCGGCGGTCCTGGTAGAGGTCGCTGTCGGTGTCGCGGCCGTGGCCGGTGTGGATGCGGACCGTGGAGCGGCCCTCGAGGCGGTAGTCGTCGAAGGTGTAGGTGCGGCCGTCCTCGTCTTCGAGGGTCCAGTCGTCGAGGTTGACGCTGCGGCGGCCGGTGTTGGTGATCTCCACCCACTCCCGGTTCAGGGAGCGGTTGGAGCGGTCGTCACGGCCGGGGGAGTCGTACTGGACGTCCGAGATCTTCACCTTGGACCGCTCGGGGCGGGCGTGGTCGGCGGCGGATGCCGGCAGGGTCACCACCGAGACCAAAGCACCGGCGGTGAGCGTGGCGGCGACAAGACGGCGAGCAAAAGCGGACATGAGGTCCCCTTAGGTGCGGACACCCTTCCCTAGGAGCCGTTGCGGGCTCCCGGACAGTCGGGTGTCGTGTGCTGTGACGGCCGGCTGGCCGCCCGCACACTCTGTCCACGCCGTGGAGAAGTTGAGGGGAAAACATGGCCCCTGTTACCTGTTGTCCGAATTTCCATGACTCTTGGCTGTAACATACATTTATGTCGCCCCATGTGAGATGTTGCCGCGCCAGCAGATGGTCAGGCCGTGCGGTGACTGGGACGCGGTACGTGGCCGCCGCGGTTCTCCACCCCACAAGGGGCTGGGCTGTCACCCGAAAGTGAGTAACAGAAGGCTGGTTGCGGAGTGCTCGAGCGCTGGCCTGAAGGACCGTCACCGGCAACGTCCTGTGGAGGTCCTCTTTGATCGAAGGCCGGGATCGGCATCAGCCCGGACGGCAGCGTAGGTTCGGTGGACGGCGGGGTCGCCTCGGCGTGCGGCTGCGCAGGTCTGGTGGGCGGCGCCCCGCCATCGCCGGGATTTGAACAACTCGCAGGTCAAGCCGAGGATGGCCGGAGGTTGCGTGATCCCGGCGACGCGGCTGGGCTACGGTGCCGCGTATACGCACCGAGGACGCCATCATCCGACCCTTGCTCCGGACCCGGGACGTCGCGGCGCGCGGGGCCAGCTACGGGCTGGCCGCCGTGCCCTTGCTCGGGGTGGCCTCCCTGTTCGTCGGCGACCATCACGACCGCACGACATCCTCGGCGTCGTCGGAATGTGTCGAATTGATCACCTAGTCATCTGGCCCGGTCCGGGTGATGCGCAGTCGGGCGTCTTCGAGATGGGCGTCCAGGGGGACACCACTACGGAGGATCGCGGTGAGGTCGGCGTGGTTCTCAGCACGGACCCGCGCCAGTGGGGTGCCGTTGCTGTCCACGACGGTGATGGCACGTGCAGGCCCGGACTCGGCCCAATCGAAATGCACGACTCCGCCTGACCATAGCCAGGCATCCTCGTGGGGCATGACGCTGAGTTCGATCGTGCCGTCGGCCAGCAGCCGACTCAGAAGGCTACGTCCGTGGCCGCGGACGTACTCGATGAGGTCCTCTAGACCGAGGTCGCTTGGACGGTAGCGCTCGCGCCAACCCGTGATGTGTTGATTGGCGAGCCAGGACCGGATCCCGGAGGTGGTGATCAGCTCGGCGTTGGCCTGTTGGCCGATGGCGTGGGCGAGCGTGCGCGAGTGCAGTCCAGAGGTGAGCAGGTGCAGTGCCTGCACGGTGTCGACCCCGTACCGCAGGCACCACGCAGCGTCGGGCCGAAGTTGCACAGTGGCATCCAGCTTGGCGAGATGATCGTTGGTGAGATGGACCAGTGCGCCCAGGGTCCAGGACAGGTAGTGCTCAAAGATCTGGCTGATGTTCTTGACGGTCTGCTCCAGGCGCCAGTCGACGGCGACATTGGGCAGCCACCGACGAGCGAGCTCGGGAATGGGCGTCCCAGCGATCCAGTCCCGCATCGCGGTGTACAGGTCGACGTGGATCTCCTGCCGGCGGCCACGTCGCTGGTTGTAGAAGCCCCAGGGCTTCTCCCGCTCGGGCAGTGTGAGTAGCGTCTGGAAGGCGCCTTCCTGGTCGAGGACGCCGAAGGTGCTGTCCAGCGAGAGGGACATAGGGGCTTGGGCGCTCGACCTGCCGAAGGGATCGGGGTTGGCGTCGCGCTGTATGCGTTCGGCCAGGCGTCGGGCCAGCTCGTCCAAGGCGCGGGCGCTGGGCAGGCTGGTCCCCGTCGTGGTCCAGCGTCGGCGTACCCCCGGAGGGGTTGCGTCGTAGCGCCGCTGGGTGCGCTGGGCCAGCCGCTGCCAGCGGGCCTTGTCCTCGGTGCTGAGCTGTTCCATGGCCAGCAGCCGGTCCACGGCCTGAAGCGGGCTGCCGTCGAAGGTGAGGTGGTCGTGGATGTCCAGGGCGAGCCAGACGTAGCTGATGAAGTCGCTTGCGATGGTGTTGGAGATGTCCATCAGGCCGTCGGCACTGCGGGCGATCAGGTCTTCGGCTTCAGCGAGGTCGGCCAGGGCCCGGGCGCTGGTGAGGGAAGAGTGGACCTGCAGATCGTCGGGGGAAGGGGTGAACAGGGCATGGTCGCTGCCGTCGCTCTTGCGGTTGAGAGCGAGGAAGATCCAGCCTTCGGTTTCCCGGCCAGCTCGTCCAGCCCGTCCGACGGCGTTGAGGAGCTTCGCTGCATCGAGGCTCGGGGCGCCACTGCCACCGTCGCCGTCAGCGGATTCCAGGCCGGCCAGGATGACCACGGTACGCACGGGCAGGTTCACCCCATCAGTCAGGGTGGTAGTGCTGACCACAGCTTTCAGGGCGCCGTTGCGCAGGGCGTCTTCGACGCCTTCGAGTACGTCGGTGGGAAGCGCCGCGTGGTGGAAGGCGATGCCGTAGCGGGTGCAGCGCACCAGGGGGTGCTCCTCGCCGAGTTGTTCGGCGAGGAGATTGGCGAGGGTTCGGGCGGGTTCGTGCTCGGACATGGAGAGTGCGTCGGTCATGGCCCGCGCTGTGTCCTGGGCGGACTGGGGTGTCGCGCACACCACCAGCATGGGCCCGGCCGGCAATAGCAGGACGGCGGCCTGGGCGAACATCTTGTAAGCCGCGGTGCTCGCTGAACCGTCGCGCTTCTGCTCCCTGCCATTCCTCTTCAGCACGAGTTGGCCGATCGGGTCGTCGTGGCTGGTGGTAAGCGTGGTGACCCGGGCGGCCTCAGCAGGACGGATGCTGAAGTCGACGACCAGCGGCGTAGTGACCGTCTCCGGCCACTCCTTCGACCGGCGGGGCTTAACAGTCTTCTGCTCCCATAACGGATGGGTCGTCAACAGCCCGTGCAGACGGCGCGGTCCCCGCCAGGGGGAAGTGAAGAGGATCTCCGGCTTGCGCGGGTCGAGCCATCGGGCCAGCGCGGCGCCGTTGCCGACAGCTGCGGAGAGCAGCACCAGACGCGGGGCGGAGGGGACGGCTTGGCACAGGGCGAGCAAGCCCTCCAAAAGGAATCCGCGCTTGCGCTGGGTGATGTGGTGGGCCTCGTCGACGACGATGAGGGTGACGTCGTTCAAGACCTCAGGAGTGTGGCGAAGGGCGTGCATGAGCCGCTCGGGCGTCATTACGTCAATGTCGGCGTCGTCGCCCATCAGGTCGCCGAAGCCAACGGGAGGAAAGATCCCCGTAGAGAAGCCAATGGTGCCAGGGAAATCGGGAGTCTCTGCGCCGAGTTTGCGGTCCAGGACGCGCAGCCGATCACGCAGCGCGCGACGCATCTCCCGGCTCAGGCTGCGCAGAGGGGAGATGTAGATGACCCGCCCGGGCACGGTAGCGAGGTGGGTGCACATGATGAGCTGTGCGATCAGACTCTTGCCTGCGCTGGTGGGCACACTGATCAAGAGCCGTCCGGTGGCGGGGTCCAGAGGGTTGGCAGTCGGTCGGGTGAGTAGTTCCCGCTGAGGTGGCCACAGGGTCAGCACAGGTGGGGAGGTGAGAGTGAACGCCTGAGCAACGGCTTGGGGTGTGCCGGGCGGCAGGAGGCGGTGCAGGCTGCTGTCCGCCAGGTCCCCGAGCAGGTCCAGCAGGTGGGCGGCGACCCACCGTGCGTTGAGGTCCCCGCTTCCGGCAGTCCCGTCCAGCACGCTGAGCAGTGCCGTCTGGGCACGGTCTAGGCGGTCGCCCGGACCGTAGGTGAGGAAGTTTGCCAACAGCCTCACTGCATGGACTACTGCCTCGGCGGGGCCGAACATCGTGCTCGTCAGATCAGGAACCTGCAGGTCGGCAGCGAGACCGCTGAGTTCCCGGCGCCAGTGGCGTACTAGCGTACGCACCTCGGAGGTCTGCAGTCCTAGGAAGGCGACCCCGGCTTCCAAGGCCAGGGTCTGGAAGTCATTGCTTTCGGGCACGGGAATCGGCAGGCCGGGAGTGTTCAGGGAGCGGTACCCGTGCAGGAGGTCCGCGACCTGCCGGAACACGGCCGTGGCGTTGGGGTCCTGGCCCGCCCGCCGGTAGCCGGTCTGCGCTGCGAAGGCGAGCGACAGACGCTCGGCGGACGGCCTGTTCACGTCCGCCAGGGCTAGGTCGAAGATGTGCGCGCTGACCGCAGCAGCACGCTGGCGACGTACGGGCGTGTAGAGCTCGGCTGCCTCCGGCAGGGCGCACACCCCGTGCAAGTACCAGGCTGTTGCCAGCACTGTGTCGTCGACCTCGAAGCGATTCAAGATGGCCCGAATCTCGATGTCGGCGAGCATCTCGATGAGTTCCTGTGGGCTGGGCAGCCGGCCGGGAAGAGGCGGTCCGAGGGCTTCGCGTAGGAACGGAAGGCTCAGAGTGCGGTCCACAGGTATCCCTTCACCTGTTCGGCGAACGCCGTGAAGTCGTCCATTGCCACCATCAGTCCGCGCAGCTGGTCAGGCTGGTTCAGCTGAGGCAGACGCCCAGCCAGTTGGGAGAACGCCTGGTTGGGCACGCTGCGGGTGTTGGTTGACACACTGATGCCCGCACCGCCGCGCGGGTCGCCACGCATCCACAGCTCGGCAAGTTCGGCCATCAGCTGACCGAGTTCACCGGTTTCGTTCTGGTTAGACCAGCAGACCTTCGCGATGTACTCGTCGCCTCGCTTGGCCAGCTGGGATGCGGCCTTGGAGATGGTGGAGCTGACGGACCCCTCGGTGCCGGTGAACTTCTTGAGCTCCCACAGCTTGAAGATCAGCATGGTGTCGCTGCCAGTTCCTGCTCGGGCCGGGACCCGGTGCGCGGCGAACCCGTCTCCACCGCCTCCGGTCACGCCCCAGTCGGGTGGCTCCAGCAATATCAGCTGGTGGTCCTTGAGCTGTTCTTCCTTGGTCAGCAGGTACCACAACCACTCCCCGACGTAGCCGGGCGGATGATCCTTGGCGTCTGTGCCCCGGGGAGGGAGCCCGAATACCGACCGCACGACAGCCGCGACACTGCGAGCCTCCAGGCCCTCAAGCTTTCGCTCCTTGAGCGCGGCGTCCCGCCACAATTGGTAGGCGGGAGAAGGGCCGGAGCGGCTCTTCACAATGGCGTCAGCGATGATCCACGCCAGCGTGCCACGAGCCTGGGCATCTTCTGAGGTGAAGCCGATCAGCTGCCAAGGGCATGCAGCGTCCGGCTGCCGCTGTGTACGGGTCATGTGGGGGGACACCATGTAGTTGTGCCGGGCTGCCGCGCGGTCCGCCTCGGCGGGCGGCACCTCAAGTTGCACCACAGTCCCGGCCTCCTCGACATCAGCCGGGTCGGGTCCGCTTCCGGCTCCGGCATACACATGATCGCCTGAATCCGATCATACGAATTCGTCCAGAGATCGTTCCGGGATTCTCCAGCGCCTCTGCTACCCCCGAACGGGGCCCGTCTATACCCAGCAGCCCGAGCGCCCCCGTCCGCAGTTCTGCCGCGCGGCGTCAGCGCGCCGTACGACCCGCGCCTGGGCGACCAGAGCCGGTGAGAGTGGTTTTGCGACGGCCCCTCATCACCCGTACTCGGTCGGGTGAAGGTACTGCCGTGGCGGAACTTCCCGAGATGCCCGGCGTAGTGCCGGACATGGACCCGATCAACGAGGCGCACGTGAGCGAGCCCGGCCTCCTGGCCGTCGACGTCGCGGCCGCCGACGACGCCACCGCCCTGGCTCTCCAGCAGCTGCTCGCCGAACGGTGGGGCGACGGCGACAGCGGAGTACACGATCCGCGACGCGGGCGACCCCGGTGTACGGCTGCGCTGCTACCTGGACTTGAGGCAGCCGGTCGGCTCGGATGCTTCGGCCCACGTGCCGTCGCAGGATGTACAGCGATGACGATCGCCTGTCACGTGGTGCGGTCCCCGGCCGGTCGTCGCTGTGCGGCGCGTTCCACGAACGGCTCCAGGCCGCTCTCGGGGTGCAGGTACACGTAGCGGTGGGCGGCGTGGACCTGCACGGCGTTGAGGCGGTCGACGAAGGTCTGGGGGACGGTGAGCGTGACGTCCTCGGTGCCCAGGGACAGCAGGTGCTTTGGGCCGATGGGAAGTATGAGGGTCTGGGCGTCACCGAACGCCATGCCGTAGATGGTGCGGCTTTCCTTCACGGACAGGGTCAGGGCCGGGTTGTCGCCGATCAGGAACTGGCCCGTCTCGGGCGTGACCACCTCCAGCCGCCGCGTCGAAGCCAGGTCCCGCATTTTGTGGAAGGTGTCCTCGATGCTGGTGCGGAAGAGCTTGCCGCCCTCGCGGTCGCGCATGATCGTGGACCGTTCGATGAGACGCTCAGCGAAGGCGCCCAGGGCAGCCGGGCCGGACAGGTACAGGCCCGTCTCGCGCAGTGCCTCGAGGCGCAGCTGCTCTGGGTACTGGGTGATCACCTTGGCGATCAGGCGCGTGCGGGCTCGCTCGATCGAGTCGGTGTGCACATCGCGGTAGTGGAGCGACCGGACGTAGTGGAGCACGACCAGGTCGCGTAGCACCTCCACGTGAAGCGGATCGGCGAACGGAGTGCCGGCGCGCACGGCGGCGAGCGCCGCAGGCACGCGCCTCTCCACGTCGCCCCACAGTGCTTCAACGGATGGGGAGTCGACGGCGACGAAGTTCTCGACCCAGCCGCAGCGGCTGGTTGGCATCCGCTTGTGCACGCGTCCGGGGTTGTGCAGGTCGAACGGGAGCAACTGCCGGCTGCCGCCCTTCGGCTCGGGCATCGTGAACTCTTTGAGCAAGACCTGGGATACGAGGTGCTGCCGCGACGTCTGCTGTGCTGTTCCCACGCGCCGAATTCTGCCAAGTACCCCTCGCCACCCGCTCAGAGTTTCCCGGCTGCCGATCCACAAGGTCATCGGTCAGCGCAGCCGGACCACGGTGACGACCGCGTGCCGGGTCGTGCCCGCCACGACCTCCACCACGGCACCGCCCCCGGCGGGCGTGTAGTGGAGTCGCCGGCCTACGTGAACGCTCGCCCGGCCTGGGGGACCAGGCGCGGGGCCACGAACGAGGACAGAGCCGTGGTCAGCCGTTGGGACAGCGCCACCCGTCCACGTGCGGGACAGCACGTTCCGCGAGGACGACTCCAAGGTCCGCACCGGCACCCTGCCCTGCGCCATGGCCTCCCTGCGCAACCTCGCCATCAGCGTCTTCCGCCAGGACGGCCAGACCAACATCGCCGCCGCCCTCCGCCACACTGGCCGCGACCGCCACCGGCCCCTACGAGCCCTCGGACTCACGTGACGAACCCAGACAGATCTCGATCATGCAATGCCCCTGCCATCGCCGAACAGGCGCTGCAGTTCATTCGTCACGCCAGTTACCCGGGGCGGGAGCGTCATCTCCGATCAGCAGCGCTTCTCCGTGCAGCGACTGAGGTGTCAGTTCGAGCCGGATGCGGTGTTGTGCCGCGCCGGCGGTCCGGTCGGGGCCGCCTGTGAGGACCATGACGCGGACTCCTGCCCGGGAGCGCGGGTCCTCCCGCAGCTCCACGCCGAATTCCAGTTCGATTGGACCGACCTCGAACCTGAGATCGTCTCTGTGCGCGGCGGTGCGCCGCAGCTCCTCGCGCACCGCCTCAATGGCTGCGGCTAGCTCCACATAGGTGTTGCGCTCCTGAGCCAATGCTCCGGTTCCTTCCTTGCTGGAGTTCTCCAGTGCGGGCCCGGGCCGTGATTCGGCGGCCTCCCGTGGACCGAAGCCCGTGAGAAACACACTGGTGGACGAGGTACCCAAGTCGATCGCGAGAACCTGCGGATCGTGGCGTGCGGCAGCCAGGTAGGCGTGCGAGCCCTGGACCGCGTCGTGCATTGGTCCGACACCACGCTCTTTCTGGATGGCATTTTGGGCGTGCAGTGCTCGACTCAGCAGCGCCTCGCCGTTGCGTGCTCCCGATGCGATCGCCTCGCGGTAGAGGTCGACGGCCCGCTCCATGTCCCCTGTCGCCGTGTCGTAGTCGCCGCTCGCAGCGGCGATGACCGCCCGGCTGTTCAGGCCCTTGGCGAGCAGCAACGTCTGCGTCGGCGCCCGGCCATGAACGTCGTTCAGCCTCTCGTACGCAGTGACGGCCTGGTGTGCCAGGTTCAGAGCTTCTGTGAGGTCGCCTTGCTCCGCGACTAGGCCGGCCTGCGCGCTTAAGGCACCAGCCAGGACTGGCAAGGCGTCGGCAGCACTGGGGGTGTTGGCTGTCTGTTCTGCTGCGATGGACCGGGCTTCGTCGAAGATGTCCAGCGCCTCGTCGGGCGAACCCAACGCGGTCAGAGTGTCGGCGAGAACCAACAGCGCCTTGGCGAGGCGTACTTCATCGCTGCCTCCCTGATCCGCCGACGCCGCCATCCGGCAGGCGTGCACCGCCTCCTGAGCACAGGACAACGCGTTTCGCAGGTCCCCGGCCGCGCGCCACTGACTGCTGGCCAGCAGGGCAACGTCCGCCCACTGCCCGTACTGGCCGGGGGCTTTGGCAGCGAGGCGGCGTACCGTTCGCAGAAGCTCCATGGCGGAGGGCGGACTAATGCCCATCGTGCTTATCCTCCTGTGCCATGTCTGCTTCTGTCGGTGTGTCGTCCTGGACAGCCGAGGGTGCGAGGCGGCCACGCAGGCCGATGATTCGGTCGGCGTATCCTGGGTCGTGGACGACGATGGTTCCGTCAGGAAGCCAGCTAAGCAGGCCAATGGGTGGCCCTGCGTCGGCCTGGACATCCGATGCCAGATTCACTGAGTCCGGGGGAGCGAGAGGAGCCAGCGCCGGAGTGGACACCGGCTCTGGCGGCGGCGCAGATGCCTGCCGCATCACGAGATTGGTGGCGGTCCCGACGGTGGCCATCAGTGGCTGGTGCCCGACGCTGAACCTTCCCATACGTTTTTCTGCGCGCCGGAACAGGTCACCGAGAAGCAGTGGAGCGGTGTCACCGTCTCCATTCTCCAGCACCGCCACAAGGTGGCCTGTGAACGCGGTGTAGTTGGTCGCCGAGGCCTTGTCGGATGCCTCCGAGGTCTGTGTGGGCCCGCTCGATGCCAGGACGCAGACGCCGTCGATGAGACCTTCGTCGACGTCTTCGGCAGCTTTATCCTGTTCGAGCAGCTCGTCCTCGGCAAGCGAATCGCCGTCGCCGAGCACCTTCGCCGCGAGGCCGCTGAAGCAACAGTCGAGGACCAGTACGACGACACGAGCGCGTGCTGCACGTAGCAGGTCCCGCAGAGTGGTGTAACGCAGCCCGGTGGTCTCGACCGATTCGCCGCTGGCGGTAGTGCACGTCGTGAGGTACAGCTCACGCTCCGCGCCTACGCGCGAGCCATGCCCGACGTAGTACACGAACAGAACATCGGTTGCCTGCTCGGCCGCACGCTTGATGGCTGCGCGGATGCCCTCAGATGCATGCGGGTTCAACATGGTGCGTGTGTATTCACGCTTAGGGTGAAAACCCGCATATGTGGGGTCGGTGAGAAGTTCTTTCAGGCGCAGCACGTTATAGGAGGCCCCCTCGACGCTGTCGAAGGTTCCGCCGTCCGGGTACTCCGCGACCCCGATCAGCACCGCACGGGACTCGTCCGGGCGCAACGATCGCATGGTCGGGTCAGGTCGCGTCCAGCTCGTCGAGCTTGCGTTGGATCTCACCCGCATCCGATCCGGTTACCGCGAACTGTTTGCCGTCCTTCTCTACAGTGACAGTGATTTTCGCGGCCTCGGAGGTCCGCCGCTGTTCGCGCCACTGCGCGATCACGACACCAAGGGAAGTGGCGCTGAACGCGCCACTCAGGACGAGCTGGATGATGGCTACGACGCCCAGCTTGTTGGACCCAGGCGGGACGTCCAGCAGTTGGGGCGCAGCATGCTTGCGCGCGTTGGCGTCGTCCACAAGCCAGTCGAACAGTTCGGACGAGACATCATCGCCGTCCTCCTCCGTGACACACCTGATCAGGATCTGCATCGTCGTGGCCCCCTGCCCCCTCGCAGTTCCCGACGAGCATACTGCGACGCCGTGACCGATGTTCCCCGGATCAACGAGGTGGACAACGCTAAGCAGGCGTCACTACGAAGTTCGGCGCACGCTGCCACCGCCCTCACTGATGCCGTGCCCTGGACGTGACAGCCGACTGCCCGTACCGGCGCCCCAACGCGAAGCCGTGCATCCGCCGCAGGCAGAAGAGGGCCAGAACAGCGGGGACGGAGTGAAGCCCATACGTAACCCAGCGATGGCGCTGCGACACCGATCAAGCACTCGTACCTGCCGACTGGATTGAGGAATAGGCTGACTGAACGCCTCATCCGCAAACTGATCGCGTCGCGCCGATTGCGGCGTAGGGCAGTCAGAGTGGCTCACTCGCCGATCAGCGGTACATGCGCCTCGTCAACGTCCGCGCGCACGCGATGCGACTGGGCTGGGGGCCGCCACCGCGTGGACGTCGATTGTTCTTCCTTCGGCGGACCACCGGATCACCAGCACCTCCACCACTTATTTCATGCGGATCCTGCGCCACCTCGCCCAGCAGACCGTCCGCACACGGCGGCCCGGCGTCACCAAGCTCATGGCCTACATCCCGACCGCCGTGGCGGCCGGCTACCTTCGCGAGCCCGACACCGAGCTCCCGCTGCCCGGGCACGAGTTCGCCCGCCGAATCAACAGCCTGCTCACCGCGGCCGACCAACCCTCCACCTGGGAGAGCAGACCCACCCGCTCGAAGCCGGGTCCGTTCAACAGAGGTGCCGACCACGCGCACCGGCAGACGATCCCCGAGCAGATGGGCACCGCCAAACGCTGAAGCGCAAGGACGATCAGGGCCCGGACAACATCACGGGCCCCGGGGGAAGCAGCCTCCCCGGGGCCCGGCATATGGAGTTGTGCTGCTCAACGACAGCGCACGTCAGCTGTCACGCGTGGGGCGGCCACCGGTCACGTGTGCAGCCGGCTGGCTCAGCGGTGGCCGTGGCCGTGGTGGTGGCCGCCGTCGTGACGGTGGTGGCCCCAGGACTCGTCGTCGATGAAGCGTCCGCGGTCGTTGCGGAGGGTGGCGGTGTCGGAGCGGTTGTCCCTGACGTAGTTGCGGCGGTCCTGGAACAGGTCGCTGCGCGAGTCGCGGCCTTCACCGGTGTGGATGCGGACGATGGCGCGGCCGTCCAGGCGGTAGTGGTGGAAGGTGAACGTGTGGCCGTCCTCGTCCTGGAGGGTCCAGCCGTCGAGGTTCACGGCGCGGCGGCCGGGTCCGTCACGTCCGGCTCGGCGCTGTCGTCGCGGGCAGTAGGTGCGCTTGGAGGTCCGGCGCCGTCCTGTCACTCAAGTCCCTGCGGCTGTCCGGGATGCTGGAGACCCTCGACGCCCGCCTCGCCCAGGCCCACGGCGGCGAACTCGGCCACCTCGACTTCCTTCAGGTCCTCTGCCAGGACGAGATCACCCGCCGCGAGACCGTCGCCTTCCAACGCAGGCTCCAGCGGGCAAAGTTCGAGCAGCAGGTCACCCTGGAGGAGTTCGACTTCACCGCCTCCTCGAATCTGCCGGCCGCCCAGATCCGGGACCTGGGTGCCCTGCGCTGGCTGCACGCGGGCGAGTCCGTTATTTTGTTTGGCCCGGTTGGGGTGGGCAAGACGCATATCGCCCAGGCCCTGGGCCACCTCGCCGTCCGGAGGGGCGCCCACGTCCGCTTCGCCAAGACCAGCCGCATCCTCGCCGAACTCGCCGGCGGCCACGCGGACCGCACCTGGGAGAAACGGATCCGCGAACTGGTACGGCCCGACGTGCTCATCCTTGACGACTTCGCCATGCGCCAGCTCTCCGCGGCCCACGCCGACGACCTCTACGAACTGGTCAGCGAACGGCAGGGGCGGTCCCTGATCATCACGAGCAACCGGGCGCCCAGCGACTGGTATCCCCTCTTCCCCAACCCCGTCGTCGCCGAGTCTCTCCTCGACCGGCTCATCAACACCAGCCACCAGGTCATCATGAACGGCCCCAGCTACCGCCCGAACAAGCGCCCCAAGAACCCCACCGACAAGCCCGCCAAGCCGTCGGTCAAGTAGACGCCATCGGCGCCCGGGGCTGGGGAATTACGTGAACTCAGCCCCGGGGAAATACGTGGGCGTCCACATGTACTGAGTGCGGCGGTACTCTAGGCCCTGCGTCATCGCCAAGGGCGCCATGAAGTACGTCGACCCTCGCTGGAACTGAGGAGTCGCATGTCCAGCCAGCTGCCGCAGGGTGGGAATGGCCTGCCCTCGACTGCCGGAGTCGCGCTATGGCGTGCGTGGTCAGATGGTGCGCCGGTCGATCTCGTTTTGAACGGTCCGGATGGCTGTGAGGGCGTCGGTGATAGCCGCCCCTTGCTGACGTGACAGATCCAGCAGGTCGTCCAGGACGATCCGCCTGGCGGTGAGTTTGCGGGAGAAGTCGTCCGGCAGAGCGGTCGTCTTGTAGGTGTCGAGGTGGGCGACCACGGTGCCGAGCGGCAGTTCGGGGAAGCGGCGTTCTGCCTGCTTGATACGGCTGAGGAGCTCGCTCACCTTGGTCAGATCCCTCTTCACCACTGCGGTGCCAGCCAGCTTGTCGAGGAGGACGACGGTCTCGCTGAGCAGTTCGTAGTCGGACTGGTAGCGCTTCGCCTGCTTCGTGCGCTGGCTCTTACGAAGCTGGTCGATGGAGAAGTAGGTACTGACGACCAGGGCGATGAGGCCGATGAGGGTTGCCCACGTCCAGGAGCTGGTGAAGGCGCTCTGAGAGGCGTCGTTTCCCAGTATCAGACGAGCGCATGAGTGAGACGCGTTCTCCGTCAACTGTGAGGCTGAGCAGTGCATCATCGGGCATGTCCTTGTTGTTTCGAGGGCTCGAGGCAGGCTGAGTCGAGTGGAATGCGGTGAGACGGCTTGTGCGGCCGAGCGGCCAGGGCACAGAGCGGCGGCCGTCTCGGGGCGGGGGCGGAGCGCTTGCGGACGGCTTCACTGATCCGTCTCCGGCCTTCTGGCTTTTCGGAATCGCTGCTGCGGCGGGCACGGAAGAGTGCCGCTGAGGCCGGTGGCGTCCGGGGCTGCTTCAGGCGCCGCTGTTGCTGGTCGGCTTCAACGGGCGAGTCGTGGCAACACGGGCGGCATCCGCAGACGTGGCATCTCGCCTTTTCACAGGAGGACTGATCTCCAGAGGACTGTCCACCAGGCCAGCGCCCTTGGCGAGCCGGAGATGCCGGTTCCCGTTCCGGGAGGCGGGCATGGTGTCGTAGTCGTGAACCAGGAGGACGTCCAGGTAGAAGGGCCGCCGGACATGCCGCCGCAGGGCTTCTTCCAGCGCGGGATGCCACGCCGGGGACTGCAAGGTGCGCAGGGTGGTGCGGTCGGCCACGAACACGGGCACGTCCAGGTGGTCGCGCTGCAGGCGGGCCGGCAGGACCGTCGCGGCGCGCAGCGCACGCACCAGCTGACGACTCAGTGACCCGGACGGGTTCGTCAAAAGTTCTGCCCACGCCTCACGCACGTGCTCGATCAGCTTGGGGCAGTCCGGACACGTCGCCCGCGTCAGAACGACATCGGACAGGCGCAGACGGAACGTGGAACCACACTGCACGCACTCCACCGACCACGGCGCGTCGAAATGGCGATAGCGTTCCTGCGCATCGAAGCCAGCCCTCCGCAGCATCCGCACAGCGGCTTCCTGCGACACCCGACCGCGGCTGGTGTCCGCGACCACGGACTCAAGCTGTGCGAGCTCTTCGCGTCGTCGGTCGGCCTCCTGGCGGGCATTGACAGCGTGTCGCTGCAAACGCAGCCAGGCATCGAACCACACCGTGCGGTCCCGCGGCGCCACCTGACATGCGACCAGAAACGCTTCCAGACAATCAGTGGAAGCAGGCGCCTGCTTACCCGTCACGACCCGGGCAGCGGTGCTCCGCGACAGCTCCCTCCCCGTGGCCCGCGCCCTGCGCTCCATCATCCGGAACGACGGCGCCCCGTTGGCCTCCCGCAGAACCTTCAGAGCGGTGCATAGACCGCGCATGTCCTGGACAAGGTCAGGACGCGGCTCCGCATCCCTGCTCCGGTCGGCGCTTCGTCTGCCAAGGCTCCCCCGATGGGCCGCGTGCCACAGGCGGGTGATCTCATCGACGTCCATGCCGCATGCACGGGCAAAGGCCTGCGCGACGTCCCGCCTGGGCAAGAACGCACCCGAGGCTGCCCGCTGCAGCGTCCCCGGGCTGATGGACCGTGTTCGCTCCGACAGCTCCGCGTACGACAGGCCGGCGCTCCGGCGGCCGATACGCAAGGCGACAGCCAGTGTGCCCAGCGGACTGACCGGATCCGGGATCGGCTTTTCTGGTCGTCCCACAACCTCACCTCCAAATATGTATGAAGGGCCCCTGCGAACGGGCCCTGCCTCTTGACCGGCCGCACACACCTGCGGACCGCGTACTCTTTGCTCCAACCTGGCGGCATTTCCCAGCAGTTGGCGCTGCCGGGAAGCCGCACAGCATCCTCCCACCCGGACACCCTCAACGCGCACAGGGATGACAGATAAATCAGTTTCGTCCCACCTCGAAAATTATCTGCAACCCAGGTGAGACATTCTTGATTAACCTCTGGCCAGGCGTTTTGCCTACTTTTCGAATATGTTCGAGGGCTCATCCTGTCCGTTTGAACCGGTTCGTCTCACGATTGAATGAATCAAGGTGATTTCGGTTCCCATACTTTCCGTACCACCGCCGCTCAACGCGACGGTGCCCTGCTTCCTTTGCTCCAACCGCGACTGAACAGGGAATACATGCCTGACGCGTTGGCGCGCGAGAAGGCAAAGGAAAGAGTCGACCCGCTAAATGGGTCGACTCTTTCTCTATTATGCCTTCATCTGATCCTTGGGGGATAAGATCTGCTCAGCTGCTGAACGTTTTCGAGAGCTTGCCGACACTGCCACGTTGGGCCTGCCCACAGCCGACCTGCACTCCGGTCTTGCACAGACCACCAGCGCAGCCGATGCCTGACCCGTCCCGGACCGACTGGCCCCGCCTACCCGCAGTCAGAGACCCCTTCATACGCGGAACCCGCGTACCGGTCCTGCCCATCGTCAGCTCCATCGCATGCCGATGGCGGACAGCTGCTCCACCCGCTCCGAGGACAGCGTCGCAGCCCTGCTCCGCTGGTTGCTGACCCACGCACCAAGCCGCAGCTCCCGCTCCTCCTGGTCCTCGCCGACGACCCGCTCGACGTGCTTCCTCGGCACCCGCAGGTGCCCCTCGCGCTCGTAGAACTGCTTGGCGGCCTCGTAGTTCATCGCCCACTTGTCGGCCTGCGTACGGCGCGGCTTGGGCCTCTTGTCCTCGCCCGCGGGTTCGATCCCGAGGACCTGCTCGCACATCCACTGCTGCCCGGTGGTGAGCTTGTCCCAGCCAAGCCGGACCGAGCGCACCCACCGGCCCAGGTCCTCGCCCTGGCGCACGACCTCGCCCGGCTCCGTCGACAGCTCGCCGCCGTCCTCCAAGTGCTGGCGGACGAGGTAGAAGGCCCGCTGCCACTCCACCGGCCAGGCCGGGCACCACGAGGGGTCGATGTCCTCCAGCTGTTCGCGCCGCTCCTCGGACAGCGCCCCGGCCGCCGACTGAACGGGCAGCCCTTCGGCACGCCGCTGCTCGATCTCCTGAGCCTTCCGGGCGGCAGCCCGCGCGTTCTTCAGCCAGATGCCCACCTTGTAGCCCTGGTAGGTGGCGTCCAGCGGGGCCAGGAGGTGGCCCGCCTCGGCCGCCCACCCGCGCGCCGCCGCGAGACCTTCCTCCCACGCGATGTCGAAGTGGCTCCAGACCATGCCCAGCTTCTCCAGCTGCTCGACGCGGTCCTCGTCCATGTCCCCGCGGGCGTAGAAGCGCCTGGCGTCAGCGATCCACTGCCCCAGCGGGAATCCTGCGAGCGAGGCCGGCCACCCCTCGGCCTCCACCGCCTGGTCCTCCCCGCCGGGCACCCGGTAGGTGAAGGGCACCTTCAGGTCGCCGTGCTCGCGGGCGTAGATGACGGCGGCCTCGATGCCACGCCGCCAGTGCTCGTGCTCAGGGTTGAGGACCCGCAGGTTGATGAACGCGGCCAACTGCGCCGGGTCGCGCGGCGTGGAGAACTGCAGCAACTGCCGGGCAGGCTTCGACGGCCCGCCGGATCCGTCCCCCTCGCCTCCGCCCTCCTGGCCCGCGCTGCGACTCTGAACGCCTCTCACCCGGCTTGGCGCCTGCTGCTCGGCGAGCTGCTCCACCACCCGGGCGTCGTGCGCCCTGAGCGCCTCCAGCAGCTTCGCCAACCCGCCGAACGCCCGGCTGGTGAGCATGTTGTCCGCCGTCTCACCCGGACCGAGCAGGACCGGCACGACCAGGCTGGCCACCTTCCCCTCGCCCGGCTGCATGCGCAGCGCCCGGCCGACGGCCTGGACGAGGTCGGGCATGGAGCCGCGCACGTCGGCCCAGTAGACGGAGTCGCAGTTCTTCGTGTCGACGCCCTCGCCCAGCACCTTCACCGAGCCCAGGAAGCCCTTCTCCACGACCGTGCCGTTCGTGGCAATGCCGGACGCGAACTCCCCGAGAACTCGCCGCCGGTGGTTGGACTTGTGCTCGCCGCACAGCCAGTCCGCCCAGATCGTGCGCGGGTACAGCTCGGGGTCCGCGGCGTGCAGCTGCGCGGCGACATCCGGGAGGCCGGCCGCGAACGCCTCGGCCTCCTTCACGACGTGGTGGAAGACGAGCGTCCTGCGGAAGTTCTCCTCCGACGACGCCTTCAGCAGGGCGGTCTGGAGGGCAGCGAGCCGGGCCCCGCGGACCTCGTCCGAGCGCCCTTCAACGCCCAGGAGCTGCGCGGCCTGGAGCTGGGTGTCGGTGATGTCCACACACACCACCTGGTACGGCGCACAGATGCCCCGGTCGATCGCCTCCGACAGCGTCAGCGTGTAGCAGCGAGCGCCGAACGGTCCGTCCGGGTCATCCTCCATCGACGCGACCAGCTCACCCGGCGCGCCCTCGGTATCCTCGTCCAACTGCCACAGGCGCGGCGTGGCGGTCATATAGAGGCGCCGCAAGGCGGGGATACGGGTGTTGTCGTGGACGACGGCCCACGGCTTGCCGATCCGGCCCGACGTACGGTGCGCTTCATCGACCACGATCAGGTCCCACGCGGGGAGGCCGGCCTGGTGCGCCCGCTCCAGCGTGCCGAGCCCGAGGGAGGCGTAGGTGGCGTACACGGTGACCTTGTCGAACGGCCGCACCCAGTCGACCAGCTCGTCCACGTCCGTGGTGTTGGGGAAGGACACATCCTCGCCCCGCAGGGACGACACCCCGACCATCGGCCCCCTGCGACCTGCCGCGCGCCACGCGGCCTCGGTCTGGGTGAGCAGGTCCAGGCTCGGCACGAGCACCAACACACGGCCTGCGTGGAGCTTCTCCGCGCTGCGGGCTGCGACCCGGGTCTTACCGGACCCAGTCGCCATGATCACCTGAGTCCGGAGCCCCCGCTCAGACACAAGCGATCTTGCAGGCAAATCGAGAGCACGGACAACCGCGTCAACGGCTTCCTGCTGGGCCGCCTCACGCTGATCAGTTCGGCTTGTGGTCGACATATCCGTCTGCCTTCTCCTGGGCTCTTACCTGGGCAGGAAACGGGAAACCTACACGTAGACGGGGTGCGATCGGCTACGGTGAATTTCACCGGAACCGGGGTCACAACCTCGGATAAGTACCGGAGAAGTGTGATCGGAACCGGTCATCTCCCTTGACGGTGCTGCTATCTCAGTCCAGAGTCTATCTCCTGCTTCAAAGTGAAGCATCGTGAACCCAACAAGTCCCCCGAACATGGCCGAATTCCGTTACCGTTGCCTTATGATCACCCCGCAAAGCCGCCTGACGGCCGGGCAGCTTTGCCTCAGCGCCTCGGTTCGGCTGCTCACTCTTCCCGACGGCGGTCACCCTCCCTCTCCTTACTGCTCGGGCCGTAGGCCCATTGGCCACACCGCGCAGCGGGGTCGGCCTCTTGGCCGCGTAGAGGCCTGGGGTGGCTGGAGCGCAGCGTAGGCCACCCTTCGGGCCGCAGGCCCCGCAGCTCCGGGAGCGCAGCGGACGGAGCGTCACCCGCCTTGCGCAGCAAGGCGGGTGACGCTGCTCGCTCAGCGAGCAGCTCCGCTCACGCGGAGCGTGAGCGCAACACCCGCGCGCAGCGCGGGTGTTCGCTTGCCCATCGCGCAGCGATGGGG